>NZ_CBCPLV010000001.1:67500-1323367 GCF_965119505.1 Streptococcus sp. Marseille-Q6379 | reverse complement strand
TCCATCAATTCTCCTTCTTTATTCTTGTTCTCTGATTCTATCATAAAACAAAAAAGTTTTCCACAGGTCAGAAGATAAAAGTTTTCCGAGTTATCCACAGATAAAAAAAGACAATTCACATTGTGCACAATAGTTATCCACAAGTTGTGAATAAAAAAAGAAACCCTCGTAAATAAAGGGAGGGCAACATTTTTATGATGTGGATAAGTTTGTTTCTTTTTTCTCATCAATTCACAGGTCAAATTAGCTTGTTGATAATTCTGTTAAAATCTTCTTCCGTCGAAAAGTGGATCTGAATAGTTCCAGAGTGATTTTTGTGATAACGAAGAGTAACGGGGAGACCAAGTGATTTTTCTAGTTCTTTTTCTTTATCTTTTATGTGAATATCTTTTTTTGATTTTTGTTTTTTAGGAAGTTCTTGAAGTCTTTTTTCCAGAGTACGAACGGACCATTTTTCAGTAAGCACCTGATGATAGATAGTTAATTGCTTTTGGGTATCCTCAACAGATAAAAGCGCTCTAGCATGTCCTTGACTCAGTTTGCCATTTTCGATACTTGTCTGTATCTCTTTGGGAAGTTGGAGGAGTCTGAGAGCGTTACTGATATAGGGCCTGGATTTTCCCATAGCTTTTGCCAGTTCCTCGTGACTGTAAGCTAACTCATTAATTAAACTACGATAGGCCTTTGCTTCTTCAATAGGATTGAGATTCGAGCGTTGTAAATTTTCAATAATAGCTTGTTTACGACTCTCTTGATCTGAGACTTCCTTTACGACTGCAGGGATTTCTGTCATTCCCAGACGTTTACAGGCACGTAAACGTCTTTCCCCAGCAATTAGTTCATAACCAATAATGTCCGATTTTCGGACAATGATTGGCTGTATCAGTCCATTTTCAGCGATTGATTGGCTTAGTTCTGCTAATTCTTCATCAGAGAATTCTATACGAGGTTGAAAAGGATTTGGGTAGATTTCACTAATAGGTAAAGCTTTGAGTTGTTCTTGCATGTTATTCCTTTCCAAAAAAGACCTTTACATTATTGTAAAGGTCTTTTGACAGATTTGTCAATGACTTAGTCAGATAAGTCTTCTGTAGATTTTGTTAATTTAAGTTCTTCAGTTTTCTTCTCTTTACCACGATAGAAGGTTACCTTGATTGTATCTCCGATACTATGGCTGTAAAGATTGGTTTGAATATCAGTTTTTGAGCTGATTTCCTTACCGTCAATTTCAGTAATAACATCATTTTCTTGAAGTTTACCGTCAGCTGGCATACCTTTTTGAACGCTACCGACAACAACTCCAGATTTAACTTCATCTGGTAAATCTAATTTAGAAGTTGCACTGCTAGAAAGGCTATTAAGATCGGCCATTGAGATTCCTAGGGCTGGGCGTGTAACTTTACCGTCTTTTTCCAATTGATTAATGATTTCGACAACATCGTTTGATGGAATGGCGAATCCCATACCTTCAACGGCACTACCAGCGACTGCTGACGTTGATGAAATCTTACTTGAGTTAATACCGATAACTTGTCCTTCAATATTGACTAAGGCACCACCAGAGTTACCAGGGTTAATGGCAGCATCTGTTTGGATAGCATTTGTTGAGACAGTTTCACCATTGTCGTTTTGCATAGTTACGGTACGGCTAAGGCTAGATACGATTCCCTCTGTTACTGAGTTGGCGTATTCGGTACCAAGTGGGCTACCGATAGCAATTGCCTTTTCACCAACTGTGAGGGAGTTTGAATCTGCAAATTCTGCGACGGTTTTTATTTTATCTGAAGAAACTTTGACAACTGCTAGGTCAGAGTAAGTATCTTTACCAACGAGTTCACCAGTAATTTTTGATCCATCTGAAAGCATGATTTCAAGTTTTTTAGCACCATCAACAACGTGGTTGTTGGTTACGATGTAGGCCTCTTTCCCATCTTTTTTATAGATAACACCGGAACCTTCACCAGCGACTTGCAATCCATCAGAATCTTTTGATTTGTCTTGGCTAGAATCAGAACTATCATCTCCACCAAAAATACGACCATAAAGTTCATTTAGGGAATCTGAAGATGAGCCTTCTTGGTAATTGATGACAGAAACAACGGCATTTTGTACTTTCTTAACGGCCTTAGTTGTATCTGTTGTATTGTTGTATACGGTCTTAGCTGTTTTAACACCTGTATCTGTTGTATTGGTAAAAGATACCCCTGCTGCTGTTAATAGGATAAAGGCACCTAGTAGACCACCTAGTAAGCCAATAACAAGCATTGCAATTGGCGCTACTATTTTTTTCCAGTTAAATTTTTTCACGTTTAGTCCTCCTTTTTGATAAACATATCAAAGTAAGCTTAATTATATCATAAAGTGATTTTAAAAAACAGTTATCAACAGTCTGTGGATAAGTTTCAAAAAGTGTAGATAAAAAGCGATTTTATAAGGATAACTATAGATGCTTGACACGAAAAAGGTGTGGATAAGGTGTTAAAAGATTGTGGATATGTGCTATAATAAGCCTATGAAAGTTAAATTGATTACCGTTGGAAAACTGAAAGAAAAATATTTGAAAGATGGCATTGCGGAGTATGTCAAACGACTAGGACGCTTCACAAAATTTGAATCTATAGAATTAACGGATGAAAAGACGCCAGATAATGCAAGTGAAGCTGAAAATAAAGCTATCCTAGACAAAGAAGGACAGCGTATCTTGGCTAAAGTAGGTGATCGTGATTATGTCATTGCCTTAGCTATTGAAGGAAAACAATTTCCCTCGGAACAATTTGCTAAAGAGTTAGAGCAAGTGACCCTTAGAGGCTATTCAGATATTACTTTTATTATAGGGGGCAGTTTGGGACTCTCTCCAACAGTAAAAAAGAGAGCTAATCGATTGATGAGTTTTGGTCTCTTAACATTCCCTCATCAGCTTATGCGCCTTGTATTAGTAGAACAAATTTATCGTGCATTCATGATTCAGCAGGGAAGTCCTTATCATAAGTAGAAAAAAGGAAACAGACATGTTCAGAATGAAAAAACGCTCCTATCGTGTTTTTGAAGGATTACGAGTAGCAACTCTTGTTAGTTATATAGGAGGCTTCATTGATGCCTATACTTACAATACTCAAGACGGTCGATTTGCAAGTATCCAGACAGGCAATCTCCTCTATTTGGTCATTCACCTTGTTGAGGGGCATATTGCAAGAGCTTTTAGCTATGTAATACCTATTTTTTTCTTTGTTTTAGGTCAGTTTTTTGTTTTTTTTGTTAAGAAGTGGCTCATTAACCATAAGTGGGGATGGCATTTGCAAGCGATTAGACTTGCCCTTCTCTTGATGACTATTCTTGCAATTATTACACCATACGTTGATTCTACTATTACGATTGCAGGCTTGGCATTCTTCGCCTCTCTTCAAGTAGGTATTTTTAAGCGAGTCAGAGGTGTAAATTATGCTTCCTTTATGATGACTGGTAATATTACTAATACTTCTTTAACCATTGCTAGGGCTATTGACGAGGGTGATGCCAAAGTGCTTAAACAAGCTTCTTATACAACTATTATCATCTTTACATTTATGGTAGGAGTCGCAGCCTCAACTTGGTTTGCTCAATATTTACATGAATACAGCCTATATACGACTTTGCTTCCCTTGTTTGTTTTAAATTATTTCTTATTTATCGAGGCAAAAGAAAAACGCAACTAGAGATTCTAGATTGCGTTTTTTATCTGATCCCAGCAGGATTCGAACCTGCGACCGTTCGCTTAGAAGGCGAATGCTCTATCCAGCTGAGCTATGGGACCAATAACTCTATTAGTTTACAAAATATATAGCAACATGTCAATACTTTGTAAAAGCAAGATAAAAACTAACGTAAAATTCGAATAAATTTAGCAAAATTTAATATTTTTTTTGAAAAAAAGTATAGACAAAACCGAATACTCTGATATAATAATAAGAGTATTAACGAGATAAAAATCTCAGAACTTGGTCCGTTGGTCAAGGGGTTAAGACACCGCCTTTTCACGGCGGTAACACGGGTTCGAATCCCGTACGGACTATTTTTGCTACTTAGCAGTTTTATCCGCCATAGCTCAGTTGGTAGTAGCGCATGACTGTTAATCATGATGTCGTAGGTTCGAGTCCTACTGGCGGAGTGATAAGACACCTCAAGTTGTATAGCTTGAGTTTTTTTGTACCCAAAGTTAAATAGGTCTGGAACACTTGTTCCAGACCTATTTAATTTAAGATAATCAGCTTTTTTGAATAATAGTTGTTTTTCTGATGAAGTAAGCGTAGCAACAAAATATGATACTTGCCAATAGACTAATCAATGAACCTGTCTTAAGTCCATAGGGAATAAAGGTTAGAACAACTTTTCCTTTTCCACTAGTGACATCGACTTTCATGAACCCCTTTTGAGCTCGTTGAATCTTAACTTTTTTATGATTTATGGTCGCTGTCCATCCCTTATCATATGGAATGGTAAAGAATAGTGACGCATTCGTTTTACTGCTATAATCAACGAACACTTTATTTTTTGACATAGTAACCTTGCTATCACGTTCATTAATAGTATCCATAGCTATCTGATAGTTTTGAGTATCAAGGGCATAAAAACTAGGATTATCAAAGGATATTGCTTTATTGCCAGGGAAACTAAGTTTGATGGTAACCATTGATTCTGTTTCAAAGTAGCCAAGGTCAAAGAAATCAAAGGTATTGTCAGTAACTTGATTCTTTGTCACACCGTTTACAGTAATTGACAGAGAGTGGTTATTGTCATCAGACCAAGAAATATTAGGAATACTAACATGGAGTTGACTATGTGGTGGAGCAATAACTTGATAGGTGATTGTTACAAAATCTTTATTCGAGTTGCTAACGTTTTTAGCCACGCGCTGATTCAAAAATCTAGCATCCTTATCAAACAGTTGAGATGGAGCTCGTTTAAAATAGGTTAAGTTAAGTCCAGAGAGAGTATTCAGCAAGCTAGTTTGATTGTCAAGCGTATTGACAGTGAAGTCAATATTATTGTAAATGCCATCAGTTAAGATAGCAAGCTGACTTGCATTATTATTTTGATAAAGTCCTATTGTTTTCTCAGAAGTTACGTGATTAAAACCATACTTATTAAGGTCAAAGTTCGATAAATTATATTTTATTCCGAAGAGACTATCAGCGATAATGGTGTTATTTTGGTAACGTAGGTTTAAATTAGTCCCTTCAGATTTGAAGCCTAACCTATCGAGTGTTGAGCTTGAAGCGGTATTTCGAATGGATGAAAACTGAGAAATACCATTATAATTGAATTTCATACTGTCGTTACCAGTTTGAGCCTCTAACCTTTCAGTACGGTAAAAAGTTTTATTTGCTTGCTTAGTTTTTGAAACTAGTTTTGTAATGGCAGACATATTTCGCAGATAGCCTTCATGAGTTGGGAATACCCACTCATTTCCAAGAGCTCCAACAACATAGTAAGTACTTAATGTAAGCTCAAAAATGCAGAATAAGAAGGTGAAACAGCGAAAAACACTCCCAGGAATTTGCTGTCTAAAATAGCTAGTAAATAGAATAGCATAGGCTAGGAGAAATGCTAGACTTAATAGCCAGGAGACTGATTCAATAAAGCTATAGTGAGATTGGAAAATCCAAGTTAGTAAGTAAGCGGTACTCAATCCTAAGAAAGATAGGAGGAGTCTTTTAAAAGAAAACTTTCTAATTCGGTTGAGTGTTTCTCCTGCCAAAAGAACAATTAGGAGAGATAGTAGCCAAGAATAGCGATGGAGAAACATGTTGGGTGCATGCATTCCTTGCCAAAACAAATCAAGAGGCTGTAAGTAGAAGCTAGCGATAAAGAAAGCTACTAATAAGAGGTAACCTAGACGTAATGATAGCTTGATTTCCCTACTAATAAAGAAAAGTAGAAAAAGAATCAAAGGTAAGATTCCCACATAAATCATAGGGATTGATCCGAATTTAGTAGTATCGTAAACTCCAACGAGATTTTTCGCAAAGAAGTCAAAATAATAGGTAGACTCTGTCAACAAACTTGACGCACCTGTAAATTTTTCACCATGTGTTGTCAAGTCAAGTAGCGTTGGTAACAGCATGACAGCACTACTTAAACCAGCTAGTATAGAGACAATTCCAAAGTCTATGAAATGAAGAATCTTACTCTTCCACCCCTTGATAGTTATCAATTGTACTATGGTGTAAAGGGTTAGGAAAATAGCCATCATATATCCAAAATAGTAGTTTTGGATAAAAAGGCAGGTTAGACTAAAAAAGTATAAGCCCCGTCTATTGAATCTTAGTAAGAGGTGTAAACCTAATATGATTAGAGGTGCTAGAATAAAGGCATCTAGCCAGGTGTTAATTTCTAACTGACTGGTAGCAAAGCTCATCAAAGCAAATCCTGTAGAAAGACATAGGATGAAACTTCTTGACACTTTTGTAAAGAGACGCTTAAAGCTAAAAGCTCCTGAGAGCCCAATAAGACCGAACTTAAGCAGTGTTATATAATAAAAAGCATCGGCCATTTGGTTGACAGTAAAGAAATAGTAAAGTGGAGACAAGAAGGAACCTAAGTAATAGCTTGTTAGAGCATAGAAATTAAGGCCTAGTCCACTTGTAAAGGTGTAAAAGAGGCTTCCATCTCCATGAAGTATATTCCTAAGTCCAGTTGCAAAAATCACATACTGATGAAAACCATCACTTGTTAAAATAGTCCGCTCACTACCAGGATAGATTTTTTGGCTATACAGCACACCTATCATGATTAGTACTGGCAAGAAAAAGGCAGCCAGATAAAATAATAAAGTCGTATGGTATTTTTTATTTGTCATAATGATACTAAGACAGGTTGGGATATCCCAACCTGCATCTTTTTATAGTTTAATCAGCCCATAGTGCTTTGACTTTAGCTTGCACTTCTTCATTTTCAAGGAATTCATCATAAGTTTCATCAATACGGTCAATAACCCCATTTTTAGAAACGACTACGATGTGGTTCGCTATTGTTTGGATGAATTCATGGTCATGACTGGCAAAGATAACAGACTCTTTGAAGTCACGGACGCCATCATTCAGACTTGAGATTGATTCCAAATCCAAGTGATTAGTAGGATCATCTAGAAGAAGGACGTTAGATTTCAAAAGCATGAGTTTAGAAAGCATGACACGTACCTTTTCTCCCCCTGAGAGAACACTAACAGATTTATTAACCTCATCTCCTGAGAAGAGCATACGTCCAAGGAATCCACGCAAGAAGGTATCATCATCTTCACCTTTTTCGGCAAATTGACGGAGCCATTCGAGAATTGATTCACCGGATGCAAAGTCTTTAGAATTATCTTTTGGAAGGTAAGAGCGGCTAGTAGTAACACCCCATTTGATTGTACCTTCGTAGTCAATATCATCGGCAAGAGCACGAATCAATGCAGTTGTTTGAATATCGTTTTGACCGATGATGGCAGTCTTATCTCCCGGTCGCAAGATGAAACTAATGTTATCAAGAATAGTCTCACCATCCATCTTAACAGTGAGATTTTCAACTGTTAGAAGGTCATTACCGATTTCACGCTCTGCTTTAAAATTGATGAATGGGTATTTACGACTTGATGGGACGATTTCTTCTAGTTCAATTTTATCAAGCATTTTCTTACGAGAAGTCGCTTGTTTAGATTTTGAAGCGTTGGCAGAGAAACGTGCAACGAATTCTTGAAGTTCTTTGATTTTTTCTTCTGCTTTTGCATTACGGTCAGCCTGCAAGCGTGCAGCCAATTCTGAAGATTGTTTCCAGAAGTCATAGTTACCGACATAGAGTTTGATTTTACCAAAGTCAAGGTCGGCCATATGCGTACACACCTTATTCAAGAAGTGACGGTCATGGGATACGACAATGACAGTATTTTCAAAATCAATCAAGAAATCTTCAAGCCAAGAGATTGACTGGATATCAAGACCGTTGGTAGGTTCGTCAAGAAGAAGTACATCAGGTTTACCAAAAAGCGCTTTTGCAAGGAGGACTTTCACTTTGTCACCATTAGCTAATTCGCTCATGTTTTGATAGTGAAGGTCTTCTGAGATATTTAGGTTCTGAAGCAATTGTGAGGCTTCGCTTTCAGCTTCCCAACCACCTAATTCAGCAAATAGACCTTCTAATTCAGTAGCACGAACACCATCTTCATCTGAAAAATCTTCCTTCATGTAGATGGCATCTTTTTCTTTCATAATATCGTAGAGGCGTTCATTCCCCATGATAACAACATCAATGACGCGTTCATCTTCATAGTCAAAGTGGTTCTGACGAAGAACAGAAAGACGCTCATCAGGACCAAGAGAGATATGTCCTGTTGTTGGTTCGATATCACCAGCTAAAATTTTCAAAAAAGTAGATTTACCAGCACCATTGGCACCGATAAGACCGTAAGTATTACCTGGTGTGAAGGCAATATTAACATCATCAAAAAGTTTACGATCGCTAAAACGAAGCGATACATCCGATACAGTAAGCATATAATATCCTTTATTTTTATTCTTAACTACTATTTTACGAGAAATTAGACTTTATTTCAATCGATTTTATAAGGGATTAATAAAGTCATTTGGAACTTTTTGGTAATCTTTTTGGAGGCTAAATCCACGTCCCATAACTGTAGAAGCAGGAACAATGACGATAAAGGCAGTTTCATCTATTTTTTGGATTTCTTCTTGAACTTTCGGAACCTCATGAGTTGACAAGGTAGTCATAATCATATTTTGTGCATGTCCAGTATGTCCACCAAGAACTGGAATTTTTGTTGCTCCTCGATCAGCCACTCTAGTGATGTAGTTTAGGATTTGTTCACTATTTTGCGAAATGATTAGAAGATTTCGTGATGAATTGAGTCCGACCATCATTTTATCAATTGTAAGAGAAACAACTCCAAGTGAGAGAATGGAGTACATAACAGTATCAGGAGGAAAGGCAATAGCACTGATTGCGACAATGATTCCATCAACAATAAGTAGTACCATTCCTAGTGGGAGTGGCGTATACTTGTGGAGAATTTGTGTGATAATTCCAGTTCCCCCAGTTGAGGAATTTCCATAAAAGACTATTCCTAGTCCTAACCCTAATACAATCCCACCAAAAATAGCAGCCAACAAAGGTTGTTTGGTGAGTGTAGGTAAGCCCTCGGTTAATTTAATAAAAGTTGGGAAGATAAGAGATCCATAGAAGGTTTTTAGAAGAACTTCGCGACCAAGAAAGCACCAACATAAAATTAACAAAGGGATGGTGGTTGCTAAGACGAAGTTAGCATTGTTCCAACCAAAAAGGGCGTTTAAACTAATGGCTAGCCCTCCGACACCACCCGAGGCAATATTATTCTTAACTAAAAGTGAGTTATAGCCAACCGAAGCTATAAAAGAACCGATTGTAACTAAAAGTATATCTATTATTCGACGTTTCATATATTATCTCCTAGAAATGATATTCTTATTATCAAGTCTTTTTAAGTTTCCGTCAAGTAATGACTATTTTGGTTGTATCTAAGGTTGTGTTTCACGTGAAACTAGAAACATAATCTTGACAAGAATAGATAAAACAATGTAGAATAATAGTCATCAGAAGAGTAATTCTTTCCTTTTTTATAGAGAGCTGGTGGTTGCTGAAAACCAGTATGAAGGTGGAATGAATGGGCTGAAGAGAATTGACGGTTAACGTGAACACATAAACGTTAGGTTTGGCACCCCTTATCGTGCAACTTCTTTGTTGAGAAGGTTTGAGATGATAGCTTCAGAAAGAGTTATCAACTGAGGTGGTACCGCGTATCAAAAGTGATTAACGCCCTCACGCATGTTTTTGCGTGGGGATTTTTTTTGTATTAGAGAGGTAATTATATGACGAAACCTATTATTTTGACGGGAGACCGTCCAACAGGGAAACTTCATCTAGGACACTATGTTGGTAGTTTAAAAAATCGTGTCCTTTTACAAAACGAAGATAAATATAACATGTTTGTCTTTTTGGCTGATCAGCAAGCCCTTACGGATCACGCCAAAGAGTCAGAGATTATCAAAGAATCAATTGGGAATGTTGCTTTAGATTATCTCTCTGTAGGTTTGGATCCAACGAAGTCGACTATTTTCATTCAAAGTCAGATTCCTGAGTTGGCTGAGTTGACTATGTATTACATGAACCTAGTTTCATTGGCACGTTTAGAGCGTAACCCAACGGTTAAGACGGAAATTGCTCAAAAAGGCTTCGGAGAATCTATTCCAACAGGCTTTTTAGTTTATCCAATTTCTCAGGCAGCTGATATCACGGCCTTTAAAGCAAATTATGTTCCTGTAGGTAATGACCAAAAGCCAATGATTGAGCAGACACGAGAAATTGCACGTAGCTTCAATCATACTTATCATTGTGATATTTTGGTTGAGCCAGAGGGAATCTACCCTAAAAATGAAGCTGCAGGACGTCTTCCAGGTCTAGATGGAAATGCTAAGATGTCTAAATCCTTGGGTAATGGTATCTTCCTTTCAGATGATGAGGACACTGTTCGTAAAAAAGTCATGAGCATGTATACGGATCCAAATCATATTCGTGTGGAAGATCCAGGCCAAATTGAAGGTAATATGGTTTTCCATTATCTTGATATCTTTGGTCGCGAAGAGGATGCTACTACAATTGCTGAAATGAAAGAACATTATCAACGAGGTGGTTTGGGAGATGTGAAGACAAAACGTTATCTTCTAGAAATCTTAGAACGTGAGTTAGCTCCAATTCGTGAACGTCGTTTAGAATATGCCAAGGATATGGGAGAAGTTTTCCGTATGCTTGAAAAAGGTAGTCAAGCAGCGCGTGAAGTTGCTGGACAAACATTGACGGAAGTAAAAGAAGCGATGGGAATTAAGTATTTCTAAGAAATAAAAAGTAGGGACTCAAGATAATCTGGAGCCCTATTTTTATTTGGAAAAAGGTTTTCTTAGAATCTTATGCGAAATCTGTTGACAAATCATTTTAGCATGATATGATATTAACAATTAAAAAATAGGCTGGGGTTTTTGTACCTCAAAACTTTGAGAAAAGAGGACGATTATAATGTCAAATTGGGACACTAAATTCTTGAAAAAAGGTTACACTTTTGATGACGTATTGCTTATTCCTGCGGAAAGTCATGTTCTACCAAACAACGTCAACTTGAAGACGAATTTGGCTAAAAATTTGACATTAAATATCCCAATTATCACTGCAGCCATGGATACGGTCACAGATAGTAAGATGGCTATCTCAATTGCTCGTGCAGGTGGTTTGGGTGTCATTCACAAAAACATGTCTATTGCGGAACAAGCTGAAGAAGTTCGAAAAGTAAAGCGCTCTGAAAATGGTGTCATCATTGATCCATTCTTCCTAACGCCTGAAAATAAAGTTGCTGAAGCTGAAGAGTTGATGCAACGTTACCGTATCTCAGGGGTTCCGATTGTTGAGACACTTGAAAATCGTAAATTGGTTGGTATTATCACAAACCGTGATATGCGTTTTATCTCTAATTACGATACTCCAATTTCAGAACACATGACTTCTGAGAAATTGGTCACTGCTCCAGTTGAAACAGATCTTGAAACGGCTGAAAGTATTCTTCATGAGCATCGTATTGAAAAGCTACCTCTAGTTGATGAAGAAGGTCGTTTGTCAGGACTTATTACTATTAAGGATATCGAAAAAGTTATCGAGTTTCCTAATGCAGCTAAGGATGAGTTCGGTCGTCTTTTGGTAGCAGGTGCTGTAGGTGTTACTTCTGATACCTTTGAACGTGCAGAAGCTCTTTTTGAAGCAGGCGCAGATGCTATTGTCATTGATACTGCACATGGTCATTCAGCAGGTGTTCTTCGTAAAATTGCTGAAATTCGTGCCCACTTCCCAGACCGTACTTTGATTGCAGGAAATATCGCAACAGCTGAAGGTGCGCGTGCACTTTATGAAGCAGGTGTCGATGTTGTTAAAGTAGGTATCGGACCAGGTTCTATTTGTACAACACGTGTGGTTGCGGGTGTAGGTGTTCCTCAAGTCACTGCTATTTACGATTCAGCTAGTGTTGCGCGTGAATACGGAAAAACAATCATTGCTGATGGCGGTATCAAATACTCAGGTGATATTGTAAAAGCTCTTGCAGCAGGTGGTAATGCTGTAATGCTTGGTTCTATGTTTGCTGGTACTGATGAAGCACCAGGTGAAACTGAGATTTTCCAAGGTCGTAAATACAAATCTTACCGTGGTATGGGATCAATTGCAGCGATGAAGAAGGGATCAAGCGATCGTTACTTCCAAGGTGCAGTTAATGAAGCGAATAAACTTGTTCCAGAAGGAATTGAAGGCCGTGTAGCTTATAAGGGTTCTGCTGCTGATATCGTATTCCAATTGATTGGCGGTATCCGTGCAGGTATGGGTTATACAGGTGCAGAAGATATCCAGGCTTTACATGACAAAGCTCAGTTTGTTGAAATGTCAGGTGCAGGACTTATTGAAAGTCACCCTCACGATGTTCAAATTACAAACGAGGCGCCTAACTACTCAGCTCATTAAAAAAACATAAAAGTACTTACTTCAGGTAAGTACTTTTTCTTTACATTGGTTTTTACAGTAGGTTTACAATATATTTACACAAACAAAATTGTCAATAAAGGGTTTGGGTGAGTTTTTGTTTACACTTTTTTTAACATCACTTGTCATATATGTAAAACACAGAAAACAGAAAAAAAGTCGCTTAATCGACTTGTTTTTCACAAATAATACCATTCTTGACTAAGAAGGTCTTTAAATCGGGTGGTAGGTTACTCAGATGATCAAGTGAAGTTGTCGTCATGAAGGTTTGAACCTCTTCGTCAATACTTTCTAACAGTTTGAGTTGACGGTGATTGTCAAGCTCACTCATGACATCATCGAGGAGAAGAATTGGAAATTCACCTGTTACTTTTTTTATCAGAGCAATCTCAGCCATTTTTAAAGAAAGAATGAGACTACGTTGTTGCCCCTGACTGCCGAAAGATGCGTTCATGTCATTAATGTAAAATGTCAAATCATCCCTATGTGGACCAACACCAGTGTTCTTTTTGAAGATATCCCTTTTGCGATTTTGCTTTAACGTGGTTAAAAATGATTCACGAATAACTTTGTTATTCCCGAATGGGATATTAGATTCGTAGGAGATTTTAAGGCGCTCTATCTGATTTGAGAGATTACTATGATGTCTATCTGCCTCTTCCTCTAATTGCTTGATAAATTCTAGTCTATGTTCGATAACGCGTGCTCCAAAATCGGAAAGCTGTTCATCTAACACTGAGAGAAAATTAATATCTACATTGTCAGTAGATTTGAGATAGGCATTACGTTGCTTGAGTACATGATTATAACTTGATAGGTCTGAAAGGTAAACAGGCTTAATCTGTCCTAAATCAATATCTATAAATTTACGTCTTAGGCTTGGCGATCCCTTTACAAGTTGTAAATCCTCAGGAGCAAAGAGTACCACTGTCATGTGACCGATATAATCGGATAATTTAGCTTGTTTGAGGTGGTTGACCTTTGTTATGCGGCCTTTATTAGATAAACTGATTTCCAGAGGTAGCTTTCCACTATGATGATGCACGATGCCGTTCAGTTTGAGAGTATTTTGCTGAAATTGAATCAGTTCCTTATCTGAACGGGTCCTATGACTACGTGTCAATGCTAGAAAATAGATGGCCTCAAGAATATTTGTTTTTCCTTGAGCATTGCGACCAAGAAAAATATTGAGATGAGGTGAGAAGCTCACAGAGGCTTCAGTATAATTTCTAAAGTGTTGAATATCAATATTTTCGAGCCACATAGTTAGGTTCCTGGGAAACGAACGGGTTTTCGTTTAGTTTTATTGCCTTCTTTTGACGGATGTGCCTTTTGTTTCTTTTTATTATCCTGATTCATTTTTTTAACAATGGCAGCAACACGTGCTTTTTCAGCGACTTCTTTTTGATGCTCTTCAATTTCATTTGTTGTAGGAGCTATAATCGTTATTTCAAGTTCCTCAGACGGAATAGTAATAACATCCCCATAACGAAGTTTTTTTCCACGACGTTTTTCATCCTCACCATTGAACAAAACGGTATTGTTGGCTAAAAAACCTTTAATAGCTCCGCCACTATGAATGATACTTAATTCTTTTAAAAGTGCCTGCAGTGTGATGTATTCATCAAATAATTTATATTCCATAGTACCTCAACTTTCTCTTGAGATAAGATAGCATAAAAATGGTATAATTGGAAGCATAAACTTTTTAGAGGTTATCAATGAAAATTGCTGATGGTGTCTATGTACACTTCATTCCAACACAAAAATATAAAACTAATCGTATTGTTTTTCGAATGACAGGTTCTTTGAATAAACAAACAATTGCTAAACGAGCTCTGGTTTCACAAATGTTGGCTACAGCCAATCAGACGTATCCAACAGTACAGTCTTTTAAAGAGAGATTAGCTTCTCTTTATGGAACACAGTTGTCAACTAGAGTGTTAACTAAAGGGTTGACACATAGTGTTGACATAGAGTTGACATACCTGAAGGATGCCTTTATCCCTACGAATAATGGATTATTTTGGGAAGTTCTAGGATTTTTGAAAGAGTGTCTTTACAAGCCACTGTCAAGAGTAGCTCAATACCAAAATAGAGTATTTGATATAGAGAAACAAAATTTAAAGACCTACCTTGATGTTGACACAGAGAATAATTACTATTACAGTGAAGTTAAGGGAAGAGAGCTTTATTTTGTAAATGAAGGCTTGAAAGTTCCCAAATATGGTCAAGCAGAACTTGTTGAAGCGGAGACTTCGTTTACAGCTTATCAAGAATTTCAAAGTATGTTGACAAGAGATCGTATTGATATCTTTATGGTTGGAGAATTTGATGATTATCAAGTACTCCAAGGTTTACATCGTTTTCCTTTGGAGGGACGTCAAGTTGATTTACAGTTTAGCTATAGTCAACCTTATGTCAATGTGGTGAAAGAAAAGATAGAACCTAGACAGAGCAGTCAATCTATTTTACAATTAGGGTACCAATTTTCATGTCAATATGGAGATAAAGATTACTTTGCTTTAATTGTATTTAATGCCATGTTTGGTGAATTTGCCCACTCTGCTTTATTTACAACGCTTCGAGAAAAGGAAGGATTGGCTTATTCAATTAGTAGTCAATTTGATGTCTTTACAGGTTTACTAGAAGTTTACGCTGGAATTGAAAAATCTAATAGAAATCAGGCTATGCGAGGAATTAGTAGAGAATTGAATTACATTAAATTAGGACGTTTTTCAAGTTCTCTCCTGAATCAAACCAAAAAAATCATACGAATGAATGCCCTACTCTCTGAAGATCATGCCTTAACATTGGTGGAACAACGTTTTAATAAGGTGATTTTTGGCGATAAAAGTCTTTCATTAGAGAATTGGTTAGATGAGATTGAGAAGGTTAATAAAAAAGATGTTTGCCGTGTAGCGCGTCAAGTTAAGCTACAGAGTTTGTTCTTTTTAGAAGGAGTGTCTTAGAATGGCTGCTTTGAAGAAACGTTATTATCAAAAAATTGATGAAGAAGTTTATTCAGCAATTTTAGATAATGGTATGTCTTTATCAATTATTAAGAAAAAAGGATTTTTAGAAAAAGCCGCCTTTCTGTCAACGAATTTTGGGGCGCTAGATAATCACTTTTATATTGATGGTGAGTTACAATCTTATCCTGCAGGTATTGCTCATTTTCTGGAACACAAGCTATTTGAGGATGAGCAGGGAAGGGATGTGACATTGGATTTTGTCAAGCTTGGAGCTGATGTCAATGCTTTTACAACCTTGGATAAGACAACATATTATTTCTCTACCCTTGATCACTTTGAGGAGTCTTTAGAACTTTTATTAAAGTTTACATCGAAGTTTACAAGTTCCGAAGATGCTGTCAACCATGAAAAAAGAATTATTGAACAAGAAATAAATATGTATCAGGATGATCCTGATTATAGAGTATATCTGGGTTGTTTACAAAGTTTGTATCCCAATACTATATTAGGGCAAGACATTGCTGGAAGTGTTGATAGCATTGAAAAAATTACTGTAAAGGATTTGAAAGATAATTTTGACTGCTTTTACAAACCAGCAAACTGTCATCTCGTTTTGGTAGGTGATTTTGATGTTGAAGATATTTACACTTTTGTCAATGAAAAACAAAGCGAGTTTACACTACCTGAGAGAATAGTTGAAAAAGAAAAGAACCCCATTGAGTCAGATGTCCAAAAATTAGATAGTATTCAAATGGAGATTTTCATCTCAAAGCTAGCCATTGGTTTTAAGAGTGTTCCTTTTACTGATAATCGTATGAGAGAAAACATACTGGTACAGTTATTGTTTAATTTACTGTTTGGCTGGACGTCTCCTTATTATCAAAATTGGTATGCTGAAGGAAAAATAGACGAGTCTGTATCAATTGAATACGAGGTATCTAATCGATATTCATTTGTCATTATGACTATGGACACTGCAGAACCTATCCGTATGTCAAGCTTAATTCGTCAAGTGATGACGTCGGCAGATAAAAAAAGACTGTTGACGGATGAGGCATTGGATTTGCAAAAGAAAGCTTTGTATGGTGAATTTTTACGTAGTCTAGACAATATCCAGAATTTAGGAAGTCAGTATTTAGCTTATTTTGAGAATGATAAAACATACTTTGATTTTGGTCAGGAACTGATGAGCATTACTTCCAAGGATTTGAAGGACTTTTTGAATCATTATCTATCAAATATAGAGATTACCGATTTTGTTGTCTTCCCTAAATAAGTGATTATTTGCTATAATAGAGACACGAAAACAAAGAAGAATATTAGAAAGGGGAAAAATGAAGTTACACTCTCTAGGTGAGCAATTACGTGCAGCACGTGTAAAGAAAGAATTAAGTTTATATGATGTAGAAAAAATTTCTGGAGTCGAAGCTCAGTTTCTTCTGGCTATGGAAATGGATCAACTTAAAGCTTTGCCAGAGGACATTCAGCAAGAAGCGCTTGAAAAGTATGCCACTTCGGTTGGTTTAGATGGAAAGCGTCTGTTTGAGGAGCAGAGGCAGAACGAGCAAAAACTAAAAAAAGAAAAGAAAACAGTTGAACGTAAGGAAGAAAGCTTAGCTACCAAAGCTCCTATGTCACGCTTTTTAAAGCATAAACGTGAAGAAAAAAGAAAGTCTAACTATCTACCTTTACTAATTCTTAGTGCGGTTTCGTTACTTATCATTTGTTCAGTAGGTTATATTATTATTAGACATCTTTCTAATCAACCTCAGGTGATAAAACCGAATACTATCTCTACAGTTAATCATCTATCAACGGCTAGTAAGGCTAAATCGTCACGAAGCATTTCTGAGGTTACCGTTTCAGGGGCAAATGTAACAACGACAACTCAAGGAAATCAGCTAATGGTTGATTTCTCCAATGTGAATTCTTCAGTAGTTTTAGATGTAGAGTTATCAGAAAATAATGATGACACCTGGTTTTCAGTAGATAATTCAGAGACTTCAGAGAGTTACCTCCTTTCAAAAACGAAAAATTCAAAATACTCTTTAGATTTTTCTGATAAAACGAAACCAACTCAAATTATTATTGCTCAATCTTCAAAAGTAACTCTAAAGGTAAATGGGGAGTCACTTGATTTATCGCAATTAGATAAAAATACACCTAGCTACCTAACATTAAGAATCCAATAGAATCGAGAAGAAATGTTTAAAAAAGAAAATTTACCTAACTTATTGACACTTGCTAGAATTATTTTGATTCCTATCTTTTTATTAATGACATCACTTGCGTCAAGTAATATCATGCATATTGCTGCGGCGGTTGTCTTTGCTATTGCCAGTATTACAGATTATTTGGATGGCTATTTGGCACGAAAATGGCATGTTGTTACTAATTTCGGGAAATTTGCAGATCCATTAGCGGATAAAATGTTGGTAATGTCAGCTTTTATTATGCTAGTAGGTATTAATCAAGCGCCGTCCTGGGTAGTTTCGGTTATTATCTGTCGTGAGCTTGCAGTAACAGGTCTTCGTCTTTTATTAGTGGAAAACGGTGGTACAGTTCTCGCTGCATCTATGCCTGGTAAGATTAAGACAGTGACTCAGATGTTATCTATCATTCTATTATTGTGTCATTTGCATTTTATTGGAACAATTATGCTTTATATCGCTTTGTTCTTTACAATTTACTCAGGCTATGATTATTTCAAAGGTGCAGGTTTCTTATTTAAGGATACTTTCAAGTAGTACGATAAACAAATGATTGAAATAAAAAATTTAAAGTTTAAATATCATCAAGATCAACCATCCTATATTCTTGATGATGTATCGTTTCACGTGAAACGTGGGGAGTGGCTATCCATTGTAGGGCATAATGGTTCTGGAAAATCCACGACAGCACGTCTTATTGACGGACTATTAGTGGCAGAGTTTGGGCAGATTATCGTTGATGGTCAAGAATTAACAGAAGAGAATGTCTGGGATATTCGTGATAAGATTGGCATGGTCTTTCAAAATCCAGATAATCAATTTGTTGGGGCAACTGTTGAAGACGATGTTGCTTTTGGTCTTGAAAATAAAGGTGTTCCCTATGAAGAAATGGCTTCAAGAGTTCAAGAGGCTCTGGAATTTGTAGGAATGTCAGAATTTAAGGATAGAGAGCCAGCTAGATTATCTGGAGGTCAAAAACAACGTGTGGCTATCGCAGGTATTGTAGCTATGAGACCATCAATTTTGATTTTGGATGAGGCAACTAGTATGCTGGACCCAGAAGGTCGCCAGGAATTGATTCAATCTATTAAAGCTATTCGTAAAGAATACGGAATGACTGTTTTATCAATTACTCATGATCTCGATGAGGTCGCTTTGAGTGACCGTGTTTTGGTTTTGAAAAAAGGTAAAGTGGAGTCTGTTTCAAGTCCTCGTGAACTATTTAGTAGAGGCACAGAGTTGGTTGACTTAGGTTTGGATATCCCTTTTAGTGCATTATTAACTCAAAAGCTAAGAAATAAAGGTCTGATAGAGTGTGAAGACTATCTGACAGAAAAGGAATTGGTAGAACAATTATGGGAATCTCTCTCGAAAATGTAAGTTATATCTATCAAGCGGGTACTCCTTTTGAGGGGCGTGCCCTTTTTGAATTGACAACGACGATAAAAGATGGTTCATATACAGCCTTTATTGGACATACCGGAAGTGGTAAATCTACTATTATGCAGCTCTTGAATGGCCTCTATTTACCAACTAGTGGTCAGGTTCAAGTTGATGATACTATCATAACCAGTCAATCAAAGAACAAGGACATAAAACCAATTCGTAAGAAAGTAGGTTTAGTTTTTCAATTTCCAGAAAGTCAGTTATTTGCAGAGACTGTTTTAGAAGATGTTGCCTTTGGACCTCAAAATTTCGGAGTTTCTAAGGAAGAAGCAGAACAACGTGCTATTGAAAGTCTAAAATTAGTTGGACTCCCGGAAGAATTTCATGGACAGAATCCTTTTGATTTATCAGGAGGGCAAATGCGACGTGTTGCCATTGCAGGGATTCTAGCTATGCAACCAGATATTCTGGTGCTGGATGAACCGACTGCAGGTCTAGATCCACAGGGCCGGAAGGAATTGATGTCTCTCTTTAAGGAGTTACATCTTTCTGGAATGACGATTGTTTTAGTTACTCACTTGATGGATGATGTTGCCGATTATGCAACAGCTGTGAATGTTATGGAAAAAGGGCAACTAGTGTTGACGGGAGCTCCTAAAGATGTTTTTCAAAAGGTTACTTTTCTTAAAGAAAAGCAATTAGGTGTTCCTAAAATTACAGAGTTTGCACTACTGCTACAAGAAAAAGGTTATCGATTTGAAACTCTCCCTATTACAATCGAGGAATTCGTAGAGGTGTTGTCGCATGGATAAGTTAATTATTGGACGTTATATTGTTGGGGACTCTTTTATACACCGATTAGATCCTAGAAGTAAATTATTAGCCATGTTGATTTATATTGTTATTATCTTTTGGGCTAATAATCCTTTAACTTATGCTGTAATAACTTTATTTACACTTTTCTTGGTTTTCTTGTCTAAAATAAAACTTGGTTTCTTTTTAGGTGGAATTAAACCAATGATTTGGATTATTTTATTTTCTACCCTATTTCAAGTTTTCTTCAATACAAAAGGGAGTGTGCTTTGGTCTATCGGCTTTTTAAAGATTACGGAAGTCGGTTTAAATCAAGGTTGGATGATATTTCTTAGATTTATCCTCATTATTAGTTTTTCTACCCTACTTACTCTAACGACAACACCTTTAAGTTTATCTGATGCAGTTGAATCACTTTTAAAACCACTTACTGTTTTCAAAGTGCCAGCACATGAAATTGGTTTAATGCTATCTTTGAGTCTACGTTTTGTACCAACTTTGATGGATGATACGACTCGTATTATGAATGCTCAAAAGGCGCGTGGTGTTGACTTTGGTGAAGGAAATATTATTCAGAAGGTACGGTCAATAATACCTATTTTAATTCCTTTGTTTGCATCAAGCTTTAAACGAGCAGATGCTCTGGCGATTGCTATGGAAGCACGAGGCTATCAAGGTGGTGAAGGACGAACAAAATATCGTCGACTTTCATGGAATAGTCGAGATACCTTATCAATTATTGCTATTTTAGCTTTAGGATTAATGCTTTTTTATCTTAAGAGTTAATTCGTTGAGATAAATAAAAACTAGGTCTTAAGACCTAGAAATTTTAGATGGACGCCCACGTAGGCGTTCTTTTTTCGTCTAATCCCAACCTACTTGTAATATTTTTAATATCCCTAACAAGGGGATGTTATATTTCCAAGGTATCATAGATACATGGTTATAGTTCTTCAGCTTAATCTGGATTGAAAAATCCCTATATAGAATAAGCCCGTTGATTTACCTATTAGTCATAAACAATAAAATAACTTAATATCTTTGACTAATATGAATTGGACTATAAATAGATAAAGGAGCATCATCATGCAAAAAAAGAATACATCTAACACTAAAAAATTAGGTCTTTTTGGACTTGTTACAGTAGCAACACTTGGAGCAACAGCCTTAGCTAATGCAGAAACTTACACAGTTCAAAAAGGCGATACCCTTTCAGCTATTGCTAAGAAGAATGGTACGACTGTAGATGAAATCGTTTCAAAAAACGGTATTCAAGATGCTAATAAGATTTCTATTGGTCAAAACTTAACAATTAATGAAACTACTGAAGAAACTACAGAACCTTCAGTTACAACAGAAGCAACTGCTGAATCAACACAATCAACAGAGTCTACACAAAGTGAAGATACTCAAGCAACCAATACAAATCTTTCTTCTTCAGAGGCAGCTGCCAAAGAAGAAATTGCACAACGTGAGTCAAGCGGTAGCTATACAGCTCAAAATGGGCAATATTATGGACGTTACCAATTAGCATCATCATATTTGAATGGAGACTTGTCTCCTGAAAATCAAGAGAAAGTAGCAGATAATTATGTAGCAAGCCGTTATGGTTCATGGACTGCAGCTCTTGCTTTCTGGAATGCTAATGGTTGGTACTAAATCATTATTACTGACTTATGAGGAAAACTAGTAAAACCTCATACAAATAAGGGAAAAATGCCAGATTTTTGGCATTTTTTTATTAAATTGATAAATCATTGTAACATTAGACATAATACAAATAATCGGCAGTAATATTACTAGGTTATGATGAATGTAACTAGAATTAACTAGGAGGGATTTATGTTTAAAAAAAGTTATAAGGGACGCCGTATTAAATTTGCAGCGAAGAAATCATTGGCGGTACCAGTAGCAATTGTAACAAGTTTTATTGTCATTTTGGCAGTATCACTGTCTACACTAATTAATAAAGGGTTGGTTAATGCATTTTCAGATTCTGTTACTCCAGCGCCTTCAACAGCATCAACAACGTCAGAATCGACAGCAGATTTAGTAAAATCAACAGAAATTAGCTCAAGTAAAGATAATAAGGCTAATAAAGAAAAGGTTGAAGAAAGTAAGCCTCAGTCAGAAACAACAGGAGAAGCGGTAGAAGCAGCTGAAAAGTCTCAGTCAGATACTGCTACTACAAGCACTACTACAACGAGTACTGATACTACGTCGACTCAAAATACTGGAACAGCTCCTTCGGTTGCTGCAAGTGGTAGTGGGTCAGTTGTTCTCTCAAATGGTAACACTGCAGGAGAAGTTGGTTCTTATGCAGCAGCACAGATGGCAGCTGCTACTGGTGTTCCTCAGTCAACTTGGGAGTCAATTATTGCGCGTGAGTCAAATGGTGATCATACTGCAGCAAATGGTTCAGGTGCATCAGGTCTTTTTCAAACAATGCCTGGATGGGGCTCTACTGCAACAGTTGAGGATCAAATTCAATCAGCCTTGAATGCCTATAACGCACAAGGTTTGTCAGCTTGGAATTACTAATATTAATAGAAGTTGGGAGCGTACTCTCAGCTTTTTAATTTGGATGTGGGTAATATGTTTTATAGAGCTTTTTGTTATTATTAGGTAGGGTATGGCCTTTTTGTTATAATAGGAATGAAAGGTATAGCAATGAAACAAATTTTTAAATCAAGAGAAAAGTTGTGGGTTTCTCTTATTATTATAGCTTTTGCTGTGTTATTGGTTACACCACAACTATTTACAAGAAAAGTCATTTTAGGTTCAGATTCCATCTTTCACTATAACAGGTTCTATGAAGCTGCTATGCAACTAAAAAATGGTAACCTTTCTTACTTTTTATCTTTATATGGATTCCAACAGTCAGGCCGCATTGTCAATGCTCTTTACGGTCCTTTTTTTGCTTATTTACAAGGAGGGCTTATTTTAATAAGTGGCACTTGGTTTCGTTATCAGATTGTGTCAAGGGTATTACTACATATACTGGCTGAGTCCTCAATGTATGCTTTGCTCAAGCAGTGTAAAGTTAAGACAAACATTGCCTTGTCACTAGGTTTACTCTATGCGACAACATTCTCTATCCAATACTGGACGATGCGTCAGGGGTTCTCTAGTTGGGGAGCAGCTTTACTACCTTTTTGTTTTATTCCAGCGATTCACTATGTCTTTTATCAAAAAGTAGAACCAATTAGACTTGCCTTATCACTGGCATTGATTTTTCAGATTCACGTACTTAGTGCTTTGATGCTAGTGATGATGTATCTTCCTTTTTATCTTTACACTTTTGTAAAGTCTCCTATCGCAAAGAAAAAGGAAACCTTCGTGCAAGTCGTTATAGCAGTCATTCTGTTCCTCTTACTGACTGTCAATGTCTGGTTAGTACTCTTATATTTGAGAGGGACTAATCACCTTTTAGATCCATTTATAAATAGAGAAATAGGTAAGAATGGGATAGATGGAACGGCAAGATACTGGCTATATACCCCAATTTCCTTAATGGTGTTACTCATTTTACAGTTTATTTACGCTGTTTTGAATTGGAAGAAATTTGCTAAATGGAAAAAAATACTGCATTTTATTTATTTTATCTTTTTCTTCTTATCGACAGGTCTTTTTCCATGGCAGTATCTAGTAGAAAATGGAAATACATTTGCTGAATTGATTCAATTTCCATTTAGATTTTTTGTTCCTGCGACTATTTTACTTTTAGCAATTACAGGGTTAACGGTCACGCGATTTGTAAACTGGCGAAAAAGTATTGCTGTTTTACTCTTTGCCTTTGCGGGCGTTGGTCTTATTCAGAATATGATGGATACTACCGATCGTGTAAAAACTGCGGCACAAGATGGTGAACTTATTTCCATTGTTAAACATACTTACGTTGAAGGAGATTACCAGACGATAAGTCTTACCATGAATGACAGTGACTTGTCACAGTTTTTAAATTTAGTTGTCAAACCCACACCAGATTACGTACCGATTTATGGGAAAATAGGTGAGCAAAATACTTACGATCTTTATTATAAAAATATCGTTACGAATCAGAAGGCAAAGAAGATAATCGAAGATGGTTATCTTGTATTAACTTGGTCAGCTGCTGAAGGGGAGGAACTGAATCTACCGATAGTTGTTTATAAAGATTCCATCTTGACACTAAATGGTAAAGAACTAGACAAGGATGACTATAGTTTGTCAACGATTGGTACACCGACCGTTTCATCACAAAAAGGACAGAATAAACTTGTGTTAAGTTATCAGGAGCCAGGATGGCTATTTGTAGCGTTAGTGATTCCAATAATAGTTCTGGGAGTAATTGGTTTACAGTGGCTTTACACAAAAATAAGTATAAAAAAGGTTGCCTAGTGGTAACCTTTTTGCATTATTCTTTAATCATGATATAATTAAGCTTGCGTGCTTTTACGCTTCAAAATCGACCTTCAAATCGATATTTGAATAACTAGACCCTTCAAGTCTATGTTAAATTTTATTTGATGGGAGGAGTTATCAATGACTGATAATTCAAAAACACGTGTTGTTGTCGGTATGAGTGGTGGCGTTGATTCATCAGTAACAGCCTTACTTTTAAAAGAGCAAGGTTATGATGTAATTGGTGTTTTCATGAAAAACTGGGATGACACAGATGAATTTGGTGTGTGTACAGCAACCGAAGATTATAAAGATGTAGCAGCAGTAGCTGATCAGATTGGTATCCCCTATTACTCTGTCAACTTTGAAAAAGAGTACTGGGATCGTGTATTTGAGTATTTCTTAGCAGAGTACCGTGCAGGCCGTACCCCTAATCCAGACGTTATGTGTAATAAGGAAATCAAGTTTAAGGCATTCTTAGATTATGCGATGACATTGGGAGCAGATTATGTGGCTACAGGACATTACGCTCAAGTTGTTCGCGATGAAGACGGCATTGTCCATATGTTGCGTGGTGCAGATAATAATAAAGATCAAACCTACTTCCTTAGTCAACTTTCGCAAGAGCAGTTGCAGAAAACGATGTTTCCCTTAGGACATCTACAAAAGCCAGAAGTTCGTGAGATTGCTGAACGTGCAAGTCTTGCAACAGCCAAGAAAAAAGATTCGACAGGAATTTGTTTTATTGGTGAGAAAAACTTTAAAGAGTTTCTTAGCCAATACTTGCCAGCTCAAAAAGGTCGTATGATGACTGTCGATGGTCGTGATATGGGGGAACATAACGGACTCATGTATTACACCATTGGTCAACGTGGTGGTATGGGTATTGGTGGTCAAAAAGGTGGAGATAATGCTCCTTGGTTTGTAGTAGGGAAAGATCTTTCTAAAAATATTCTTTACGTGGGTCAAGGTTTCCACCATGAGTCGTTGATGTCAACTTCACTTGACGCTTCAATGATTCACTTTACTCGAGAAATGCCAGAAGAATTTGAAATGGAATGCACAGCAAAATTCCGTTATCGTCAACCTGATAGTAAAGTTACTGTAAAGGTTAAGGGTGATAAAGCAGAGGTTATTTTTGCTGAACCTCAGCGTGCTATTACACCTGGTCAAGCTGTTGTTTTCTATGATGGTCAGGAATGTTTGGGCGGCGGTATTATTGACCAAGCGTATAAAGACGGAAAAGTTTGTCAGTATATCTAACTGGAGGTAAGTAATAACGATGAGTTCCCAATTGTTTTATGCATTTATGGCATTTTTCGCTATAATGAATCCAATTTCAAATCTTCCTGCTTACATGGCTTTAGTAGCAGATGATAGTCAAAAAATTTCACGAAAAATTGCTTTTAGGAGTCTTTTGATTGCCTTTGTTATTGTAACTGTTTTTATCTTTTCAGGAGATTTCATTTTTAAAGTATTTGGAATTACAATTGTTTCTTTCAGAATTGCTGGTGGAATATTAGTGGCCGTTATCGGTTATCATATGATTAATGGTAATCATTCACCTAGCTATAAAGGAATGGAGCAGCAAGCAGTAAACTCAGATCCAATGTCTATTGCTATTTCTCCTCTTGCAATGCCGCTTTTTGCAGGACCAGGAACAATTACAACTGCCTTAAGCTTGGCTAATGGAGGTTTGCGGAATCAACTAATAACCGTAGTTGCTTTTGCTCTACTATGTGTAATCACTTATCTCCTACTAAGAAGTGCAAAACAAATTGCAGGCTTCTTGGGAAAAAATTTGATGAAAATTATAACGAAAATGATGGGACTTTTACTATTCTCGATAGGAATACAGATGATTATCGTCAGTGTGCAGACCTTGATCAAACAGTGATTTGCATTGACAAAACGATTTGATTTGATAAAATAACTTTAACAATAGTCATGATGGTCAAAGCTCATGAGAATTGTGCGTTTTTGCGTACAGTTTTCTGGAGTTTTGGCTATTTTTGTAGGAAAAAAACAAAGAAAGGATAGGGCAGTTGATTGTAAATCACTGCATAAATCTAAAAAATGTCTTACGAGTTTGATGAAAATTTTGATGTAATTGTTGTTGGTGCTGGTCACGCTGGTGTAGAAGCCTCCCTAGCTGCAGCCCGCATGGGATGTAAGGTTTTATTAGCGACTATTAACCTAGAGATGCTGGCATTTATGCCATGTAATCCTTCTATTGGAGGATCGGCCAAGGGTATTGTTGTCCGTGAGATTGATGCCCTCGGCGGAGAGATGGGTAAAAATATTGATAAAACTTATATTCAAATGAAAATGTTGAATACTGGTAAGGGACCTGCTGTCAGAGCTTTACGTGCACAAGCAGATAAAGCCTTGTATGCTATGACGATGAAGCATACAGTTGAGCGTCAGGAAAACTTAACTCTCCGTCAGTCAATGGTTGATGAAATTCTTGTTGAAGATGGTAAGGTAGTTGGTGTCAGAACAGCCACAAATCAAAAATACGGAGCAAAAGCGGTTATTGTAACAACAGGAACGGCTTTACGTGGTGAAATTATCCTAGGTGAGCTCAAATATTCTTCTGGACCAAATAATAGTCTTGCATCGGTTACTTTGGCAGATAACCTGAGGGATCTTGGCCTTGAAATAGGAAGATTTAAAACGGGTACCCCTCCTCGTGTTAAGGCATCATCAATTAATTACGAAGAAACTGAAATTCAACCAGGTGATGAAAAGCCAAATCATTTTTCATTCTTGTCGAAAGATGAAGATTATCTTCAGGATCAAATACCTTGTTGGCTAACTTATACGAATCAAGAGAGCCACGATATTATCAATAATAATTTACACCGTGCACCAATGTTTTCAGGTATTGTCAAGGGTGTAGGACCTCGTTATTGTCCATCAATCGAAGATAAAATTGTCCGATTTGCCGATAAGAATCGCCATCAACTTTTCCTTGAACCTGAAGGAAGAGAGACTGAAGAAGTCTATGTGCAAGGCCTGTCAACTAGTCTGCCAGAAGATGTTCAAAAAGAGTTGATTCACTCAATTAAAGGCCTCGAGAAGGCAGAGATGATGCGAACTGGTTATGCGATTGAATATGATATCGTGCTCCCTCATCAATTACGTGCAACACTTGAAACGAAGTTAATTTCAGGTCTCTTTACAGCAGGACAGACCAACGGAACTTCTGGATACGAGGAAGCAGCAGGTCAAGGTCTAGTTGCTGGTATCAATGCAGCTCTGAAAGTCCAAGGTAAACCTGAGCTTATTCTCAAACGTAGTGATGCCTATATTGGTGTAATGATTGACGATCTTGTCACGAAAGGAACCTTGGAGCCATATCGTTTATTGACATCACGCGCAGAGTATCGTCTCATATTACGTCATGATAATGCTGACATGCGCTTGACACCTATTGGTCGAGAAGTTGGTTTGGTTGACGATGAACGTTGGAATATCTTTGAAATTAAGAAAAATCAGTTTGACAGCGAGTTGGCACGTTTGTCAAAAGAAAAATTAAAACCAATTAAAGAAACGAATGAGAAAATTCAAGCTCTAGGCTTTAAGCCATTGACAGATGCCATGACAGCTAAAGAGTTTATGCGTAGACCAGAGATTGATTACGCCACAGCTACTCAGTTTGTGGGTCCAGCTGCAGAAAATTTGGACGCTAAGATTATAGAGTTGCTTGAGACTGAAATCAAGTACGAAGGTTATATCAATAAAGCTTTGGATCAAGTAGCTAAGATGAAGCGTATGGAAGAAAAGAGGATTCCCAAAAATATTGATTGGGATGCTATTGATTCTATTGCTACTGAAGCTCGTCAAAAATTTAAGAAAATCAATCCTGAGACCATTGGTCAAGCGAGTCGTATTTCAGGGGTCAATCCAGCAGATATCTCAATTCTGATGGTTTATCTTGAAGGCAATAATAAGGCCCGCAGAAAAGTAGATTAACGGTGGTAACACGTTTAAAAGCCTTTTAATTAAGGCTTTTTTATGTTATAATTGTTAGATTAAGAGGTTTTATATGAAAAGATTTCACTTTGCAACGATTCATCTTATAATGATTGGGTTAATTCTTTTTGGAATTGCTACTATTTTTGTTCGCGTACTAAAATCGGAGTCTGCCCTCATTTTTGCGCTTTTTATTATTATGGTAGTAGTTGTTGCCTTATTGCATTACCAAAAGACAACATATGAGTCCTTAGAAATAGAGCAATTAGATGAACTGAATCAGGATGTTGAAGATTCTTTGAAGACCCTTCTCGGAAAGATGCCTGTTGGGGTTATTACTTTTGATGAGAACGATCATATTGAATGGTTCAACCCCTATGCGAAGCTAGTACTTTCGGATGAAAATGGAAATTTCAATAAACAGTTGATTGCGGATTTTATTTCTCAGAAACGAAAAGGTTCGCCTTCGAATGTGATAACCGTTGGTGACAATAAATATGCCGCTTTTGTGGATTTTGACAATAAGTTGACATATTTTATTGACAATGTTTATGATCAAGATGAAAATGCTGATCCAAATATGACTCGTCCTGTTATCGGGATTATTTCAGTTGATAACTACGACGATGTGACAGGAAGTTTACCCGATGCCGATGTTTCAAAAATCAACACATTCGTGGCAGGGTTTATTTCTGAGTTTGCTAAGGCTAAGCATATTCATTATCGACGTATTGAAGGCGATCGTTTTTACTTCTTCACCAATTACAGTGTCTTGACAGAATTCATGGATCAAAAGTTTTCTGTCTTGGATGACTTTCGTCAGCAGGCTCAAGAGCGTGGTTTACCACTGACTTTGAGCATGGGAATTTCGTTCGGTACGCTTAAGCATGATCAAATCGGTCAGGTTGCCTTGCAGAATCTGAACATCGCACTAGTTCGCGGTGGAGATCAAGCTGTTGTCAAGGAAAACGATGATCACAAGGAACTTCTTTATTTTGGAGGAGGTTCTGTCTCAACAGTAAAACGTTCTCGTACAAGAACAAGGGCTATGATGACTGCAATCTCAGATAAGTTGAAAACAGTCGAAAAAGTGTTTGTTGTCGGACATAAGAATCTCGATATGGATGCTCTAGGGGCCACTGTCGGTATGGCTCATTTTGCTAGTCAAATTGTTCGAAAAAGCTATGCTGTTTACGATGATACGGCTATGAATGCAGATATTGAGCGTGCGGTCGAACGCTTAAAAGAAGATGGTCAATCACCTCTTATTACACTTTCAGAGGCTGAAGAGTTAGTCAACCAACATTCATTACTAATTATGGTTGACCATTCTAAAATCAATTTAACTTTGTCTAAGGATTTTTATGATCGATTTAATGAAGTTATTGTGGTAGATCATCACCGTCGAGATGACGATTTTCCTGAAAATGCTGTTTTGACCTTTATTGAAAGTGGGGCAAGCTCAGCCTGTGAATTGGTTACGGAGTTGTTGCAATTCCAGGGTGCCCCAGAACGTTTGAGTAAAATCCAAGCCTCTATCCTTATGGCAGGTATCATGCTGGATACTAAAAATTTCTCAACTCGTGTGACTAGTAGAACCTTTGATGTTGCCTCTTATCTACGTAGTTTAGGAAGTGATAGTGGAGAAATCCAAACAATCTCTGCTACTGATTTTGAAGAATATCGACGTATCAATGAGCTAATTCTAGCAGGTGAACGTATTACAGATGATATCATTGTTGCCTCAGGTGATAATCCTAAATGTTATAATAATGTTGTGATTTCTAAGGCAGCAGATACGATGCTTGCCATGGCAGGTATCGAAGCAACTTTTGTTGTCGCTAGGACAAGCGATTCTACTGTGAATATCTCTGCTCGAAGTCATAAAACGATTAATGTACAACGTATTATGGAGAAAATGGGTGGTGGTGGCCATTTCAACTTAGCTGCCTGCCAATTGCGAGACTGTAGTGTTGCTCAAGCAAAAAATAAATTGATTGAAACTATTATGGGAGAGTTGGCTCCCAAGGAGGACTAAAATGAAAGTTATTTTCTTACAAGACGTTAAAGGTAAAGGTAAAAAAGGCGAAATTAAAGAAGTACCATCAGGTTATGCTCAAAACTTCTTGATTAAAAAGAATCTTGCTAAGGAAGCGACAAACCAAGCTATCGGTGAGTTGAAAGGCAAGCAAAAATCTGAAGAAAAACATGCAGCAGAGTTGTTGGCTGAAGCGAAGCAAGTTAAAGAGCAACTTGAAAAAGAAGAAAATCGTCTTCAATTTACTGAGAAGGTCGGACCAGACGGACGTACTTTTGGTTCAATTACAGCCAAAAAGATTGCAGAAGGACTTCAAAAACAATTTGGTATAAAAGTTGATAAACGTCATATTGAACTTGAACATCCTATTCGTGCGATTGGTCTGATTGAGGTTCCTGTAAAGCTTCATAAAGAAGTGAGCGCACAAATTAAACTTAACATCAAAAATAGTGCTGAGTAATTCGTTGACACTATAAGTAAATCTTGTAAAGGAGGGAATAATTGTGGCAGAGGCTCAAGAATTACGAGTACAACCTCATGATTTAGTAGCGGAACAGTCTGTTCTAGGGGCTATTCTCATTAACCCGGAAAAGTTGATTACAGTTCGAGAATTTATCGAAGCAGACGACTTTTACAAGTATTCCCATCGTGTCATTTTTAAAGCAATGGTAACACTGTCGGATCGAAATGATGCCATTGATGCCACGACAGTACGTACCATTTTAGATGACCAAGATGACCTCCAAAATATAGGGGGTATTTCTTATCTTGTAGATTTGGTCAATAGTGTCCCAACATCCGCAAATGCTGAGTACTATGCTAAGATTGTGGCTGAGAAAGCCATGCTTCGACGTATTATAAATAGGCTGACAGAGACTGTCAACCAAGCATATGAGGGTGCAACGGAATCTGATGAAATTATTGCGAATGCTGAGAAAGCCTTGGTTGATGTTTCAGAGCATAGTAATCGTAGTGGTTTCCGCAAAATATCTGAAGTTCTTGACGTTAATTTTAATACCTTGGAGATGCGTTCCCAGCAAACATCAGATGTTACTGGATTACCAACAGGTTTCCGTGACCTTGACAAGATTACAACAGGTTTACACCCTGATCAATTAATTATTTTAGCAGCTCGCCCCGCAGTTGGTAAAACAGCCTTTGTGTTGAACATTGCTCAGAATGTTGGCACCAAGCAAAATAAAGCTGTTGCAGTCTTTTCATTAGAGATGGGGGCAGAAAGCTTGGTTGATCGTATGTTGGCAGCTGAAGGGATGATTGATTCTCATGCTTTACGTACAGGTCAATTGACAGAGCAAGATTGGAATAATGTTATGATTGCTCAAGGAGCACTGGCTGAGGCACCTATTTACATAGATGATACCCCTGGTATAAAGATTACTGAGATTCGTGCACGGTCCCGTAAATTGTCACAAGAAGTAGAGGGTGGTCTTGGTCTTATTGTGATTGACTACTTGCAGTTGATTACAGGTACGCGACCAGAAAATCGCCAACAAGAGGTTTCAGATATTTCAAGACAGTTAAAAATCCTGGCCAAGGAGCTCAAAGTTCCTGTAATTGCCTTGAGTCAGTTATCTCGTGGGGTTGAACAACGTCAGGACAAACGTCCAGTCTTATCTGATATCCGTGAGTCAGGATCTATCGAGCAGGATGCCGATATTGTCGCCTTCTTGTATCGTGATGATTACTACCGAAAAGAGGGTGAAGAACCAGAAAATGCGATTGAAGATAATACCATCGAAGTTATCCTAGAAAAAAACCGTGCTGGTGCGCGTGGAACAGTCAAGTTACTATTCCAAAAAGAATACAATAAATTTTCATCGATTGCTCAGTTTGAGGAATCATAATTTTCAGATTTAAGGAGATATATATATGAGTGATGCATTTGCAGATGTTGCTAAGATGAAAAACATCAAGGAAGCTATTAAGTCACATGAAGGTCAGCTAGTAGAATTGACCCTAGAGAATGGTCGTAAACGTGAAAAGAATAAAATTGGTCGATTGACAGAAGTTTATCCATCATTGTTTATTGTTGAATATCAAGACTTCAGTTCCCAAGCAGGAGCTATTAATAATAGTTATGTTGAATCTTACACTTATTCAGATATTTTGACTGAGAAGACTCTCATTCGTTATTTGAGTCATGAGGAACAAGCTGAAATCGAAAATAAATAAGAAAAAGCCTTTACTTGGGCTTTTTTTCGTGGTAAAATATTTGAGTATGTGAAATAATAGCAGGATAAAATGAAGCTCGTCAACAGGAAGTCGGCTAGAAAAGTAACCTTTGCTGTTTGGGCGAAGTCTTTCTGAACGAATCAGGTTTATCTAAAACGTTATTTCCTAAAAATATTTTTTATAGGAGGACATTATTAATGTCACGTTATACAGGTCCATCATGGAAACAATCACGTCGCCTTGGTTTCTCACTTACAGGCACAGGTAAAGAATTGGCACGTCGTAACTACGTACCAGGTCAACACGGTCCAAACAACCGTTCAAAACTTTCAGAATACGGTTTGCAATTGGCTGAGAAACAAAAACTTCGTTTCTCATACGGTTTGGGTGAAAAACAATTCCGTAACTTGTTCGTACAAGCTACTAAAGTTAAAGGTGGAACACTTGGTTTCAACTTTATGGTTCTTTTGGAACGTCGTCTTGACAACGTTGTTTACCGTCTTGGTCTTGCAACTACTCGTCGTCAAGCACGCCAATTCGTAAACCACGGTCACATCCTTGTTGATGGTAAACGTGTTGATATCCCTTCATACCGCGTTGAAGTTGGTCAAGTAATCTCAGTTCGTGAAAAATCAGCTAAAGTTCCTGCTATCCTTGAAGCAGTAGAAGCTACTATCGGACGTCCAGCATTTGTATCATTCGATGCTGAAAAACTTGAAGGTTCATTGACACGTCTTCCAGAACGTGATGAAATCAACCCAGAAATCAACGAAGCACTTGTCGTTGAATTCTACAACAAAATGCTTTAATTTTAAGATTATTGTATCTAAAAGCCCGTTGTTATGGGCTTTTTTGTTTGTCTTAAATCATTGATTTCTAGGTTTGTTCAGTTACAAGTTTCCTAAAGCCATTTCATAGAATGAGACGGCTTTTTGTTTTCGAATATTAAAAAGACCCCTAGTCTGATACAAGTGACTAAGGGATTCGTAACATGATGATAGATGATTTTGAGGTATAAATTATTTATTATCCAATCCGCCTTCAAAATCTGCTGAAACGTTTGAAACGTAGTTGGTGAAGTAGCTTTCAAAATCTTTTTTTAGTTGGTCGTACTCCTCTTCGGAGTAATCTTTATCCTCTATATAAGCCTGAAATCTAGGAATTCCCAAATCTTTTTGGAGACGTTGGATTACTTCTGTCTTTGTCATAAGAACCTCTCTTTCATTCTTTATTTTACCATATTTCAAATTGTATGAAGCATACATGTTGTTTTAAAAGTTTACTTTTGATATACTGTCAAAGTTATTTAAGAAGGAGGCTACTATGTCTATTATTACACTAATCTTAGCTGGGATTGTTGCTTTGGAGCATCTCTATATCATGTATTTGGAAACTTTTGCGACACATTCAGACACGACTAGTCGTGTTTTCAATATGAGTAAAGAAGAACTTCAACGTGATTCTGTTACAAACTTATTTAAAAATCAAGGGATTTACAATGGTTTGATTGCTATATTCCTCTTGTATGGGATTTTCACAAGTAGTCAGCTACTTGTAACTGTTTTTGTACTCAATGTTTTCTTTGCTGCTATTTATGGTGCTATAACTGCAAATAAGAAAATTATTTTAACGCAAGGTGGACCCGCAATCTTGACCTTACTTTCACTTATCATTTCCTTATTTTAAGGATTTTATTGTAAAAGAAAAAGCTGCTTTAACTGTTGAAATGGTTTGCAGCTTTTTATGCTTTTGAAGTTGTTTTATTGTGGAATAAATCGTAGAAGAAAATCTGTCATTTCTCGGGGGGATTCTTTTTTTCCTTTATTTATCCAGGCTTGACAAGCACCAAAAATAGCGTGCGCAAAATAAATACTGGCATAGTCTTTCTCAAATCCTTTTAGAGATCTTTCTTCAGCAGTAGGGACAATGAAGTCCTCAGCTATCATACGCTGAAGTTTATGTATCAGAAAATCTTGAATTTCTTTTGATCCATTGGTAGACAATAGAGCTGATAGGAGTTTTTCACGAGTAAGAAATTCAAAGATTTCGAGGAAGGCTCCCTCTTTCTTTCCTTCGTATTTATCGAAGATATACTCTAGTTTATGGAAAAGCTCTTTCTGATAACTATCAATCATTTCATACTTATCTTTGTAGTGGGTATAAAAACTCGAACGGCTAATCCCAGCTGTTTGAACCAGACGAATGGTAGTAATATCATTGAAATCTTGGTCTTTTAAGCATATTACTAAAGCATCTAAAAGAGCTTTTTTAGTTTGAGCTCGCCTTTGATCTTTTGACATACAAATCTCCTTTTATACACTCTTAGACTATGTGTCCAAAAACTAATTATTTAACATTGATTTTCATGTAAATGAGTTTATAATTGATTATATCATAAAAATAAACACAATGTCTAAAAAGGAGAAATATGTTAGCAGAATTAAAGGCGCTTCTTAAAAGTCCAAAGCTCTGGATAACTATTATTGGTGTCTCATTGATACCCGCTTTATATAATCTAATCTTTTTATCTTCTATGTGGGATCCTTATGGAAATGTAAAGCATCTGCCAGTAGCCGTAGTGAACAAAGATAAGAGTGCTAGTTTCCAGAATAAAACTCTAAATATTGGTCATGATATGGTAGACAATATGTCTAAAAATAAAAATCTAGACTATCATTTTGTGACTGAAAATGAAGCCAAAAAAGGAATTGATGATGGTGACTACTATATGGTAATCACTTTTCCAGAAAATCTCTCAAGTAATGCAGCAAGTCTTTTGACAAATGATCCTAAGAAACTTGAAATTTCTTATCAGACAACAGCAGGGCATAGCTTCGTTTCTTCAAAAATGAGCGATTCTGCCATGTCTAAGTTAAAGGATACCGTTTCTAAAAATATTACGTCAACTTATGTTGGAGCTGTCTTTAAGAGTATGACTCAACTACAGAGTGGTATGGGAACTGCGGCGAATGGAGCTAGTCAATTATACGCAGGTGCAGGCGCACTTCAGTCTGGGAGTCAGACCTTATCAAGTGGTTTAGGAACTCTTGCTGGTTCTACACAGACATTGGCTACAGGTGTTGATACCTTGAGTTCAGGTGCATCTGCCTATACTTCAGGTGTGTCAACTTTGTCAGGTGCTTTGTCACAGTTAAATGCTAACTCTGAGGCTGTTAATTCTGCTGCAGGTCAATTTGTATCAGGAGCAGATGCTATGAGTACCTTAGTTACTGGTGCAGATTCTTTGTCAACTGCACTCAGTCAAATGGCTACGGCAACAAGTTTATCTGAAGAACAGCAAGCACAGTTGTCAACCTTGTCAACTAATTTAACCGATTTAAATACAGCAATTCAAAATCTCAATACAGCGGTAAGTAACACATCATTACCTAGTGGAACATCAACAACATCAGTAGATACAAGTTCAATAGCGACTTATCTTTCAAATATTTCTTCTGCGGCTAGTTCTATAGCTACGGCTAGTGCCACTGACAAAGCGAACGATTTGGCTGCGGTACAAGGAACAGCTGCTTATCAAAGCTTGACGGCAGATCAACAAGCAGAGATTACATCGGCAATTAGTAACGCAGGATCTACGGCTAGTAGTTACGCTTCAACTATTGCATCAGAAGTGTCAAGTATGTCAACGGCCTTATCTAGCTTGACAGGTACGACAACAACTAGTAGCGGAGATTCAAGTAGTTTAGCTTCTCTACAAACATCTATTTCAGGCATTGCAAGTTCGGCGAATGCTCTTCTTCCTGTAGCTTCATCAACGGTATCATCAATGCAAGCTAATATTGCTAATGTCAATTCGGTACTTGTCAATCAATTATCACCAGGAGCAATTCAAGTGGCTTCAGGTGTGTCAACCGCTCAAAGTACTCTAGCAACAGGTGCAAGCGCACTTTCAACTGGTTTGTCAACTTATACTGGTGCTGTGTCAACAATTGCTAGTGGCGCTCAAACTCTAGATGCTAACAGTAGTAGTTTAATGACTGGTTTTTCTACTCTTCAAAGTGGTACAAGTGCTCTCAATGCAGGTGCTCAACAATTAGCAACTGGAGGAAACACCTTAACAAATGGTTTGACAAGTCTGTCAACTAACCTTTCTACATTATCTGATTCATTAAACAAAGCTAATCAGCAACTCTCTCTTGTTTCTGTAAACTCAGACAATTCAAAAATGGTGAGTGCTCCGCTCAAAGAGAAGAAAACTGATAAGGATAAGGTTGACACTAATGGTGTGGGAATGGCTCCATATATGATTTCTGTTTCTCTTATGGTTGTCGCTCTTTCAACTAATGTTATCTTTGCTAAGAGCTTGACAGGAAGAAAATTTACGGGTCGTTTTGATTGGGCTAAGAATAAGTTACTTATCAATGGTATTATTACAACTATGGCTGCTATTGCGCTTTATATTGCCATTCGATTTGTGGGAGTTGAACCAAATCATCCATTAGCTACATTTGGTATGATTCTCCTTGCAGCATGTACTTTAATGGCGCTGGTTACAGCCCTTGTGGGTTGGGATGATAGATATGGTGCATTTGCTTCCATGATTATACTCCTTTTGCAGTTAGGTTCTAGTGCAGGAACTTATCCAATTGAACTTAGTCCTAAGTTCTTTAAGGTCGTCCAACCATTCTTACCAATGTCCTACTCGGTATCAGGTCTTCGTCAAACTATTTCAATGACAGGACAGATCTCAGATCAAGTACGTATGTTATTCATTTTCTTACTTATTTTTGTAGTTGTAGGTATTATTATTTATAGACCAAAGTCTGAAAATGAATAAACTAAAGGCCAGCTCTAATGTGAGCTGGCTTTTTATGTTATTCAACAGTTATATCACCGAGGTCTGAGGTAATGGTTAGTGAGTTATCCTTTGAGATTTTAAGGTTATTTGTGATGTCTACCTCTCCTGAATGACTATCGGCTTGAACATTGAGCGTGTAATCTTTAAGAGCTAGTTCAATATCACCAGATGTAACATCAAGTTTATTGTGACCATTGAAAATTAGGTTATCTCCAGAGTAATCTCCCATTGCAATAGATAAATCTGAGTTAGTAAAAAGTGTATGATTACTATCAACACTACCAACATCAAGGTTAGCTTTTAGGTTGCTGACAATCATTTTAGTAAAAGTTAGGTCCCCTACATTTAGATTGATATCTGCTTGTTTGATGGTGCTATTACTTAAATCTAGATTTCCAGTTGCTAAATCAACCTTTAAAAAATCAATCGTTTGTTTTTTAGGGAGTGTAATGACAATGGTTTTATTTCTGACTTCCTCGTTGAGAGTAGAAAGCTTTACTAAATCTTTTAATCCGAAAAAGTTAATATGTTTGTTAGAAGTTGAATCTAATTCAGAGTTGCTATCATTGATAGTCAATTGACCATCCTTTACAGATGTGTCAATTGGATTTTTTGTTTTTTGGTAGTAAGAAAGCGTTGCTTTGTCAACATCACCATTTTTTATAAGCACATTGTAGCTACTACTTTTAATATCAATTTTATTGAAGTCCTCAACTTCTTTCTTGACATAATCTTGCTCACTTATAGTTTGATTTTGTAAATCTGTTAAGCCACCTTGGCTATAACCCCAAGCTACGAATCCTCCTCCTAAAAATAGAGAGATAAGAGACACTCCGAGGACAATCTTTTTCCAAGTTTTCATGATTTTCTTCCTTTCTTGATGAGCCATTTAATCAATAGGGTAATTAGATTTACAATAAGTTTACAGATTTCAAATGAAATCAAAAGCAGTAAGAGTGCTCCTCCAAACATCAATAGACCTAGACCTACTCCAAACAGTGTTGAAGCTAGTGAAATATTTAAGAGAGAGAAGCTTGTAAAGAAAGTGTAAACACCACTAATGAGCAAGGCAAAAGTAAGAGCTAAGGCAGTCACTATAACTGCGAAAATAATCATAAGAAGTGTCACTATCATAGCTAAGAAGAATAGTAGAATTGGTAAGGCGACTGGACTGGCTAAAACAGCTAGAATCGCAATCCAGAGGATAGTTGTTTTATTACGTAAGCTACTCTTTTCCTCAATAATCTTTTCGTCTAGAAGACGACTAATGACTTCATGTGCGGCTTCCTTAGGTGTACCCAGTTCTGCAATAACCTGAGCTTCATTCTCAGGTCCAGCCTCTTCAAAATATTCCATGAAATATTCTATAGCTTCTTCGTAGTCCTGTTGTGGTAATTTTCGTAGATATTTTGTTAATTTGGCTATATATTCAGTCTTTGTCATGTCTTAATCTCCCTTCTAGAATACCGTCCAGAGTTTCTTTATAGGTTAACCATTCTTCATTAAGAAATTGAAGTTGCTCTTTTCCCTCTTGGGTAATACTGTAATATTTACGTTTACGCCCTTGGTACGCTTGGCTATAGGTGGTCATATAGCCTGCTTTTTCAAGCTTTTTTAGAATAGGATAAAGTGTTGACTCCTTGATATTAGCCGCAAGCTTTATTGTTTGACTAATCTCATAGCCATAAGAGTCATCTCTATCGATAATAGCTAATATTAAGAACTCTATCAGTCTTGATGATGTTGGAAAATACATAGTGTGCTCCTTTGCTTCTAGGATATGTATAAAAATTATATATAATTATTTTATATATAGAGTGTATCTCTTTTAGAAATATATGTCAATATTTTATATATATAAATTTTATATAATAGGGCTATCTTCTTTTTTATGATAATATGAAGTCAAGGAGTTCTTATGACTATTAAAGATAAACTAGCTCGTTACGAGCCGAAGCCGCTAGGGGAGAAAAGACGCTATGCGGTGCTTTTACCCCTGATATATGATGTAAAAACTGATAAGTATCAAATTCTTTACCAAGTACGAAGTGAGCACATTTCTCAACCAGGTGAGGTCTCTTTTCCTGGTGGTCGTGTCGAAAATGGTGAGACTTTTCAGGAAGCTGCTATACGAGAAACTTGTGAAGAATTAAACCTAGTTCCTGATCAAATTGACATTTGGGGAGAGCTTGATTATCTGATTCATCAGGGGAGAACCATCCATTGCTTTGTTGGAAAGATAAATATAGAAAATTGGGAGCATATTCATCCAAATGAAGAGGTGAAACGGTTGTTTACAGTTTATGTTGACACGTTGTTGACAGAAGATCCGATTTATTACAAAGTCACTTCTACCTTGAGTGATGCGAAAGGTTTCCCATTTTTCTTGGTAAAAAATAGAGAAAAATATAATTTTGGGTACAGTGAACGTCATATTCCTTTTTACAGAAACTTGACAGAGAATATATGGGGGATGACAGCTATGTTTACACATAGGTTTACAGATATTTTAAAAGGTTTAGAGTGAAAATAAAAGATCAACGGTAATATGTTGATCTTTTTACTATTAATTAAATTGTTTATTTGCTACCAAAGGAGTGAAATTTATTTCTGGGACATGAGTCTAGAGTATTCCTAAAATGATTTTCAAAATTAATATCGAAGCTTTTAGCTAGGTGGTCAAATTCAGAGTGGACAATGACTTTTTGTTTCGTTTGTGTCATTCCTATGCTAAAAGGGGAGTACTATGTAGATAGAGGCTGTTATGCTTTGGTGTTATTCTGCCTAAGATTGATGATTCTATTGATCTTTCTTAGGGAGTTACCTATGTTGAAGAGAAGGTAAAGCATATAACTATAAATAGTAAAGCTCCAAAAATCTGGGACAATACTGAGACTATAGACAAATAGGACTGTTGCACTAACAAAAATTAGACAGCTACATATTATTGAAAGTAGAGGATATCCTTTTGAAAATAATAGGCTTTCTATGATTAAGGCAAAAGCAGGTAGCAATAGAGTTAGAATGATAATAATAAAGATGAAGCGTTGTGTATCATCTAGCATCAAGTTACCCAATGATTTACCTAGGTAAAAATGAGAATCACTCCCCCCGGATAAATCAATTCTCTTGTCAAGGGACTAACTAGGATTAGGGTGTCAAATAGTGAGAAAGCCGCCCATCTCCAAATAGGGAAAGCCCATTCTTCCTCAGATAATTCTCTCTGAGTGCTTTCTTTAGTTAATTTTAATTTGATTGCCATCAATATGTACCTCTTTTGGAAAGTCGTTATTTTGATTTAAGATATACCATCCATCTGGTAGTTCAGAGTTTTTTAGTACTTGTTCTAATTGAGAATGTAAGTCAATTTCTTTAGTCGTGGAACCAGAAGTAAAACTCAATTGGACAGTAAGTTGTTTGTTTCGTAGAGCATCTTTAAGTGAAAAATCATAATAGCCACCTAGCGCTTTAGAATGTCCCTCTCATAAGTATAGAGCGTCGTGTATGGTACAGGTTCTATCTGAACAATAATATTTTTTAAATCTTTCTCGGTACTTAAAGCTTCAGAGATATCATTGATAAATTTTTGATTTCTAGGGTTGATTTTAATAGACTTTTTAACAAAGTCGTCCCCATATTCTCTTTCATCAGGTAAAATCTTATATTCACTATTTTGGCGATTAAAATCTGAGTCGTTTTCTGTTGGGCTGGCAATGTAAGGATAGAGTAAATCTTGAATATGGAGAGGAAGTTGAGTCTTTACATGTTCTTTTTTGTTATTAATGGTCTCTTGATAATCAATATGGAAAATCAGGTAATGTTTAACCTCATCTTCTTTATTCATACGATAAGTAATTTTATCTGCCCATCCGATACCAGTTATTTGCCCCTTTCCTTGAAATCCACGAGTTTTATAAAAACCTTTAATATTTTCTTGAGCATTGTAATAGAAAAAGATAGCAATCATGGTCAATAATAAAATCAAGGGCATAGTAATTTTAAGGTATTTGAAGCTATTTTTTACCATCTTAGTTCTGACTCTCCTTAACTAGTAGGTTGTAATCTTTTTGACTTTTAACTTCCTCGAGGCGTCCAGTCGTTGTATCAGTACTTGTAAAATACCAATAGATATCCTCCTTATCTGGTGTTAATTCTTTTTGGAGTTTAATGGCATCATCCAGATTAAGTGAGTCAGTTGTTACAATAATTAAGCTAAATCTTTTTTTGAGTGATTGGTCACTGTATTCGTTATCACCTTGATCTTTGTAATCAGCAAAATTTCTTTCTTTAGTCCAGATAAGGGGCATGGAGTTGATAGTGAGGGGATCATCTTTATGACCTACAGAAAAATTATCCTTTGAAAGGAGATAGCGGTAAGGTTTAGCAAATCCGTAGTATTGACTAACTCTTTCTGGTTTGGTTTTAGTTGCCTTATGGGTGCGTAAATTGACATAGAATACTCTTTTGTTGTTATAGGATGAAAATTTCACAAACTCATCCCTACCATCGGAGTACATGGTATTATCCATGGAACCGGGATTATTATATCCTAGTTTTTTAGCAAGGCCTAGTACATTAATAGTGTGTCCTTTTCTAGTGTCTTTACCAAGCTGATAAAAGTGAATAATATCATAATTTTTAGAGTCTTTCTTGTTTTTAGATAGTTTATACCTAGATTCTTGGAAGGCTAGGTAGGTGCGACCAACGGCTAATTGACTTCTCTCCAGTGATTTTTCATTTCCAAACTTAACACCTAAAACGTTAAAGTTTCCAATTTTGACGTTTTGAAAGGATGTTACAGTAACTTTTTTGTTAGTATAGTCGTAAAGTCTATCGTCTAAGGAATAAGCGGCTTGAATTCTATAAGCATGGCGAACGAATGTACCTGTAAGTAGAATGGTTATAAAAATAAGGAGGTAAACATGCCACATACGCCATCTAAATGTTTCTATTTTAGTCATAGGAACTCCTCTTTGAGTAATAGAAAAACCATGAAAATCTTATTTTCATGGTTTTTAATTCAATTATTTTACCTCTGTAAAGATTACGTGTTTACGCAATTTTGGTGAGTATTTTTTCAATTGAAGACGGTCTGGAGTGTTACGTTTGTTTTTTGAAGTAAGGTACAAGCGTTCACCAGATTCTTTGTGTTCAAGTGTAATATTTACGCGCATGGTATCTCCCTTCTATTATTTAGTTGCGTTAGCTTTAGCGATTTTACGTCCTTTGTAGTATCCTTTAAGTGATACACGGTGTGAACGTGAGTAATCTCCAGTTGTTTCGTCAAATTGTACTGATGGAGCAGTCAATTTGTAGTGTGTACGACGTTTGTTTTTCTTCGCTTTTGAAGTGTGACGTGCAGGTACTGCCATTTCTTTATTTCCTCCGAGTTAATATTTATGTTCTTGATTTTAAATCAACTATAACAGAATAACATATCTTTTTTGTAAAGTAAAGTTACTTGACAAAAAACTTTCCAAGAAATGATATAGTTAAAAACTATATCATGCGATAACAAATACATATTTCACTGCTATAGCAGCAAGTGCTAGAATAGGCTTATTATTACATTAAGCGAAAGCATAAAAAGGAGTAAATAACTATGAGTAAAGTTCATTATCATTTTGATCATGTTGGTTCTTACCTTCGTCCACAAGCTTTAAAAGAAGCACGTGAAAAATTTGCCAATGGTGAGATTTCGCAAGAAGAATTGTTGAAAGTACAAGATGAATTGGTTAAGGAATTGGTTCATCATGAGGTAGAAAATGGTCTTCAAGTAGTTTCTGATGGTGAATTTGGTCGTTCTTGGTGGCACCTTGATTTCCTATGGAACCTAACTGGTTTTGAAGCTTACCAACAAGAAGATTCATATAAATTCCATGGAGCTAAGACACGTACAACCAACGTTCGTATCAATGGTAAGATTGCCGAAAATCCTAATCATCCTTTCTATCGTGACTTTGAATATCTTAAATCAGTGACTCCTGAAGGAATTACTCCAAAAGTAACTATTCCAAGTCCATCACTCATCATTAACCGTGACCACCGTAGTGATCTTTATGCAGATTACTATGATTCGTGGACAGATTTTCTTGATGATTTGGCAAAAGCTTACCATGATACCATCCAACATTTCTACGATTTGGGTGCACGTTATGTACAGTTGGATGATACGACTTGGGGTTATTTGATTCAACAGTTTGAGAATGAAAAAAATAATCCTGAGAAAACAGCTGAGTTGGTAAAAATTGCTGAGGATGATGTATACACTATCAATAAAGCCTTGGAAGGTCTTCCAGAAGATTTGACTTTGGCTACTCATATTTGTCGTGGAAACTTTAAATCAACTTATCTTTTTGAAGGTGGCTATGATTCAGTAGCTAAATATCTTGGGAAATTGAATTATGATATCTTCTTCTTGGAATACGATGATGCGCGTTCAGGTAGCTTCGCACCACTTCCAACGATTTGGAATAACCGTGATCATGTTGAATTGGTGCTTGGTGTGATTACTTCTAAGGATCCAGCTTTGGAAGATGTAGATGCTGTCATCGCTCGTATCCATGAAGCGGCTGAGCTTGTACCACTTAAGAACCTTGGTATCTCAACTCAATGTGGTTTTGCATCAACTGAAGAAGGCAATATCTTGACTGAGAAAGACGAGTGGAATAAATTACAATTGATTAAAACAATTACTGATAAAGTTTGGTCATAATAGAAAAATGTAGAGGACAGGCTCAGCTTGTTCTCTCTTTTTATGAGTATAGAAAGGAAGTGTCATGAACTATAAAGAGACAGGACAGAAGATTTTAGATGCTGTAGGAGGAAAGGAGAAAGTTTAGAATCTTGTAAACTGTGCTAAACGTTTATGTTTTACCTTAGCGGATGATAAAGTTGTTCAAACTATCTAAGGTATTGTGAGTTTGGCTAAGAGTGGTGGCCAGTATCAAGTTGTTGTTGGGAGTGATGTACCAAATGTATACCGTGCCTTGGAAGGCTTATTAGACCTAGATGAAGTGTCTAAGGAATCATCGGAAAAACAAGACAGAACTCCTCTTCAAAGCTTTTTAGCCCTTATTTCTGGGATTTTCACACCAATCTTACCGGTAATTACAGCAGCAGGGATGATCAAAGCCGTTTTGTCTCTTTTGGTTGTCTTTAAGGTAGTAGCTGTAGATGATGTTAACGATTAAGTTCTTAATTTTATTAGTGATGCTGGATTTTATTTTTTACCTGTATTTTTAGGTGCTTCAGAAGCTCGATAGTTTAAGACAACCGCTCAATTGGGGATGTTGATTGGTGCTATTTTATTACACCCAACTTTTACGCAGATTGTGACAACTGCCAAGGAATCAGGTCATGGCGTCTCTTTCTTTAGTATTCCTCTTACATTAACTTCTTACTCATCAACGGTTATTCCTGTTATTTTGGCAGTTTGGTTTATGAGTTATGTGGAGCGCAATGCAATTAAAATTTCATCAAAGGCTGTTAAATTTTTCTTGGTGCCTATGATTACGACCTTGATCACTGCAATCGTAACACTTTTGATTTTAGGTCCAGGTGGTGCTGTCATTGGTAACTGGTTGGGTGATTTCTTTAAGTGGTTGGAAAACTTTGGTTCATGGGTTGTTCCAACAATTGTAGGGGCAACCTTCCCATTAATGGTTACTACAGGAACTCACTATGGCTTAGTATCTATTGGAATTAATAACCGTATGACTATTGGGTATGATACGATTGCACAGCCAGGTGCTTTGGCTTCGAATGTGGCTCAGGGGGGAGTAGCCCTTGCTATTGCTTTAAAAACTAAGGATACCAATGAAAAAGCTCTGGCTTCATCTGCTGGAATTACTGCAATTTGTGGGATTACGGAACCGGCTCTTTATGGGGTAACTTTGCAAAATAAAGCTGCCCTCATAGGATCTATTGTTGCAGGGGGGAGTAGGTAGCTTCTTCCTTGGTATTTTAGGTGCGAGAAATTTTGCAGGTGCTTCCCCAGGTCTCTTGACGATTGCAGCCTATATCGGTGAAGATACACTTAAATATTTTTACACAGCTATTGCAGGTCTTGTAATTTCTGTTGTGATATCTTTTATTGTGACCTTCGTTCTTTATAAAGAAGATTAATGATTGTGGCAGGCCGAGAGGTCTGTTTCTTTCTTACGTTGAAAAAACCTCTACCATTTCCCAAAAGCTATGTAAATTATGATAGAATAGAGTGATTATATCTGTAATAACGGAAAAGGAGGGCAGGTCTATTTGAGACCTGTATCATCATTATGAAACTTCAAAAACCTAAGGGAACGCAGGATATTTTACCTGCTGATAGTGCTAAATGGCAGTACGTAGAAAATGTTGCACGTGAAACATTTAAGAAATACAATTATGGTGAAATTCGTACACCTATGTTTGAACATTACGAGGTCATTTCACGTTCAGTAGGTGATACAACTGACATCGTTACTAAGGAAATGTACGATTTTCATGATAAGGGAGACCGTCATATCACACTTCGTCCAGAAGGAACAGCACCGGTTGTACGCTCTTATGTAGAAAATAAACTCTTTGCGCCAGAGGTTCAAAAACCCGTTAAAGTTTATTATATTGGATCAATGTTCCGTTATGAACGTCCTCAAGCAGGACGCTTGCGTGAGTTCCACCAACTAGGTGTAGAGTGCTTTGGATCAAAAAATCCAGCCACAGATGTTGAAACCATTGCTATGGCCTACCAACTCTTTAATACGCTTGGCATCAAGGAAGTCACCCTTCATTTGAATAGCCTTGGAAATACTGAGAGTCGTCTGGCTTATCGTCAGGCCTTGATTGACTACTTGACACCAATGCGTGATACTTTATCAAAAGATAGTCAGCGCCGTTTGGATGAAAATCCTTTGCGAGTACTCGATTCAAAAGAAAAAGAAGATAAGGTTGCAGTTGAAAATGCACCCTCTATTCTTGATTATTTAGATGACGAAAGTCAAGCGCACTTTGACGAAGTGCGTGCCATGCTCGATAGTCTTAACATTCCTTATGTGATTGATACTAATATGGTACGTGGTCTTGATTACTACAACCACACGATTTTTGAATTTATTACCACTATTGATAAGTCTGAATTGACAATCTGTGCAGGCGGTCGTTACGATAGTTTGGTTGAATACTTCGGTGGTCCAGAAACAGCTGGTTTTGGTTTTGGACTTGGTTTAGAACGCTTGCTTTTGGTTATTGATAAACAAGGTATTGAACTTCCGGTGGAAGAAAGTCTAGATGTTTACATTGCAGTACTTGGTTCAGGTGCTAATGGTAAAGCTCTTGAGTTAGTTCAAGCTATCCGCTATCAAGGATTTAAAGCTGAACGTGATTACCTTGGACGGAAGATTAAGGCACAATTCAAGTCAGCAGATACCTTCAAGGCCAAGACTGTTATCACATTAGGTGAGAGTGAAGTGGAGTCAGGTCAAGTTAATGTCAAAAATAATGCTACTCGTGAGGAAGTTACTGTAAGTTTCGAAGAGCTAACTAAGAACTTTGCAGCAGTCCTCAAACAGTTAGAAAAGTAGGGGGCATATGATTAGTATAGTTGATATGCTCAAACGGAGTGAAAAGTTTAGTTTGGCTTTTGATCGTAGTATGCCTATTCGTTTCCAACAACAGTTTTGGCAGTTGATTGCTTTTCTTGATAAGCATGAAATTACTTGGTTTAATGATGAGCCTGCAAGTGATCATGCGATGTGTCAGCAATTACTTGGTCAAGTTTGGCGTCAAGATTGTCAAGATGTAGTCTTGAGTTTTGAAACTCAGGAACGTTATTTGGGATGGCAGGTAGACGAGGAAACTGATGAACTTAGTGTTATCATTGAAGATGTTTACGGTTTCCGCTGGAATAGTTTACTTGACTTAGAAACAGCTGATTATCGTTTTGAAGAGTTTGAAGAGTTTGCTGAAGATTACGTGGATACTAGTGATTTGTTGAAACAATTTGGCAAATAGTTTGATAAAAAAGAAAGTCTATTAAAATTCTAACCTGAAATGGGTGGGGTTTTGATGGGCTTTTTGCTATAATAGTTAAGACTAAAAAATTAACGAAAGAAGTGTATTTATGGAACGTTCTATGTATGCCGGACGTGTTCGTAGTGAACACATCGGAACTACTATTACTTTGAAAGGTTGGGTATCTCGCCGTCGTAACCTCGGAGGTTTGATTTTCATCGATCTTCGTGACCGTGAAGGTTTGATGCAGTTGGTTGTTAACCCTGAGAATGTGGATGCAACTGTGGTTGAAACAGCTGAGAGCTTGCGTAGCGAATTTGTTATTGAAGTAACAGGAACTGTTGAAGCGCGTGAACAAGCTAATGATAACTTGCCTACAGGTGCTGTCGAACTTAAAGTTGAAGACCTTAAAGTCCTTAATACTGCCAAAACAACACCATTTGAAATCAAAGATGGTGTTGAGGCTAGTGATGATACACGTATGCGTTACCGCTACTTGGATCTTCGTCGTCCAGAGATGTTGGAAAACTTTAAGCTCCGTGCAAAGGTAACTCACGCCATCCGTAATTATCTTGATGACTTGGAATTTATCGATGTTGAAACACCAATGTTGACAAAATCTACACCAGAAGGTGCTCGTGATTACTTGGTTCCAAGCCGTGTTAGCCAAGGCCACTTTTATGCTCTTCCGCAAAGTCCTCAAATCACTAAACAGTTATTAATGAATGCTGGTTTTGACCGTTATTATCAAATTGTTAAGTGTTTCCGTGATGAAGATTTGCGTGGAGATCGTCAACCTGAGTTTACACAAGTTGACTTGGAAACCTCATTCCTTAATGAGCAAGAAATCCAAGATATTACTGAAGGGTTGATTGCTAAGGTCATGAAAGAAACTAAAGGGATTGAAGTTACACTACCATTCCCACGTATGTCTTATGATGATGCCATGAATAACTATGGTTCTGACAAGCCAGATACACGCTTTGACATGCTTTTACAAGACTTGACAGAGGTTGTCAAGGGTGTAGACTTCAAAGTGTTTGCTGAGGCACCAGCTGTTAAGGCAATTGTTGTCAAAGGAAATGCAGACAAATACTCACGTAAAAGCATTGACAAGTTGACAGAGTTTGCCAAACAATTTGGCGCTAAAGGTCTTGCTTGGGTTAAGATGACTGACGGAGCTCTAGCTGGTCCAGTTGCTAAATTCTTGACAAGTATTGAAGAAAAGTTGACAGGTGCTTTACACCTTGAAGAGAATGATCTAGTTCTTTTTGTAGCAGATACTCTTGAAATTGCTAATAACACACTTGGTGCTTTGCGTAATCAGATTGCTAAAGAACTTGACATGATTGACAATACTAAGTTCAACTTCCTTTGGGTTGTCGATTGGCCAATGTTTGAGTGGTCTGAAGAAGAAGGACGCTATATGTCTGCTCACCACCCATTTACTTTGCCAACAGAAGATTCTGTAGCAGAGCTTGAAGGTGATCTTTCCAAGGTTCGTGCTGTGGCTTATGATATTGTCTTGAATGGCTATGAGCTTGGTGGGGGTAGTCTACGTATCAATCATAAAGACCTACAGGAACGTATGTTGAAAGCCCTTGGCTTCTCTGAAGAATCAGCCTACGAGCAATTTGGATTCCTTCTTGAAGCTATGGACTATGGTTTCCCACCACATGGTGGTTTGGCTATCGGTCTTGACCGTTTTGTTATGCTTCTTGCAGGTAAAGATAATATCCGTGAAGTGATTGCCTTCCCTAAAAATAATAAGGCATCAGATCCTATGACTCAGGCTCCAAGTCTTGTGGCTGATAAACAGTTGGAAGAACTTGCCCTTCATGTAGATTTAGAAAATGAATAAAGCACCTCTTCATAAACATGTTAAATTTGTAGCGAAAAAGTCTGCGAAGAGAATGGGCGTTTTGCAGGCTGTTCGTAGTATTTCCCGTGAAAAGTATACTGAAAAAGTCTCAGCGTCTTTACTTTATGGGCTCTTATCGTCAATCGCTGTTAATTTCTTTTTTCAACCTGGACATGTTTACTCCAGTGGAGCGACAGGTTTGGCACAGGTTTTATCGGCATTGAGTGTTAGAACTTTGGGCTTTGAGATACCAGTATCATTGACTTTCTACGCGATTAATATCCCTCTCTTGATTTTGGCTTGGTATAAGATTGGCCATAAATTTACTATCTTTACCTTCATTACAGTAACGATGAGTTCCCTTTTTATTCAGGTGATGCCACATGTAACCTTGACAGAGGATCCTTTGATCAATGCTATCTTTGGTGGTTTGGTCATGGGAACAGGGATTGGTTTCGGTTTAAAATCTCGTATCTCTAGCGGAGGGACGGATATCGTTAGCCTCACTATTCGTAAGAAAACAGGCCGTGATGTTGGTAATATCTCCTTGATTGTCAATGGGATTATCATGGTTTTTGCGGGCATTCTTTTTGGTTGGAAATACGCTCTCTATTCAATGGTTACGATTTTTGTTTCTAGTCGAGTAACGGATGCGATTTTCACTAAACAAAAGAAAATGCAGGCTATGATTGTTACAAGTAATCCAGATCCAGTTGTACGAATGATCCAGAAGAAACTCCACCGTGGAGTAACGTTGATTAATGATGCGGAAGGAACATATAATCACGAAAAGAAAGCCGTATTATTGGCGATTATTACGCGTGAAGAGTATACTGACTTCAAGCATTATATGAGAAAAGCAGACCCTAAAGCCTTTGTCTCCATTGCAGAAAATGTACATATTCTAGGTCGTTTTGTTGATTTAGATGACTAACAAAAAAAGAAAGTTGACGAACGTTAGCTTCTTTTTTGTTGGATAGAATTCTTGACGAAATGCTTGCTTGACTTTACAATATCAGTATGATTAGATTTTTAATTCCAACCGCAAAAGAAATGAAGGCCAGTAAGGAAGTTCCGTCTCAAAAATTATCTGAAAAGAGTGCGGCTATCCTAACTGAAATGGCAAAATTATCCACAGATGAATTGTCCACAGCTTATAAAATAAAGCCTGAGCAGGCTGAGAAAGAGAAGCAGCGCTGGGCTGCGATTTTGTCTGGAGAAGCGAAGAACTATCCGGCTGTCGAGCTTTTTAATGGACTGATGTATCGTCACATCAAACGTAGTGACTTATCCACATATGAAAAAGATTTCTTAGGCCAACAAGTATTCATCACATCTTCTTTTTATGGAATCATTCCCGCTTTTTACCCGATTCAAGAACATCGTCATGACTTTCATACGAAGATCAAGGTTAATGGTCAGTCCTTAAAAAACTATTGGCGTGCTGAATATGACCAATTTCTAGAGGAGAGTCAAGTTCCAGTTGTTTCTTTGCTTTCAAGTGAATTTGAAGATGTTTTTAGTCCAACTCTTCGTAAGCAGTTATTCACGGTTAGCTTTATGGAAGACCGCAATGGGGTTCTTAAGACTCACTCTACGATATCCAAAAAGGCAAGAGGGGCTTTTTTGACAGCTGTTATGGAGGAGAATTGTCAAACGATTAATGCTTTACGAAAATTGTCTTTTGATGATTTTAACTATCGTGAGGATTTATCCTCTAACAATGAGCTAGTTTTTGTTAAAATAGTCTAAAAAAGTCTGAGTTATCAACTCAGACTTTTTCTTATAGCATATCTTTACGATCAACTTGTTCATAGTTAGTTTGACCGTCATTTAGTTTGTCCCAAATAACGACTGCTCCTTGATCAAGAGATTTTTTGACATCAATAATACGTTGATTAGATGATCCTCGAAACTGGAGCATAAGATTCTTTTTAGTGATGTCAAAGCGGCCGTCAACGAGAATATCAACGAGTTGAAGAAGTTCTAGTTTATCAGGGGTTTCAAGCATCAACTCCTCCCAAGTATACCCAGTCCAAGACCAGATATCTTTTTCCGGGAGTTCCTTACGAATGCGTTTGACTAGGGGAATGAGAATTCCTGTGTTTAGGAAGGGTTCACCACCAAGTAGCGTGAGACCTTGTACGTAAGGTTGAGCTAGGTCAAGCATGATTTGTTCTTCAAGTTCTTTGGTATAGGGAATACCTGCCTTAAATGACCAGGTAGCAGCATTATAGCATCCCTTGCAATGAAACATGCAACCAGAGACGTAAAGCGAATTACGTACGCCTTCACCATCAACGAAGTTAAAAGCTTTGTAGTCAATAATGCGTCCTTGGCTAAGTTCTTCAGACTTCCATTCTTGTGGTTTTGGTGTATTCCATGTCATTATTCTACTCCAAATCTATCCAATAGCGCTCAGTTTCATGGCGAATGTCCTCCAACTGACCACCGTTGGCCAATATAACAGCTTGGCTAGCAGGGTTTTCTGTGCTACAAGTTACCAGAGCTCGTTTGATATTCTTTTCCTTAGCAACTTGTAAACCTTGGCGGAGGGCCTCTTTAGCATAGCCCTTACCTCTTTCAGATGGACGAATGGAGTAGCCGATATGGCCCCCTTTTTCTAGTAAGTAGTCATTTAATCGGAGACGAAGGTTGAGAAAGCCAAGAGCCTGGCCTGCTACGTCAAAACTAACCAGCTGGATAGCAGGAACCCAGTTTTCAGGAATATTGAGTCCCGCTTCCGCTTGAAGATTTTCTTCTAGCCACTCTTCATAAACAAAATTGTTGGCGTTCCAAAATCCACCATCATGAGCAGCTTGCTCCCTTTCAAATTCAGCCATCATCTCTAAGATAGCTTCTTTATCTGTTTGACTTGGACGGCGTAAAATCATATTACTTCTTCTTTCCAGCTTTTTTCAAAAGGGCTTGGACACGTGCTTTTTTATCATTTTTGACGGTTGCATTTTTTTCGTGGTAACGTTCCACTTGTTGCATACCTTTATAATCTAATTGATATTTTCCCATAATATTCCTTTCTAAAAATGAAATAAGCAAAGCAGTTGGAAGGTATCATCCAGCTGCTTCTAGTTTATTATAATGTATTCTAGGTCGTATTAAAGGTGTTTACCTTCATATTTTATGGTTGAACCGTTCATGTGTTTGACTCGAGCTGAGATTTCTTTGTGGCGTCCTTTAACCATTGGGCGTGCCTGTGGATTTCCTAGATAACCGCAAGTACGTTTGACAACATCAACTGTTTTAGGATCTGTGTTGCCACAGTTAGGACACATGAATCCACGTTCTGTTGGGGTGAAGTCCCCTTCAAAGTCACACTTGTAGCATTTATCTATTGGAGTATTCGTTCCAAGATAACCGACACGGTCATAAGCAAAGTCCCAGACAGCTTCGAGTGCTTTAGGGTTTTGCTGGAGGACTGGATATTCACAATAATGGATGAATCCACCAGTTGCGCCAGCTTCTGGGTAAGCTTTTTCGAATTCTAATTTTTCAAATGGTGTTGGATTTTTACGAACATCGTAGTGGAAAGAGTTGGTGTAATATTCTTTATCTGTGATATCAGTCACGACACCGAATTTTTCGGTATCCAAACGACAGAAGCGATCAGTCAAACTTTCTGATGGTGTTGAATAAACAGAGAAATGATAATCATATTCGTCAGACCAACCTTCACAAGCATTTTTCATAGCTTTTACGATATTTAAAGAAAATGCCTTGGCTTCTAGATTTGTCTCCCAGTCACTACCATAAAAAACAGATGCTACTTCATAAAGCCCAATATAACCAAGTGATACGGTTGCACGGCGATGTTTGAAGAGTTGATCTACATTGTCGAATTTACCTAGACGTTGGCCAAAGGCCCCATACTGATAAAGTATAGGCGCATTAGCAGGTGTAGCTTCTTTGACACGTTCAACTCGATAAACGAGTGCATCTTTGGCAATTCCCATTCTTTCTTCAAAAATTTCCCAAAATTTATCTTGGTCTCCCTTAGATTCTAAGGCAATTCGAGGAAGATTAAGGGTTACAACCCCCAGATTCATTCGTCCAGAATTAACTTCAACACCATTTTCATCCTTCCACCCCTGTAGGAAGGAACGACATCCCATAGGAGCCTTGAAGGAACCCGTCAATTCAATGACTTTGTCATATGATAGGACATCCGGGTACATACGCTTTGTTGCACATTCAAGAGCTAGTTGCTTAATATCGTAGTTAGGTGAGCTAGGCTCTAAGTTAAGTCCACGTTTTAAGGTAAAAATCAGTTTAGGGAAAATAGCTGTACGGTGTTCGGAGCCAAGTCCTAAAATACGAACTTGTAGGATAGCCTTTTGGATTTCACGCTCAAACCAGCTTGTTCCCAAACCGAAACCTAGAGAGGTAAAGGGAGTCTGTCCATTTGAAGTGAAAAGCGTATTAATCTCATATTCAAGAGATTGCATAGCATCGTAGATATCTTTACGCGTTTTGGCGCGTGCATAATCTTCACGTTTTTCTTCAGCTACCCACTCTTTAGCATCAGCTAAGTGTTTTTTGTAGTTAAGTTTTGCGTAAGGAGCTAAAAACTCATCGATACGGTCAGCAGTACAGCCACCATATTGACTAGAGGCAACATTTGCGATGATTTGTGAAATTTGTGCTGTTGCAGTTTGAATGGATTTAGGACTTTCAACTTCTGCGTTACCAATTTTAAAACCATTTGCCAACATGCCTTTGAAGTCAATCAAACAACAGTTGGTCATAGGTGTGTAGGGGCTATAGTCTAAATCGTGGAAATGGATATCTCCCTTTTGATGAGCATTTGCCACGTGTGGAGGAAGCATTTTAAGTCCTACAGATTTTCCGACAATTCCTGCGGTTAAATCACGTTGTGTATTGTAAAGGTCGCTATCTTTATTAGCATTTTCATGAACAACAGCTTGATCTTTATTAACAAGTTTACTGATGGTGAAATTAATGTCAGTAGCCTGAGAACGCTCAAAATCACGTTTGGTACGATAGTTAATATATTCTTGAGCGATAGTATATTCGTTAGCTTCGAGTAACTCGTGCTCTACAATGCTTTGGATTTCATATATTTTGATATTTTGAGTGAAGCGGTCATTGATTTCAGCAACAATACGGTTGGCAATTCCCTCCAACTTTGCTTCAATTAAGGGTGTGATAGGTGTAATAGCTTCACTCGCTTTGAGAATAGCTTCATATATTTTACTTGAATCAAAGACAACCATACGACCATCACGTTTGATGACTTTGATATCAGGGTTGGTTGTAACCTTTTCTTTTTCTAATGTAATCATCTAAAAATCACCTCGTTACTAATTATAGCACTAGGCAAAAAAAAATCAATATATTGTGGTATATTTTTATTCCAACCACTATATATTGATTTTTTGACCTATTTTAGGACATAAACAGTGTATCGTTTAACGCCTTTTACAGGGGCCTTTTTATAGTTTTTTGAAAGTGTAGATTTAACCTCAGAAGGTAGTTGTGTATCCTGTTGGACAACGATATATTGTGCTGAATCTTGGATAATAGTATCCGAAAGAGCTTTCTGATGACTAGATTTAGCTGTGTTAAGTTCTGGAAGAACAAATTGTGAGGCTGCTTTACGACTGCTTTCCAAATAAATCTTTGCTGAGGAATCGTAAACGTAAATCGTTTCATCTTTCTTGGTATTTTTAGAGAGGTAATTTGCAACAGTACTACGTTCAGTATTATTTCCTAAATTAAATAGGAACATAATGATTGGCATCGCAAAAGCGAATGCAAAGACTGCAATAGGTAAGAAGTAATTACGGCTAAGGAAGATACCAAAAACTTTAAGTGTGTGAATCTGGTTACCATTACGACGTCGGTGAGAAGTTCGCTCTGCTCTCTTTTTAATAGCATCATCTAAAGAAAGTGCTGTTAAGACTAGACCATAAGGTACGATATTGAGCATACTGTAAAGTCCAAAGCTTTGAGAGAATAAGCTGTAAACCACTGTAAAGATAAAACTAAGGAGCAGTACCCACTTGATGCTCTTATCTTTAGCCTCGCCAAGAAGGTGGTTGCTTGTAGTAAGTGCACCAATAAGTAACCCAGAGCCTAAAACAGCAAAGCTTTGATAGGCTAATGTAAGTAGAAAGTCATTTTTTTCTACAGCGAGTTGTGTAAAGTTGTAAACCAAAACTTGGTTAATGTAGTCCGATGTAATTTGTAAATTAAGGATAAAGTAAAGACATAGATACAATACTAGAATATTACCAAAAACAATACAAAGAACTTGATAAAAACCACGAGCAAAGTGTTTGTTGACAAGGTTGTAAACGAATATTGTCACAAGTGACAATATCCAGAAAATAAGAGTTCGAGCTTCAAAGAGGGCCCCGGCAGTTCCAGCAAAGCCGTAAAGAATAAAGGCTTCGTCACGACTATGACCCGCAAAGTAACGAGTTAAGAAGAAGATTGCACCTAGGACAAAAGGCATAGCAAATTGGATAGGGTAAAGCCCACCAAAACCAAGTGTTCCATTAGTGACATAGAAAATAATACTAATTAGAGTGGCAATTTCCTTCTTACTTGTCATGTGCATGACAGTCTTGTAAAGGTAACTACCAGAAAGATAGTAGGCGAGGAATTGTATAGGAATTAGCCAAAGCGTTGATCCTAAACGGAAAGCCAGAGAAACCAGGAGGTAATAAAAGAATCCACCTGTCGCAAAAAAGTCAGAGTAAGGTAAGCTACCATTGGCAAACATTTTTGCAATATAAAGGTTTTGAGACTGTATATTATTGGCAAAGTCTGTAAAGCAGGGAACTGATATACTAAAAATACTTAAGATCAAACTGAAAATCAGGATATGACCTTTATGCTTCCATGGAAGTGAGATCTTAGTTTTTTTCTCTATTTGAGAAGAATCTGATTCTTCGGTATGTCCTTGAATTGTCACTTCAATCTTTTCGGATTGACTATCTTGTGTATGAGATCGATGGTGGCTTCGATGATAACCTTGGTAGCCACTTGAATCTACAGTATTGTCTTCGTTGTATGGACTCACAATTAAACTCCTTTGTTGACATTTGGAAAGTTATAAATAGAAGGGTCTTGCCTCCTAATTGTCTTATTTAAAGTATATCAGATAATACCATTTAGTCAATTTTCCTCTAATTTCTTACATTTAATAAAAAATATCTAAAAAAGAGACTGAAATACAATATCCCAATCTCTTTTTAACAAGCCAATTCTTTGCCTATGGCATTGAATATTTTTAGTTTTCGTCGATAAAGCTATTGAAAACTTCTTCAATCATATCCCATTCAGCATCTGAATCTTCAGGGATTGGTTGAAGGTCGCCTTCAGTACCGTCTTCATTTTCAGTGAATGAGTATGCTTGTATTTCGATTTCTCCATTAGCATCTTCTTCAGCACCAGCTGGTACTAAAAGAACATAGTTTTTACCAAATTCTTCGCGTCCATCAATAGTCAACAAGATTTCAAAAAGTGTTTCATTTCCTTGTTCGTCTACTAAAGTGATGACTTCATGATCATGGTTGTGGTCGTGATTGTGTGACATATTGTTCTCCTTTTTGAAGAGAGCGCTGAATAGTGAGGAAAATCTAGTATATTTGCTTGTCAGTTTACTAGATTGTCACTTGACTATTAGGTCTCTATTACACTTTCTTAAAACATTCGATCGAGGTAGTTTTGTAGAATAAGTTGGGCAGCTAATTTATCAATAACTTTTTTACGTTTTCCACGGCTGACATCTGCTTGTTCAACTAACATACGCTCGGCTTGAACAGTTGTCAAGCGCTCGTCTTGGTAATCTACAGGAATTCCAAAGATTTCCTTGATTTTGTCACCATAGGCTTTGCTTGCCTCAACACGTGGTCCTTCAGTGTTATTCATGTTTTTAGGAAGACCAACAACAAATTTTTCTACCTTATATTCTTTAACGAGCTCGCCTAGTCGGTCGAAACCAAACTCTTCAGCCTCCTCGTCAATTTTGATAATTTCAACGCCTTGGGCTGTAAAACCGAGGGGGTCACTAATCGCAACTCCTACTGTTTTTGAGCCAACATCAAGTCCCATTACTCGCATTAGAGGTCAATTCCATTTCCTTTAAGATAATAGCGAACGAGTTCTTCAACGATTTCATCACGTTCGTATTTACGAATCTGGTTACGGGCGTCATTATAACGCGGAACATAAGCAGGGTCACCGCTCAGAACATAACCGACGATTTGGTTGATAGGATTATAACCTTTCTCAGCCAACGAACGGTAGACATTTGTCAAAGTATTACTGATTTCATCTTTGCTACCGTCGTCTAGGTTGAAACGAACAGTTTCATCTGTAAATCCCATACTGACACCTTCTTTCTATAAGAATTATCTGTTAGTTCTTTATTATAACATAAGTATACCCAAAAGGGAAAGATGATAAATAAAAAAAGAGACGACTAAAGTCATCTCTCTTAATATCCAATAAGATTAAACGCGTTCAACTTTACCAGATTTAAGCGCACGAGCTGAAGCCCAAACTTTTTTAGGTTTACCATCAACAAGGATAGTAACTTTTTGAAGGTTAGGTTTAACGGCACGTTTAGTTTTGTTCATAGCGTGTGAACGGTTGTTTCCAGAAACAGTTTTACGTCCTGTAAAGTAACATACTTTAGCCATTTCGTGTTTTCCTCCTAGGTAGAATTTATTACGGATGTGCTAGCACCACATACCAAAACATTCTATCATAAGAATTTAGGTTTGACAAGAACTATTTATGATTTCTTTTTGTAACAAAATAGTATATGCTTATTATAATAAGAAAAAATCAGTTAAAAAAGGAGAGAAGATGCCAGATAATCTTGCTCTACGCATGCGTCCACGTACAATTTCAGAGGTGATTGGTCAGAAGCATCTGGTTGGTGAAGGTAAAATTATTCGCCGTATGGTAGAAGCTAATATGCTATCGTCAATGATTCTCTACGGGCCACCAGGAATCGGGAAGACCTCAATAGCTAGTGCTATTGCAGGAACAACAAAATTTGCTTTTAGAACCTTTAATGCTACAGTTGATAGCAAGAAACGCCTGCAGGAAATTGCGGAAGAGGCTAAATTTTCAGGTGGCTTAGTTCTGCTCCTAGATGAGATTCATCGTTTAGATAAAGCTAAACAAGACTTTTTATTACCACTCTTAGAGAATGGTAATATTATCATGATTGGGGCTACAACGGAGAATCCGTTTTTTTCTGTAACACCAGCCATCCGTAGTCGTGTACAAATATTTGAGTTGGAACCACTCTCTAACGAGGATATTAAGGAAGCTATCCTAGGTGTTTTAGAGGACAAGGAGCGTGGTTTTGACTTTGATGTCCAGTTAGATGATGATGCTCTAGATTTTATTGCTACAGCTACTAATGGTGATTTACGTTCAGCTTATAATTCGTTGGATCTAGCTGTCATGTCGACGCCAGCTTCAGAAGATGGGCTTCGCCATATTACTTTAGATACAGTGGAAAATAGTTTACAACGTAGCTATATCACCATGGATAAAGACGGTGATGGACACTATGATGTGCTCTCTGCTTTGCAAAAATCTATTCGAGGCTCTGATGTTAATGCCAGTCTTCATTATGCAGCGCGTTTGATTGAAGCAGGAGATCTCCCTAGTCTAGCGCGGCGCTTGACTGTGATTGCATACGAGGATATTGGTTTAGCTAATCCTGATGCGCAAGTTCACACGGTTACAGCTTTGGAAGCTGCACAGAAAGTAGGTTTCCCAGAGGCGCGTATTTTGATAGCCAATGTAGTTGTTGACTTAGCTTTATCTCCTAAGTCGAATTCTGCTTATATGGCTATGGATGCTGCCTTGGCAGACCTTAGAAAATCAGGAAATTTACCGATTCCTCGTCATTTGAGAGATGGGCACTATGCTGGAAGTAAGGAACTGGGCAATGCACAAGATTACAAGTATCCCCATGCTTATCCTGAAAAGTGGGTCAAGCAACAATACCTTCCGGATAAATTAAGAGGTGTGAATTATTTCCAACCCAATGAAACCGGGAAATATGAAAGAGCTCTTGGAGCTAATAAAGACCGAATCGATAAGTTATCTAGATAATGCGAGAGGAATCAACGAAAACGATTGCAAAAAAATTGATTTTTCCTCTTGCAATAATTTTCAAAAGTGGTATTATAAAAACATAGAAATTGCTGTGGTATACGAATCCACATATAAGTGTTGACCGACTAATTTTTGTATTATCGGGAGACAGAGGTCTATTAACAGTGTGCAGGCTGGCTCACCCAGAAGCAACTGAAGTTAGTAGCGAGTCGCCCACCTGCTTTTTTACGTCGCGGGTTCAATACAAACCGTGGATCATCGGTACCAATACAGCATCCAGCCTCCTTAGCTCAGTTGGTAGAGCAGTGGACTCTTAATCCATGGGTCACAGGTTCGAGCCCTGTAGGGGGTATCTTAATATCGGAAAGAGACTTGCTTATAAGTCTCTTTTTTATTTCTCTAAGAAAGAACTCACTTTAAACAGAACTTTACGTGCTTGTTTGTCTAAACGAGAGTTGTTCCCAATAATAATTTCTTCTAAATATATGCTATGTGTTATGATAATAGTCAAGAAACAGAATTGAAAAAGGAGACATGAGTTGAAAATTGCAATCATTGGCTATAGTGGTTCTGGAAAGTCGACTTTGGCAAATTTTTTAGGTCAACACTACAATTGTGAGGTACTTCATTTAGATAAAATTCATTTCACATCAAATTGGCAAGAGCGAACAGTTGATGAAATGACTGACGATATATCAACATTTATGCTACAAAGTGATTGGATTATTGAAGGGAATTACTCGGCCTGTCTTTATGAAGAACGTATGAGGGAAGCTGACTGTATTGTCTATTTCAACTTTAACAGAGTTAATTGTCTCTATCGGGCGTTTAGGCGTTATTTAACATATAGGGGAAAGACACGTCCTAGCATGGCAGAAGGCTGTAATGAAAAATTTGATTTTGCATTTGTGAAATGGATTTTATTAGACGGACGTTCTAAAAAATATGTAGAGCGATATAATGCAGTTGTTAAAAATTATTCTGACAAGACAATTATTTTAAAGAATCAAAGGCAGTTAAATAATTATATGAAGCAGGTTAAATAGCTGATAGTTATACATAAGAAGCAAGGTTAAAAATATATAGTAAATAACTAGTTGCAATCTTAGCTATAACTGTCAGAATATTTTGTAAGAAGCGCTTTCAACGTTGAACAAATAGACTTTTTTCTGCTATAATAAACTGTAACGCAAAACTTGTGGGTGAAATTCCCACCGTGAAGTTTTTCAAGAAAGGTGGGGACAGCCTCGTAAAGGTGGAGCTGTCCGTTATCAAAATAATATGACATCAGTAGTTGTTGTGGGTACCCAGTGGGGTGATGAAGGTAAAGGGAAAATTACAGATTTCCTAAGTCAAGATGCCGAAGTGATCGCACGTTATCAAGGTGGAGACAATGCAGGTCACACGATTGTTATCGATGGTAAGAAATTTAAATTGCACTTGATTCCATCAGGTATTTTCTTCCCAGAGAAAATCTCTGTTATCGGGAACGGTGTAGTGGTCAATCCTAAATCACTTGTCAAAGAGTTGGAATATCTTCATGCAGAAGGTGTGTCAACAGAGAGCCTTCGTATTTCTGACCGCGCACACGTTATTTTGCCGTACCATATTAAACTTGATCAACTGCAAGAAGCCGCCAAAGGTGACAATAAGATTGGTACAACTAACAAAGGTATTGGTCCTGCCTATATGGATAAGGCTGCGCGTGTAGGTATCCGTATTGCAGACCTTTTGGACAAAGAAATCTTTGCTGATCGTTTGAAAACGAACTTAGCTGAGAAAAACCGTCTTTTCAGTAAGATGTATGAAGCTGAAGAATTATCATTCGATGAGATTTTTGAAGAATACTACGCTTACGGACAACAAATTAAGCAATATGTCACAGATACATCCGTTATCTTGAATGACGCTCTTGATGCAGGTAAACGTGTCCTCTTTGAAGGAGCTCAAGGGGTTATGCTTGATATTGACCAAGGTACTTACCCATTTGTAACGTCATCAAACCCAGTTGCGGGTGGTGTTACAATCGGTTCTGGTGTTGGTCCATCTAAAATTAATAAGGTAGTTGGTGTATGTAAGGCCTATACGAGTCGTGTTGGTGATGGTCCTTTCCCAACTGAGTTATTTGATGAAGTGGGTGAACGCATCCGTGAAGTTGGTCATGAATATGGAACAACAACTGGACGTCCACGTCGTGTAGGATGGTTTGACTCAGTGGTGATGCGCCATAGTCGTCGTGTATCAGGTATCACAAACCTCAGCTTGAACTGTATCGATGTTCTCTCAGGTCTTGACACTGTAAAAATTTGTGTAGCTTATGACCTTGATGGTGAGCGTATTGATTACTACCCAGCTAGTCTTGAGCAACTGAAACGTTGTAAACCAATCTATGAAGAATTGCCAGGTTGGGAAGAAGACATCACAGGTTGCCGTAGTTTAGATGAGCTTCCTGAAAATGCTCGTAATTATGTTCGTCGTGTTGGTGAATTGGTAGGTGTACGTATCTCTACTTTCTCTGTAGGACCAGGACGTGAACAAACAAACATCCTTGAAAGTGTTTGGTCAAATATCTAAAGCCAACAAAAGGAGAATCTAGGAAACTAGGTTCTCTTTTCTCACGCCTTAAACATATAGATTAATATGAATATTGCAACTGTTAAAAAAGGTTACTAATTTTTCGATATGATTAGGAAAGAAACCTTTCTATTTGATTAGTTTTTCGGTATAATATGGATTGATTAAATGAAAATTAATGAGAACCTACTTTCATAATTTAAAAGTGTGTTCATAATTTTGACGAAGAAAATAAGTGAGCAGATCTCTTAATAGTTTTGGGCAAGAGGTGAATAATGAATAAGATTGTATTTGTTTGTCTGGGGAATATTTGTCGTAGCCCAATGGCAGAATTTGTGATGAAAGAGCTGGACCAAGAAAAGTCTTTGCATATCGAAAGTCGCGCGACGTCTTCATGGGAGCATGGAAATTCAGTTCATCAAGGAACCCAAAAGATTTTAAGGAAATATGCTATTTCTTTTGACTCTTCCAAGGGCTCACAACAGATTAGTCAGGCTGATTTTGAGTTCTTTGACTTAGTTGTGGGAATGGATGAGTCAAATGTTGAGGATCTTTTACAGATATCTGCAGGGCGTTATGACGATAAAATCAAGCTTTTCAGACCTGGTGGAGTTCCGGACCCATGGTATACAGGTGACTTTGAAGAAACATACAAATTGGTAACTGCAGGTTGTCGAGACTGGTTACAGTGGATTAAGGATAGACAATGAATTTTAAACAACTAAAGGATTTTGATTTTAAAAATATTGATATCGACCGAAATCAATTTGAGCGTATTACAGTAGGGGTTATTATTTTATGCGCCCTATCCTTGTTTTTGGTGACTATAAAAACGCAACATTCTATCAAGATTGATGGGACTAAGATTGCCTATAAAGGTCAGATGCAGAACCATCGTTTGAATGGTCAAGGAACTTTGACCTATGATAATGGTGATACCTATACGGGAGAATTTAAGAATGGTTCCTTTAATGGTCAAGGAACCTTCAAATCTCATGAGGGTTGGATTTATCAAGGAGAGTTCAAGTCTGGTCAAGCCGATGGTCAAGGAAAATTGACTACTGAAAATAAGGTTACCTACAAAGGAAAATTTAAACAGGGGATTTTTAAAGGATGAGAATTAACTGGTTTTCTTATATTCGTGTGACAGGACTTCTTTTGGTTCTGATCTATCATTTCTTCCCAAGTATTCTTCCTGGGGGCTTCATCGGTGTTGATGTCTTCTTTACCTTCTCAGGGTATTTGATTACAGCACTTTTGATTGATGAGGTATCTAGGACGCATCGCATTGATTATCTTGGTTTTATGCGACGACGCTTCTACCGGATAGTACCACCACTTGTGTTGATGGTTCTTATCTGCACCCCTTTGGCACTCTTGGTTCGAAATGATTTTATTGCAGGTATTGGACGTCAAATCACCTCTGTTATCGGTTTTGTAACTAACTATTATGAGATTTTGACCGGGGGAAATTATGAGAACCAATTTAACCAGCATATTTACCTCCATACATGGAGTCTGGCTATTGAGGTTCACTATTATATTCTTTGGGGTGCCTTGCTTTGGTTCCTAGCTAAGCGTGTTAAACATCAAAATCAATTTAGAAGCCTAGTCTTTATGGTATCTCTTGCCTGCTTTATGGTGAGTTTCCTATCAATGTTTATTAGTGCTTTCTTTGTTGATAGTTTTTCTCGCTTATATTTCTCGTCAATTACGCATGCTTATCCGTTTTTCCTAGGTTCGCTCTTTGCGACACTTTCAGGTGTGTATGAAACGACCGCTAGGTTCAAGAAAAATATACGCCTTTGGACTCTGAAAAAGATAGTCCTTTATATGGTAGGAAGTTTTGCCTTGCTCGTATTGTTGGGCTTAGTTCTCCATTTTGAGGAACGCATTACCTATCTATTTGGTTTTGTTTTAGCTAGTTTGTTCACGGCTGTTATGATTTACTCTGCCCGTGTCCTCCATGAGAAATTGCCTGGAAAATCAGAGCCTGCTCTTATTAGTTATTTGGCAGAGATTAGCTATAGTGTCTATCTTTTTCACTGGCCGCTATATATTATCTTTAGTCAATTGACCAATAATATTATTGCAGTCATTCTGACAACGATTCTGTCAATTGTTTTCGCAACACTTTCCTACTATATAATAGAGCCATTTATTGCAGGAAGAAAGGCCAGTCTCTTTGGAATAGATTTAGACTTGACGCCGTACCGACATATTGTGCTTTATGTTTTTAGTGGTCTTACTTTAATTACAGTGCTTATTTCTCTCTTTGCGCCAGCTGTAGGGAACTTCGAGAAAGATTTAGAAGCTAATGGTTTGTCGCAAGCTCAGACTAAGATGAAATTAACGCGTACCAATGCGGAAAACAGTCAGGCTACTTCATTTGGTGTGAATAAGGGAGTGACAGTTTTAGGGGACTCGGTAGCTCTTAGATCAAAAGATCAGCTGGAATCAAGTATTGATAATGTCGCTATAGATGCGGTTGTCAGTCGTAACCTATCAACAATCAATGATTTGCTTAAAGATTACGCGGATAGTAATGCTCTTGCTAAGGATGTTGTCATTGCTGGTGGTGTTAATGAGATTGACGACTATAAAGGCGTTATTAATAAAATCATCAAGAATTTACCTAAGGGTCACCATATTATCTTTGTGACACCATATAATGGTAGTAAATCTGGTAATGAGGCCCAATCTTTGATTCAGTTACGTAAGTATGAGTTAGAGATGGCTAAGAAATACGACTTTGTGACGGTTGCTGACTGGTATCAAGTGGCTAAAGAAAATATTTCTATCTGGAATGGTACAGATGGAGTTCACTTTGGATCTGATAGCGACTCTATTAACCGTGGTGCTAAACTCTATACTAAGACAATTAAAGAAGCTATAGAGAAAGCTGATAAGGCACCAGTTAAGGGTGGTAAGAAATAATCAAAAAAGAAGGCAAGTCTTGTCTTCTTTTTTATGGACAAATTTTGACTGCATTTTTTGTTTTGTGCTAAAATAAGCCTATGGCAAGAATATTAGATAATGATTTACTAGGAGATGAAGAGTATGTTGAGCGTACCCTTCGTCCTCAGTACTTTAAGGAATATATTGGTCAAGATAAGGTTAAGGACCAATTAAAGATTTTCATAGAGGCAGCTAAACTTCGTGATGAAGCATTGGATCATACTCTTTTGTTTGGTCCTCCAGGTTTAGGGAAAACGACCATGGCTTTTGTGATAGCTAATGAGATGGGCGTCAATTTAAAGCAGACGTCTGGGCCAGCAATTGAGAAGGCTGGAGATCTGGTTGCTATACTCAATGACTTGGAGCCGGGTGATATCTTATTTATTGATGAGATTCATCGAATGCCTATGGCAGTGGAAGAAGTACTTTATAGTGCTATGGAAGATTACTACATCGATATCATGATTGGTGCAGGAGAAACAAGTCGTAGTGTTCATCTAGAGTTACCACCGTTCACTTTAGTGGGTGCAACCACACGAGCAGGTATGTTGTCAAATCCATTGAGGGCTCGTTTTGGGATTAATGGTCATATGGAATATTATGAGTTACCAGATTTGAAGGAAATTATAGAACGCACTTCAGAAATCTTTGATATGACTATAACACCTGAGGCTGCCCTAGAGTTAGCACGTCGTAGTCGTGGAACGCCACGTATTGCTAACCGCCTACTTAAGCGTGTGAGAGACTATGCACAAATTATGGGTGATGGCATCATTGATGATAAGATTGCAGACAAGGCGTTGACTATGTTGGATGTGGACCATGAAGGACTAGATTATGTCGACCAAAAAATTCTCCGAACCATGATTGAGATGTATGGTGGTGGACCGGTTGGTCTAGGGACCTTGTCAGTTAATATTGCTGAAGAGCGAGAAACGGTAGAAGATATGTATGAACCCTATCTAATTCAAAAAGGATTTATTATGCGAACACGAACAGGACGTGTTGCAACGGTTAAAGCCTATGAACACATGGGGTACGACTACACTAAAGAAAGTTGATAAAAAATCCATCGAAGGTGGATTTTTTTGTTTAGTCAAAAAGAAAATAAAGAAAAAAGAAAAAAACTTTAAAAATCCCTTGCAATGAGTGGGTTCTTTTGTTATTATATTATGGTGCTGTAAATACAGCGCTTAGCTATGATACAAGAGGTTGCGACACGCCTGGTTGCACTGCCACGCAATCCGTGTTGGTTTTCTTGAGGAGCTAGCCTATTATCTTAAATAGACGAAAGAGGAGAAAAAATGGCAAACAAAAAAATTCGTATCCGTTTGAAAGCTTACGAACACCGTACGCTTGATACAGCGGCTGAAAAAATCGTAGAAACTGCAACTCGCACAGGTGCGACAGTTGCTGGACCAGTTCCACTTCCAACTGAACGTAGTCTCTACACAATTATTCGTGCGACTCACAAATATAAAGATTCTCGCGAACAATTTGAAATGCGTACACATAAACGTCTTATCGACATCATCAACCCAACTCAAAAAACAGTTGATGCTTTGATGAAACTTGATCTTCCAAGTGGTGTGAACGTAGAAATCAAACTTTAATTTAAAGTTTGATTCAATGAGCATAAAAAACGCTCGTTAAAAACTTTTTTGAGCATAAAAAACGCTCATAAAAAACTTTTTGAAAAAACAATAAAGTAAAGGAAATATTTTCTCATGACAAAAGGAATCTTAGGGAAAAAAGTGGGAATGACTCAAATCTTCACTGAAGCAGGTGAATTTATCCCTGTTACTGTCATCGAAGCTACTCCAAACGTTGTGCTTCAAGTTAAAACTGTTGAAACAGACGGTTACGAAGCAGTTCAAGTTGGTTTTGACGACAAACGCGAAGTATTGAGCAACAAACCTGCCAAAGGCCACGTAGCGAAAGCTAACACAGCTCCTAAGCGCTTCATTCGTGAATTCAAAAACATTGAAGGCTTGGAAGTTGGATCAGAAATCACTGTTGACACATTCGAAGCTGGAGATGTTGTTGACGTAACTGGTACTTCAAAAGGTAAAGGTTTCCAAGGTGTTATCAAACGCCATGGTCAATCACGCGGACCTATGGCTCACGGTTCTCGTTACCACCGTCGTCCAGGTTCAATGGGACCTGTTGCGCCTAACCGTGTTTTCAAAAACAAACACTTGGCAGGACGTATGGGTGGCAACCGTGTGACAATTCAAAATCTTGAAGTTGTACAAGTTATCCCAGAGAAAAACGTTATCCTTATCAAAGGTAACGTACCAGGTGCTAAGAAATCTCTTATCACTATCAAATCAGCAGTTAAAGCTGCTAAATAATAAGAAAGGAGAAATCAGTTAAAAATGGCAAACGTAAAACTATTTGACCAAACTGGTAAAGAAGTTAGCACAGTTGAACTTAATGACGCTATCTTCGGTATCGAACCAAACGAATCAGTAGTATTTGATGTCGTAATCAGCCAACGTGCTAGCCTTCGCCAAGGTACTCACGCGGTTAAAAACCGTTCAGCAGTATCAGGTGGTGGACGTAAACCATGGCGTCAAAAAGGAACTGGACGTGCTCGTCAAGGTTCTATCCGCTCACCACAATGGCGTGGTGGTGGTGTTGTCTTCGGACCAACTCCACGTTCTTACGGATACAAACTTCCACAAAAAGTTCGTCGCCTTGCATTGAAATCTGTTTACTCAGCTAAAGTTGCAGAAGATAAATTTGTAGCAGTTGAAGCTCTTTCATTTGCAGCTCCAAAAACTGCTGAATTCGCAAACGTTCTTTCAGCTCTTAGCATCGATTCTAAAGTACTTGTTATCGTTGAAGAAGGAAACAAATTCGCTGAACTTTCAGCACGTAACCTTGCAAACGTAACTGTTGCAACTCCTGCAACTGCAAGCGTACTTGACATCGTAAACGCAGATAAACTTCTTGTTACTAAAGAAGCTATCTCATCAATCGAGGAGGTTCTTGCATAATGAATTTGTATGACGTAATCAAAAAACCTGTTATCACTGAGAAATCTATGATTGCTCTTGAAGCAGGAAAATACACTTTCGAAGTTGATACACGTGCACACAAACTCTTGATCAAACAAGCAGTTGAAGCTGCATTTGAAGGTGTTAAAGTTGCTAGCGTGAACACTGTAACTGTTAAACCAAAACAAAAACGTGTTGGACGTTACACTGGTTTCACTTCAAAAACTAAAAAAGCTATCATCACTCTTACAGCTGATTCTAAAGCAATCGAGTTGTTTGCAGCTGAAGCTGAATAATCAAAGGAGAAATTAACGTGGGTATTAAAGTTTATAAACCAACGACAAATGGCCGTCGTAACATGACTTCTTTGGATTTCGCAGAAATCACTACAAGCACTCCTGAAAAATCATTGCTTGTTTCTCTTAAGAACAAAGCTGGTCGTAACAACAACGGTCGTATCACTGTACGTCACCAAGGTGGCGGACACAAACGTCACTACCGTTTGATTGACTTCAAACGTAACAAAGATGGCGTTGAAGCAGTTGTTAAAACAATTGAGTATGATCCAAACCGTACTGCAAACATCGCTCTTGTACACTACACTGACGGGGTTAAAGCTTACATCATCGCACCTAAAGGTCTTGAAGTAGGTCAACGTATCGTTTCAGGTCCAGATGCGGATATCAAGATTGGTAACGCTCTTCCACTTGCAAACATCCCAGTTGGTACAGTTATCCACAACATCGAGCTTCAACCAGGTAAAGGAGCTGAACTTATCCGTGCCGCTGGTGCTTCTGCTCAAGTTTTGGGTCAAGAAGGTAAATACGTACTTGTTCGTCTTCAATCAGGTGAAGTTCGTATGGTTCTTGGTACATGTCGTGCAACTATCGGTACTGTAGGTAACGAACAACAATCACTTATCAACCTTGGTAAAGCCGGCCGTAATCGCTGGAAAGGTATTCGCCCAACAGTTCGTGGTTCTGTAATGAACCCTAACGATCACCCACACGGTGGTGGTGAAGGTAAAGCACCAGTTGGACGTAAAGCGCCATCTACTCCATGGGGTAAACCTGCGCTTGGTCTTAAAACTCGTAACAAGAAAGCTAAATCTGACAAACTTATCGTTCGTCGTCGTAACGAAAAATAATTTAGTCGCTTAGCACATAACATCCGCCAACTCGGTAGCATTTCTTAGTGCAAGCCGCTGTGGTACATTCAATTTAAAGGAGAAAACTACAAAATGGGACGTAGTCTTAAAAAAGGACCTTTCGTCGATGAGCATTTGATGAAAAAAGTTGAAGCTCAAGCCAATGACGAAAAGAAAAAAGTAATTAAAACTTGGTCACGTCGTTCAACGATTTTCCCAAGTTTCATCGGATACACTATCGCAGTTTATGATGGACGTAAACACGTTCCTGTTTACATCCAAGAAGACATGGTAGGTCACAAACTTGGTGAATTTGCACCAACTCGTACTTACAAAGGTCACGCAGCTGACGATAAGAAAACACGTCGTTAATAGGAGGAGGACACAATGGCAGAAATTACTTCAGCTAAAGCAATGGCTCGTACAGTGCGTGTTTCACCTCGTAAAACACGTCTTGTTCTTGATCTTATCCGTGGTAAGAACGTTGCTGATGCAATCGCAATCTTGAAATTCACTCCAAACAAAGCAGCTCGCATTGTTGAGAAAACTCTTAACTCTGCTATCGCTAACGCAGAAAACAACTTTGGTTTGGAAAAAGCTAACTTGGTAGTATCTGAAACATTCGCAAACGAAGGACCAACAATGAAACGTTTCCGTCCACGTGCGAAAGGTTCAGCTTCACCAATCAACAAACGCACAACTCACGTAACAGTAGTTGTGTCAGAAAAATAAGGAGGTAAACTCGTGGGTCAAAAAGTACATCCAATTGGTATGCGTGTCGGGATCATCCGTGACTGGGATGCGAAATGGTATGCTGAAAAAGAATACGCAGATTACCTTCACGAAGATTTGGCAATCCGCAAATTCATTCAAAAAGAACTTGCAGACGCTTCAGTTTCAACTATTGAAATCGAACGTGCTGTAAACAAAGTTATTGTTTCACTTCACACTGCAAAACCAGGTATGGTTATCGGTAAAGGTGGATCAAACGTTGACGCTCTTCGCGCTCAACTTAACAAATTGACTGGAAAACAAGTACACATCAACATCGTTGAAATCAAGAAACCTGATTTGGACGCTCACCTTGTTGGTGAAACAATTGCTCGCCAACTTGAGCAACGTGTTGCTTTCCGTCGTGCACAAAAACAAGCTATCCAACGTGCAATGCGTGCTGGAGCTAAAGGAATCAAAACTCAAGTATCAGGTCGTTTGAACGGTGCAGATATCGCCCGTGCAGAAGGATACTCTGAAGGTACAGTTCCACTTCACACACTTCGCGCTGATATCGATTACGCTTGGGAAGAAGCTGACACAACTTACGGTAAACTTGGTGTTAAAGTTTGGATCTACCGTGGAGAAGTTCTTCCAGCTCGTAAAAACACTAAAGGAGGCAAATAACAAATGTTAGTACCTAAACGTGTTAAACACCGTCGTGAATTCCGTGGAAAAATGCGCGGTGAGGCTAAAGGTGGTAAAGAAGTATCATTCGGTGAATACGGTCTTCAAGCTACAACTAGCCACTGGATTACAAACCGTCAAATCGAGGCTGCTCGTATTGCCATGACTCGTTACATGAAACGTGGTGGTAAGGTTTGGATTAAGATCTTCCCACACAAATCATACACTGCTAAAGCTATCGGTGTACGTATGGGTTCTGGTAAAGGGGCACCTGAAGGTTGGGTAGCACCAGTTAAACGTGGTAAAGTAATGTTCGAAATCGCAGGTGTTTCTGAAGAAGTTGCACGTGAAGCGCTTCGTCTTGCTAGCCACAAATTGCCAGTTAAATGTAAATTCGTGAAACGTGAAGCAGAATAAGGAGAAGACATGAAACTTGAAGAAATCAAAAAGTTTGTTGCTGAGCTTCGTGGCTTGTCTCAAGAAGAGCTTGCTAAAAAAGAAAACGAACTTAAGAAAGAACTTTTCGACCTTCGTTTCCAAGCTGCAGCAGGTCAACTTGATCAAACTGCCCGTTTGAACGAAGTGAAAAAACAAATTGCACGTGTTAAAACGGTGCAATCTGAAATCAAATAATAGATTGGGAAAGGAGCAATTCTAATAATGGAACGTAATCAACGTAAAACCCTTGTTGGACGCGTAGTATCTGACAAGATGGATAAAACAATCACAGTTGTAGTTGAAACTAAACGTAACCACCCAGTCTATGGTAAACGTATCAACTATTCTAAAAAATACAAAGCACATGATGAAAACAACGTTGCTAAAGAAGGCGATATCGTTCGTATCATGGAAACTCGCCCACTTTCAGCTACAAAACGCTTCCGTCTTGTAGAAGTTGTGGAAGAAGCTGTTATTATCTAATAAAACTAAAAGGAGACAATTGAAATGATTCAACAAGAAAGTCGCTTAAAAGTTGCTGATAATAGCGGTGCTCGTGAAATCTTGACTATCAAAGTTCTTGGTGGTTCAGGACGTAAATTCGCTAACATCGGCGACGTTATCGTTGCAACTGTTAAACAAGCTACACCAGGTGGAGCTGTTAAAAAAGGTGATGTTGTTAAAGCTGTTATCGTTCGTACAAAAACTGGTGCTCGCCGTCCAGACGGTTCATACATCAAGTTTGATGATAACGCTGCAGTAATCATCCGCGATGACAAAACTCCTCGTGGAACTCGTATCTTTGGCCCTGTTGCACGTGAATTGCGTGAAGGTGGATACATGCGTATCGTATCTTTGGCGCCAGAAGTACTTTAATCTGAATTAACACAAACTTAGTCCCCTGAAATGTTCAGGGTGCCCATTAGGGCGTAAGAAATAATAGGAGAAATACTCAAATGTTTGTAAAAAAAGGCGATAAAGTTCGCGTTATTGCTGGTAAAGACAAAGGAACTGAAGCAGTAGTTCTTAAAGCTCTTCCAAAAGTAAACAAAGTTGTTGTTGAAGGTGTTGCAATCATCAAAAAACACCAAAAACCATCAGCTGAAAACCCTCAAGGTGCTATCGTGGAAAAAGAAGCACCAATCCACGCTTCAAACGTTCAAGTTCTTGACAAGAACGGTGTAGCTGGACGTGTAGGTTACAAAGTTGTTGACGGCAAAAAAGTTCGTTACAACAAAAAATCAGGCGAAGTGCTTGACTAATCACGAAGGAAAGGAGAAAGTATTAAATGGCTAACCGTCTTAAAGAAAAATACACTAACGAAGTAATTCCAGCTTTGACTGAAAAATTCAATTATTCTTCAGTTATGGCTGTGCCAAAAGTTGATAAAATCGTTATCAACATGGGTGTTGGTGAAGCTGTAAACAACGCTAAAACTCTTGAAAAAGCTGCTGCTGAGTTGGCACTTATTTCAGGTCAAAAACCATTGATTACTAAAGCTAAGAAATCAATCGCTGGCTTCCGTCTTCGTGAAGGTGTAGCGATCGGTGCTAAAGTTACCCTTCGTGGTGAACGCATGTACGAATTCTTGGATAAATTGGTATCAGTATCACTTCCACGTGTTCGTGACTTCCATGGTGTTCCAACTAAATCATTTGATGGACGTGGTAACTACACACTTGGTGTTAAAGAACAACTTATCTTCCCAGAAATCAACTTCGACGATGTTGATAAAGTACGTGGTATGGATATCGTTATCGTAACTACTGCTAACACTGACGAAGAAGGTCGTGAATTGCTTAAAGGCCTTGGAATGCCTTTTGCAAAATAATCTAGGAGGTAAATAAATTGGCTAAAAAATCAATGATTGCTAAGAACAAACGCCCTGCGAAGTTCTCTACGCAAGCTTACACTCGTTGCGAACGTTGTGGACGTCCACACTCAGTTTATCGCAAATTTAAACTTTGCCGTGTTTGCTTCCGTGAATTGGCTTACAAAGGTCAAATTCCAGGTGTTACCAAAGCTTCTTGGTAAAAACATGGTACATTTAAGTTAGTTTTACCTAATTTGAATGTATTTAACACAATCTGAGCCTAGCTCAATCATTAACTAGCAAGTGAATTATTCAAACTACTAGTAAGAGGAGAAAATATAAAATGGTTATGACTGACCCAATTGCAGATTTCTTGACACGTATTCGTAACGCTAACCAAGCTAAACACGAAGTACTTGAAGTACCTGCATCAAACATTAAAAAAGGTATCGCTGAAATCCTTAAACGTGAAGGTTTCGTAAAAAATGTTGAAGTTATCGAAGATGACAAACAAGGTATCATCCGCGTATTCTTGAAATACGGACAAAACGGTGAACGTGTTATCACTAACTTGAAACGTATTTCTAAACCAGGTCTTCGTGTTTACTCTAAACGTGAAGATGTTCCTAAAGTTCTTAACGGACTTGGAATCGCGATCATCTCTACTTCAGAAGGTCTTTTGACTGATAAAGAAGCTCGTCAAAAGAACGTTGGTGGAGAAGTTATCGCTTACGTTTGGTAAGAAGTTGATACTAAGCGCTTATCTCAAATGATTTGTGCGAGTTTCGTTGTTTATATTCTATGAAACTCATCCCCGTGAAAACTAGTCACTTTGTGGCTTGATAATCTAACAGGAGAATTAAATACTATGTCACGTATTGGTAATAAAGTTATTACTTTGCCTGCTGGTGTTGAAGTAACAAACAACGATAACGTTGTTACTGTTAAAGGACCTAAAGGCGAACTCACTCGTGAGTTTAACAAAAACATTGAAATCAAAGTTGAAGGCAATGAAGTTACACTTCACCGTCCAAACGACTCAAAAGAAAACAAAACAATCCACGGTACTTCTCGTGCAAACTTGAACAACATGGTTGTTGGTGTTTCTGAAGGTTTCAAAAAAGAACTTGAAATGCGCGGTGTCGGATATCGTGCGCAACTCCAAGGAACAAAACTTGTTCTTTCAGTTGGTAAATCTCACCAAGACGAAGTTGAAGCTCCAGAAGGTATTACTTTTGAAGTACCATCTGCAACTTCAATCGTTGTAAGTGGTATTAACAAAGAAGTTGTTGGTCAAACAGCAGCTTACATCCGTAGCCTTCGTTCACCAGAACCTTACAAAGGTAAAGGTATCCGTTACGTTGGTGAATACGTACGTCGTAAAGAAGGTAAAACTGGTAAATAATAGGATTTTATCCTTATGGCAATTCTTTGTGGATTGTCTCTTTACCAAAAGCTCTCATGAGCTAGCATTATAATTAAGAGGTGAAAATTGTGATTTCGAAACCAGATAAAAACAAACTCCGCCAAAAACGCCACCGTCGCGTTCGCGGAAAACTCTCTGGAACTGCTGATCGCCCACGTTTGAACATTTTCCGTTCTAATACAGGCATCTACGCTCAAGTTATTGATGACGTAGCGGGTGTAACGCTCGCAAGTGCATCAACTCTTGATAAAGAAGTTTCTAAAGGAACTAAAACAGAACAAGCCGTTGTTGTCGGTAAACTTGTTGCTGAACGCGCAGTAGCTAAAGGTATTTCTGAAGTGGTGTTTGACCGCGGTGGATATCTCTATCACGGACGTGTTAAAGCTTTGGCTGACTCAGCTCGTGAAAACGGATTGAAATTCTAATAGGGAGGACACTTAATAATGGCATTTAAAGATAATGCAGTAGAACTTGAAGAACGCGTAGTTGCTATCAACCGTGTTACTAAAGTTGTAAAAGGTGGACGCAACATGCGTTTTGCTGCTCTTGTTGTTGTTGGTGACCGTAATGGTCGCGTAGGATTTGGTACTGGTAAATCTCAAGAGGTTCCAGAAGCTATCCGTAAAGCAGTTGAAGCAGCTAAGAAAAACCTTATCGAAGTTCCTATGGTTGGTACAACTATTCCTCACGAAGTTCGTTCAGAATTTGGTGGAGCGAAAGTATTGTTGAAACCAGCTGTTGAAGGGGCTGGGGTTGCCGCTGGTGGTGCAGTTCGTGCCGTCATCGAATTGGCTGGTGTTGCTGATGTAACATCTAAATCACTCGGTTCAAACACTCCAATCAACATCGTTCGTGCGACTGTTGAAGGATTGAAACAACTTAAACGTGCTGAAGAAGTTGCGGCTCTTCGTGGCATCTCAGTATCTGACTTGGCATAAGAAAGGAGATAACAATGGCTCAAATTAAAATTACTTTGACTAAGTCTCCAATCGGACGCAAACCAGAACAACGTAAAACAGTTGTTGCTCTTGGACTTGGTAAATTGAATAGCTCAGTTGTTAAAGAAGACAACGCTGCTATCCGTGGTATGGTCAACGCAGTATCTCACTTGGTAACTGTAGAAGACGTTAAATAAAAATTGATTTAAGTCGTGAGGGTTACCTTGCGACTTAAACTGAATTTCATGTATAGGCGAGTTTCTAATCAAGCTACCTTACTTGGTTAGAGGCGCTAGCATTTTACAAAAAGAGGAGAAAATAATAATGAAACTTCATGAATTGAAACCTGCTGAAGGTTCTCGTAAAGTCCGCAACCGTGTAGGTCGTGGTACTTCATCTGGTAACGGTAAAACTTCAGGCCGTGGTCAAAAAGGTCAAAAAGCTCGTAGCGGTGGTGGCGTACGTCCAGGATTTGAAGGTGGACAAACTCCATTGTTCCGTCGTCTTCCAAAACGCGGATTCACTAACATCAACGCTAAAGAATACGCACTTGTAAACCTTGATCAATTGAACGTCTTTGAAGATGGTACAGTAGTAACTCCAGCAGTTCTTAAAGAAGCTGGAATCGTTCGTGCTGAAAAATCAGGCGTTAAAGTTCTTGGTAACGGCGAATTGACTAAGAAATTGACTGTTAAAGCAGCTAAATTCTCAAAATCTGCTGAAGCAGCTATCACTGCTAAAGGTGGTTCAATCGAAGTCATCTAATGAGGGGTAACTCATTATGTTCTTTAAACTATTAAAAGACGCATTGAAAGTCAAAAACGTTCGTAATAAGATTTTATTTACAATCTTCATTATTTTCGTTTTTCGTGTAGGGACTCATGTAACAGTTCCTGGTATCAATGCGGAAAGTTTGAAACAATTAAGCGATTTACCTTTCTTGAACATGCTTAACTTGGTGTCTGGTAATGCCATGAATAACTTCTCAATCTTCTCGATGGGGGTTAGTCCTTACATTACAGCATCAATCATCGTCCAACTTTTGCAGATGGATATCTATCCGAAATTTGTGGAGTGGGGCAAACAAGGGGAAGTTGGTCGTCGTAAATTGAACCAAGCGACTCGCTATATTACTCTTGTTTTAGCCTTTGTTCAATCGATTGGTATTACAGCAAGTTTTAATACTCTCTCATCAATTTCATTGGTTAAAACACCAAATGTTTCAACCTACCTATTGATTGGGACAATTCTAACTGCTGGTAGCATAATTGTGACATGGCTTGGTGAACAAATCACAGATAAAGGTTTTGGTAATGGTGTGTCAATGATTATCTTTTCAGGGATTATTGCTTCTATTCCAAAAATGTTCTCAACGATTTACGAGGATTTCTTTGTCAATGTTCGTTCAGGAGAATTGACTCGTTCATATATCATAGTTGCTTTGTTAATTGTGGTAGGTTTGGCGATTGTCTTCTTTACGACCTTTGTTCAACAGGCAGAATATCAAATTCCAATTCAATATACTAAATTGGTTCAAGGGGCTCCAACGAGTTCTTACCTTCCATTGAAAGTAAATCCAGCTGGTGTTATTCCCGTTATCTTTGCTAGCTCGATTACAACAATTCCTAGTACTATTCTTCCATTCTTCTCGAAGGTTACATGGTTATCACACTTACAAGGACTACTCTCGTATAATACACCTAGTGGAATGATTACTTATGCGATATTGATTATCTTATTCTCATTCTTCTACACATTTGTCCAAGTAAATCCTGAAAAAACTGCTGAAAATCTTCAAAAGAATGGGTCTTACATTCCTAGTGTTCGTCCAGGTCGTGAGACTGAAAAGTACATGTCTTCATTGCTTAAGAGATTGGCAACAATCGGGGCTGTATTTCTCGCGTTTATTTCATTGGCTCCAATTGCGGCTCAACAGTTTATGCACCTTACAAGCTCAATCGCGCTTGGTGGTACATCTCTCTTGATCTTGATTTCAACTGGTATCGAAGGTATGAAACAACTCGAAGGTTACCTATTGAAACGTCAGTACGTTGGATTTATGAATCTTGAAGACTAAGTCTTCTCATGAACAATTGAGAGGGAAAGAAAGGTTACTTTCTGTCCCTTCTCTTTTGTTTTTTGATAACTCTACCAATGTGTTAAAACCTTGATAGAGTTATTTGAAAACAAAAATAAGGAGTTCGTAAGATGAATCTTTTAATTATGGGTCTACCAGGTGCTGGTAAAGGGACTCAAGCTGCAAAAATTGTTGAAGAATTTGGTGTAGCTCACATCTCAACTGGTGATATGTTCCGTGCTGCTATGGCTAACCAAACTGAAATGGGTGTTTTGGCCAAATCATTCATCGATAAAGGTGAATTGGTACCAGATGAAGTAACAAACGGAATCGTTAAAGAGTGTTTGGCTCAAGACGACATTAAGGAAAAAGGATTCCTTTTGGATGGTTTTCCTCGCACAATCGAACAAGCTCATTCCTTGGATCAAATCTTGGTTGATCTTGGTTTGGAGCTTGATGGAGTAATCAATATCGAAGTGGATCCATCTTGCCTTCTTGAACGCTTGAGTGGTCGTATTATTCACCGCGAAACAGGTGAAACTTACCATAAAGTATTCAACCCACCAGCTGACTACAAGGAAGAAGACTATTACCAACGTGAAGATGACAAACCAGAAACAGTGAAACGCCGCTTGGATGTGAATATTGCTCAAGGTGAGCCAATTATTGCACATTACCGTGAGCTTGGTCTTGTATCAGATATTCAAGGTAACCAAGATATCGACGATGTATTCGCTGATGTTAAAAAAGCGATTGCAGCAATTAAATAATTATATAATCTTACTTGCGTATCAGACTTAAGCATGTTATAATACTTTAGTCTGACTTATAATTGTTACCTCTGTGCTCAGAGGAAATCAAATCGAAATTTTAGGGGGTACTTTTGCGTGGCAAAAGAAGACGTGATTGAAATTGAAGGTAAAGTTGTAGAAACTATGCCTAATGCTATGTTTACTGTTGAATTGGAAAATGGACACCAAATTTTGGCGACAGTTTCTGGTAAAATCCGTAAAAACTACATTCGTATTTTGGTCGGTGACCGTGTGACTGTTGAAATGAGTCCTTATGATTTGACACGTGGACGCATCACATACCGCTTTAAATAATCGAAATAATTGGAGGGATTGAAACATGAAGGTAAGACCATCGGTTAAACCAATTTGCGAATACTGTAAAGTTATTCGTCGTAACGGTCGTGTTATGGTAATTTGTCCAACAAATCCAAAACACAAACAACGTCAAGGATAATATAGAAAGGAGAAATCATGGCTCGTATTGCTGGAGTTGACATTCCAAACGATAAACGTGTAGTAATTTCACTTACTTACGTATACGGTATCGGACTTGCAACATCTAAGAAAATCTTGGCTGCTGCAGGCGTTTCTGAAGACATCCGCGTTAAAGATTTGACAAATGATCAAGAAGACGCTATCCGTCGCGAAGTGGATGCAATCAAAGTTGAAGGTGACCTTCGTCGTGAAGTTAACCTTAACATCAAACGTTTGATGGAAATCGGTTCATACCGTGGTATCCGTCACCGTCGTGGACTTCCTGTCCGTGGACAAAACACTAAAAACAATGCCCGCACTCGTAAAGGTAAAGCTGTTGCGATTGCAGGTAAGAAAAAATAATTAAAATAAAATAGGAGGTAAAAACATTGGCTAAACCAACACGTAAACGTCGTGTGAAAAAGAATATCGAATCTGGTATTGCTCACATTCACGCTACTTTCAATAACACTATTGTTATGATTACAGATGTGCATGGTAACGCTGTAGCATGGTCATCAGCTGGTGCTCTTGGTTTCAAAGGTTCTCGTAAATCTACACCATTTGCTGCACAAATGGCTTCAGAAGCTGCTGCTAAATCTGCACAAGAACATGGTCTTAAAACAGTTGAAGTAACTGTTAAAGGTCCTGGTTCAGGTCGTGAGTCTGCTATCCGTGCTCTTGCTGCTGCAGGTCTTGAAGTAACAGCAATCCGTGATGTAACACCTGTACCACATAATGGTTGTCGTCCTCCAAAACGTCGTCGTGTGTAATCTTTAATAACAATAGTACACAAGGTTCGTTTCGAGGGAGTATAATAAATGATTGAGTTTGAAAAACCAATAATAACAAAAATTGATGAAAATAAAGATTACGGCAAATTTGTCATCGAACCACTAGAACGTGGTTATGGTACAACTTTGGGTAACTCTCTTCGTCGTGTACTTTTGTCATCACTTCCAGGTGCTGCCGTAACATCAATTAAGATTGATGGAGTACTCCACGAATTTGATACCGTACCAGGCGTCCGTGAAGACGTGATGCAAATCATCCTTAATATTAAAGGACTTGCTGTAAAATCTTACGTCGAAGACGAAAAGACAATTGAACTTGATGTCCAAGGTCCAGCTGAAGTTACTGCTGGAGACATCTTGACTGATAGCGACATTGAAATTGTTAACCCTGATCATTATCTTTTCACTATCGCTGACGGCGCTTCTTTGAAAGCGACTATGACAGTAGCTACAAACCGTGGTTATGTTCCAGCAGATGAAAACAAGAAAGACGATGCACCAGTGGGAACATTGGCTGTAGATTCAATCTACACACCAGTGAAAAAAGTCAATTATCAAGTTGAACCTGCCCGTGTAGGTAGCAATGATGGTTTTGATAAATTGACAATCGAAATCATGACAAACGGAACAATCATCCCTGAAGATGCCCTCGGTCTCTCGGCTCGCGTTTTGATTGAACACTTGAACTTGTTTACTGACCTTACTGATGTTGCTAAAGCTACTGATGTAATGAAAGAAACTGAAAAAGTGAACGATGAAAAGGTGCTTGACCGTACCATCGAAGAACTTGATTTGTCTGTACGCTCATATAACTGTTTGAAACGTGCCGGTATTAATACCGTTCATGATTTGACAGAAAAAACTGAGCCTGAAATGATGAAAGTCCGTAACCTAGGTCGTAAATCTCTTGAAGAAGTCAAAGTTAAGTTGGCTGATCTTGGACTTGGACTCAAAAACGATAAATAATAATATAGGAGGATAACATGGCTTACCGTAAACTTGGACGCACAAGCTCACAACGTAAAGCGGTTCTTCGTGATTTGACTACAGATCTTATCATTAACGAAGCAATCGTTACAACTGAAGCACGTGCTAAAGAAATCCGTAAAACAGTTGAAAAAATGATTACTCTTGGTAAACGTGGTGATTTGCACGCACGTCGTCAAGCAGCTGCATTTGTACGTAACGAAATTGCATCTGAAAGCTATGATGAAGCAACTGATAAATATACATCAACAACTGCTCTTCAAAAACTTTTCTCAGAAATCGCACCTCGTTATGCTGAACGTAACGGTGGATACACTCGTATCCTTAAAACAGAACCACGTCGTGGCGATGCTGCCCCAATGGCAATCATCGAACTTGTTTAATTTTTATCAATTTTGTTGAGTGTTATGATGATGGAATAGCTTAGCTTTTCTTAGTCTAGCTCTGGTCTACCGCTGGGCATACGCCTAGCGGGAACACTCATCATAAAAATGGGAATAAATAAGCATGTAACGCTTGTTTACGAAAGGTAATACGGTTATTTTTCGTAAGCAGGCGTTTTTTTGTCTATAAATCGTCTGAATATTTTGATATAATGGAATAAGCTTATTTTAAAAAGGGGGACATTATTTTGACAACAGCCAAGGAACTGCTTAAGCAAAGGTACTATGAGCCAATTAAGGAGCAACCCGAATTATTTGTGGGGATTGAGTTGGAATACCCAGTTGTTAATTTGAGTGGTAATGCTACAGATGTCTCTCTTACAAAACAGTTACTAGTCTATCTTTTGGATAATTTTGATTTTCAAGCTGATAAGTATGATTCTTATAATAATCCTATTCAGCTTATCGATAAAGTTTCTGGAGACATGATTCTTTTTGAAGTTTCGTACAATACGATCGAGTTTGCTTTTGCAAAGGCTGAGAGAATTTCTGAGGTTGAGGAACGTCTGGATACTTACCTCAGTATAATCCAATCCTATCTTCAGAATCATAATCATGAGTTGCAAGGTTGGGGAGTGAATCCAAACTGGGCAAAAAATGACAACAGACCTGTTAAATCTCCTCGTTATGAAATGCTTATGGATTTTCTCGAGCTATCTAAAGCAAAGAACGATCCTTTCTTTCATGATTATCCAGAATATGCTTCTTTCATCTGTGGGAGTCAGGTACAATTAGATGTTTCAAAAACATCCTATTTAAGAGTCTTAAATGCTTTTAACCAAATAGAGGGACCCAAGGCAGTATTATTGGCAAACTCTGAGTTTTGGGGTTCTGATTGGGATTTAGCGCTTTCCCGTGATGTTTTCTGGGAGAATTCCATGCATGGTGTGTTTGAGGAAAATGCAGGAGTATTTCCTAAGGTATTTAAGAATGAAGATGACTATTTTTCTTACTTGTCTGAGACAGCCCTTTTTACTGCTAAGCGTGGTGACGAAACTTACTATTTTGAACCAATACGCGCTAAAGACTATCTGAGTACGCCATCTATCAAAGCACACTCTATTCGTGGCGAAGTAGTCACTATTGAACCAAGTGAGGAAGATTTTAAGACTCACCGTTCTTATCAATTTCAAGACTTAACGACTAGGGGAACCGTTGAGTTTCGCAGTGTTTGTACCCAACCTTTCTCATCAACCTTTGCGCCAGCAGCCTTTCACCTTGGTCTTTTAGTCAATTTGGTAAATCTAGAAAATATTTTAAATGACTCACCTTTTTTTGAAGCACTTGACTATGATTACCCTAGAATTCGTCGTTTATTTTCGAAAAAAGATATTTCTGCTACAGACCTCAAAATGATTTTACCTTTGACAGAATCGTTATTGTCTTGTGCTGAGGATGGCTTAAAATTGCGTGGTTTTGGAGAAGAAGTTTACTTAGCTCCCCTTAGAGAGAAATTAGATAGGCTGAATAAGAGTTTAGCTTAACCTTTGACAAGAGATATGATAGATAGTTTTTGCTAAAAAATTTAAAAAAAGTCAAAAAAGTATTGACGTCAGCAAACAATAAATGGTATTATATAATAGTTGTTTCGAAAGAGACAAGAGAAAGTTATTAAAAAACTTTCAAAAAAGTATTGACACGAGTTGTCAATCTTGATATAATAACTAATGTTGTTAGCGGAAATGGCGGAATTGGCAGACGCGCAGGACTAAGGATCCTGTGACCGCTTTAGGTCGTGAGGGTTCAAGTCCCTCTTTCCGCAGAGTAACCAGTCACATGACTGGTTTTTTTGTATTAAAAAATCAAAACGCTTACAAATTGTAGAAAAGCTAGTTTTTTGAGTTCAATTGTGATAGAATAAACTTGTAAACGGGTTCAAACCCAAAAAAATATAGGAGGCCTTTATAATGGCAATCGTTTCAGCAGAAAAATTTGTCCAAGCAGCTCGTGATAATGGTTACGCAGTTGGTGGATTTAACACAAACAACCTTGAGTGGACTCAAGCTATCTTGCGTGCAGCAGAAGCTAAACAAGCTCCAGTACTTATCCAAACTTCTATGGGTGCAGCTAAGTACATGGGTGGTTACAAATTGTGTAAAGTCCTTATCGAAGAATTGGTTGAATCAATGGGTATCACTGTACCAGTTGCTATTCACCTTGACCACGGTCACTACAATGACGCTTTGGAATGTATCCGTGTAGGTTACACTTCAGTTATGTTTGACGGTTCACACCTTCCAGTTGAAGAAAACCTTGAAAAAGCAGCTAAAGTTGTTGAATTTGCACACGCTAACGGTGTATCAGTTGAAGCTGAAGTTGGTACAATCGGTGGTGAAGAAGATGGTATCATCGGTGATGGTGAATTGGCACCAATCGAAGATGCTAAAGCTATGGTTGCAACTGGTATCGACTTCCTTGCAGCAGGTATCGGTAACATCCACGGTCCTTACCCAGAAAACTGGAGCGGACTTCACCTTGACCACTTGCAAAAATTGACAGAAGCTGTTCCTAACTTCCCAATCGTATTGCACGGTGGATCAGGTATTCCTGATGATCAAATCCAAGAAGCTATCAAACTTGGTGTTGCTAAAGTTAACGTTAACACTGAATGTCAAATCGCATTTGCTAACGCAACACGTAAATTTGTTGCTGAATACGAAGCAAATGAAGCAGAATACGACAAGAAGAAACTCTTCGACCCACGTAAATTCTTGAAACCAGGTTTCGAAGCTATTACAGAAGCTGTTGAAGAACGTATCGACGTATTCGGTTCAGCAAACAAAGCTTAATTAGACTATATAAGCTTGAAAATAAAGGGTTTGTCCAATATGGACAAGCCTTTTTCTTATGTTTTGCCACAAATTTGCCACACTTTCTAAATCTCAGTTCCTTTTGATTATAGATGTAGTGCAAACAAAGCGCAATTAGGCTATTAAAACAAGGTCCTTTCTGGGTCTTGTTTTTTTGTACCCAAATAAATAGTTAGTATCTGCGAATCAATCTGTGATTGAGAGGAAACAAATTTTAAAGATTGGATATGGCTTTGGTTGATAGATTCTATTTCCTAACTTTTTAAGATATGCTATAATATGAATATGTTTGATAATTATATTGTACCTGTATTTTTTGGTGGTGGAGCTCTTGCTCTACTAGGTTTAGTGTTATTTGGTTGGGCCTTGCCTTCATTTTTGAAGGGTAAGTGGTCTTATTTGATTTCTTTGCTAGGTTTAGGTTTGGTTGCTTTTGCCTATTTTGATGCGGCGATTGTTATCACTTATAAAATCTGGCTTGGATTGCTAGGTGTCATCATGATTGGTTGGGGACTTCCTTTCAACAATCGCAAGGGACGCCGTGCGATGACTATTTTCTGGGCTGTCATGGCAATCGTTGTGGGTATTGCTGCTATTGCATTCACTATTGCTTATGGTGTCATTAACCGCCACTAACATGAAACTGTAAAACATGCTATAATAATGGCATGTTTTATTTTATGACCCTATCATTTATTATCATGCCTGCCTTGGGCTGCTTCTTAATAGGCTTGGCTTTTGCTAAATCAGATTGTTGGGAGTTTTCTTGGATATTATCCTTAATAGGTTTAGTGGCCTTTATTTCTTCTTTTTGGCATATAGCACGCGTAGATTTATGGTTTATGCTAAGTTATAGTGTTGGTCCTTTTTTGATGGGATTTGGTTTCTCTTGGGATCTAAGTAAGAAACGCCGTAGGCAGTTATTATTATTAGGGGTATTTTTCCTTATCTTTTTTGTGATTCTGTACTATCTTATTGTGCGAATCCTGAATACAGCTGTTGTCTAAAGGAGGGCTGTTGTGATGTTGCTAGATTTAGAAGAGAAGACACGTGTGCTTGTAGAAGATATTGTTGAACGTTCCGCTATTGGGCGAGGAGCTATCTTTGTCTTGGGATTGTCTTCCAGTGAGGTCGCTGGTGGGATAATCGGAAAAGCCTCTAGCCGTGAAATTGGCCAACGAATTGTGAAAACGATTCTTGAAGTTTTGGAACCTAAAGGAATTTACTTGGCTGTTCAAGGATGCGAACATCTGAATCGTGCTTTGGTTGTTGAGCGTGAGCTCGCCATGGCTAAAGATTTGGAAATTGTTAATGTTCTTCCGACCTTGCATGCTGGGGGAAGTGGTCAGCTGGCTGCTTTCGACTATATGAAGGATCCTGTTGAGGTGGAGGAAATTGTCGCTCAGGCTGGTATCGATATTGGGGATACCTCTATTGGTATGCATGTGAAGAGGGTCCAAGTTCCTCTTCGCCCGATTGCTCCAGAATTAGGTGGTGCCCATGTGACTGCTTTGGCGAGTCGACCTAAGTTGATTGGTGGTGCTCGTGCGGAGTATCTAGCAGATCCTATCCGTAAAAACTAAAAAGTATCGGACAAGTGTTCGATACTTTTTCTGTGAGCAGAGCCCTTTCTTTCAATGACGACGCTTGGCATAATCGACAAATTTGAATTTTTCAAGTTTGTGGCGACTTTCCGTAAATTGGAACTGTTTTCCATTAGTTAAATAAACTTTAGAACGGATACAAACAACGTGCTGGTCTTTACCTAGGTCGATAAGAATCTTATCTTGATCGGTAGCATTATCAATAGTGATTTCTTTAAAGGCGTGGGAAATGCTAAGGTTGAGCTGATTCTCGATGTAGTCGTAAATAGAGTGTTCAGCAATGTTACGGTTTAGTTGAGGAACAAGGCTAGTATCTAGGTAATCAATATCTATAACAGAGGCGCAGCTATCAACGACTCTTTGACGAACAACACGCCAGACCTGTCGGCTATTAGAAAACCCAGTTCTTTCTGAGAGTTTGGAATCAACGATGATTTTATCCAGAGAAATAACGTTGGTTTGCGAATTAAGGCCTTGTTGTACTATTAGCTCCTGGTAACTAGTAAGGTCAGACACAGGAAAGTTGATTTGTTCCTGGTTAATAACCTGGGAGCCAGAGCCATGAATCTTTTTGACCAAGCCTTCTTCAACGAGTAAGGTTAATGCTTTTCGTATAGTGTCTCGACTAACCTGGTAAGATTGAACCAGTTCTTGCTCGGTCGGGAGAAAGTCTCCCACTTGATATTTTTGATCATGGATAGCTTTCTCTAAATCCTTATAAATAATCTGATATTTTTTCATTGTTCTCCTTATTTGTAGGCAAAAAAACATACAACTAATGTTTTTTTCAAAAAATATGTTTAAAAAATTCCGGAACACTTACAGACAAATTTGTAAACGTTTACAATTAGTTTATCAAGTTAATCAGATATTGTCAAAAAAGAAAAGGAGATTCAAATGGGTAAATTTGAACAAGAAGCCAAAGATTTGCTTGCTGCAATCGGTGGTAAAGAAAATGTGACTGCTGTTACTCACTGTGCGACGCGTATGAGTTTCGTTCTTGGTGATGACAAGAAGGCAGATGTGAAAACAATCGAAGCCATTCCTGCTGTTAAGGGGACTTTCACCAATGCAGGTCAATTCTAAGTTATCATTTCAACCTAAATATATGATTCCATTTGCAGCAATCATGCTTGTTGCTATCATTGTACCTATGGTCCTAACTTTCTTCTTCCGCAAGGTGGGTCTCTTTACTAAGACAGAAGATGATACAGAACTTAAGGAAGAATTTGCAGCTCAAGAAGAGGCTGAATTTGCATCACATACTGCAACTCCAACAGTTCTTGCTGAATCAGCAGAGGTTGTTAGCCCACTTGCTGGTCAAGTTAAACCACTTAGCCAAGCCACAGACCCAGTTTTCTCATCAGGTGTCATGGGACAGGGGGTAGTCATCGAACCAAGTCAAGGCGAATTGGTTTCACCAGTAAATGGTACAGTGACAGTACTCTTCCCAACTAAGCACGCCGTAGGCATCGTTTCTGAAGAAGGTGTTGAAATGCTAATGCACATTGGTATGGATACTGTTAGCCTTGACGGAAAAGGTTTTGTGGCTCATGTTGAACAAGGTGATAAAGTTGTTGTTGGTCAACAATTGATTAGTTTTGATATGGATGTTATTAAAAAGGCTGGTTTGGTCACTGAGACTCCAGTTATCATTACAAATCAAGATGATTTCCAAGCAGATGTTGAAGGGGATCTTCCACGTGATATCAAACGTGGTGATGTTCTCATGATTGCTCATCGAACAAAATAAGCTAAGGGGTGGAGACGTTACGCTTCCACCTCTTCATATAAAGAACAAAAGAGGAAAAATCACATGGCATTAGATAAAACAAAGGTTGTATACCAAATTTATCCAAAATCATATAAGGACACGACAGGAAATGGAATCGGTGATTTCAGAGGGATCATTGAAAAAATTCCTTATCTAGCAGAGTTGGGCGTGGATATGGTTTGGCTCAATCCTTTCTATCCGAGCCCACAACGTGACAATGGTTACGATATTTCAGACTATACAGCCGTTAACCCTGTCTTTGTAGACATGACTGATTTTGAAGAACTGGTCCGTGTCGGAAAAGAGCACAAGATTGATTTCATGCTAGACATGGTGCTCAACCATTGCTCAACGGAGCATGAGTGGTTCCAAAAAGCTTTGGCTGGAGACCAGTATTATCAAGATTTCTTCTTTATTCAGGACCAACCAACCGATTGGTTGTCTAAATTTGGTGGTTCTGCCTGGGCTCCTTTTGGAGATACAGGGAAATACTATCTTCACCTCTTTGATGAAACACAGGCGGACCTTAATTGGCGCAATCCCAATGTCCGTAAGGAGTTGTTCAAGGTGGTCAACTTCTGGCGTGACAAGGGAGTCAAAGGTTTCCGTTTCGATGTGATCAATTTGATTGGGAAAGATGAAGTCTTGGTAGATTGCCCTGAAAATGAAGGGAAACCAGCTTATACGGATAAACCAATTGTCCATGACTATCTTCGTATGATGAATGAAGCGACCTTTGGTTCTGATGATAGCTTTATGACAGTTGGAGAGATGTCATCGACAACCATTGATAACTGCGTTCTTTATTCAGCACCGGAGCGTCACGAGTTGTCTATGGCCTTTAACTTCCATCATCTTAAAGTAGATTATGAAGATGGTCAAAAATGGACTATTACTCCCTTTGATTTTGAAGAGCTCAAACGTCTCTATCATACCTGGGGTAAGGAAATGAGTGAACGAGGTGGTTGGAGTGCCCTTTTCTGGAATAACCATGACCAACCTCGTGCCTTGAATCGCTTTGTGGATATCAAGAACTTCCGTAATGAAGGAGCGACCATGCTAGCAGCTAGCATTCACCTATCACGTGGAACACCTTATATCTACATGGGCGAAGAAATCGGGATGATTGATCCAGATTATGATTCTATGGCAGATTACGTGGATGTCGAGTCCATCAATGCTTACCAAATGCTCTTGGACCAAGGCGAGTCTCCTGAGCAGGCCTTCAAGATCATTCAAGCCAAATCACGTGATAATTCTCGTACGCCAATGCAATGGGATGCTTCTGAGAATGCAGGTTTTTCAACAGGCACTCCATGGTTGAAAGTCGGTAAATCTTATAAAGACATCAACGTTGAAAATGAAATCGATGGACCAATCTTTAAATTCTATAAAGAATTGATTCGCTTGCGCAAAGAAATGCCTATCATTTCAGAAGGAAGCTATCAGCCAGCATTTGAGGATAGTCAACAAGTCTACGCCTTTGAACGCCACTTAGAGGATCAAAAACTCTTGGTACTCAATCATTTCTATGGAAGTGAAGTCGAAGTAGCGATTCCAGCAGAATATCAGTCAGGGCGCGTGCTCTTATCCAATTATGATGATGTAGAGCTTGCTGAAAAGATAATTTTGAAACCTTATCAAACCCTAGCAATCTTAGTAAAATAAACCAAACTTTCCTCAGTAAATGCTTTTGCTGGGGAATTTTGTTATAATGAAAGCACTTTTAATGTTGATGGAGGAAGTGTAATGACACGCTTACAAGATGATTTTTACCATGCGATTAATGGTGAGTGGGAAAAAACAGCAGTGATTCCCGATGATAAACCACGCACAGGAGGTTTCTCAGATTTAGCAGATGAAATTGAAGACCTCATGCTTGAAACAACTGATCAATGGTTGGCAGGAGAGAATGTTCCTGACAATACCATTCTACAAAACTTTATAAAGTTTCACCGTATGGCTGCGGACTTTGACAAACGTGAGGCATTGGGTATCGAGCCTGTTAAACCTTGGATTGAAGAATACAAGAAGCTTTCCTCATTCTCAGAATTTGCTTCGAAAATTGCTGACTATGAGATGTCTGGTAAGCCTAATGAGTTCCCATTCGGTGTATCTCCAGACTTTATGAATGCTCAATTAAATGTCCTCTGGGCAGCAGCGCCAAGTATTATTTTACCTGATACAACCTATTACACTGAGGATAATGAGAAGGGCAAGGAGCTTTTAGGAATCTGGCGTGAAATGGAAGAAGAACTCCTTGAGAAATATGGCTTTACAGCTGAAGAAATCAAAGATATCTTGGACAAGGTTATCGCCCTTGATGCTAAGTTGGCCAAGTATGTCCTTTCGAGTGAAGAATCTTCCGAGTATGTGGAACTCTACCACCCATATGATTGGGAAGACTTTACCAAGCTAGCACCGGAACTCCCACTTGATAACATCTTCACAGAAATCTTGGGACAAGTTCCTGATAAAGTTATCGTTCCTGAAGAGCGCTTCTGGACAGAATTTGCGGCGGAATATTATTCAGAAGATAATTGGGAGCTACTTAAGGCGAGCCTACTTATCAATGCTATGACAATTTGGAATGCCTATTTGACAGACGAACTTCGTGTTCTATTTGGAAAATATGGTCGTGCGCTTTCAGGAACACCACAAGCCTGGGACAAGAAAAAAGGAGCCTACTATTTGGCACAAGGACCTTACAATCAGGCTCTTGGACTTTGGTATGCAGGTGAAAAATTCTCTCCAGAAGCAAAAGCAGATGTTGAAGCGAAGGTGGCAACTATGATTGATGTTTATAAATCACGCCTTCAAACTGCGGATTGGTTGGCACCAGAAACACGTGAAAAGGCTATTACGAAACTTAATGTTATTACGCCTCACATTGGTTATCCAGAAAAACTACCTGAGACATATGATAAGAAGATTATTGATGAAAACTTATCACTTGTTGAGAATGCACAGAAGTTAGTTGAAATTTCAGTTGCACATAGTTGGAGCAAGTGGAATCAACCTGTTGATCGTAGTGAGTGGCATATGCCTGCCCACATGGTTAATGCTTACTATGATCCACAGCAGAACCAAATTGTTTTCCCAGCAGCTATCCTTCAAGCACCTTTCTATGACCTTCACCAATCGTCATCAGCCAACTACGGTGGTATTGGTGCTGTCATTGCTCATGAGATTTCCCATGCCTTTGATACAAATGGTGCTTCCTTTGATGAGAACGGTAGTCTTAAGAATTGGTGGACTGAAGAGGACTATGCAGCCTTTAAGGAACGTACTGACAAGATTGTGGATCAGTTTGAGGGCTTGGACTCTTATGGTGCCAAGGTCAATGGTAAATTGACTGTTTCTGAGAATGTTGCTGACCTCGGTGGTGTAGCCTGTGCCTTAGAAGCAGCTAAACGAGATAAGGATTTTTCAGTTCATGAATTCTTTGTTAATTTTGCGACAATCTGGCGTATGAAGGCGCGTGAAGAATACATGCAAATGTTAGCTAGCGTGGATGTGCATGCTCCAGCCAAATGGCGCACCAATGTTATCGTGAGCAACTTCGACGAATTCCACAAGGAATTTGACGTTAAAGAGGGCGACGGCATGTGGCGTGCCCCAGAAGATTGCGTGATTATTTGGTAATAATGATGAAATCTGTCCAAAAATGGACGGATTTCTTTATTTTTTATCGTTGTAAGGGTTTACATAGCGACTAGAAAACGCTATAATATACTTGTGTTAAAGATTGTGAAGTTTTTAACAAGTATTCAAAGGAGTTTCATATGACTAAACAAACTAAAGATGTTCAAACAGTAATAGATGAATTGGCAACAAAAGGGGTTGAAGCCCTTGATGCTATGGCTAACTTTACGCAGGAGCAAGTGGACCATATTGTTCACCAAGCTGCGATTGCTGCTCTAGATAAACATATGTATTTGGCAAAATTGGCCGTTGATGAAACAGGGCGCGGTATTTACGAAGATAAAGCCATCAAGAACATGTATGCTTCTGAATACATTTGGAATAGTATTAAATATGACAAAACTGTAGGCGTTATTGCTGAAGATAAAGAACAAGGTTTGGTTTCTATCGCTGAGCCGGTAGGTGTTATCTGTGGGGTAACTCCAACAACTAATCCAACATCTACTACTATTTTCAAAGCTTTGATTGCGTTGAAAACACGTAACTCAATTGTATTTGCCTTCCACCCATCAGCTCAAAAATCATCAGCAGAAGCTGCGCGCATTGTTCGCGATGCTGCTATTGAAGCTGGTGCACCTAAGAACTGTATTCAGTGGATTGAAGAGCCATCTATCGAAGCGACTGGTCTCTTGATGAACCATCCTAAGATTGCCACAGTACTTGCGACTGGTGGACCTGGTATGGTTAAAGCAGCTTACTCAACTGGTAAACCAGCACTTGGTGTAGGAGCTGGAAACGTCCCATCTTACATCGCTGCTGATGCTAAGGTTAAACGTGCGGTCAACGATATCATCGTTTCAAAAACTTTTGATAATGGTATGATTTGTGCGTCTGAACAAGCAGCTATCGTTGATGCAGCTATTTATGACGAAGTTAAGGCTGAATTTGAAGCACATCAATGTGTCATCATTTCTAAAAAAGCTGACATTGCTAAATTGGAAAAAGTCGTTCTTAATGAAGCGCGTACAGCTGTAAATGGTGCCATTGTAGGTCACTCAGCTATTGAAATTGCTGAAAAAGCTGGCCTTAAAGTTCCTGCAGGTACAAAAATGCTTTTGGCAGAAATTCCAGATGCAACAATGGAACACCCACTTGCCTTGGAAAAATTGTCTCCAGTACTTGCTCTTATCAAATCTGATGGCGTTGAAGATGGATTCAAAAAAGCAGAAGGCATGCTCAATTTGGGTGGTCTTGGACACACTGCTGTTATCCACACTGAAAATGAAGAGCTCCAACTCCAATATGGTATCCGCATGAAAGCCTGCCGTGTCTTGGTTAATAGCCCATCAGCTGAAGGTGGTATCGGTAATATCTACAATAACATGATTCCATCATTGACTCTTGGTTGTGGTTCACACGGTCATAACTCAGTGTCACACAATGTTAGCTCATTTGATCTCTTGAATGTTAAAACATTGTCAAAGCGTCGCAATAACATGCAATGGTTTCGCGTCCCACCAAAAATCTTCTTCGAAAAAGATTCAATAACTTACTTGCGTCACATTGAAGCTGAGCGCGTGATGTTGGTTTGTGACCCTGGTATGGTTCAGTTTGGTTATGCAGACTTGGTTAAACGCCAATTGGAACTTAACCGCCACAGACCGGCAGTAGATGTTTTCTCAGATGTTGAGCCAAACCCATCTACTAATACCGTTTATAAAGGTTTGGAACGCTTTGTAGATTTCCAACCAGATGTAATCATCGCTCTTGGTGGTGGTTCTGCAATGGACGCTGCTAAGGCTATGTGGATGTTCTTCGAACACCCAGATGTAAGCTTCTTCGGTGCTAAACAAAAATTCTTGGATATCCGTAAACGTACTTACAAGATTCCTTACGCTCAGAAGACACAATTCATCTGTATCCCAACAACTTCAGGGACAGGTTCAGAGGTAACGTCATTTGCGGTTATCACTGATAGTGAAACTCATATCAAGTACCCATTGGCAGATTATGCTTTGACTCCGGACATTGCTATCGTTGACCCTGCTTTGGTTATGAGTGTACCTGCCAGCGTTACAGCAGATACAGGTATGGACGTTTTGACTCACGCCATTGAATCTTATGTATCAGTCATGGCTAGTGACTATACACGTGGGCTTTCACTCCAAGCAATTAAACTTGTTTTTGAAAATCTTGAACATTCTTACCGCTTTGGTGATGAAGAATCACGTGAAAAGATGCATAATGCGTCAACAATGGCTGGTATGGCCTTTGCCAATGCCTTCCTTGGTATCAACCACTCACTAGCTCATAAGGTTGGTCCTATGTTTGACATTCCACACGGACGTACTAATGCGATTTTGATGCCTCACGTTATCCGTTACAACGGTCGTGATCCTCAAAAACACGCTATGTTCCCTAAATATGACTACTTCCGTGCAGACAAAGATTACGCAGATATCGCTCGTTTCATGGGATGGGGTACTGACAAGCAATCAGATGCTGAGTTGGTTGAAGTTTTGGCACAAAAAGTATACGAATTGGGTATTGCCGTTGGTATTGACATGAACTGGAAGGGACAAGGTGTTACTAAGAAACTTCTTCAAGACACTGCCTATACTTTGGCCGAACATGCTTATGAAGACCAATGTACAACAGCTAATCCGAAAGAACCACTTATTTCAGAATTGAAAGAAATCATCGAAATTGCCTTTGATTATAAAGGATAAGCGATAGACTAAAGTAGCTCTATAAGGGCTACTTTTTTTGCTAGAAACCTTTTATATTAGAGTGTTTATCCAAATTAAAAATAAAGGACTTTCCCGAATAAGATAGAAAAACGCTTTAAGAATTGTTATAATAACCTTACAGCGAGATAAGGAGATTCCTATGACAAAAGAAGAAGGGCTTAGTTTGGGTGAAACAGCACATCCTCTCAAGTCTCGTGAATTGAGGCCACCAGTGGCTTCTGCAGCAGGGAATAGAGCGACTAATAAGTTTAAAGAGTTTAATGCTGATAGGATGGTGAGTGTTCAATTCAATCCTAGTCAACAAGTAAAAGAATCAAAGGAGCCAGTAACCTCAAAGAATATTGTGGGGATGGTATCAGGTGTGATTGCAGCGATACTCACCATACTTTTGATTGTTTGTCTCGTGATGGGATACCGTTATCGAGCCGCAAGCATTGAGGGCGATTGGACAAGCCCAACCTTTAGTGAGAAAATGTTAGCCACTCTGAAAGATACTGCTAATACTAAGAATAAAGTTAGTAATGCTTTACCACAAGGTCAAGATCTTATCACCGATATCAATACAGTAATGAGTATTACTGACAATAAGGCTCACTTAAAAGTGAGCTTTGTTTACAATCGTAAAGGTCTTTATCAGGCTTACCAGAGTAGAGTTACTGAATTGAAAGGTCAGTACGGCGAGGAGTTCTCGGAGGTTTTTGATAGTTATTCATTGTCAGAAAAAGACTACTATAAACAGTTTGATGAGACAGTGAAGAAAGAACTTCCAAAGAGTTATACCTACGATGCCAAAACCGGTCGTGTCACAACAACTGCTTTTACGGGTGATATTAACCGTTGGGAGCAAACAATCACTGTGGATAAGGCTGGAGATTCAGATGCTTTTAAAAAAGGTGATGTATTAGATTATACGCCTAACAATGGAGGCTTTACTATTAAGGCACACAGTGAATTTGGTGACATTAGCTTTACAAAAAATAAATAAAAAAGGAAATTAAAGGGGAATATAAATGACAAGAGCAGAATGGTTGGACTATTTTGAAACGGTAAACGGACGTAAGCCGAGTGTTCAGGAAATGGCGGATGCGTTGAAAGCTGGAGAGTTTATTAATGAAGCACCGGCTAAAACTGAAGATACAGTTACTACTGAACCCATTAAGGTTGAGGCGGAAATCGTCGAGACAAGTACTAGTCCTCTACCAACTGAAACGGCACCAGTAGTAACAGCAACTGCACCTTCTACGGTTCCTTTTCCAGAAGGACAAGTAGCTATGGCAAATTTGGCTCCTAAAAAACCAATGGATTCCAAAAAGAAAAAACGCATCCTAGTCTCAGTTTTGTCAGCAGTAGTCCTTGTCTTCTTATGTATCGGTGGCTTTATGACTTACCGTTATGTGACAGGTAATATTGATGGCAAATGGTACAGTAGTTCTCTAGGTAGAGAGTATAGCTCAAGCATGTCTGAAAGTTTGACAGACTTGGATAGTAAGGAGCTTGAAAAGTACTTTAAAGATACTGCTGTAACCATGAAAGTAAAAGGTAGCAATGCGAAGGTGACTGCTAGCTATACTTTTGATAAGAAAACCTATATCAAGGACTATCGTGAGAGGGTTCAGAAGTCCTTCTCAGCCTTTGGAGATTTATTTAAAGCCTTCTATGGAGATTCCTTTGAAAACTATTATAGTGAGGAAACCATAGAAAAAGAACTTGATGAAGCTCTTGAAAAAGCTGCGAAAGATAATGGTCAAAAGTATGATTCGAAGACAGGCGAAACAACAACAACCCTTTTCAAAGGGAAGGTTAGTCGCTTGGGACATAAGATGACTGTTACTTCTGTCAATAAAGATGTTGATATCGATGGTCTCAATGTGAAAAAAGGTCAAGAGCTAAAAGTGACTAAAAAAGACAAGAAAGTAACGCTTAGTGGTGATGGTAAATCAAAAGATATTACTTTCTCAACTAAGAATGACACCAAAGATAAATTTTAAAATGACATCCGGAATCGCTATTCCGGATTTTTTCATGTCGTTGAGGGAAGAGAATAAGGTGATATCCGAATGATTTTCTCACAAGTCACAATACGTGTAGAAATATTCTGACAATTATGCTACAATAGAGCCACACACTATCTAAAAAGAGGATTTACCATGACACTTGTATACCAATCAACACGTGACGAAAATAATAAAGTAACTGCTAGTCAAGCTATTCTTCAAGGTTTGGCAACAGATGGTGGCTTGTTCACACCATTGTCAACACCTGAGGTTGCTTTGGACTTTGATCAATTGAAAGATGCTTCTTACCAAGAAGTTGCTAAATTGGTCTTGTCAGCTTTCTTGGATGATTTTACGGAAGAGGAATTAGATTACTGTATCACAAATGCTTATGACGACAAATTTGATACAGCTGCTATTGCACCAGTAGTTAAACTTAAGAACCACTACAACCTTGAACTTTTCCATGGTTCTACTATCGCTTTCAAAGATATGGCCCTTTCAATCTTGCCTTACTTGCTAACAACATCAGCTAAAAAGCAAGGTGTTGATAATAAGATTGTTATCTTGACAGCGACATCAGGTGATACTGGTAAGGCTGCTATGGCTGGTTTTGCAGATGTTCCTGGAACTGAAATTATTGTCTTTTATCCAAAAGACGGTGTTTCAAAAATCCAAGAATTGCAAATGACCACTCAAACAGGAGCTAACACTCACGTTATTGCTATTGATGGTAACTTTGATGATGCCCAAACCGATGTGAAACGTATGTTTAATGATTTTGACTTGCGTGAGAAATTGTTGGCTCATCATACGCAATTCTCATCAGCTAACTCAATGAACGTAGGTCGTTTGGTACCACAAGTGGTTTACTATGTATATGCCTATGCGCAGTTGGTTAAGGCAGGTCATATCCAAAACGGAGATAAGGTTAACTTCACAGTACCAACAGGAAACTTTGGTAATATCTTGGCGGCTTATTATGCACGTCAGATTGGTGTTCCGGTTGGCAAATTAATCTGTGCCTCTAATGAAAATAACGTCCTCACAGACTTCTTCGCAACGGGTACTTATGACAAGAAACGTGACTTCAAGGTAACGACAAGTCCTTCTATGGATATCTTGGTATCTTCTAACTTGGAACGCTTGATTTTCCACCTTCTTGGTAATGATGCTGCTAAGACTAAAGAGCTCATGGATGCGCTTGTGACTAAGGGTGAGTATACTTTGGCGGATGCAGATAAAGATATTCTTGACTTGTTTGCAGCAGGATTTGCAACTGAGGATGAAACAGCTGCTGAAATCAAACGTGTTTATGAAGAAGACAAGTATATCGAAGATCCTCATACAGCGGTTGCCTCAGCGGTTTACGAAGCATATGTTCAAAAGACAGATGACCACACCCCTACAGTTATCGCTTCAACAGCTAGCCCATATAAATTCCCACGTGTGGCTATTTCAGCTGTCACTGGTAAAGACAGTGGGGATGATTTCAAAGCAGTAGAAGATTTGCACCAACTTTCAGGTGTAGCTATCCCAGCTGCTGTAGATGGACTTGAACATGCGGAAGTTCGCCATAAAACAGTTGTTGCGGCAGCTGATATGCAAAAAGCAGTTGAAAGCTATCTTGGTGTATAAGAATAAAAAAAATAGGAGCTGAGAAATCAGCCCTATTTTTATCAATATAGAAGAGAATATTATGACAGAAACAAAGAAAATTCTAAACATAGCCTTGCCTGCTATGGCCGAAAACCTTCTACAAATGTTGATGGGGGTTGTCGATTCTTACCTAGTGGCTCAGGTTGGTATTGTCGCCATATCAGGGGTTTCCGTAGCCAATAATATAATCACGATTTACCAAGCTATCTTCATTGCTCTAGGAGCCTCAAGTGCCAGTGTCATTGCTAGAAGTCTAGGGAAGGGAGATGTTAAAGCGACTAACCGAGACACCTGGGATGCTATTATTATTACCCTTGCTCTTAGTCTCATTCTTGGTTTACTTTCCATTTTTGGTGGTGGGGCCATTCTTAATCTTTTAGGTACTGAGCAATCTGTGACTCAGGCTGGTAGTCTCTACCTTGCTCTTGTCGGTGGAGGAGTGGTCTTCCTAGCCTTAATGACTACTTTTGGTAACATATTACGGGCCAAGGGACGGCCTCGTATTTCCATGGTCGTCAGTCTTTTGACTAATGTTCTTAATGCTATTTTATCTTCTTTAGCTATCTTTGTGGGACATTGGGGGATTATTGGGGTCGCAACGGCTACGGTTTTTTCTCGTCTGGTTGGGACAGTGATACTGTGGCAAGCGATGAAACTGGATGTGAAGCAGCTTGAAGTTACCAAACCTTTCAACAGGGAGTTGTTGGGGATTGCTCTGCCAGCAGCAGGTGAACGACTGATGATGCGTGCTGGAGATGTGGTCATTGTGGCTATTATTGTTACCTTTGGTACAGCCGTTGTCGGTGGTAACGCCATTGGTGAAAACCTCACTCAGTTTAACTATATGCCCGGTATGGGAGTCGCCACGGCTACAGTTATCTTGGTTGCCAATAGTCTGGGACGAGGGGATAAGGCGCAGATGAAGCGTATTATACGAGAGTCTTATTGGATTTCAACCTTCTTGATGGTTCTGGTTTCAGGGGGTATCTTGCTTTTTGGACAAGGATTATCAAGTCTCTTTACAGATAATAAAGCAGCTATTGCGGCTAGTCAGGTAGTTATTCTTTATTCTTTCCTTGGGAATCCCGTGACTTCGGCGACTCTAGTCTACACTGCAGTTTGGCAAGGTCTGGGTAAGGCTAAGATGCCTTTCTATGCGACAACTATTGGGATGTGGATTATCCGAATTTTCTCAGGCTACTTCCTAGGAGTGAGTTTGGGAATGGGTCTTGCAGGCGTCTGGATTGCAACTGTTGTTGATAATGTATGGCGTGCGGTCTTCCTCTATGTGATGTACCGTCGTTATCTCATAAAGAGAAAGTTTTAATGATAAATATTGAGGAGATACTCTTATTCAAAGGGTATCTTCTTCTTATTTTTTACAAGTAAGCTCGAATATGGTAAAATAAGCTGATAAAAACTTTTTGAGGTAGTAATTATGACTGTAAAAATCAATACAAAAGATGGTCAAATCGAATTGTCAGATGATGTCATCGCAACAGTAGTTGGCGGTTCAGCAACAGAAATTTTTGGCGTTGTCGGTATGGCAAGTAAGAGTGCTATCCGAGATAATTTTCAAGCACTTCTTGGAAAGGAAAACTACGCAAAAGGAGTTGTCGTGAAATCTACTGATGCAGGTATCACTGTGGATGTTTACACTGTTATGAGTTATGGTGTTAAGATTAGTGAGGTTTCAAAAAATATTCAAGAACGTGTGAAATTTAATCTTGAGAATCAGCTCGGTATCAAGGCTGAAACAGTAAATGTTTACGTTCAAAATATTAAAGTCGTAGGAGAAAACTAGTGTCTAAAATTACAACAAGCTTGCTTCAGGAGATGGTCCAAGCGGCAGCAACACGTCTAGGTAAGCAAGCAGAATATGTGAATTCACTCAATGTCTTCCCAGTACCAGATGGAGATACTGGAACAAACATGGGAATGACTATGGATAACGGAGCCAAAGCTGTCGCAGATCAATCAGCTTCAACAGTTGGTGAAGTTGGTCAGATTTTATCTAAAGGTCTTTTGATGGGTGCCCGTGGTAACTCGGGTGTTATCACGTCACAATTGTTCCGTGGATTTGGTCAAAGTATCAAGGATAAAACGGAACTTGATGGTCAAGATTTAGCTCATGCCTTCCAAGCAGGGGTTGAAGTTGCCTATAAAGCAGTTATGAAACCTGTCGAAGGAACAATCCTTACAGTATCACGTGGTGCAGCTTCAGCAGCGATTAAGAAAGCTGAATCTACAAATGATGCTGTTGAGGTTATGCGTGCAGCTCTCGATGGAGCTAAAGCTGCTTTGGCTAAGACACCAGAGATGCTTCCAGTTTTGAAAGAAGTTGGTGTGGTAGACTCAGGTGGTCAAGGTTTGGTCTTCATTTATGAAGGTTTCTTGTCAGCCCTCACAGGTGAGTATATCGCTTCAGAGGACTTCCAAGCGACACCGGCTACTATGACAGAGATGATCAATGCAGAACATCATAAGTCAGTTGCTGGTCATGTTGCCACAGAAGACATTACCTTCGGTTACTGTACGGAAATCATGATTGGTCTCAAACAAGGTCCAACTTATGTGAAGGACTTTGACTATGAAGAGTTCCAAAATTACTTGAGCAACCTTGGGGATTCTCTCCTAGTTGTTAACGATGATGAAATTGTAAAAGTTCACGTCCATACTGAGGATCCAGGTCTTGTCATGCAAGAAGGTCTTAAATATGGGGCTCTTGTCAAAGTTAAGGTTGACAACATGCGTAACCAACACGATGCACAAGTTCAAAAAGAAGAAGCTATCCAAGCTGCACCTTCTGCTCCTAAAGACTTTGCCCTTATTGCAGTTGTTGCTGGAGATGGACTTGCAGATATCTTCAAATCACAAGGTGTTGACTATGTGATTTCAGGTGGTCAAACAATGAACCCATCAACAGAAGATATTGTTAAGGCTATTGAGCAGGTTAATGCTAAGAATGTTATCATCTTGCCAAACAATAAAAACATCTTTATGGCAGCACAATCAGCTGCTGAAGTAGTAGATGTCAATGCGGCTGTTGTTGAAACACGTACAGTTCCACAAGGCTTTACAAGTTTGCTTGCTTTTGATCCTAGTCAAAGTATCGAAGCTAATGTTGAAGCTATGACAGCTAGTCTTTCAGATGTAACAAGTGGTAGCGTGACCTTGGCGGTACGTGATACAACTATTGATGGTCTTGAGATTCATGAAAATGATATCCTTGGTATGGTGGATGGTAAGATCCTTGTGTCTACACCAGATATGGACCAAGCCCTTCTTGACACCTTTGACAAGATGATTGACGAAGACAGTGAAATTGTTATGATTTACGTCGGCGAAGAAGGTAATCAAGAACAAGCTCAAGCACTTGCGGAAAAATTGGAAGAGGCTCATGAAGATATCGAAGTTGAAATCTTCCAAGGAGACCAACCAGTTTATCCATACCTCTTCAGTGTTGAATAATCATTTAGGAAGTCTTAGGGCTTCCTTTTTGTTTTGTCAGTTTTGATATAGCAGGTATATCTTTTCGGAATTACAAAAATATTCTGAAAATTCCTTGACATTACTTTCCAAAGTGGTAACATATGTTGTAAGAAATTTTATAGATTGAAGGTAACATCATGAGAAGTGATATGATCAAAGTTGGTGTTGATAAGGCACCAGCACGCGGACTTTTGTATGCGACTGGGCAAGTTAAATCTGCCAATGATATGCAAAAGCCCTTCATTGCTATTTGTAACTCTTATATTGACATTGTTCCAGGGCATGTTCACTTGCGTGAATTAGCAGATATTGCCAAGGAAGCTATCCGTGAGGCTGGCGGTATTCCTTTTGAGTTTAATACCATTGGTGTGGATGATGGGATTGCCATGGGGCATATTGGGATGCGTTACAGTCTTCCATCTCGTGAATTGATTGCCGATTCTGCAGAAACAGTTATTAATGCCCACTGGTTTGACGGGGTTTTCTACATTCCTAACTGTGATAAGATTACACCAGGGATGATTTTGGCGGCTATGCGTACTAATGTGCCAGCAGTATTTTGTTCTGGTGGACCTATGAAGGGTGGCGTTGACATGACTGGTCATCAAGCGACTCTCTCAAGTTTGTTTGAAGCAGTAGGTACTTATCAGGCTGGTGATATGAGCATGGATGAGCTCGATTATTTAGAGAAAAATGCTTGTCCAACTTGTGGTTCATGTTCAGGAATGTTTACCGCTAACTCAATGAACTGTTTGATGGAAGTTTTGGGCCTTGCCCTTCCAGGTAACGGTACTATCCTAGCCGTTTCAGATGAACGTCGTGAATTGGTTCGTCAAGCAGCCACAAAATTGATGGATAACATCAAAAATAATGTTCGCCCACGTGATATTGTGACCAAAGAAGCCATCGATGATGCGTTTGCTCTAGATATGGCCATGGGTGGTTCAACCAATACTGTTCTTCATACGCTTGCTATTGCGCGTGAGGCCGGTATTGACTATGATCTTAAAGACATTAACGAGATTGCCAAGAAGACCCCTTATCTCTCTAAAATTGCACCTTCAAGTGTTTACACTATGCATGATGTCCATGAAGCTGGTGGTGTTCCAGCCATTATTAATCAGTTGATTAAAAAAGGAGCCATTAAGGGTGATCGTATTACAGTTACTGGTAAGACTTTGAAAGAAAACGTAGCTGGTGCTGAAATCAAAAATGAAGAAATTATCCATCCAATTGAGCATCCTATCTCACCAGTTGGTGGTTTGTCTATCCTTTACGGAAATATTGCTCAGGATGGAGCTGTTATCAAGGTCGGTGGTGTAGATCCATCTGTTAAAACTTTCCGTGGTAAAGCTATTTGTTGTGATTCACAAGATCAGGCCCTTGAGTTGATTGATAATGGAACAGTTAAGAAGGGCCATGTCGTTGTCATTCGTTACGAAGGTCCTCAGGGTGGACCTGGTATGCCAGAAATGTTGGCACCAACTTCTAAGATTGTCGGACGCGGTCTTGGTAAGGATGTGGCTCTGATTACGGATGGTCGTTTCTCAGGAGCTACTCGTGGTATTGCTATTGGTCACGTTTCTCCAGAAGCAGCAGAAGGTGGTAATATCGCCCTAATCGAAGATGGGGATGAAATCGTGATTGACCTACCAAATCGTACCCTTGATCTACTTGTCGATGATGCAACCCTTGAAGAACGCCGCAAACATTTGAAACCTTTCAAATCAAAAATTTCAAGTGGTTGGTTGCGTCGCTATACAGCCTTTGCTAAATCAGCCAATGTTGGCGGAACTTTGATGAGTGACGAAGAATTCGAAGAACGTAAAGCAGAACGTCAAGCACAAGAAAAAAACTAAGAACATTCTTTCCGAAGAGTTTGTGATATTTTTCTCCGAAACCCTTGCAAATTTGGTTAAAAATGTTATCATAGTATACAAGGTTTTGAATTTTTAGACAATTCGAAAAAAACAACTACTAAAGGAGGTCCATGTGAAGAAAATTGAACTTGAAGAAGCACGCTCTGGTGCTGATTTAATTCTAGATACACTTCTTGAACTTGGGATTTCAACTATCTTTGGATATCCTGGCGGAGCGGTTCTTCCTTTGTATGATGCTATTTACAAAAATGACAAGATTAATCATATTTTATCTCGTCATGAGCAAGGAAGTCTGCACGAAGCTGAAGGTTATGCCAAATCAACTGGTAAACTCGGTGTTGCTCTTGTAACGAGTGGTCCTGGTGCCACTAATGCTATTACAGGGATTGCAGATGCTATGAGTGATAGCGTACCTCTCCTAGTCTTTACTGGTCAGGTCGCAACACCAGGTATTGGTAAAGATGCCTTCCAAGAGGCTGACATTGTCGGAATTACCATGCCGATTACAAAATACAATTATCAGATTCGCGATACAGCTGATATTCCTCGTGTTATTAGGGAAGCGGTTCATATTGCAACAACTGGCCGACCTGGTCCAGTTGTTATCGACCTCCCTAAAGATGTCGTGGCTAAGGAAACAGCCTTCATCAACGATCCTGAAATTAATCTTCCAAGTTACCAACCGACGCTAAGACCAAACGAAATGCAAATCAAGAAAATCTTGAAGCAGTTGGGTAAAGCTAAGAAGCCGGTTATTGTAGCTGGAGGTGGGGTGTCTTATTCTGAATCTGCTAAGGAGCTAGTTGCTTTTGCAGAACGCTACCAAATCCCAGTTGTTACAAGTCTTTTAGGACAAGGGACAATTGCTACTAGTCATCCCCTCTTCTTGGGTATGGGTGGTATGCACGGTTCATATGCAGCTAACATTGCTATGACCGATGCTGACTTTATGATTGCCATTGGCTGTCGTTTTGATGACCGTTTGACAGGTAATCCTAAAACATTTGCTAAGAATGCCAAGGTTGTCCATATTGATGTAGATCCAGCTGAGATTGGTAAAATTATTTCAGTGGACCTTCCAGTTGTTGGTGATGCCAAGCAAGCTCTTGAAATGCTCTTAGCAGAACCAGTGGTTAAGAATAACACTGAAAAATGGATCGAAAAAGTTACAAAAGACAAAGAGCGTGTACGTTCTTACGATAAGAAAGAACGTATGGTACAGCCTCAGGCAGTTATCGAGCGTATCGGTGAATTGACTAAGGGTGACGCGGTTGTTGTTACTGACGTTGGTCAACATCAAATGTGGACAGCTCAGTATTATCCATACCAAAATGAGCGTCAATTGGTGACCTCAGGTGGTCTTGGAACAATGGGATTCGGTGTCCCAGCAGCAATTGGTGCTAAAATTGCTAATCCTGATAAAGAAGTTATCCTCTTTGTTGGTGATGGTGGTTTCCAAATGACGAATCAAGAATTGGCTATCTTAAATATTTACAAGGTGCCAATCAAGGTTGTTATGTTGAATAACCACTCACTTGGTATGGTACGTCAATGGCAAGAGTCCTTCTACGAAGGGCGTACATCAGAGTCTGTCTTTGATACCCTTCCAGATTTCCAATTGATGGCTCAAGCTTACGGCATTAAGTCTTACAAGTTTGATAATCCAGAGACAATTGATCAGGATTTGGAAGTTATCAAGGAAGACGTGCCAATGTTCATCGAGGTGGATATCTCTCGTAAAGAGCATGTCTTGCCAATCGTTCCGGCTGGTAAGAGTAATCACGAAATGTTGGGGGTGAAGTTCAATGCGTAGAATGTTAACAGCTAAACTTCAGAACCGTTCAGGTGTCCTTAACCGCTTCACAGGTGTTCTTTCACGACGTCAAGTTAACATTGAAAGTATCTCTGTAGGGGCTTCTGAGGATCCTAACGTTTCACGTATTACGATTATTATTGATGTGAATTCTCAAAATGAAGTGGAACAAATCATCAAACAGCTTAATCGTCAGATTGATGTGATTCGCATCCGTGATATCACGGATCAGCCACACTTGGAACGTGAAGTTATCCTAGTTAAGGTATCAGCACCAACCTCTAAACGTGCTGAAATCTTGGCGATTATTCAACCTTTCCGTGCTTCGGTGGTTGATGTGGCACCAAGCTCTATCACTATCCAGATGACTGGTGATGCTGAAAAGAGCGAGGCGCTTCTACGAGTTATTCGTCCTTACGGAATCAAGAATATCGCTCGTACGGGTGCTACTGGATTTACCCGTGATTAAAAAATCCAACTTAAATTTGTTAACCCAGCCTTAAAAAGGCAATAAATTATTTTTTTAGAAAAGAGACATATTACTATGGCAGTTCAAATGGAATATGAAAAAGACGTAAAAGTAGCAGCACTTGACGGTAAAAAAATCGCCGTTATCGGTTACGGTTCACAAGGTCATGCGCATGCACAAAACTTGCGTGATACAGGTCACGATGTGATCATCGGTGTTCGTCCAGGTAAATCATTTGATAAAGCTAAAGAAGATGGTTTTGATACTTACACAGTAGCAGAAGCAACTAAATTGGCTGATGTTATCATGATCTTGGCTCCAGACGAAATCCAACAAGAACTTTACGAAGCAGAAATTGCTCCAAACCTTGAAGCTGGTAATGCTGTTGGTTTCGCACACGGATTTAACATCCACTTCGAATTCATCAAAGTTCCTAAAGATGTTGATGTTTTCATGTGTGCTCCTAAAGGACCAGGTCACTTGGTACGTCGTACATTTGAAGAAGGTTTTGGTGTTCCTGCACTTTACGCAGTATACCAAGATGCTACAGGTAACGCTAAAGACATCGCTATGGACTGGTGTAAAGGTGTCGGTGCAGCACGTGTTGGTCTTCTTGAAACAACATACAAAGAAGAAACTGAAGAAGATTTGTTTGGTGAACAAGCAGTTCTTTGTGGTGGTTTGACTGCCCTTATCGAAGCTGGTTTTGAAGTCTTGACTGAAGCTGGATATGCTCCAGAATTGGCTTACTTTGAAGTGCTTCACGAAATGAAATTGATCGTTGACTTGATCTACGAAGGTGGATTCAAGAAAATGCGTCAATCAATTTCAAACACTGCTGAATTCGGTGACTACGTATCAGGTCCACGTGTTATCACTGAACAAGTGAAAGAAAATATGAAAGCAGTTCTTGCTGACATCCAAAACGGTAAATTCGCTAACGACTTCGTTAACGACTACAAGGCTGGACGTCCAAAACTTACTGCTTACCGTGAAGAAGCTGCTAACCTTGAAATCGAAAAAGTTGGTGCTGAATTGCGTAAAGCAATGCCATTCGTTGGTCAAAACGACGACGACGCATTCAAAATCTATAACTAATGTGATAGTCTCGAAAACCAGCCTAGTGCTGGTTTTTTGTGTTCTGAAGAGAGTAGTTGGGAATCAATCCTACTGCTCTTTTTTGGTAGATAAATTGTAAAATATAGTGCAACAAAAAAACTCACTCCATTAAGGAGTGAGAATAGCTATAAATTAGTAAGTCAAGACAAAGTTTTTCTTCTTACCACGACGGACAACAGTAATTTCATTATCAATCTTATCGGTGTCTGAGAGAGTGTAATCCAAGTCTTGTACACGTTCACCGTTGATGTAGATAGCGCCGTTTTGGACATCTTCACGTGCTTGACGTTTAGATGGTGAAATTTTTGCATTGACGAGAAGTTCAACGATGTTCAGATTTTCATCTGCTGAAATTTCATAAGTTGGGACACCGTTAAGGGCAACTTTAAGGTCTCGTGCTGAGAGAGCTTTAAGGTTACCAGCGAAGAGTTGTTCAGTGATGTGAACAGCTTGTTCGTAAGCTTCTTTACCGTGGACCAAAGTAACAACTTCACGAGCCAAAACCTTTTGTGCCAAACGTTGGTGACGAGCTTGGTCAAATTCTTTACCGATTTCTTCGATTTCTTCAAGTGATAAGAAAGTGAAAATCTTCAAGAAGCGAACAGCATCATCATCCATAACGTTGAGCCAGAATTGGTACATTTCGTAAGGTGTAGTCTTAGTCGCATCAAGCCAGACAGCGTTACCTTCAGATTTACCGAATTTTTTACCAGTTGAATCTGTGATAAGTGGCACAGTGATAACATGTCCAGATTTGTCTGCTTTACGACGCAAGAGCTCAGTACCTGCTGTCATGTTACCCCATTGGTCAGAACCACCAATTTGGAGGGTTACGCCGTACTTATCGTTGAGTTCATAGAAATCGTAACCTTGCATGATTTGGTAGGCAAACTCAGTGTAAGAGATACCTGTTTCGATACGTTTCTTAACAGATTCCTTACTCATCATGTAGTTAACTGTGAAGTATTTACCTACGTCACGCAAGAAATCAATGAAGCTGACTGAACCAAACCAGTCATAGTTGTTGACCATAACGGCCTTGTTGTCACCATTTTCAAAATCAAGGAAACGAGAGAGTTGTCCTTGGATTTTTTCAACCCAACCTTCAACAGTTTCTTTGGTTTGCAGGCTACGTTCAGCATCTTTAAATGATGGGTCACCAATCAAACCTGTTGCACCACCAACGAGGGCGTAAGGTTTGTGTCCAGCCAATTGAAGTCGGCGACTTGTAAGGATAGCGACAAGGTGTCCAAGGTGGAGACTGTCTGCTGTTGGGTCATAACCAGTGTAGTATGAGACTGGTCCCTCTTCAAAGGCTTTTACAAGGGCTTCTTCATCAGTGGTTTGAAAAATCAAGCCACGTGCTTTTAGTTCTTCAAAAATTGTCATGATATTCTCCAGTAAAGTATATTCTGCACCATTATACCAAAAGAAAGCAACCCTATGCAAGCTTTGTCAAAGTTTGTTATAATAGGCTTTGAGGTATTTCTATGAATTTTGAAAAAATAATAAATTATTTTAGGCGACTAGGGCAGACTATTCGTACAAAGTTTGCTGGTTCTAGGTCTAAAAGAGGAGATAAATCTTTTAAAGAAAGGAAAGCTACGACTGGATCTAAGTGGAATCGTAAGCAAGCACGGAAGTCGCCTGAGGATGGGATGACACTCATAGACATGGGTGATGTTTTCTTAAAAACCTTAAAGCTCTTGTCTGATTTCTTTTATGTGGTTATTATCGTTCTTACCTTATTCGGTGCAGGAATTGGTTTGGGTTATCTGGGGAGTCAAATTGAGTCTGTTCCGTCGATTAAGGACAAATCCTTGTTGAATCAGATTAGCGAGGTTAGTTTGGTATCTTCGATGAGATATTCCGATTCCAAGAAGATTGCGGATATTGATACTGACTTGCTGAGAACACCTATTGAGAGTGATGCGATTTCTAACAATGTCAAAAATGCCATCATTGCGACTGAGGATGAAAATTTTAAAAAGCATAAGGGTGTTGTACCAAAGGCAGTTTTTAGGGCTTTGGTGTCATCAGTTTTGGGGGTTGGCTCTTCAAGTGGTGGTTCGACGCTAACGCAGCAGTTAATCAAGCAACAGGTAACAGGCGATGCGCCAACCTTTAAACGTAAGGCGGCGGAGATTATCTATGCCTTACAATTGGAGCGTCGCGCTTCTAAAAATGAAATTTTAACCGATTATCTGAATGTTTCTCCTTTTGGACGTAACAACAAGGGGAAAAATATTGCTGGAATTGAGGAGGCTGCTCAAGGTATCTTTGGGGTATCTGCAGCGGATTTGACAGTTCCTCAAGCGGCCTATCTGGCAGGTTTGCCACAGAGCCCGATTGTCTACTCACCTTATACAGCTGACGGTCAATTAAAAAATGCAGAGGATCTTTCTTATGGCTTAGCACGTCAGCAAGATGTACTCTACAATCTTTATCGCGGTGGCTATCTAGATAAGTCGCAGTATGAAAGCTATAAGGATTATGATATCACTAAAGATTTCAAGGCTGGTGAGAAGTCTGATGCCGTAAGTCATGACTATTTGTACTATTCTGTCATGTCTGAGGCTCAGGATGTCATGTATGATTATCTCGTTAAACGTGACAAGGTATCGAGTCAAGATTTGAAAAATGATAAGACCAAGGAAAGCTATCGTGAGAGGGCCCTACAAGAGCTACAAACCGGTGGCTACAGCGTTAAGACAACTATTGATAATGCAGTTTATAATGCGATGCAAGATGCTGCGAGTCAATATGGTGGCCTCCTCGACCAAGGTGGAAATAGTGGAGTTGAAGTCGGAAATGTGCTTATGGATAATGCGACTGGAGCAATTCTAGGATTTGTTGGTGGTCGTAGTTACGAAAATAATCAAAATAACCATGCCTTTGATACGGCACGCTCCCCAGGCTCATCTATTAAGCCTATTATTGCTTATGGAATTGCTATTGATCAAGGTTTGATGGGTAGCTCAAGTATCCTTTCTAACTACCCAACTAATTTTACGGGTGGAACGCCTATTCTCCATGATGGTGATAAGGGTACAGCTATGATGAACCTACAAGAGGCACTCAATACCTCGTGGAATATTCCAGCCTTTTGGACATATCAAATGCTTCAACGTCATGATGTTGACGTTGAGGGTTACATGACCAAGATGGGTTATAAGATTGCTAACTACAATATCGAGAGTTTACCTCTTGGCGGGGGAATTGAAACCACGGTTGCCCAGCAAGTAAATGCCTATCAGATGCTTTCAAATGGTGGCGTCTATGAGAAGGGTCATATGATTGATAGTATTACTGACCGGACTGGCGAAGTTATCTATCAGCATAAATCTGAAGGGGTTCAAGTCTTTTCAAGAGCTACGGCTAGCATCATGGATAACCTGCTCAAGGAAGTTGTGGTTAAGGGAGCGACAACTCAATTTTATTCTGAATTGAAAAATGTCAATGGTGCAGCAGCCTCAGCTGACTGGATGGGTAAAACAGGAACGACAGATAACTTTGCGGATGCTTGGTTGATCGTCTCAACGCCTGGTATTACTCTTGGAGGTTGGGCTGGTTATGACAATAATACACCAACTAATTCTAAAACGGGTTACACCTACAATGCGCAATATATGGCTCGTTTAACTTCCGCCATTTACAATGCCAATCCAGGTATTTTTAAAACGGGAGATAAGTTTAATATCGATTCAAGTGCTATTAAGGCAAGTGTGCTCAAATCAACAGGTCTTAAACCAGCAACAGTGTCTGTCAATGGTCGTAATGTTTCTGTAAGTGGTGAAATGGTTGATACTTATTGGGCTAAAAATGGGCCTGGAGATACAACCTACAAATTTGCTATTGGTGGAACTGACAGTGACTATCAAAAAGCCTGGTCTAGCATTCTTGGAGGGCATTAGGAATTCCCAAGAAAACTTGCAAAAAAGCAAAAAATTAGGTATAATATAGACAACTATTTGTCGTCTTACTTGGTTGAAATATTGTCCAATCAAGAGATACAGCAGTTAAATCAACGTTTTTTCGGTCAGATTTAGCTGCTATTTTTGTGCTTATTTTTAGGATTTTCAAGTGTTGTAACGCATATTTAAAGGTTCTAAAAATTCACAAACTAAGTTTTTTGCTTATCCTTAATCAGATAAGTGGATGTTAGTGTTTAATCACTTGTTAATGGGACAAGCAACTGAACAAGGAAGAAGACAAATATTTAAAGTGCACGACTTGCAAAGCAGGTCTCGAATGTAGAAAAGGAGTAGAAGACTTGGCAGGACATGACGTTCAATACGGGAAACATCGTACCCGTCGTAGTTTTTCAAGAATCAAAGAAGTTCTTGATTTACCAAACTTGATTGAAATCCAAACGGATTCATTCAAAGAATTCTTGGATACTGGTCTTAAAGAGGTTTTTGAGGATGTACTTCCTATCTCAAACTTCACAGACACTATGGAATTGGAATTCGTTGGTTACGAATTGAAAGAGCCTAAGTATACACTTGAAGAAGCTCGTATCCACGATGCATCATACTCAGCACCTATCTTTGTGACTTTCCGTCTTATTAACAAAGAAACTGGTGAAATCAAAACTCAGGAAGTCTTCTTCGGAGATTTCCCTATTATGACTGAGATGGGTACTTTCATCATCAATGGTGGTGAACGTATTATCGTTTCTCAGTTGGTGCGCTCACCTGGTGTTTACTTTAACGATAAGGTGGATAAAAACGGTAAAGTGGGTTATGGATCAACAGTTATCCCTAACCGTGGGGCATGGCTTGAGCTTGAAACAGATTCAAAAGACATCGCCTACACTCGTATCGACCGTACACGTAAGATTCCATTCACAACGCTTGTGCGTGCGCTTGGATTCTCAGGTGATGACGAAATTGTTGATATCTTTGGTGATAGCGAGTTGGTTCGTAACACTATTGAAAAAGATATCCACAAAAACCCAGCAGATTCACGTACTGATGAAGCGCTTAAAGAAATTTATGAACGTCTTCGTCCAGGTGAACCAAAAACTGCCGACAGCTCACGTAGCTTGCTTGTAGCTCGTTTCTTTGATCCACGTCGTTATGACTTGGCTGCTGTTGGTCGTTACAAAGTCAATAAAAAACTTAACATCAAGACACGTCTTTTGGGACAAACAATTGCTGAAAACTTGGTAGATCCTGAAACAGGTGAAATCCTTGTTGAAGCTGGTACTGAAATGACACGTGATGTGATTGACTCAATCGCAGAATACTTGGATGGTGATTTGAACAAATTTGTATACACACCAAACGATTATGCGGTGGTTACAGAACCTGTTATTCTTCAAAAATTCAAGGTTGTTGCACCAAATGATTCAGATCGTGTGGTTACAATTGTTGGTAATGCCAACCCAGATGATAAAGTTCGTGCTTTGACAACAGCGGATATCTTGGCTGAAATGAGTTACTTCCTCAACCTTGCTGAAGGTATCGGTAAAGTAGACGATATCGACCACCTTGGTAACCGTCGTATCCGTGCGGTTGGTGAATTGCTTGCTAACCAATTCCGTATTGGTTTGGCTCGTATGGAACGTAACGTACGTGAGCGTATGTCAGTTCAAGATAACGAAGTCTTGACACCACAACAAATCATCAATATTCGCCCTGTAACTGCTGCTGTTAAAGAATTCTTCGGTTCTTCACAGTTGTCACAGTTCATGGACCAACACAACCCATTGTCAGAGTTGTCACACAAACGTCGTTTGTCAGCCTTGGGACCTGGTGGTTTGACACGTGACCGTGCCGGATATGAAGTTCGTGACGTGCACTACACGCACTACGGTCGTATGTGTCCAATTGAAACACCTGAAGGACCTAACATCGGTTTGATCAATAACTTGTCTTCATATGGACACCTTAACAAGTACGGTTTCATTCAAACACCATATCGTAAGGTTGACCGTGCAACTGGTAAAGTAACCAACGAAGTGGTTTGGTTGACTGCTGATGAAGAAGATGAGTACACAGTTGCTCAGGCTAACTCTAAATTGAACGAAGATGGAACATTTGCAGAAGAAATTGTTATGGGTCGTCACCAAGGTAATAACCAAGAGTACCCATCACACCTTGTAGATTTCGTGGATGTTTCTCCTAAACAGGTAGTTGCCGTTGCGACAGCATGTATTCCTTTCTTGGAAAACGATGACTCTAACCGTGCCCTCATGGGTGCCAACATGCAACGTCAGGCTGTGCCTTTGATTGATCCTAAAGCACCTTATGTTGGTACTGGTATGGAATATCAAGCTGCCCACGATTCAGGAGCTGCGGTTATCGCCCAACACGACGGTAAAGTTGTCTACTCTGATGCTGATAAAGTTGAAGTTCGTCGTGAAGATGGTTCTCTTGATGTTTATACTATTCAAAAATTCCGTCGTTCAAACTCAGGTACTGCCTATAACCAACGTACTTTGGTTAAGGTTGGCGATATTGTTGAAAAAGGTGACTTTATCGCTGATGGTCCATCTATGGAAGGTGGAGAAATGGCCCTCGGTCAAAACCCTATCGTCGCATACATGACATGGGAAGGTTACAACTTCGAGGATGCCGTTATCATGAGTGAGCGTCTTGTGAAAGATGACGTTTATACATCTGTTCACTTGGAAGAATTCGAATCAGAAACACGTGATACAAAGCTTGGGCCTGAAGAAATCACACGTGAATTGCCAAACGTTGGTGAAGAAGCCCTCAAAGACCTTGACGAAATGGGTATTATCCGTATCGGTGCTGAGGTTAAAGAAGGTGACATTCTTGTTGGTAAGGTAACACCTAAGGGTGAAAAAGACCTTTCTGCTGAAGAACGTCTTCTCCACGCTATCTTTGGTGATAAATCTCGTGAAGTACGTGATACGTCACTCCGTGTACCTCACGGTGGTGATGGTGTCGTTCGCGATGTTAAAATCTTTACACGTGCAAACGGTGATGAATTGCAATCAGGTGTTAACATGCTTGTTCGTGTTTACATCGCTCAAAAACGTAAGATCAAGGTCGGAGATAAGATGGCCGGTCGTCACGGTAACAAAGGGGTTGTTTCTCGTATTGTTCCGGTTGAAGACATGCCTTACCTTCCAGACGGTACACCAGTTGATATCATGTTGAACCCACTTGGGGTGCCATCACGTATGAACATCGGTCAGGTTATGGAACTTCACCTTGGTATGGCTGCACGTAACTTGGGTATCCACATCGCAACACCAGTCTTTGATGGAGCAAGCTCAGAAGACCTCTGGGATACTGTTCGTGAAGCAGGTATGGATAGTGATGCTAAGACAATCCTTTACGATGGACGTACAGGTGAACCATTTGATAACCGTGTGTCAGTTGGTGTCATGTACATGATCAAACTTCACCACATGGTTGATGATAAACTTCACGCTCGTTCAGTAGGTCCTTACTCACTTGTTACCCAACAACCTCTTGGTGGTAAAGCACAATTTGGTGGACAACGTTTCGGTGAGATGGAGGTTTGGGCCCTTGAAGCTTATGGTGCATCAAATATCCTTCAAGAAATCTTGACTTACAAGTCAGATGACGTTAACGGACGTTTGAAAGCCTATGAAGCTATCACTAAAGGTAAACCAATTCCAAAACCAGGTGTACCAGAATCATTCCGAGTACTTGTTAAAGAATTGCAATCACTTGGTCTTGATATGCGTGTCCTTGATGAAGATGACTACGAAGTTGAATTACGTGATCTTGATGAAGGTGAAGACGATGATGTCATGCACGTTGATGATCTTGAAAAAGCACGTGTACAACAAGCCAAAGAAGCTGCTGAATTAGAAAAAGCTAAAGAAGAAGCTTCAGATAAAACAGAATAAAATAAGCTTTAGAGAGGGAGTTCACTCTCTCTGCTAAGGTAGCTGATAAAGGTGAGAATAGCGCTGCTATTGTCAATAGAACAAAAGAAAGGTAATACTAGTGGTTGACGTAAATCGATTTAAAAGTATGCAAATCACACTAGCTTCACCAACTAAGGTCCGTTCATGGTCTTATGGTGAAGTTAAGAAACCTGAAACAATCAACTACCGTACGCTCAAACTAGAACGCGAAGGTCTCTTCGACGAAGTGATCTTTGGTCCTACCAAAGACTGGGAATGTGCGTGTGGGAAATACAAACGTATCCGTTATAAAGGTATCGTTTGTGACCGCTGTGGTGTTGAAGTAACACGTGCTAAGGTTCGTCGTGAACGTATGGGTCACATCGAGTTGAAAGCACCAGTATCACACATCTGGTACTTCAAGGGAATCCCTTCTCGTATGGGATTGACTTTGGACATGAGTCCTCGTGCGCTTGAAGAAGTTATTTACTTCGCAGCTTACGTGGTTATTGATCCAAAGGAAACACCACTTGAACCAAAATCTCTCTTGACAGAACGTGAATATCGTGAAAAATTGCAAGAGTATGGACATGGTTCATTTGTCGCTAAAATGGGTGCCGAAGCTATCCAAGATCTCTTGAAACAAGTAGATTTGGAAGCTGAAATTGCTGAACTCAAAGAAGAGTTGAAAACAGCAACTGGTCAAAAACGTGTTAAAGCTGTTCGTCGTTTGGACGTTCTTGATGCCTTCTACAAGTCTGGTAACAAACCAGAATGGATGGTGCTTAACATTTTGCCAGTATTGCCACCGGACCTTCGTCCAATGGTTCAATTGGATGGTGGACGTTTTGCGGCATCTGACTTGAACGATCTTTATCGTCGTGTTATCAACCGTAACAATCGTTTGGCTCGTTTGCTTGAATTGAATGCCCCAGGTATCATCGTGCAAAACGAAAAACGTATGTTGCAAGAAGCGGTAGATGCCCTTATCGATAATGGACGTCGTGGTCGTCCAATTACTGGACCAGGTAGTCGTCCACTTAAATCTTTGAGCCACATGCTTAAAGGTAAACAAGGTCGTTTCCGTCAAAACTTGCTTGGTAAACGTGTTGACTTCTCTGGACGTTCCGTTATCGCTGTTGGTCCAACACTTAAAATGTACCAATGTGGTGTGCCACGTTTGATGGCCATCGAACTTTTCAAACCATTTGTGATGCGTGAAATCGTTGCGCGTGAATACGCAGGTAACGTGAAAGCCGCTAAACGTATGGTTGAACGTGGTGATGAACGTATTTGGGATATTCTTGAAGATGTTATCAAGGAACACCCAGTACTTCTTAACCGCGCACCTACCCTCCACCGTTTGGGTATCCAGGCCTTTGAACCAGTCTTGATTGATGGTAAGGCCCTTCGTCTTCACCCATTGGTATGTGAGGCCTACAATGCCGACTTTGACGGTGACCAAATGGCTATCCACGTTCCATTGTCTGAAGAAGCTCAAGCTGAAGCACGTTTGCTCCTTCTTGCGGCTGAACACATCCTTAACCCTAAAGACGGTAAACCGGTCGTAACGCCATCTCAGGATATGGTTCTTGGTAACTACTACTTGACTATGGAAGAAGAAGGCCGTGAGGGTGAAGGTATGGTCTTCAAGGATATTGATGAGGCAGTTATGGCTTATCGTAATGGTTATGTTCACTTGCATAGCCGTGTAGGTATTGCAGTAGACAGCATGCCTGATAAACCTTGGAAAGAAAACCAACTTCACAAGATTTTGGTTACAACTGTTGGTAAGATTCTCTTTAACTCAATCATCCCAGCAGAAATTCCATATCTTCAAGAAACAACAAATGAGAACTTGACAGATAGTACACCAGATAAGTACTTCCTTGAACCAGGTCAAGATATCCAAACAGTAATTGATAGTTTGGAAATTAATGCACCGTTCAAGAAGAAAAATCTTGGTAACATCATTGCTGAAACCTTCAAACGTCTTCGTACGACTGAAACATCAGCCTTCCTTGACCGTTTGAAAGACCTTGGTTACTACCACTCAACACTTGCTGGTTTGACAGTGGGTATCGCCGATATCCCAGTTATCGATAACAAACAAGAAATTATCGATGCTGCTCACCACCGTGTTGAAGAAATTAACAAGGCCTTCCGTCGTGGTTTGATGACAGATGATGACCGTTATGTTGCTGTTACAACAACATGGCGTGAAGCGAAAGAAGCCCTTGAAAAACGTCTGATTGAGACACAAGATTCTAAGAACCCAATCGTTATGATGATGGACTCAGGAGCTCGTGGTAACATCTCTAACTTCTCTCAACTTGCCGGTATGCGTGGTTTGATGGCCGCTCCTAACGGACGTATCATGGAATTGCCTATCCTTTCAAACTTCCGTGAAGGTTTGAGCGTTTTGGAAATGTTCTTCTCTACTCACGGTGCGCGTAAAGGTATGACCGATACGGCCCTTAAGACAGCCGACTCAGGTTACCTTACTCGTCGTTTGGTTGACGTTGCCCAAGATGTTATCATTCGTGAAGATGACTGTGGAACAGACCGAGGTCTTCTTATCCGTGCGATTACTGATGGTAAAGAAGTGACGGAAACACTTGAAGAACGTCTTCAAGGTCGTTACACTAAGAAATCAGTTAAGAATCCTACAACAGGTGAAGTAATCGTAGGTCCAGATACTTTGATTACTGAAGACATGGCTGCTGCTATTGTCAATGCTGGTGTTGAAGAAGTAACTATCCGTTCAGTCTTTACATGTAACACACGTCACGGTGTCTGCCGTCACTGTTACGGTATCAACTTGGCAACAGGTGATGCGGTTGAAGTTGGTGAAGCAGTTGGTACTATCGCCGCTCAATCTATCGGGGAACCTGGTACACAGCTTACTATGCGTACCTTCCACACCGGTGGGGTAGCCTCAAACACCGATATCACACAGGGTCTTCCACGTATCCAGGAAATCTTTGAAGCACGTAACCCTAAAGGGGAAGCGGTTATCACTGAAGTTAAGGGTACTGTTATTGAAATCGAAGAAGATGCTGCAACACGTACTAAGAAAGTCTTCGTTCAAGGTAAGACTGGAATGGGTGAATACGTTGTTCCATTTACAGCTCGTATGAAAGTTGAAGTTGGTGACGAAGTACACCGTGGTGCGGCCTTGACAGAAGGTTCAATCCAACCTAAACGTCTCCTTGAAGTACGTGATACCTTGTCAGTTGAAACTTATCTTCTTGCAGAAGTACAAAAAGTTTACCGTAGCCAAGGGGTAGAAATCGGTGACAAACACGTCGAAGTAATGGTTCGTCAAATGCTTCGTAAAGTACGTGTTATGGATCCAGGTGATACAGATCTCCTTCCAGGTACACTTATGGACATTTCTGACTTCACAGATGCTAACAAGGATATTGTTATCTCTGGTGGTGTTCCTGCAACATCTCGTCCAGTCCTTCTTGGTATTACTAAAGCCTCACTTGAAACAAATTCATTCTTGTCAGCGGCTTCCTTCCAAGAAACAACACGTGTCCTTACAGATGCAGCTATCCGTGGTAAGAAAGACCATCTCCTTGGTCTTAAAGAAAATGTTATCATTGGTAAGACTATCCCTGCTGGTACAGGTATGGCTCGTTACCGTAACATTGAACCACTTTCAGTTAACGAAGTTGAAGTTATTGAAAACATTGCTGTTGATGAAGCAATTGTGGAATCATCTGAAGACTAAAATGAAAGCAAAAGAACTCACAATGAATTGTGGGTTCTTTTCGTATTTATATGACTAGAATCTCTTCTATTTTTGATAAATATAAAATATAAGACCATTTTTTTTATCTTTTCCAGAAAATTTTGTATAATAAGAACACCAAAGATGAAGTGAGAAAGAAAAATGTACCAAGTAGTTGAAATGAAAGGGGATTTGGAACCGTGGTGGTTCCTAGAAGGCTGGCAAGAGGATATCATCAGTACTAAGGAATTTGAAAATTTTTACGATGCCCTCAAGTACTATAAAAAACTTTGGTTTGCGATGGAGGAAACCTTTCCAAGTTATATCAGCCGTAGTAGTGTCATGACTGCTTTTTGGGATCAAGAGGATAAGCACTGGTGTGAGGAGTGTGACGAATACCTGCAGGTCTATCAATCGATTGCTCTTTTGGATGATTGGCAGGAAATTCCTGAGGAAAAATACCGTCCGGGATATGAAAAGCGAAATGACCTTCCAAGTCATGCCCACTGTAAAATTAAACGTTAAATAATGCAGAAGCTCGAAATTTTCGAGCTTTTTTTCATTTTCTTAAACTTTTTACGAATAGGACTATGAGGAGGTCCTTATGGTAACAGAATTTGCTAAGGAAATGATCAAAAATGCTGATAGTTGTGGGGCTCAAGACATCTATGTCATTCCACGTCAGGATACTTACGAGCTCTATATGCGAGTTGGCCAGGAGAGGAGATTAATTGATGTATATCGGCCTGATTTCATGGCTAGTCTTATTGGTCACTTTAAATTTGTGGCGGGAATGATGGTGGGTGAGAAGCGTAGGAGTCAACTAGGTTCTTGTGACTATGATTGTGGTGATGGTCAAAGGGTTTCTCTGCGTTTGTCTACCGTTGGGGATTATCGCGGCTTAGAAAGTTTAGTTATTCGTGTTCTACATTCCGAACGTCGAGAATTAGTGTACTGGAATCAAGGAATCCAGCCTATTATGGATGCTTTGGATTATCGTGGCTTATATCTCTTTGCAGGTCCCGTTGGTTCTGGAAAGACTACGCTTATGCATGAGTTGATTCAGGAGCGTTTTAAGGGACAGCAGGTGATTTCGATTGAGGACCCTGTGGAAATTAAACAGGATAATGTTTTGCAACTCCAGGTAAATCAAGCAATTGACATGACCTATGATAATTTGATTAAGCTATCATTACGTCACCGCCCGGATGTTTTGATTATTGGAGAGATTCGAGATAAGGAGACTGCTCGAGCGGTTATTAGAGCTAGTCTGACGGGAGTGACTGTTCTTTCAACTATTCACGCAAAGAGTGTGGCAGGTGTTTATGAGCGTCTTCTGGACCTTGGTGTAGATAAATCTGAGTTGGATAATGCCCTTCAAGGGATTGCCTACATGCGTCTGATTAAGGGAGGAGGTGTGATTGATTTTGCCAGTGAAAATTTCCAAAGCCATTCGTCAACCAGCTGGAACCAGCAGTTGGAAGGCTTGGTTAAACAAGGATATCTCACTGAAGGGGATATCCAAGGGGAAAAAATTAAAGATTAATCAGCAACTCAAGGTTATCCAGCTTTTCAAACAACTTTTAAAGGCAGGGTTTACCTTGACTGAAATCGTAGCCTTTTTGGAGCGAAGTCACTTGTTGAAAGAATCCTCCTTGTCTCTTATGAAAGCGAGCTTAATGCGAGGCGACAGGTTGGACCAGATGTTTGCGTCAGTAGGTTTTTCGGACAATATTGTTACTCAGATTGCCCTTGCTGATAAGCACGGTAATCTTCTAGGAAGTCTAACCAAGATTGAAACCTACATGCTTCGTATGACCAAGGTTCGTAAGAAACTCATGGAGGTAGCAACCTATCCTATTCTACTTCTGGGTTTCCTAGTTCTGATTATGTTGGGACTCAAAAATTATCTTCTGCCTCAATTGTTAGAGGGGGACGGTAAGGAGAATTGGGCTGTACAGTTGGTTCAGATTTTTCCCCAGCTCTTTTTTGTGAGTTTGTGTGGACTGCTTGTATTAAGCTTAATTCTCTATCTATGGGTCAAACGCCAGTCAGCCCTTGTCTTTTATCGACGAATGGCTAAAATCCCTTTTATAGCCCAAACTGTCAGGCTATATACGACTGCCTATTATGCTAGAGAATGGGGAAATCTCTTAGGGCAAGGTATTGACTTGCTAGACTTAGTTGCTCTAATGAAAGAGCAAAAATCAAAGCTCTTTCGTGAGCTGGGGGCTGATTTAGAAGAAGCCTTGATGCTAGGACAGAGTTTTCCTGACCGTATTGCTAGTCACCCTTTCTTCACTAAGGAACTATCCTTAATTATTGCTTATGGAGAGGCTAATGCTAGGTTGGGCTATGAGTTAGAAGTCTATGCTGAAGAGGTTTGGCAGGCTTTCTTTAACCGTCTTAATAAGGCAACAACCTTTGTGCAACCCCTCATTTTTGTTATTGTTGCTGTCGTGATTGTAATGATCTATGCAGCCATGCTATTACCAATGTATCAAAATATGGAAGGAATGATGTCATGAAAATGATGTTGAAAAAATTGAATGCCGTTAAATTACGTGCTTTTACGCTGATTGAAATGCTGGTCGTGCTTCTCATTATCAGTATTCTCCTTTTGCTCTTTGTACCTAACTTGAGCAAGCAGAAGGATTCTGTTAAAGAGACTGGAAATGCGGCTGTGGTCAAGGTCGTGGATTCTCAAGCAGAACTTTATGAAATGAAGAATAACAAGACAGCTAGCTTAGCCGCTCTTGTTTCAGAAGGTCAAATCACGCAAAAACAGGCAGATTCATACAATGATTACTATGCGAAACATGGTGGCGAAAGCCGCTCAGTGGCCAATTAGAGCCTTTACCTTGTTGGAGAGTCTGGTGACTCTAGCAGTGGTTGCCTTTCTCACTCTGAGTTTATCAGGCTCAGTCACAGGTATTTTTCAGCAGGTTGAGACTAATCTTTTTTATCTGCGCTTTGAGTACCTATACCGAGATAGTCAGCGCTTGGCAGCGGCGGAAGGGTCCAATGTTGAATTGCAGTTGTCCAAGGATAAAATCAGTAACGGAAAATCAAGTCTGGTGATTCCTAAAAATATACATCTGGATAAGGGGCAGACGCTAGTGTTTGATGCCAAAGGAGGCAACTCTAGCCTCACAAAGATTCGTTTTTCAAGTGATAAGGAGGTGGTGACCTATCAGCTTAACATGGGCAGCGGTAAATATAAAAAGACGGTCTCTTAGAGGCTATATTCTTATCGAAAGCTTGGTAGCAATGGCTGTCTTAGTACTCGTCAGTGGTCTTATCTTGGATCAGATCAATACCAATCGTAGGCTAATGGCTAGGAATCTCCACCAACAGGAGGTTTTGAGTGTGGCAACCATGGCAGTTCAGACCAAACAGGATCAGTTGACTTTAAATGGTATCACAGTGACAGTAAAACGTAGCCAGCAAGGTATCGAGGTTTATGAATCAGGAAAGGAGATTATTCATGTCTCTCAATAGTAAGGTTCGCGCCTTTACCCTCTTGGAATGTCTAGTGGCCTTGTTGGTGATTGCTGGTTCAGTTCAAGTTTATCAAGGTCTGACTACAGTATTGGTGAGCAATGTTAAGCAGGTCAAGCAACAAGAAAGCCAAGACTGGCTTCTATTCGTTCAACAAATGGAGGCGGAATTAGAAGGTTGTCAGTTGGTAAAGGTAGAGGGGAACAAACTCTATGTCAAGCAGGATAATCAAGACCTGGCTTTTGGACTTTCAAGTGCTACTGATTTTCGAAAAACAAATGCTGATGGTCGAGGCTATCAACCAATGCTTTTCAATGTAAAAGCTAGTACAATTAGCCAAAATAACCAGATAGTCACCATCCAAGTGACTCTTAAAAATGGGCTACAAAGGAGTTTTGTTTATGCTTTTGAAAAAACAGGTTAGGGGAGGCGTTCTTCTCTACGCTCTTTTTATGGCTGGCATTTTCACACTTCTTCTGCATGTTTATTTGGAGCGGGTGGTTGCTAGCTCTAGACAGAACCAAGCGCAAATCATCTCCAGTCAAAGTCGTCTCATGGCAGAAATGACCATGGACTTAGTGGACAAGGAAGCAGGTGCTTTTAGTTTTTCTCAGGGAACTACGACCTACGAGGTTAAGGACAAACAAGTGATTGTTAGAGTTGCCAGTAAAGGCCAAATCAAGACCTATCGTTATGTGAAGAAACAGGAGCATAAATAGAAATTCTCTTCCCTTTTTGATATGATAGAAGGACGGAGGAAATCATGAATTTTGAAGCAATTGAGACAGCTTTTGAGCTGTTGTTAGAAAATGTCCAAACCATTGAAAATGATCTTGGAACCCATGCTTACGATGCACTTATTGAGCAAAATTCCTATTATTTGGGAGCTGAGGTAGCTAATGAAGTCATCATCAAAAACAACGAGAAATTACGTGCTCTTGATTTAAGTAAAGAGGAGTGGCGTCGTGCTTTTCAGTTCTTGTTTATCAAACTAGGGCAATTGGAAGCTTTACAAGCCAATCACCAATTTACACCAGATGCTATTGGATTTATCATTCTTTACCTACTCGAAGGTTTGACCAAGGACGACCAATTAGATATTTTAGAGATTGGTTCAGGGACAGGAAACTTAGCTGAAACCCTTCTAAATAATAGTCAGAAAACCCTTAATTATATGGGAATGGAAGTTGACGATCTCCTTATCGATTTGTCAGCTAGTATTGCTGATGTGGTGAATTCAAGTGCAGTTTACATCCAAGAAGATGCTGTTCGACCACACATTCTCAAAGAGAGTGATGTTATTATCAGTGACCTACCTGTTGGGTATTACCCAAATGATGAGATTGCGAGTCGTTTCACGGTGGCAGCAACTGGTGAACACACTTATGCCCATCACCTTCTCATGGAGCAATCACTCAAGTACCTGAAGAAAGATGGTATTGCTATTCTTTTGGCACCAACTAATCTTTTGACAAGCCCACAAAGTGACTTGCTTAAGAAATGGCTATCAGGATATGCTGATATTATTGCCGTTATCACTCTTCCAGAAGCAGCTTTTGGCAATAAACATAACATGAAGTCTATCTTCGTGCTTAAAAAACAAACTGAAAATGCTCCAGAGACCTTCGTTTATCCACTTAGCGATTTGCAAAATCCAGAGATCCTCAAGGATTTCACAGATAATTTCCAAAAATGGAAATCAGATAATTCCATTTTCTAGCAAAACATGTTAGAATAGGACTATATTATTGAAAGCGTTTTACAAAGAGGTGGCTTATGACAAAAACAATAGCAATTAATGCAGGAAGCTCAAGCTTGAAATGGCAATTATATGAAATGCCAGATGAAGTTGTTCTTGCTAAGGGTTTGATTGAACGTATCGGCTTGAAAGATTCTGTTTCAACAGTAAAATTTGATGACCGTTCAGAATCGCAAACCCTAGATATTGCTGACCATGTTCAGGCAGTAAAAATCTTGCTTGATGATTTGATTCGTTTTGATATTATCAAGAGTTATGATGAAATTACAGGTGTTGGTCACCGTGTGGTTGCTGGTGGAGAATATTTCAAAGAATCAAGCTTGGTGGATGAAGATGCCTTGGCTAAGATTGAAGAATTGTCAGCCTTAGCACCGTTACACAATCCAGGTGCAGCTTCAGGTATTCGTGCCTTTAAGGAGCTCCTCCCAGATATTACGAGTGTTGCTGTTTTTGATACAGCCTTCCATACGTCTATGCCGGAAGTGGCCTACCGTTATCCAGTGCCTAATCGTTACTATACAGACTACCAAGTCCGTAAGTATGGCGCACACGGAACTAGCCACCAATATGTTTCTCAAGAAGCAGCTAAGTTGTTAGGTAAGCCAATTGAAGAAACTAAGATTATCACAGCCCATGTGGGAAATGGTGTTTCAATTACTGCCGTTGATGGTGGTAAATCAGTAGACACGTCAATGGGGTTGACACCACTTGGTGGCGTTATGATGGGAACACGTACTGGGGATCTTGACCCTGCGATTATTCCATTTGTTATCGACCGTGAGCCTGACATGGCAGATGCTGAGCGTATCCGTCACGTCTTTAATAAGGAATCAGGTCTTCTTGGTATTTCTGAAAAATCAAGTGATATGCGTGATATCATTGCTGGTAAGAATGCTGGCGATGAAAAATGTGCCTTGGCCTATGATCTTTATGTGGATCGTTTGCGTAAATACATCGCTCAATACTTTGGTGTCTTGAACGGAGCGGATGCTATCGTCTTTACAGCGGGTATCGGTGAAAATTCTGCAGATGTTCGAGCTTCAGTATTGGATGGTCTCACTTGGTTTGGTATTGAAGTGGATCCTGAAAAGAATGTCTTTGGACATGTAGGCGACATTACAACAGCAGAGTCAGCTGTTAAAGTATTTGTTATCCCAACAGATGAAGAGTTGGTGATTGCGCGTGATGTTGAGCGCCTTAAAACTAAATAAGTTATCAAAAATTTGATAAGACCAGAAAAGTTGGCTGAGTGATTGGCCAGCTTTTTTGAATGCTCTGACAGAATCATTCGCCTATGTCTATAAACGTGCAATTCAATAAGTAAAGAAAACTTTATAAAAAATGTAAAAGAGACTTTACAAAATATGTAAAGCAAACTATACTATAAATGTAAAGTAAACTTAACGAAGAAAAGTAAGGAGTTTAACCATTTGAGAATAAACGATAAAGTTGAGGTACCACATGGAAACAAGAATTCAGGAACTTCGCAAGGCTAATAAGATTAGTCAGGCAGAGTTAGCAGATGAGATGGGAGTCACGAGACAGACCATCATTTCACTCGAAAAAGGACGCTATAATGCGTCGTTGGAACTAGCTTTTAAAATTGCTAGGTATTTTGGAAAGGCTATTGAAGAAGTCTTTATTTTTGAAGAAGATTAAGGAGTAAAGATATGTTTAAACAAGTAATGAAGAAAATTGGTGTTATTTTTTTAGCGCTCACTCTACTAATCTTAGATTTAACACTATCACGTGCTTTCCCGCTACTTACTCAGGATGGTAAGTTTTCACTTGTGGAGCAAATAGGTTACGGTGTTTGGGCATTAGGGAGTTTGGCTATTTTTATCGTGATTGCTTATAGATTTAAACTCTTATCGCTTAAAGAGATTAATTGGAGACGTCTCGTTGCGATTGCTTCTCTAAATCTCGTCATCTTTTTCCTAGGTGATCTTCTAGGGTATTTTGTTGGTCAGTTAACACACAATGCGGCTATGGAACATCAAGATACTTTAAAAAAGATATTTATTCACGTACCAACCTATCTTCAGTTTGCAGTAGTAGGTTTTATCATTCCTGTTATGGAAGAAATCGTTTTTAGGGGACTCTTAGCCAAGGTGCTCTTTGGAAAATACTTTAAGACAGGTCTTGTTATTTCCAGTCTTTTCTTTATGGCTGGTCACTCAGCATTTACGCCTAAGACAATTGTCATCTATGGTATTGTGTCAGCTGGTTATGCGGTAACATATTATAAGACTAAGCATATCGAGTACAGTATGAGTGTTCATATTTTAAACAATAGCATAAGTGTACTACTCAGCCTTTTGGTTTAAGGTGAATAAGTGTTTATAGTTGTCAGTGAAAAAAGTTATATTGCTCTTATAAAGGATAATAAAGGGAGTGTTAAGATATGTTAATAAAAATGTTATTAGGAAAGAGAAAAACAGAGGCCGAGTTTAAGAAATACATTACACGAGTAGCTTGTTCCCTTTTTTCCTTAGGTGTTTTGGGATTGTTTGTTGTTCGCTCTAACAGTCTTAGTGATTATGCTCTAGGCTTAGTTTTGGGACTTACCCTTGGGGTTTATGCCTTGTCAATCTATTATTTTGCGACACTTACCCATCCTAAACGTCTTCATCGGATGTATATTGCTGCCTACGATGAGCGAAATAAACAGATTTTAATGGCGACAGCAGTTGCAACTCTGATTTTAGAGTTTTTGCTTATCTTTGCTTTGATTGCCCTATATGCCTTTGTCAATATTCAGTTGCCCTATGTTACAGTCTTATCTATCTTGCTCTATGGCTTAGTACTGGGATTTGCTCTTATTCGTCTCATTCTATCTAAAATAGGATAAGAACCTATATTATCTTGAAAAACTCCTCTTTCGTTTTCTTTTTGTCTTGTCAAATAAGTTATGTTGTATTATAATAAAAGTACAAACAGATGATGAAAAGAGGTGGATTCTCATGAACAAAGGGTCAATTCTCAAACGCTTTCTTTATTTTTTACTAGCTTTCCTAATACTAATTATTGATCAAGTTCCAACCATCTATTTAGGTGTCAAAGATATAAGGCTGGTCTGTCTCTTAATTTTTGTCTTGCTTCTTATGAGCGCAGGAGCTCTTTTCTTAGGAAAACGTCTTGGGCTTTTCGAAGGCTTTAAGGCCCTTTCTTCCCTGAAGGCCTGGGGTATGATTGGCTTGACCTACCTAGGTATTTATATCGTTACTAGGATTGGTTCTATAGTCATGATGATGGAAGGTGTTAGTAATAGCACCAATCAGGCAGCCATAGAAAATGCCCATATGAATCCCTTCCTTCTCATAACGTTTACAGTAATTATGGCACCAATTGTGGAAGAGCTGGTTTTTCGCGGGCTCCTCATGGGACGCGTCTTTAATCCAGATTCTATTGTTGGCTTGATTGTTAGTAGTTTACTTTTTGGCCTTGTTCATATGCCGAATAGTATCGGTGTTTGGATTGTATATGCAGGTATGGGTCTTGCCCTTGGAATAGCATATCGTAAGTTTCAAAAGTTAGAGTACTGTATCATTGCCCATATCATTAACAATAGCATTGCGGTTTCAATGTTGTTACTCTTGCAATTTTTAGCGCCATATATCAAATAAAGCTCGGAAGATTCCGAGCTTTTTTCTTATAGTTTTTTAGCTTTAGCAATGGTTGTATCAATACTTGAAACCACACTATGGGTGAGGCCTGTACGCTCAAGGTCCATGAGACCAGCGATAGTGGTCCCACCAGGGCTACAGACCTTGTCAATAAGATCATGTGGGCTGTCGCTACCAAGACTGAGATTTTCAGCGGTAGCTAGAACCGTCTGTGTGGCAATGGTCAGAGCGACCTGCTTACTTAGGCCATTTTTGACGCCAGCCTTAGCCAGAGCCTCGATAAAGAGGGCAATATAGGCCGGACTAGAGCCAGCTAGGGCAGTGAAGGTATCAAAGTCCTTCTCAGCCAATTCAACAGTGGTTCCAAAACTGTCTGTGATTTCCTTGGCAACTGCCAAAAGGTCCTCGGATACCTTATCGTTGGTACAAAGACCAGTAGTGCTCTTGAGAATCTGAGCGTTAAGGTTAGGCATGATACGAATGAGAGGAAGGTCTGGACTGGTGAGTGAAGCGAGGCGTTCCAAGGTTACTCCAGCAGCCATACTCATGATAGGTTGATGGAAAGTGAGGCCAGTTAGTACCTTATCAAACATTTGAGGTTTGATACCAAGAATGACTAAGTCAGCATTATCCAACAATTCTTGATGGGAAGCAGCGGCTTCAACCTCTAGTTCCTCTGCAATTTGGCGTGAACGAGCCAAGGAAGACCCTGAAATAATGATACGATGTGAGCTTGTATTTAGGCCGTTGATAATGGCTGTCGCCATCTTTCCAACGCCAATAAAACCAATAATCATGGGTTACTCCTTGTCTTAGTAGTTTTTAATCAAATCCACTGTTGAACGATCCAACTTCTTAACAATCACTTGTAAGAAGGCTTGTGCCTCTAGGAAGTCATCCATCGCATAAAGGGTTTGGTGCGAGTGAATGTAACGGGCACAAACACCGATAGTTGTTGATGGGACACCAGCATTCTGCAAGTGAGCGGCACCAGCATCTGTTCCGCCTGCAGCACAGTAGTATTGGTATTTGATACCAGCTTCTTCAGCTGTAGTCAAAAGGAAATCTTTCATATTTGGCAACATGATGTGACCTGGGTCGAAGAAACGAATAAGGGTACCATCACCTACCTTACCTTGATTACCATAGATATCACCTGCAGGAGAACAGTCCACTGCAAAGAAAACTTCAGGATCAAATTTAGTGGTAGAAACATGGGCACCACGTAAACCAACTTCTTCTTGAACGTTGGCACCAGCAATTAGAGTATTATTGAGTTCTTGATCTTTAACGATTTCCAAGAGTTCACGAATCATGAGAATACCATAACGGTTGTCCCATGCTTTAGAAATCACATTTTTTTGATTGGCTGTGAGAATCGTTTCTGATTCAGGAATGATGACATCACCTGGGAAAACGCCGTAGGCATTAGCCTCTTCTTGGTTGGCAAAACCAGCATCAAAGACAATATCAGAAACACTAGGAAGACTTGAAGCTCCGCTGCTGGCACGTAAGAAATGAGGTGGCACCGAACCTGAGATGACAGGATAGATACGGCCATCACGAGTGTGTAGGGTGAAGCGTTGTGAGCTGACAACCAGTGGGTTCCAACCACCAAGTTCGACGACACGGAAAGTCCCGTCTGCCTTGATTTCCTTAATCATAAACCCAACTTCGTCCATGTGGGCAGCCACGAGCACCTTAGGGGCATTTTCCGCCTGGCTATGTTTGATACCGAAAATACCACCGAGACCATCTGTTTGGACCTCATCTACGAGTGGTGTAATATTTTGGCGAAGGTAGTCGCGTACTGGCGCTTCAAATCCTGAAGTGGCACTGAGTTCAGTTACTTCTTTAATCTTGTCAAATAGGGTAGTCATAAAATCCTCCTTGAGTAGTACTTGCTACTATTTTAGCACGATTCTTAAGAGATAGGTAGCCTCTCCCCATTCATCTAAAATTATGGTAAAATGTTTCTTATGAAACGTAAAACATTGGCCTTGTTTGCTGGAGGCGTAGGAGCTTTAGGTCTCTTGGCAATGGCAGAGAAGTATAGACAGTCACGTGCAGAAATGAAGAAGGCTGCATTAATCCAAGATATTAGGCAAGAATTATCACACCTGGGGACTATCGCAGTCCTCTATACGAATCCCACTGATAAGGAAAATTCAGGGCTTACAGGAGGTATCGTCTTAGAGGATGGACGTGCCTATAGCTTTGTTTATGCAGAGGATATCTTGACCTATGAGGAGGAGCAGGTATGATTATTCCTAAGAATCTTGAAGAACTGGCAAGCTATGTCGAAAGTGATCAAAAGGTGGTTTTCTTTTTCACTGCCGACTGGTGTCCAGACTGCCAGTTCATCTATCCCGTTATGCCTGAAATCGAAGCCCTCCATCCAGATATGACCTTTGTGCGTGTTAATCGTGATGATTATATGGCTTTGGCACAAACTTGGAATATTTTTGGTATCCCAAGTTTTGTTGTGACTAAGAAAGGTCAGGAATTGGGGCGCTTGGTCAATAAAGCTCGTAAAACCAAAGAAGAAATCAATGCCTTTTTGTCGGAGATTTAAAAGATGAAAATCAATCACTTTCCTAATATCTCTTTTGATATTTCAGAAACCAAAGAAAAGTATCTGACAGAAAAAAATGAGAGGATCATCGAAGAATTATGCCAAGTTTTAGTAGAGCATTCCAAAATTGAAAGTGATATCTTCCTAAAACACCAAGAAATAAACACCTACAAAAAGGAAAATAATCTTCCTACACATCAGACTATTCCTGGAGAAATGGAGTTATTTGATGAATTTAAAGTGAAGTTGACTCCTTTAGCTCAAAAACACTTGACTGATAACTGTTATAAAAGAGGTTTTTCAGCTTCTTTTGGTTCTCCAGGCACCTATGATTTTGTGTTAGAGCCCTGTCGAGTTAAGTTTATTATGAAGAGTAAGGCTAAGATGTTTCTTGAATTTTCCTATGGGAATGACTTTTGGTACCACAAACAATTTATCTTAAAATTAACAGAGAGTGACTGGAAAATTGACAAGATTAGTTATCGCTATGGTAGTAACGACGATTCTTGGCATATCAGTCGATTTTAAAATCTAGAAAAAGAATTATTGAAGGAGAATCCATGATTTTTGCATATAATAAAGAACAAGTTGGCGACGTTTTGTTGGTTATCTTAGAAGATACTAAAGACATCAAACGTAGCGTAGAACGTAAAGGTAAAGTGGCGCGTGTCACAGCTGATGAAACAGGCAAGACTCTTGCTTGGAATATTTTTGAAGCGTCAAGCCTCATTGATATCGAAGGTAACGGTCAAGTTTTCTTATCAGACCAAGATGTAGCTGTTTTGAACGAGGAATTGGCTAAAGAGGGCTTTGAAGAGCGTTTGGAAAACACACAAGGACCAGTCTTTGTGGTTGGACAAATTGATGAAATGGTTGCACATCCAGACAGTGACCACCTTAACATCTGTCAAGTGAACATTGGTGATAAGAAGGTCCAAATCGTTGCAGGAGCACCAAACGCAGCGCTTGGGCTTAAAACTATCGTAGCCCTTCCTGGTGCTATGATGCCTAGCGGTGCCCTTATCTTCCCAGGAAAACTTCGTGGTGAAGATAGTTATGGTATGATGTGTGCCCCACGTGAGTTGGCACTTCCAAATGCTCCACAAAAACGTGGTATTATTGAACTTGATGATTCAGCAGTAGTTGGTGAGGCTTTTGATCCAGCCAAACACTGGAAAGGGTAAATAAGACAAGAAGCGGTAAGTAAGTCGCTTTTTTTTCAGGAGAGCTCATCCTGGCAAATGGTTCAAAATTTTCGAGAACCTCTTTATACTTACCAAGTTCATCATCAAAATATAATAGTATTGCTCTCAATCTCTATTATTTGCCAAAACAACTTTATCCGAGCAATTATCTAAAAAATGTGGCTTCAAGTTTATTAATCAAGTTGTGTTTTATTTATCTGTCAGACTCAGATTTGGTGATGATTATAAAAGAAAGGAAAGTTCAATGACTTACAACAAACATAAGGGAGTCCTTGTTTTTATGATTCTCTATACAGTCCTCTTTGTTTTTGATGGTATACGAGTATTTGATGCTCCCTTACCTTCTTCTTTAACGACCTATTTAGTTTATACCATCATGTTTTTGTATGGTTGCTTCCTATTTAAGTCTGAATTGCTCAAAAAGTGGGAAGAGGTCAGAAGTTCTAAAAGAAAATTTTTCTTGGGGGTTTTAAAAGGCTGGCTCTTACTTGTCCTGGTGACCATTTTCTTTGGACTACTATCGGCAATATTGAGGCAGGTTTTGGGACTAAGTGAACAAGGACTAAACGAGGCTAATATACAAAGCACCTTTAAAGAACAACCACTACTGATAGTAGTTTTCGCCTGTATCATTGGACCTTTGGTGGAAGAACTCTTTTTCCGTCAAAATTTATTGCATTGTTTACAGAGACATTTGCCAAGCTGGCTAAGCATTTGTGTGGTAGGATTTGTTTTCGCCTTTACCCATATGCACAGTTTGTCTTTATCAGAGTGGGTCAGTGCAGTTGGTTACTTAGGTGGCGGAGTAGCCCTTTCAATTATTTATGTGAATGAAAAAGGAAATATTTACTATCCCTTGATGGTTCATGTGCTAGGAAATATTTTATCTTTTATAGTATTGGTCATTGGTAGTATGCAATAAGTGGATTCCAAACTATTTCAGCTTACAAAGAAAAAGGCAAAGGACTCTCGTCTCTCTTCTATCAATAAAACAATTTCAAAACGGAGTGTTAAAATTATTTTAAGTGGTAACTCTGGGTCAGCAGAGGATGATTTGAGTAAGTAAACTAATGACAAGTTTGTATGGCAATAACTGTTCTTTGAATCGACAGCTCATACCAAGCTTCCTACTTCCTTTGCTAGTAGCTCAGCTCATCTTCAGATGTCTAATATTTAGTGACAAGTACATTTATTGCAGAACTCATCCTGCTTTTCAACCGAATAGATTTTACTTTTTTCTATTTAATTGAAGTCAATAATGTGATATATATCTTATTTTTATTCTTGCTTTTTCAAAATCTGTCACTTTTTTTACTTCCTCTTACGAATAGATAGGTGGAGGTAAAAAAATGTATAACAAAGTAATTTTAATTGGACGTTTGACAGCTACTCCTGAAATGGTTAAGACTGCTAGCGATAGGTCTTTTACACGTGTCACAGTTGCGGTTAATCGTCGCTATAAGACGCAAAATGGTGAGCGTGAGGCTGACTTTATTACAGTGGTTGTCTGGGGGCGTTTGGCTGAGACCTTAGCCTCTTATGCTAGCAAGGGGAGTTTAATTTCTCTTGATGGTGAGCTTCGTGCCCGTAAGTATGATAAGGATGGTCAAACCCATTACGTTACTGAAGTGCTTTGTTCCTCTTTCCAACTTCTGGAGAGTCGTGCTCAGCGTGCTGTTAGGGAAAATAATCCTGATAATGACTTGGCTGACCTCGTCTTGGAAGAAGAACTTCCCTTCTAGTTTATCCTTTGACTAGCTATCTAGGCCTCCTATCTTTGAAGCAACCTCTCTAAAAAATCATTATCTTGTTCCATACCTTGTTTTGAAGAATTGTTGGAGATAAAACATTAAACACCTGTTAGACTAATAAACAGTAAAATTAGATAAGACTTAGGATGATAGGGGTTTAAAAGTATAGATAGAGTAGAGAAAGTTATTCGAAAAACCTTAAAATGCAGTTATAACATGGTTTTTTGCTATTTGGTTAATTAGCCAAAACAGTGTACACAATTAACAGTTCTTTCTCATTTATATCATTGTTTTATTACCAATTTTTAAATTAAATGATAGAGGTTTCGTGATAAACTATAGGTGGGTAAGGAAAAAGCTATAAAAGTTACTTTTATAGTAGGCATTATTTGTTTGGAAGGAAAGTGTGAAATATCACAACTAGAACACTATCCTTGCAATTGTTTGAGGCAGTTGCATTTTTGTTTATTGTTGTGAGGCCACAGGTCCATAATTGATTTCACAGACAATTGACTATGACACTCCGACTGACATATGACTTAGGATGTTAAGCGGTCGTTGACTTTTCGTCTAGCCTTGGGGGAACACATTGGTGTGATTCCTAAGACTCACCAGACTAATGTGTTTGAAGCTAGGATGATTCGTCTTAGCTTTTTTTGTGTCCTTTAAAATGGAGATCTTTGGTATTGATTTTCTTATGCTATAATAGAAGGACTAAGCGAGATAATATCTCGCAAATCTTGGAACGGGAGTGATACTAATGCTTGATTTTACCCAAGAAGAGAAAGACTTTTTTATGTCTGAAGCTCTTAAGGAGGCCGAAAAATCTCTAGATAAAGCAGAGATCCCAATTGGCTGTGTCATCGTTAAAGATGGCGAAGTCATCGGTCGTGGGCATAATGCACGTGAGGAGCTCAATCAAGCTATTATGCATGCGGAGGTCATGGCTATTCAGGAAGCTAATAGGACCGAGGGCAATTGGCGTTTATTAGATTGTACCCTCTTTGTGACCATTGAACCCTGTGTCATGTGTAGTGGGGCCATCGGCCTGGCTCGTATTCCTAAAGTTATCTATGGAGCAAGTAATCAAAAGTTTGGTGGTGCGGGCAGCCTCTACGATATCCTACGAGACGAGCGTCTCAATCATCGCGTAGAAGTAGAGACCGGTATCATGGAGGAGGAGTGTGCTAAGATTATGCAAGACTTCTTCCGCCAGAGTCGTGAACGCAAAAAAGAAGCCAAACGATTGGCTAAATTGGAAACAATGCAAGATATGTAAACAAAAGTGCAAGTCCAAAGGGACTTGCATTTTTAATAGAAGATGAGTATTTTTGTTTTCCTGAAGACAGTTTAAGTCACTCTTTCTATGCTTTATTTTTTTCTTTCTCTCTTGTTAGAAGAAAAATAGGCATAAAGAGAATCAGAGTACCAAAAGCGGACTTCAAATTAGTATCAATAATTGGTGTTCCTAATCGTATATGAAAGATAAGGTTGATTAGGAGTATCAGAAGTAGGCTACTGATAATTCCAGCTAAAGCTATTTTTACGAGTAAATAGTTATTCATTTTAGGTGATTGATTAGTAGTAGTATCATTTGTTCGATTTATGGTATGTTTCATGAGTTATCATCCTCAAAATCTTTGAGATATCAGGTGAGTTCTGTTAGTTAGTGGGTGAGGTTATAGAAAGATTTACCCGCAGCATAGCTAAGGTCATAAGTCAGTTTTGCAGCAGCCATGCCAACAGAAATAGCCGCCCAAGGAACCACTCCACCTGATACAGCTTCAAGTTCTTGAGTAGTCATGTGTTTACGATTGTTAATTGTCTTAGTCATTGTTCGTATATCCTTTCTTTTTATCGTGCAGAGTCCATGTAGCCGTTGTAGGCGCCAAGGCAAATCATAGTTCCAATAGGTCCTGAAGCTAGGCAGAGCCCTCCAACGGCAAGGTTAGTCTTCCATCCGCCTCCTGTTACTGAGGCTAAATCAGAAGTGTTCCTTTCTTTGTTAGTCATTATTGTTCTCCTTTTTTATTTTTGGTGAGTTTTAAAATCTCGTACCCTCTCACCATGAGTTAAGAGATATGTTAAACATGACTTCTCCTTTCAATAAAGTCAGCCATGTCACTAGCTTTTGGTGCTTTCCTCAAGCTATGGATTTATTATAAGGTGTCGAGAAATAAAAAAGTAGTGACATAAATGTCACCATGGTAAGTCTTATGTTTTATCGAAGTTTAGACTGACCGAAGGAAATAATAGGGACTGATAGGAAATAGGACTAGCTAGTCTTATCATAAGTTCTCTACTTGCAATCACTTCGATTTATGGTATAATATTTTTCGGAGCAACATCTGTGCGTGAAGCGGGTCAGGGGAGGAATCCAGCAGCCCTAAGCGATTTCAGGTGTGTGCTCTTTTTTGTGTTAAGGAGGATTTATGGCCAAATTTAGTGTTTTTAAAGATCAAGAGAGTCTTTTTGCTTGTCCTATCTGTCAGGCGCCAATGCATTTGGATTTGTCTAGCTTGGTTTGCCAGAATAGGCATACCTTTAATATTGCCAAGCAGGGCTTTGTCAATTTTTTGAGACAGACTAAGGGAGATAAGCACTATGATATGGCTTCTTTTGAAAAGAGGAGTCAGATTTTAGCAGCAGGCTATTACGATCCTATCCTGAAGGTGATTTCAGAGCGCTTGCGTGACCTTCCTGGACACTCGCACGTGTTAGATGTTGCCTGTGGTGAAGGCTATTATAGCCGTCAGTTGGCTCAACAGTTTGACAAGGATTTCATGGCCTTTGACTTGTCTAAGGATTCTATCCTTCTTGCGGCTCGTCAAAATCCTCAGAAAAATGTAGCTTGGTTTGTTGGTGATTTGGCTCAATTGCCCTTACGTGAACACGGTATCGATGTCATTTTAGATATCTTTTCACCAGCTAATTATCAAGAATTTGGAAGACTTTTGTCTGATCAGGGCTTGATTTTCAAGGTTATTCCTCACGAAGATCATCTTAAAGAGTTTCGCCAACTGTTACCGGAGGCGCAGGCTTATTCTAACCAGGATGTTCTGGAACATTTTCAAGAGTCTTGTGAGCTTTTGGAGCGTGTGACGATTGCTAAGACTTGGTCTATGCCATCAGAGCGTGTTCAAACATTTGCTGAGATGACACCTCTTTTCTTCCATGCCAATAAGGATACTTTGGACTTGACTTCAGTGACGCAATTAACCGTTGCGGGGGAGCTGCTGATTGGTCGTATTAGAGATGATAAGCAATCCTAACAGTCGTTGGGATTTTTTTGATGGGAAAATATCTCAGTTAGCTTGTTTGGTCTTCCTAAAAGGTGTATGATGGGAGCAATAAGTAAGAAAGTTTCAGTAATGGGTAAAAAGTGATGAAAAATAGAGCCTATAAGAACTACATTTTTGATTTTTATGGTACCTTGGTTAATATCCTAACTGATGAGAAGGATCCTATGTTATGGGATAAATTAGCCCAACTTTACCAAGCTTATGGGGCGGATTATAAGGGTGAAGGTCTTAAAAAATCTTATGCTAAGCGTGTGGCTCAGACTCGTAAGGAGTTAATAGAGATTAAAGGAGTTGCTTATCCAGAAGTTGATTTAGCTCACATTTTCAACCAGCTTTATGTAGATGGTCGGTCTCAGTCTAGTTGCCATAATCAGCTAGAAGATTGGGGCCAACTGATAGCCATGGTCTTTCGCGTCTTATCTCGTAAGCAGTTGTTAGCTTATCCGCATACCAAGGAGGTTTTGACCTTTCTAAAAGAGCAGGGCTGTCGTCTCTATCTCTTGTCTAATGCTCAAGCAGCCTTTACTAATGCTGAGATTGACTTGATGGAGTTAAGACCTTACTTTGATGCCATTTACCTGTCTTCGGATGCGGGTATCTGTAAGCCTCAACCTGAATTTTTAAAGCAAGTTTTGGATGATCATGGGTTAAAGCCATCTGAGACTGTCATGGTGGGAAATGACCTGACGACTGATATTGCTGTGGCTGAGGCAGTTGGGATCGATGGTATCTTGCTGAATACCTTCTCTTATTCTCGTCGAGAGTTGGAGAATTCCCCAATCAAACCAGATCGAGTGATTACTGACATAGAGGCTCTAAAGACAAATTTTACATAAAAATACACTCTATTTGGCAAAAACAAAGACAATTATCAGAATTTTTGGTATAATAATTCCTAACTTTATGTGAATGGAGAATCTCATGACTGCACAAAAAATGTCTGCACAAGAAATTATCGCTTTTATCGGTAATGCTGAAAAGAAAACGAATGTTAAAGTAACTTTTGAAGGGGAATTGGCAACTGTTGTTCCAGCTTCTGTCACTAAGCTTGGTAATGTTCTTTTCGGAGACTGGAAAGATATCGAACCACTTCTTGCGAATTTGACTGAAAACAAGGACTATGTTGTGGAACAAGATGGCCGTAACTCAGCTGTTCCATTACTGGATAAACGTCACCTTAATGCGCGTATCGAACCAGGCGCTATTATCCGTGACCAAGTAACTATCGAAGATAATGCTGTCGTTATGATGGGTGCTGTTATCAACATCGGTGCTGAAATTGGTGCTGGTACTATGATTGATATGGGCGCAATCCTTGGTGGTCGTGCTACTGTTGGTAAAAACAGCCACATCGGTGCGGGTGCGGTCCTGGCTGGTGTGATTGAACCAGCTTCAGCAGACCCAGTTCGTATCGGTGACAACGTTCTTGTTGGTGCTAATGCTGTTGTTATTGAAGGTGTTCAAGTTGGTAATGGTTCAGTCGTTGCTGCTGGAGCTATCGTTACTCAAGATGTTCCTGAAAATGTGGTTGTAGCTGGTGTTCCAGCTCGTATCATCAAGGAAATCGATGAAAAAACACAACAAAAAACAGCACTCGAAGACGCTTTGCGTAACTTGTAACATATTGATAGTAGAGGCCTGTAAGGCCTCTATTTCTAGATTCTCTATAAAATAAATATAAATAAAAAGGACAAAAACATGACACTTGATTTAATCAAAATCAGACGAGACCTTCACCAAATTCCTGAAATTGGTTTGGAAGAATTTAAAACTCAGGCCTATCTCTTAGAACGTATTGCTGAAATGACTGAAGGTAAGGACTTTGTGGAGCAACGTACTTGGCGTACAGGAATTCTTGTCTATCTTCACGGGCATGCTCCTGAAAAAACCATTGGTTGGCGTACAGATATTGATGGCCTCCCAATCGTAGAGGAAACAGATCTTGACTTCAAGTCTACTCATGAAGGTCGGATGCATGCTTGTGGACACGATATGCACATGACCACAGCACTTGGTCTTTTGGACCAGATGCTTCAAGTACAGCCTAAAAATAACATGCTCTTCCTCTTCCAACCAGCCGAAGAAAATGAAGCTGGTGGTATGCTTATGTATGAAGATGGTGCCTTTGGAGATTGGTTGCCAGATGAGTTCTATGGCCTCCACGTCCGTCCAGATTTCAAGGTAGGTGATATTGCGACTAACACAAGTACCCTTTTTGCTGGTACTTGTGAAGTCCTCGTTACTTTCAAGGGGAAAGGTGGACATGCGGCCTTTCCACATGAGGCCAATGATGCTCTTGTAGCAGCTTCTTACTTTATTACTCAAGTGCAAACGATTGTCAGTCGTAATGTTGACCCTATTCAGGGTGGGGTAGTTACCTTTGGTTCTTTCCATGCAGGAACTACTAATAATGTTATCGCTGAAACTGCGGAGGTTTATGGAACTATTCGTACTCTTACTCAGGAAATGAGTCTCCTTATCCAGAAGCGCGTGCGCCAGATTGCAGAAGGTGTAGCAGCTAGCTTTGGTATGGAAGTGGATATCATGTTGAAACAAGGTGGTTATCTTCCTGTGGAAAATAATCCAGCCTTGGCCAAAGAGTTGATGGCCTTCTTTGATGCTAGCCCAGAAGTTAACCTGATTGATTGTCCACCGGCTATGACTGGAGAGGATTTTGGTTATTTGCTTAGTAAAGTTCCTGGTGTCATGTTCTGGTTGGGAATCGACACGCCATATGCACTTCACCATCCTAAGATGAGTCCAAACGAAGATGCTCTCGCTTTTGCAGTGGCTGAAATTGGAAAATTCCTTAAACACAAGGCAGAAGCCTAATCAGAGTCGATAAAGCTAAAAAATCTACCAAGTCTGACTTTTGGTAGATTTTTTGATATGATAAACCTATGAAAAATGAACTTAGAAAAACAGTCTTGGCTCAATTAACTTCACAAGAACCTGAGACTAAGGCTAAGATAGATAAACATCTTTTGGAGCAATTGATTGCCTTACCTGCTTATAAAGAGGCTCAGGTGATTGCGACTTATTTGTCTTTTCCTCATGAATATGATACCAATCTTTTAATCAATCAGGCTTTAAAGGATGGTAAACGACTTTTGATTCCTAAAACATATAAACAAGGTCGAATGATTTTTGTGGATTATGATCCAGATAATCTTGTTGCAACCTCTTTTGGCTTGATGGAACCTGCGTCTGATTTGGCTGTGGAAAAATCAGAGATTGATTTGATTCATGTGCCAGGAGTAGTTTTCAATGATGAAGGCTATCGCATTGGTTACGGAGCAGGTTACTATGATCGCTATTTATCTGATTTTGAAGGGGAGACAGTTAGTACGGTTTATCCTTGCCAGAAACATGATTTTCAACCAGACAGCTATGATATTCCTGTTAAGGAGGTCGTCACATGCAAATAAATGAGTGGAAGAAATACCCGGCAACCTATCTATTGTTGGGGCTTACGACGTTGACTTTTATCTGTCAATATCTTTTAAACGACTTTCAAGCGACCTCGCCTTTGAGCCTCTTTAAGATGGGGGCTATGTACGGTGCGTTTGTTCAGTACAGTCCCTTGAACCTTTGGCGTCTTGTAACACCAATTTTTGTGCATATAGGTGTTGAGCATTTTCTATTTAATATGCTTGCTCTTTACTTTATGGGGAAAATGGCTGAGCAGATTTTTGGGACTCTACGTTTTCTAGGGCTTTATTTGTTAGCTGGTGTTATGGGAAATGCCTTTACCTTACTTTTTACGCCTAATGTTATTGCAGCTGGTGCTTCGACATCCTTGTTTGGACTTTTTGCGGCTGTTGTGATTCTTGGTTATTACAGTCACAGCCCCTTGCTTAATCAGTTAGGCCGTAATTATTTGGCTTTGATTGTTATTAACTTAATCTTCAACCTTTTTACACCTAGTGTTGGGATTACAGGCCATCTCGGTGGTTTAGTTGGAGGTGCTCTTGCAGCTATCTTTTTGGCCAACAAGGTTGAAAGTCGCTTATTTAGTAGAGGTTGGCGTTCTACAGCTCTTTTAACCTATATTTTACTATTGCTGATTCTTCTAGGATTCACTTATTTTTAAGTCATATGAAAAAGGCTCTATAATTTCTGTAGTGGGTAAAACCACTGTAGAGATTATAGAGCTTTTTGAGTGTACACAAAAAGCCCCATAAGAACTATAATGAAAAGCGACCAAACCATCATTAGGAAGAACTTATGAGACTTATTAAGAATACCACAGAATTAATCGGAATTAAAGACCCTAACATCATTATTTCTCTTGTTTTGGAAACTAATACTCATATCGAGATTCATGCAAAACTTGATTATTCTGCACCACCATGCCCTCATTGCCATGAAATGATGATCAAGTACGACTTTCAAAAATCTTCTAAAATCCCTCTTCTTGAACAAGCTGGAACTCCAACACTACTACGTCTGAAGAAACGTCGCTTCCAGTGTAAAGTGTGTAAGAGAGTAACGGTGGCTGAAACCTCAATCGTTGAGAAAAACCACCAAATCTCCAACCTTGTCCGACAAAAGGTTGCACAACTTCTAACTGAGAAGGTATCACTAACGGATATTGCCAGAAGACTTCGTGTATCGACGTCCACTGTCTATCGTAAACTTGACCAGTTTACTTTCAAGGAACATTATGACAAACTCCCAGCTGTTATGTCCTGGGATGAGTTTGGGTTCAAGAAAGGGGAACTCGCTTTTGTGGCTCAAAACTATGAGACCAACAAACTCATAACCATCCTTGATAATCGCTGCCAAACTACTATACGAAACTATTTTTTGAAGTATCCATTGAAAGTCCGACAACAGGTACAGTTTATCACGATGGACATGTCAGGAGCCTATATGCCACTAGCTCGAAGACTTTTTCCAAACGCCGAAATCATTATTGATCGTTTCCACATCATCCAGCACCTTGGTCGAGCCTTTTTAAAGACAAGAATTGCCATTATGAACCAGTTTGATAAGAAATCACTCCCCTACCGAGCCTTGAAAAATCACTGGCGACTCTTCCAAAAGGACAGCCGTAAGTTATCTCTCAACCCTGTTTACTCAAAGACCTTCCATCAAACATTATGCCCACATGAAGTCGTTGAGAAGACACTGAATTTCTCAGAAGAACTCGCCAATTATTATAACCTCTATCAGCTGTTGCTTTTTCACTTTCAGGAGAAGAGGGTAGATGAGTTTTTTGAACTCATAGAGGAGAATATAAGCAAGGTCAATCATTACTTCAAAACAGTCTTTAGGACTTTTCTTAGACATAAGCAATACATCAAGAATGCGCTAGAAACAGACTATTCAAACGCAAAACTTGAAGCAACTAATAAGTTGATTAAAGACATCAAACGGTTGGGCTTCGGTTTTAGAAACTTCATCAACTTTAAGAAACGTGTCTTCATCATTCTGAACATAAAAAAAAGAGAAGACCTATCAGGTCCTCTCTAGATGTTAGCTTTTCGCCACCCACTACAGTTGACAAAGAGCCATGAAAAATCCATCGAATGTTATGTTCGATGGATTTTATTTTAGTCTTTTTTAGCTGCTTTGCCTTCAAGTTTGTGGCCCAAGTCAATGAGGTATTGCTTGAGGTTATCTTTAACTTGAGGATGTTTAAGTGCGTAATCGATAGACGTTTTCATGAATCCGAATTTGTCACCGACATCATAACGGTCTCCAGTAAATTCGCGAGCAAAGACGCGTTGTGTCTTGTTAAGTGTATCGATGGCATCAGTCAGTTGGACTTCGTTTCCAGCACCTGGTTTTTGAGTTTCCAAAATACCGAAAATTTCAGGTGTTAGAAGGTAACGTCCGATGATAGCAAGATCACTTGGTGCATCTTCTGGATTTGGTTTTTCAACGAAAGTTTCAACGCTATAACGTCCATTTTCGCCTTTGCCTTGAGGGGCGATGACACCATATGAAGAAACTTCTTCGTGAGGTACAGGCATAACTGCAATGGTTGATGCATGTGTTTCCTCATAGTCGTTAATGAGCTGCTTAGTCAAAGGTACTGCTTTGTCATTAGTGATATCCATGAGGTCGTCACCAAGCATGACAACGAATGGCTCATTTCCGACAAATGCTTTGGCTTGAAGAACTGCATCTCCAAGACCACGCGGATGGCTTTGACGGATAAAGTGGAGGTTGATAGCAGTGGTGTCATTAACCAATTTCAACAAGTCTGTCTTACCTTTTTGTTCCAAGTTGTATTCTAACTCGAAGTTTGAATCAAAGTGGTCTTCGATAGAACGTTTTGACTTACCAGTAACCACCAAGATATCTTCAATACCTGATTTGAGGGCTTCTTCAACGATAAATTGGATGGTTGGCTTGTCAACGATTGGCAACATTTCTTTGGCCAAGGCCTTAGTAGCTGGTAAAAAGCGTGTCCCGAGTCCTGCAGCGGGGATGATAGCTTTTTTAACTTTTTGATTCTTCATGAGAACTCCTTAGATTTTTATTTTTTATCCCATTCATTTTCAGAGCGCAATTCATTGGACATCATATTGAGAATAGATTCCTTGATATCAGCACCCTCATAGATAGATTTGTAGATTGCTGTTGTAATTGGCATGTAGACACCGAGTTCTTGGGCGATTTCGTAGGCAACCTTTGTGGTTGAAATACCTTCGATAACCATTCCCATGTTACGTTCAATGTTTTCTAGTTTTTCTCCACGACCGAGCGCATCCCCAGCACGCCAGTTACGTGAATGGATAGAAGTTCCTGTAACAATAAGGTCACCAACTCCAGATAGACCGCTGTAAGTCAAAGGATCGGCACCGAGTTTCACACCAAGACGAGTGATTTCTGCAAGTCCACGAGTAATAACGGCTGCCTTAGCATTGTCCCCATATCCCATACCGTGGAGGGCACCTGCACCTACCGCGATAATGTTTTTTAGAGCACCAGCTGTTTCAACACCAATCACATCTGAATTGGTGTAGAGGCGGAAGTAGTTATTACTGAAAATGCCTTGGACATAGCGTGCCACTTCAAGATCCTTAGATGCTGCTGTAATCAAAGTGATATCGCGAACAATAGTTTCTTCAGCGTGGCTTGGACCAGATACGACAACAATGTCACTGCGAAGTTCCTCAGGAATCTCTTCTTCAAGGATTGTTGAAAGACGTTCGTGTGTTCCGGGTTCCAATCCTTTTGAAGCATGCATGACAACGACTTTGTGGTCCAAAAGTTCGGCAACTTGTTTAGCAACTAAGCGAGTAACTTTGGTTGGAACAACAAAGAGAACAGCGTCAACACTATCAAGGGCTTCAGACAGTTCCTTGTAGGCTTTAATGTTTTCATCCAAAACCACATCCTTGAAGTAGCGGGTGTTGGTGTGTTTCTCGTTAATTTCATCAATTTGTTCAGGGATGTTTCCCCAAATACGGACCTCGTGTCCGTTGTCGTTGAGTACCTGAGCAAGGGCAGTTCCCCATGAACCAGGGCCCAAGACAGCGATTTTTTGTTTTTTCATCATTAGGTCTCCCTTTAGGTCCTTTCTAACAAAGTAGAAAAAGACTGTATTCTTTCTCATTATAACATAAGAAAAGCATGTTTGTCTTGTACTCTCTGTTAGGAAGGCTGATGGCCATTTATTTTTTCAGCCAATTTTGGGCAATGTAGCTTCCAATGAGGGCAGCCATGAGCGTTCCTCCAATCAGGATTAAGATATGACTGCCTGTAAAGGGAACCATAACTTGATTGACATAATCTTGAGTTTTCCCTTTGGCCAGGAGTTGTGCGATATAAGCTTTGGGCGCAAGCCACATGGTGATAATGGGTGCTAAGTTTCCTAGAGAAAAGATCATATAGGAGAGTAGATTAAGTTTATTATTCTCATAGTTCCCTTTCTTAGCTAGAAAATCAGCGACAAGGCCGGCTAAAAAGCTAGGAAGAAAGGCTAGAACAAAGTGCCCAGAGGCAAAGAAGAAGAGGGACATAAAGATACCCAGACAGGTAATAGCTCCAAATTGTTTTGTCTTTCTGATAAGCCCCAAGTAGACCCAGCCTGCAAAGATAGCCGCTAAAGCAGGCGTATGATACATATTTTTGACTTTGAAAAAGATTAAATCAATGGCAACTGCAAGGGCTAGGCAAATAAAATAGAGTAGAATAGCTAGACTGGTTTGTTTGATGAATGTCTTTTGACGCATGATGTCTCCTAATCAATGTGAGGTGTTTTAGTTTTATTGAGCCAAGAGTATGCCAAACCAATGAAAATACCTCCGCCAATCCAGTTACCGAAGAAAACGACTATCCACTGACGTAGAATATTTGCCAAAGTGAAATTATCCACAGCGTCACGCACACCGTTGAAACCGAGCAACATGAAAGAGGCAAAGTTAGCAATCAAGTGTTCATTAATCAAAAATACAAACATGAAGATAGCTGATAGCGCAATGAAAATCTTAGCAGATTCTTCTTTGAGGAGCATGTAGCCCAAGATGGCAATATTAACGAACATATTCGCTGTAATACCTTCTGTAAAGTTCATCCAATCTGTTTTTCCAAGCTTGGTTGAGACAGCAGTAACTAAGAAGCTCTTGTCAGTCAAATGTTGGAAAGAGAAGGATTGGTTGAAGAACCAGGCCAAGATAAGGGCACCGACAAAATTAAAGAAGGTACAGTAGAGGAGGATGGTATACACCTTGCTCCATTTGATTTTACCATAATAGGCACCACTGGTCAGGAACATCATGTTTGAAGTAGCCAACTCTCCATTGAATATGAGAACGAAGACCAGTCCAATGGCAAAGATAAAGGCAAAAACAAAACGAGAAAGGGCTGGAATACCTGTAGCGATAACATCCGCACCAATAATTCCTACAGCAGTCGACATGGTAAGATAAGCTCCTGCAAGCATAGAACGCAAGGCATAGCGCCCCAGACTTTCGTCAAAGAGAGCTTCTTTTTTAGCACAAGCAGCGAATACTTTTTCTTGAAATTGAGACATAGGTTTACCTCTAAAATATGTGGCATGGAGCATGGCGAATGCGCAAGCTCGAGTGAAACTTAATCTAGGATGACCATGAAAAAAAGTCAGGACAGTTGTCCCAACTTTTCCAAGTCTTAATATGAGGATGCTCCAGATGTGGCATCTGCGGCTGGGGCTGCGTCGCCACCATGACCACCCGCATCTGATGCACCAGATGTGGCGTCGCTACCGCCATGACTAGCTGCAGCTGGTGCAAAAGGACCGCTTCCTCCGACAAGGCGTTGACCAGTTGTTTCGAGATACCAGTCAAGCCATGGTTTAAAGTTAAAGACGATTTCATTGATTCCTGCATAAGAACCATCATCATAGTACATAGCCTGATAGTTATGCGTATTGATAACTCCTTCAGGTGACCCTGGAACAATCGTACGAACATATTCTTGGTTACCATTACGAAGTGTACCGATAACCCATTCCACATTTTTCATACGAGCTGGTGGAAGTGAGCCGTGAACAGTTGACATACGGCTACCAGATTGAGGTGGCACACGTTTGGCGAACATAGTATCAGAATCTTGATGGGCGTTATTGTAGTAGAGGAACTGGTTGTTATCATCGGCATAGGTCAATTCAAATGGCATAGCCTTGAGGAACATGTCAATTTGATTAACCGTCAAAATACCGTGGTCCAATTTCACGTAGGTATCACCAGATACCGCACCAGTGATTTCAGCTACTTTTTCTACCCACTCTGGATCGTCAGGATCAACATCGGTAACAGTTGTAGCGATTGGGTTGTTACAATCCAAGTCTTCAGGTTCAATTGGTTTTGGTTTTTTCAATTTAGAAACCACTCCTACATATTGGATGAAATTGTCTAAGCATTGTTCAAGGAAATTAATAGTACCTTCGTTAGTAATGTTCCCCTCAAGGTCAAAAGCTTCTTTAGCCTTTCCAAGCAAGAATTCATTACCTGGAAGTGTATAGGCATTGACACCAGGTGCTTCAAGGATTTTACGCAAATGCACTTGGGCACGTGAAGTCCCTTGGTCGTAGTAAGAAGCACCAACAATCATTACAGGCTTGTTTTCAAAAGGGTGCACTTCGAATGATAGCCACTCTAATACTGATTTAAGTGCTGCAGAGATAGTGTGGTTGTGCTCAGGTGTTGCAATGATGACACCGTCAGCGCGTGTAATTTTGTTATTAAGTAAGCGAAGTTGGAAACTTTCATCCCATTTTTCATCTTGGTTAAACATAGGAACTTCATCAATTTCCAAAACTTCAAGTTCAAATTTAATTTTAAAATGTCTTCTGATAAATTCGAGCAGTTTACGGTTATATGATTGATCATAATTTGCTCCAACGAGTCCAACAAATTTCATAGTTTCTATTCTCCTGTCCTATAGGCTTTCCCAGTCGAAGTCTTCAGCTTCTTTATGTAATAACTCTGTAGCATGTGAGAGTTTACCAGTAATTTTGACGTAGAGACGGAAGTCATCGAAAATAGCATCTAATTTTTTGATGACATCGAGGTCAACTAAATCACCATTGCTATCAAAAGCTTGAAGGGAATGTGAAAGCAAGAATTCGTCTGGAAGCACATTAGCTTTGATTTCTGGAGCATTCAAAATTTGACGAAGTTGTAGCTGTGCACGAGAAGCTCCTAGAGTTCCATAAGATGCTCCTGTAATCATAACAGGCTTATTCAAAAGAGGGAAAACACCGTATGAGACCCAAGCTAAAGCATTCATGAGAACAGCTGGAATTGAGTGGTCATACTCAGGTGTTCCAATAATAACCCCATCAGCCTCATCGATTTTTTTAACGATTTCAAGGACACTTTCTGGCAATTGTTTGTTAGCGGGTTTGTTAAAGACAGGGAGGTCTTTGATTTCAACAAGTTCGATGTCTGCCTTATCTGCAAAATGTTTCTGAATATATTGCAATAATTGTCTATTAGTTGAACGTTTTGAATTCGTACCAACAAGTCCGATGAATTTCATGACAATTCTCCTTAAAAGTATTATATCTATTACTATGTTAGCGTTTTCCTAGTTAAAAGTCAATCTTCGTTTAATGAGAAAGTGATTAGACTATTACCTTTGTCATCTTATTTCGAATAGATTATAATAGGATAGATTTAAAAGTCTGAAGCTAGCATAGCTAGTTTTACAAGAATTAATTTATAGATGTATCGAAAGGAAAAATAATGACAAAAATTCGTGGATTTGAACTTGTATCAACCTATACCAATCAGGACTTGCTTCCAAAACGGGAGACAGCCCATGCAGCTGGCTACGACTTAAAGGTGGCAGAGCGCACAGTGATTGCACCAGGAGAAATCGTCCTCGTCCCAACTGGGGTCAAGGCTTATATGCAAGCGGGTGAGGTGCTTTATCTTTATGATCGTTCTTCTAATCCTCGCAAAAAAGGTCTGGTCTTGATCAACTCTGTGGGGGTTATTGATGGCGATTACTATGGAAATCCAGGGAATGAGGGTCACATCTTCGCCCAGATGAAAAATATTACGGATCAGCCCGTGACTCTTGAAGTTGGCGAACGCATCGTTCAAGGTGTCTTTATGCCCTTCTTAATTGTAGATGGAGATGAAGCTGACGGTGTTCGTACAGGTGGTTTCGGATCGACAGGGAAATAGAGAAAGAATATGGCAGACTATTTATTAGTTGTAGATATGCAGTCAGATTATGTTGCTGTAGGAAAAGCATATCATGAAGAACTGACTGCAGCTGTAAATGACAAAATTGCTAGCTATCCCAGCGACCGGGTTATCTATATTCTCAATCGTTTTTTCTGGGAGAGAAAAGATAGAAAGAAGAAATTTGCGACCGGCTTGCTGCTTGTAGCTTCTCGTATCTTTGAGAAGCGTCGGGCTTCTTGCTTTACCAATCTGGATTTAAAAGAGTTTCTGGAGGGGAATGCTGCTAAAAGCTTAGAGTTTATAGGGGTAGATGGCAATGGCTGTGTCAAGGCTTCCATTTTGGCAGCTGTCAAGGAGAATTATCAGGTTTCTGTCGATTTGTCCGCTGTCGGAGTTGCCAACCAGAAGAAATTTACAAAAACATTGCATAAGTGGCATTCTGTCGGAGTAATCGTAGAAGGAGAATTATCATAGCAAAGAAAAAATCAACTTTTGTTTGTCGAGAATGTGGCTACAATTCACCCAAATATCTAGGGCGCTGTCCCAACTGTTCTTCTTGGTCCTCTTTTGAAGAAGAGGTTGAGGTGCAGGAGGTGAAAAATGCCCGTGTCAGTTTGACGGGTGAAAAGTCTAAACCAACTAAATTAAAAGAAGTCTCTTCAATCAATTATGCCCGCATAAAGACTGATATGGACGAGTTTAACCGTGTTTTAGGTGGCGGTGTGGTTCCGGGCAGTCTGGTTCTTATTGGAGGAGATCCAGGGATAGGGAAATCAACCCTCCTCTTACAGGTGTCAACGCAACTGGCTAACAAGGGTACGGTCCTCTATGTATCTGGAGAAGAATCTGCCGAGCAAATCAAATTGCGGAGCGAACGTTTAGGTGATATTGATAACGAATTTTATCTTTATGCTGAGACCAATATGCAAGCCGTTCGCAGTCAAGTAGAGGCCATAAAACCCGATTTCCTCATTATCGACTCTATTCAGACCATCATGAGTCCAGAGATTTCTGGCGTTCAAGGTTCTGTATCTCAGGTTCGTGAAGTAACTGCTGAACTCATGCAGATTGATAAAACCAATAACATTGCCACTTTTATTGTTGGGCATGTGACCAAGGAGGGACAACTGGCTGGACCACGTATGTTGGAACACATGGTGGATACTGTGCTCTATTTTGAGGGGGAACGTCATCATACCTTCCGTATTTTACGAGCAGTCAAAAACCGTTTTGGTTCAACCAATGAGATTGGGATTTTTGAGATGCAGTCTGGTGGTTTGGTAGAGGTGCTAAATCCTAGCCAGGTTTTCTTAGAGGAACGCCTAGACGGTGCTACAGGTTCTGCCATTGTTGTGACAATGGAAGGTAGCAGACCTATCTTAGCTGAAGTTCAAGCCTTGGTGACACCAACCGTCTTTGGTAATGCCAAGCGGACAACGACGGGACTGGACTTTAACCGTGTCAGCCTCATTATGGCTGTTTTAGAGAAACGTTGTGGCCTTCTTCTCCAAAATCAAGATGCTTATTTAAAATCAGCTGGCGGTGTCAAATTGGATGAACCAGCTATTGACCTTGCTGTAGCCGTTGCGATTGCTTCTAGTTACAAGGAGCTTCCAACCAATCCACAAGAAGCTTTTATAGGAGAAATTGGGTTGACTGGAGAGATTCGCCGAGTAACTCGCATTGAACAGCGTATTAATGAAGCTGCTAAATTAGGTTTTACTAAGATTTATGCTCCTAAAAATTCGCTTCATGGCATGAAGATTCCAGAAGGTATCCAGGTTATTGGGGTCACGACGGTAGGAGAAGTACTCAAAAAAGTCTTTTCTTAAAAAGAGGCCTCAAAACAAGTGTTTGGAAGCGCTTGCAAAAATACCTATTCGATGCTATACTTTTCATAAGGATAGGGAGGTATTTATTATGCAATTTTTCACAGACAGCAACATGCAGTTCCCGCTAGTAGAGTTATCTCTTAATCAAGGTGAGACAGTCTTTATCCAGCGTGGCAGTATGGTATATCACACACCGAATGTGACACTGAGTACCAAATTAAATGCCAGTGGATCAGGTTTAGGTCGCTTTGTAAAAGCAGTTGGGCGTTCAATGGTTTCGGGCGAAAGTAGCTTTATTACTCAGGTTGTCTCGCAGTCCAATAATGGCTATATAGCCTTGGCCCCTGATTCTCCAGGTCAAGTGATTCCACTTTATTTAGGTGAAAAACAGTACCGACTCAACGACGGTGCCTTTCTAGCACTTGATGGCACAGCTTACTATACAATGGAGCTCCAGTCTGTTGGTAAGGCTCTTTTTGGTGGTCAGGGTGGTTTCTTTGTAATGACTACCCAAGGCCAAGGAACTCTCTTGGCAAATGCTTACGGCTCTATTAAAAAAATTGAGCTAAACAATCAAGAAGTGACTATTGATAATGCTCATGTCGTTGCCTGGAGTCAGACACTTGATTATAATATTCACCTAGAAAATGGTTTCTGGCAGTCGATTGGGACAGGAGAGGGTGTTGTTAATACCTTTAGAGGAACAGGTGAAATTTATGTTCAAAGTCTCAATCTTCAAACCTTTGCAGGCTTGCTTAATAGATACTTGCCAAAACGTTCATAATATAAATTGAAGGAGGATGGATGCTTGTTAGCATTTATTCTCCTTTTTTATGTTGCGAACTCAATAGCTGACAAGTTAATAAAAAGATGATAAGATAGTGTGTAAATAATTTGATAGTCAAATTATTTTCTTCATTAGAAAGTGAGTTATTATGTCTTATTTTGAAAACTTTCTCAATGCCAACAAAGCCTATGTTGACCTCCACGGGACAGCCCATCTTCCCTTGAAACCAAAGACTAAGGTGGCTATTGTGACTTGTATGGATTCACGCCTTCACGTTGCTCAGGCCTTGGGGTTGGCACTAGGTGACGCTCATATTTTGCGTAATGCGGGTGGTCGTGTGACGGAAGATATGATTCGTTCTTTGGTCATTTCTCAACAACAGATGGGGACGCGAGAAATCGTAGTTCTTCACCATACAGATTGTGGTGCTCAGACCTTTAAGAACGATGAGTTTACCGCCTATCTCAATAAAGAACTTGGTGTTGATGTTTCTGATCAAGATTTTCTTCCATTCACAGATGTGGAAGAGAGTGTTCGTGAAGATATGGTCATTCTTCGTCAGTCACCGCTTATCCCTGAGGATGTTATCATCTCCGGTGCGGTTTATGATGTAGATACTGGCCGAATGACTCAAGTTCAACCCTAATACCGAGAAGTTAAGCAGGCATGGTTGCCTGCTTTTTTCATGTTTTGACATAAAAAACTCAGCACACAATAAATCTGCTGAGTTAATCTAGTTTTTAAGAAACAATAAAAATGAGAATCACGGTCCCCAAATAGAAAAGACTGGTGATAAAAAAGCTGATACGCCAGAACAACTTAAGAAAACGTTTAAATTTAAAGGATTGTGTTTTTCTCAGCATTTGAATCGTGATAATTATAGCCGCCAAGGATAATAAAATGGTGATGTAAGGCAAAAAGCTATGGGTAAAGAAACGGGCTGACACAGCAACTACCTCAATAAAATAAAGAGGGAAGGTAAGGTCAGCAAAATTAAGCCCGAGGTATTTTAAACTGAAGAAGCGGTGGATAATAAAAGCAAAGATAGGTGTTAGAATCAAAAATGCTATAGCAAAGAATTTATATAGAATCATAAGTCTATTTTACCTCGAAAAGCCCTTTATGTAAATTTTTTCCTAAACTTAATAAGAAATTCTTGCATCTAAAAAGAATTTCTGTATAATAGATAAGGTATGTAAAAACATACTTGTGGGAGGTAACAAAACTTACTTACCGCCAAAACCACAATAGGAGGAAATTACAAAATGGCTAAAAAAGTCGAAAACATCGTAAAACTTCAGATTCCTGCTGGTAAAGCGACTCCAGCTCCACCAGTTGGACCAGCTCTTGGTCAAGCCGGAATCAACATCATGGGATTCACTAAAGAGTTTAACGCTCGTACAGCTGACCAAGCTGGTATGATCATCCCAGTTGTTATCTCTGTGTATGAAGATAAATCATTTGATTTCATCACTAAAACACCACCAGCTGCTGTTCTTTTGAAAAAAGCTGCAGGTGTTGAAAAAGGTTCAGGTACTCCAAACTCAGTTAAAGTTGCTTCAGTAACTCGTGCACAAGTACAAGAAATTGCTGAAACTAAAATGCCTGACTTGAACGCTGCAAACATCGAATCAGCTATGCGTATGATCGAAGGTACTGCACGTTCAATGGGATTCACTGTTACTGACTAATTCAGTTAACAAGAAAACCACAGACGTCGTCTCACTTCGCTGAGTGACGTGGAAGATGAAAGTCGTTATGACCACATTACACAAGGAGAAATAATTAACATGGCTAAAAAAAGCAAACAAATGCGTGCTGCTCTTGAGAAAATCGACAGCACAAAAGCTTACAGCGTAGAAGAAGCTGTAGCTCTTGCACAAGAAACTAACTTCGCAAAATTCGATGCTACTGTTGAAGTATCATACAACCTTAACATCGACGTTAAGAAAGCTGACCAACAAATCCGTGGAGCAATGGTATTGCCAAACGGTACTGGTAAAACTCAACGCGTTCTTGTATTTGCTCGTGGTGCTAAAGCTGAAGAAGCTAAAGCAGCAGGTGCTGACTTCGTTGGTGAAGACGAACTCGTTGCTAAAATCAACGGTGGATGGCTTGACTTTGACGTTGTTGTTGCAACACCAGACATGATGGCAATCGTTGGTCGTCTTGGACGTGTCCTTGGACCACGTAATTTGATGCCAAACCCTAAAACTGGTACTGTAACTATGGACGTTGCTAAAGCAGTTGAAGAGTCTAAAGGTGGTAAAATCACTTACCGTGCTGATAAAGCAGGTAACGTACAAGCTATCATCGGTAAAGTTTCATTCGAAACTGAAAAATTGGTTGAAAACTTCAAAGCATTTAACGATGCAATCCAAAAAGCTAAACCAGCTACAGCGAAAGGTACATACATCACAAACCTTTCAATCACTACTACACAAGGTGCTGGTATCAAAGTTGATCCTAACTCATTGTAAGAGTAGTAAAGGGCCTATCTTCGGATAGGTTTTTTTCTTGGTCTAAACACGAAATTTGAGTAGAAAATAAAAAATATTCAGAAAGTAGTGTTGCTTTTTCGAATTTATGGTATAATTTAAGCGTATACACATAATTATTGATTTTTGAACTTTTTACGTTGCGAATTTAAGGAGGCAATGAATGAAAAAGAGTAAGGTATTTTTACTGGCAGCCGTAGGCCTGTTATCTGTAGGTGTTTTAACGGCTTGCTCGTCATCAAGTAAGACGTCTGGTAAGACTTATAATTATGTCTACGGTGGCGATCCTGCAACCCTAGACTATGTTTCTACAAATAAGAAAAATATGACGACAGCCGTTAGTAACGGTGTTGATGGTTTGTTTGAAAATGACCAATACGGGAATCTAAAACCTTCTGTCGCTGAAAACTGGTCTGTTTCTCAAGATGGTTTGACCTATACTTACAAGATTCGTAAGGGTATCAAATGGTACACTTCAGACGGCGAAGAATATGCCAATGTAACAGCTAAAGACTTTGTGACAGGACTTAAGCATGCTGCGGATACAAATTCTGAAGCGATTTATTTGCTACAAAACTCAGTTAAGGGCTTGAATGATTACCTTTCAGGTGCCAACAAGGACTTTTCAAATGTAGGTATCAAGGCTGTTGATGATTACACCTTGCAATATACGCTTAGTCAACCAGAACCTTATTGGAATTCAAAATTGACCTACTCTGTTACTTGGCCTGTTAATGGAGAATTCTTGAAATCTAAAGGTAAAGACTTTGGTAAGTCAACAGATCCGACTTCTATTCTCTATAACGGTCCATACCTTCTTAAATCTTTGACAACGAAATCATCTATTGAGTTCACCAAGAATGAAAACTATTGGGATAAGGATAATGTCTACTTTGATACAGTTAAATTGACTTACGATGATGGTACAGACCAAGAATCCTTGGAACGTAACTTCACAGATGGAGTCTATAACTTAGCTCGTCTATACCCAACTAGTTCAAACTATTCTAAAGTTGAAAAACAGTACAAAGACAATATTTTCTATACACAACCTGGAGCAGCTGTAGAAGGTGTCGGTATTAATATCGATCGTCAAACTTATGGTCATACATCTAAAGAAAATGACCAGCAAAAGACATCAACTAAGACAGCTCTTCTTAACAAAGATTTCCGTCAGGCATTAGGTTTTGCTATTGACCGTACGAATTATGCTGCACAACTTAACGGTAAAGAGGGTGGTAGTACTGCCGTTCGTAATATCTATGTTAAACCAGACTTTGTTCAAGCAGATGGTAAAGATTTCGGAACTATGGTAATGGATCAATTACCAAGCTATGGTGATGAGTGGTCTGGTGTGAATCTTGCAGATAGTCAAGATGGTCTTTATAATCCAGAAAAAGCTAAGGCTGAATTTGCTAAAGCTAAAGAAGCTCTTCAAGCAGAAGGGGTTCAGTTCCCAATCCATTTGGATGTTCCTGTCAATCAGTCAAATAAAATCTTTGTGAATCAAGTGCAGTCACTTAAACAATCTATTGAATCCGCTCTTGGAAAAGATAATGTTGTACTTGATCTTCACCAATTGTCAACTGATGATTTCTATAATATTACCTACTCTGCTTCAAATGCAGCTGCAGAGGATTGGGACTTGTCAGTAGGTGTGGCTTGGGAGCCTGATTACCTTGATCCATCAACTTATCTTGATGTCTTGAAGACTACAAATAGTGAAAATACTAAATCTTTCATGGGTTATGACGATCCAAATAGTCAAGCGGTTCAAAAAGTAGGTCTTAAAGAATATGACCAATTGGTTGATGATGCTTCTAAGGAAACAACAGACTTGACGGCTCGTTATGAAAAATATGCAAAAGCTCAGGCATGGTTGACGGATAGTGCACTTTATATCCCAACGACTACTTATAATGGTGCAGCCGCTGTAATTTCTCGTATTAAGCCATTCTCAGGAGCATATGCTCAAGCTGGTGATAAAGGTTCTACATACTACTTCAAGTATCTTAAATCTCAAGATGATATTGTAACTAAGAAACAATACGACTCAGCTTATAAAGATTGGCTTAAAGAAAGAGCGAAATCTAATGACAAAGCTCAAAAAGATCTTGCTAAACACGTTAAGTAATCTATCGAAAACGTCTACCTTTAGGTAGTCGTTTTTTTAACAAAATTTCTCGAACCACCCCTAGATTGTGATATAATAAGAAAGATTGGTACTCGCTTCTAGATTTTTATTTGGAAAGTTTGAAGGCTAGAGTTACCTACGGGTACTTATCATCTTAAGGTTAATCCTAAGGGAGGGACTTTAGGTTCAATAGGTATCCAAAGACTGAAGAATGAAACATAAAAAGGAGATTTATCTTGGCTAAAGATATCCGCGTTCGTTACGCACCAAGTCCAACAGGACTTCTACACATTGGTAATGCCCGTACAGCATTGTTTAATTACCTCTATGCACGTCATCATGGCGGTACTTTCATTATCCGTATTGAAGATACTGACCGTAAACGTCACGTTGAAGATGGTGAGCGTTCACAGCTTGATAACTTGCGTTGGTTGGGGATTGACTGGGATGAAAGTCCTGAAACACATGCAAATTATCGTCAATCAGAGCGTTTGCCACTTTACCAAAAATATATTGATCAACTTTTGGCAGAAGGTAAAGCCTATAAGTCATATGTAACTGAAGAAGAGTTGGCTGCTGAGCGTGAACGTCAAGAAGCAGCAGGTGAAACACCTCGTTATATTAACGAGTTCCTTGGTATGACTGAAGAAGAAAAAGCTGCCTACATCGCAGAACGTGAAGCAGCAGGTATTGTTCCTACAGTTCGTTTGGCGGTTAATGAGTCAGGAATTTATAAATGGCATGATATCGTTAAGGGAGATATCGAATTTGAAGGTGGTAATATCGGTGGCGATTGGGTTATCCAGAAGAAAGATGGTTACCCAACTTACAACTTTGCGGTAGTTGTTGATGACCACGATATGCAAATCTCACACGTTATACGTGGAGATGACCATATTGCCAATACACCAAAACAACTCATGGTTTATGAAGCTCTTGGTTGGGAAGCACCTGAGTTTGGGCACATGACCCTTATCATCAATTCTGAAACTGGTAAGAAGTTGTCTAAACGTGATACTAACACCCTTCAGTTTATCGAAGACTACCGTAAAAAAGGTTATCTTCCAGAAGCAGTCTTTAACTTCATTGCTCTTCTTGGTTGGAATCCTGGCGGTGAAGACGAAATCTTTTCTCGTGAAGAACTCATTAAACTTTTTGATGAAAACCGTCTAAGTAAGTCACCAGCGGCCTTTGATCAGAAGAAATTGGATTGGATGAGTAACGACTACATTAAGAATGCAGATTTCGATAAAGTCTTTGCTCTTTGCAAACCTTTCTTGGAAGAAGCTGGTCGCTTAACAGATAAAGCTGAAAAATTAGTGGAACTCTACAAACCACAAATGACAGCTGCAGAAGAAATTGTCCCTCTTACAGATCTCTTCTTTGAAGATTTCCCAGAATTGACAGCGGCTGAAAAAGAAGTTATGGCTGGTGAAACAGTACCAACAGTACTTGAGGCTTTTAAAGCCAAACTCGAAGCTATGTCTGATGATGAGTTTGTTGTTGAAAACATTTTCCCTCAGATTAAGGCTGTTCAAAAAGAAACAGGAATCAAAGGGAAAAACCTTTTCATGCCAATCCGTATTGCTGTTTCAGGAGAAATGCACGGTCCAGAATTGCCAGACACTATTTTCTTGCTCGGTCGTGAAAAATCAATCAAACATATTGATCAAGTTCTTGCAACATTATAAAAACAAACCCAACAATTGTTGGGTTTTCGAATGTACATAAACAATGTATCAGCAATTAATGGGGTATTACTAAGAGTGTATTTGTAATATAATGATGATATTTCGTAATCATATCATCATTTTCAAAACTTTAAATTAGTTTTATAATAGATTGGTAATAAAAAGTAGGGAGGAGTGAGCGTTATGAGAAGATTTGGTTGGTATTTCTACTACGTCATTGGCATGTACCCATAAAAAGAAGGTATGAGTCAGTTAAAGAGCTTAGTTTTTCTAAGCTCTTTTTAATGTTGATAAAAAGTAGGGGATATGGGAAATGGTCTGACGCTCATATTAATAATTGATTGTTCTTAACCGAGAAAAATAAATTTATATTTTTAGCTTTTTCTAATAGGAATGACGCTAAATTATATATTTATGTTACAATAAAGTAGGTTGATTTTTGAAAGGAAAGGGGGAGTCTAGAGATGATCGTTTTGTTTACGGTTCTACGTCTATTGGCTATTTTAATTGTTAGTCACGATATGTCAGGTTTGCTCAAAACTTGGAAGAGTAAATGCTGGTTTATCGCAGGGAGTCTCTTGCTCTCTCTATTTGTCGGAGGCATTACAGGGTCGCTCTTAGCACTTTTGTTCTGCTATCTTTTCTTAAATAAAATATCAAGTAGTGAAAAGAATTCTTTTCTTTTCACCTTTTTGCCGTGGGTTTTTGTTGAAGTCACCTCGAAACTGCTTCAACTTTACTTTTTCCCATGGATTTTTCAAATTAATTATTTACAGGTCAAGGATACCCCAGTACTTATTGCTTTGTCTTATCTCTTGATTTATCCAATTTTTCATCTGATTGTCAAAGTATTCTTTATTGACTTTGGTGCTCTCAATGTTATGGGAAATAACCATACTTACCAAGTTAGGCAACGCTTATTGGTTGGGGTTACTCTGGCTTATATTGTTTTATCTTTAATTATTTTCTATGCCAGTAACATCTTTCCTTACACAGGCCTCTTTATTTATTTAGCGGGCAGTATTACGATTGTTTACTCCATTCTCTTTATTTTGCTCTTTGCTCAGCTTAATATCTATTCTAAGAGAAGAGTGAAAAACCAGTTGGCCGAAGAAATGGCTAGACATGAGGAAAGTTTAGAGGAATATAGCCACCGTTTAGAAAATCTCTATAATGATATTTCTCAGGTGAAGAAGGATTATCTTGAAGGACTTAAGACAATGGAGGTTAGTATCCAACGTCGAGACTTACCTGCTTTGAAACAAGAGTATGCAGAGCTTTTAGAGAAATCTGGAAATAGCTTAACTTTGTCAAATTATGAATTGTCACGTTTGATCAACTTAGAAATCACGTCTCTCAAGAGTCTCTTTTCTGCTAAAGTGCTTGAGGCAGAGAACTTAGGAATTAAGGTCAATTTGGAGTTACCAGATGTTATATCGTCAACTCAGATAGAGGCCTTAGATTTGGTTGTGATTTCTTCTGTCTTCTTAAACAATGCTATTGAGTCGGCAGTGGATTCTGAAAATCCTACTTTAACCATATCCTTCTTTAAAAATCAAGGTTATCTTATCTTGGTTATTGATAATACAACCAGAGAAGAACGTATTCCTGTGTCAAGGATTTTTGATGAAGGGGTTTCTAGCAAAGGTGAAGGCCGAGGTCTTGGTTTGTCTAAGGTCGCAGATATACTTAATCGCTATCCAAAAGTAAATCTTGAGACTCGTAGTTGTGACCATCATTTTACCCAGGTCCTCTCTTTTCAGGATAATTGATAAATCAAAGACAATATTTGTGGAGGATAAGGGAAAATAGAAAGGGGAAAAGCATATGCAACTTGCGATTGATGGCCTTATTGCTTTGGTTGTTGTCGTTTCACATCTTGTGATTTTAGCTAGAATGGCTTATCTAGATGTTTTTACTTACCGTTATATTCCTTATGTAATCGTAGTAACTGCCGTTAAGTGGTTAGCCAAGGTGCTATGGCAAATTGATATTCCAGATGCAATCTATCTCCTAGTCTTTATTTTTCTTGAAAAACCTCAGGCTTTACGAGAAGAAAAGTATTTTTATGCTTTCTTTGCCCCTGTCTTTTGGACCCTGATTACAAGTTTCTTTAGTTTTTATCTTTTCCGAGTTTTCTTTAATAAGCCGGTTGAGTTGGTTCCAAACCATTTAGGAATCTTGGCTGTAGATAGTGTTGTTCTTCCTTTCTTTCTAGGCTTGCAAAAAATGTTCGGTTTAGATAGCTTTTTTAAGGAACCATATCAGGACTTGCAGGATAAATATAAGAGCATGCTCTTGCAAGTTGATCATATTTTAATTATCAGTTATCTGCTTATCCTCTTTAAACAGGAGATATTCTCCTTGCTCCTGAGTCAGACCTATCTCCCGGGTTACCCTCAAATTTATATTTGGGTTGGTTTTCTTATACACATGTATATTCTTGTTCGTTTTGTTTCCTACGGTAAAGATGTTCGTGATAGTAAAATTCTTAGAGAACAAGAGGAGCATTTGAGGAGTCTGGAAGCTAATAATGAAAAAATCGAAACTGCCTATAAGAGTGTACGCTCATTTAAACATGATTATGAAAACATACTCATTAGTATGCAGACAAGTATTGATAGTGGGGATTTTGACCTTATTGAACAAACCTATCAGGATATTTTGAAAAAGGCGGGTCAAGAACTCATTGAAGAAGATGACGAAAATGTCTCTTGAGTATAAACAGGAAATATTATCATGAACTTACAACTTTGGACCATGGTATCCCTTGAAAATAGTATTATTCAAATTATTAGTTTTCATATTACCTGGTTTATTTATAAAAAACTAACAAGGAGCACACTAGCTTACTGGAAAGTATTTTGTTTAAGTCTCTTAGGTATAGTGGTATCACTTGGTAAGGGTGATGGCTTCTATTATCAAGTTGTTATCTTTTTAGCTTTGGCCTTAAAGGAACGGCGGGAACATCGTTTGACGCTCTGGGCAAGCCTCTTTTTTGGAGCTTTCTCGGTTATTTTTACAGATTTATTTGCTACCTTTACCCCATTTTATGTATTCAATAATCTGTTTACAAATATGACTTTGAGTGAGATTCAAGAAAACTTCTTCCTCAAATTGTTATCTTTTGTACTGATTTACCCATTCTTTCTCTATATCAATTATCTTTCCAGTTCAGATGTTGATAAGGTCAAGGAATTGATTTATTCACGTGGTCGTGAACGTCTGTTGATAGCCGTTGATCTGACCTTTGCACTCTACATTACTTGTAGTACTATTTTGGTATCAACAGGTAGTAATGTGGGAGGGCCAATTTTTATTGCAATGGCAGTTTATCTCCTAATGGTAACAACCTTGAACCGCTATTCTCATAAATTTGTCAGAGAACGTAGTAAGGAAGCTGTGGAGACCTATGTCTATAACTTGGAAGTCTATAATAAACATATTGAGGATCTTTTTACAAAAGTAAAGCCTATTGAAAAAGATTTTGAGAGTCTTTTGGTAGCTCTTGAGACTCCATTGGCTAAAAATCAATTATCAGAGGTTTTATCTGTTTATCATGAGCATTTGAATCATCTTAAACTTGATAATTTGGACTTAAATGATAAGTTGGCTCCTCTGTTCGAGATTCCTTATCCGGTATTAAGAAGTTGGATTGTAAACCAAATCATTCCTTTGGAACAAAAGGGTATCACCGTTAGGTTGGATGTCAACGTTGATGCTTATCCTAACAATTTAAATATTGCAGTTCTTATTAGAGTTTTAGAACGTTGCATGAACTTAGCTGAAAAACTTTGGGCCAAGGAACCGGAGACAGATATTGGTTTCCTTATTCAACAGAATGAGGATGGCAATCTCAGCTTTATTCTTGAGAATACTAACCAGGAAGCTGATCCGAAGCTCGACGATAGTCTGACTATTAGTCGTGATTTTGCTCAGTTTTGCTGGTCAAACGGTATCGGTTTAACAAATAAAAAAGAATTATTTAAAACCTATCAAATTGTTACGGTAGGACTATAATCGTAGAAAGGAGGATAACTATGCTGGGTAACATCTTATTTCAAATTTTGATGTTTGTCATTATTTGGGATATCTACTTACGTATTGGTGGGCAAAACACTAATCTTAAAAATCGTATGCTTTATTTGTTATTTGATGTTGCTCTATGCATTTGGGGACAACTCATTGGACGCTATATAGGCATAGTACCTCCCTTAGTAGCCATTGTAACATTGACATTTAGTTATCAACTGAATAAAAGTGTCACTTCTGTAGAGCGCTTTTTTCTAGGTTTTTACCCGGTGGTACTAGTCGATTTGGCAAGACGTTTTTTGGCTACCTTCTTCTTCCCGCCGATACTTGGCATAACTGCTGCTACTTTAAACAACAATATTTGGTGGTCTATGGTACCACTTTCCTTTGTCATGTTGACGGTCAGAATAGTAGATTTTATTTTACGTCTAGATTTTACAGATATCTTGAAAGTTGCGACCCAACAAGAAAAAAAGAACCGTCTGGGTTTGGTCAACATGCTTCTTTTGCTTTATTATTTAGTTATCTTTTTGGTGTCGACATTTGATACTTATTTTCCAGAGTTACATCTTGAGAGTAGGTTTCGTGTGCCATTGGTAATGGGATATCTCTACTTACTCCTCTTTGTACTAGGAGCTGTGAACCAGTTTGCTAAGGAAAAAATAGAGCAGGATTTGGCGATGAAGCAAGCCAACTATCTTGATGATTTGAAGCGCGAGAATACTAGGGTGGAAGGTTTGTATAGAGACTTGATGCATGTTCGCTCTAACTATAATTTTCTGCTTAATAATTTGAGAGATATCGAAAGAACAGGAGATATTCGTTCTTACAAAAAAGATTTAGTTGATCTTTATGTCAATCGAGATCAGCACAGCTTTTCGACTCAGGTCACAGATTTGGATAATATCCAAAACCCAAGTATTCATAGTCTACTTTCATCAAAATATCATGAAGCTCAGATGTATCGACTCAATATTCATGCAGAGATTCCAGATCCAGTGACTCATAACTATCTAACTGATTTAGATTTAGCTGTTGTTTTGGGTCACCTCATGGATAATGCTATTCATGGTGCTCGTAAAGCCAGTGAGGGTTTCATTAGTCTGGCCTATTTTGATGAAGAAGATTGCCAGAGTTTTATTATTGAAAGTACAATTGCAGATGAGCAAGTTCCACTTTCAATGATGGGTGCCCAGACTCCTCATCCTGAGGGTGGTATAGGTGTTAATGCTGTTCAAGATATCTTGGAACGTTATCCGAATACGTCCTTCTCTGTCCGTAGTCAGAATCATAAAATGATGCAAATACTAGAAATGAGGCCCTAATATGAATATTTACATTTTAGAAGATGACTTAATGCAGCAAACACGTATTAGTGACATCATCAGAGAATTGGTTTCAGAGGGCACGTTTTCCGTACGAAAACTTGAAGTTTTTTCTAAACCCCACAAACTATTGTCCAGTATCAACGAGAAGGGTAACCATCAGGTTTTCCTTTTGGATATTGATATTGATGGTGAGCGAAAGAAGGGGCTAGAAGTCGCCTCAGAAATTCGCCAACAAGATGCTAATGCGGTTATTATTTTTGTGACAACTCACTCAGAGTTTGCACCGATTAGTTTTAAATACAAGGTTTCTGCACTAGATTTTATTGATAAGACAGTTTCTAATGCAGAGTTCAAACAACAACTAAAACAAACATTGACTTTTGTGAATCAAAAAGTTGGAGATGTGGATGATGATGAGATATTTGTGTTTGAAACAGCACAGTCTCGAATCCAAGTCCCTATGAGAGATATTTATTATTTTGCGACTGCTGTGACACCTCATAAGGTGATGCTGATTACCAAAACAGAGCGTTTGGAGTTTTATGCCAATCTTGGAGATATTACTTCGGTGAATAAAAAACTCTTTTCTTGTCATCGTTCGTTTTTAGTTAATTTGGATAATATTTCTCGTATTGATAAGAGTCAGTTGATGATTTACTTTGAAAATGGTGATTCTTGTCCAGTTTCACGTTTGAAAATGAAGGCCTTGCTTAAAAAATGGTCAGAGGTAAAAGAACATTAGTCATCGACTAATGTTCTTTTTAGTCTAAAAAAGCATGTGTTTATTTTATAGGTGATTGATTATCTTATAGGTGAGCAAATTATGTAAAAACACAAAATAGATGTCCTTTAGTGATGGAATTTAGAGATTTATAAAAAAATAACTACAAATAATGCAGTTCAGGATGAAAAAACGACATTCTATGAAATCGTATAGACAATTAAATTGAAAAAAGTTATTATATAATCAAGATATGTGATTCGGAAATGAGACATCGTCAATCTTATTGAAATCTACATACACTTTATGAAAATAAATAATGTACTTTTATATAACTTTTTCCTAATCCCCATTTTTTATTGGCCGCTCGTCCAATTACATATCTTTTTTATAGAAATTAATAGGCTTGAGAAATCAAGCCTTTTTTTTGTTTTTAAGAGGATTAGTGCAGATTGGGATAAAAAATACATTCTGTGAGTGAAATTCGACATTTTAGGAAATGAAGATATACATTTTGGGATTGCATGCTATAATGTAATCAAGGTTAGAGAGCAAGAAGAATGTATGGTTTAAGTTAGTCCCTTAAACATAATAATTTCCCTCATTCATTCTATCTAAAATTGCTGTTGTGTTCTCTACCGATGATGCTGTTGTTCAAAAGGTCTGTACTTTGTACAGGCCTTTTGGCATTTTAGAAGATAGATAGTTAAAGATGCTTTTGAATCTATTTGTATCGTTTCAAGAGTGTTTTTTTATTTTCACCCATTCCTTGCATAAAATTGAATAAAAATTAAGAATTACGCACTTTTCAGGTCGAAATAATAAATAAAAACAAATAAAAACGAAATAAATATAAAAAAATAACAAAAAACCGTTGACAGGTGAATAAATATGCAATATAATAAATCTCGTAAGGTTGATAGAGATAGCAACCGCAAGAAAATATAAGAAAAGAGAAAATATTATGTCAAAAGAGAAAGTTATTCTTGCCTATTCGGGAGGTCTTGATACCTCAGTCGCTATTACATGGCTTAAAAAAGATTACGATGTTATCGCTGTTTGTATGGATGTCGGTGAAGGTAAAGATCTTGAGTTCATCCATGACAAAGCTTTGACAGTTGGAGCTATCGAGTCATACGTGCTTGATGTCAAAGACGAGTTTGCTGAAGACTATGTGCTTCCAGCACTTCAGGCTCACGCTTACTATGAACAAAAATATCCTTTGGTTTCAGCGCTTAGCCGTCCAATCATTGCTAAAAAATTAGTTGAGATTGCTCATGAAACAGGAGCAACAACTATCGCTCACGGTTGTACTGGTAAAGGTAATGACCAAGTTCGTTTCGAAGTTGCCATTGCTGCCCTAGATCCAAGTCTTAAAGTAGTAGCGCCAGTGCGTGAATGGAAATGGTCTCGTGAGGAAGAAATTGAGTATGCTAAGGCTAATGGTGTTCCAGTTCCAGCAGACCTTGATAATCCTTACTCAGTCGATCAAAACCTTTGGGGACGTGCTAACGAGTGTGGTGTTCTTGAAAATCCTTGGAATCAAGCTCCAGAAGAAGCTTTTGGAATTACTAATTCACCAGAGTCTGCACCAGATGAAGCTGAATATGTCGATGTAACCTTTAAAGAAGGGAAACCAGTTGCCCTTAATGGTAAAGAAATGAAATTGGCTGACCTTATCCAAGAAATGAATGTTATTGCTGGCAAGCATGGTGTTGGACGTATCGACCACGTTGAGAATCGTCTTGTGGGTATCAAGTCACGTGAAATTTATGAATGCCCAGGAGCTATTGCGCTTTTGACAGCTCATAAAGAAATTGAGGACCTAACTTTGGTACGTGAAGTTTCTCATTTCAAACCAATTCTTGAAAATGAATTGTCAAACCTTATCTACAATGCTTTGTGGTTTAGCCCAGCAACACAAGCTATCATTGCTTATATTAAGGAAACACAAAAAGTTGTTAATGGTATCGCTAAAGTCAAACTTTATAAAGGGCATGCTCAGGTTGTAGCACGTCAATCAGCTAATTCATTGTATGATGAAAACTTGGCTACTTACACATCAGCGGACAGCTTTGATCAGGATGCTGCGATCGGATTTATCAAGCTTTGGGGTCTTCCAACTCAGGTTAATTCACAAGTTAATCATCCATTTGACAATTAATGACAGATTTCATAAGAAAAGTAGGATATTAGAAGAAAAATGCTTCTTATCAGATAAAAGTGGACAGGGAGCCACATCTGATACTCTTTTCTTATAACTTATATTATTATCGTTAAGGCGTTCTGAGAAGCGTCACGAGCCTAAATAAACTACGACTGAGATCGGGATTTAGGAAAACAAGTGTCCAGAGAGACAAATTAAGCTAGACAAATACTATCTAGCTTTTTTCATTTAAGTTATTGCGACCCAAGAGGTCGTTGCTTGTTATAAGTATTAAGAAAGGATGGAAGATTATCTCAGTGTAGGGAAATCTTCAAAATAAAACTATGGCAGAAAATCATAAACTATGGGGCGGTCGGTTCGAAGCTAGTCTTGAAAAATGGGTAGAAGAATTTGGTGCTTCAATCTCCTTTGACCAAAAGATGGCAGAGTTTGACCTTAAAGGGTCTATTGCCCATGTCACTATGCTTGGTGAGACAGGAATTATTACCAAAGAGGAAGCTTTACAAATTAAACAGGGTTTGGAAGAGCTGCTTGAGGAATATAAGGCTGGTAAACTAGAATTCGATGTTTCCAATGAAGATATTCATATGAATATGGAGAGCCTTTTAACAGCTAAAATTGGACCAGTAGCAGGAAAACTTCATACAGCACGTTCACGTAACGACCAAGTGGCAACGGATATGCACTTGTATCTGAAAGCTAAATTAGTGGAAGTTATTGAGAAGCTTGATAATTTACGTGGTACTTTAGTCAACCTAGCAGACAAACATACCTATACAATTATGCCAGGCTACACTCACTTGCAGCATGCACAACCGATTTCTTTTGGTCACCACTTGATGGCTTATTACAACATGTTTACACGTGATGCCGAACGTTTTGAATTTAATATCAAGCATACGGATATTTCTCCACTCGGAGCTGCTGCACTGGCAGGAACAACTTTCCCAATTGATCGTAATATGACATCTGACTTAATGGGCTTCGCAAAGCCATATAGCAATTCCTTGGATGCTGTTTCTGATCGTGACTTTATTCTCGAATTCTTGTCAAACTCAAGTATTCTAATGATGCATATGACACGTATTTGTGAAGAAATCATTAACTGGTGTTCTAACGAGTTTAAGTTTGTGACTTTATCAGATACTTTTTCAACAGGCTCTTCCATTATGCCTCAAAAGAAAAACCCAGATATGGCAGAACTAATTCGTGGGAAATCAGGTCGTGTCTATGGCAATCTGATTGGATTATTGACTGTGATGAAGTCATTACCTTTAGCCTACAATAAAGATCTCCAAGAAGATAAAGAAGGTATGTTTGATACGGTAGAAACGATTACTGTTGCTATTGATATTCTCGCAGGTATGCTCAATACAATGACTGTTAACGACAAGCATATGGCAGAATCAACAGAGAAAGATTTTTCAAATGCTACAGAGTTGGCTGATTATCTTGCGTCTAAAGGGCTACCATTCCGTGAAGCACATGAGATTGTTGGAAAACTTGTCCTTGAGTGTACCAAAGCTGGTTATTATCTTCAGGATGTTCCTCTCGAACGTTATCAAGGAGTCTCAGATTTAATTGAAGAGGACATCTATGAGACGCTTAAATCTCATACAGCTGTTGAACGTCGTCATTCCCTTGGTGGAACTGGTTTTGACCAGGTTAAATGGCAAATCAAAGAAGCTCAAAAAGCTCTAAAAAAATAAGTCTCTAAGGCCCTAACCATAAGGTTTTGGGCTTTTTTGCTATTTATGATATAATAGTACTAATTTTGAGTTTGGAGTCGCATTTTGAAAAAATCTTATCGCGTTAAGAAAGAGAAAGACTTTAAAGCATTATTTGATGCGGGACACAGTGTTGCTAATCGAAAATTTGTTGTCTACTGTCTGGATCGTGATCTGCCTCATTTTAGAGTAGGTTTGTCAGTCAGTAAGCGTCTTGGTAATGCGGTTACTCGGAATCGGGTAAAACGTCGTCTACGACATGCACTGATGGACATGTCATCTCAGTTAGAACATCAAGATTTTGTCGTTATTGCTCGTAAAGGTGTCGAAGACCTAAGTTATCAAGACATTTATAGCAATCTCGTTCATGTCTTAAAAATAGCAAAGTTATATAAGGACTAGAAAATTATTTTGCTTCTTTACATTGTAGGATAAACTAAGATCATTCCTGATTTTTGAGATAGTCTTAATGAATGGAAGCAAGCAGTTCTTTATCGTATTGAAAAGGAGTTTTTAGTGAAGAAAAAACTTAATTTATCTATTTTAGGTGCAGGAGTTCTCTTGCTTTTGTCCGCATGTGGACGAAGTGATGTTACAAGTCATTCTACAGGCCTTTGGGAACGTCTCATTTTAATGTTTGGGAAGGCTATTCAAGGGCTCTCATTTGGTGGTTCCATTGGATTAGGGATTATCATTTTCACGATTTTAATTCGTGCGGTAATGATTCCTCTTTATAATCGCCAAATTAAGTCAAGCCGTGAACTACAAGAGTTGCAGCCAGAGTTACGTCGCTTGCAGAGTGAGTATCCTGGACGCGAGAATCGTGAAGCTCTTGCTTATGCACAACAAGATCTTTATAAAGAGTATGGTGTAAATCCTTACGCAAGCTTTGTTCCTCTCTTGATTCAATTTCCTATTTTGATGGCTCTTTATGGAGCGCTCACGCGAGTGCCAGAATTGCGAGAAGGAACATTCCTCTGGGTTGACCTAGGTCAGAAAGACCCTTACTTTATTCTTCCGATTTTGGCGGCTGCTTTCACCTTCCTTTCAACTTGGTTGACCAATAAGGCAGCTAAAGATCGTAGTGCAATGCTTCTTGTTATGAATATCATGCTTCCAATCTTTATTTTCTGGTTTGGAACTCAGATTTCTTCAGGGGTAGCACTTTACTGGGCAGTTTCAAACGCCTTCCAAGTTATTCAGATTTTGGTTTTTAATAATCCGTTTAAAATCATCGAAGAACGTAATCGTTTGGAAATGGAAGAAAAAGAACGTAAAGCTAAGATTCGTCGTGCCAAGAAAAAGGCGCATAAACGTAAATAAGGAGGCTTATTATGGTTGTCTATTCTGGACGAACAGTCGAACAAGCTATTGAAAAAGGTTTGAAAGATCTTAATTTACCCCGTATGAGGGCTCATATTAAGGTGATTTCTCGTGAGAAAAAAGGTTTTCTAGGGTTCGGAAAGAAGCCAGCTCGAGTTAGCGTTGAACCAATAAATGAAAAGATAGCTCATGAAGCAGATCAAAACACCGTTAAAGTGGCTCCTGATGCTATAAAACAATTCGACGATTCTGTTGCAAGTCCAAAAGACGAAACGATTGCTTTCAATAAAGTGACAAAACTCGTTACGGTTTCAGATAATAAGGAAATTGCACAAGAAAACTTAAAGCAACCAGTGTCTACAGAGCACCTTGGTGAAGAGTTGCCAGATAAGAAACAGGAGCAACCAAAGGCAACAATTATTCCTCTATCTGTTAAACGTGAGTCATCAGAAGAGGATGCTACAGAATTTATGGCAAGTTCGCTTGAACCTCAACTAGAATCGATCGCTAAAGTTCAGACTCTGGAAACTCCAGAAGAAGATTTCAGTGATTTTGTGGCATCTGAGTTTAGTTCAGATAATTCTTCTGAAAATAATTTAGAAGATATTCAAGCTGCTGCAGATGATGTTTTATCTTATCTCGAAAAAATTATCTATGAAATGGATGTTGATGCTAGCCTAGAGGTTAGTCACAATCGTCGCAATATTATCATTCAGATTGAAACAGACCAGCCTGGTCGTGTTATCGGTTATCATGGCAAGGTTCTCAAGTCTTTACAACTTTTAGCGCAAAATTATTTGCACGATCGTCATTCTAAACGCTTTAGTGTTGTTCTTAATGTTCGTGATTATTTGGAGCAACGCACAGAGACTTTGATTGATTTAGCAGAAAAAACGGCAACTAAAGTAAAAGAAACAGGCCGAGAGTATGTTATGGATCCAATGACGAATAGCGAACGAAAAATTATCCATAAGGCACTTTCTCAAATTGAAGGGGTTGAAAGTCACTCGGAAGGGGACGATCCTAATCGTTACGTTGTTGTGACAAAAGTATAATTAGAATAGCGTTATTGCTTACAGAAACTAGTCTTATTTGAAGGCTAGTTTTTTTGACAATTAAAAGTAGACGGTGTATACTTTTAATAAAAAGTAACCGCTGTCTACTTAAATGGAAAAGGGAGTCAAAATGAAACGTAATACTGCTGAATTGAAGGAAAAGTTAATCGCAACTGGAGTCGAGGAGATAAGAATAAGAGGTGTCGATCAACTATCTATCCGAACGGTGGCCCAAAGATGTGGGGTCACCCATGGGGCACCCTATAAGCACTTTGAAAATAAGGATGTATATCTTCAAGTAGTTTTAGAGCGTTTATCTGAGATCTTTTTGAAGTATCTGACACAAGGAATAGGCTCTTCTCTTGATGTAAGGGATCAATTAGTATTAATGGGTTGTAATTTTGTGGAATTTGCTCAAAAAGAAACAAATAGTTTTGAGGCCTTGTTTATTAACTTTCCTTTCAATTATATGGAACTAACCCAGGACAGCATCTCTGTTAATGCCCATTTACCAGGATTTGAGCACTTTAAGAGTGTGGTTTTGAAGCTAAAAAATGAAATGAACATTTCTGGTAGTGAGACAGAAATATTAGTTCATATCTGGAGTTTTATTACTGGATTAGCTGTTTTGGTAAGGAGTCCTATTGGTGATAATTTCAATAGTAACACTATTAAAGAGACTGTTAGTACTATGTTAGACATCTACGTTAAAGGAGCTAAACAATGAAAACCTTAATTATTTACGCACATCCAAACGACAAGAGCTACAATGCCTCTATACTAGAGACTGTCAAGGAGAATTTATCGTCTAAACATGAGTTAAAGGTTCTAGATTTGTATAAAGAGCGGTTCGATCCTGTTTTACGCTTTGATACAACGCATAGGAGAAGAGACCTAGCGCACGATGTAGCTATGAAAGACTATCGAGATTTAATAATTTGGGCAGATCAGTTGATTTTTATTTTTCCAATTTGGTGGAGTGGAATGCCGGCTATCTTGAAAGGATTTATTGAACGCGTCTTTGCTGCTAGTTTTGCCTATGAAAATACACCCCGTGGATTGGATGGTAAACTGACTGGGAAAGCTTGGATTATTACAACCCACAATACACCAAAGATAGTTCTACCTTTAGTTCAAGATTATAGCAAAGTTCTAAAATTTCAAGTCCTAAAACCTTGTGGTATTAAATCGGTCAAAGTTACCCAGATTTCACCTGTTGAGTATATGGGTGACCATAAGCGAAAAGAGGTGCTCAAGAAAATAGCTAAAATAGCAAGAAGGTTATGAGCAAGCGATGATATAGGGATAGTAATATGGTCTACAATTATCACCAGCCTAAGGGTTTCAAAGATATAATAAAATTAATATCTAAGTAATTCTTGACAAGATTAAGCTATTGCTATAAAATAGTATAGTATGTTTAGTAACTGATCAAAAATAGCCGGCTAAACGAATACGAAAATCTATCAGGAGGTATTCAACGTGAAACGTACTTATCAACCAAGTAAAATCCGTCGTCAACGTAAACACGGATTCCGTCACCGTATGTCAACTAAAAACGGACGTCGTGTTCTTGCAGCTCGTCGTCGTAAAGGACGTAAAGTTCTTTCAGCATAAGACGTTATTGAAAGCAACAGTGCTCGAGACTGTTGTTTTTTTGTTTGCTATGAATGTTAGTGTTGGTGTTTGATGGTATTTATCGAGAGTTTGAAAATATAGAGCTGACAATTCTTGTAATTTTTGATAAACTAAAGCGGTTGTGGATAATGACCACTGACTAAAAAATACTTAGGACTGTTTTTCCTAATGTAAGGAGTATAAATGACTGATTTTCCTATTAAATATCGTCTTATAAAGAAAGAAAAACACACAGGAGCACGCCTGGGGGAAATTATCACGCCTCATGGAACTTTTCCAACGCCGATGTTTATGCCTGTAGGCACCCAAGCTACAGTAAAAACGCAATCCCCTGAAGAATTAAAACAGATGGGTTCAGGAATTATTTTGGCCAATACCTATCATTTATGGCTAAGACCTGGTGATGAGCTCGTTGCTAAAGCTGGAGGACTCCATAAATTCATGAATTGGGACCAAGCGATTCTTACAGATAGCGGTGGTTTCCAAGTTTATTCATTGGCAGAAAAACGCAATATTTCTGAAGAAGGTGTAACATTTAAAAATCACCTTAATGGAAGTAAGATGTTTTTATCTCCTGAAAAAGCGATCTCGATTCAGAACAATCTCGGTTCAGATATTATGATGAGCTTTGACGAATGTCCTCAATTTTACCAACCATACGATTATGTGAAAAATTCTATTGAAAGGACAAGTCGTTGGGCAGAACGAGGGCTAAAAGCACACCGTCGCCCACATGATCAAGGCCTATTTGGAATTGTGCAGGGAGCAGGTTTTGAAGACCTCCGTAGACAATCTGCACAGGATTTGGTTTCTATGGATTTTCCAGGTTATTCAATTGGAGGTCTTGCGGTTGGAGAAACTCATGAAGAGATGAATGCGGTCCTAGACTTTACTGTACCTTTGCTTCCTGAGAATAAACCACGTTATCTTATGGGTGTAGGAGCACCAGATAGTTTAATTGATGGTGTTATCCGTGGCGTTGATATGTATGATTGTGTTCTTCCAACTCGAATTGCTCGAAACGGAACTTGTATGACGAGTCAAGGGCGTCTCGTGGTTAAAAATGCGTCGTATGCAGAAGATTTTAGCCCTATAGATCCTGAGTGTGATTGTTATACATGTAAGAATTACACACGTGCTTATGTGAGACATTTGTTGAAAGCAGATGAAACGTTTGGAATTCGCCTGACAAGTTATCATAATCTCTACTTCTTGGTAAATTTAATGGCCAAGGTACGACAAGCTATTATAGATGACAATTTACTTGAGTTTCGCCAAGATTTCATTGAAAAATATGGTTATAATGCAAGTAAAAGAAATTTTTAAATAATTTATTTAGCAGTACATGATTGTACTGCTTTATTTTTTCAAAAACCCTATTGACAAGTATTGATTTAGGTGTTAAGATATAAAAGTTGTCTTAACAGACTTGCCATAAACTTGAAAAGGTTCCAAAACTTTTAAAAAGTTATTGACAAGACAAGTCAGAGATGATATTATAAATAAGCTGCTTCGGAAGGGGTGGCGAACACGAGAAGTAAAAAAACTTCGAAAAAAGTGTTGACAAGTTATTCTAGATTTGCTAGAATATAGGAGTTGTCTTAAGAGAGATAAAGACCTTTGAGAACTGAATAAGAAACCAAGTGCAGGGTTATGATAGAAGAAATTATAACCTGTCAATTTACAAGAATAAATCGTCAGATGACGGAAATGAGTTAACGCTCGAACAATTATTAAAGATTTTAATGAGAGTTTGATCCTGGCTCAGGACGAACGCTGGCGGCGTGCCTAATACATGCAAGTAGAACGCTGAAGAGAGGAGCTTGCTCTTCTTGGATGAGTTGCGAACGGGTGAGTAACGCGTAGGTAACCTGCCTTGTAGCGGGGGATAACTATTGGAAACGATAGCTAATACCGCATAACAATGGGTGACACATGTCATTTATTTGAAAGGGGCAATTGCTCCACTACAAGATGGACCTGCGTTGTATTAGCTAGTAGGTGAGGTAACGGCTCACCTAGGCGACGATACATAGCCGACCTGAGAGGGTGATCGGCCACACTGGGACTGAGACACGGCCCAGACTCCTACGGGAGGCAGCAGTAGGGAATCTTCGGCAATGGGGGCAACCCTGACCGAGCAACGCCGCGTGAGTGAAGAAGGTTTTCGGATCGTAAAGCTCTGTTGTAAGTCAAGAACGAGTGTGAGAGTGGAAAGTTCACACTGTGACGGTAGCTTACCAGAAAGGGACGGCTAACTACGTGCCAGCAGCCGCGGTAATACGTAGGTCCCGAGCGTTGTCCGGATTTATTGGGCGTAAAGCGAGCGCAGGCGGTTTGATAAGTCTGAAGTTAAAGGCTGTGGCTCAACCATAGTTCGCTTTGGAAACTGTCAAACTTGAGTGCAGAAGGGGAGAGTGGAATTCCATGTGTAGCGGTGAAATGCGTAGATATATGGAGGAACACCGGTGGCGAAAGCGGCTCTCTGGTCTGTAACTGACGCTGAGGCTCGAAAGCGTGGGGAGCGAACAGGATTAGATACCCTGGTAGTCCACGCCGTAAACGATGAGTGCTAGGTGTTGGATCCTTTCCGGGATTCAGTGCCGCAGCTAACGCATTAAGCACTCCGCCTGGGGAGTACGACCGCAAGGTTGAAACTCAAAGGAATTGACGGGGGCCCGCACAAGCGGTGGAGCATGTGGTTTAATTCGAAGCAACGCGAAGAACCTTACCAGGTCTTGACATCCCGATGCTATTTCTAGAGATAGAAAGTTACTTCGGTACATCGGTGACAGGTGGTGCATGGTTGTCGTCAGCTCGTGTCGTGAGATGTTGGGTTAAGTCCCGCAACGAGCGCAACCCCTATTGTTAGTTGCCATCATTCAGTTGGGCACTCTAGCGAGACTGCCGGTAATAAACCGGAGGAAGGTGGGGATGACGTCAAATCATCATGCCCCTTATGACCTGGGCTACACACGTGCTACAATGGTTGGTACAACGAGTTGCGAGTCGGTGACGGCAAGCTAATCTCTTAAAGCCAATCTCAGTTCGGATTGTAGGCTGCAACTCGCCTACATGAAGTCGGAATCGCTAGTAATCGCGGATCAGCACGCCGCGGTGAATACGTTCCCGGGCCTTGTACACACCGCCCGTCACACCACGAGAGTTTGTAACACCCGAAGTCGGTGAGGTAACCTTTTGGAGCCAGCCGCCTAAGGTGGGATAGATGATTGGGGTGAAGTCGTAACAAGGTAGCCGTATCGGAAGGTGCGGCTGGATCACCTCCTTTCTAAGGAAAAACGGAATGCACTTGAGTTTCTTATTTAGTTTTGAGAGGTCTTGTGGGGCCTTAGCTCAGCTGGGAGAGCGCCTGCTTTGCACGCAGGAGGTCAGCGGTTCGATCCCGCTAGGCTCCATTGAATCGAAAGATTCAAGTATTGTCCATTGAAAATTGAATATCTATATCAAATTCCATATGTAATTAATTACATATAGATAGTAACAAGAAAATAAACCGAAACGCTGTGAATATTTAATGAGTTAGGTCGCAAGACCAAAATAAGGTTAAGTTAATAAGGGCGCACGGTGGATGCCTTGGCACTAGAAGCCGATGAAGGACGTGACTAACGACGAAATGCTTTGGGGAGCTGTAAGTGAGCAATGATCCAGAGATGTCCGAATGGGGGAACCCGGCAGGTAATGCCTGTCACTCATTACTGTTAAGGTAATGTAGAGGAAGACGCAGTGAACTGAAACATCTAAGTAGCTGCAGGAAGAGAAAGCAAAAGCGATTGCCTTAGTAGCGGCGAGCGAAACGGCAAGAGGGCAAACCGAAGAGTTTACTCTTCGGGGTTGTAGGACTGCAACGTGGACTTAAAGATTATAGAAGAACTACCTGGGAAGGTAGGCCAAAGAGAGTAATAGCCTCGTATTCGAAATAGTCTTTATGCCTAGCAGTATCCTGAGTACGGCGAGACACGAGAAATCTCGTCGGAATCTGGGAGGACCATCTCCCAACCCTAAATACTCTCTAGTGACCGATAGTGAACCAGTACCGTGAGGGAAAGGTGAAAAGCACCCCGGGAGGGGAGTGAAATAGAACCTGAAACCGTGTGCCTACAACAAGTTCGAGCCCGTTAATGGGTGAGAGCGTGCCTTTTGTAGAATGAACCGGCGAGTTACGATATGATGCGAGGTTAAGTTGAAGAGACGGAGCCGTAGGGAAACCGAGTCTTAATAGGGCGCATTAGTATCATGTCGTAGACCCGAAACCATGTGACCTACCCATGAGCAGGTTGAAGGTGAGGTAAAACTCACTGGAGGACCGAACCAGGGCACGTTGAAAAGTGCTTGGATGACTTGTGGGTAGCGGAGAAATTCCAAACGAACTTGGAGATAGCTGGTTCTCTCCGAAATAGCTTTAGGGCTAGCGTCGATGTTAAGTCTCTTGGAGGTAGAGCACTGTTTGGGTGAGGGGTCCATCCCGGATTACCAATCTCAGATAAACTCCGAATGCCAACGAGATATAATCGGCAGTCAGACTGCGAGTGCTAAGATCCGTAGTCGAAAGGGAAACAGCCCAGACCACCAGCTAAGGTCCCAAAATATATGTTAAGTGGAAAAGGATGTGGGGTTGCACAGACAACTAGGATGTTAGCTTAGAAGCAGCTATTCATTCAAAGAGTGCGTAATAGCTCACTAGTCGAGTGACCCTGCGCCGAAAATGTACCGGGGCTAAAACATATTACCGAAGCTGTGGATACCTTTATAGGTATGGTAGGAGAGCGTTCTATGTGCGAAGAAGGTGTACCGTGAGGAGTGCTGGAGCGCATAGAAGTGAGAATGCCGGTATGAGTAGCGAAAGACAGGTGAGAATCCTGTCCACCGTAAGACTAAGGTTTCCAGGGGAAGGCTCGTCCGCCCTGGGTTAGTCGGGACCTAAGGAGAGACCGAAAGGTGTATCCGATGGACAACAGGTTGATATTCCTGTACTAGAGTATATAGTGATGGAGGGACGCAGTAGGCTAACTAAACCAGACGATTGGAAGTGTCTGGCCAAGCAGTGAGGTGTGATATGAGTCAAATGCTTATATCTATAACATTGAGCTGTGATGGGGAGCGAAGTTTAGTAGCGAAGTTAGTGATGTCACACTGCCGAGAAAAGCTTCTAGCGTTAATTATACTCTACCCGTACCGCAAACCGACACAGGTAGTCGAGGCGAGTAGCCTCAGGTGAGCGAGAGAACTCTCGTTAAGGAACTCGGCAAAATGGCCCCGTAACTTCGGGAGAAGGGGCGCTGACTTATGGTCAGCCGCAGTGAATAGGCCCAAGCAACTGTTTATCAAAAACACAGCTCTCTGCTAAATCGTAAGATGATGTATAGGGGGTGACGCCTGCCCGGTGCTGGAAGGTTAAGAGGAGTGCTTAGCGTAAGCGAAGGTATGAATTGAAGCCCCAGTAAACGGCGGCCGTAACTATAACGGTCCTAAGGTAGCGAAATTCCTTGTCGGGTAAGTTCCGACCCGCACGAAAGGCGTAATGATTTGGGCACTGTCTCAACGAGAGACTCGGTGAAATTTTAGTACCTGTGAAGATGCAGGTTACCCGCGACAGGACGGAAAGACCCCATGGAGCTTTACTGCAGTTTGATATTGAGTATCTGTACCACATGTACAGGATAGGTAGGAGCCTATGACCTCGGGACGCCAGTTTCGAGTGAGGCGTTGTTGGGATACTACCCTTGTGTTATGGCTACTCTAACCCAGATAGGTTATCCCTATCGGAGACAGTGTCTGACGGGCAGTTTGACTGGGGCGATCGCCTCCTAAAAGGTAACGGAGGCGCCCAAAGGTTCCCTCAGAATGGTTGGAAATCATTCGCAGAGTGTAAAGGTATAAGGGAGCTTGACTGCGAGAGCTACAACTCGAGCAGGGACGAAAGTCGGGCTTAGTGATCCGGTGGTTCCGCATGGAAGGGCCATCGCTCAACGGATAAAAGCTACCCTGGGGATAACAGGCTTATCTCCCCCAAGAGTTCACATCGACGGGGAGGTTTGGCACCTCGATGTCGGCTCGTCGCATCCTGGGGCTGTAGTCGGTCCCAAGGGTTGGGCTGTTCGCCCATTAAAGCGGCACGCGAGCTGGGTTCAGAACGTCGTGAGACAGTTCGGTCCCTATCCGTCGCGGGCGTAGGAAATTTGAGAGGATCTGCTCCTAGTACGAGAGGACCAGAGTGGACTTACCGCTGGTGTACCAGTTGTTCTGCCAAGAGCATCGCTGGGTAGCTATGTAGGGAAGGGATAAACGCTGAAAGCATCTAAGTGTGAAGCCCACCTCAAGATGAGATTTCCCATGATTTTATATCAGTAAGAGCCCTGAGAGATGATCAGGTTGATAGGTTAGAAGTGGAAGTGTGGTGACACATGTAGCGGACTAATACTAATAGCTCGAGGACTTATCCAAAGAAAGTAACTGAGACATATTGACAACGATTTGGTTTCTTGATACAGTATAGATGTTCAATTTTGAGTTGAGAATACTCAGAGTTAAGTGACGATAGCCTAGGAGATACACCTGTTCCCATGCCGAACACAGAAGTTAAGCCCTAGTACGCCTGATGTAGTTGGGGGTTGCCCCCTGTTAGATACGGTAGTCGCTTAGCACAAAGGGAGTTTAGCTCAGCTGGGAGAGCATCTGCCTTACAAGCAGAGGGTCAGCGGTTCGATCCCGTTAACTCCCATAGGTCCCGTGGTGTAGCGGTTATCACGTCGCCCTGTCACGGCGAAGATCGCGGGTTCGATTCCCGTCGGGACCGTTCAAGTAGAAATATTTGAGACTCGTTAGCTCAGTTGGTAGAGCAATTGACTTTTAATCAATGGGTCACTGGTTCGAGCCCAGTACGGGTCATATATGCGGGTGTGGCGGAATTGGCAGACGCACCAGATTTAGGATCTGGCGCTTAACGGCGTGGGGGTTCAAGTCCCTTCACCCGCATTAGAAAAGTTAGCCGGCTTAGCTCAGTTGGTAGAGCATCTGATTTGTAATCAGAGGGTCGCGTGTTCAAGTCATGTAGCCGGCATAAAATGCGAACGTAGTTCAGTGGTAGAACATCACCTTGCCAAGGTGGGGGTCGCGGGTTCGAATCCCGTCGTTCGCTTGAGGAGCCGGGGTGGCGGAACTGGCAGACGCACAGGACTTAAAATCCTGCGAAAGGAAACTTTCGTACCGGTTCGATCCCGGTCCTCGGCATAATAAAATAATGAGCACCCTTAGCTCAACTGGATAGAGTACCTGACTACGAATCAGGCGGTTAGAGGTTCGACTCCTCTAGGGTGCATTTTATCGGGAAGTAGCTCAGCTTGGTAGAGCACTTGGTTTGGGACCAAGGGGTCGCAGGTTCGAATCCTGTCTTCCCGATTTAGACCTTTGAGAACTGAATAAGAAACCAAGTGCAGGGTTATGATAGAAGAAATTATAACCTGTCAATTTACAAGAATAAATCGTCAGACGACGGTAATGAGTTAACGCTCGAACAATTATTAAAGATTTTAATGAGAGTTTGATCCTGGCTCAGGACGAACGCTGGCGGCGTGCCTAATACATGCAAGTAGAACGCTGAAGAGAGGAGCTTGCTCTTCTTGGATGAGTTGCGAACGGGTGAGTAACGCGTAGGTAACCTGCCTTGTAGCGGGGGATAACTATTGGAAACGATAGCTAATACCGCATAACAATGGGTGACACATGTCATTTATTTGAAAGGGGCAATTGCTCCACTACAAGATGGACCTGCGTTGTATTAGCTAGTAGGTGAGGTAACGGCTCACCTAGGCGACGATACATAGCCGACCTGAGAGGGTGATCGGCCACACTGGGACTGAGACACGGCCCAGACTCCTACGGGAGGCAGCAGTAGGGAATCTTCGGCAATGGGGGCAACCCTGACCGAGCAACGCCGCGTGAGTGAAGAAGGTTTTCGGATCGTAAAGCTCTGTTGTAAGTCAAGAACGAGTGTGAGAGTGGAAAGTTCACACTGTGACGGTAGCTTACCAGAAAGGGACGGCTAACTACGTGCCAGCAGCCGCGGTAATACGTAGGTCCCGAGCGTTGTCCGGATTTATTGGGCGTAAAGCGAGCGCAGGCGGTTTGATAAGTCTGAAGTTAAAGGCTGTGGCTCAACCATAGTTCGCTTTGGAAACTGTCAAACTTGAGTGCAGAAGGGGAGAGTGGAATTCCATGTGTAGCGGTGAAATGCGTAGATATATGGAGGAACACCGGTGGCGAAAGCGGCTCTCTGGTCTGTAACTGACGCTGAGGCTCGAAAGCGTGGGGAGCGAACAGGATTAGATACCCTGGTAGTCCACGCCGTAAACGATGAGTGCTAGGTGTTGGATCCTTTCCGGGATTCAGTGCCGCAGCTAACGCATTAAGCACTCCGCCTGGGGAGTACGACCGCAAGGTTGAAACTCAAAGGAATTGACGGGGGCCCGCACAAGCGGTGGAGCATGTGGTTTAATTCGAAGCAACGCGAAGAACCTTACCAGGTCTTGACATCCCGATGCTATTTCTAGAGATAGAAAGTTACTTCGGTACATCGGTGACAGGTGGTGCATGGTTGTCGTCAGCTCGTGTCGTGAGATGTTGGGTTAAGTCCCGCAACGAGCGCAACCCCTATTGTTAGTTGCCATCATTCAGTTGGGCACTCTAGCGAGACTGCCGGTAATAAACCGGAGGAAGGTGGGGATGACGTCAAATCATCATGCCCCTTATGACCTGGGCTACACACGTGCTACAATGGTTGGTACAACGAGTTGCGAGTCGGTGACGGCAAGCTAATCTCTTAAAGCCAATCTCAGTTCGGATTGTAGGCTGCAACTCGCCTACATGAAGTCGGAATCGCTAGTAATCGCGGATCAGCACGCCGCGGTGAATACGTTCCCGGGCCTTGTACACACCGCCCGTCACACCACGAGAGTTTGTAACACCCGAAGTCGGTGAGGTAACCTTTTGGAGCCAGCCGCCTAAGGTGGGATAGATGATTGGGGTGAAGTCGTAACAAGGTAGCCGTATCGGAAGGTGCGGCTGGATCACCTCCTTTCTAAGGAAAAACGGAATGCACTTGAGTTTCTTATTTAGTTTTGAGAGGTCTTGTGGGGCCTTAGCTCAGCTGGGAGAGCGCCTGCTTTGCACGCAGGAGGTCAGCGGTTCGATCCCGCTAGGCTCCATTGAATCGAAAGATTCAAGTATTGTCCATTGAAAATTGAATATCTATATCAAATTCCATATGTAATTAATTACATATAGATAGTAACAAGAAAATAAACCGAAACGCTGTGAATATTTAATGAGTTAGGTCGCAAGACCAAAATAAGGTTAAGTTAATAAGGGCGCACGGTGGATGCCTTGGCACTAGAAGCCGATGAAGGACGTGACTAACGACGAAATGCTTTGGGGAGCTGTAAGTGAGCAATGATCCAGAGATGTCCGAATGGGGGAACCCGGCAGGTAATGCCTGTCACTCATTACTGTTAAGGTAATGTAGAGGAAGACGCAGTGAACTGAAACATCTAAGTAGCTGCAGGAAGAGAAAGCAAAAGCGATTGCCTTAGTAGCGGCGAGCGAAACGGCAAGAGGGCAAACCGAAGAGTTTACTCTTCGGGGTTGTAGGACTGCAACGTGGACTTAAAGATTATAGAAGAACTACCTGGGAAGGTAGGCCAAAGAGAGTAATAGCCTCGTATTCGAAATAGTCTTTATGCCTAGCAGTATCCTGAGTACGGCGAGACACGAGAAATCTCGTCGGAATCTGGGAGGACCATCTCCCAACCCTAAATACTCTCTAGTGACCGATAGTGAACCAGTACCGTGAGGGAAAGGTGAAAAGCACCCCGGGAGGGGAGTGAAATAGAACCTGAAACCGTGTGCCTACAACAAGTTCGAGCCCGTTAATGGGTGAGAGCGTGCCTTTTGTAGAATGAACCGGCGAGTTACGATATGATGCGAGGTTAAGTTGAAGAGACGGAGCCGTAGGGAAACCGAGTCTTAATAGGGCGCATTAGTATCATGTCGTAGACCCGAAACCATGTGACCTACCCATGAGCAGGTTGAAGGTGAGGTAAAACTCACTGGAGGACCGAACCAGGGCACGTTGAAAAGTGCTTGGATGACTTGTGGGTAGCGGAGAAATTCCAAACGAACTTGGAGATAGCTGGTTCTCTCCGAAATAGCTTTAGGGCTAGCGTCGATGTTAAGTCTCTTGGAGGTAGAGCACTGTTTGGGTGAGGGGTCCATCCCGGATTACCAATCTCAGATAAACTCCGAATGCCAACGAGATATAATCGGCAGTCAGACTGCGAGTGCTAAGATCCGTAGTCGAAAGGGAAACAGCCCAGACCACCAGCTAAGGTCCCAAAATATATGTTAAGTGGAAAAGGATGTGGGGTTGCACAGACAACTAGGATGTTAGCTTAGAAGCAGCTATTCATTCAAAGAGTGCGTAATAGCTCACTAGTCGAGTGACCCTGCGCCGAAAATGTACCGGGGCTAAAACATATTACCGAAGCTGTGGATACCTTTATAGGTATGGTAGGAGAGCGTTCTATGTGCGAAGAAGGTGTACCGTGAGGAGTGCTGGAGCGCATAGAAGTGAGAATGCCGGTATGAGTAGCGAAAGACAGGTGAGAATCCTGTCCACCGTAAGACTAAGGTTTCCAGGGGAAGGCTCGTCCGCCCTGGGTTAGTCGGGACCTAAGGAGAGACCGAAAGGTGTATCCGATGGACAACAGGTTGATATTCCTGTACTAGAGTATATAGTGATGGAGGGACGCAGTAGGCTAACTAAACCAGACGATTGGAAGTGTCTGGCCAAGCAGTGAGGTGTGATATGAGTCAAATGCTTATATCTATAACATTGAGCTGTGATGGGGAGCGAAGTTTAGTAGCGAAGTTAGTGATGTCACACTGCCGAGAAAAGCTTCTAGCGTTAATTATACTCTACCCGTACCGCAAACCGACACAGGTAGTCGAGGCGAGTAGCCTCAGGTGAGCGAGAGAACTCTCGTTAAGGAACTCGGCAAAATGGCCCCGTAACTTCGGGAGAAGGGGCGCTGACTTATGGTCAGCCGCAGTGAATAGGCCCAAGCAACTGTTTATCAAAAACACAGCTCTCTGCTAAATCGTAAGATGATGTATAGGGGGTGACGCCTGCCCGGTGCTGGAAGGTTAAGAGGAGTGCTTAGCGTAAGCGAAGGTATGAATTGAAGCCCCAGTAAACGGCGGCCGTAACTATAACGGTCCTAAGGTAGCGAAATTCCTTGTCGGGTAAGTTCCGACCCGCACGAAAGGCGTAATGATTTGGGCACTGTCTCAACGAGAGACTCGGTGAAATTTTAGTACCTGTGAAGATGCAGGTTACCCGCGACAGGACGGAAAGACCCCATGGAGCTTTACTGCAGTTTGATATTGAGTATCTGTACCACATGTACAGGATAGGTAGGAGCCTATGACCTCGGGACGCCAGTTTCGAGTGAGGCGTTGTTGGGATACTACCCTTGTGTTATGGCTACTCTAACCCAGATAGGTTATCCCTATCGGAGACAGTGTCTGACGGGCAGTTTGACTGGGGCGATCGCCTCCTAAAAGGTAACGGAGGCGCCCAAAGGTTCCCTCAGAATGGTTGGAAATCATTCGCAGAGTGTAAAGGTATAAGGGAGCTTGACTGCGAGAGCTACAACTCGAGCAGGGACGAAAGTCGGGCTTAGTGATCCGGTGGTTCCGCATGGAAGGGCCATCGCTCAACGGATAAAAGCTACCCTGGGGATAACAGGCTTATCTCCCCCAAGAGTTCACATCGACGGGGAGGTTTGGCACCTCGATGTCGGCTCGTCGCATCCTGGGGCTGTAGTCGGTCCCAAGGGTTGGGCTGTTCGCCCATTAAAGCGGCACGCGAGCTGGGTTCAGAACGTCGTGAGACAGTTCGGTCCCTATCCGTCGCGGGCGTAGGAAATTTGAGAGGATCTGCTCCTAGTACGAGAGGACCAGAGTGGACTTACCGCTGGTGTACCAGTTGTTCTGCCAAGAGCATCGCTGGGTAGCTATGTAGGGAAGGGATAAACGCTGAAAGCATCTAAGTGTGAAGCCCACCTCAAGATGAGATTTCCCATGATTTTATATCAGTAAGAGCCCTGAGAGATGATCAGGTTGATAGGTTAGAAGTGGAAGTGTGGTGACACATGTAGCGGACTAATACTAATAGCTCGAGGACTTATCCAAAGAAAGTAACTGAGACATATTGACAACGATTTGGTTTCTTGATACAGTATAGATGTTCAATTTTGAGTTGAGAATACTCAGAGTTAAGTGACGATAGCCTAGGAGATACACCTGTTCCCATGCCGAACACAGAAGTTAAGCCCTAGTACGCCTGATGTAGTTGGGGGTTGCCCCCTGTTAGATACGGTAGTCGCTTAGCGTTTATCCGCCATAGCTCAGTTGGTAGTAGCGCATGACTGTTAATCATGATGTCGTAGGTTCGAGTCCTACTGGCGGAGTATAATTCTCATTGCTAGACCTAGGTCTAGTTTTTTTATTGTTAAGTTATTTACTTGTTAAAAGTTTAAATTTCAGATATGATAATACTGTATTTTAAATTGAAAGGTATTATTATGTCAAATTTTGCATCTGCTTTTACACCTATTTCTGTTTCTTCGGCTAAGGAGAATATTGATACAGCTGAAAAATTTATTTTATTTATTGGACGTCCTTCTTGTCCATATTGTCAACTTTTTGAACCTAAATTATCAAATGTGGCACGTAATTCAAATCTTACTATTTTCTATATTAATAGCGAAAATAGTGAAGAACTAGAAGATATTCAAGCTTTACGTAAAAGATATGGTATTGCTACAGTTCCTGCTCTCTTTGTTTCAGAAAATGGAGCTGCTAAGGTTGTATGTGACTCTTCTCTTTCTGAGGATGATATTTTAGATTTTATTTCTTAGTCTTTTTGGAGGTTCTTATGTTTATTTGTAAACACGAGGTCCAGTACTATGAAACAGATCGAATGGGTATTACTCATCATTCTAATTATGTTCGATGGATGGAAGAGGCGAGAACTTTTTTTCTAAGAGAGATAGGTTGGCCTTATGAAAAAATTGAAGAGGAGGGAATTATCTCTCCTGTTACTTCAATTTCCTGTGACTATAAAGCTACTTCTACTTTTGCAGATGTAATTTCTATCGAGATTAATGTTAAAAGAGTTAAATCTGCTAAACTTACTTTTGTATACAATATGGTAAATCAAAACGGAATCCTTGTTTGTACAGCTGTTTCTGAACATAGTTTCTTGTCTAAGGACGGTGGTTTTGTCAATCTTAAAAGAGATTATTCGTCATTTTTTAATCTTTTAAAAGAGCATTCAGTTATGCAATAAAAAAGAAGAAAATCAAATCGATTTTCTTCTTTTATTTGGCAAGGAGTTTTTGATAAATAGCTAAATTTTCATCATCAAATACGTTAAATATTACTTTTTTTATTATACTTGACTCGTCAATAAAGGTTTTGACTGTTTGAATGGCGATTTTGGCAGCTTCTTGTTTTGGAAAATTGAAATCTCCAGTTGATAGACATGGTATAGCAATTGATTCAATGTTATTTTTCTCAGCTAGTGCTAATACTGAAAGATAACTTTTTGCTAAAAGATCTTCATCAATTTGTGTCGGTTGGTCTACTATTTTTGGACCTACTGTATGAATGACAAAGGCAGAAGGAAGATTGTAAGCTGGGGTGATTTTAGCCATGCCAACGGGTTCTTCATATCCTTGTTCTAAGATGAGTTCGAAACAAGCTTGGCGTAACTGAACACCTGCGTATGTATGAATAGCGTTATCTACACAATCATGAAGTGGTTTCATACATCCAAGTAAGGTTTTATTAGCTGCATTTACGATTGCATCTACTTCGAGTCTTGTAATATCACCTTTCCAGAGGTAGATTCGATCATCTTGTGGAATGGGCTGGAGCGAACTGAGTTGTACAAATCCTCTTTCCCCTTTTCTAAACTGTAGGTAAAGGTCTTGGATTGTTAAGAATTGTGTTGATGCTGCCATTGGTTTACGTGTATTAAAGAGTGCTCTGAGAAGTTTTTGTTTTTCCTCGAGTTCTTCTGGGATAATCAAATCATGTAATTCTAGATTTTCTTTTTTGAGTTCACCTATGAGATAGGTAATCATTGCATCTTTATCCATATTTACTCATTTCTATTTTTATAGTTTTTTATTATTATACTCCCAAGACTGGCTGTGGGCAAGTGATGTCTATGATAGGTAATGACTAATATTTGATAAGAATTTTTTATGTATGTGTCAAATTCTTGCAATAGCCTTTAGAATCATATAGAATAGGTCTACAAAAGTTTTATAATGTCTAGGAGGATGATTAAATGACACAAGTAGTAACAGATGCTACATTTGAACAAGAAACAGCTGAAGGCCTCGTTTTGATTGATTTTTGGGCAACTTGGTGTGGGCCTTGCTTGATGCAAGCACCAATTCTTGAGCAACTTTCTGAAGAGATTTCAGAAGATGAACTTAAGATTGTTAAAATTGATGTTGATGAGAACCCAGAAACAGCTCAGAAGTTTGGAATTATGTCTATTCCAACTTTACTCTTCAAAAAAGATGGTGAGGTTGTTAAGCAAGTAGCAGGTGTACATACAAAAGAACAAATTAAAGCTATCGTTGCCGAGCTTAGCTAACTAATCGTCACAGCCCCGTTTGGGGATTTTTACTTTTAGTTTATTCAAACGACGAGGAGAATCATATGTCTTATTCATTTCAAAATCCTAGTGATGAGGTTATAGAATCTTATTTAAAATCTGCAAAGACGATTGCAATTGTTGGTTTATCTCATCGCAAGGAGGCAGCATCTTATCAGGTTGCTCATTTTCTACAAGCTGCTGGTTATCGTATTATACCAGTAAATCCCAAACTAGAAGGTCAGGAGCTTCTAGGAGAGCATGTTTATACTCATCTTAAAGATATCCCATTTTCGATTGATATTGTTGATGTATTTAGACGAAGTGAGCTTTTACCAGATGTTGCCTATGATTTTCTTGAAACGGATGCAACAGTTTTTTGGAGTCAAATTGGTCTTGAGAATGAGGAGGCTGAGACTATTCTTCGTCAAGCGAATAGACAGGATATTGTAATGAATCGTTGTACAAAGAGAGAATATATGCGACTCTTTGTTTAATAAAATGAAAAGGTGAGTGAGCTATGCTCGCTCGTTTTTGTTATAATAGAGCTATGATTGAAATTTTTGATACCTATACTATTCAATAAAATCCCCTGTTCTAAAGGGATAGTAGAGAAGAAAAATAAAATTAACCATAAAACTAACCAAAGGGAAGTTAATGTAGCATGCAAAAGAGGAATCCAGATGGACTCCTCTTATTTTAATAGCTGTAAAATAGCTTTGATTTTATTCTCTTGTTCTGCTTTTGGGTAAGTTGCAAGACGGCTAATTAGCTCATTCATCATTTTGCTATTCTCTACCTTACTGAACTCAAAAAAGTCAAGATAGTCTACGTTTAGTGTATCTAAAATTTTAGAAAGTGTTTCAATTCGGACATTAAAACGTCCGTTTTCTAATTTATTGATGTATTTAGGGTCTAACCCAGCTGAGAGTGAAAGCTGTTCTTGTGTTAGATCACTCTGTACCCGTAATTCTTTAATTCGATTGATGATAAAATTGGTTAATTCTCTATTTGTTGACATTTATTGTTCCTTTTAATGATAGGTTATCATTAAATCTACGACAAATAAACGCATTCTAGAGAACGTATAGCACTAAAAAGAACTAATGTGATATAATAGTCTAAAAATGAAGGATCATGAGGATTATTATGTTAGTTTATTCTGCTTCAACAGCCAAAGCATATCGGCTTTCACACAAAACAGAGGTGATGACTTCTAATCAGAAAGAGCAATTTTGTCGGGAGTTTAAGATGTGGAAACCAATAAAATAGGGAGGTATAGGAATGGCATTTTCAGGACAAAAACAATTAGATGACACCTCTATTCAAGAAAGGGTGACCATATTATATGAGTACCTAGTTTTGGGTAGAAGTATGGATCAAATAGCATTAGACTATTATGGTGATAAAAACTGGATAATTTCCGCAGTATGTCAAGGGTATTCTGAGAAAGGAGGAAAGAATCGAGGTAAGGTAAAAGCTACCAAAGAGGATGTTTTCCGCTTTATTCAAGCTTATCCGTATGGTACAAGTGATATTGGACTTACATTAGGTGAATTTCTTCAAAACAGAAGTTTTTCGAATACAAGAAATTTTGGAAGTGAATACTATAAAACTTATTCTAGTAATGATTCTTTTTCACCACATAAAGAGAGTCTCATTGGGTTAGGTTGCAGTGTAGCTGTTTTAATTGTTTTAGCTATGACAGGTCTTATATTAAAGTGGTGGATTATCAGTTTGATTACAGTATTTGTTGCTATAGGGTGCTTTGCAGATTTAAATGATGGTTTATAGGAGAAGTGGTATGTCATTTGGTTTATTAAAAGATTTTTTGGAAACGACTGAGGAAGAACGTGTAGAAGTTCTCTATCGCTATCTGGTAAAAGGTGAAACAGGAAGTTATATTGCCGAGGATTTGTATCGCAATAAAAACTATGCTTGGAAGGTATCAGCTATTACTCAGGGCTATAATGAAACTGGAGGGAAAAATAGGGGTAAAGTTAATACTAATAAAGAAACAATTCTTGTATTTGTTAAATCCTACCCAAAAGGAACTTATGAAGCAGGTGTAACTTTACTAGAATTTCTAGATACACCCGTAAAGTCGATATTAAATAAGTCTTATAATAAAGATATGCTTAACTCGAGAAATTTATTTGTTTACTCGAAACATAATACGACTGCTGGTGTTGATGAAGCTCTGAAATATATCTATTCAAATGGGTTGGGGTTTCCTTCGGAATACAAGTATTCTTTGGTATTAGGAGGTGATATTGAAAAGAAGGTCTCAAAAAACGAATGGGAACGAAATTCAACACATGTTTATTTCGTAGCTGTATTTGAAGATTATCTTGTTTATATTCTGGGGGCTTTGGATAGGTCTAGTGTTGATTTGTTAATTCCTTTTAAGGAAATAAAGCAATTTAAGATAGTGGACAAAAGTTTTTTAGAAGTTGATGTTTTATATCATGGAAAAACCGACTTGGGCCACCATTATAGAGTTACTATGCAATTTAGTAATAAATACGAAGTTAAAGCACATCGAGAATTATTTGAAGCGCTCGTTGATCAATATAAGAAATGGAATTTAGAAGGTCGAACAAATTACAGTAGTCAATTGCCAATGATTAGAGAACAGCATGGTATAAATACAAACTTGTTTATTGGTGACATTCTATATAATTTTTTGCACGAAGGTCAAACTGTAAATTCAATTGCTGAATCTATTTTTGATGGACAACCGAAGGGATATGGAGTGAGAGCTATTGCTAAGTTGCTATTTTTTGACTTTAGGTTAAAATTGTCAGACCGTGGCAAATTATCTACATCTTCTTTTACAAAATCTGATTATCGAAACGTAGTAATTCATTTTAATAATGGTATTAGAGTAGATAAAGATGAAATGTCTAGTGCACAGCCGAGTCAAAATGGAATCTACGTAATAGAAAGATTTTTAACGGATAAATAATCTAAACTAAATGGAACTTTATGTTGAGAAGGGGACTCAAAAATTGAAAAATGAATTTGGTCGTGATTTACGGTTCCCAAAACAGTTTGGAGATTTTGCTGAAACTTTAGTTATGTATATATTAGGGTTGAAAAGTTGGTCGGTTGCTTTGATTGATCATGTTGGTGCAGATATTATTGCCATAAATAAAGATAGTCTACTAAGACGATTTGCAATATCTGTAAAAGGGAGAAATTTTCCAAGTAACGAAAGTAAATCATTTGATTTTGATAAAAATAATATCAATAAATTGTGTAGTACAGCCGAGATGCTGGGAATGGAAGCGGGTGTTGCGTTTGTTTTTGTTGATGAACAGGAAGAAGTTAAGAAGATTAGGATATTGCTTGCCAGACTTTCTGATTTGCAAATGATGGCTTCAAATAGCGAAGTTACTTTTGTCAATTACAATAGTAAAGGCAGCATACAAATTAAGTTCACGCAGTCAAATAGAACGAATCATCTTACGGCTATAAAAGAGAATAATCGAATTTTTTATTCTGAGCTTACATTCAATGATATAAATGTATTTTCTGAATCAGAAATTTCTTCTAGCAATTGATGAGGATAGAAAGGTGAGGGAATGGTTAGAGCGTTATTTGCATTTTTGGAAACTTTATGGAAAATGATTTTCTTTGTTTTGTTAGTAATAGGATTGATAGTTTTATTTTTTGTTTGGAAAGGACTAGATGCGCGTTCAAATGCTGGTAGGGAGGCTGCAAGGCATGAGACTACTATGAAGAAATTGGAAGTTAGTTCCGATAGAGAACCTGTTACTTATTTGGTAAAGGGAACTAAAGCTCTTCCAGATAATATGAAATATGATACCAGTAGATGGATGAATGAAATCTATCAATTTAATGAATATTATGGTATTGATGCGGAAGTACACTCACTGGAACCATATGTTGGTCAAAATGATGAAGTATATGTGTTTTCAGACAAGAAACGTGGTGTGGCCTACGTGTTGGATACCTCTGGCCATGTTTGGGGATATTTTAATAAAAACTTTGTAGAACCAACCTTGCATAGTGATGACTTTGATAAAGTATATGATGCAAATGAACTTTGGAAAGGGGTTATGCTGAAAGATGAAGCTAGAGCTGATACGAATTGGTATATCCCTAAAGAAGGTAAAATGCCGTTTGATAAGAAAGAAAGCTTTATGGGAATTGATAATAGGGTAATTCCATCCGTAAAATTAAAGGATTATGGGACACTTAATGTCACTTTTCCTGATTCAGGTAAAGAAGAAGTTCTAGCCATTTATACTTTTAGTGATTCTGTTTATCTCGTTAATAAAGAAGGGGTCATAGTGGGGCAGAGTGTTGAAATTGGAGATACTGATTGGGAAGACTGGGCGACTAGTCAAGGTAATAGTTATCGAATAGCCCCAAAAATAAATTTAAAGACAGTTGATATTATTCTCTATGAAAAATAAAAGTATATTTCTTGAGAAACAATAGCAATGAAAATATATTCCTCTGACTACAAGGGTTTATAATATAAATATACATAGCAGTTATACTTTTTTGTATGACTGCTATTTTTTTATTCCTCTGACTGTTTCCAAATTGAAATAGAAGATTCTGTTTTTATACCCAAAGGAATTAAACTTCCTCTTTGGGTAGTGTTGGTAAATCCAAAAGGGAGGTACCAACAAATGGTAGAAAAAAATGTAGTGGAAAAACGAAGAGATGTTCGTATTCAGAGGGCAAAAGAACTTGGTGATTGGGATGAAGTATTAAGACAACTTGACTTAATTGAAGAAAATTTGGAACGAAAGGATAGGAGTTACGGTCTATGTAGTTTAAATAGCGTAGATCCCTTTGGGACAGGTGAGCTACTTCAAACTATTACTGATAATCAAGACCCGTTAACGATTCTTATTCAAAAAGAAGAAAGTGAAAGACTTTATCAAGCTTTAGGAGAATTGAGTGATATTGAGAGAACTATTTTGTTAGAAAGAGTTTTCAATAAATACAGTTTTTCTAAATTAGCTAGAATGTACGGTACTAGCGATAAAACTGCTAAAAGGTATTACGAAAATGCTATAGATAAGATGGAGAAGATTTTTAAAGAACAGTATCATTTTTAAAATACTTTCTAAATTTTCTCCGAGATTCTCGATTTTTTCTCCTTATATATGAGGAGGTCAGTTTTATTGTCTAGCAAAAATATTAGTATGATTTGCTTTGCATTGGTTTGGTTTTTACCTAGAAAGTGGTTGTATGTCATTTAAAAAATTATCTCATTTTACTGAGTTTAACGCTCCGCTGTTTCTCTTACATAAAGAATTGCGCTTTGTTTCAGTTGCTAACTGGATAGAGCGGAGTGACACGGGGGCGAACGTAGAGAAAGGCGTTAAGGTAGGGTTACTTATCTACGAAGATAACAGCGACTACCCTGACGGCGCAACAAACTTAGGTGAAAAATTGGTGGTGAAAGTACCATTCGCTAGCATTGATGATTATTCATCATTTAAACCTATGGTAACTGTTTGTAAAGTTGTCGATGTTGAGAAGGCATCGGTCTATGGTGAATATCGTAACGAGCTATCAATCACTGCAAAAGTTATTGAAGTTGATGATATTGTAGAACTATAAAATATGCAAAGTTGTCAGATAAGCTACTTATCTGACAACTATTTTGGAGGAGGTTAGAAATGCCATCTATTATAGAGGAACTGCCTAAAAAAGCAGTCAAATCTGTTATTAAAAGTTTTAATTTTGCTAAGAGAAAACGGGATGCTTATCGTATTAAGCGGCTAGAACAGGAGAAAAAAAGGGAGAGGAATATTTTTCTTAACCAAACTAGGAATCGATTAGTGCTATTAGTGAAAGAACAAATTGAGTATGATCAGTTTGATTACACTCTACAGCCTATCTTAGAGGAACAAGAAGTTATTCAAAACGATGGAACAAGATCTGTCCAGATGGTTCATGTAGCAGATGATATAGTCCCGCTATGTAAAGTTGATTTTACTGGCGGAGATTTCCAAGCAGATTGTATTGTTTTTAGTTTCGATCTTTTTGGTGAGCTGGATTCAGAAACTATGCTAAAAATGAAAGAAAAGTGGGTCCACTATCTTCAGAAAAATGGTCAATATGCTTTACATGGTATAGCTGATGTGTATATGAAAAATGGTCTGCGTTATTTAGTATTTGTTATCTACGATAAATCTCTTGAAAGAAATATCAAGCGTAAGTTATTCCAATTAAAAAATGGGCAATAAAACAATTTTTTTATGCCGAGAAAACTCCTTGATAGCAAGCTGTGCGAGATTAGACTGGCTTAGGCGGTCGTGGAGCGAAGCGCAGTGTAGCGGAGCCGACCGACAAGACACAAAGAATCAGCACAGGTTACTTGCTGTCAAGGAGGAAATTGGAATAAAAGTAAAGAGTAAAAATTGTTTGGCGCCTTTAACTCGATAAGCGTCATACAACAGCACCGAAACTGGGGGGAATATGGCTCAAATCAATGCGGAAAAAATTGTCAAATCTTACATTTACGGTAATACAATTGAAATGACCACTGCGAATGGGCAACAGGAGCAGGTTATTAAAGTTATTGAGGGGAAACGCTATGTGAACTTGGAAACAGGTGAAATCCATAATATGGATACTTCCAGCAGTACACGGCTCGATAATTTGAAGTCTACCAAACAGACCATGAAAAAACTTCGTCGTCTAGTGGCTCACAACTTTACGGGAGGTACTAATCAGTTATGGATAACATTGACATATCGGGAACATGTGACAAATTCTCAAGAAGTCTACCACGATTTCAAGTCATTTATCCGTCGCATTAGAAAAAGCTACGGTCATGTTGAGTATATTGCGGTAATCGAACCGCAGGCAAGTGGAAGATGGCATCTACACGTATTAATGAAGAATGACACAACTTTATCGATCCCTAATGATATGTTGGCCAATATTTGGGGAAGAGGATTTACTAAGACCAAGCGCTTAAAGAGTGCGGATAAAGTTGGGAACTATTTGATAGCTTATTTATCAAATTTACAAATCGGAGATGAGAATTCTGATAATAAAGCAACAGTAAAAGGAGCCCGTTTGTATATGTACCCGAAAGGATTACGTATCTATCGGACAAGCAAGGGGATAAAACGCCCTATAGAATTGACAACTACGAAAGAAGAAATCATGAAAAACTTCCACATAAATAGTCCACCTAACTTCTCGCGAACAACTAAGCATGAAACTCCATACGGCATGAAAGAGTATACGACAGAGTTTTATGATAATGTAAAAAGCCTGTCAGATACTTTTAGTGGAGCAACTGGCAAGCTTAACAAACATCAAGAATTTAATTCTCAATAAGTTTGTTTAACATGAGGGCGATATTAATGGGTAATGAAATGTATAAAAGTAAGCAAAATTTGGCACAATTATTTGATGTTCCGCTAAAAACATTAAATAACGATCTAACGGAAATGCGGAAACTATCCCAATTTCAGAAATCCATATTAAAACCTTCTCATAAGAGGGTATATGTTAGTGTGGAAGGTTACCGTCAGTTCTTGCAATACAAGCAAGAGAAACGTGAGAAAGCTATGTAAGTGTGGTATAATAAGCTATGCTACATAGCTTTCTTTTGTTTTATTAGCAAAGGAGGCAATATGTTTTATAAAGAACTAAATAGTGGTAAAGTTCGTTACTATGAGAAATTCTATGATCAGAGAGAGGAGAAGTGGAAACAAGTCACTGTTACCTTAAACTCAAAGTCACGGGTCTCTCAAGCTGAAGCAAAAAGACAGCTTGCAATAAAGATTGATAAGGCTCTGTCCAGACCAACCAAGGAAGAGGAACGACGACTGAAATTGGCTAGCACAACCTTTAGTCAATTACTGGAAGAATGGAAACGAGTTCGTAAAAGTGAAATCAAACCAGCAAGCTTCAATAGTGAAATCAATTGTTTGACCTACTTTATGAATGATGTCGGAGATCTAAAGCTGTCAGAGTACACAACACAGATGATTCAAACCTATTTAATGAGTTTAAATATTGCAAACGTGACAAGAAAGAATAGGAAGATTTACCTGAACGCCATCTTCCGATATGCTGAACGTATCGGGTATATTGATAAATCTCCTGTGAGAAATGTGGTAATTCCCCGAGTTCGTGCTGATTATGAGAAGCTCAAAAAAGCACAAAATCATTTTATCAGTAAGGACGAGCTTGGGATGGTGATTTCTTATTGCCAAAACCATAACAAGGATATCCGCTACACGTTAGCAATGGAATTTATTTTCCTTACAGGGCTAAGATTTGCTGAATTTATTGGTGTACGGTATTGTGATGTAGATTTTGATAATCGTCTCTTAAAAATCGACCACACGATAGATTACGTAGCACATAAGTACGATGAAAGAGTGTTGCAAACAACAAAGACGATAGGTTCAGTCAGAACGATTATTTTGTCAGAACGGTGTCTTGAAATTATTGATTATTTTAAGCAGAACTGTCTAGATGAGGTCTTTATATTCGTGACAGAGCGAGGTCAAATCATGCGACAACCAAAACTCTATCAATTTATAAAGGATAGATGCGATACGGTGTTGGGCGAAGGCAGGGCATACAATATTCATATGCTTCGCCATTCTCATATCAGTCTGCTAGCCGAACTTGGAGTACCTATTAAGGCGATTATGGAACGAGTAGGGCATGTTGATGAATCTATCACATTAAAGGTGTATAGCCATGTGACTCAAACTATCCATGATGATGTGAGGGAAAAATTGAACTCAATTAATCTCTAGAAACTAACCATAGGACTAACCACATAGTAACCATAGCAGGGGTTTTTATTGGGAAAATAGAGGAATTATAAAAATCAGGAAATCCCACGGTTAAGCCAAATGAGATATTATTAGGAAGCAAGAGGAAATATAAAAAAGCAAGTGATGAAGATTTTTGATACGCATACCCATCTTAATGTGGATAATTTTGCAGGAAAAGAACAAGAAGAAATAGATTTTGCAGCTGAACTAGGTGTTGTTAAAATAAATATTGTTGGTTTTGATAAACCAACAATAAATAAATCTTTAGCACTATCAGAGAGATATGATCAATTATATAGTACGATTGGATGGCATCCTACGGAAGCGGGGTCCTATTCTCAGGAAATTGAGGATATGATTGTATCACAATTAGATAATCCGAAAGTAGTGGCACTTGGGGAAATCGGTTTGGATTATTATTGGATGGAGGATCCTAAAGAAACTCAGATTGATGTCTTTAAGCGTCAAATATTTTTGTCAAAGGAACACAATTTACCTTTTGTTGTCCATACACGTGATGCACTTGAGGATACTTACGCTGTTATTAAAGAAGTTGGTGTTGGTCCTCGTGGGGGGATTATGCACTCATACTCAGGATCCCTAGAAATGGCTCAAAAATTTGTTGATCTTGGAATGATGATTTCATTTTCAGGTGTTGTAACTTTTAAGAAGGCTTTGGATGTCCAAGAAGCTGCTCAGAAATTACCTTTAGATAAGATTCTGGTTGAAACGGATGCACCGTATTTGGCACCTGTTCCCAAACGTGGTCGTGAGAATCGTACAGGCTATACACGTTACGTAGTAGACAAGATTGCTGAGCTTCGTGGTTTAACGAGTGAAGAAGTGGCTAGGGCTACTTATGACAATGCGATGAGGATTTTTGGTCTGGATGAATAAAATAAAGATTCAAGAAGTCATCGTTGTAGAAGGTAAGGATGATACGGCAAATTTGAGACGTTTTTATGAGGTGGATACCTATGAGACTAGAGGATCCGCTATTAATGAGGATGACTTAGGGCGTATCGATAAGCTTAATGACTTACGCGGAGTGATTGTTTTTACTGATCCAGACTATAATGGTGAGCGTATCCGTAAAATCATTATGGAAGCTGTTCCGACAGCAAAGCATGCTTTTTTAAACCGTGAGGAAGCAACACCAAAATCTAAGACTAAAGGTCGTTCATTGGGTGTTGAGCATGCGAGTTTTGAGGATCTTCAAAAGGCCTTATCTGGAGTTTTAGGTAGTTACGATGATGATAATCAGTTTGATATTAGTAAATCAAATCTTATGAAGTTAGGGCTACTAATGGGAGCAGATAGTCGAAAGCGTCGAGAATATTTGGGCGAGGTGCTTCGTATTGGTTATTGCAATGGAAAGCAGCTTTTAAAGCGTTTGGAATTGTTTGGAATCACATTAGAGGAGCTAGAAGAGGCTATGTCAAATTACTAGATTACCAGTGATTTTAACATCAAATCGCTACTAAGTAGCTTATTATTGAGGTTGGGATAATTAAGGGTTTGGACCTGTTTTGTGTCCAAATATAAAAATCGTGAAAATAATAAGAAAAGAGAATAAATGAGAATTGCAGATTATAGCGTGACCAAGGCTGTCCTTGAACGCCATGGCTTTACCTTTAAGAAGTCTTTTGGACAGAACTTCTTAACAGATACAAATATTTTACAAAAAATTGTTGATACGGCAGAGATCGATAAAAATGTCAATGTAATCGAAATTGGACCTGGTATCGGAGCATTAACAGAATTCTTAGCTGAAAATGCTGCGGAAGTTATGGCTTTTGAAATTGATGATCGGTTGGTTCCAATTTTAGAGGATACATTACGTGATCATGAAAATGTTAACGTAATTAATGAAGATGTTCTCAAGGCGGATTTACAGACACGTGTCAAAGAGTTTAAAAATCCAGAACTACCAATTAAGGTAGTCGCCAATTTGCCATATTATATTACGACGCCAATCTTGATGCATTTGATTGAGAGTAAGATTCCTTTTGCAGAATTTGTTGTTATGATGCAAAAAGAGGTTGCTGACCGCATTTCTGCAGAGCCTAATAGCAAGGCTTATGGTTCTCTATCAATTGCTGTACAGTATTATATGACCGCTAAAGTGGCATTTGTTGTCCCTCGTACAGTCTTTGTACCAGCCCCGAATGTTGACTCAGCAATTTTGAAGATGACGCGCCGTGAACAACCGTTGGTTGAAGTTAAAGATGAGGATTTCCTTTTCCGAGTGGCTAAGGCTAGCTTTGTCCATCGTCGTAAGACATTGTGGAATAATTTAACAAATCATTTTGGTAAATCTGAAGAAGTGAAAACCAAACTTGAGCAGGCTTTGGAAATTGCTGATATAAAACCCTCTATTCGTGGAGAGGCTCTATCTATTTCTGATTTTGCACACTTATCAGATGCTTTGAGTGAAGCAGGTCTATAATTCAAAAATCCCACTGAAATTCAGTGGGATTTTTAGCTATGCGGAGAAAGGGATTTGAACCCTCACGCTTGAAAAAGCACATGCGCCTGAAGCATGCGTGTCTGCCATTCCACCACCTCCGCAGTGATAGGATTATTATACTGCAAATTACTAAAAATGCAAGGAGCTTAAGGAAATGGAAATGTGGTTTGTTTTGGATCAGAAAAGCGTGTTGTTTTGTGGTATAATAGGGCTATTAAACGATTGAGGAGTTCACTTGCAAGGAAGAATTATCAAAGCACTGGCAGGTTTCTATTATGTAGAGCATGATGGTGTTGTATACCAGACGCGTGCGCGAGGAAATTTTAGAAAAAAAGGACAAACACCTTACGTTGGGGATTTTGTCGAATTTTCAGCAGAGGAAAATTCAGAAGGTTATATCCTTAAAATTGGTCAACGAATCAATAGTTTAGTGCGCCCACCCATTGTCAATATAGATCAGGCTGTGGTCATTATGTCTGCTAAGGAACCGGATTTCAATAGTAATCTTCTGGACCGTTTTTTGGTTTTACTAGAGCATAAAAATATAAAACCTGTAATTTATATTTCTAAGATGGATTTGGTTGAAGATGATTCAGAAATGAAGGCCATTCAAAAACAGTATAAAAAAATTGGTTTTGATTTTGTCTTCAGTTTGGAAGAACTATTACCGCTCTTGACTAATAAAATAACAGTTTTTATGGGACAGACAGGTGTTGGAAAATCAACCTTGTTGAACCGTATTGCTCCGCAGTTACATTTAGAAACAGGTGAGATTTCAGACAGTTTAGGTCGTGGACGTCATACTACAAGGGCTGTAAGTCTTTATGATGTTCATGGAGGGAAGATTGCTGATACACCAGGATTCTCTTCTCTAGATTATGAAGTGGATAATGCCGAGGACTTGAGTGAAGCTTTTCCAGAAATCCGTCAAGCTAGTCATGGCTGTAAATTCCGTTCTTGTACTCATACCCATGAGCCTTCTTGTGCTGTTAAGGATGAGGTTGAAGATGGCCAAATATGGCAAGTCCGTTATGATAATTACCTTCAATTTTTAAGTGAAATTGAAAACCGTCGTGAAACATATAAAAAAACTGTAAAAAGAAAGTAGGTCTCTCATGTCTTATAAAATTGCTCCGTCTATCCTAGCTGCTGACTATGCTAATTTTGCTTCAGAACTAGTTCGTATTGATGCATCAGGTGCGGAATATGTTCACATTGATATTATGGATGGTCAATTTGTCCCTAATATCAGTTGGGGAGCAGATGTGGTCGCTAGCATGCGTAAACATAGCAAGTTGGTTTTTGATTGCCACCTTATGGTTGTTGATCCTGAACGTTATGTGGATGCCTATGCACAAGCTGGTGCAGATATCATGACTATTCATGTTGAAGCCACTAAACATATCCATGGTGCCCTCCAGAAAATCAAAGCTGCTGGTATGAAAGCAGGTGTTGTGATTAATCCTGGAACCCCAGTCGAGGCACTTATTCCTGTACTTGATTTAGTGGATCAAGTACTTATTATGACTGTAAATCCAGGTTTTGGTGGTCAGGCGTTCATTCCAGAAATGATGTCTAAAGTAGAGCGTGTTGTGGAGCTTCGCGAAAAAGGTGGCTATTCATTCGATATTGAAGTTGATGGTGGTGTAGATAACAACACCATTGCAGCATGTGCCAAGGCGGGGGCTAATGTTTTTGTAGCGGGCTCTTACCTCTTCAAAAATCCTGATTTGACAGCCCAAGTTCAAACGCTTCGTGATGCTATCGATGCCTAAAATAGCTTTATTTGTCGGTGGTGAGCTAGAGTGGTTCACTACCGATTTTGATTATTTTGTTGGGGTGGATCGCGCGTGCTTACGTTTGTTGGAGTTAGGTTTGCCTCTTGATTTGGCTGTCGGAGACTTTGATTCAGTATCACGGTCAGAGTTAGAGATGATTCAATCAGCTGCCAAAGATTGTAGGCTTGCTCCAGCTGAAAAGGATGACACGGATACAGAGTTAGCCCTAAAAATTATATTTCAATTATATCCTGAGGCAGAAGTAACTATTTTCGGTGCTTTTGGTGGCAGAATTGATCATATGTTATCAAATCTATTTTTGGTCAGCGATCCTGATTTAGTTCCTTTTATGAGGAATATCTGTTTGCGAGATAAGCAAAATAAGATTACTTATTATTCAGAAGGAAGTCATAAAGTTTTACCAGAACCCGGAATGACATATGTTTCTTTTTTACATGAAGGTGATGGAGAACTGACGATTTTGGGAGCAAAATACGAATTAACTAGTATGAATTATTTCCAAAAGAAAATCTATTCTAGCAATGAGTTCGTTGATGGTCCAATTCAAGTGCTTGTGCCAAATGGATATGTGATTGTCATCCAGACTAAAGATAGGAGTTAGTATGATCTATCTACTTACACTTTTAACTTTATTAAGTTTTGGGATTCTTATTGTTCTTTTCTTGAGAAATATGGAGTTAAAAGAACAGATTAATAAGGGTTTGGAAGAAAATGCAGATAATCTTTCAGATCAAATTTCGTTTCAATTGGAAAGTTTTGCTAAGACAAACCAACTGGAAACGACAAAGCAATTGAACCAATTGCAGATGGAACTATATCAACAGTTGACAGATATCCGAGAAGTTTTACATCAAAAATTGTCTGATAATCGAGACCGTTCTGACCAACGTCTTGAGCAAATAAACCAAAGCTTAACCAAAGCTGTTAAAGATATGCAGGATTCCAATGAGAAACGTTTGGAACAAATGCGTCAGACAGTTGAAGAGAAACTTGAGCAAACCCTACAAACACGTTTACAAGCCTCTTTTGAGACAGTTTCAAGACAGTTAGAGTCAGTTAACCAGAGCTTGGGGGAAATGAAAAATGTAGCCAAGGATGTTGGAAGTCTTAACAAGGTCCTTTCAAATACAAAAACACGAGGTATTCTGGGAGAGCTTCAATTAGGACAAATTATTGAAGACATATTGACTGTTAACCAGTACGAACGAGAATTTTCAACGGTATCAGGTTCAAGTGAACGAGTTGAATATGCAATCAAAATGCCAGGAAACCATAAAGACGAATATATCTATCTTCCCATTGATTCTAAGTTTCCTTTGGAAGATTACTATCGTCTGGAAGATGCTTATGAGTCTGGTAATAAAGAGGAAATTGAGAATCACCGTAAGTCTCTTTTGACTAGTATTAAGCGATTTGCCAAGGATATTAACAAGAAGTATCTTAACCCACCTGAAACCACAAATTTTGGTATATTATTTTTACCGACGGAAGGACTTTATGCTGAGGTAGTACGCCAAGCAGCTTTCTTTGACTCCCTTCGTCGCGAGGAGAATATTGTTATCGCAGGGCCGTCAACTTTATCAGCACTCTTGAATTCATTGTCCGTAGGATTTAGAACTTTGAATATTCAAAAGAATGCAGATGATATTAGTAAGGTTTTAGGCAATGTCAAACTAGAATTTAGCAAGTTTGGAGACATGTTAGCTAAAGCTCAGAGACAATTGAATACAGCAAGTAAAACAGTCGATAGTCTTCTCAACACAAGGAGTAGGGCAATTGTTAGAGCTCTTGATACAATTGAAACCTATCAAGACAGTGCAACACAAAGTTTGTTAGATTTACCACGATTAGAAAACGAGGACAAGCATGAAGATTAATCAAATGAAAAAAGACGAGTATTTTGAAGGTTTTTATCTGATTAAGCGTGCAGAGGTACGTAAGACAAGAGCAGGAAAGGATTATATTGCCTTTACTTTTCAGGATGATACTGGAGAGATTTCAGGAAACCTGTGGGATGCTCAGCCTTATAATGTCGAAGAATTTACCGCAGGTAAAGTAGTGCATATGGAGGGGCGTCGAGAAGTTTATAATAATACTCCTCAGGTAAACCAAATAACCTTACGCTTGCCTACATTTGGTGAGCCAAATGATCCAGCTGATTTCAAAGAGAAACCACCAGTAAATCCTTCTGAAGTACGCGAATACCTAGAGCAAATGATTTTCAAGATTGAGGAAGCAACTTGGCAGCGTGTTGTTCGTGCTCTTTATCGAAAGTATAATAAAGAGTTTTTCACTTTTCCGGCTGCTAAAACAAATCACCATGCTTTTGAAAGTGGACTAGCCTATCATACGGCTACTATGGTTCGCCTAGCGGACAGCATTGGAGATATTTATCCAGAGCTCAATAAGAGTCTACTTTTTGCAGGGATTATGCTTCATGATTTAGCTAAGGTTATTGAACTTACTGGTCCTGAAAACACTGAGTATACGGTTCGTGGGAACTTAATTGGTCATATTGCCTTGATTGATGAAGAAATTACCAAGGTCCTTGTGGAACTTAATATTGACGATACGCGTGAGGATGTCGTTGTTTTGCGTCATGTTATTCTCAGCCACCACGGACAACTGGAGTATGGTAGCCCAGTTCGCCCGCGTATTATGGAAGCAGAAATTATTCATATGATTGATAATCTTGATGCCAGTATGATGATGATGACGACAGCTCTTAACCTAGTAGGACCAGGAGAAATGACAAATCGTCTCTTTGCTATGGATAATCGTTCCTTCTACAAGCCAAAATTTGATTAAAATCGAAATTAAGCGAGCATTTTATATGAAAATGTTCGTTTTTTGCTGTATTATGGTATAATAGTTAAAAAGTACAGAAAATATAGGTAACATATGAAATTAAAACGAAGTGAACGCATGGTAGTGATTTCAAACTACCTAATTAATAATCCCTATCAATTGACAAGTCTCAATACTTTTGCAGAGCGATATGAAGCTGCTAAGTCTTCAATCTCAGAAGATGTTGCTATCATTAAAAAAGCTTTTGAGGAAAGTCAAATAGGAGAAATCGAAACAGTAACTGGTGCATCTGGCGGTGTTATGTTTACACCAACGATTTCTGATGAAGATGCAAGAAGTCTGGTTGAAGATCTTTGTAAACGTCTTTCAGAGAGTGATCGTATCTTACCAGGTGGTTATCTCTACCTATCTGATTTATTGAGTACACCATCTATTTTGAAAAATGTTGGTCGTATCATTGCTAGTGCCTTTAAGGGACAAAAAATTGATGCCGTTATGACTGTAGCAACTAAAGGAGTTCCTTTAGCAAATGCAGTAGCAGATGTCTTGAACATTCCGTTTGTTATTGTTCGCCGTGACTTAAAAATTACAGAAGGTTCAACTGTATCGGTAAACTACGTTAGTGGTTCAAGTGACCGTATTGAAAAGATGTTCCTTTCAAAACGTAGTTTGAAACCCAATAGCCGCGTTCTTATTGTTGACGATTTTCTTAAAGGTGGTGGTACCATTACGGGTATGATTAGCTTGCTTTCAGAATTTGATAGTGAGTTAGTAGGTGTAGCTGTATTCGCAGAAAATGCCAAAGGCGATCGTGATATCCATGAATATAAATCATTACTTACGGTTTCTGACATTGATGTAAAAGCACAGAAGGTAGAAGTTGAAGTCGGTAATATTTTTGACAAGTAATTAATCTACGATATTATTCCTAATTTGATGATTAGGAATTTTTCTTTTTAACAAGAAACTGTTGACAATAACCATCGAAAAATGATATTATACTAGACGGTACTTTTTACTTTTGGTCTCTCAAAAGTGTACAGAGACGTGCTGACATAAGTTGCAAAAGTACACACAGATATGGGCTGTCACCAAGTGCCATATCAACCAAAAATAAAAAACACAGGAGAATGTAGATGCCTACAATTAACCAATTGGTTCGTAAACCACGTCAATCAAAAGTTGTTAAATCTAAATCGCCAGCTTTGAACGTTGGTTACAACAGCCACAAAAAAGTTCAAACTAACGTATCTTCACCACAAAAACGTGGTGTTGCAACACGTGTTGGAACAATGACACCTAAGAAACCTAACTCAGCCCTTCGTAAATTCGCTCGTGTACGTTTGAGCAACCTTATCGAAGTTACTGCTTACATCCCAGGTATCGGACACAACCTCCAAGAACACAGCGTTGTTCTTATCCGTGGTGGACGTGTAAAAGACCTTCCAGGGGTACGTTACCACATCGTCCGTGGTGCACTTGATACTGCAGGTGTAGCTGATCGTAAACAAAGCCGTTCTAAATACGGTGCTAAACGTCCTAAAGGATAAGAAGGGAGATAAGATAAAATGAGTCGTAAAAATAGAGCGCCTAAACGCGAAGTATTGGCAGATCCATTGTACAATTCAAAAATCGTTACACGTCTTATCAACCGTGTAATGCTAGACGGTAAACGTGGTACTGCTGCAACAATCGTATACGATGCTTTCGAGCAAATTAAAGAAGCAACTGGAAACGATGCTCTTGAAGTATTTGAAACAGCTATGGACAACATCATGCCTGTACTTGAAGTACGTGCACGTCGTGTCGGTGGTTCAAACTACCAAGTCCCAGTTGAAGTTCGTCCAGAACGTCGTACAACTCTTGGTCTTCGTTGGTTGGTTAACGCATCACGTGCGCGTGGTGAACACACTATGAAAGATCGTCTTGCAAAAGAAATCATGGATGCTGCAAACAACACTGGTGCATCAGTTAAGAAACGTGAAGATACTCACAAAATGGCTGAAGCAAACCGTGCCTTTGCACACTTCCGCTGGTAATCATAAGATTCAAGCTGAATTACAGTCATATATTCATAAGCTAAGATTATGGATTTGTAATGGGCTGACTCTGAATTCAAATAATATCATTCCTATCATTTGAAAACCAGTTAAATATTAGTGAAAAACGGGTAGGTCCTGCCTATCCGTTTTTTGACAATAATGTTATAATAAATAAGTAAACTAAAATATTTATAGGAGAATAAACCTAATGGCACGCGAATTTTCACTTGCAAAAACTCGTAATATCGGTATCATGGCCCACGTCGATGCCGGTAAAACAACTACAACAGAGCGTATCCTTTACTACACTGGTAAAATCCACAAAATCGGTGAAACTCACGAAGGTGCATCACAAATGGACTGGATGGAGCAAGAACAAGAACGTGGTATCACAATCACATCTGCCGCTACAACAGCACAATGGGATGGTCACCGCGTTAACATCATCGATACACCAGGACACGTGGACTTCACAATCGAAGTACAACGTTCACTCCGTGTATTGGATGGTGCCGTAACCGTTCTTGACTCACAATCAGGTGTAGAACCTCAAACTGAAACAGTTTGGCGTCAAGCAACTGAGTATGGTGTTCCACGTATCGTATTTGCCAACAAAATGGATAAAATCGGTGCAGACTTCCTTTACTCAGTAAGCACACTTCACGATCGTCTTCAAGCAAACGCACACCCAATCCAATTGCCAATCGGTGCTGAAGATGATTTCCGTGGTATCATTGACTTGATTAAAATGAAAGCTGAAATCTATACTAATGACCTTGGTACAGATATTCTTGAAGAAGATATTCCAGCTGATTACGTTGATCAAGCAAACGAATACCGTGAAAAATTGATCGAAGCAGTTGCTGAAACTGACGAAGATTTGATGATGAAATACCTTGAAGGTGAAGAAATCACTAACGAGGAATTGAAAGCAGCTATCCGTCGTGCAACAATCAATGTTGAATTCTTCCCAGTTCTTTGTGGTTCTGCCTTCAAGAACAAAGGTGTTCAATTGATGCTTGATGCGGTTATCGATTACCTTCCAAGCCCACTTGATATCCCTGCAATCAAAGGTATCAACCCAGATACAGACGAAGAAGAAACTCGTCCAGCATCTGATGATGAGCCATTTGCAGCTCTTGCCTTCAAGATCATGACTGACCCATTTGTAGGTCGTTTGACATTTATCCGTGTTTACTCAGGTATCCTTCAATCAGGTTCATACGTAATGAACACATCTAAAGGTAAACGTGAACGTATCGGACGTATCCTTCAAATGCACGCTAACAGCCGTCAAGAAATTGAACAAGTATACGCCGGTGATATCGCTGCTGCTATCGGTTTGAAAGATACTACAACTGGTGACTCATTGACTGATGAAAAAGCTAAAGTTATTCTTGAGTCAATCGAAGTTCCAGAACCAGTTATCCAATTGATGGTTGAGCCTAAGACTAAAGCTGACCAAGATAAGATGGGTATCGGTCTTCAAAAACTTGCTGAAGAAGATCCAACATTCCGTGTTGAAACTAACCCTGAAACTGGTGAAACAGTTATCTCTGGTATGGGTGAACTTCACCTTGATGTCCTTGTTGACCGTTTGAAACGTGAACACAAAGTTGAAGCAAACGTAGGTGCTCCACAAGTATCATACCGTGAAACATTCCGTGCAGCTACACAAGCACGTGGATTCTTCAAACGTCAATCTGGTGGTAAAGGTCAGTTTGGTGATGTTTGGATTGAATTTACTCCAAATGAAGAAGGTAAAGGTTTCGAATTCGAAAATGCTATCGTCGGTGGTGTGGTTCCACGTGAATTCATCCCTGCAGTAGAAAAAGGATTGGAAGAATCTATGGCTAACGGTGTCCTTGCTGGATACCCAATGGTTGATATCAAAGCTAAACTTTACGATGGTTCATACCACGATGTCGACTCATCTGAAACTGCCTTCAAGATTGCTGCGTCTCTTGCACTTAAAGAAGCTGCTAAGACTGCACAACCAACTATCCTTGAACCAATGATGCTTGTAACAATCACTGTTCCTGAAGAAAACCTTGGTGATGTTATGGGTCACGTTACAGCTCGTCGTGGACGTGTTGATGGTATGGAAGCACATGGTAACAGCCAAATTGTTCGTGCATATGTTCCACTTGCTGAAATGTTCGGTTATGCAACAACACTTCGTTCTGCAACACAAGGACGTGGTACATTCATGATGGTATTTGACCACTATGAAGATGTTCCTAAATCAGTTCAAGAAGAAATCATCAAGAAAAATTCTGGTGAAGCTTAATTAGAACTTATAAAGTTAAGGTACTTATGAAAGTAAGTGCCTTTTTCTATTTGCAATTTTTTGAAAAAAATTATATAATATGACTGTTGAAAGGTTGAGTTGAAAGCGCTCAAGTTAATCTTTTCACAATAGGGAGAGCTTGCTCTCAAAATTATATTTATTTGATTTTCATAAGGAGGAAATCACTAATGGTAGTTAAAGTTGGTATTAACGGTTTCGGTCGTATCGGTCGTCTTGCTTTCCGTCGTATCCAAAACGTAGAAGGTGTTGAAGTTACACGCATCAATGACCTTACAGATCCAGTTATGCTTGCACACTTGTTGAAATACGACACAACTCAAGGTCGTTTCGACGGTACTGTTGAAGTTAAAGATGGTGGATTTGAAGTTAACGGTAAATTCGTTAAAGTTTCTGCTGAACGTGACCCAGAACAAATTGACTGGGCTAACGACGGTGTAGAAATCGTTCTTGAAGCAACTGGTTTCTTTGCTAAGAAAGATGCTGCTGAAAAACACTTGCACGAAGGTGGAGCTAAGAAAGTTGTTATCACTGCTCCTGGTGGAAACGATGTTAAAACAATCGTATTTAACACTAACCACGACATCCTTGACGGTACTGAAACAGTTATCTCAGGTGCTTCATGTACTACAAACTGCTTGGCTCCAATGGCTAAAGCATTGCAAGATAACTTCGGTGTTAAACAAGGTTTGATGACTACTATCCACGCTTACACTGGTGACCAAATGATCCTTGACGGACCACACCGTGGTGGTGACCTTCGTCGTGCACGTGCTGGTGCTGCAAACATCGTTCCTAACTCAACTGGTGCTGCTAAAGCTATCGGTTTGGTTATCCCAGAATTGAACGGTAAACTTGACGGAGCTGCACAACGTGTTCCAGTTCCAACTGGATCAGTTACTGAATTGGTAGCAGTTCTTGAAAAAGACGTTACTGTTGATGAAGTGAACGCGGCTATGAAAGCAGCTTCAAACGAATCATTCGGTTACACTGAAGATCCAATCGTATCTTCAGATATCGTAGGTATTTCTTACGGTTCATTGTTTGATGCAACTCAAACTAAAGTACAAACTGTTGATGGTAAACAATTGGTTAAAGTTGTTTCTTGGTACGACAACGAAATGTCATACACTTCACAACTTGTACGTACTCTTGAATACTTCGCGAAAATCGCTAAATAATTCAATTGTATAAAAAGAAGAGCTTCGGCTCTTTTTTTATTTCTCAAAATAATAAAACAGCCGTATAAATTGGCTGTTATAATCTCAGTAGTATTGTGATTTATGAATAAGCTAGAAGGCATTCCAAATAAGTAGAAAGAGCATGACACAACCCCAGGAGTTTTTATTGTGTTTTTGAATGGCTAGCATACCATAAATTAGTATAAAAACGGTAAGTGCTTCAAATAAGGTATAGATATCAACACCAATGATTCCATGGATAAGAAGGCAAAAAATCGAACAAGTTATTGCTCCACTATCTAACCAAGAGTAAGAAGATGGAAAACGTATGCGTATCTTTTCAGCGATGACTACATAGTTAAATCCTTCCCAGAATCCCCAAATAAGACAGATGAATAGGTATGCTAGGATATTACTAGGAAATGATTGTATCATTACTTCTTTTGTTAATTGTATTGATTGAAGAGGTAGATAGGAATGAATCTGGTGAGTAACTACTTTCAATATGATAAGTGGTAAGGCTATAAGAAGAGATTGAAAAAGGGTAGGAACTAGATTTTTTGTGATTAATCTAAAGTATCTGAAAGATTCTTTACGATAAAGCATAACAGTGCTGGTTCCCAAGCCTGCAATGGCAAATTGACAACTGGCTAATAAGATTAATCGAAGCCATAGTGGTACTGAGGTTTGGTTAGTGTAGGAAAAAAGAGTTGGTTTAAAAGTAAGAAAAAGGAGAAGATGGACAAGGGTAAGAATGAGGATTACATTTAGATCATAGTCAGCTTGTTGCTGCCTATTGTTTAGTTGTTTTTTCATAGCTTTTCTACCTTTCTATTTCGATTATATGCTAAATGTTTTATACTGGCAATAAGCCAGAAATCCTTCTGATTTTGCTATCTCTTTTATGCATTTTGTGATATAATGAAAACGTATTAAAAAATTAAGGAGTCTGATCAAATGGCTAAATTGACTGTTAAAGATGTTGACTTGAAAGGGAAAAAAGTTCTCGTTCGTGTTGACTTCAACGTACCTGTAAAAGATGGCGTGATCACTAACGATAACCGTATCACTGCTGCTCTTCCAACTATCAAGTACATTCTTGAACAAGGCGGACGTGCAATCCTCTTCTCTCACCTTGGACGTGTAAAAGAAGAAGCTGATAAGGAAGGAAAATCACTTGCTCCTGTAGCCGCTGACTTGGCTGCGAAATTGGGTCAAGACGTTAAATTTATCCCAGGCGTTACACGTGGTGCAGAATTGGAAGCAGCTGTTAACGCTCTTGAAGATGGACAAGTTCTCTTGGTTGAAAACACTCGTTTTGAAGATGTTGATGGCAAGAAAGAATCTAAAAACGATTCTGAACTTGGTAAATACTGGGCATCACTTGGAGATGGTATCTTCGTAAACGATGCATTCGGTACAGCTCACCGTGCACACGCATCTAACGTTGGTATCTCAGCAAATGTTGACAAAGCTGTTGCTGGTTTCCTTCTTGAAAATGAAATTGCTTACATCAAAGAAGCAGTTGAAACTCCAGAACGTCCATTCGTAGCTATCCTTGGTGGTTCTAAAGTATCTGATAAGATTGGTGTTATCGAAAACCTTCTTGCAAAAGCTGATAAAGTTCTTATCGGTGGTGGTATGACTTACACGTTCTACAAAGCACAAGGTATCGAAATCGGTAACTCACTTGTAGAAGAAGATAAACTTGATGTTGCTAAAGCTCTTCTTGAAAAATCAAATGGTAAATTGATCTTGCCAGTTGACTCAAAAGAAGCTAATGCATTTGCTGACTACACTGAAGTGAAAGACACTGAAGGTGAAGCAGTAGACCCAGGTTTCCTTGGTTTGGATATCGGTCCTAAATCAATTGCTGAATTCGATAAAGCCTTGACTGGTGCGAAAACAGTTGTATGGAACGGACCTATGGGTGTATTTGAAAACCCTGACTTCCAAGCTGGTACAATCGGTGTGATGGACGCTATCGTGAAACAACCAGGCGTTAAATCAATCATCGGTGGTGGTGATTCAGCTGCCGCAGCTATCAACCTTGGTCGTGCAGATAAATTCTCATGGATCTCTACTGGTGGTGGTGCTTCTATGGAACTTCTTGAAGGTAAAGAACTTCCAGGATTGGCTGCACTTACTGATAAATAAGTCTATTAGAATGATAAGAGTTGGGAAACCAACTCTTTTTTGTGTCATCTCATTGAGTGTTTGATAGAGGCTAAAACTATTATTGGAAAGTAAGTTTCTCTCTAAAAATTGGCGATTATTAGTTAGAACTTTGCAGTAACATACTGTATAAGTAGCCAAATGGTTCATAATCATGTTAAAATGGTAAAATGGGATTGAAATTTGAACCGAAAAAATTTAAATTTGGTATGCGTACACTTAAGACGGGACTTGCTGTCTTTCTTGTTTTAGGTCTTTTTTCTGCTTTAGGTTGGGAAGGGCTTCAGATTGGTTGTTTGACAGCAGTCTTTAGTCTTCGAGAAAACTTTGATAGAAGTATTCAGTTTGGTAAATCACGTATTTTTGCGAATACGGTTGGAGGTCTTTTGTCGCTATTATTTTACTTTGTGAATATGTGGTTTCATCATTCAGTTTGGGTGACCTTGCTATTGGTTCCAATTTTGACAATGTTAACGATTGTCATTAATGTGTCTTTTAATAATGCTTCTGGTGTTATTGGAGGGGTGGCTGCACTTTTGATTATTACCTTGTCTATTCCGCCTGATAATACTTTTACTTATGTTATTGCTAGAGTCTTTGAAACATTCTGTGGAGTCTTTATAGCAATCCTTGTCAATTATGATTATGATTGGCTACTTAAACATTTAAAATAAGAATGATAGGGTTCTATTGGACTCTATTTTTTATGATTTTTCGATAAAATCCTTAAATTAGAGCGAATATACAATGTAATGTTCGGTAATTGCTTATTGTGTAAGAAAAAGTGACATAAACTGTTGACATGTAGAAATATTCAGAATATAATTGTTAGGAAAGGAGGATGATCATGGCAAGAGAGAAAGAATTAAGGCGTTCTCTAGCTGTTTTTCCGATTGGAACAGTTATGAAGTTGACGGATTTAACCGCTCGTCAAATTCGTTACTATGAAGATCAAGGTTTAATTCAACCTGAACGTACAGCTGGAAATCGTCGGATGTACTCATTAAATGATATGGATCGTTTATTGGAAATCAAAGATTTTTTGGATGATGGTTACAATATTGCAGCGATTAAACATGAGTACGAAGAGCGTGAAGTTCGTGCCCAACAAAAACAAGTGGCTTTAACAGATGCGGACGTTCGACGTATCTTGCATGATGAACTCCTTCAGCAAGGCCGTTTTACGACCCCGTCACAACAATTTGGTAACTTGCGTATCTAATTACGCTTTGAACTTTTATTTTTGGTTTTTATAAAGGAGACCCCTATTATGGCAATCACAGCAGCTGATATTCGTCGCGAAGTCAAAGAGAAGAATGTTACTTTCTTGCGTTTAATGTTCTCTGATATCCTTGGTGTTATGAAGAACGTTGAAATTCCTGCGACAGATGAACAGTTGGATAAGGTACTTTCAAATAAAGCTATGTTTGATGGTTCATCAATCGAGGGATTTGTTCGTATCAACGAATCTGATATGTATCTTTACCCAGATCTTGATACGTGGACAGTTTTCCCTTGGGGCGATGAAAATGGTGCAGTAGCTGGTCTTATTTGTGATATCTATACTTCTGCGGGTGAACCATTTGCTGGTGACCCTCGTGGTAACTTGAAAAAAGCTTTGCGTCATATGGAAGAAGTTGGTTATAAATCATTTAACCTTGGACCAGAACCAGAATTTTTCCTTTTCAAATTAGATGAGCAAGGTAATCCTACGCTTGAAGTTAACGATAAAGGTGGTTATTTTGACCTTGCTTCTACTGACCTTGCAGACAACACACGTCGTGAAATCGTTAATGTGTTGACAGAAATGGGATTTGATGTTGAGGCATCTCACCATGAAGTGGCGGTTGGTCAACATGAAATCGACTTCAAGTATACAGATGTTTTGAAGGCTTGTGATAATATCCAAATTTTCAAATTGGTTGTTAAGACAATCGCTCGTAAACATGGTCTTTATGCGACATTTATGGCGAAACCTAAATATGGTATTGCTGGTAGCGGTATGCACTGTAACATGTCTCTCTTCACTGAAGAAGGAAATGCATTCTTTGATCCAGAGGATCCACGTGGTATGCAATTGTCTCAAGACGCTTACTACTTCCTTGGTGGTTTGATGAAACATGCATACAACTATACTGCAATTATTAACCCAACAGTTAACTCTTACAAACGTTTGGTTCCTGGATATGAAGCTCCTGTATATATTGCATGGGCAGGTAGCAACCGTTCACCATTGATCCGCGTTCCTGCGTCTCGTGGTATGGGTACACGTTTGGAATTGCGTTCAGTAGACCCAATGGCAAACCCATACTTGGCACTTGCTGTTCTTTTGGAAGCTGGTCTTGATGGTATTATTAACAAGATTGATGCTCCAGATCCAGTTGAAACAAACATTTACTCAATGTCTCCTGAAGAACGTAAAGAAGCAGGTATTATTGATTTGCCATCAACACTTCGTAACGCTCTTAAAGCATTGGAAACAGATGAAGTGGTTCGTCAAGCTTTGGGTAATCATATCTATACAAACTTCCTTGATGCGAAACGTATGGAATGGGCAAGCTATGCTACCTTTGTTTCACAATGGGAAATTGATAACTACTTGGACATTTATTAAGAAATTAAATTTGAAAATCAGGTTATGCCTGGTTTTCTTTTTCTTTTAAATTTATTAAGTTCTTGGACAAATTACGTAGTTTTAACTGAGCTGTTTTCTTTTGTCATATTTCTTTATTCCTCCTTAATCGCATTAAAATATGAGAGTGTTAAACTAATTTCATATTAATCTTATTCAGGGGGAAATATGAAAACTACAAAAAAAGCTGCTTTGGCAGCAGCCTCAAGTGCATTATTGCTCGGTCTTACAGTCGCACAAACAGTTAATGCTGATACTTATACAGTTCAAAATGGAGATTCATTCTTCGGGATTGCTAGTCAGTATGGTGTAGATCCTTATCAATTAGCAGCTGAAAATGGCATGACTATTTGGTCAACAATTGTTCCTGGTGGAAGCTTGGAAGTTTCAGGAGCTACTACGGCAGTTGAAGAAACAACAGAAGTTTCTTCTTCAGAGGTAACAGCTACTGATTCAGATGCTACTTGGAATCGTTATCCAGTTGGTCAATGTACATGGGGTGTTAAGGAAGTCGCTCCATGGGCAAGTAACTGGTGGGGTAATGGTGGCGATTGGGCCGGAAGCGCTGCTAGCCAAGGTTATGCTGTAGGTTCAACACCTGTGACAGGATCAATTGTATGTTGGACTGATGGTGGTTATGGTCACGTTGGTTATGTAACACAAGTTGGTCAAGATGGTCAAATTCAAATCTTGGAGTCAAACTATAACAACCAGCAACAAATCAATAACTATCGTGGTTGGTTTGATCCACAAAACTCAACTACACCAGGTTCAGTATCTTACATTTATCCAGGTGCATAAAACGAAAAGAAGCGCTTATAGCGCTTTTTTACTTGCTGGAAGAGTTGTGCTCAGACTGGATTTAAACTTAAAAAAAGGTAGCTAGATGGCTACCTTTTTTTATTTATCAGGTGTGAGAATCATTGGAATAATGATTGGTTCACGTTCTGTTTTTTCATATAGAAATGGGCGTAAAGCATTGACGATAGCTCCGTTAACAGATTGGATGCTAGCATCTTTATTCTTAAGAGCGATGCGAATAGCATTGAATAGAATGCGTTGGCTTTCACGGATAAGATCGCCAGATTCACGCATATAGATGAAGCCACGACTGAGGATGTCTGGACCAGCTAGAATCATCTTAGACTTGAAGTCAACAGTAGCTACGGCAAGTACGACACCATCTTCAGAAAGATCACGACGGTCACGAAGAACCGCGGCTCCGATATCCCCAATACCATTACCATCAACATAGATATCTTGGGCATTGAAGTGACCTGCACGACGCGCAGAGTCTTTTGTTAGGGCTAAGACATCACCATTTTCCATAATGAAGATATTATCTTTGGGAACGCCACAATCAACAGCAAGACCTGCGTGGACTTTCTGCATGCGGTATTCACCGTGAACAGGCATGAAGAATTTTGGTTTTATCAAACGAAGCATTAGTTTTTGCTCTTGTTGACCACCGTGTCCAGAGGTATGGATATTGTTGATTTTACCGTGGATAACATCAACACCAGCTTCTTGAATGGTATTAATCAGACGGTTAACGCTAGTGGTGTTCCCTGGAATAGGACTAGATGAGAAGATGACAGTGTCACCAGGTTGTAGTGTCACTTGGCGGTGCATACCATTGGCGATACGTGCCAGGGCCGCCATAGGCTCCCCTTGAGAACCGGTACACATGATAAGAATCTCACTGGCATGATAGTTTTTCATCTCACTAGGATCAATGATAGTCCCTTTTGGAACCTTGATGTAACCTAGTTCAACCCCATTGACAATGGCTTTTTCCATAGAACGTCCGAAGACAACAATCTTACGGCCAGTTTTTACAGCGGCTTCGGCAGCTTGTTGAAGACGGAAAATGTTTGAGGCAAATGAGGCGAAAATAATACGTCCGTGGATGCCTTCAATAATTTTCATAATGGATTGGCCAACAACCTTCTCGGAATTAGTGAAAGTTGGTACTTCAGCATTGGTTGAGTCTGAGAGGAGGCAAAGAACGCCTTCCTCACCAAGTGCAGCCATACGGTGAAGGTCTGCTGGTTCCCCTACTGGGGTGAAGTCAAACTTAAAGTCACCGGTACACACAATTTTACCTTGAGGTGTATGGATGACAATACCGAGAGGTTCTGGAATTGAGTGAGTAGTGCGGAAGAAGGTCACGCTCATATTTTTGAAAGTAAGCTCTGTATTAGCATTAATTTCGTAGAGTTGTGCGTCACGAAGTAGTCCGTGTTCTTCCAATTTTCCTTTGATAAGAGCAAGAGCAAGCGGTCCTGCATAAATTGGGATATTTGCCTGTTTAAGAAGGAAGGGGATCCCACCAATATGGTCTTCGTGACCGTGGGTAATGACAAGTGCCTTTACACGATCAACGTTTTCAACGATGTAAGAATAGTCTGGGATGACATAGTCGATTCCGAGAAGATCGTCTTCGGGGAATTTAATACCCGCATCGACGATGATAATCTCATCTTGGTATTCAATACCATAGGTGTTTTTACCGATTTCCCCCAAACCACCAATCGCATAAACCCCAACTTCTTCAGGTTTTAGATTGATTTTTGATGCCATGGTCTTAGAACTCCGTTACTTCAAAAACGCCTGTTTCTTTTTCGTATTCAAGGGCTTTTTCTGAGAGGAGCTCGATGAATTCGATGTTATAGGCAGTGTTTTTTTCGATGATTTGACGAGCTTGGATACGTCCCTCAAGTTCAGTTTCTGCATCGATATCTAGGTAGAGTGATTTTGTCTGTTCACGGCGTGGATTACGCTCTTTAGTTTCTTGGTAAAAGACTTTATAAATCATGGTTTTCCTTTCTTTCCAAAAGGCTCTGCCATTCTATAAAAAAACCGGTCAAGTTAATCTTTCTATGATTTACTTGACGTTATGATATTCACTTTATGAGTAATAGCTAGTAGCCTTGATTCGTTTAACAATTACTATTATTGTACCATAAGATAAGGGCTAGATAAAGAAAATGGCGGAAAAAGTTGGAAAATGTTCGTTTCTGGGAAACAGTGACTTGTGTTATAATAGAAAAGCATAAAAGGAAACAAGGAAAAAAGATGAAAATATTAGCATTTGATACTTCTAGCACTGCTTTATCAGTAGCCTTGTTGGAAGATGAGAAACTAGTGGCAGAAACAACTGTCACAGTAAAAAAGAACCACAGTATTAGTTTAATGCCCACCATTGATTTTTTAGTTGCTCAGGCAGGCTGGCAGCCGTCTGATTTAGAACGTATTGTGGTTGCACAGGGGCCTGGATCCTACACCGGGCTTCGTGTGGCTGTCGCAACAGCTAAGACGTTAGCCTATGCGCTTGACATTGATTTAGTGGGGGTTTCAAGTCTACAGGCGCTGACAAACCTTTCGGTTGTCGGTGTTGTGATTCCTATCATGGATGCCCGTCGTAATAATGTTTACGTTGGTTTTTATGAAAATGGTCAGGCTATCGTCCCTGATTGTCATGCTGCCTTTACAGATGTTCTTGAGCAAGCTAAAGTTTATGAAAAGGTGACATTTGTCGGTGAAGTGGCTAATTTTGCGGATCAGATTAAGGAAAATCTTCCAGAGGCAACGATCTTGTCTAGCCTTCCATCAGCTCAGTTAATTGGTCGTTTAGGCTTGTCCTTGCCTTCTGTTGATGTGGATGCCTTTGTTCCACATTACTTGAAGCGGGTTGAGGCAGAGGAGAATTGGCTTAAGACGCATGAGGAGACTAACCGTGACAACTACATCAAGCGCGTCTAGATTGAGTAGTCAGGAGCAAGCTCAACTGATTTATCAGATTTTGTCGGATGTTTATGACAAATCTCCGTGGACGATAGAACAAGTGGTAGCAGACTTGGCTTTGGATACTACGGAGTATTTCTATGTTTATGATCAGGAAGAAGTTGTTGGTTTTTTAGCCCTTCAAAATTTGGTGGGTGAGCTTGAGGTGACCAATATCGCTGTTTTAAAAGCTTATCAGGGGCGTGGTTATGCTAGTCAGCTGATGAAGCATTTGGAAGAGCGTAGTGAACCTATATTTTTAGAGGTGAGGGCTTCAAATCAAGTCGCTCAGGCACTTTATAGAAAATTTGGTTTTGAAAGTCTAGGAATTCGGAAAAATTATTATCATGAGCCTCAAGAAGATGCAGTTATCATGAGGCGAGAGGAAGTCTAATGGTAGATAGATATATTTTGGCAGTGGAGAGCTCGTGTGACGAGACTTCAGTTGCCGTTTTGAAAAATGAGAAGGAACTTTTGAGTAATATTATTGCCAGTCAGGTGGAAAGCCATAAACGTTTTGGTGGTGTTGTCCCTGAGGTGGCTAGTCGTCACCATGTGGAAGTGGTGACTCTTTGCATTAAGGATGCCCTTTCAGAGGCGGGCATTACTGCTGAACAACTAGATGCTGTAGCAGTAACCTATGGTCCTGGTTTGGTCGGAGCGCTCTTGGTCGGGATGGCAGCGGCTAAGGCCTTCGCTTGGGTACATGGATTGCCTTTGATTCCAGTTAATCATATGGCTGGGCATCTTATGGCAGCGCGTGAGGTGCAAGAGTTGGAATACCCCCTCCTAGCCCTTTTGGTGTCTGGGGGACACACAGAGTTGGTTTATGTGTCAGAACCGGGAAATTACAAGATTGTTGGTGAGACACGTGATGATGCAGTTGGTGAGGCCTATGACAAGGTCGGGCGTGTGATGGGTTTGACCTACCCAGCTGGGCGTGAAATTGATGAATTGGCTCATAAAGGGAAAGATATTTATGATTTTCCACGCGCTATGATTAAGGAAGACCACTTGGAGTTTTCATTTTCAGGCCTAAAGTCAGCTTTCATCAATTTGCATCACAATGCAGAACAGAAGGGAGAAGTTCTAGTCAAAGAGGACCTTTGTGCTTCCTTCCAAACTGCTGTGTTGGATATTCTCCTAGCTAAGACTAAGAAAGCCTTGGAGCGTTATCCTGTCAAGACACTTGTTGTTGCTGGTGGCGTAGCAGCTAATCAGGGCTTACGTGAACGTTTGGCTGAAGAAATTACGGATGTAGATGTGGTTATTCCGCCTTTACGTCTCTGTGGTGATAATGCTGGCATGATTGCCCTAGCAGCTGCCATTGAATGTGATCAGAAACATTTTGCTGAGTTGGACTTGAATGCAAAACCAAGTCTTGCCTTTGCAGGATTTGAAGAATAAGAAGAACCTCTTACTAGTCTGGTAAGAGGTTCCTTTAGAAAGGAATTGAGTATGTCTGCCTTTCGTTTAGGTGTAAAAGCTGCAGTACCGACAGCCTTAGGATATGTGGCTATTGGCCTAGCCTTTGGTGTTGTAGCGGCGGCTTCTGGTCTATCGGCCCTTGAGGTTGGCCTCATGTGTGCCTTAGTCTATGGTGGCTCGGCTCAGTTTGCTATGTGTGCATTAGTAGTTGCAGGAGCTGGCCTTGGTGAGTTAACCTTGACTGTTTTCTTAGTTAATTTGCGTAACATGTTGATGAGTTTACATGCAACGACGATTTTTACAAAAACAAGCCTCTGGAATCAGCTGGGAATTGGTAGTCTGATTACGGATGAAAGTTATGGTGTCTTGTTGGGAGAATATGTGCATCATAAAGATATTTCTGCGAACTGGATGCATGGGAACAATATTTTCAGCTATCTGGTTTGGATTGTATCATCAGTTGTTGGGTGTTTGATTGGTTCCATGATTCCTAATCCTGAGCTTTTTGGTTTGGATTTTGCCTTGATTGCCATGTTTATAGGTTTGTTAAGTAGTCAGATAGATGCTTTGTTAGGTAAAGGCGTGCGTAAGCTATTCTTGATTTTACTATCTATTGCTGTGGCTTATCTAAGCTTTAGTGTCATTCTGTCGGAATCTTTGGCTGTTTTAGTGGCTACTTTGGTTGGATGTAGTGTGGGGGTGATGTGTGATGGCCGTCAATAAGTTTATTCTCATTGCCATTCTACTTGGGTTTGTGGTTAGCTGGGTGCCCCGTGTTCTCCCCTTTGTTTTAGTGAAATACAAGGGCTTACCAGATATCGTTGTTCGATTTTTGCACTACTTACCAGTTTCTATCCTCTTTGCTCTGATTCTCTCTAGTCTCACGACTGAGAAGATTGGTCACTTGCCACAGTTTAAGTGGATGGAAATACTGGCTACTGTGCCAACGGTAATTGTAGCATTTAAGAGCAAAAATCTGCTCTATGCAGTAATCGTCGGTATAGTGTCTATGGCCCTGATTCGTTTAGTGTTTTAGTAAATGAAAAGACTTGGAGTTGCTCTTAGTGAGTCGCTTTCCAAGTCTTTTTTAGTTATTGTTAAAAAAGGCAGCAATATCGTCTTCACTGAGACAAATCATAGGATCTATAGTTGACCAATTATCTTCAGTTAAACGATAGTTTTCTTCGGTTTGCACAGGTTTGTTAACAGACTTATCCACAGGCTGTGAATAAGTGTTAATAAGAGCTGGAGATGGATTTATATTTCCCGAAATGTCTTTGTTTTCAAGGGGTTCTGAGGATTCGTTGTTTTCCTTTTTGGTTTGATTGGATGCGTCTGTTGCCTCGTTTTTAACAATCTTTTCTACAGACTTATCAACAGCTTGTGTATAAGTTTGTTCAAAACGTTGGATGAGATAAGTATTTCGTTTAGCCCCCTCGTTGTGAACAGCATAATCGAAGGCTGCGATTTCCCCTAGCATGACTAGTTTACTCTTGGCGCGTGTGATTGCGGTGTAAATGAGGTTACGTTGTAGCATACGCCCACTTTGGCGTGTGATGGGAAGGATAACGACTGGGAACTCACTCCCTTGGGATTTGTGGATTGACATAGCATAGGCCAGAGTAATCTTACTCCATTCGTTACGAGGATAGATAACTTCATTGCCATCGAAGGACATGTAGATTTCGTCCTGCTTACTTTCAGTATATTTACCAGGGATGAGATCAGTAATGATTCCGATGTCGCCATTGAAGACATTGAGCTCTGTATCGTTGACCAGATGGAGAATCTTGTCATTCTTGCGGAAGAAGATATCATTAAAGGCGAACTGATTGGCCTTTTCTTGAGGATTAAGTAGGTCTTGCATAATGGTATTGAGATTGTTAATACCAGCCTGTCCTCGGTACATGGGGGCTAGAATCTGAACATCCTGAGCTGCAATCCCACTCTTTATCGCAGCAGAGACGATTTTAGGAACCATCTGTGGAATATGGTTGGCATTGGCCTCAAAGTAAGAGCGGTCAGCCTTTTTCTCTGTGAAATCAGCGGGTAGTTGGCCTTGGCGCATCTGGCTAGCTAGGGTAACGATAGTGGAATCCTCGGATTGTCTGAAAATTTTGGTTAGGGAAACCTTAGGCAAGTTATCAATCTGCAAAAGGTCAGCCAAGACTTGGCCAGGGCCTACGGAAGGTAGTTGGTCTTGGTCACCCACAATGATAACTTGGGTTGAATCAGAGATACTTTCAAAGAGTTGATTAGCCAACCAAGTATCAACCATAGAGAACTCATCGATGATAATCAAATCGCAATCGAGATAGTCCTCTAAGGTCTTAAAATCGTCCTCGCTATTGAGGCCTAAATGTCTATGAATAGTGGCGCTAGGTAGTTGGGTGAGTTCGTTCATCCGACGAGCAGCCCGTCCCGTTGGTGCTGCTAAAATAATAGGTAAATCGGACTTTTTGAGATCTAGGCCATGAAGGTCAGCATAGGTTTTAATAATGCCGTTAATAACAGTGGTTTTCCCTGTTCCGGGACCCCCTGTCAGGATGAAGACCTTGCTTTGTAGGGCTTTGAAAATGGCATCTTTTTGAACCTGATCATAAGTAATACCAAGCTCCTCTTCCACCCCTTCAAGGCTGTCTAAGATTTTGTCTTCAGAGCTGACATCAGGTTGGTCCTTCATGATACGAGTTAGGTGGGTATAGATGCCCTGTTCCGCAAAATATAGGGTATTATCAAAGATTTTAGTCTCTACATTTTGCACCTTATCCTCTTGGATAAGATTGGTTAATTGGTTAGCGACCAAGGCGGGGTCAAGTTCAATCGGACGAGCACCTTCCAAAAGAATGATGGTCCGTTCAAGCAAGGCTTTGGCTTCTATGTAGGTGTCGCCTTCTTCCATACTGGCTTCTAGTAGACAATGAATCAAGGCAGCTCGTAAACGCTCAGGAGCATCACTAGCAATTCCAAGACGTTCAGCTAGTTGGTCAGCCATTTTAAAACCGATTCCTTGAATCTCCTCTACTAATAGATAAGGGTGTTCCTCAATAAGATTTAGTGACTCTTCCTTATATTGGTTGAAAATTTGTGAGGCGGCCTTTGGTGTGAGTCCATAGCTAGAAAGTTTGGACAGGATTTGCTCGGCTCCATAATTGATTTTTAACTTAGCAACAAAGGCTTCTCGATTGACCTTGGAGAGGTTGGGAATCTGCTCTAACTCGCTAGGATCCTCGAGAATCTTGTCAATAGGGTCTTCTCCGTAAATTTCGACAATACGCTCGGCCGTTTTCTTACCGATTCCTTTGAAATTGTCGCTGGCAAAATATTTGATAAGACCGCTGGCAGAAGGTTTTGAACGCTCATAGCGGGTCATTTGTAGCTGTTCCCCATATTTAGGGTGATTGGTTAGTTGGCCCCAGAAGGTATAGTCTTCACCCTCCATGACATCCCCCATAGTTCCTGTGACAATGATTTCGTAGTCTTCAAAATCACTGTCCGTTTCGTCAATCTCTAAGAGTAAGATACGAAAAAAATTACTAGTGTTTTCGAAAATGACGCGTTCGATAGTTCCTGAAAAATAAAATTCTTGCATGTGTTTTTCCTAGATACATAATAAGGCTGGGTTTCCCCAACCTTATCTTATTTAGTGGTTTTAGTTGTCTTCAACGGTACCAATTTTATTAAGTGGCCAGAAGCGGAATTTGACTTCCCCTACAAGAGCACTCTTGTCAAAGTAACCAACTTCGCGGCTATCTTTTGAAACGATACGGTTATCTCCAAGTAGGAAATATTTGCCTTCAGGAACAGTGACAGAGAAAGTAGTGTTTTTGTCTGCGTTGACAGTGAAGGCCTTAGATTCTTTAGCCAGTTGTTGGAAGTAATCGCGGTATGCATACTCTTTTTGTAGCTTATCTTTGGCAAAGGCAGCCTGGAATTCTTTGAGGTATTCTTCCTTGACTTCTTTACCGTTGACAGTAAGTTTGTCGTTTTGATAGGTAATGGTATCACCTGGCATCCCAATGACACGTTTTACGATTTGTTTCGTCTTACCATTTTCAACCTCCTTGGCAACGACAATATCAAAGCGTTCAATGGACGTGTGTTTCAAAACAATAACACGCTGGTTATTGGCGAGAGTTGGATCCATTGAGTGGCCGTCAACCTGAACAGGAAGCCAGAGGAAGAGGCGAGTCAAGAGGAAGAATGTGATAAAGAGGATAAAGAGTCCCCATTCACGAAGGAAAATGAGAAAGTATTGGGTCCATTTGTTTTTCATAGTTAAGACCTTTCAGGGTTATTTTAAGCGTTGGTAGGCTTTTTTAGTATTGGCGAAATGATATTTAGCAGTAGCTTGGAGAGCCTGATCACCGTAGGCTTGAAGAAGCTTGGCTGCGATCTGGTCGGACTTAGCACCAGCACCTGAAGGAAGAGTATAACCTACTTCTTGGCTGAGTTTATCCAGATTTTCCAGGAAGAGATTGCGGGCGATGATAGAGCTCACCGCGACAGCTAGGTATTTACCTTCGGCTTTTTCTTCTAAAGTAATAGGAAAGTCAAAGCGATTACGTTCGTTCTTGAGATATTTTTGATAATTCTTCTCACTGGTAAAAGCATCAATAACAATCTTATCTGGTTTAGCACCTGATTGTAACAATAGGAAGATAGCCTGATTATGGAGGGCTACTTTAACGGACACAGCATTATGACTCTTACCGTCTCCAACCACTTCATTGTACTTTCTAGGCGAAAGAAGGAGTGCCTTGTGAGGAATTTTCTCCTCCAAAATAGGTGCAATCTGACGAATCTTGATATCGTTAAGATTTTTAGAATCATCAACTCCTAGAGATTTCAAAAAGGCATGGTCAGCTGGGGTAACTAGACTAGCTACAACAGCTAGACCACCAAAATAGGAGCCATTTCCGACTTCGTCTGATCCAATTAGGGCTAGGTTTTGCCCATCAGGTGAATGCTTAGGTTCAGCTTGGTATCCAAAACGGCTAGCTAGGATTTCTGGCTTAGCACCTTGGAAAGTTACCTTTCCTGAAGTATAGGCGATGACAATTATTCCATCGACCTTGGCTGAAAAACTTGCATAAGGATTTTTAGTCGCAGTCGCATAGCTTGCTAGGTCCTTCTGGAGTGTCGAAATCTGCTCTGCTGTCATTTTTAATACGATTGTGCCCATGAAATCTATTTTAGCACAAAAAAGGAGAATTGGTAGATATTTTACAGACTCGGAATCCCTGAAAATTATTTTTCTAGAGAAGTGCAAAGTCTAAAATTTACGAAAGTTAAAATTTAGGATATAATGATTAAAAAGAGAATGCCTAACCCTGCTCTTTTTTCCACAATTAGAAGAAATAGGTTGGCATTTAAGTGTCGAACACGCCTCAGAGTAAGTGTCTGAATCTTGCTAAAAAATGGCGATATAAAAGCAATAAAATAAGGAGAAGCTGCGGTGGCGAATCCGTGACCACCATTGATTGGCAGCTAACAAGCAAATGGCAAATAAGAACCGTTACAAATTTCATTTTGGAGAGAAGAACCTCACGCTAACAACTGATAAAGATAACCTATTCATGGAAGAGGTTGAGCGTGTTGCCCACGAGAAATATAAAATTATCAAAGAGCAGATGAAAAACGCTGACAATGAAACGATTGCTATCCTAATGGCTATCAATTCTTTGTCGACTCAGTTGGAACGTGAAATCCAAGTTGAAGATATGGAAAAAGAGTTGGAAACGTTGAGAGCTAAGCAACTTGAACAACTTAAGGTCAAGGCGACAGCTACAAATGACGATGAGGATAACGCATGATTGGACTCCTTGTCTTAGCTATCGTGGCTTGGAATTTCTACATTGGCTACCGTCGAGGCCTCTTTATGCAAGCTTATTATGTGGTTTCAGTCATTATTGCCATGTGTGTAGCGGCTTACTTTTACCGGTCGCTAGGAGAGGCTATCAATCTTTGGGTACCTTATACCAATCCAACCAAAGATGCTAGTATAGCTTTCTTTAAAGATCAGAACATCTTCTCACTTGACCGCGTCTATTATGCAGGTGTTGCCTATTTTGCCATTTACTGTGTGGCTTATTATGGTTTGCGCTTTCTTGGGATTTTCTTCCACTTTGTGAGAATTGAGCGACTTGATCAGAGACGTTACCAAGTGGTAGGTGGTGTCTTGGCCTCCTTAGTGAGTCTTGTGCCTTTGACTATGTTTGGGAATATTCTTGCGACTGTTCCCATGAATAACATTCAAACGGTCTTGTCATCTAGCTGGGTTTTGCGCCTTTTGATTAATTGGAATTTTCCAGTTAGTCAGATTATCCAGCACTTGTGGACAAGTGTGATATAGAAAATAGAAGTCTTCCTTGATTAAGGGAGGCTTTTTTGTTCTTTGTTTTGGTAACATATGAAAAAAGACTGAACACAAGGTCTCAGTCTTTCTTATCTATTTTTACCCTAAGGTTGCAATGGTACATCCGGAACCACCAGCACTTTGTGGGGCATATTCAAAACTTTTAACATGGCGATGACGGCGGAGATATTTGGTAACAGCATCACGGATGACACCTGTACCAATACCGTGGATGATGTCCACCTGACTCATGTTATTAAGTAGGGCTTGGTCAATAAAGGCATCAAGCTCTTGCATAGCTTCTTCGTAACGTTTCCCACGAAGGTCTAGACGGGCACGAGGACCGCCAGATGTCTTCTTGGCTTTTTTAACTACGTTAATCTGTTTTTTCTTAGGCTGTTGCGCCTCAGCTTGGGCACGAACCAGAGTGAATTCGTCTGCCTTGAGGGTCATCTTGATGAGACCGACCTGAGCTTCCCAGTTACCATTTTTGGCTTGACTGGTAAGCGTACCACGTTGCCCATAGGCGGTAACGATGATATCATCTCCGACATGAGGGGCACGCGCAGCCTTTTCTTTCTTAGCCTTACGAAGGACCTTATTCTTAGAGAGGTCCACTTGTGGGGCAAGTTTCTTGAGTTTTCCTTTGGCGTCGATAACTTCATGAGGTTTGAGTTGACTCTTATCGTGGAGATTTTTGAGAATACTATCGCTCTCAGCCAAAGCGGTATCAACCATCTCTTGAATTTCTTTTTGAGCCTTTTCGAGTTCCTTGTCGTATTCATGGGAGAATTCGTTATAGAGTTTCTTGACCGCACGGTTGAATTTAAGGTTCTCTTGCTCCACGTCCTTGATGTGTTCCAGACGTTTTTGTGTTTCCACAGTTTGGGCTTCAAGTTGCTCGATGATACGGTTGACATCACTATCAGTATCCGTGAGGTTTTCTGCTTCCTTGACAATAATCTCATTTAAACCGAGGCGTCGAGCAATTTCAAAGGCATTAGAACGACCAGGAACCCCTTGCATAAAACGATAGGTAGGGCTTAAAGTCGCTGTGTCAAACTCCATGCTGGCATTTTCCACATGTTGCGTCTCAATCCCATAGGCCTTAAGCTCAGGATAGTGAGTGGTAGCCATGGTCTTAATCTGACTTAAACGGAGGTGCTCTAAGATTGCCATGGCTAGACTAGCTCCTTCCTGAGGGTCGGTACCAGCCCCAAGCTCATCGACCAAGACCAGGCTGTTACTGTCGGCAGCATTCAGAATCTCAACAATGTGGGTCATGTGACTAGAGAAAGTTGACAAACTTTGTTCGATAGACTGTTCGTCTCCGATGTCCGCAAAAATCTCTTGGAAAATGGCGACACGGCTGCCCTTATCAGCCAAAATTGGAAGACCAGATTGAGCCATTAGTTGTGCTAGTCCTAGCGTTTTAAGCATGACCGTTTTACCACCAGTATTGGGACCTGTGATGACAATGGCCGTGAGGTCCTCATCAAAGTGCAAATCGTTGGCTACAGGATTGGCCAAAAGAGGGTGACGAACGTTAAGTAGTTGTAGTGTTTGGTTGTCACTAATCTTTGGAATAACCGCTTTTTTATCATGGAGATAGAGATATTTTCCTCGAATGAAATCCATGTGGCCCAAAATCCAAGCGTTGTTGGCAATTGCAGCAGCCTGTGGACGGAGTTGATCAGACAGTTCATGCAGGATACGAGCCATCTCGTGGCGTTCGTCTGCACGTAATTGTGTAATTTCTTCGTTAAGCTGGATAACGGCACGTGGCTCGATATATACTGTGTTTCCAGAGCTTGAGATGTCATGCACAACTCCAGCAATACGGTTACGGTAGGTATTTTTGACAGGAAGCACCGAACGACCGTTACGACTAGCAATCAAACTCTCAGCCAACATGTGACCAGATTTCTTGAGAATGTCTTGCAAGGTCTGGCGAATGGCATCATCACAAGATTTAAGTTGACGACGGATGTTTTGCAACTCTGGGCTAGCAAAATGCTCAATAAAACCACCGTCATTGATGCTCTGAAGACTGCCTTGTAGACTTGGAAAGGCTTCAATCTTTTCGAAAAGACGTTTAAGGGCGATGAGCTCTACATTTTCAAGGTCAGCGTAAAAGCGACCGAGGTCAGCAGAAGCTTGCAGCACCTTCTTGATGGCAATGAGCTCCTGGATGTTGAGGTCAGCATCCAGTTCCAAGCGACGCAAGGGCTCAGAAATATCTCGCAAGCTACCAATGGCAAAGCCATGGTGCTCTACGAAAATCTCTGCCATTTCTTGAATTTCTGTAAATTGATTTTGAATTCTGTCTGGATTGGTCATAGGCACCAAGTCACGTAACTCAGCCTGAGCCTGTTCAGTCTGCAGGTATTCTGTGAACTGGTCCTTGACCTTGTTAAATTCTAATTGGTCTAAAATCTTTGTGTTCATAGCTCCTATTATAACACATTTGACTATAGGGGGGTGGAGGTGGGAAATGCTTGAGATAGTTTTATAAGCAGGCTTTTGTCATCAGATGTTGACTGGCTATTTTTACAGTTTGTCTCTGAACAATTTTCCTTGAAGTTTTTTATTTTTGAACGACTATTTTACAAAAGAGTCTCTCTAAAATAAGAGATTTTCAATTAAAACCAATGCTCCCATCTATGCTATAATAAACCTATGACTAATCAGAAAAAATTACTATTAATTGACGGTTCATCCGTTGCCTTTCGTGCCTTTTTCGCACTCTATAATCAAATTGACCGTTTTCGTAACAATAACGGCCTTCATACCAATGCCATCTACGGTTTCCACCTCATGTTGGACAACCTACTTGAGCGTATCCAACCGACCCATGTTTTGGTAGCCTTTGATGCGGGTAAAACAACTTTCCGTACAGAGATGTTTGCGGACTATAAGGCTGGTCGTGCCAAGACTCCAGAGGAATTCCGTGAGCAGTTCCCTTATATCCGTGAGATGTTGGCTGCACGTGGCATCGCCTATTATGACTTGGCTCAGTACGAGGCAGATGACATTATCGGTACCTTAGCTAAGATGGCTGAAAATACCAGTGAGGACTACCAAATCACAGTTGTTTCTGGGGACAAGGACTTGATTCAGCTGACTGATGATAACACAGTCGTTGAAATTTCGAAGAAAGGTGTAGCCGAGTTTGAGTCCTTCACACCTGACTATCTCATGGAGAAAATGGGGATTACCCCAACGCAATTCATTGACCTTAAAGCCCTTATGGGTGATAAGTCCGATAATATTCCAGGAGTGACTAAGATTGGTGAAAAGACAGGTCTCAAGCTCCTCTTGGAACACGGTTCCCTTGAAGGCATCTATGACCACATCGATGAGATGAAGAAGTCTAAGATGAAGGAAAATCTCATCAATGACAAGGAACAAGCCTTCCTTTCTAAGACCCTGGCGACTATTGATACCCAGTCTCCTATTGAAATTGGTCTCGATGACACGGCCTTTACGGGACCAGACCTTGAAAAATTGGCAGCCTTTTATGACGAGATGGGCTTTGTTCAGTTCAAAAATGCCCTTGGTGGCGAGGCTGTGCCACAAGATTTTGATGTGGCCTATACTGAGCCAAGCCAAGTGACAGAAGATCACTTCAGCCCTGATGATTTCTTTTATTTTGAAATCCTTGGTGAGAATTATCACACTGAGCCTATCATCGGTTTTGCATGGGGTAACGACAAGCAGATTTATGCGTCTACAGATACTGGTCTACTCAAATCAGACGCCTTCCAGGCAGCTCTTTCTAAAGCTGTTAATATCTATGATTTCAAGCGTAGTAAGGTCCTTTTGAGTCATCTAGGTATTGACTTGCCTACGGCTAATTTTGATGCCCGTCTGGCCAAGTATCTCCTCTCAACCGTTGAGGACAATGAATTGTCAACCATTGCCCGTCTCTATACAGACTTGCCGCTTGAAACAGATGAAGTGGTCTATGGTAAGGGGGCTAAACGTGCCGTTCCTGAAAAAGAGGTCTTACTCAACCACCTAGCTAAAAAAGTCAAGGTCCTTCAGGTAGCTAAACCTGTCATGCTTGAAAAATTGGCTGAACACGGCCAATCAGAGCTTCTCTTTGATATGGAGTTACCACTGGCAAATGTGCTAGCTAAGATGGAAATCGCTGGTATTAAGGTTAAGGGACAAACCCTTAACGAGATGGCAGTGGAAAACCAAGTAGTCATCGATAAATTGACCCAAGAAATCTATGAGATGGCGGGCGAAGAGTTTAATATCAACTCGCCAAAACAGTTGGGTGTCATCCTCTTCGAAAAGATGGGACTACCTTTGGAATACACTAAGAAAACCAAGACAGGTTACTCAACGGCTGTGGATGTCCTTGAACGTTTGGCACCAATTGCTCCAATCGTAGCTAAGATTTTGGAGTACCGCCAAATCACCAAGCTTCAGTCTACCTATGTCTTGGGGCTTCAGGATTATATCCTTGAGGATGGCAAAATCCATACCCGTTATGTGCAAGATTTAACACAGACAGGTCGCCTCTCATCAGTGGATCCAAACTTGCAAAATATCCCTGTTCGCTTGGAGCAAGGTCGTCTCATCCGTAAGGCTTTTGTCCCATCGACTGAGGACGCAGTGCTTTTAAGCTCGGATTACTCACAGATTGAGTTGCGCGTGTTGGCCCACATTTCGGGAGATGAGCATTTGATTGCTGCTTTTAAAGAGGGGGCAGATATCCATACCTCTACAGCCATGCGTGTCTTTGGTATTGAAAAGCCAGAGGATGTCACACCTAACGACCGTCGTAACGCCAAGGCTGTTAACTTTGGTATCGTTTATGGCATTTCTGACTTCGGACTTTCTAATAACCTTGGCATTAGCCGTAAAAAGGCTAAGGAGTATATCAACACCTACTTTGAGCGTTATCCTGGGATCAAGGCCTATATGGATAATGTGGTCCGTGAGGCCAAGGATAAAGGATATGTAGAAACCCTCTTCCATCGCCGTCGTGAGTTGCCAGATATCAATTCTCGTAACTTTAATGTTCGCAACTTCGCAGAGCGTACAGCCATCAACTCGCCTATCCAAGGAAGTGCTGCTGATATCCTCAAGATTGCTATGATTAACTTAGACAAGGCTTTGGTAGAAGGTGGCTATAAAACTAAGATGCTCCTCCAAGTGCACGATGAACTCGTCCTTGAGGTGCCAAACGATGAACTTGTAGCGATGAAAGCCTTGGTTAAAGAAACCATGGAAGCTGCAGTCGAACTCGCTGTCCCACTCATTGCAGATGAGAATGACGGCCGTACATGGTATGAGGCAAAGTAAAACATGAAAGAAAATTTTCCATTTACCTATTTTCTCTTGCGTTACATGCTAGGATTTCTGGCTGTTATCCTAGGTATTGTAGCAGTATTGGTGATTATCACCTACTTTATGAACAAGTAGAAATAGACAGATGAAAGCTGGACTGAGGTTCGGCTTTTTTGCCTATTGAAAACCACCAGCTATGCTAGTGGTTCCGAAAAGTTTTTAACGATGTATCAAAAAAGTTCCCCTAAAGTGTTATATTAGATAGGGGTTCCCGACCAGTAGCTAATATACTAATGAGACTTGCTAGTCGGGTTAGCTAGCAAAGGTGGTGCTGAATCGGTGGTTTTTTAAGCCTTGGCCGGTAGCAGAGGCTTTCATCCGAAGAGCAAGTCACAAGTTCTAATCTATGAACTTAGAAAGGAAGGAATAACTTAGAACAGCTCTCAAATAAATTTGGAATAAACATTTCTAATTTTAGTTATATAATTAAATTGATTAATCGTTAACCTTTATTTTATAATTAGATAAACAAATTTGAATTTCTGGAGTAGTAGTGCAATGAAAAAGGATAAATATAAGAATTTGATTTTCGCATATACGGTTTTATATACATTTGTAACGGTGCTAAACAGCATTTTGTATTTATATAACGGAATATATGAGGATCCGAGCGGAAACTGGCACGAAATAGACAGAGCAATCATAGTTTTAATAGGTGTAGTGGCATATGCTCTTGTTACAGAGCTGATTATAAAGCCTATGGTTCTAAGATATGCAGTTTCGTACATACCGACAGTTTTACTTGCATTTTTTTATGTATGGTCTACGAGCTTTAGAGAAAATTTAGCTCAGTCCGCGTATATGGACGTCTGGATAAATTTCACGTCTATGTTCGTTATATTTTGTATAGTCCATTTTATTGTGTACAAATGTAGAAAAAAGAAAGAGACAATGAAGTAAATTAATTCCAATTTATAGAATTGTATACGGCAAAGGTAGCAATTGAATATGGTAAAATTACTGATGGCTTTTTTAAAGCAGGACTTGTACCAAAAGAAGTTGGTCCTGGAGGTGGAACATTGGCGTTTTTACCCAAAGGAGTACCTTTGACTGGTTCTGTAATGTCATCACCTAATGAGAAAGTAGACGATCAGTCAGATAAAAGTAAGGATCGTATCTGGGGTGGGCAGTCACTTTATGGCACCACTGACGACAGTTACTTCTTCTACAAAGTAGATTAATAATTCTCAAGCTGAAACTTGCACGTTTCGGCTTCTTTGTTCCCCGTAGTGACATTTATGTCACTATTTTTTATTGGTCATTTTACCTATAATAGAAGCATAGCTGAAAACAGCGACAGGAGTTCTTAATAAAAAGGAGTGTCGTATTATGATTGAATTTTTGATGTCAAAAAATGTGACTTATTTGGAATTGTTTTATATCTTTTTGGGAGTAGTTCTTTCAAAAGTATACCTTGCTTTGCGAGGCCGTAAGCACGATAAACTTGATGCATAAGAAAAAGGGTAGCACTCAATGCTATCCTTTTTTACTGTCTTCATAAGTTTTAATCATCTTCTTCTGTGGTGTGGCCATTGGGAACTGTTCGAAGTCTTGACTAGCCACCCAGCGTAGCTCCTTATCGGAAGTAGGTTTATCGTTCTTAACGTTGCCTTCCACCATTTCGATGGTCCATTTTTGATGGCTGAAGGTATGCTTTACGGGTGTAAAGCTATTGTTTGTCCACTCTGGTTTGAGGGCATAATTTTCCTCAAAAATAGCTTTTTGAGAGACTGTCTCGAGAATACAATCATCCTTTTCAAAAAGGCTGAGTTGTTGGCCAATAAAGTCTGTTTCCACAATAGGGAAGGACCAGAAACCACCTAGCAGACGCCCTTCGATATTTTTTTCGAGCAGAAATTCACCCTTTGCATTTCTGATAATAAAAGCCTGAATTTGCATAGGTTTAGGCTTTTTCTTTGGCAATTTGATGGGGTATTTGTCATAGGTTCCATTGAGATAGGCTGCACAGAAAAAGCGAATAGGGCTTTCGTCGGGTCTTGGATTTTTAGCTGATTCGATATCAGTCCCAAGGTCCATAAGCGCCTGGTTAAAGTCACCTGGACGGTCAGGGTCAATCAAAATGTCCATAATCGCTTGGAAAATCTTACGATTTTTGGCGTCTCCGATATCGTAGTTAACCTCAAAGAGACGAGCCATAACCCGCATAACATTACCATCAACAGCAGGTTCTGGGAGCCCAAAAGCAATGCTAGAAATAGCACCAGCAGTATAGGGTCCGATGCCCTTGAGTTTGGCAATGTTTTCATATGTATCTGGAAACTGACCATCAAAGTCATCCATGATTTGTTGCGCAGCCTTTTGCATGTTTCGGACACGTGAATAGTAACCTAGTCCCTCCCAAGCTTTGAGAAGCTTCTCTTCTGGAGCTTCAGCCAAATCCTTAACTATTGGGAACCAGTCTAAAAAGCGCTCGTAATAGGGAATGACAGTCTGAACCTGGGTTTGTTGTAGCATGATTTCACTGACCCAGATATAGTATGGGTTTCTAGTCCTACGCCAGGGGAGGTCTCGTTTCTCTCGATCGTACCAGTCCAGGAGGGTGCGACGAAAAGACGCGATTTTCTCAGCATCCCACATGACAATGCCGTATTCTTTTAAATCTAACATGTCTCTATTGTAGCAAAGAAATCTTTTTTCAAAAAATTATGCGTTTTTCCGACAAAAGGATTGACAAAAGTAAGCGTTTACATTATACTAAAAGTGTAAAGAAGATAAGGATTCATCAAGGAGGTAAGAGCCATGGTGAGAGTAAATATTTCAAGGTACAAAAATGGAGACTAAGATCTCTAAACAAAACAGTAGGCAAAACAAATAACTTTACCAATCATCTCTGAGGAGCGTGACCGCATGACAGTAGGGCGTTACAAGAACGGAGATTAATTCAGTCGCATAAAATAGCTACAAGGGAGTGATACCACCAGAAGTCGAAAGCCAAACTCAAATCTGTTAACTTAAGAAAAGTGAGGTAAAGCTCATGAGAAATGTTAGTAGGTATAAAAATGGAGACACATAGGTTGTTGCGTAAAATAGCCTAAGGAGTGATACCCATGCCATACGAAACGTAAATCCTATATTCTTAAGATGAACGAGGTGAGTTCATGAAAAATATGAGTAGGTATAAAAACGGCGATTAATAATGTTGCATAAAATAGCTACAAGGGAGTGATACCACCAGAAATCGAAAGCTAAACTCAAGATTAACGTCAAAAAGTGAGGTAAAGCTCATGAGAAATGTTAGTAGGTATAAAAATGGAGACACTTAAGCTGTTGCGTAAAATAGCTTAAGGAGTGATACCCATGCCAAATGAGTAATCTATCGACAAAAGTTAAATGCTTAAATCTTGTAACAAAGTACCGAGGTGACGCTTATGTTGATGTTTGATGTAAGTCGTTATAAGAACGGCGACAAGTAAACCTCATTGAGTGGTCAATGGGGAGATAGGTCTCAAATCATATGAATCAGAGGTGATTACTATGATGATGAATTTAGGACGTTATAAAAATGGAGACACTTCAAGTTATTGCATAAAATAGCTTAGGGAGTGATACCGATGTAATAGAAATTTTACAATGCTTGAAAGTTGTTTGTAAGTTGATGGAGGTAATCTATGATTGCTAGGTATAAAAATGGTGACACACAATGACTCCTCCTTATGAAAATATTTTTTACAAAATTCCAAAAGGATGTTCTAATGACAATTGAAGAATCTTAAAAGCTCATTCTAGCGTGTAAGAATGAGCTTTTTGATATGTTGAATATTAGTGGATTTTAGTGAGAGACTCTTAGTCCTTTTTGTTCAACCGAACCTTCCGTAGGAGAGCAAGCCTTTTTTGTTCTTTTACTAGAGTCGTAAAGATTTGGTATTGATTTTTAAGATGCGGTAGGAAACTCTTAGGAATTTTACTATCGAAGTTTAGGTTGTTCAGAAATATGGGGGCACTACTGTCTCTATAGATTTGTCCTTGGAAGAAGTAGTTGTCGGTCACGATATCAACTGAGATACGTGATGAGCGCCATCGACGTTTGCGCATGTACTTGGGTTTCCAACGAATCTTAAGTTGCTGGTCCTTGATATACCACCCCATGATGTCTATTTTGGCGGTCTGTTTCGTTTTGTCATCAAAGTAGGTTACTGGTACGCCTAAAACCTGCTGGCTTCTTGGTGAGGTTAAGAAGGGGTGAAAATCAGGAATGAAGTCGTAGTCCTTGCTAGACACTTCCGCTAGACCGTCTTCTTCTCGTATTTTGCCACGACTGACGTACTTGAAGAAGTCAAAACTCTCACCTTGTCTTTCTAGTCGTTCAGCCTCTAATTGATATCTTGTCACCTGATCACCGGTATTTTTAGTCGTCTTGAGGTAACGCATGATTTCTGCATCCTTGTAGTAAAGAGCAACGAGATTTTTTAGACGTTGACTAGGGTTCAGAGAGTGTAACTTGTCTGGAAAGGACAAGATTTGTATGCTTTGGACAGCGGCTAAAGGAACAGCAGCGATACCAGATAAGAGCTTGTCTAGTTCAAAGAGGGAGACGGTATCAAAATGACTGGTATGACCAAGCTGATGTGTTATGTCAACAACAAAGAGGTTATTGTCCTGTTTGAAAGTGATAATGTAGACGTCACTCGGACCTAAGTTTTTTAAATCATATTCTAGGGAAGTAATAGGAATATTATAGTAGTGGTTAAAGGTTGGAAGCCCTAGTTTTTCTCCTAATTTCTTTTTATGATAAAGCATTCTCTTATTTTAGCATGAAGTTTGGCCGGAGAAAAGACGACTCATAAGGCTTAATTTTTTTCTTAGCGATTCAAATTTCTATCTATTCACTTTTCCCTTGCATTATCCTTCAAACTTTGGTAGAATTATATCTTGTGAGTGCACCTCACTTACTCGTGGCGAAAGACCATGAGTCATTAGACCAAAAGAGGAGGAAAATATCAATGGCTAAATACGAAATTCTTTATATCATTCGTCCAAACATTGAAGAAGAAGCTAAAAACGCTTTGGTAGCACGTTTCGATTCTATCTTGACTGACAACGGTGCAACTGTTGTTGAATCAAAAGATTGGGAAAAACGTCGTCTTGCATACGAAATCCAAGATTTCCGTGAAGGACTTTACCACGTTGTTAACGTTGAAGCAAACGACGATGCAGCTCTTAACGAGTTCGACCGTCTTTCAAAAATCAACGGTGACATTCTTCGTCACATGATCGTTAAACTTGACGCGTAAGAAGGTAAATTATGATTAATAATGTCGTACTCGTTGGTCGCATGACCCGTGATGCGGAACTTCGTTATACACCAAGCAACGTTGCTGTTGCAACATTCAGCCTTGCGGTTAACCGTAACTTCAAGGGTGCTAATGGTGAACGTGAAACAGACTTTATTAACTGTGTTATCTGGCGCCAGCAAGCTGAAAATTTGGCTAACTGGGCTAAGAAAGGCGCATTGATTGGAATTACAGGTCGTATTCAGACTCGTAACTATGAAAATCAACAAGGTCAACGTGTTTACGTAACTGAAGTTGTCGCTGATAATTTCCAAATGTTGGAAAGCCGTGCGGCACGTGAAGGTCACAGTGGTGGTTCTTACAACGCTGGAGGATTTGATAATTCAAATTCATTCGGTGGTGGAGCTTCAACTGGTGGTTCATTTGGTGGATCACAACCTGCACAATCTACACCAAACTTCGGTCGTGATGAGAGTCCATTTGGTAATTCAAATCCAATGGATATTTCAGATGACGATCTCCCATTCTAAGAATGGACAAAACGAATTAAATATATAAAGGAGAAATAAACATGGCTCAACAACGTCGTGGCGGATTCAAACGCCGTAAAAAAGTTGATTACATCGCAGCTAACAAAATCGAATATGTTGATTACAAAGATACTGAGCTTCTTAGCCGTTTCGTTTCAGAACGTGGTAAAATTCTTCCACGTCGTGTAACAGGAACTTCAGCTAAAAACCAACGTAAAGTAACAACAGCGATTAAACGCGCTCGCGTTATGGCACTTATGCCTTACGTAAACGAAGACTAAAAATAATGCCCTCGACTGAGGGTATTTTTTTCTGCCTTGATTTTGTAGTTTTTTGTTATTTTTAGGCTTGTGTGCTGAGTTTTATTTTATACTTTAGAGAAAAAGAAAAACCAACTGGTCTTCTCATTTATCTTGAGGAGCTAGCTGGTTGTTTTGTGGTATATAGAGTGTGTTTTCTAAGAAATCATCAAATTTTTGGTCGTTAACGAGGATATCGATATTGTCTTTGAAGACCTTGAAGCGGTTGGATAACCAGTGTGTTTTGATGTCTGCCCAATTGTTGAAGCGACTCCACCTGTAAGGAAGTGTAGGGTCCTGTTTTTCAAAGACATAGATACTGCCGTCTTTTTCATAAGCTATAGCCGTGTGGAAATTGCTGACATCACCAGGGCTATTTTGAAAGACCGATAGGAGTTTAACCTTCTCTGGAAACTTGAGTCCAGCTTTTTTCCAAGCTTTAAGGAGATCGTCTGTAGTCTGATAGCTGATATTATCACCAAAAAGGAGACTGTAGAGAGCTTGATCCTTGGCAGTTAACTCTTTGTGGTGTGACTTAAGATCTATAAATTCGTTTTGAAGGGGGAGGTCTAATTTGATAAGGTCCTCTGAGCTTGTAATAAGGTTATGAAGGAGCAGGAATGATGTTCGTCGGCAGTTTAAGTCATCAGTAAAGTGTGATTTGTTATCTTCAAAAGTTTTTTCATTAAGGAAGGTGACGAATTGGTTTTGGTCCTTGCCGATTTTACTTTTGGTCCATTTTTTGACAACTGGCTGAAGGTTTGTATTTTCCTGATTGTAACGAGTAATATAAGGGGCTAGATTGTCCCAGTCTTTGGTCGGTATGCCTTTGCTTTTTAAGGCTTTGGCTAGCTGTTTTTCCTGAGTGGGAGTCGTCACGTTGTTGAAACTATAGTAAGCTTGATAGTTTTTCTGAGTATTCTTGTGGCTGCATGCCATAAGTAATAGGCAGCAAGCAATGATTAGTAGAGGGAATTTGATACGCATCTATTGGAATTCTTTCTTTTGTCTATTAACTTTAACATTTTAGTATAGAATAGCCAACTGTGTCAAGATTTCTGACGTAAAAAAGCACCCATAAGGGTGCTTGAGGTTGAGATTGATTAAGATGCAGGTGCGTAAGTACTTTGAACGTTGTAGTGACGTTTGAAGAAGTATTTGGCAACACCAGCGATGACACCAATGATAAGGATCACAATTGGTGAAAGACCAGGGTTGAGGTAGCTTGGAAGAAGGGCTGTAAGACTAAAGAGGGCAAACCATGCAATAAAAGAGAGAGTGATGATGGTCATGCTGAACCACCATTTTGGACGTTCTTCCTTTGGTTTGTTATTGTGACGGTAGATGTAGTGGTAAGGGGTATACATAGCAAGACCGCCAATGAATGACACTGAAAGCAGGGTTGTGAGGCCGTAGCTGGTTTGTGTACCTGAGAAACCAAAGATTGCGTTCATGATAGCAACGATGGCTAGAAGGAAGAGTGAGGTATCAAGCCACATCTTCCAAGGTGTTTTATCTGTTTCAGGCACTTCTTTGCTAGGCTTACCAGTTTCAGGTTTTTGGTGTTTTTCAGGAGAGAAACTAGCTGCCCAAACAGTTGGAGCACCAAGGAGTCCACGTCCTGTGATTCCTTTTTTCTGGTTTTCGATAAGTTCAGGAATAATATCGCCAAGGATATCTTTGATTTCTTGGTCTGACTTACCATCTTTGATGAGTTGGTTGGTTGCGATGTGGATAAATTCTTGGTTTTTCTTGGTGAGTTTTTGGATGTCCATGAGATGACCTTTCGATAAATAGTATTATTTTTTAGTTTTGTAGTTTAGGGAAAAGAAGAGGCTCTATGTTAGAACCATTTTTTCCTGATAAAGTAGATAACAACGCAGGATGACCCGAAGGCTGCGATGAAAAAGATAACCCAAAAAGCATTATCTAAATCGTTTAGAGGCATAGAATTATTTTTAAAGTTCATGCCGTAGGCGGAGAAGATAACGGTTGGGATGTCCAGAGCCATAGTCATGAGAGCGAGTGTCTTCATGATAGTGTTCTGGTTATTGCCGATGATAGAAGCAGCGGTTTCAGCCATGGCATTCAAGACATTTTCATAGATGCCTGCCATCTCAATGGCCTGTTGGGTTTCGACCAGTGTATCTTCCAAGAGATCCTCGTCCTCGATATATTTCTTCAAGCTAGAGGCGTTACCTGTTAGCTTTTTGACAATTCGCTCATTCATCTTAAGTGAGGCTTTTAGATAGACAATGGATTTTTCCAATTCCATCATGTCAATCAAGTGCTCATTTTTAGTCGCATTTTCCAACTGAGCTTCCAATTTATCGCTCTGACGGTCGATAGAACGTAGGGCGGTTAGGAAGAGTTGAGCATTGCGATAGAGAATCTGAAAGACAAAACGGGTCTTCATAAAGGTGTAGAAGTTACGTACACGGTGGTTGAGGAAGTTGTCCATGAGGCTGATGTCCTCGAGACAGGTTGTAACAACCACCTCATCGGTAACGATGATACCCAATGGAATAGTGACGTAGTAGCTTTTGTTATTACGCTCTTCTTGGGTTGGGACGTCGACCAGAATCAGGGTGTAGTCATCTTCGACATCGATACGTGATGTTTCTTCCACGTCCAGAGGGGCACGGAGGTCTTGAATATCAATGTTAAAACGTTCTGCGACCTTCATGGCTTCTTCTTGGGAAGGGTTCACCAAATGAATCCAAGCACCAGGCTCGAATGTTTCAATTTCTTTGAATTCTTTTCCGGTGGATAAGAACATTTGTTTCAATGGGAACCCCTCCTTTGTCATTAGGTAAGCGCTAGCGCCTTGATTACAAAAGGATTTTTACAATCGCTTTTAAGTAAAATAAACACTGCTCTTAGCTTTTTTTAGTGATGTCAAATGAGGCTTGGGACGATGTTCCTTGCCTTTTTTAGACACTCCAATATTATACTACATTTGAAACATTTTTGGGCTGGATAAATTGAAATTTTGTTATAATATGAGAGAAAGTCGGGATGGATTTTCCCTCCGTCTGTAGAAAGGAGTGGCCGTAGCTTCTAGGTTAGGGCCTCTTAAAATATGCAAGATAAGTTAGTGATTCATGGAGCAAGAGCTCACAATTTAAAAAATATCGATGTGGAGATTCCACGTGATAAACTGGTAGTGGTTACGGGTTTGTCAGGTTCTGGGAAGTCATCCTTGGCTTTTGATACCATTTATGCAGAGGGTCAGCGACGCTATGTTGAAAGTCTCTCAGCCTATGCCCGCCAATTTTTGGGAAATATGGAGAAACCTGATGTGGACTCGATTGATGGTTTGAGTCCTGCCATCTCCATTGACCAGAAAACAACAAGTAAAAACCCTCGTTCGACGGTCGGAACGGCAACGGAGATTAATGACTATCTCCGTCTCCTTTATGCACGTGTGGGTGTCCCCTATTGTCCCAATGGTCATGGAGCCATTCAGTCGTCCTCTGTGGAACAGATTGTGGACGAGGTCCTAGCTCTTCCTGAGCGTACGCGTATGCAGATTTTAGCACCGATTGTTCGTCGTAGGAAAGGGCAACACAAGGCCGTTTTTGAGCGTGTACAGAAAGACGGTTATGTTCGTGTTCGTGTAGATGGTGAGATTTACGATGTCACAGAAGTGCCAGAGTTGTCCAAGTCTAAGATGCATAATATCGAAGTGGTTGTGGACCGCTTGGTGAATAAGGAGGGTATCCGTAGTCGTCTCTTTGATTCGGTGGAGGCGGCCCTTCGTTTAGCAGATGGCTACTTGATTGTGGATACTATGGATGATAATGAGTTGCTTTACTCAGAGCATTATTCTTGTCCAGTTTGTGGCTTCACAGTACCAGAGTTGGAGCCGCGTCTCTTTTCATTCAATGCACCGTTTGGCTCTTGTCCGACCTGTGACGGTTTGGGTAATAAACTGGAAGTTGATATGGATTTGGTTATCCCTGATGCTAGTAAAACCTTGCGTGAAGGCGCTCTGGCGCCTTGGAATCCTATATCATCCAACTATTATCCAGCTATGCTTGAGCAGGCCATGGAGCAGTTCGGCGTGGATATGGATACACCATTTGAAAATCTGAAAAAAGAAGAACAGGATTTGATCCTCTATGGATCTGGGGACCGCGAATTTCACTTCCATTATGTTAATGATTTTGGTGGGGTGCGTGATATTGACATTCCTTTTGAAGGGGTTGTGACTAATATTAATCGTCGCTACCACGAGACCAATAGTGATTTCACTCGTAATGTCATGCGAGGTTATATGAATGAGTTGTCATGTCCAACTTGTCATGGCTATCGTCTTAACGAAGCAGCTCTCTCGGTTCGTGTTGGTGGTGAGAATGGCCTAAATATTGGTCAAATCTCTGATTTGTCTATTTCAGATCATCTTCAGGAAATTGATAGCCTGGAATTAGGTGAAAATGAAGGAATGATTGCCCGTCCAATTATCAAGGAAATCAAGGATCGCTTGACTTTCCTTAATAATGTAGGTCTTAATTATTTGACCCTCTCTCGTATGGCCGGAACCCTTTCTGGGGGTGAGAGTCAGCGTATCCGTTTGGCGACACAGATTGGCTCTAACCTTTCTGGAGTCCTATATGTTTTGGATGAGCCTTCTATTGGGCTTCATCAGCGTGACAATGATCGCTTGATATCAAGTCTTAAAAAGATGCGTGACTTGGGCAATACCCTGATTGTGGTGGAGCATGATGAAGATACTATGCGTGAGGCTGACTGGCTTATTGATGTGGGACCTGGTGCTGGTGCTTTTGGTGGTCAAATCATGGCCTCAGGAACCCCAGAGGAAGTTGCTAAGAACAAGAATTCAATCACCGGGCAATATCTGTCAGGTGCAAAATCAATTCCTGTTCCTCAGGAACGTCGTGTAGGTAATGGTCGTTTTATCGAGGTTAAAGGTGCTAGTGAAAATAACCTTAAGAATGTATCTGTCAAGTTTCCACTTGGAAAGTTGATTGCAGTCACTGGTGTTTCTGGTTCGGGAAAATCGACTTTGGTTAACGGAATTCTCAAGAAAAAGATTGCCCAAGAGCTTAATCGAAATAGTGAGAAACCTGGTAAACACAAATCAGTGACAGGAATCGAGTATATCGAGCGTTTGATTGATATTGACCAAAGTCCAATTGGGCGTACACCTCGTTCTAATCCAGCGACTTATACGGGCGTCTTTGACGATATTCGTGATCTGTTTGCCCAAACCAATGAGGCCAAGATTCGCGGTTACAAGAAGGGACGTTTCTCTTTCAATGTCAAGGGCGGCCGTTGTGAAGCCTGCTCTGGTGATGGTATTATCAAGATTGAGATGCATTTCTTGCCTGACGTCTATGTCCCTTGTGAGGTTTGCCATGGCACACGCTATAATTCTGAGACCTTAGAAGTTCGTTATAAGGGGAAAAATATTGCTGAAATTCTGGATATGACAGTTGATGACGCAGTTGACTTCTTTGCGGCTATCCCTAAGATTGCTCGTAAGGTGCAGACAATCAAGGACGTGGGGCTCGGGTATGTGACTTTGGGACAACCAGCAACAATCTTATCAGGTGGTGAGGCTCAACGTATGAAACTGGCTAGTGAGTTGCACAAACGCTCTACTGGGAAGTCCTTCTACATTCTGGATGAACCGACGACGGGTCTCCATACAGATGACATTGCTCGTCTCTTGAAGGTGCTTCAGCGTTTTGCGGACGATGGCAACACTGTTCTCGTGATTGAGCACAATCTAGATGTTATCAAGACCGCAGACCACATCATTGATTTGGGTCCTGAAGGCGGTGTCGGTGGAGGTACCATCGTAGCTACAGGGACTCCAGAGGAAGTAGCAGCTGTTTCAAAAAGCTACACAGGACAATATTTGAAAGAAAAATTGACATAAAGGAAAAAGGGCTCTCTGAGTCTTTTTTTGCTTTAGGCTGGTTTAAGTTGAGCTTGCTATTCTATGGTTAAGAAAAATGATACAGGAGTCAGACTATGGTTAAAAAGCGTTTTTTTATAGGATTTAATGGTATTCTTCTAGCCTTATTTCTAGATATTTGTCTTTTAATTAGCATTCGTACAGTGGATCATCACGGCCATTTTCAATCAGCAACAGATAAATGGGAAACTTTGCTTTATGTTTTAGGAATTTATTTTAGTTTTCTTCTTTTTGAAGTTATTTTTTATCTTATTCTGAAACACCGTAGAAGTAAACAAGTTTTAGAACAGGTCTTATAAAGACCTGTCTTTTTGTGTTCAGTGGTAGTGACATTTATGTCACTATTTTTTTGAAAAGGGAGAACTTATAATGACCTTATACCCAAATCCACTAGGTCTTCAAGACGACTAAATCTTTGTATAGTCCAAGTGGTTATTGCTGTATTTATTTTTGAAAAGAAAGGAGAAATAAGAATGCGAACTAAGGCATATGGTGAAGAGCTCAATGCTGAAACCTTAGAAAATGTTACAGGGGGTGGTTTTGTATCTAAACCTCAAACCTTACCTGAACGATTGGGTTGGAACAAATGGTGGTTGAAAAGAAGACCTCCTTATGGCGATTAGAAGTTACCATGAGTACCAAATATGGGAAAGAGAAATATGGATAAACAGAAGAATAATCTTATCAGAAGTTTAAGCATTGTTATCGTGATCGTCTGGCTATTTATTGTGATGATAAATGCTACGCTAAGTTTCACCGAAGGCGTTGCTTTTATTGACCATTGTCTCGTCTGGTCAACACTTTCGCTAGCTTTTTCTTTGTTTGCGCTTAGGGTAGCGGGTAAGGACAAGGAGAAATGATTTTCTCTGCTAATTACTATAGTCTCAGGTTGAGTTTATATACTTAGCCTTTTCTTTTGTCTTTAATCCTATGGAATGGTGACATCTATGTCACTATTTTTTATCTTGTTAAGCTCTTATAATGAAGTCATAGCTTGAACTTAGTTGTTAAAGCGCTAATTAAATAGAAAAAGGAGAGAAACATGGTAATTAGTGTCATGGTACCCTTGCTTTTGTTAATGGGTAAAAAGTAAGATGTCACACAGTAAACAAATAAGGAGAACACATGAAGAAAATACAATTTATTTTGATGGCGAGTTTTGTTTTAGGTACTTGTCAGTTAGCAGTGCTTAGTGGTGCAGCAGATGAGCTAGATGTTAGGGAGGTCGCTACAGAGCTAGCCAGTGATTTTGTTGAAAATGGTGAAGTAGGGAGTGTGCAAGATTCTTCCGAAACAGCTTCCGAACAAGTGGTTGAGAAGGCTGAATCTAATAGTGAGACAAAGGAAAATCCTCTTCTTCCATCATCACAGACAGGAGTGGCTGAGACAGAAGTGAGGTCCGAAGAGGTTTCGGTTGAAACTTATGAAAAGAATCTTGAAAACCTGAAGCAGGTCTCTTATAGTGATGTCACAAATATGTTGACTGAAGATGGTGGGGACCATATCCTTTATGTTGGCCGGCCAACCTGCTATTATTGTCGTCAAAATTCTCCAGTTTTGAAGGATTTCAATACCCTGATTGATGGTCAGCTTCTTTATTACAATACAGATTCGGATCAGCTGGACCGTGAGTCTCGTAAAATACTATTTGATAAGCTAGGTATTCCAGGGACTCCAAGTGTAATTCGTCTCAAAAATGGTCAATTGGTTTCTGGCTATCTTGGCAGTGCTCCAGATGCCCAAGCTATTTATCAGGCTGTTTTTAAGGAAGAAACTGAGAAAACGGAGACACCAGAGGGAACAGAGGTAGTAGAGAAGGCGGAAAATCCCTTACCTGAATCCCCCTCTGAAGATACTATCAAGTATGGTGGTGAGAATACAGTTAATCATACAGACCAGTCTGTTAATAGCCTAATGTCTCAAATTAAGCAAGTTTTTAGGAATCTAACAGACCTGCTTATAAGTCTTTTAGGGAAATTTTTCTAACAGACTATTTTCTACGTCGAGAAATAAAAGAATTTATCAAATATGATTACCAACTATCTACGAAAAGCGAGCCTTTGTATAATGCTAATAAAGTCAGAGTTTCATCTGGCTTTTTCTTTATGACATCAAAAAAACAATCTAAAATGTCAATTTAATCCTTTAAAGTCTGAAAATTTGGTATAATTAACCTAAAATACCAAAGGAGTAATTCATAATGCAACGTAGACTTGAACGATTTGATGCCAAACTTTCCCAATCAGGCCTTGATGCCTTGTTGGTGACAGGACAAAAAAATATCTATTATTTAACAGATTTCTGGGGGACAAATGCGACTGTCTTCATTACTAAGAATCGTCGCCTCTTCTTAACGGATTCACGTTATACCCTCATTGCCAAACAATCTGTGCATGGCTTTGATATTATCGAAAGTAAGGATCCACTTAAGGATATTGTTAAAATTATCGAGGCTGATAACCTTGAAACAATCGGTTTTGATAATCAGGTGTCATTTGCTTACTACCAAGGTCTTCAAGCGATTTTTGAAGGCTACACTTTGTCACCACAAAGCAACTTCATGGAAGAGTTGCGTATGATCAAGGACGAAAAAGAATTGGCAACTATCCGTAAGGCTTGTTCTATCTCAGACCGTGCCTTTACAGATGTGCTTGATTTCATTAAACCAGGTCAAACAACAGAGCTACAAGTAGCAAACTTCTTAGATTTCCGTATGCGCGAGTACGGAGCTTCAGGGATTTCCTTTGAGTCTATCATTGCTTCAGGCTACCGTTCAGCTATGCCTCACGGGGTTGCTTCAGAAAAGGTTATTCAATCTGGTGAGACCTTGACTATGGACTTTGGTTGTTACTACAACCACTACGTTAGCGATATGACTCGTACTATCCATATTGGTGACACTACTGATGAGGAGCGTGAAATTTATGATATCGTTCTACGTTCTAATCAGGCCTTGATTGACGCGGCTAAGGCTGGCATGACACGCCGTGACTATGATAAGGTTGCGCGTGATGTTATTGTCGAAGCGGGATACGGTGATTACTTTACACATGGTATCGGACACGGTATCGGTCTTGACATTCACGAGATTCCTTACTTTGGTAATTCTGATGAAACTATCGAAGCTGGCATGGTCTTGACGGACGAGCCAGGTGTTTATTTGGCTGATAAATATGGTGTTCGTATCGAAGATGACATCATTATCACAGAGAATGGTTGTGAATTGATTACCCTTGCGCCTAAGGAATTGATTGTTCTCTAAGATTTGGAGGAATACTTTATGCCAAACCGTTTATCTTGGCAAGATTATTTTATGGCTAATGCAGAGCTGATTTCTAAGCGTTCTACGTGTGATCGTGCCTTTGTTGGGGCTGTTTTAGTCAAGGACAAGCGTATTATCGCTACAGGTTATAACGGCGGGGTTTCTGAGACTGATAACTGTAACGAAGTAGGTCACTACATGGAAGATGGTCATTGTATTCGTACGGTACACGCAGAGATGAATGCCCTTATCCAATGTGCCAAAGAGGGGATTTCTACCAAAAATACAGAGATTTATGTGACGCATTTTCCTTGTATCAACTGCACCAAAGCTCTCTTGCAAGCTGGTATCGTAAAGATTACTTACAAGGCCAATTATAGACCGCACCCATTTGCGATTGAGTTGATGGAACAAAAGGGTGTTTCTTATTTGCAACATGATGTCCCAGAGGTTCACTTAGGAATGGATGACTAGTTTGTTCTTTGAAAAAAGCCTGAGGATTGGGTTTGAATCTATAAAACATTTGAGCCATGCTGTCATTTATGGTAGAATAAACTGATAATAATTTTTTACAAAGAGGTATTTAATAATGATTGAAGCAAGTAAACTCCGTGCGGGTATGACTTTCGTAACTAACGATGGCAAATTGATCAAAGTTCTTGAAGCTAGCCACCACAAACCTGGTAAAGGTAATACAATCATGCGTATGAAATTGCGTGATGTTCGCTCAGGTTCAACTTTTGATACTAGCTACCGTCCAGAAGAAAAATTTGAACAAGCAATCATCGAAACAGTACCAGCACAATACTTGTACCAAATGGATGATACTGCATACTTCATGAACACTGAAACATATGACCAATATGAAATTCCAGTAGCCAACGTTCAAGAAGAATTGAAATTTATCCTTGAAAACTCAGAAGTAAAAATCCAATTCTACGGAACAGAAGTTATCGGTGTGCAAGTACCAACAACTGTTGAATTGACTGTTACTGAAACACAACCATCAATCAAGGGTGCAACAGTTACAGGTTCAGGTAAACCTGCAACACTTGAAACTGGTCTTGTGGTTAACGTTCCAGACTTTATCGAAGCTGGTCAAAAATTGGTTATCAACACAGCTGAAGGTACTTACGTATCACGTGCCTAAGCCCGACTAAGTCTTTCAAACCATTGGTTTGAAGGCTTTATTTTCCAAACTAACGGAAAGGAAACATGCGATGACTACAGAAAATATCGGTGAAATTGTAATTGCCCCTCGCGTGCTCGAAGTGATTACAGGTATCGCTGCAACTAAAGTGGAAGGTGTTTACGCCCTTCAAAATAAAAATGTTACGGATAGTCTCAGCAAAACAAGCTTGGGACGTGGTGTTTACCTCCGAACAGAAGAAGATGGTACTGTAAATGCTGATATCTACGTTTCACTTCAGTATGGGGTTAACGTACCAGCGGTTTCAATTGAAATTCAAAAGGCTGTTAAAGCAGCTGTCTATGATATGGCAGAAGTGGCAATTTCAGAAGTCAACGTTCACGTTGAATCTATTGTTACTGAAAAGTCACAAAAACCAGACTTGGCTGAATTGTTTAACGAGGATTTTTTGAATGACTAATATCTTTAAAGATTCACGTCGTGACCTTCGTGAGCGTGCTTTTCAAACGCTTTTTGCCCTTGAATTTGGTGGTGAAGCTCTGGAACAAGCACATTTCGCTTACACTTATGACAAGCCAATTGACGAAGAAACTGAAGTTGATGTACCAGCCTTTCTCCTTAGCCTAGTAACAGGCGTCCGTGAAGAGTTGGCTCAACTTGATAGTCAAATTGAAGAAAAATTGAAAGAAGGTTGGAGTCTCTCACGTTTGATTGTGACAGATCGTACCCTCCTTCGTTTAGGACTTTATGAAATCACGTCATTTGAAGAAACACCAGGACGTGTGGCTATCAACGAAATCATTGAAATCGCTAAAAAATATTCTGATGAAACATCTGCTAAGTTCATTAACGGTGTACTTAGTCAGTTCGTGACAGATGAAGCATAAGCAAAAGAAGTTGAACACTATTTCAACTTCTTTTTTCTACAAATTTAACAAGAAAAAAAGTCGCAAGCGGAGATTTCTTGCGACTTTTATTTATATACTACCACCGGCAATCAAATTTACTGGAAGCACGTAATCACGATTAACTGTTTTGCCTTTAATTTTCTTGAGAAGAATTTCGACACAAAGCTTAGCAATTTCATCCAAAGGTTGTTGGATAGTTGCTAACTCTGGGTAGAAGTGACGGATAAAGGCGGTACCGTCATAACCGATGATTTTTAGGTCATCTGGGATAGAAAGTCCCAATTGTCTAGCTATCTTCATAACCAAGATAGCTGTTAAATCGTCCGAAACAAAGATGCCATCTGGTTTTTCACGAGAGATAATAGATTTGATTTCTAATTCTCGTCGCATGAGAGACAAATCGTTTGGAACAGGACAAATAATACCTTTCTTGTCCAATTCATAATTAAAACCTAGTTGACGAAGTCCTGTTGGAGAATCCGAATTATCATAGCCTGTAATCATGACAATGCGTTGACAGCCAGCCTTGACCATAGCTCTTGCGGCTAACTTGCCACCTTCAAAGTTGTCAGACGAAACAATAGGAATCTTTGGGGCGAGATTACGGTCGAAGGCAACGATGGGAGCTTCAACCTTCTCATAATCCTCAATACCAAGATTGTGACTAGACGAGATGATGCCGTCACATTGGTTGGCGGCAAGCATCTCCAAATAGTCTCTCTCCTTGTTAGGATCATGCTCACTATTACAAATAATGGTTTTATAGCCTTGCTTAAAGAGTTCATCCTCAAGACGTTCAATAAGTTCGGCATAAAATATATTGGAAATATTTGGGAAAATCAAGCCAATGAGTTTGGCCGACTTTCCTTGAAGACCTCGAGCTAAATTATTTGGTTTATAGTTGAGTTCTTGCATAGCAGCGTGAACTTTGTCAATGGTCTTCTGTGAGAGGTAGCCCTTTTTGTTTATGACGCGAGAAACTGTGGTTGGGCTCACACCAGCCAGTTCGGCAACGTCAGTAAGCTTTGCGACCATAAATCACCTTAGTATTTCAAGTCGAAGTAGTGCCCAGAAACGTTTCCTGATGTTACTTTGATACCAGTTTGTTCTGCACTTGGGAAAACACGACTAGTGAAGACTTTCTCACCTTTGTTGAAGTAAATTTCAACGATTGAGTTATCTACAAAGATGTTTGCGGTTGCAGCTTGACCGGCATCAAGTGTACATTCACGACTTGTTCCAAAGTCAGTAGCATATTGTTCACCAGCTTTAGAACGGTCAAGGATAACTTTTCCGTTCTCAGTATCAACAGTAAGTGACAAGCCATTTCCTTCTTGGTCTGCGAAGAGGACAAGTTCTGTTTGAGTGTTAGCTTCAAAGTTAAGTTCAAGCTCGTAAGTGTTAGTTGTTGCCGTTTTTTCAGAGAGATCTTCTTGACTAGCACGTAAGCTTGTAATAGCTTCTACTGGGTATTGGTAGAGTTTACCATCTTTGATAGATAATTCTTTAACCAAGCTCATAGCACCTTGGTAGTCGTATTTGTCAGTTGGATAGTCCACGTCTGGGAGACCAATCCAGCTAACAATAAGGGCACGACCATCAGGAGTGTTAAATCCTTGAGTAGCATAAGCTTCGAACCCGTAGTCCAAGTTAATAATTGGTGTGCCATCAACAAGGGCAGGTTTCTCAGGGTCGAAATCTTGGAAAATCTTATAAGTGTTAGGGTAGATGTTACCGTAGTCAAGTTCAGCTTTATCGAGACCTTGTGGGCTATAAAGAAGAACAGGTTTGGTATCTACAAAGACAAGGTTAGGACACTCAATCATGTACTCTGACCCAGTGCCACCAAAGTCAAGATTACCAACCTCAACCCAGTTTTCGACATCATTGTCTACTGCCTTGTAAAGTTTGATATAACCTTGTTTATCGTGGTTTTGAGCACCTACGATAGCGTAGAATTGTCCCTTGTAATCGAAGATTTGAGGGTCACGGAAGTGCCCAGTAGCGTCAGCAGGTTGTTTGATAAGAACCTTGTCGAATTTTTCGATTTTGCCGTCTTTATCCATCCAAGCGCCGATTTGACGTGGGTCACGAATCCAGTTTTCATCACGAACGTTCCCAGTATAGAAGATAAAGAGTTTATCACCGATTTGATAAGCAGAACCTGAGTAGGCACCGTGGCTATCATTTTCATGGTCTGGCAAGAGTTTGACACCAGTTTCTGTAAAGTGAACCAAATCTTCAGTTTCAGTATGCACCCATTGTTTCAAACCATGAGCAGCTCCAAATGGCCAACTTTGGTAGAAAAGTTGGAACTTACCATTAAAGTAAGAAAAACCGTTTGGATCATTAAGAAGCCCTGTTTCTGGTTCGATATGGTAACTTGCACGCCAAGGTGATTTAGCGACATTTTCTCTAATCTTTGTTTTTTCTTCGTCTGTCCAATCTGCGTATGGACGGTAACGAACTTCTGTTGGTAGATTCATATTTAGTAATCTCCTAATCTATTTGTTAATAATATAGTAAACGTTTTACCTATAAAAATCAACGATTTATAACAAAAAATAAAAAAATATGCTAAACGGTTGACATATGGCAGAAAGATGCTAAAATAGTTATCGTAAAGAAAAGCTAAACGCTTTCATACCAAATTTTATTAAGGAGAATTTTGCAAATGGATAACAAACAAATTGCAAAAGAAGTCATCGATGCCCTCGGTGGACGTGAAAACGTCAACAGTGTTGCTCACTGTGCGACTCGTCTACGTGTGATGGTCAAAGATGAAAACAAAATCAATAAAGAAAAGGCTGAGAACATTGAAAAAGTTCAAGGTGCTTTCTTTAACTCAGGTCAATACCAAATGATTTTTGGTACAGGTACTGTTAACAAGATTTACGACGAAGTCGTTGCTCAAGGTCTTCCAACAGCATCTAAAGACGAACAAAAAGCAGAAGCTGCTAAACAAGGTAACTGGTTCCAACGTGCTATCCGTTCATTCGGTGACGTTTTCGTTCCATTGCTTCCAGCAATCGTAGCGACTGGTCTTTTCATGGGTATCCGTGGAGCAATCAATAACGATACAGTTCTTGGTTTGTTCGGTACAACATCAAAAGCTTTTGCTGCTACTGATTTCTATACTTACACAGTTGTATTGACAGATACAGCCTTCGCCTTCTTCCCAGCCTTGATTTGTTGGTCAGCCTTTAACGTATTTGGTGGTTCACCACTCCTTGGTTTGGTTCTTGGTTTGATGATGGTTAACAACGCCCTTCCTAACGCTTGGGATGTTGCATCAGGTGCTGCTAAACCAATTTACTTCTTTGATTTTATTCCAGTAGTAGGTTACCAAAACTCAGTGCTTCCAGCCTTCTTCGTAGGTTTGCTTGGTGCTAAGTTCGAGCAATGGGTTCGTAAATGGGTTCCAGACGTTCTTGACCTTCTCTTGCGTCCACTTATCGTCTTCGCAGTAATGTCAGCTTTGGCCCTCTTTATCATTGGTCCTGTCTTCCATACTGTTGAAAGCTATGTTCTTGCTGCTACAGAATGGATTCTTAACTTGCCATTTGGTCTTGCTGGTCTTGTTCTTGGTGGAGTTCACCAAGTTATCGTCGTTACAGGGGTTCACCACGTCTTTAACTTGCTTGAAGCTAACCTCATTGCTAATACTGGTAAAGACCCACTTAACGCTATCATCACAGCTGCTATGACTGCCCAAGCTGGTGCGACACTTGCAGTGGGTGTTAAAACTAAAGATGCTAAATTGAAAGCACTTGCTTTCCCTGCAACTCTTTCAGCGGTACTTGGTATCACTGAACCAGCTATCTTCGGGGTTAACCTTCGTTTCGGTAAACCATTTATCATGGGTCTTATCGCTGGTGCTGCTGGTGGTTGGTTGGCCTCAATCCTTAACCTCGCTGGTACAGGATTTGGTGTAACAATCGTTCCTGGTACTCTTCTTTACCTTAACGGTCAAGTGCTTAAGTATGTGATCATGGTACTTGTAACACTTGCTCTTGGTTTTGCTCTTACTTGGATCTTCGGTTACAAAGAGGAAGAAGTTGAAGCTCAAAAAGAAGTTGTTGCTGAAGATATTGCATCTGCAGAATCAGCTCCAGTTGCATTGCAAGCCGAAACAATCGCTGCACCACTTAAAGGTGAAGTTGTAGCTTTGGAAAATGTTAATGACCCAGTCTTCTCATCAGGAGCTATGGGTAAAGGTGCCGCTATTAAACCTTCAGGAAACCAAGTAGTCGCACCATTTGATGGTGAAGTGCAAATCGCCTTCCCAACAGGTCACGCTTACGGTCTTAAATCTGATAAAGGTGCTGAAGTGCTTATCCACATCGGTATCGACACTGTCTCACTTGACGGTAAAGGATTTGATGCTAAAGTTCAAGCAAATCAACGTATTAAAAAAGGTGATGTCTTGGCTACCTTCGATAGCTCAGTAATCACTGAAGCAGGTCTTGACGATACAACTATGGTTATCGTTACAAACACTGCAGACTTCGAAGATGTTTCATCAGTAGCGACTGGTTCAGTTGCTGAAGGTGCAGACTTCATCGCAGTTAAATAATAAGCTAGAAAAGTCGAAGCCAATTCGGCTTTTTTAGTTAAATGGCTCATAAAGAAAAGTATGAAGCAGAGTAGTCTGTACCTCCTTAAACAAGGTCTCATTTAGATTGTCTTTTGCCTAGCTTTTATTTATAATAGTATAAATAGTTATTATTGATCATAAAAGGAGATAGCTTTACCTATGGCTAAACTTTACGGAAGCTTGGAAGCTGGTGGTACAAAATTTGTTTGTGCTGTTGGCGATGAGAAATTCCAAGTCGTTGAAAAAACTCAATTCCCAACAACTACACCTTACGAAACAATTGACCGTACTATTGAATTTTTCAAACGTTATGAAGATCAATTGGCTGGAATTGCAATTGGTTCATTTGGACCAATTGATGTTGATCCAAACTCTGAAACATATGGTTTTGTGACTTCAACACCAAAACCACATTGGTCAAATGTCGACCTTCTTGGTTTGATTGCTAAAGAGTTTAATATTCCTTTCTACTTTACGACTGATGTTAACTCATCTGCTTATGGTGAGACACTTGTTCGTAAAGGTGTTAAGAGTCTTGTTTACTACACTATCGGAACTGGTATTGGAGCCGGTGCTATTCAAAATGGTGAGTTCATTGGTGGTATGGGTCACACTGAAGCTGGTCACGTATATGTACCTCTTCACCCAAATGATGTTTCCAATGAATTTAACGGAACTTGTCCATTCCACCGCGGATGTTTGGAAGGTTTGGCTGCTGGTCCATCACTTGAAGCCCGTACAGGTATTCGTGGCGAATTGATTGAGCAAAATTCTGAGGTTTGGGATGTTCAAGCTTACTACATTGCTCAAGCTGCTGTCCAGGCAACTGTGCTCTACCGTCCAGAAGTTATCGTCTTTGGGGGTGGTGTTATGGGACAAGAACACATGCTTCGTCGTGTCCGTGAAAAATTCACAGCTCTTTTGAATGGTTACCTTCCAGTGCCAGACGTGACTGAGTATATTGTGACACCTGCTGTTTCAGGTAATGGCTCTGCGACGCTTGGTAACTTTGCACTTGCCAAAGATGTAGCTGACAAACACTCACGCAAATAAGCAAAATATGTAAAATCGCTTTAAGACATGATCTTAAGGCGTTTTGCTCTATACAGGAGGATGTAATGGAACCTTTATTTTTAGATTCGCCAATGCATGAAAAAATCTGGGGAGGTAATCGCCTTAAGACAGAGTTTGGTTACGATATTCCCAGTGAACACACTGGTGAATACTGGGCAATTTCTGCCCATCCTAATGGTGTATCCTATGTCAAAAACGGGAAGTATGCTGGTTTTCATCTGGCAGAACTTTACAAGGATAAACCAGAACTTTTTGGAAATCCCAAGACTAGTGTTTTTCCTTTGTTGACAAAGATTTTGGACGCTAATGACTGGCTCTCAGTACAAGTACACCCTGATGATGCTTATGGACTAGAGCATGAAGGTGAGCTAGGAAAGACAGAATGTTGGTATATTATTGATGCTGAAGAGGGTGCAGAGATTATTTATGGTCACAAGGCTAAGACCAAGGAAGAATTGGCGTCCTTAATTGACGCAGGTGATTGGGACGGACTTTTATCGAAAACTCCTGTTAAAAAAGGTGACTTTTTCTTTGTACCAAGTGGTACCATGCATGCTATTGGTCCAGGTATCCTGATCTTAGAGACTCAACAATCTAGCGACACCACTTACCGTGTCTATGATTTTGATCGTAGGGATGATCAGGGCAATAAACGTGAGCTTCATATTCAACAGTCTCTTGATGTCTTGAATCTAGGGGACCCAGAAAATAGCATCCCAGCAACTGTTAAGACCTTGCAATTAGAGTCGACTTGTTTGACATCAAACTCCTTCTTCACCGTATATAAATGGAAACTCAGTGGCTTGGTTGACTTCAAGCAATCAGCTCCTTATTTGCTTTGTTCAGTACTTTCTGGCAATGGGACTATGACTATCGATTCACGCATTTATTGTCTAAAAAAAGGTGATCACTTCATTCTTCCAAATGATGTGACAGATTGGGAAATTGATGGACAATTGGAGATGATTGTCAGTCACCCTAACGAGGCTTAAGTATGAGTAATGAAAAAGTTTTAGCTGCACTATTTGAGCGTATTGAAATCGGCAAATCCTATTATTTTGAGGGAGCTTACTATCGTCTGAAAGATTATGGAGATCACATTTATGGCTTACAACGGGCCATTCCGGGTATGTGCGGTGAAAAAACGGCCTCCCCTAGCATCAAATTTTACTGGAAAAATGGTGTCTTGGACTATCAATTCTACGTTGATTTTGAAGCTAGCCCTATGATAATGAAGGCCTATAGCGGCACCGACCATGTCTTCTTTGAGCAGGCTTTTGAAAATCTCTTGCATGATTTTGAGGATATCCTAGAGAGCCAAGAGAACTCTAAGAAGTAGTTTTAAAGCATTATTGTCGATATTTTCAGTGAATCTAATAAAAAAGTTTTCGTTTATTTGCAAATCCATTGTGAAAGCCCTTAAACTAGGGCTTTTTTCTTTGTCAATCCTTGAGTGATTTCTTGTTTAAAGGGGGCTTTTGTGGTAAAATATGGAGATAAAGACTGTCGAAAGGAAAAAAGATGGCAAATATATTACGCAAAATCATTGAAAATGATAAAGGCGAAATTAAGAAACTAGAAAAAACTGCCAAGAAAGTCGAGAGCTATGCTGATGCAATGGCAGCTCTTTCAGATGAAGAACTTCAGGCAAAAACAGAAGAATTTAAAAAACGATATCAAAACGGAGAAAGTCTAGACCAACTCTTGCCAGAGGCATTTGCAGTTGTTCGTGAAGGGGCAAAACGTGTTCTTGGACTTTTCCCATATCGTGTGCAAATCATGGGTGGTATTGTTCTTCACCATGGTGACGTCCCAGAGATGCGTACAGGGGAAGGGAAAACCCTGACTGCGACAATGCCTGTTTACCTAAATGCTATTTCAGGTGAAGGTGTGCACGTTATCACCGTTAACGAATACCTTTCAGAGCGTGATGCAACTGAAATGGGTGAGCTTTATAGTTGGCTTGGTTTGTCAGTAGGGATTAACCTTTCAGCCAAATCACCAGCTGAAAAACGTGAAGCTTATAACTGTGATATCACTTACTCAACCAACTCAGAGGTAGGTTTCGACTATCTTCGTGATAACATGGTTGTTCGTAAGGAAAACATGGTACAACGTCCATTGAACTATGCCTTGGTCGATGAGGTTGACTCAGTTCTTATCGACGAAGCTCGTACACCATTGATTGTATCAGGTCCTGTAAGTTCAGAAACTAATCAGTTATATCACCGTGCGGATGCCTTTGTTAAGACCTTGACAGAGGATGATTATGCCATTGATATTCCAACGAAAACGATTGGTTTGAATGACTCAGGTATTGACAAGGCTGAAGAATTCTTCAACTTGGACAACTTATACGATATTGACAATGTTGCCTTGACTCACTATATTGACAACGCCCTTCGTGCCAACTACATCATGTTGCATGATATTGACTATGTGGTCAGTCCTGAGCAAGAAATTCTTATCGTTGACCAATTTACAGGTCGTACCATGGAAGGACGTCGTTTCTCAGATGGGCTCCACCAAGCCATTGAGGCAAAAGAAGGTGTTCCAGTTCAAGAAGAAACGAAGACATCTGCCTCAATCACTTACCAAAATATGTTCCGTATGTACAAGAAATTGTCAGGGATGACTGGTACTGGTAAAACTGAGGAAGATGAATTCCGTGAAATTTACAACATGCGAATCATTCCGATTCCAACTAACCGTCCAATTCAACGTATTGACCACGATGACCTTCTTTACCCTACCTTGGATGCTAAATTCCGTGCAGTGGTACAAGATGTTAAACGTCGTTATGAAAAAGGACAGCCAGTCCTTGTTGGTACGGTTGCCGTTGAAACATCTGACTTGATTTCTAAGATGTTGGTTGAAGCAGGTATTCCTCATGAAGTGCTTAATGCCAAGAACCACGAAAAAGAAGCGCATATTATCATGAATGCGGGTCAACGTGGTGCCGTTACGATTGCGACCAACATGGCCGGTCGTGGTACCGACATCAAACTTGGTGAAGGTGTTCTTGACCTTGGTGGACTCTGTGTCATTGGTACAGAGCGTCACGAAAGCCGTCGTATCGATAACCAGTTGCGTGGTCGTGCGGGACGTCAAGGGGATCCAGGGGAATCTCAATTCTACCTTTCACTTGAAGACGAATTGATGCGTCGTTTCGGTTCTGATCGTATCAAACAAGTCTTGGAACGTTTGAATGCTGATGATGAAGATATTGTTATCAAATCACGTATGTTGACACGCCAAGTGGAAGCGGCTCAAAAACGTGTCGAAGGAAATAACTACGATACTCGTAAACAAGTCCTTCAGTACGATGACGTTATGCGTGAACAACGTGAAATCATCTACGCTGAGCGTTATGATGTTATCACAGCGGAACGTGACCTTGAACCTGAGATTAAGGCTATGATTAAGCGTACGATTAATCGTACGGTAGATGGTCACAGCCGCAATGATCAAGAGGAAGCTCTTAAAGGTATTTTGAACTTTGCTCGTCAGGCTTTGGTTCCTGAGAATGCCATCTCACTTGAAGATTTACAAGAAGTGGGAGAGGTAACGAAACGTAGTGTTAATTATGACGCTATTAAAGTTTACTTGAATGAGTTAGCAGATGATGTTTATGATCGTCAAATCAAGAAATTGCGTTCAGAGGAAGCTATCCGTGAATTCCAAAAAGTCTTGATTTTGATGGTTGTTGATAACAAGTGGACGGACCACATCGATGCCCTAGATCAATTACGTAATGCCGTTGGTTTGCGTGGTTATGCACAAAACAACCCAATCGTTGAGTATCAATCTGAAGGGTTCAAGATGTTCCAAGATATGATTGGGGCAATTGAATATGATGTGACACGTACAATGATGAAAGCACAAATTCATGAGCAATCTCGTGAAAATGTGAATGAACGTGTTTCGACAACAGCAACAGGCAATATCCAGGCCCACCAAGCAGATGCTAATGGTCAAGAAATTGACTTTAGTAAGGTTGGTCGTAATGACTTCTGTCCATGTGGCTCTGGTAAGAAATTTAAAAATTGTCACGGTCGTAAACAATTTTAGGAAAAAATAGGTAATTATTATGGTTTTTAAAGCAGTAAGTGAAAAAATTGATTTTGATGCAGTTAAAGAATCAACTACATTAACAGGTGAAGCCCTTGCCAAGAAACAAGCTCGTGATAAAGAGCTTGAAGCAATCATCAAGGGTGAAGATGACCGTACGCTTTTGGTTATCGGTCCATGTTCATCTGATAATGAAGAAGCTGTTCTTGATTATGCTCACCGTTTGGCTAAACTTCAAGAAGAAGTTAAAGATAAAGTCTTTATGGTTATGCGTGTCTATACAGCTAAACCTCGTACAAATGGTGATGGCTATAAAGGACTTGTACACCAACCTGATGCTGAAGGGAAACCAAACCTAATTAACGGTATCAAGGCTGTACGTAACCTTCACTACCGTGTTATCACTGAAACTGGTATCACAACTGCTGATGAAATGCTTTACCCAGAAAATCTTCCTTTGGTAGATGACCTTGTGTCATACATTGCCGTTGGTGCACGTTCTGTAGAAGACCAACAACACCGTTTTGTTGCTTCAGGTATTGATGTTCCAACTGGTATGAAGAATCCAACATCAGGGAACCTTAACGTGATGTTTAACGGTATCTACGCCGCACAAAACAAACAAAACTTCCTCTTTAACGGTGAAGAAGTTGAAACTCCAGGGAACCCATTGGCACACGTTATTCTTCGTGGTTCAACGAATGAATATGGTAAAAACGTGCCTAACTTCTACTATGATGATGTGCTTGAAACAATCGAACACTATGAACAAATGGGCCTTGAAAATCCATTCATCGTTATTGATACAAACCATGATAACTCAGGTAAACGTTACTTGGAACAAATCCGTATCGTTCGTCAAACCTTGATTAACCGTGATTGGAATGAAAAAATCAACAAAGTGGCACGTGGTTTCATGATTGAATCTTACCTTGAAGATGGCCGTCAAGATGCGCCAGATGTCTATGGTAAATCAATCACTGACCCATGTCTTGGTTGGGATAAGACAGAAGAATTGATTCGTGAAATCCACGATACTTTGTCAAAATAATAAGGTAACAGAAACCATATATGGGGAGTGAACCGTTTGGATGACCAAGCGGTTCGCTCTCTTTTCACAAAGAGAGGGAAATAGATGGGAATTCATCAAAATAGTCCGCTGATTGATGTCGCGGAAGTAAGGAAATTGCATGCTCTTACGGGAGACGCACTAGTAACTAAACAGGCTAATGATGAGGCCTTGGCAAAAATTATCAAGGGTGAGGACAAACGTATTCTCTTGGTTATTGGTCCATGTTCATCTGACAATGAAGAAGCGGTCCTTGATTATGCTCACCGTTTGGCCAAACTTCAGGAAGAAGTGAAGGATAAAATCTTTATTGTTATGCGTGTTTATACAGCTAAACCACGTACTAATGGGGACGGTTATAAGGGGCTTATCCACCAGCCAGATGCAGAGGGTGATGTAGACCTTCTTGCTGGGGTTAAGGCAGTTCGCCACCTTCAGTCACGTATTATTACTGAGACAGGTCTTCCTATCGCTGACGAGATGCTTTATCCGTCAAATCTTTCCTTCTTTGATGATTTGCTTAGCTATCATGCTGTTGGAGCACGTTCTGTTGAGGACCAAGAGCACCGCTTTGTAGCTTCAGGTATTGATGTGCCAATTGGCTTGAAGAACCCAACGTCAGGGAATTTGAATGTCATGTTTAATGGTATCTATGCTGCGCAGAATCAACAGCATTTCCTTTACAATGGTGCTGAAGTTAAAACAGATGGTAACCCACTAGCTCACGCTATCTTGCGTGGTGCCAACAATGAAAATGGTCAGAACATTGTCAACTACCATTACGAGGACTTGGTTAAGGCTTTGGACAAGTATAGTGCACTTAATCTGGAAAATCCATTTATCCTTGTTGATACTAACCATGACAACTCAGGTAAAAACTTCATGGAGCAAGTTCGTATTGTGCGTGAAGTCCTTCTTAACCGTGAGTGGGATGAGCGTATCGCGGATACCGTGCGTGGCTTTATGATTGAGTCTTACCTTGAGGATGGTCGTCAAGACACACCTGAAGTTTATGGGAAATCAATTACAGATCCATGTCTTGGTTGGGATAAGACAGATAGCCTTATTCGTGAAATCCACAATCGACTGTCGTAACAATTATGATTTTTGGACATGGTATAGACTTGCAGGAAATTTCAGCTGTTAAAAAGGCTTATGACCGCAATCCACGCTTTGCAAAAAAGGTATTGACACCAAAAGAGTGGGAACGTTTTGAATCCCTTTCTGGCAATCGTCAGATGTCCTATTTAGCAGGTCGCTGGGCCGGTAAGGAAGCATTTTCAAAGGCTTGGGGTACTGGTATTGGAGCAGTTGGCTTTAAGGATATTGAAATATTGACCAATGACAAGGGAGCTCCAGTGGTAACCCAATCACCTTTTGAAGGCAAGGTTTTTATCTCGATTTCCCATAGCGGTGATTTTGTTCAGGCAAGTGTCATTTTAGAAAAAAACTAAGAGATAGATGTTGTAAGAGGATAGCTTATGATTTCAAGTTTACATCGACCAACCTTGGCAAAGGTTGATCTATCAGCAATTTCAGAAAATATTGAACAAGTGGTTAGTCACATCCCTAAACAGGTAAAGACTTTTGCAGTTGTTAAGGCCAATGCTTATGGTCATGGCGCTGTCGAAGTGGCCAAGCATGTATCTAAGCAGGTGGATGGTTTTTGTGTTTCCAACCTAGACGAGGCGCTTGAACTTCGTCAAGCTGGCTTAGAACAACCGATGCTTATTTTAGGAGTTGTCTTGCCAGACGAGGTTCCTTTGGCTATTCAAGAAAACATCACGCTGACGGTAGCTTCGCTAGAGTGGTTGGAAATGGTTAAGGATCAAGGGCTTGATTTAACTGGTTTGACCTGTCATATTAAGGTTGATTCAGGTATGGGTCGTATTGGGGTGCGTAGCCAAGGGGATGCGGATAGCTTGATTGCTGGTCTGAAATCACTTGGTGCAGATGTCGAAGGTATTTTTACTCATTTTGCAACGGCTGATGAGGCAGATGATAGTAAATTCAAGCGTCAATTAGCCTTCTTCACGGATTTGGTTAATAACTTGGTGGACCGTCCTCGCTTGGTACACGCTAGCAACTCTGCGACAAGCATCTGGCATGCAGAAACAGTCTTTAATGCGGTACGTCTGGGTGTTGTTATCTATGGTCTCAATCCTAGTGGTAGTGTTTTAGACCTTCCATATAGGATTCGTCCTGCTTTAAGTTTGGAGACTGCACTTGTTCATGTTAAGACCCTGCCAGCAGGTCAAGATGTGGGTTATGGTGCAACCTATACGACGACAGCTGATGAGGTTATTGGAACCATTCCGATTGGCTATGCGGATGGTTGGACCAGAGATTTACAAGGTTTCCATGTTATTGTGGATGGACAGCTTTGTCCTATTGTTGGGCGTGTGTCTATGGACCAGATTACCGTTCGTCTTCCTAAGGTTTATCCCCTAGGAATTCCTGTCACTCTTATGGGTGAAAATGGTGGAGCAAGCATCACTGCGACAGAGGTGGCTGAAAAACGTGGGACTATCAACTACGAAGTTCTTTGTTTACTTAGTGACCGTGTACCTCGTAGCTATGACTAATATCAATAAAAAGAGAAGTCCAGTTTGATGCTGGATTTTTTGGTTTTAGTGAAGAGTATTTTCATGTGTTATAATAGCTGATAAGGCTTCCTTTTTCACGGGAAGAAGAACACGATAGAAATGATAGAGGATATGATTCAACTAGATTCACCAATTGCGGATTTGAAAGGCTTTGGGCCTAAGTCCGCTGAAAAATTTACCAAATTAGATTTATACACGGTTGGGGACCTCTTGCTTTATTTTCCTTTCCGATATGAGGATTTTAAGAGTAAGTCTATCTTTGAACTGATGGATGGCGAAAAGGCTGTTATTACGGGAACAGTGGTGACGCCTGCCAATGTGCAGTATTATGGCTTTAAACGGAATCGTCTGAGTTTTAAAATCAAGCAAGGAGAGGCTGTGATTGCCATTAGTTTCTTCAACCAACCTTATCTTGTGGACAAGATTGAAATGGGGGCAGAAGTGGCTATTTTTGGCAAATGGGACCAGAAGAAGTCTGCTGTGACTGGTATGAAAGTCCTGGCTCAAGTTGAGGACGATATGCAGCCAGTCTACCATGTGGCCCAGGGTGTTAGTCAGGCCCAACTGATAAAGGCCATAAAGGCAGCTTTTGATAGTGGGGCCCTTAATTTGTTGGAGGAAAGTCTCCCTCAGGTGCTGCTGGACAAGTACCGTCTCATGGGACGTCAAGAGGCTGTGCGTGCCATGCATTTTCCGAAAGATTTGGCTGAATATAAGCAGGCTCTACGTAGGACCAAGTTTGAGGAGCTCTTTTATTTCCAGATGAATTTACAGGTGCTGAAGGCTGAAAATAAGTCCGAAACCAATGGTCTAGCAATTGCTTACGATGAAGCCAAAATCAAAGCCAAAATTGCAGCATTACCATTCCCCTTAACAGAGGCCCAACAACGTAGTTTATCGGAAATCCTAGCTGATATGAAATCTGGGGCTCATATGAACCGTCTCTTGCAAGGAGATGTGGGCTCAGGGAAAACAGTTATCGCTAGCTTGGCTATGTATGGGGCCTATACGGCAGGATTTCAGTCTGCCCTCATGGTACCGACGGAAATCTTAGCAGAGCAGCATTATCAGAGTTTACAGGGGCTTTTTCCTGAGTTAGAGGTAGTGATCCTAACTTCTGGAATGAAGGCGGCGGATAAGAAAGTAGCCCTTTCCAAAATCGAGTCTGGGGAGGCTCAGATGATTGTGGGAACCCACTCGTTGATTCAAGATGCAGTGACTTATCATAGTCTTGGGTTAGTCATTACTGATGAACAGCACCGTTTTGGGGTTAATCAACGTCGTATTTTCCGTGAGAAGGGTGACAATCCTGACGTCCTCATGATGACAGCGACCCCTATCCCTAGGACCTTGGCAATCACTGCCTTTGGGGAGATGGATGTATCTATCATTGACCAGATGCCAGCTGGACGTAAGCCCATTATTACCCGTTGGGTCAAACATGAGCAGTTAGATACTGTATTGGCTTGGATTAAGGGGGAGTTGGAAAAAGATACTCAGGTCTATTTTATTTCTCCTCTGATTGAAGAGTCTGAGGCTCTTGATTTGAAAAATGCCGTTGCTCTTCACCAGGAACTCACAGAGTTCTTTGGGGATTCAGCTACAGTAGCTCTGATGCACGGTCGTATGAAAAATGATGAAAAAGACCAAATTATGCAAGATTTCAAGGACAGAAAATCTCAGATTTTAGTATCAACTACAGTTATCGAAGTAGGTGTTAACGTGCCAAATGCTACAGTTATGGTCATTATGGATGCGGATCGTTTTGGACTTAGCCAGCTTCACCAGCTTCGAGGGCGTGTAGGTCGAGGCAATCAGCAGTCCTACTGTGTTTTGGTGGCTAATCCTAAAAATGATACTGGTAAAAAACGCATGCAGGCCATGTGTGAGACCACGGATGGCTTTGTTCTAGCTGAGGAGGATCTTAAAATGCGTGGCTCAGGTGAAATCTTTGGGACACGTCAGTCAGGTATTCCTGAATTTCAGGTGGCCGATATTGTGGAAGACTACAATATCTTAGAGGAATCCAGACGGGTGGCTAGCCAAATTGTATCTGACCCTAACTGGCGAGAGAATCCTGAATGGCAGGTGCTAGGAGCACATTTGAGAAGCCAAGGCGAGTTTGATTGAGGAGGAAACTAATGAACAAAAGACGGTTAAAACTCGATTTTTTTGCTATCTTGCATCCCTTGTTTCTTATGATGTTAGGTCTTATATTTTATTTTTTCGCCTTCATCTTGATTTGGTTTATTACCGAATTGACAAAGCTGATAGAAGGAAAGACAGACTTTCATACCCTATATCTTTATTCACTTCTTATCTCTCTAGCTTGTTCGATATTACTGATTATGTACGTCGCGGGTTTTATAGCTCAACTGATTATCCATATACAGCATCAAAAGGAAAGAACGCTTTTGCCAGTCTGGTGCATGCTTACGGCTGTACTGATGCTTGTGCCACTATTCGAAGATTTTAGTATCTTAGGCTCGTCTTGGAATTTTAAAGGGTATTTTCTTTCCATAGTTGCCTACATTGCCTATCTCTTTACAAAGCTACCCAAGGTTATTGAAAGTTACCGCTATCATGCGACAATTCGCTATGCTGTTTGGGTGGCTCTGGTGTTGGGTCTTATCTTATCCATGCTTTAGACAGAAAAACTCTCAGTAAACTCACTGAGAGTTTTAAGTTTCCTTCAAGCTTATTACAAGCTTTCTTTAAGTTAGGCAACCTATAATAAAACCATCAAAACGAGATAGGTTTTGATAATAAAACGTTTTGGCTAGGCCAAACCATTCCTAAAAAGGAGGACAAAACAATGACAGTAAAAATTAAAGTAACCTACAACCGAAATTTCCAGAAGCATCCTCAAGACTTTAAGTTTTATCAAAACTAGTATTGATGCTAGAAAGAGGCTAAATTTACCCATATTCTACAACTTTCATCCCTCATTTTCCAAAATCCCTTTTTCCTTTTTTTCATAACGTAGAATCCCTCTTCTTAAACTCATAAAAAGTCTAGACGGAAGCTTGACCAGTCTAGGCGATTAACATAAGTAAGCTAACCAGTTGAGATTTTCTTGACTGGTTTTTATTTTTTGAAATTTAGATAAAAAATATCGAAAAACGATAAAAATGTGTTGACAAGGAGAAATAAAGAGTGTAATATATAGTTATCGATAAACGATAATAAGTTTTCGATAAAGATAATCTTATTCGCGAAAAAGAGAAATTATTTACTAAAACTATTTAACAAAGGAAAAACTTATCATGAAAACACTTAAACCAATCATCAACGCTCTTCTTATTCTTCTTATGGCAATCTACGGTCTTGCAATGCTTGCTTTACTTATCCTTCCTTTTGTGAACGTGGCCAATCTTTTCCCAGGTGCAGAGGTTCAATACCTTTCTGGTTGGGGTTACTGGCTGGTCGCAGAGCTACAATTTGCCTTCTATCTTGCCTTGATTTGGCTCCTTCGTAAAGAGCTTAAAGACTTTACTTGGAAGGCACTTTGGACAGAAGATTTCTCTCTTTTCTTGAAAAAGGCTGCCCTTCTAACCTTTGTGCCATCAGCCTTGAATATCTTCTTGCAGTTGGGAACGACAGATCACCTAGTAATGGACTTCAGCACATCAGTTTGGCTCTTCTTGGTCTCTCTAGCTTGTGATGCTATCCGTCTTCGTAAGGGACAAACAGCTGTCAAATGTCAAATAATTGAATGTATCTTAGTTGAAAAGTAGTAAAATCTTATCTATAAACTAGTATTTTATATTGATATTCGATATAATTGATACTGTTAATAGTTAGCTGCTGATTTAGTATAAGGTCAAGGGCTCCTAGAGGCACCTTGGCTTTTTCTAGTCTATATTCCCAAAAAATCAAAATGTATTTACAATCGAGGTAACACATGACAACTATCTTATTCTATTTTTTAATCGTCCTAGCCTTGGCTGGCTCTAGTTATTATGGTTGGAAATCGGCTAAAAGTGCTAAAAATCGTCAGGAGACGCAAGAACAAAAACGACTTCGTAGTGTTCTCCTGTTCGTTAATGTCCTCCTTTTTGCGGGCTTTTTAAGTCTTGTTATTACCATTCTTAATGACGCCTTTATTCTGACTGGTCATGAAGGACTCTTACAACAAGGTTGGCGTATGCTTCTTGGTTCGGGAGTTACCGTGAAAAGTACTAGCACTAGTCTGACACTTTTTGCAGCAACCATTGATTTCCTTCGTATGGTAGTCAACATAGGTTTCTTGTTGTGCCTACGTGCCTTTCTGATTAACCTTTATCGTTCTGATATTTTCATCGCTAAAAATGCTAAGTTGGTTCGTTGGTCAGCGCATTTGCTCGTTCTTGGGGCTTTTATCAATAATGGTATCTTTACATTTGGAACTGGCAACCAGAGTTATAGTTTCTTTAACATCAGTTATTTGCTAGTTAGCTTTGTCCTCTATGCTGTCGCTATGATTTTGACTAAGGCTAATGCCATTGCTGAGGAAAATGAGTACACGATTTAGGAGGGGCTTATGATTATTGTCAATTTGGACGTTGAACTTGCCAAGAAGAAGATGCGCTCGGGCGAGCTGGCAGAACGGATTGGTATTACCCCAGCCAATCTCTCGGTTCTTAAGACAGGCAAGGCCAAGGCAATCCGTTTTACAACACTGGACGCCATTTGTAAGGAATTAGATTGTCAACCAGGAGATATTCTTGAATATAGACCAGACGGAGAAAACTAAAAGCCTGAAGCAGTTCAGTCACCTTTCTGGTGACCATGCTTCAAGCTTTTTATTTTTTCTTCAACCATGCGACTAGGGCTAGACTGGCTAGCACGGTACCACAGACCATGGCGATATGTGTTTTTGAGATGGTTAGTTCATAGTGGAAATCTTTATTTTCCAATTTATCGGTTGCTTCAATGCTAAGTTTCATGTCTTATCCCTCGATATAATCTTTCATTTCTTGGCCTTTTAGTCCGGCACTGAGTGCGATGAGGAGTTTGAGGCGTGCCTTTGGTGCATTGAGTTCTTTAACAAACATTACGCCAGCTTCTTGGAGTTTGACCCCACCCCCTTCATAGGCGTAGACAGGTTCGGCGATACCGTTGAAACAGCGGGAGACGAGCACAACAGGGACTCCTTTGTCCATAAGCTTTGTGATTTCTCCTGCAGCTAGTGGTGGGAGGTTTCCAGCACCCAGGGCTTCGATGACGACACCGTCAATCTTCTCAGGATCCAGGAGACTGATGATACCATCTCCAATACCCATCCCTGCATAGGCTTTTATGATTGGTACTGTTCCTGTAATTTGTTCCAAATCAAAGCGAACACGAGGCTCAGCAGTTTTGAACCATAGGATATCATGCTTCATGATGATGCCTAGTGGACCATGGGTTGGTGTGTGGAAGGTTGCCACGTTTGTGGTATGGGTCTTAGTCACATACTTGGCTGCATGGATTTCATCATTCATCACGACCAGGATTCCTTTGTCAGCGGCCTTGTCATCACTGGCAACACGTAGGGCTGATAGATAGTTGTAGACCCCGTCGCTTCCTAGCTCGTTTGACGAACGCATGGCACCAGTTAGAACGATTGGAATCTCAGGGACGGCCATGGTATCTAGGAAGTAGGCTGTTTCTTCCAGGGTATCTGTCCCATGAGTGATGACCACACCATCATATTGACCAGCTGTTTCCTTGATTTTTTTGTAAATATCCAGCATGTGGTAGGGTGTGATATGTGGGCTTGGGATATTAAGAAAATCGAGTACGGTTAGTTCTAAATTATCTAAATCAAGTCCCACATGGTTCATGGGATTATCAGCGTTTTGGCTGACCCTGCCATCATTATCCGCTGACATGGAAATGGTCCCTCCAGTGTGAAGGACTAGGATTTTTTTTATCATTTATACTACTCACTATCATATTTATGTTATAATTTATTTTAGCATAAAATGTTAGAAGGAGGGGAGCTCTGTGGCCATTAAAGCAGTCTTTTTTGATATTGATGGGACTTTTCTAAATGACCGAAAACGCGTGTCTAGTTCAACCAAAAAAGCCATCAGTCAAATGAAGGAAGATGGTATCTTAGTTGGTTTGGCAACAGGTCGTGGTCCAGGATTTGTCCAGCCTTTCATGGACAATCTAGGTCTGGATTTTGCAGTCACTTATAACGGTCAGTATATTTTGACTCACGACAAGATCCTTTATCAAAACCAGCTCCCTAAATCAACAGTCTACAACTTGATTCGCTATGCCACCAAGCACCGTAGAGAGATTTCTCTAGGGACTAGTACAGGTCTTGTTGGTTCCAATATTATCAGTATGGGGACGAGTAAGTTTGGACAAATCGTCAGCCGTATTGTCCCTAAGTCCTGGGCTAAGATGGTGGAGCGTAGTTTCAAGTCTTTGATTCGTCGTTTCAAGCCACAAAGCATTGAAACCCTTAAAACTATCATGCGTGAGCCTATTTATCAGGTAGTTATGGTAGCGACGGTGGGTGAAACACAAGATATTGAAGAAAAATTTCCTCATGTGAAGATTACCCGCTCAAGTCCTTACTCAGCCGATATTATTTCAGCGGATCAATCTAAGTTGAAAGGTATCGCTCATCTAGGTGAGGTTTTTGGTTTCGAACTCAGTGAGGTTATGGCCTTTGGGGATTCGGAAAATGACCTAGAAATGCTGTCTGGCGTCGGCGTTGGTGTTGCCATGGGAAATGGTGAAGATGAACTGAAAGACCAGGCTACCCATGTCACTGATACTAATAACCAGAATGGGATTGCCAAAGCCTTGTCACACTATGGTTTGATTCACTTTGAAACAGAGAATTCATTTACTAGTGATGATGACAACTTCAACAAGGTTAAGGATTTCCACCATTTGATGGATGGCTCAACTACCGATATGCCTCGTGTTTACGGTATTGAGGAAGCTAGTCACCGTTCGGACTTCAAGTTGGAAGAAATTGTCGAATTCCTCTATGCTTCATCAGGTGGGGACAAGCGTGTCTTTGGTCAGGCTGTTCTGGATTTGCATGCTGCTCTTGACAAGGCAGCGCTTAAAGTTAGTTCTAAAGAGCACTCAGAGTCAACTATGGTTGGTCAGGTGGATGCATTGACTGACTTGCTTTACTTGACCTATGGCTCATTTGTCCTTATGGGTGTGGATCCTAAGCCTTTCTTTGATACTGTTCATGAGGCTAATATGGGTAAAATTTTCCCAGATGGCAAAGCTCACTTTGATCCTGTGACTCACAAAATTCTTAAACCAAGTGATTGGGAAGCGCGATTTGCACCAGAACCACACATTAAACGTGAGCTAGATCGTCAGATTCAAAAATCTCTACAAAGAAGTAAATAAGAAGTTATAAAGGTTTGGACAGTTTGCTCCGAACCTTTTTCTAATAAAAATGACATTTATTAATGGCTTTATTTGTGATAAAATAAAGTCATTCTATGTATTTTTAAGGAGATTATTATGACTAAAGCAGATTGGTTAGATTTTTTTGAAGCCATCAATGGTCGTTCAGCGACTGAAGAAGAAATTGCAGCAGCACTTGCAGCTGGTGAGTTCCAAGATGACGCCCCAGCAGTAGAAACTGCTCCAGTACAAGAAGCACCAGTTCAACCAGCTTTTGCTAGTGCCCAAGAAACACCAGCACAAGAGGCGCAACCACAGCCAACTTTCGCTGGTGCACAAGAAGCGCAACAACAACCGACTTTTGCAAGTGCACAAGAAGCACAACCGCAAGCTCCTTTTGCAAATGCACAAGAAGCACAACCGCAAGCTCCTTTTGCAAATGCTCAGGCTGCTCAAGCACAACCAACCTTTGCAGGGGCTCAAACAGCTCCAGTCCAAGGAGTGCCAAATCAAGCAGCGCAACCACAAGCTGGTTTTGTGAATGCTCAAGCTGGTCAACAACCAGCTTTTGCTAACGGTCAACCGCTTCAACCAGGTCAAAATGTTCAATTTATCAATGGTCAAGCTGTAGTTGTTCCAGCGCAACCATCAGCATTTGCGACAACTTTCAAAAACTATTGGACATGGTTGCTTAATGCATGGCGTCGTCCAGCTGACATGACAGATTATGGTAAGCACAATGGTTGGCTTAACTACATCTTCTTGTCACTCTTGACTGGACTTGCATTCTTTGCAATTTTGAGCGCTGTTGCACGTAAAGTTGTTAGCTCAATTGTGTCAACCACAAATGTACTGTCTAGTATGTTTGGTTCTTATGGAACAGATGCTTACTCATCTCCAGTTTCAAGTCATACATCTAGCATTGGTTTTGGAGCCTTCTTCGCAAGTATCCTAGCTGCCTTCCTCTTTATCTTTGCCTTTATCTTGGCAGGATTTGTGACACGTAAGGCCATCTTCCGTGACCCTGAGACTACTTTCTTGAATAGCTTTGATCGTTTTGGTCGTTTGACATCATTAGCCTTGCCAATCTTGCTTGTAACAATCTTGTTGGGAGCTATTGGACTTGTTGCCTTCCCAGGATTCTTGTTCTATGTTGTTTACTTCTTATTTGCAATTGCTAATCTATTTACAATTGTTCCTGTAACAACAGCGTGGAAGGCTGATAAGTTCTATCAAATGATTTTGGCAGCACTTTTGAATGGTGTGATTTTGTCAATCTTGTTTGCAATCGTATTTGCTATCATGTCATCATTTACAGTAGGTCTTCTATTCTAAGTAAACCTCTGACGATTTTTGAAAAAGCAAGTTTATAGGAGTCTTTATGGCAACAAAAGAAAAGTGGATTGATTTATTTGAAAAGGCAGTTGGTCGTCCGCCCCATGCTTTGGAGATTGAAGAAGGCCAGAAAGCAGACTTTGACTTAAAGGCTATTAAAGGCATTTCGGCAATGGGCTTGGACCAAGAAGCCACTCCTTCTGAACCAACAGAAGAAGTTGATGAGTATGACGTTGCCGAGGAAGTGTTTGAAGATGTACCGCTTGGTGATGAAGAGGAAACGACTCCTTTAGAAACTGAGGAGCTTGCACCAGTATCTCAAGCAGATCAAGGTCAAGCTGAAGAAAATTCAGAGGCCACTTCTAAAGAAGCACAAGCCATCTGGATGAAGGCTTTTAAAACCTATGTTGGACGTCAACCTCTTCCTGAGGAATTCTTACTTGGTAAGTCTTCAGGTTATGATGTGTCAACCATCCATCAGTTTATCTCAGATGGTAAGGCTGCGAAACCAGCCAAGCCAGCCATGGCTAAAGGAAAGAAAATCCTGATTATTGCTGGTGTTGTTGCAACAGTCTTAGCGCTAGCTGGTTACGGCTTTGGTTCTTATTACTACTCACGTGGTCAAGTAGCAGAGCGTTATGAAGCAGCAGCTAAGAAGAGTTTTAAAGATAGCTTGGAATACCAAGTATGGTCTGATACTAAAAAGAAAATTAAAACATCCGAAGTCAAGTACACAGACACTAAAAGTACACAAGCCTATAGCAAGAGCCAACTCCTGTCTGGCGAACGTATGCAAAAGGTTGGACGTCAGTTCCTTATTTTTCCTAAGTGGAGAGTCGTGGTAGATCCTGGAACGGTTGATTTAACCGTTAATACAGCTGATTTGAATGTGACTATTAACGGAGTTTCTTATGCTACTACAGATGGCAATAACTACACGGCTAAATTGAACCATCTCTATCCAGGTACTTACAATTTTGTGGCTTCTGGTAAGGTCAATGATCAAGATATCACGGTCTCATCTGAGGAAAATGTTACTTCTAAAACAGAAGTCAACCTTTCTGTAGAGTATCTCAGCTTTACCGTTAAGTCTAATCTTAAGGACGGAGACCTCTACGTTGGTGGTACCAAGGTTGGAACCCTCAACTCAGGGAAACTAGATGTTAACAAGGTAGCAGTAGCAGGTTCATCAGCTGTTTATGTTAAGAAGAATTTCGAAGATGGTAGCTCTATTAAAACAGAGACATTGTCTATTAAGAAAATCTCTGAAGGCCAAACGGTTACTCTTGATGCTGATGGTGTTCTTGACCGTGATACGGCAGATCGTCTAATGACTGCTGCTTATGGTAAGTTTGGTAGCTACGCATCTAATCACAACACGACACCAGATGGTGTATCCGACATTTTCCTTAATGGTACTGATGATACCATGTACAAGGATGTAACGGCTGATATTGATAAAAATACTACAGGTGCCAAAAACCGAGCCGCTGATAGTATTACTTTCTCAGACGTTGACGTCACAGAAGTCGTTCAGACTGGTGAGAAGACCTTCAAGGTGACCTTCACTGCAGTTTATGATTTCTATTATGGTTATGATTCGAAATTCAAGTCATCAGGAGATATCAAAGATAAAATCTCATGGTCATGTAATGTAGAATATGTTGGTGATGATAGTGACTCTAGCAGCAATGGTTCTAACTACAGCGACTACCGTATCAATGGCAAGGCTGGCGAATCACAAAATGTGAGTCGTGAAAATACTGTGAAATAGTAGCTGCTTTCTCATAGAGCTAGTCATTGTTGAACTGATTACAAATAGGAGGTTAGTCCTCCAGACTAAAAAATGAAGAACTTGGCAATTGCCAGGTTCTTTTGTTTGTCTGTTATTACCTCTTAGGGGCTAAACCGTGCCACTTACCTAAAAGGCCTTGTTTTGTGTAAAGCAGTTGTTATAATGGAAGCATCAAAAAGACAGGAAAGGAGTATTATGAAAGTTAGAATCGAATTGGACCCATCCATGGATGAGCCTGAAATCTTGATTCGAGCTCCTCGGTTAACACAGGAATTGGCCCAGCTCCAAGAGTCTATTCTAAAGCAAAAGTTAGTCCCTTTAGCCTTTTACAAGGATCGAAGCGAATATTTTCTGGATTTGGCAAATATTCTCTTTTTTGAAACAGACGGGGAAAAGATTTTTGGACATACCAAGGATGAGGCCTATGAGGTGAAGCAAAAGCTCTACGAATTAGAAGAGTTGCTCCCGATTGCCTTTTGTCGGATTTCCAAATCGACGATTGTTAATGCTAAGCAGATTTATTCTTTAGAGAAGTCTTTTTCGGGGACTAGTACGGTGAATTTCTATCAGACCCACAAGCAGGTCCATGTATCAAGACGCTACTATCAAGTTTTAAAAGAACGACTAAACGAAATGAGGTAAGATAATGAGAAAGAAATTAATTGGGATCCTCTTGATCCTTTTGGCAGCTTTGGTAATTGTACAAGACTATTTTATAAAATGGGAAATTAGTATTTGGATGTTGGCCTGGGTAGTCTTATTGGCAATTTTGTCCCTTTCTAGTCTTTTGAAGCGACATTTTGGTCTTGGTTTCGCCTATGGCATTGTGGCTCTATTTTCACTTAATGGACAGTTCCATTTTCTTCCAGTATCTAATTCGGTCCTTATCTTTTCTTCGATTCTTGCAGTTATTGGCTTGAACATTCTCTTCAATCCTTCTAGTAAAACAAAGAATCGCTTTGGACTGGGTTCTACTGGCTCAGACGCTAATAATGGTGGAAATGATATTGATGTCACTTTTTCAGTAGTGACCAAATATCTCAATGACCAGCAATTTACGCATGGGAGTGCGGATGTTAGTTTAGGACAGGCTTCCGTTTATTTTGATAATTGCCGTATTGAGGGGCCATCTGCTCAGTTTGATGTGGACGTTTCTCTTGGTAGTCTTAGCCTCTATGTGCCCAGTGATTGGCGGGTGCATGTGAATGTGGATAACTCTCTTTCAGCTGTACAGCATGAGGAAAATCCTAGTAACTTAACTAACAAGGATTTCTACATCAAAGGTGATGTTTCCTTGGGTAATTTAGAAATTATTTATGTTGGTGAGAATGCGATTGATTAAGTTAGTGGAGGGAACATCTGATTAATATAATACCTATTGTTTTATCTCATCTCCTGTGATAAGATAGGCTCAATCTATTTTCAGGAGGGACAAGACATGGTTTCTACTATTGGTATTATAAGTTTATCTAGTGGGATTATCGGTGAAGACTTTGTCAAGCACGAAGTGGACTTGGGTATTCAACGTCTCAAGGACCTCGGACTCAATCCTATCTTTTTACCTCATTCGCTAAAAGGCTTAGATTTTATCAAAGAACATCCTGAAGCTCGTGCAGAGGATTTGATTCATGCCTTTTCTGATGATAGCATCGACATGATCCTATGTGCCATTGGTGGAGACGATACCTATCGCTTGCTACCCTACCTCTTTGAAAATGACCAACTACAAAAGGTTATCAAACCAAAGATTTTTCTCGGTTTCTCGGATACAACCATGAACCACCTCATGTTGCATAAGCTAGGGGTCAAGACTTTTTACGGCCAATCATTTTTAGCAGACATTTGTGAGTTAGACAAAGAAATGTTGCCATATAGCCTCCACTACTTCAAGGAATTGATTGAGACGGGAAGAATCTCGGAAATTCGCCCTAGTGACGTTTGGTATGAGGAAAGAACTGACTTCAGTCTCAAAGCCTTGGGAACTCCTCGTGTCAGCCATGCAAATACAGGTTTTGACTTGTTACAAGGCAATGCCCAGTTCGAGGGGGAAATCCTCGGTGGTTGTCTTGAGTCTCTCTATGATATTTTTGACAACTCTCTACACGCAGATAGCACAGACCTCTGCCAAAAATACAAACTTTTCCCTGACTTATCCGACTGGGAAGGAAAGATTCTATTGCTAGAAACAAGTGAAGAAAAGCCTGAACCTGATGATTTCAAAAAAATGTTGCAGGCATTAAAAGAAACTGGGATATTTGAAGTCATTAGTGGACTCTTGGTCGGGAAACCTATGGATGAAACCTTCTATGACGACTATAAGGAGGCTTTAATGGACATCATTGATAGCCATATCCCGATTGTCTATAATCTGAATGTCGGACACGCAACTCCAAGAGCAATTGTCCCCTTCGGAGTCCACGCCCATGTAGATGCAAAGAAGCAAGTCATTCGCTTTGACTATAACAAAGAAAGCTGAGGTGAGATTCTCAGCTTTTTTTAGAAAGTAGGAGTATCTTAGTTGCTATAAAGCATGACACTTTAAGTAGATAATACTCCTGTATTTATAAGTTCATCCAGTCTATCAGATTGATTGACACTCAAGGGAGTGGGACAAGGAACAATTTTTAAAAAGTTGTTCGGTCCTACTCCCTTTTTTCCTATTTTATAGTCTCTTTATTTGTGATAATATAGTATAGTGAAAAAAACTAGACTGGAATAACTTTACTCTTTTGGAGTTTTATGTGACAGCGATGAATGGAGACAATCTAAGCGGATGCCTGCTTGGAGCTATAGTCAAGAAAACTCAAAATGAGGCTAGAAGGGAAATTGTTATGAGAAAAAAAGCGATTGGTATTGATTTAGGAACAACGAATTCCGTTATGGCTGTTGTTCGTGAAGATGTGCCAGAGATTATTCCGATGGGGACGAATGACGATCAGGTCTTGCGTTCAGCGGTTTACTTCTCAAATATTAGTGGCCAAAATCATGTATCTTTTGGTAAAGAAGCCATCGAGCGTGGGACAGAAATCGGAAGTACAGAAAACTTTAAATTTGACTTCAAACGTGACATCGGGCGTCCGATTGCCAGTGATACACCAGACCACACACGTGTTAATTCTATTATTCTTTCGGCCTTGGTTTTGAACGAATTCCGTAAACGCGCCTATGTCGTTGGTCAGGAGATGGGACAAGCAGACGGTATCAAGGATGCTGTCATCACCGTGCCTGCCTACTTTACGTCAGATCAACGTGCGGCAACGAAGAATGCTGGTCGTATCGCGGGATTTAATGTCTTGCGTATTATCAATGAGCCTACAGCTGCGGCCATTGCCTATGCCCACACTAAAAGTGCTCAAGGAAATGTCTTGGTCTTTGACCTTGGTGGAGGAACTTTTGATGTTACCATCATGCGCGTGGCTAATCATGCCTATGATATTTTAGCGACTGACGGGAATTCACGCCTTGGTGGGATTGACTTTGATAAGCGTCTTGTGGGCTACATCATGCAGGAGTTGGAAAAACAAGGGGTCAATATGACTAACCTTTCCGAGAAGGAAAAAATTCAACTTCAATATAAGGCTGAGCAGATTAAGACTAGTCTATCTGTGAATGACCAAGCTCTCTATGAGCATTATGTCAATGGTCAAGGTTACGGTGTCTTGATTACTCAAGCAATTTTCAATGAAATTACCTTGGACCTCCTCAAAGATACTGAAATCAAGGTACAATCTACCCTTCAAGCGTCTGGCTTGAAATGGGAAGAAATCGACCATATCCTGCTTGTGGGTGGTTCAACACGTATGCCAATGATTCGTCAAATGATTCGTTTGATGAGTGGTTTGGAACCTAAGTTTGACCTTAATCCAGACACTATCGTGGCACAGGGGGCATCTATTTTGGCCGACCTTATTGTCAATAACGAGGTTAGCTTCTCTGAGCACCAGGATGGTAAGACAACTGAGACAGACAGAGTAGTTATCAAGGATGTGACCTCTCAGGGAATAGGTCTGCTCTTCAAGAAAAATCCAAACAAGAACTACAGCTTTGTGGGTGACTACTATAATAGTGTCGTGGTTCCACGCAACTCGGTCTTGCCTTTGGCAGTGACCAAGGATCTCTTTGCAGTCGTGGATGGACAGAGTAAGCTCAAACTTCGTATCACAGAAGGAAATTATGAAAATCCATTTGCTGTAAAGATTTTGGGACAAGTGGAAGGACAAGTGCCACAACCTCGTCAGAAAGGCGAGCTTTTGGCACAAGTCACCTATGCCTTCGATTCAGAACAAATTGTTACCGTAACAGTGTCTGATCCTCGAAGCAATACTGTTGTGGCACGCTTTTCAGTCAACGCACAAGTCAACCAAACCCAAGAAGTGGTTAAGGAAGACTTATCAGAACTTCAAGCTATTTTTGCTAAATTCATCTCATGATAGACTACTACAAAGCAATTGATACAGAGACAGGACAGGAAGTACCTTATTTAAGAGAGGTCAGTAACCGTATCTCTCCAGAGATGTCGGCTCAAGATTGTTTCGTGGCACTTTCCTTTTTACGTGAAGAGCTGGAGGAGCTCTGGACAAATGGTACCTTGGACAAAGAGGGAGAGCGTTTGCGTAGTGAGCTCTACACTATTCGCTCAATCTTTTTCTCAGACCATGAGAAGTTACAATACGACCGAAAACTCAGACAGGCTCAGAGAAAGGCATTGGAAGCTGAAAAGGGGACGACCACTGATACTAGCAATGTAACAGGTAAAAAGGAAATCCCTTTTGAACCTGTTGCGGTGACTCAGACTAAAGAGTCATCTCTTAAAAATTACCTCTTTGCGGCCTTCGCCTTTGTGATTCTACTAAGCTTGATTCTCTTTTTCAATATCAATGTCATCGTTCTTATTATCGGAGCCATTCTAATTGTGGCTTTGATGTTACTTATGTCTTAGGAGATATTAATGGAAACCAATCAATTAACATTTGAACATATCTGTTTCAAATATAAGGGAAATGATAACCAGCTCTTTACAGATTTGGATGTTACTATGGAGACTGGCCGAGTTGTCGGTATCTTGGGTGCCTCTGGTTCAGGGAAAACAACCTTAACTGAGATTCTCCTTGGCCAGCTTAAACCAACCTGCCAACAATTTCGTATTTTAGAAAATGGCAAACCTGTGACTGCTGGTTCACGCTCTTGGTCCTATGTGCCCCAACAAAATCTTCTACGTGAGTACCTCAAGGTATCTGAGACCTTTGATTTTTATGCGGACCATCATCTGAAAGGAAGTGGTAAGCTGACTAAAAAGCATCGCATTGCAGGGATTATGGATGATTTAGGGCTGACGGAATTTGCAAACAAGAAGATTTCAGAGCTTTCTGGTGGGCAAAAACGCCGTGTCTCCATTGGTATCGAGCTTCTTAGCCCTAGTCCCTACTTTATCCTTGATGAGCCGTCTTCAGGCTTGGATGCTCTTAGTGACCGTAATCTCTTACGTACCTTGAAAATTTTGGCTAAATCAGCTAACAAGTCTATTGTGGTTATTACCCACAACACAGAAAATTTGGCTATTTTTGACAAGATTATCTTCTTGTCTAAGGGACGTCCGACATTTGCAGGGACCTATGAAGAGTTGCTTTTGGAATACAAGACTAGCGATCCTTATATGATTCGTAAATATATGGATATGAATATCGCAGATGTCTACCAAGAGCTCAATGCTTCAACACGTATTTACAAGATTTAGGGAGACTTATGAACGCAGCATTACGATTAAGTTGGTATAAATTTAAACACCACTACATGGATTTTGTTAAGGTTCTTCTGGGCATTGTCGCTTTCGAAGGCTTAATCCTCTATATTCAAGACAAGGGATTTTTGAAAGATTTCGAAACAACTCGAATGACCCTCTTTCTCTTGCTTTTTTCAACCAGTCTCTTGATTGTGGTTCAAAACAGTATTTATATTTCTAAGGAACGCTCAGTTCTCAACCGTGACTTTTTCTCAGGTTTGAGTCGTTCGGCCTTTGCCTTGGCTAGTATGGGGATTCACGCCTTCTTTGCTGTTTTGGAAACCATTGTCTTTATCCTATCTTACTCGGTCTTTAGTAAGTTCTTTGACAAGGAGTTTCCAGACGCTGGTCATATTTTTGGTTCCTACCGTTGGGAAGTTGGGATTACAGTGCTTCTGGTTTTCTTGGCGTCGCATTTTATTGCCCTCTTTATCTCAGCCTTGGTTGGCAAATCTGAGATTACCTCTGTTATCCTAGCAGTCGTTGTGGGTATCATGCAATTTTCATTGTCGGGAACTATCCTATCTTTGCCAAAAGCCATTGATTGGGTACAAAAATTTGTCTATCTAGGTTATGGCCACAAGCTTTTTGGGATTTCTAGTGACTTGTCAGACTTGCCATCTAGTTTGGCTAAGTACAGGGTCCCTGTTCCTAAGAGCCAGTTGGAGGCTTTTCAAGGGTCTACAGGCGAATTCTGGGGACAATGGTGGGCCTTGGTGCTTCATTGCCTCGTTTATGCCCTACTCTTTTTCGTCACACTTCAGAAGAAGGAGAAATAAATGCAACAATATGATGAATGGCTGATTGACTTCCAAGTTCAGCATGGCCGCAAGCCGAGCGATAAGGAAGTTGCTGAAGCTGCTAAGACTGGTTTTGCTCTTTCTAGTGGTTTGAGCAGACAGAAAAATTCTAAATTCAGACAAGTTTTGTCTAAGGTTGGTTTGGGCAATCTCAAGTTTAGCTGGTTTTTAGTTTTGGAAATTTTGCTCTTGATTTGTATTGCTCTCTTTGGCTATGTTGTAGGCTATCTATTTATCTAGGAGGACCTCATGAAACAGTTTAAACATAAAAAGTTTATCGGTTTGGCCTTGCTTGTCTTTTTGGTCTTCATGGTACTTGGAAAATACACTCAGAGCACGGCTTTTACATCGTCTTCAAGAGTTTATGCCACAACCGTTGTCGATAAGAATACCGGGAACAAGGTGCGTTTTGAAGTTCGCAAAATCAAGGGAGACAAATACGAAGTCAAAAATACTGAGACTGGGGATACTTATCAGGCTAATGCCCAAGCCGGCGAAGACCGTTCTTTGAGCTTTAAGTTGGCTGGAACTAACGGCAACTCAGACGGTACTATCCGTATCACACCAAGTATGGTGCCTGGAGGAGATGCAAAGGTTGAAATGACTGACTCAAACACCTATACTCAGGTTGAGGGAGGTTCTGAAGTCGTTGAGTCTAGCGAGGCTTCGTCTAGTTCTTCAAGTAGCCAAGTTAAAAGCATTATTAAGGATATTTTGGAATCAAGTAGTTCATCCTCTGGTAGCGACGCAAGCTCAGAGTCGTCTTCTAACGATCCAAATAAGCCAAATGCAGATATCAAGACTAAGACCGATGTCAATGGTGATAAGGAAACCACTTATATTGCAGACTATTCGACTGAGGACATTAAGTCTATCACGGAAGCTTTTGGGAAATGGCTCTATCAGTCTGATTATGCCAAGGATGCTGTTTTAGTTCAAAGTAGCTTTGACAGTATTACCAAGGTCAATGATGGTAGTCCAACCTTCCTTTCATTTAAGGCACCTAAGGAAAAAGATAGCAGCCAAACGATTACCATCCTTGCTAATCTCATCAATGCGGATGGCTATGAACATATTACTGGTGTTCCGAGTGGTATCATCAATGGTAAGGAAGTCTCAAACTATGATTTCAAGGACTATAAAAACACGGTTGATTCCTTTGCTCTAGGAATTAATGACAATAGTGGTAAGACCGCCGACTATAGCCCAACATCATCCTTCCGTCTTTATACCTTGAAGGATAAAAAACATGCTATGTATGAAGACGATGCCGCTGAACAGAAAGCCCTCTTTAAGGACTTCTCAGCTGATGATAAAACTGGTGGCAATTATAATGGCTATAACAAGCTCTATAAGGATTTGGTTGACCAAGATAAGGATTCTTACCAAATCGTTCTAGGCTCTAATGGTACTGTTTATTATGTAACTAACTACTGGAAGGGCAATTACGATAAGAAGGCTGTTCAGACCTATAAGGTAGCACCAGATGACATGCAAGAGGCTTACCAAGAGCTGCTCAAGCATTACTCTAGTGCTGGTACGTCTGAAAGCTCAGAATCTTCAAGTTCTTCACAAACATCAGAGTCATCGTCAAGCTCATCAGAGGCCAAAACAGAATCGAAAACTGAAACTAAGACCGATCAAACAGGCATGGATGTTAATGCTATCAAGGATAATAACTTCCAAAGCCTTGAAGGGACTTGGAAGAATGGGAATGGTAGTAGTTTGACATTTTCTAAGGATCAAGTAACTGCACCAACAGATTATGAGGTTCAAAATGCTAATTCCAGTCTTGAAAATGGCTACCTAAGAGCGAGCCTAAGAACAGGAATGTATGGCGCAATAATCTATTTCATCCCTAAAGGTACGACATTACCGAATGTGTCAGGAAATTATCCCGATGCTTCAGATAACACCAAAGACCGTATCCTGGTGACCCAATCAGGAAGTGCACAATCTGACGCCAAGCAATTCTACTATAAGGCTGACTAGACCTGTCAAGGGTGAAAGTCTTAAAAAAAGTAATGTTATAACCTAAAAGTTGAGATAAAATTATCTCAACTTTTTATGTTACATTTGTAACTTTAATTTAATAGTAAGTCCATCTTATATAAATAAATGGATTCTTAGAGGTATTATATACTTTATTAGAAATTTAATTATTGTGAAAACTTACAAAAAGCTATATAATGAGTAGTGTTGTAAAAAGGGCTTCCTAGGGGATTTTTGAGGAAGTTTCTTAAATCAGATTAAAGGGAGAGGGGGAAAAGAATGACTTTTATTATTGAATCGCTATTTGCTGTTTTTAAAGATTTTCATTGGCTAGTATCTATAGACACACTCTTGATTTTCTTTGTCAATTATCTGATGTTTCATGCAGCTGGTAGGGTCAAGATTTCTTGGAGGCTACTTTTATTAGGTGGTCTTTTGTCAGTTGTTTTGACTCCCCTTCTTCCTATGGGATTCAAATTTTTACTTAATCCTCTCATATTATTTTGTTTTAGTTATTACAAACGTCCAGACTTGCCATGGATAGAGCCGGTATTTAATAGCTTTTATGCCTGGGGAACAACTAATATCATTATACGGGGCTTGTCATTAATCGTCTTTCCTTTACTTTTGGGAGCCGACTTGACTAGCCGTATTCCAGAATCTTTAACGGAGTTTATCTGTGTGGTAGTTACCTATCCTATTTACCTCTTGGTTCACCGTTTTATTGGTTATGAATATTTGCAGGTCGAGGAAAAGGAGCGCTTGCGCATACACTTCACCCCTATTGTTATTGGGGTTAGCTTTGCCTTTCTTTCATATGGGCTTTTAAATGAATTCATGCCTTACTTTGCTAGTATCTGGCCTGTGGAAGTGGTTAACAATTATGCTAAGTTGGTCGTTCTATTGGCAACAGGAGCCTTCTTTATCGTTGTTTCCTATGCCAATCAGTGGATAAAGGATGAACTTTTTCTGGAGTTGAAAGAGGAGCAGGAACGTCATTTCCAGAGCTTACAGGAATCTAGTAGGCATATCCTCCATCTTTATCAGGAGTTATACCGTGATGGAGTGCCTAAGGTAGTTGTACCTAAGAAGGCTAAGACTGTTCTGGCTACTAGTCAAGAGGGAGACAGTCAAAACCTATCTGAGGAAGAAGTTCCCTTCAGCAAGGTTATGCCAGATATTCCCAACCTGCTTTCTCAATTGTTACGTTCTGTCATTGAGAGTAAGTATATGGAGTTTCATGCTGTTGGAATTGATTTTATCATGGAGGTTCCAGACCCTATATCCCCATCCCATATTGATATAGTGGATTTATCAGCTGTCCTAACGACCTTCTTGGACAATGCCTTGTTGAGAGCTCATGATCAAGAAAATAGCTTAGTTCGTCTGTCTTATTACCAAAGTGGTGAGGTTCAGGTCCTCTCTGTAGAGACAACCCTTTCGCAAGACAGTGCTGAGGCACCTCACAAGGCGTACGAGAATCATCTGTCAATCAATGAACAGCTCGAAGATATTATGGAGCGTTACCCTCAGTCTAAACTTAGCTTTAAGAATGATAAGTTCATCTATAGACAGCAATTTGAATACTAAACAACTTGTAAAAAAATATATAGAAAGGAGATTCGATGTTTGAGTCGTTTTTGGGAATAAATTTTTTAAATCTCTATAATACAGATGCCTTTCTAGCCATTCAGATTATTATAACGCTGACGATAAACTGTGCTATTTTCAAACGAATGACAGACATTCGTATCTCCTGGACGGTGTTTCTGACCTTAGCCCTGCTAGATGTGGTTCTTCAGTATAATATTAAGAGTATGAACATGATTGCTGATGTCTTTATTCTGATGGTTTTGGCTATTCTGGCTAAAGGAAAGACTTGGACGGTAACGCAGTATGCTTTTCATACCTTGTTTCCAGTGGTGACATCAGATTTGCTTTATCGTTTATTGGGACTCTTCTTTATTCCCCTTCTCTTAAATCTCCCTGTAGCTGAGGTAGGGTCTAATGCACTTTTCTATCTCTTATCTTACGGTTTGATTTTGCCACTTTATTTTGTTTTTGACCGTTTCTTGGGCTTGGATTTGAAGCGTTGGAAGGTCTATAGTGATGACTCTTTCCATAACCTCCAGATTTCTAGAAGAGCTGCCTTAGCCATGGCTACTTATTTATTGGGAATCTTTCTCAGTATGAATTTAGATGACTGGTTACCTGGTTATTCTTTAGATTTGGAATTGAGACTTCGTATGTTAGGGGTTCTCTTGTCTGCAGTGGCCTTTATTTTCCTAGTTGCTCATCTTAATCAACTGTCTAGGCAGTATTTGGAAGAGAGTTTGGCCATGGAGGAAAAACGGCATTTGAATAGTTTGACCAAGGCCAACCAAAAGATTGATCTTCTCTACAATGAATTGTTACAATACAGACAGTCTTATCAGACGGTTGTGGAACAATTTTCAGAGGAAGTGCGTGACCAGGAAGAGGCTCTTGCTGAACAGGTGTATCAGAATGTTCTTAGAGAGAGTGCCAAGGAGTTTGAACGTTTCCGTGTCATTGATAATCCTAAGCTAGAAAATATTCAATCCTTGCCCTTACGTAGTCTTCTTTCGGCTCGTATGATGGAGGCTAAACGTAGTAATATTCCAGTGACTTGTGATATTCCTGAGGAGATTTCAGGCTTTACCATGAACGTGGTTGACTTGACCTTGCTGGTGTCCATTTTCTTTAGTAATGCGATTGATGAGAGTAAGCAGGTGCCTGCCAGTCAAATCAATTTTAGTTTTCATCGTCATGATAAGGATGGGAGTTACCATTTCGTCATGGAAAATAGGACGCAAGAAGAAAAAGTTGACCTTGATGCCATTATGCAGGAAGAAAATCAGAAGAAGACCTCTGGTCTTAACCTTCACTCAGCCAAGGATATTCTTAGGAAGTATAGTGATGCCAATCTGATTACAAGCAGTGGTGATTACCTCTTCAAACAGGAATTGATTTTTAAATAAATATATAGAGCTGAATCAAAGGATTTGGCTCTTTTTTTCGTTACAGATCCATAAAGTAGGGCTCTTTGCTGTTGAGCTTATGCTTATGTCCGAAGCTTAGTACATCGGAGGAGGAAGGGGTGAGGGAGGAGTCTGATTGTTACTTCATTCTGTGTTATAATAGCAAGGATTAGTGGTTCTTAGCGCTAGGTGAATGGCGATTGCTTAGCCTAACGACTGGTGTAGAGACAAGAAAGGGACGTCTTATGAAATTACTTTATACGGATATGTCTCAGGATTTAACTGAAATTCTGACGGAGCAGGCGACTAGCTATGCTCAAAAGGGAAAGAGGGTCTTTTATATTGCCCCTAATGCCCTATCATTTGAGAAGGAGCGTAAGGTCTTGGAATACCTGCCTCAGTCAGCGTCCTTTGAGATTACGGTAACTCGTTTTACTCAGATGGCTAGGTACTTTATTCTCAATACGAGTAATCCGAAAACTCAGCTGGATGATACTGGTCTGGCCATGATTTTTTATAAGGTCTTGTCACATATGGGCGATGATGAGCTCAAGGTTTATGGTCGTTTACGCAAGGATAGTAACTTTATTAATCAATTGGTGGACCTTTACAAAGAGTTGCAGCAGGCTAATATGACAGTTCTGGATTTGCAGCATTTGGATCAGGCGGAGAAACAAGAGGATTTGGTAAGGATTTTCAGTGCGGCTCAGGATCTCTTGTTGGCGGGAGATTTCGACAATCAATCCAAACTCAGTGCCTTCTTCAAGGAGATTACCTCAGGTCACCTCGATAAGGCCTTGAGTAACACGGTTTTGGTCATTGATGGCTTTACGCGTTTCTCTGCCGAGGAGGAAGCACTGGTTGCACTCTTGAATGATAAGTGCCACCAGATTGTCATTGGGACTTATGCCAGTCAAAAAGCTTATAAGGCTAACTTTGTTTATGGCAATGTTTATCAGGCTTCAGTGGATTTTTTGAGGACTTTGGCTCAGACCTATAAGGTGACACCTGACTACGTGACGACAGACAAAGAGGGCGATCCTTCTTTTGCACGTATTAGTCGTCTTTTGGAGAGCCGTCATGATTTTAGTACGGTAGATGAGAAGGTTACTGATCAAGACAAGCAAGCCTTGCAGGTCTGGGAAGTGGTCAACCAAAAGGAAGAAGTGGCTCAGGTTGCCAAGAGTATTCGTCAGTTGCTGGCGGATGGCAAGCGCTACAAGGATATCTTGGTCCTGCTTGGTGATGAGGAGAGTTATAAGCTTCAGGTGGGTCAGATTTTCCGAAAATTTGATATTCCCTATTATTTCGGTAAGGAAGAAACCATGTCTAGCCATCCTTTGGTGCAGTTTGTGGATTCGCTAGAGCGTATCAAGCGCTATAATTATCGTGCTGAGGATTTGCTTAATCTTGTAAAATCAGGTCTTTATGGCGGTTTTACTCAAGAGGACTTAGACCTTTTTGAGTATTATGTCAATTTTGCAGATATCAAGGGGCGTCACAAGTTCTTGTCTGATTTTACGGCCAATAGTCGTGATAAGTATGATTTAGACCAGCTTAATGCCTTGCGCTCACAACTGGTAGAGCCCTTGGACAAGTTGCTTAACAGTCGCAAACAAAAGGGTTCTAGTCTGCTTAAGAAACTTGCGGTCTTTTTAGGGGCTGTACAAGTGCCAAATCAGATGGCTGCTTTGACTGTCAAGGCCAGTGAAGCTGAAAAAGAGCAGAATGAACAGGTCTGGAAGTCTTTCACCCAACTCTTGGAGCAGGTTGAGACTATTTTTGGAGAAGAAACGCTGTCAGTGGACGACTTTTTGTCCATTTTGCGTTCGGGAATGTTGGCCTGTGATTACCGTACGGTTCCAGCCACTGTTGATGTGGTCAATGTGAAGAAATACGATTTGATTCAACCACATTCAGCTCCTTATGTTTTTGCCTTGGGAATGACCCAGTCACATTTTCCAAAGGTAGGGCAAAATAAGAGTCTCCTGTCTGACGAGGAACGCAGTCGTATCAATGAGGCGACGGATGAGCATAGAAGTTTGGATATTGTCACGCAGAGCAATAGTCAGCGGGGGCATTTTGTGGCTATGTCGCTTTTCAATGCGGCTAGTGAACAATTGGTGCTTAGTCAGCCACAAATTCTCAATGAGACGCAGGATGACATATCGGTTTATTTGAAGGAACTTCTTGACCTTGGTCTTCCTTTGGTTGAAAAGGGACGTAATCGTTTCGAGGCTAAGGGTGACCAGATTGGGAACTACAAGGACCTCCTATCGACTGTTATTGCCCTTAACAGCAGCCATCTAGATGCTGATTTAGATAAGGAAACGCAGACGTTCTGGTCAGTTGCTGTGCGTTATCTCCGTAAGCGACTTGATAAGGACCAAGTCTTGATTCCAAATGTGATTGACGATGTGACGACGACCAAGGTGGATAATCAGGTCATGCAACTGGTCTTTCCGGGGGAAGAACCACTAAAATTATCAGCTTCGGCTCTGACGACCTTCTATAACAACCAATATCTTTATTTCTTGCGTTATGTTTTGGGACTTGAAGAGTTGGAGTCCATCCATCCAGATGCCCGACACCACGGGACATACTTGCACCGTGTCTTTGAGCGTGTGATGGGTGATTCTTCGTCAGAAAACTTCGATGATAAATTGGAAAAGGCTATTGCTCAGACCAATCAGGAACAACCTTTTGAAATTCTCTATACCGAGGACCAAGAGAGTCGCTTGTCTCGTCAGATCTTGGAAGATATCGCCCGTTCAACTGCCAGTGTTTTGCGTGACAATGCGGCCGTTAAAGTTGAGCGTGAGGAAGCCAAGTTTGACTTGCTTTTAGCAAATAGCATCAAGATTACAGGGATTATTGACCGTGTGGACCGTTTAACGGATGGGGCTCTGGGTGTCGTTGACTACAAATCAGGTAAAAATGTCTTTGACATTCAGAAATTCTACAATGGCCTCAGTCCGCAATTGGTGACCTATCTTGAGGCCCTTCGACAAACCTATAAGGTCGATGCTGACCAGCTTTTTGGTGCCATGTATCTCCACATGCAGGATCCACAACTTAACCTAGTCCAGTTTGGTCTGGATAAGCTAGCAGCTCAGGCTAATAAGGAATTGACCTATAAGGGGCTCTTTGTAGCTTCAGAAACAGAGCATCTGGCTGGTGGAAACTATGATTTACAAAAGACTGTCACCTATGACAAGGAGGACCTAGAAACCTTGTTAGACTACAATATTAAGCTCTTTACAGATGCTGCTGAGATTATTCGAAGTGGGAATTTTGCGGTCAATCCTTATACCGAGGATGGCAAGTCTGTTCAAGGGGATCAAATCAAGGCTATTACTCATTTTGAGGCCGACCGCCACATGGGACAGGCTCGTAAACTCTTGCGTTTACCAAGTAAGGGCAAGAAGGAAGCCTATTTGGAGCTGATGACAAAAGACGAGGACAAGAATCAGATGCAAGTTGCTGAAAATATCATCCCCTTTCCAGTCACTGATCAAGCTGTAAAAGCAGACAAAAAAGACCAGGAGGACAACCATGTTGACTAAAGCTTTTTTAAGTCCAACAGAGATTAAGGAACGCATTGCCCAAGAAGCAGCTTCTGACAAGGAACGCAAGCTAACACCTGAGCAAATTGAGGCCATTTACAGTAATGGTAGCAATATTCTTGTGTCAGCTTCGGCCGGATCAGGAAAAACCTTTGTCATGGTTGAGCGTATCCTTGATATGATTGGACGTGGCGTTGGTATTGACCAACTCTTTATCTCAACCTTTACGGTAAAGGCTGCAGGTGAGTTAAAAGAGCGTCTGGAAAAGCGTCTGACAGAGCAGTTGGGACAAGTTGAGACGGATGAAGAGCGTGCCTTTCTTTCAGACCAGATTGCCAAGATTGGGACGGCTGATATTGGAACCATGGATGCCTTCACCCAGAAATTGGTCAATCAGTATGGCTATCTCCTGGGTGTGTCACCTATTTTTCGCATCATGACAGATCCTGCTGAGCAGACACTCATGAAAAATGAGGTTTATGTTGATCTCTTCAACGATTACATGCAAGCCAAGGATGCCCAGCTTTTCCAAAAATTGGTCCGCAACTTCGCTGGAAATGGTAAGACTAGTAAGGCCTTCCGTGATCTAGTTTACGATGTCTATAACTTTTCTCAGGCTACTGCAGGTCCTGAAAAATGGCTACGTCAGAATCTCTTAAAAGGGCAGACGGATGCCAAGCCAGACAAGGCTAAAGTTGAGCTTTTAGAGGGTCTCAAAGATGGCTTGTTGGCTGATTTCTTAGCCTTCTTAAGAGACCATTTAGGCCTAGCTCAGCGTGAATTTGCCAAGGCCAAGTATCTGAATAATGTGTCAGATGCCATTAGCCTTCTGGAGGGAGCCTTGGCCAATGACCAAACCGATATGGAGGACTTGCTCAAACAACTCTTGACTCTGTCAGGAGGGACTGGCTTGACAAATATGACCCGTCCTAAAGACGAGGAACTCAAGGCCTACAAGGAATCTTACAACAAGACCAAAAATGAGTTTGTGGCCCAGCTGCGTGAGATTGATACCCAACTAACGGTCCTCGAGGTTTTGACCAAGCATAATGATGACATCCTACCTCTGTTAGAGCTGCTTCAGGCCTTTGTGCTTGATTTTTCAGACCAGTATTTACAGGCCAAGATTCAGGAAAATGCCTTTGAATTCTCAGATATTGCCCACTTTGCCATCCGTATTTTGGAGGAAAATCCAGAGGTGGCAGCCAGCTACCGTGACCGTTACCATGAAGTAATGGTAGATGAGTATCAGGACAATAGCCATACCCAAGAACGCATGTTGGAGCTCCTCTCTAACGGTCACAACCGATTCATGGTGGGAGATATCAAGCAATCCATCTATCGTTTCCGTCAGGCGGATCCTCAGATTTTTAATGGCAAGTTCCAGCTCTTCCTTGAAAATCCAGATGCAGGTAAGCTGATTCTCCTTAAAGAGAACTTCCGTAGCCAATCTGAGGTTCTTGATGCGACTAATGGTGTTTTCAGCCACCTCATGGATCAGGAAATCGGAGATATCCGCTATGACAAGACACACATGTTGGTAGCAGGTAGCGAGAAGCAAAAAGAGCCCCATCCTGAAAATGAGACTGAGGTTCTGATTTACAATAGTGATGAAGCAAGTGTGACTCCTGACGAAGAAGGTGCTGGTCAACCTATCAGTAGTGGTGAGATTTCCTTGGTTATCAAAGAAATTATCAACCTTCATAAGCAGGGTGTACGTTTTGAGGACATTACCCTCCTAGCACCAACCCGCAACACCTATCTGGACTTGATGGCAAGCTTCGAGGAGCACGGAATTCCTTTGGTTCCTGACGAGTACAAGTCAAGCTACCTAGAGTCGCTAGAAGTTATGATTATGTTGGATACCCTTCGTGCCATCAATAATCCTCTTAATGACTATGCTCTCGTTGCCCTCCTTCGTTCACCGATGTTTAATTTCAACGAGGATGATTTGGCTCGTATTGCTGTCCAGGCTGACGAAGGACAATTCTATGACAAGCTTCTTGTAGCTTGCACTAAAACAGGGCTTTATCCGGAAGTTGTCACACAAGGACTTGATGCCAAGTTGACTCTTTTCACTGAGACTCTGTCAGATTGGCGTGATTACAGTAAGTGGCACTCGCTCTACGACCTCATTTGGAAGATTTACGACGATCGTTTCTATTATGATTATGTTGGCAGTCTTCCACGAGCTGAGCAACGTCAGGCCAATCTCTACGCCCTTGCCTTGCGTGCTAATGCCTATGAAAAGACTGGTTTTAAGGGACTTTCTCGTTTTATTGGTATGATTGATAAGATCATTTCTAGCGGTAACGACCTAGAGGAAGTGACAGACTTGGTTCCTAAAAATGCCGTTAGCCTTATGACGATTCACAAGTCCAAGGGGCTAGAATTCAAGTATGTTTTTGTCTTGCAGATGAATCGCAAGTTCATTGGTCACAGTAGGGATGGACTAAGTGGTAAGTATATTATCAATCGTGAAAAAGGGCTTGGAATTAAGTACCTAGCTGACCTCAAAGATCAGATAAACACCAATTTGCCCAAGTTAAATGTTGTTCTTGAGACCTTAACCTTCCAGGAAAATCGTAGGGAAGAGCGCAGGGCGAGTATCTCAGAAGAGATGCGTCTGCTCTATGTTGCAATGACACGTGCAGAGAAAAAACTCTACCTGGTTGGTAAGGGTAGTAAGGAAAAGTTAACCCAGCAATTTGGCACGGATGTCGAAAATAATCGCCTATCAGTAGCTCTCCGTGACCAAATCGCTACTTATCAGGATTGGGTTATGGCTTTGGATACCGCCTTTATGAGAAAGGATCTCAAGTTTACTGTTCGCTTTGTTGAGGCTGAGGAGTTGACGCCAGAGGCTATTGGTCAGGTTGAAGTTAAAGCAGCAGTAGATGCTGATGATTTATCTAACAATCGCCAGACGGAAGACATTAAGCGTGCTCTAACTGTCTTAGAAAGTGTTGAAAAACTCAACCAGCTTTATGCACCAGCGATTGACCTTCCATCTGTGCGTACGCCGAGCCAGCTCAAAGCCTTCTACGAACCTGTCATGGATACCGAAGGGGTGGATATTATGGACAAGAAAGAGGAAGTGCAACCTCTTGAGACATCCACTAGCTTTGAACTTCCAGATTTTGGGCAAAAAACTAAGGTCACTGGAGCTGCAGTTGGTTCAGCTACCCATGAACTCATGCAACGCTTGATTCTTTCTGACAAGGTGACCCTCCAAGGTTTAACACAGGCCTTGAGTCGGGTATCGGCAGATGATCAAGTCAAGGCGCGTGTGCAGTTAGAAAAGCTACTAGGCTTCTTTGACACCGAACTTGGGAAGCTCATTCTAGCTAACCGTGGTAAGTTGCGTCGTGAAGCACCATTCGCTATGTTGGCAGAAGATCCCGCTAGTAAAGAAGATTTTGTCGTCCGTGGTATCATCGATGGCTACCTTCTTCTTGAAGACCGTATTGTCCTCTTTGACTATAAGACGGACCGCTTCACTCATCCTAGTGAACTTAAGGAACGTTACAAAGGGCAAATGAGCCTCTATGCTAAAGCACTCAGCCAAGCCTATCAAATAGATAAGATTGATAAATACCTTATTCTCCTAGGTGGAAAAGACTTGGAAGTCGTAGAAGTATAAGCTCTAGCCTAACCATTCTTTCATAGTGAAAGAGTGGTTTTTTGTGTCTTAATCCCACCAAAAAAGACCGGTGTGCACACACCAGTCTTTTCGATAGATTTCCATCAGTATTGTAAGTTCCTTAAAATATTAGAGGATGGAAATAGTTATGAAAAAAAGTATCTTGTAGGTTGCTTAGGCCTACAAGGGCTATTATAACAAACTCATCTTAGTCTAAACAAGGTTAGAAAAATTAGAATTAATCGCCACAAACATTACTAGTTTTTAATAGTTAGAATCCATAATAGCAATAAATAGAGACAAAAACCGTCAGCATGAGACTGACGGTTTTAGTTTATGTGACTTTAAGTCCGTTTCGCTCCGAAGGTGCGGAACAAATAAACCACCCGCTATGCGGGTGCGCATTGAAGGTTATACCGTCATAACAAAAAAACTCCAAACGAGTTACAATATAGGTGTTCAAGCCAATTGTAAAACGAAAGGAGTTAAGACTATGGCGCAAAAAGCTCACAGTTTATCACATACAAAATGGATGTGTAAGTACCACATTGTATTTACACCTAAGTATAGACGAAAAATAATCTATAATCAATATAGGAGTAGTCTGGGAGAGATTTTTCATAGACTATGCCAATATAAAGGCGTTGAAGTCATAGAAGGCCACTTAATGCCAGATCATGTTCATATGCTAGTAAGTATTCCACCACGAATGAGTGTAGCTAGTTTTATGGGATATTTAAAAGGTAAAAGTGCATTGATGATGTTTGATAAACACGCTAATTTAAAATATAAATTTGGTAACAGACATTTTTGGGCAGAAGGTTATTATGTAAGTACGGTAGGACTTAATGAATCCACAATTAAGAAATATATTCAGGAACAAGAGAAGCATGATATCGCTTTGGATAAATTAAGCGTTAAAGAATATGAAAATCCCTTTAGGGATAATGGTAAGTAATGCGAATGCCTCTTTGAGAGGCTTGTGACGAGTCAAAAGCAATAAGGCTTGAACAAAGTGAAAGCCAGCGTCTTTAGGCGCTGGCTGGTATTATGGGCTTATAGCCCTTGCTCAAACCACCCGTTAGACGGGTGGTTATGATTTATTTTAATCCTAATATCAACTAATCAAAGGAACCACCCAATTGACCCAGGCCCAGGAAATAGGCATAACCAGAATCATGGCTGGAATCATATCTGCTGTTGGGAATTGACGCAGTTTCATAATACGAAAACCGGTCGCAATCATGAGGAAGCCCCCGCAAGCCTTAAAGTCTCCAATCATGGCTTTTGTTGTTAGAGGGAGAATGAAACCAGCACTCACAAAGAGGAGGAAGAAAACGATAAATTGTGGAATGGCAATCATGGAGACGATGTAGCCTAGACTACAAGAGAAAATCATAGCCGTAAAGAAATCTAGGATAGATTTAGAAATTAAGATAGAAGCATCGCCTGTCATCCCAGACTCAAGACTCCCGTAAATTCCTGTACCACTTGCACAAAAAAGGACGATAACTGTCAAGAGCTGCGCATAAAATTCATCGTGAGCTAACCCTGTTTGCTTGCTTGGTGTAATCTTGGACAAGCCTTTTTCCATAAGCCCAGCTCCCTTGTTGATGAGGTTTCCAAATTTTAGGGCCAGCCCAACGATGGTACCGATAACTACTGCAAAGATAACCGCAGGCATATTAACCATATTCATAATAGCGCTAATCCCCATAACCATAGAGGCTAGGCCAAAGATAAGGTTAAGATTCTCCTTGAAGTCTTCTCTAAGATAGTCGCCAAAGAGACCTCCAGCGATTCCTCCTAGGATAATTGATAGCGAGTTGATGATAATTCCAGTTGGCACCAGTGATTTTCCTCCTATTTGTTTTAAATACTATAAGTTTAGCATTATCAAAGACCGAATGCAAAATTGTCTCGTTTTTACAAACGTTTTATTGAAATTGTACCTTTGAAATGATACAATAAATGAGAAGGTAAGGAAATAGCCTTATCTAAAACTATCGCCGATATTATTAGAGTATTGTTCATAAAAAACAAGGCAACAACTCTAATTTACAATCTAATATAAAGTGTAAAATGAGGCTATTGTTAAATAGATTCTCAAGAAAGGATAAAAGATGATTCGTTTTGAACACGTAACGAAACGTTATGAAGATAAGGATGCTCTCTCAGATCTTAACCTCGAGATTCGAGATGGGGAGATTTTTGGTCTGATTGGTCACAATGGGGCTGGTAAGACCACAACTATTTCCATTTTGACGTCTATCATTGAAGCTAGCTACGGTGAAGTTTATGTCGATGATATGGCCCTCAGCCAACATCGTGATGCTATCAAGAAAAAAATCGCTTATGTGCCAGATTCACCAGACTTATTTCTAAATTTAACTGCTAATGACTATTGGTACTTTTTGACACGTATCTATGATTTGGAAGCTAGTCAGGTTGAGGAACGTTTGATTAATCTCATGGCTACCTTTGACTTGACGGAAAGTCGCTATAACCTCATTTCTTCCTTCTCTCACGGTATGCGTCAGAAGGTTGTCGTTATCGGTGCTCTTCTGGTTAATCCGCAGATTTGGGTTTTGGATGAGCCTTTGACTGGTCTGGATCCACAGGCATCTTATGATTTGAAAGAAGCCATGCGTAACCATGCTAAGGAGGGTAATAGTGTGCTCTTTTCAACCCACGTTCTAAGTGTAGCTGAGCAGCTCTGTGATCGTATTGCTATTTTGAAGAAAGGAAAACTCATCTTCCAAGGGTCTCTAGCTGAACTTAAGTCTCAGTACCCTGACAAGGATTTGGAAACCATTTATCTGGAAATGGCTGGACGTAAGATCGAGGAGGTGTAGTCATGAACTGGAACCATGTTTGGGAGCTTTTTAAAATCAATCTCCTCTATGCAAATCCTCAAGCAGTAACTAACCTACAGAAACGTCAGGAGAAAAAGAAAAAGGCTAATTTCTCCATCGTTAATGCCATGCTTAGACAACAACTCTTGATTTTAATTATTTTTACGGTTGTTTATAGCTATCTTTTTGTAGGTGTCGATTATAAGGCCAATCCTGGAGTCTTAACCCTCTATCTTTTGACATTTTCAGTCATGGGGCTTCTCCAGACTTTTACGGCTCTCTATAGTACCTTTTACGATAGTAAGGATAGCAAGGCTTATCTGCCTCTTCCCTTAAAGCCATCAGAAGTCTTTTTGGCCAAGACCTTGTCAGGTTCTATGGTTGGGATGACCTTCATGGTACCTATCCTTAGTCTTCTCATTCTAGCTTACTGGCAATTTATTGGCCCGCTGGGGATAGTCGTGGGGTTTCTATCCTTTATCGTTTCTCTCTTTATCAATCTCGTTTTTTCAGTGATTCTGTCTAATAGTGTTGGAACGCTGATTGTTCGCAGTTCTCGTCAAAAGCTCTATTCGACTATTTTGATGACCCTGTCAACCCTATTGATTATGTTCCCTATCATGATGGTTGGTTTTCTTAATGGTTATGTTAAGGGTGCTGGACATATCGATTTTCCTTTGTTGCCTTATCTAAGAGGTTACTATGATGTGGTAGCTGCTCCTCTATCTCCGGAGGCTCTACTAAATTTTTATCTTCCTCTTATCTCAGTGCTTATCTTGGGTCTTTGGTTTTATAAAGTCAGAATGCCTCGTTATTTCCACGAAGCCATTTATAACAAAAAGGCTAGAAAGACTCAGGTAAAAGTTGTTACTCGAAGTCAAAGACAGGTCTTGGTTCGCCATCATTTATCTACTTTGGGAAACTCAACCCTCATTATCAATACCTATGTGGTACCAGTATTATATATGATCATGCTGGGCGGAGGTGCGTTCTTTTTGAAAGATTTAGGTCCAGACTATTTCGGGCTCATGCTTTTAGTCGGAATTGCCTTTGGTTTCTTTTCAGCGCAACCAACAAGTTTTCTTGGGGTGGCAACTTCCTTAGAGGGAACAAACTTTGACTTTATCCGTAGCCTGCCAATCAATACGGGTGACTATCTTCGTCAAAAGTTTTGGATTTTCTATGGCTTGCAAGTCGGTGTATCCCTCTTACTAGGAGGACTTGGTTTAATATTCCTTGCACATCTCCATCCTATTTTGGTGGCAAGTTTCGCTCTTGGTTTTCTCGTAACAACCTATCTTGTAGGTGGCTATTTCTTTGAACGTGACCTTAAATTATTGGAAGTGAATTGGCAGGAAGTCACTCAGCTCTTCAATCGGGGTGGCGGACAGTGGCTCTATATGGGTATCTTTATTCTTACAATTTTCATCGCTGCCTTGCTAGGAGGTATTGTCTTCTTTGCAAGTAAGTTCTGGATTGCCCTAGTAGTCAACGCTATAGTATCTGGGCTTATAGCTTTAATTGCCCTAATCGTTTATCTCTTTGTTGACCGCAGACGTTGGAAACGTATTAGAGCCATATTTTTTGCCTAGAACAAACTGTTTAAAGAGTCTCTCCGATTGGAGGGATTCTTTTTCTTGTCTCACGAAAACCACTAGCTGTGCTAGTGGTTCCGAAAAGCTTTTAGCGATGTATCAAAAAAGTCCCCCTAAAGTGTTATATTAGATAAGGTTTCCCGACCGCTAACTAATATACAAAAGGAGGACCCCTGATGAGACAGGATAATAATAGTTTAGCACATACTACATGGAATTGTAAGTATCATATTGTGTTCGCACCCAAATATCGACGTCAGATAATTTATGGGAAATACAAAGCAAGTATTGGTCAAATCTTACGATTATTATGCGAAAGAAAAGGTGTTGAAATTCATGAAGCAGAAGCTTGCCCAGACCATATTCACATGTTGGTGAGTATACCACCGAAACTAAGTATTTCCTCATTTATGGGATATTTAAAGGGCAAAAGTAGCTTAATGATATTTGATCGACACGCTAATTTAAAGTATAAATATGGGAATCGCAAATTTTGGTGTCGAGGGTTTTATGTTGATACGGTTGGACGAAATCAGAAGCGAATTGAAGAATATATTCGTAATCAATTACAAGAAGACGTGATAGCAGATCAGCTAAGTCTATTTGAGGAGTATGATCCGTTTACAGGTGAGAAGAATAAAAGAAAGTAATCTTAAAGAGACCCGCTAGACGGGTCAGCTAGCAAAGGTGGTGCTGAAGGGAAACCATTCGGTAGGCCTTTAGGCCTCGGCCGGTAGCAGAGGCTTTCAGCCGAAGAGCAAGCCACCCGTTCTCACGGGTGGTTTTGACTTACTGAAAATCTTTAATATGTAAACTTATGCATTATATATGTTAAAATACCTGAATTTAGTGTATAATCATAAACATGAAACGAAATTTTGACTCAGTAAAACGCCTAGTTATCAAAATCGGGACTAGCTCCCTGGTTTTGCCTTCAGGGAAAATTAATCTTGAAAAAATCGATCAGCTAGCTTTTGTGATTTCTAGCTTACATAATAAAGGAATTGAGGTTGTCCTCGTATCCTCTGGGGCTATGGGATTTGGTCTTAATGTCCTAGATCTTGAGAAGCGCCCAGCAGAGGTTGGTAAGCAACAGGCTGTCTCAAGTGTAGGGCAGGTGGCCATGATGAGCCTTTATTCTCAGGTCTTTTCACATTACCAAACCAAGGTATCTCAGCTTCTTTTGACCCGTGATGTGGTCGAGTATCCTGAGAGTTTGGCCAATGCCATCAATGCCTTTGAAAGCCTCTTTGAGCTTGGAGTTGTTCCAGTTGTTAATGAAAATGATGCTGTCAGCGTAGATGAAATGGACCATGCGACTAAATTTGGGGACAACGACCGCTTGTCAGCTATCGTAGCTAAGATTGTTGGTGCTGACCTACTCATTATGTTGTCAGATATTGATGGGCTCTTCGATAAGAACCCAAATGTCTATGAAGATGCAACCCTTCGTAGCTATGTACCAGAGATTACAGAGGAAATTCTAGCCTCAGCTGGTGGTGCTGGTAGTAAATTTGGTACGGGTGGTATGATGAGTAAGATTAAGTCAGCCCAGATGGTTTTTGAAAATCAAAGCCAAATGGTTTTAATGAATGGTGAAAATCCGCGTGACATTCTTCGTGTCCTAGAAGGAGCCAAAATCGGTACACTCTTTAAACAGGAGGACTAATATGACACATATTGATACATTGGGCCAGCAGGCCAAAGTGGCGGGTCGTCAGATTGCTAAATTATCAACAGCAGCTAAAAATGACCTTCTAAATCAGGTAGCTAAAGCTCTAGTAGCTGAGAGTGCCTATATTATCGCTGAAAATGCTAAGGATATGGCCAATGCCAAGGAAAATGGTATTTCAGAGATTATGCAAGATCGCTTGCTCTTAACGGAAGACCGTATCGCAGGGATTGCTGAGGGTGTCCGTCAGGTGGCAGATCTTCAGGACCCAATCGGTCAAGTAGTTCGTGGCTATACGAATCTGGATGGTCTCAAAATCATTCAAAAGCGTGTTCCTATGGGTGTTATCGCTATGATTTTTGAGAGCCGTCCCAATGTCTCAATCGATGCCTTTAGCCTTGCCTTTAAAACCAATAATGCCATTATTCTTCGTGGAGGACGTGATGCCATCAATTCCAACAAGGCCTTGGTTACAGTAGCTCGTAAGGCTTTGGAAAATGCGGGTATCACAGCAGATGCCGTTCAGCTGGTTGAAGATACCTCTCATGAGGTAGCAGAAGAACTCATGGCGGCGACTAAGTATGTAGACTTGCTCATCCCTCGTGGTGGAGCTCGTCTCATCCAAACGGTTAAAGAAAAAGCCAAGGTTCCAGTCATTGAAACGGGTGTTGGTAACTGTCATATTTATGTGGATAAATATGCTAACTTAGATATGGCGACACAGATTGTCATCAATGCCAAGACTCAACGACCAAGTGTGTGTAATGCGGCAGAATCTCTCGTCGTTCATGCTGATATTGTAGAAGAGTTCCTGCCTAACTTGGAAAAAGCTATTTCAAAAATTCAGTCTGTTGAGTTCCGTGCGGATGAAAGGGCTTTGAAACTTATGGAAAAAGCTGTACCCGCTTCACCTGAAGATTTTGCGACAGAGTTTCTTGATTATATCATGTCAGTTAAAGTGGTAGACAGCCTTGACGAGGCTATTGGTTGGATTAATACTTACACGACATCGCATTCAGAGGCTATCGTGACTCAGGATATTAGTCGTGCTGAGCAATTCCAAGACGATGTTGACGCTGCAGCTGTCTATGTTAATGCTTCAACCCGCTTCACAGATGGATTCGTCTTTGGACTAGGTGCTGAAATCGGAATTTCAACTCAGAAAATGCACGCTCGTGGTCCAATGGGACTTGAGGCCTTAACCTCAACCAAGTTCTATATTAACGGACAAGGACAAGTTAGAGAATAAACCATCAAGCTCCATGAAGGAGCTTTTTTAAGTTGGTTTGCTAGACGACAGGCCTTCTGATATACTGGTGGTATCAAGAATGAGGAGATTTTGCCATGTTTAAAGCTTATAAGAAGTATTGGATGGGCTATTTCGATTTTACGGGACGTTCAAGCCGCTCAGATTATTGGTTGGCAGTTTTAGCAAATACTATAGTAACTATCATTTTATTTAGCATAGTTATAGTTGTAACTGTTTTTGATAGTCCGAATAGTCATTATCATATTATTTTTATATTATTGTATTTGCTTGCAATGCTATATTTCTTTGCTAACTATATTCCATCTATTGCCCTTCAGGTGCGTCGCTTGCGTGATGCTGGTTTTCATTGGGCATTGATTTTCTTAAGCTATGCGCCTGTTATAGGTGATATCGTACTGTTGGTTTTGTTTTGTCAACCCACAAAAGTAGAATTTCCTTTCAACCAGTTCAATAATCCACCACAATAATAATGACTTAACAGCCTTGCGAGGCTGTTTTTTAGTTGATTTGTCAATCTTCCCTTCTCTTGCTACACTGGGAGTATCATAAAAAAGGGGGATTTTATTATGATTGAAGCCTACAAAAAATTTTGGAAGGGCTATGTCGATTTCAAGGGCCGTTCAACACGTTCAGATTATTGGCTTAATGTGCTTGCGCAATGTTTGGTTTTTTTACTTTTCGGTTTCTTACTTATATTAATCATGATTTTAGGGGGAGATCCGGCAACGTATACTTCTGACGCATATAGTTTTCAAATGATTTTGATCTATATTGTAGTGTTAGGAATTGGAATCTATGCGTTGGCCTCACTTGTACCATCCATTGTAATCATAGTACGTCGTTTACGAGATGCAGGTTACCACTGGGCCTTGATATTCCTATCGCTAATTCCCTACCTTGGTAGTTTTGTTATTTTTATCTTAACCTTACAACCAACAAAGGTGGAATTACCATTCAATAATTTGTATAATCCACAATAATGATAAGTATTTAGCAGCCTATTATGGCTGATTTTTAGTTGATTTGTCAAATTCTTTTTTTATTGCTATACTATAAATATCAAAAAATGAGGAGATTTTATTATGATTGAAGCTTATAAGAAGTTTTGGAAGGGCTATGTAGATTTTGAAGGCCGTTCAACACGTTCAGATTATTGGTTTGTATATTTGGTAAATGTATTGATTACCTTTGCTTATTTTTTACTCCAAGCAGTATTTGGAGGACTTGTAGCTGTAACTGATTCAAGCTTTTTGGCTGTTATTTCGCTTATCCTACTACTTATCTTTTTTGCCTATGGTATTGCTGCGTGTTTACCTGGTATTGCTCTAACGGTTCGTCGTTTGCGTGATGCTGGCTACAATTGGCCGTATATTTTTGTTGCATTTATCCCATTTGTAGGTTGGATTATCCTAATTGTTTTGCTATGTAAACCAAGTAAAGTGGAATACCCATTCAACAACTTCAATAACCCACAACAATAATAATGACTTAACAGCCTCGCTAGGCTGTTTTTTAGTTGATTTGTCACTTGTTATACTGGAAGTATCATAAAAAAGGGGGATTTTATTATGATTGAAGCCTACAAAAAATTTTGGAAGGGCTATGTTGATTTTACGGGACGTTCGACACCTTCAGATTACTGGTTTGCATATTCGGCACATCTATTGATTTTCTTTACTTGGTATTTGCTCATAGCAGTATTTGAAAGAATGGAATCTGAAACAGGATCAAGCGATTTATTTACTATTGGTGTTATTTTACTACTTATCTTTTTTGCCTATGGTGTTGCTACGGTTTTACCTGGTATTGCTATAACTGTTCGTCGTTTGCGTGATGCTGGCTATAATTGGCCGTATATTTTTATTCCTTTAATTCCTTTTGTCGGTATTTTTATCCTTATTTTTCTACTATGTCAACCAACAAAAGTAGAAGTGCCATCCAACAACGTCGATAACCCACAGCAATAATGACAATCAACCAACTCAAAGAGTTGGTTTTTCTAATGTCAAAAAAGTTTTATGTTAATGTTGCACATTTTAATATTTCTGATATAATCTTATCTGAGACTAATCAATACTAAAATATATTTAAGAAATGTGAATAACTTATGAAACTATTTCGTCATTTAAAAGAAAAACGTTACCTTATTTTGGCATTTACCCTACCGGCTATTCTTTTGGCATTGGCTATTGTCTTTTTGCAGCCTGCGCAGAATCATGCTAAGGTCCAAGTTAAGGTGGGGACTAAGCAATCATCATCAAGCAAACCCAAGGCTTCATCCAAGTCATCGAGCTCAAGTTCGTCGTCATCAAGCTCAACGGTAGAAGCAGCTAGTCAGACAGAAGCAAGCTCAACTCCTGCGGTAGCATCGGCACCAACGCCTTCTTCAGCACAAGAGGCTTATCAAGCGCCCCAGTATAACTATGTGCCACCAACAGCTTATACAGAGTCACATAGTGATGCTCCAAGTTACACAGCTCCTGCCTACAGTGCAGATGTCAGCTCTGGGACAGCAGAATAAGGATTAAAGAAAAGGAATTTAGGTTTAGAGATGAAAAATAAAGTTTTAGCATTAGTAACAGGATTATCTAGTTTAGTCCTATTAGCAGCTTGTTCAAACCAGCAGAATGGCTTAACAGCGACGACTTCATCTTCATCAGTAGAGCAGTCACAATCAAGTAGCAGTGAAAGTTCAAGTCAGGAGGAGAAGGTAGATATTTCTGCCTATGATAGCATCATTAGTAAGTACCAAGCGGCTGTGGCCAACAATCAAACGGATGCTTCACTTAATTTTCTCGTTGTGAACTATGCTAATTCTCAAACAAGTCCTGCCTCAACGGTCTATACTTACCGTGATTTGGATGGTAATGGTGTTGATGAGTTGATTCTTGCTTTTAAGCCAGGTAAACTTTTTAAAGAACATGTGATTACGGATATTTACACTATCTCTAAGGATAGTGGTCAGGTTGTTCGTCTGACAGAAGGTCCGCAATTGGGCATGTTGGGTGAGCGTATGACATTGGCCTACCTTATGGATAACACCTTTAGCTACTATGGTAGTGCTGGTGCTATGGCTGGTGGAGGTGCAGGCTACCGCTTTAGTAGTGATGGTCAGTCTCTTGTAAAAGAGGACAGTGATTCGGGTGCAGATGAGGTTGATCTTTCTAATTGGGATTGGAAGGATCTGAGCAGTGCCCCTACTAATAATAGCTCGAGCACATCGTCACAAACTCAAACAAGTTCATCAGCCCTCAAGCCTGATGAGCTCAAAAATGGCAATTACAAATCAGCTGTAGGAACATGGAAGTCTTCAAATGGAAAGACCATCACCATTACTTCGGACGGACAATTGGAACTCTGGGGATATACCTACCCAATTGATTCAGTGAGTGCAAAACAATCTGACTCAGGTGGGTTCAACCTAACTTATGTTGATTCCAATCCAACAGGTAATACCCCCATTCAGTTCTATCCTAAAGGGGTCGCTGATTTTACAAATGCTGGAGACAGTAGCAAGGATCGAATCTTAGCGACGAATGGGATGCCATCTGAGGGAGACTATTATTACAGAGTGGATTAATTTTTGAGAACCAATATATCAATCATAAAGTCAGGCCTTGGGTCTGGTTTTTTTGCCGTCCTAACAACTTTCAAGGCGAGACAATTTCTCTATTCTTATGCTATAATAAAAGTTATGACTAATGAATTTCACCATGTAACCGTTCTTTTACACGAAACTGTTGATATGCTTGATATCAAGCCCGATGGCATCTATGTTGATGCGACCTTGGGTGGCGCAGGACATTCGTCTTATCTTTTGTCGCAATTATCTGAAAAGGGTCATTTGTACTGCTTTGATCAGGACCAAAAGGCTATTGATAATGCTCAAGTGCGTCTCAAGGACTATATTGATAAGGGTATGGTGACTTTCATCAAGGATAATTTCCGTAATCTCAAGTCCAACCTTGAAGCCATGGGGATGTCTGAAATTGATGGCATTCTCTATGACTTGGGTGTCTCTAGCCCACAGTTGGATGAGCGTGAGCGTGGTTTCTCCTATAAACAGGATGCCAAGCTAGATATGCGTATGAATGAGGAGGCGAGTCTGACCGCTTATGATGTGGTCAATACCTATCCTTACAACGATTTGGTGCGCATTTTCTTCAAGTATGGTGAGGACAAGTTCTCTAAACAAATTGCACGTAAGATTGAACAGGCCCGTCAGGTTAAACCAATTGAGACCACGACGGAACTGGCGGAAATCATTAAATCAGCTAAGCCTGCTAAGGAATTGAAGAAGAAGGGCCATCCAGCCAAGCAAATTTTCCAAGCTATTCGCATCGAAGTGAACGATGAGCTTGGTGCTGCGGATGAGTCTATTCAAGAGGCCTTGGACTTACTTGCTGTGGATGGTCGTATTTCGGTCATTACCTTCCATTCTTTGGAGGATCGATTGACTAAACAGCTTTTCAAGGAAGCCAGTACGGTAGATGTGCCTAAAGGTCTGCCCTTTATTCCTGAAGACCTCCAACCTAAGGTAGCCTTAGTTAATCGCAAGCCAATCCTACCTAGTCAGGAAGAATTAGAAGCTAATAACCGCTCGCATTCTGCTAAATTGCGTGTGGCTAAAAAAATCAGGAAATAATTATGGAAAATAAGGAACATCAGATTGTCAATAGAGCCATTAGAAACCATATTCGTTTTATGACGCGTATGGAAAAGGCTTTCTATTCGGCAATTGTTTTGACAGCTATTGTGATGAGTATCGCAGTTGTATTTTTACAAGGGCGTAATCAGGCTATCAAGCAACAAATCACAGACCTTAATAGCAAGATTAGTGATGAAAAAACAGAGCTTAACAATGCTAAGCAGGCGGTTAATGAGTTGACTAACTCTGACCGTATTAAAGAGATTGCTAATAAGGCAGGCCTGTCTATTAATAACGATAGTATTAAGAGTGTGAAGTAACCAATGAACAGATTAAGAAAACTTAAACATTTATTTCTAAACTATGTCGTTAGGGATAGGCGAAAGCCAGCCCAGAATCGACAGCACGTTGGTCAGAACCTTATGGTTCTCAGCATCTTTATCTTTTTCGTCTTTATTATCAACTTTGTGGTGATTATCGGGACAGATAGTAAGTTTGGTGTCGATTTGTCGACGCAGGCTGCTAAATCTTATAACACTAAGACCACAGTGGCTGCCAAGCGTGGGACAATTTACGACCGAAATGGAAATGTTTTGGCTGAGGATTCAACCAGTTATGCCATTTACGCTATCGTGTCGACCAGCTATGTGTCAGCGACTCAAGAAAAACTCTATGTCCAAGATAGTCAGTTTGACAAGGTTGCTGATATTTTAAAGGATAAGCTAGGAATTGAAAAGAGTGATTCCTTGGCCCAATTGCGTACTAAGGGTGCCTACCAGGTTTCCTTTGGACTAAAGGGAAAGGGAATTACCTACTCTGTTAAAGAAGAACTAGAAAAAGCCTTTAAAGATGCGGGAATTAAGGGGATGGCCTTTGAAGCAACAACGTCACGAATGTATCCTAATGGAACCTTCGCGTCAGAGTTTCTTGGTCGTGCTGAAGCTGTTGAAAATAAAAAAGACGGCTCATATTCTTTGATTGGTCAAACTGGTTTGGAGCGTTCGCTCAATAGCCTCTTGACTGGGACAGATGGTGAGGCCATCTATGAAAAGGATAAAAACGGTAATACGCTTCTAGGTACGGAAACCATTACCAAGGAAGCTATCGATGGTAAGAACATCTATACAACCTTGTCAGCGCCTCTTCAAACCTTCCTAGAAACGCAGATGGATACCTTTATGGAGCAGACGCAAGGGGTAAATGCTTCAGCGACAGTTGTTAATGCTAAGACAGGTGAGATTCTTGCAACGACACAACGTCCGACCTATAATTCGGATACCCTTGAGGGACAGGCTAAGAAGAATTATGACTGGGTTAACCGTCTTTACGAAGCCCAGTATGAGCCTGGTTCAACCATGAAGGTCATGCTCTTGTCAGCTGCTATTAACAATGGAAGCTTCAACCCGAATGCGACCTTCAGTAATGCTAATGGTATTAAGGTTGACGACGTTGAAATTAATGACTGGTCAATCAATGAGGGTATCTCAACAGGTCGTACCATGTCATTTGCTCAAGGCTTCTCTTATTCAAGTAACGTTGGTATGACCATGCTAGAACAAGAGATGGGAGACAAGGTTTGGTCTAACTACTTATCTCTTTACAAATTTGGTCTTCCAACCCGTTTTGGGATGGTCGGTGAATCTTCAGGGGTTGTCTCTCGAAACTCTGTTAATATAGCTCAATCGTCCTTCGGACAAGGGATTTCGGTGACTCAGGTGCAGATGCTTCGAGCCTTTACCGCTATTTCAAACAATGGTATAATGCTAGAACCTCAATTTATCAAACAAGTTGCCGATACTAACCAAGGCACAGTTCGTACAGCGAAGAAGGAAGTTATCGGTAAGCCAGTTTCTAAGCAGGCTGCCTCTGAAACGCGTAACTATATGATTTCCGTTGGTACGGATCCAGAGTTCGGTACCCTTTACAATAAATCTGAAGGGGCACCTATTATCAAGGTTGGTAACTATGATGTAGCGGTTAAGTCTGGTACGGCCGAAGTTGCTGATGAGAAGACTGGGACCTACAAAGTTGGTTCCAATGAAACCCTCAATTCAGTTGTAGCCATGGTACCTAAAGATAATCCAGAATACATCATGTATGTGACTGTACTGGAGCCTAAGACTTGGGATAATAATTTTTATGCAACTGTGGTTAACCCGGTTTTGGAAGAAGCCATGTCTATGGGAGACACCCTAGATACTTCTGTGTCTGAAGGTAGTGAAAAGACCGAGGAAACGAGCTATCAAACCGGCGATATTATCGGTAAGAGTCCGGGCGAGACAGCTAACACCCTTCGTCAAAACTTGATTCATCCGATTGTTCTGGGTGTTGGTGATAAGATTGAGAAGGTTTCTGTAGATGCCAAAGCCAATATCAAGGCTAATGAACAGATTCTTATCATGACCAATGATTTCACAGAACTTCCAGACATGTATGGTTGGACCAAGAAGAACGTTGAAACCTTTGCCAAATGGAAGGGCATTAAAATTACTTACAAGGGTGGCAAGTCAGGGACTGTTACCAAACAAAGTGTTGCGGCAGGAAAAGCCCTGTCTAAAACCAAGAAGATTACCATTACTTTAGGAGACTAAGATGACTATGAGTCTGATAGCAGGCGTGGCCGCCTTTGTGTTGACGGTGCTCGCCATGCCTCACTTTATTACTTACTACAAAATCAAGAAAATCGGTGGCCAACAAATGCATGAAGATGTGAAGCAGCATTTGGCTAAGGCTGGGACGCCAACTATGGGAGGGACAGTCTTCCTAGTGGTTGCCATCTTGGTTAGCTTGATTTTCAACTTCCACGTCTTTAGCGAGGGGCACCAAGCCTATGGTGCCACAGTAGGGATTCTCTTTGTGATTTTGATTTATGGAATCATCGGCTTCCTTGATGATTTCCTTAAGATTTTCCGTCAAATCAATGAGGGACTTAAACCTTGGCAAAAGATGGCCTTGCAGATTATTGCGGGTTTGCTTTTCTACTTTATCCACGTACTTCCTAGTGGGACAGATAGCTTAGCTATTGGTGGATTAACCATTCATCTCGGTGTCTTTTATGTTCTCTTTGTCCTATTCTGGATTGTTGGTTTCTCAAATGCTGTGAACTTGACAGACGGTATTGATGGTTTAGCTTCTATCTCTGTGGTTATCAGCTTGATTGCCTATGGGATTATCGCTTTTGTCAAGGGTGAGTTCGCTATCTTGACCATCATTATCACTATGATTGGGGCTCTTCTTGGCTTCTTCGTCTTTAACCACAAGCCAGCCAAGGTCTTTATGGGAGATGTTGGTTCCTTGTCACTTGGAGCTATGCTTGCGGTTATCTCTATTGCCCTACGTGTAGAGTGGACGCTACTCTTGATTGGTGTGGTTTATGTCTTTGAGACAGCTTCTGTCATGCTACAGGTCAGCTATTTTAAATACACTAAGCGTAAGTATGGAGAAGGTCGTCGTATTTTCCGTATGACACCATTCCACCACCACCTCGAATTGGGTGGCCTTTCAGGTAAGGGTGACAAATGGTCAGAGTGGAAGGTTGATGCTTTCCTTTGGACTGTTGGAGCGCTCGCAAGTGCTATTACTCTTTGGATGGTTCTTGGAAACGTTATGAAATAAATGAAAAGAGCAGAAATGCTCTTTTTTTGTTATAATGATAAGGATAGACTAGATAGAAAAGAAGTAAGTAAACATGTCATTTAAAGATTTTAATTTTAAAACATTTATTCAGGAGGCTCTTGACGAGATTAAGTTTAAGGAGCCAACACCTGTTCAGCAGAAATTGATTCCTGTAGTCCGTTCAGGTCGTGATTTGGTTGGTGAATCAAAGACGGGTTCAGGGAAAACACATACTTTCCTCTTGCCAATTTTTGAGAAGCTCAATCCAAAGAGTGGTGATGTTCAAGTTGTTATCACAGCGCCATCACGTGAATTGGCGACACAAATTTACCAAGCGACAAAACAGATTGCTAAACACTCTGATACAGAAATTCGTGTGGTTAACTATGTGGGTGGTACAGACAAGCAACGTCAGATTGAGAAGCTCAAGGTAGCCCAACCCCATATTGTTATCGGAACACCAGGTCGTATTTATGACCTAGTTAAGTCTGGTGACTTGGCTATCCACAAGGCCCATACCTTTGTTGTTGACGAAGCTGATATGACCATGGACATGGGATTCTTGGATACTGTGGATAAGATTGCGGCAAGTCTGCCTAAGGAAGTTCAAATTTTGGTCTTCTCAGCAACCATTCCTCAAAAATTGCAACCATTCTTGAAGAAGTATTTGACCAATCCAGTCATGGAACAAATCAAAACTTCAACAGTTATTGCAGATACCATTGATAACTGGTTGGTATCTACCAAGGGGCGCAACAAGAATGAACAGATTCTTGAGATGCTTAAGGGGATGCAACCATACCTGGCAATGATTTTCGTTAATACCAAGGAACGTGCTGACGATTTGCACAGCTACCTAGTGTCAAATGGTCTTAAGGTTGCCAAAATTCATGGAGGTATTCCACCACGTGAACGTAAGCGTATCATGAATCAAGTCAAGAAGCTTGATTTTGAGTACATTGTAGCGACTGACCTTGCAGCGCGTGGGATTGATATTGAAGGGGTTAGCCATGTTATCAATGATGCCATCCCTCAGGATTTGTCTTTCTTTGTTCACCGTGTAGGACGTACAGGACGTAATGGTTTGTCAGGAACAGCCATTACCCTCTATCAACCAAGTGACGACTCAGATATTCGTGAGCTTGAAAAGATGGGGATTACCTTTGAACCTAAAGTCTATAAGGACGGCGAGTTTCAAGATACCTATGACCGTGACCGTCGTGCCAACCGTGAAAAAGCCTATCAAAAACTTGATACGGAAATGATCGGTTTGGTTAAGAAGAAAAAGAAAAAAATCAAACCTGGCTACAAGAAGAAAATTCAGTGGAAGGTTGACGAGAAACGCAAACGTGAGCGTCGTGCAGCTAATCGTGCGAAGGGGCGTGCTGAGCGTAAAGCTAAGAAGCAAAGTTTCTAAGTATTGGCTTCTAGGTGAGAGCAAATTTTAATTTAAAAATTCAAGAGGTTGAAACCAAAGTGTTTCAGCTTTTTTGATTATTATCAAACTTTTTGGAAACTCAAAAGACCTTATTTAGTTTGAAGATATATTTTTCTTTTGAGCCTAAGGTCTCAAAACTTCCCAACGCTTATGACTACAAAGTCTTAGTCGTCATTATCACAGTGACAAGTCTCAGTATATGCTCACTACACTCGCAAAATAATTGGCTGTCTTAAGAACTGAAACTATGACAGATTTTAAATAGTTTTATCACAGCTATTTTTAAGAAGCTTTCCGTTTAAAGTAAAATAATTTGTAAGTTTGAGGTAACTAGTTGAATCAACTCTCAAAAATCCAGTAGTGACATAAATGTCACTACTTTTTTGTTGGCTTTCTACCTATAATAAAATCATACCTTTTGAGAAAAGGGTAGAACAAAATATTTTAAAGGAGGTTGTTTTAATGACAACACAAATCATTAACAATTTTAACTCACTTAATTCCGAAGATCTTTCTACTGTTAAGGGGGGAGCATGTAGTTTTTGGGGAGCTACAGCTGCCGTAGGTGTCGGGGCTGTTGGAGGAGCCGTTAAAGGTGGTATTCAAACAGGTACTTGGCAAGGTGCAGCCTTAAAGGGTATTGGTTATGGTATTAAAGGTGGGATTACTTATGGCCTTACTTGTCGTTATTAGGCGATTACTGGGTCAATTTTTTGGCCAAATAGTACTTGCCCTCCTAATTTATGGGCTTATATTCTTTGCTTGGCAACACTTTAGAGGAGAAATTTTCTCAATTGTGTGCATCTATGTCAGTATATCCCTAGCAGATGACGTCTATCATCTGGCAGAAGAATATGTTAAAAAGAAAGTTAACTAGGAATACCTTCCTGTTTGAAAAATAGTTAAAGGCTTGGCAGATTGATTGTCAAGTTTTTTTATAGCAAAAGTGCTACAATAGGAGTCATGAAAGACACGATTCGAATTCTTCATATTAATGATTTACACTCTCATTTTGAACAGTATCCACAACTCAAGCGAGCTGTGGATGATTTGAGTCAGACGGATAGAGAGTTGATTAAGGTAGATCTTGGGGATAATGTGGATAAGTCCCATCCCCTATCTGATGCGACCGCTGGGCGTTTTAATGTAGCCCTGATGAATGAGCTGGGGATAGACTATGCGACTATTGGAAATAATGAGGGGATTGGTCTAGCTAAGGATGAGCTAGACTGTCTTTATGAGCAGGCCAAGTTTCAGCCAATTATAGGAAATCTCAAGGATGAAGGGAGTCAGCCTGAATGGGCCAAGCCCTATCTTATCCATAAAACTAAAGCAGGTACAAACATTGCTTTCTTGGCCTATACCTTCCCATATTACATCACCTATGCTCCCAACGGTTGGGAGGTTTTGAATCCACTCACGCAGTTGGAAGAGGATTTGGCTCGCCCTGAGGTAAAGGATGCAGACATAGTCGTCGTTCTTAGTCATCTAGGTGTTCGTTATGATGAGCAGATTGCAGAGACTTACCCTCAGGTGAATCTTATTATCGGGAGTCACACGCATCACCTTTTTGAAGAGGGCAAGTTGATTAATGAGACTTATTTAGCGGCTGCAGATAGGTATGGTTATTATATCGGTTGTATTGATCTTACTGTGAAAAATGGGCAATTGATAGAGTGTCAGATTGAGGCTATCCCCACCAAGTCCTATATCTTGGATTTAGACAAGGAGGACGAAACCTTTATCAAGGCAATGCGTGAGGAAGGCCATCGTCGTTTAGCTCAGAAAAAAGTAGCTAATCTAGGTCGAGAACTAAATTTTGATGAGACCTGTCAATTGGTTTTACAGGCTGTTTGTCAGGAGACTCATAGCCAATTAACGCTTTTAAATACTGGACTCATCATGAAGACTTTAGGTCCTCAAGTGACCATGGCAGACCTGCAAGAAGCCCTTCCTCATCAGATGCGGATGGCACGTCTAGTCGTGACAGGACAAGAGCTCAAAGAAATCTGTCAGGAAGTTTTTACTAAGGCTGAACTCCTTAAAAATCAAGCTATTAAAGGTATGGGATTTAGAGGGAAGACATTTGGTGAAGTAATCACGGGGAATTTTGCTTACAAAAACGGTAATTTGTTGTATAATAGAAGGGTTGTAGATTCCAATGAGAAGTTTAGTTTGGTCCTTGTGGACCAGTACTACTTTGCTTCTTACTTTCCTACAATTAAGGAAAAGGAAGTTACTCTTCTTTTTCCAGATTTGTTAAGGGAACTTGTGGCCAAGTATTTAGGAAAAAATGGTGCCAATTGGGATAAGATATAGAGACATTATTACAGCATCATGATAGAAAATAAGAGAGAGCAGAAAGGATGGCACATGCGTAAAGAAATCTTGCCAGAAATGTTTAATTATAATAAATATCCAGGGCCAGACTTTGTGTATGTGGCTGATCTTCTGAAATCAGATGCCTGTCAGTTTACAGTTCTTGAAAATCACAAGGATGCTTTAGACGCTACCCGCTTTGGGCAACGTTTTTCTGAAATCATGCTCAAGTATGATTATATCGTTGGGGACTGGTCCAATGATCAGCTTCGCCTTAAGGGATTTTACGAGGACGAGCGCCCTAATACGCGTAAGACAGACCGCATTAGCCGATTGTCGGAGTATTTGCGTGAATACTGTGCCTTTGGTTGTGCCTACTTTATTTTGAAAAATGAAGAGCCGCAATTAATCGTCTTTGAAGAGGAGACAGAACCTCGTCGCAAGCGCCGTCGTTCTAATAATCGTCGTAATGCTTCTCAGGAATCTAGAGAGCGCAATGCTTCTCAAAAGAATAAGGGGCAAAAAGCTTCTGCTAAGCAAAAGCCAGACAAGTCCAAACGAAGAGATAGGGATCAAGAGGGTCCAAGCTTTGAGAAAATCAAGCGTCGCCCTAAGTTCAAATCTAGATCCGAGGACGGTGGTCGTGAGCGTAAGCCTAACTTCAAGAAGAGTCAGAAGCAAGCTCCAAAATCTAAAGGTCAAAACACCCCATCGAAGAAACAAAGCCAGACCAAGTCAGATGGTCAGCATTTCACAATCAGAAAAAAAGGAAATTAAACTATGTCAGAAGTAACAACACAAGCAAAACCAGAACGTCGTAAACGTCAGAAGTTAGAGGATATGGAAGGCTACAAACCTTCTATTTATGGTCTTACTCGTGACGAGTTGATTGATTGGGCTATGGAACACGGCGAAAAGAAATTCCGTGCTACTCAAATTTGGGATTGGCTCTACAAGAAGCGTGTGCAATCTTTCGAAGAAATGACCAACATTTCAAAGGATTTCATTGCTAAATTGAATGAGAATTTCTGCGTAAACCCATTGAAACAACGTATCGTTCAAGAATCTAAAGATGGTACCGTTAAATATCTTTTTGAATTGCCAGATGGTATGTTGATTGAGACGGTTTTGATGCGTCAACACTATGGTTTGTCTGTCTGTGTGACAACTCAGGTTGGATGTAACATCGGTTGTACTTTCTGTGCCAGTGGTTTGATTAAGAAACAACGTGACTTGACTGCTGGTGAGATTGTGGCGCAAATCATGTTGGTACAAAAATACTTTGATGACCGTGGCGACGGTGAACGCGTCAGCCACGTGGTTGTTATGGGTATCGGTGAGCCATTTGATAACTATGACAATGTGCTTCGCTTCTTGCGTACCATTAACAATGACAATGGTCTTGCTATCGGAGCGCGTCACATTACCGTGTCAACATCTGGTTTGGCACCAAAAATCAAGGAATTTGCTAACGAAGGTGTTCAAGTTAACCTTGCCGTGTCACTTCACGCGCCTAACAATGACCTTCGTTCAAGCATCATGCGTATTAACCGCTCATTCCCACTTGAAAAACTCTTTGAAGCGATCGAGTATTACATCCAGACAACCAACCGTCGTGTAACTTTTGAGTACATCATGCTTAATGAGGTAAATGACCACCCTGAAAACGCTCAAGAGTTGGCTGATTTGACTAAGAAAATCCGTAAGTTGTCATACATCAACTTGATTCCATATAACCCAGTATCAGAGCACGACCAATATAGTCGTTCAACCAAGGAACGTGTGGCGGCCTTCTACGATGTGCTCAAGAAAAACGGGGTTAACTGTGTCGTTCGTCAAGAACACGGTACAGATATCGATGCTGCTTGTGGACAATTGCGTTCAAACACTATGAAACGTGACCGTCAAAAGGCTGTAGCAGAAGCTTCTGGTAAATCAGAAGGTAAGTAAGATGTTTCAGCTGACGACTTGGGTAGAAAAGGACGGAGAACTAACACCAAAAGGAAGACAAGCAAGCCAAGTTTTGGTTTGTGCTTATCTCCTCTGTTTAGTGCTCCTATGTTGGACACCCCAGTACGGACTAGTTGAAGGTGTTGAAACTCCTGGGATTCAACATTTTGGTCGTGTAGTGGTCCTCTTGACCCCATTCAATAGTTTGACCAACTTTTATCAGTTGGATAGTCTTAAAGAGATTGTCTTTGTGCTTGGGCAAAATGTGACCAACATTTTCTTGCTGAGTCCGCTGATTTTAGGACTTTTAGCCTTGTACCCCAGATTCAGGTCTTGGCAAAAGGTCCTTTTAGCCACGTTTATCATGTCTTTGACGATTGAGGTTGGACAAGTGATTCTAGACCTTCTCATTGATGCTAATCGTGTCTTTGAGTTAGATGATTTATGGACCAATACTTTAGGAGGTTTGCTGGCATTAGCTGCCTACCGCCTCCTTGTGAAACTGATTCAAACGCATTTTAAAGAGTAAAAAACCTGGGAGCTTACGCGTCTCAGGTTTCACTTATTTTCTATCATACAAATACAACACATTCAAAAGAGGGAAAAATGAATAAACACGTTTGGAGAAATAATGAAACATTTAATGATGACAGTAGTCACCGTATTAACGTTAGGAGTAACAATGACGATGGTTAAGGCAGATACCTATCAAAGTGGCCGTGATGCCGATATCATGCGAGAAAGAGGACAGGTTTGGAATTATTCTGAGGCTAAGAGAGAGCCTCAATTAGCTAACTACAACACCGATGGTCGCTATCTCAGTGAGGCAACTAACTTTGAATTGTACAATTTTGTCAGAGAGTATAAGACATCTGATGAAATCAGACGCATTTGGAACCCTAAGAAAGATGAATCCGTTATCCATGATAAGGATAGCTACTCTATGGATGATGGGCACAAGGTCTATAATTTTGATTCCTTTGCTTATCAATTGCCAGAGTCTACTGATTTTGGGAAGTTATCTTATATTGGTCACTTTCAGTTAGAAGATGGCACAATCTATCGCTATTGGAAGTAACCTTATCATACGAGACTTATACGAGGTCTATTATTAACCATTTGTAAGGATAGGAGGAGTAACTTGTCTTTTAAAGAATCAATCATTGCAAAACTTTGGTGGTTTTTCAAGTTAGAAAAACGCCGGTATATTGTCGGGATTTTGGCACTGAGTCTGGTTTCGGTTCTCAATCTGATTCCTCCTATGGTTATGGGGCGGGTCATTGATGCTATCACATCGGGAAAATTGACCAATCAGATCTTGCTTCTGAATCTCGTATATTTGCTTTTGGCAGCTCTGGGGATGTACTATTTGCGCTATGTTTGGCGCATGTATATCTTGGCGACTTCTTATCGCTTAGGCCAGATTATGCGTTCACGCCTTTTTGAGCATTTTACTAAGATGTCGCCTTCTTTTTATCAAAAGTACCGAACTGGGGACCTCATGGCCCATGCAACCAATGATATCAACTCTTTAACCCGCTTGGCTGGCGGGGGCGTCATGTCAGCCGTGGATGCCTCTATCACAGCCTTGGTAACCCTAATCACCATGTTTTTCAGCATTTCCTGGCAGATGACACTGGTGGCTGTCTTACCCCTCCCCTTCATGGCTTTTGCGACTAGTCGTTTAGGACGCAAGACCCATAAAGCTTTTGGAGAATCCCAGGCAGCCTTTTCAGAACTTAATAATAAGGTCCAAGAGTCGGTATCAGGTATCAAGGTAACCAAGTCTTTTGGCTATCAGGAGGCTGAGCTTCAGTCCTTCCAAGAGACCAATAAGATGACCTTTAAAAAGAATATGCATACCATGAAGTATGATAGCCTTTTTGATCCTTTGGTCTTACTCTTTGTTGGCTCATCCTATGTTTTGACCCTTCTTGTCGGTGCCTTTATGATTCAGGCTGGTCAGATAACGGTCGGAAATTTGGTAACCTTCATTACCTATTTGGACATGCTGGTTTGGCCTCTAATGGCCATTGGCTTCCTCTTTAATATCACACAGAGAGGAAATGTGTCCTACCAACGTATTGAAAATCTTCTGGAGCAGGAATCAGATGTTCAAGATCCTGCGCACCCTCTCCCAAGTATTGAAAATGGTCGCTTAGAATATGCGATTGACCGCTTTGCCTTTGAGGATGAGGATACTTTGAGAGATATTCATTTCACCTTGGACAAGGGGCAAACCCTTGGTTTGGTTGGACAGACTGGCTCAGGAAAGACGGCCCTTGTCAAGTTGCTCTTGCGGGAGCACGATGTTAATCAAGGAGCCATCTATTTGAATGGTCATAACATCCGAGATTATCGCCTATCAGACTTGCGTAGCTTGATGGGCTATGTTCCTCAAGACCAGTTTCTCTTTGCCAGCTCCATTTTAGACAATATCTGCTTTGGTAATCCGGATCTCTCCTTTGACAAGGTAGAAGAAGCGACTAAGTTAGCTCAAGTTTATGATGACATCAAGGATATGCCTGAAGGCTTTGAAACAATCATTGGTGAAAAGGGTGTCAGCCTATCAGGCGGTCAAAAACAACGTCTGGCCATGAGTCGGGCCATGATTTTGGATCCAGATATTTTGATTTTGGACGACTCCCTATCTGCGGTTGATGCCAAGACAGAATATGCTATTATTGACAATCTCAAACATACCCGCAAGGACAAGACAACTATCATTACCGCCCATCGTCTGAGTGCGGTGGTGCACGCTGACCTTATCTTAGTCATGCAGGATGGTCGTATCATTGAACGTGGCCGTCATGAGGATTTGCTAGCTCAGGGTGGTTGGTATGCCAAGACCTATGAGTCTCAACAGTTAGAAATGGAAGGAGGAGAAGAAGATGATGCCTAATCAAAACCAATGGTCTGTGTTTAAGCGTCTCTTGACCTATCTCAAGCCTTACAAATTCTTGACCTTTCTAGCTTTAGCCTTCCTCTTGTCCACAACGGTTATCAAGAGTATTATTCCCCTTGTGGCCTCTTATTTTATTGACCACTATCTTCATGATATGAATCAGGCGGCAAGTTTAATTCTGATTGGTTACTATGGTCTTTATCTTTTGCAGACACTAGTTCAGTATTTGGGAAATCTCTTTTTTGCGCGTGTGTCCTACAGCATTGTCAGGGATATTCGCCGAGATGCCTTTGCCAATATGGAGAAACTAGGCATGTCTTACTTTGACAAAACTCCAGCAGGCTCTATCGTTTCCCGCTTGACCAATGATACAGAGACTATTAGTGAGATGTTCTCAGGGATTCTGTCTAGCTTTATTTCGGCTATCTTTATATTTGTTACCACCCTTTACACCATGATGATCTTGGACATTCGTCTGACCGGGCTTATTGTGCTCTTTCTTCCTCTGATTGTTCTTTTGGTTAATCTCTACCGCAAAAAATCAGTGGTCATCATTGAAAAGACCAGAGCCTTGCTTTCAGATATAAATGCCAAACTGTCAGAGAGTATCGAAGGGATTCGCATCATTCAGGCCTTTAACCAAGAGAAACGCCTCAAAAAAGAGTTTGATGCCATTAATGAGGAACACCTGATTTACGCCAGCCGTTCCATGTCACTGGATTCTCTCTTTCTACGCCCAGCCATGAGTTTACTGAAGCTCCTGGGCTATGCTGTTCTCATGGCCTACTTTGGCTACCGAGGTATCTATTTGGGCATCACAGCGGGGACCATGTATGCCTTTATCCAGTACATTAACCGCCTCTTTGATCCCTTGATTGAAGTGACACAAAACTTCTCAACCTTGCAAACCTCGATGGTCTCAGCAGGTCGGGTCTTCGCCTTGATCGACGAGCGCACCTATGAACCTGAGCAGAGAGGCACAGATGCCAAGGTTACTGAGGGGAATATTCGCTTTGAAAATGTCTCCTTCTCCTATGATGGCAAGCACCAGATTTTAGATAGTATTTCCTTCTCTGTCAATAAAGGAGAAACCATCGCCTTTGTCGGTTCTACAGGTTCCGGAAAATCCTCTATTATCAACGTATTCATGCGTTTTTATGAGTTCCAATCAGGACGAGTTCTTCTTGACGGTGTAGATATTCGCGATTATAGTCAGGCAGAGCTGCGCAAGAACATTGGTCTTGTCCTTCAGGAACCCTTTCTCTATCATGGTACAATCAAATCCAATATTGCCATGTATCAAGATTTAACTGATGAAGATATCAAAGCCGCTGCTGAGTTTGTGGATGCCAACCACTTTATCGACAAACTTCCAGAAGGCTATGATGCTCCAGTTTCCGAACGAGGTTCCAGCTTTTCAACCGGTCAACGCCAGCTTCTAGCCTTTGCTAGAACCGTTGCTAGCAAGCCTAAAATCTTGATTTTGGATGAAGCGACAGCCAATATTGATTCGGAGACAGAGGCTATTGTTCAAAACTCTCTAGCAAAAATGCGTCAAGGACGCACAACCATTGCCATTGCCCACCGCCTATCGACGATTCAAGATGCCAACTGCATCTATGTCTTAGACAAGGGCCGCATCATCGAACACGGTAGCCATGAGGAGCTCCTAGCCCTCGGCGGCACCTACCACAAGATGTACAGCCTACAAGCAGGCGCTATGGAAGGAGCGTAAGCTAATCTAGACCATAGATTTTATATTCGAAAAGATTTCTTAAAAAGCAAAATCGAGTAGTGACATTTATGTCACTACTTTTTTGTCGGCTTGCAACCTATAATAAAACCATAGCTTGAGAGAAGAAGCTAAAAAATAATATTTTAGGAGGTTGTTAGAATGACAACACAAACAATTAACACTTTTGAAACACTCGATCTCGAGGCACTTGCAAATGTTGAAGGTGGAAAAGTCAATTGGGACCGTTTATCTAGTAGCGCTAGTGGTGCTGCTGAGGGAATTTATTTCTGTGCCGCATCAGGTGCTCCACTCTTTACGCTTGCACCTTATGCTATTGTAGGGTGTGGAGTTGTCGGAGCTGGTCTTGGTTATGCTTTCCCACATTAATTAAAAATTTACTAATTATGAAACTACAAAATAATAATGCAGTAGCATTACAGTTATTAAGACTAGGAAGTGCTGCAATAGTTGTTCTTCTCATTAATTTAGGTTTTTACCTTTATGAAAAAGTGACTCCGGTATGGATTCTGTTTGGATTAGGCTTGCTTACTATATTCGTAGGAGTGATCAACATTATTTTTTACCGGTTATCAAAAAAACAATCAGTAACAAAAAGCTATTTGACGCTAAAACAATCATTTGGTATTTTCCTTAGTGTTTCATTGTTTGTCTTGTGTGTCGAGTTTTTCAAACTACTAACACTAACGGACTTTACGGATCGCATTGTATTATTTATTTTAATGCTTTTATTGATTTTATTTGATATTCTTACTTATTTTCAAGTTAAAAAATATTTCAAAAGATAAAAGGTATCCATACTCATGACTAAAAAACGCCTAGTGTCTCTAATGATGTCTATGGGCTTCGTCCTTGTTGCCTTACATAACTTGGAAGAAAAACTGAGTTTTGGACTTCAATGCCTAAATCTTATTGGGCTATGTCTATTTCTCTTTCTTATGTGTACGATTATCAAGGATATAAGGTCAGACAAGTGGTGACATTTATGTCACTACTTTTTTATCGGCTTCCAATCTATAATAAAACTCATAGCTTTGCACAGAAAGCTAAAAACACTTTAAGGAGAAAAGTATGTTTAAAAACTCAAAACCGTATTTACTGGCTACCATTCTCATCGGAATGGGCCTCGCTAATCTATTTAGAAGTTTGGATGCAGTCCACCATACCATTAACTTGTTGGGGCTAACCTTGCTTCTTTATAGTCTGCTTTTTAAAAAATGGGCACAGTTTAAAAAGTAACCTTTTGCCCCTTTGAGCGTGAGGTGCTTGCAAATGCTTATTTCTGATGTTCCCGAAGTAAAATTATTCTTGCTAATGATAGCGGAGATTGTATTATATTTGATTGCATATCTTTGTAATAGAAAAAACAAAGATATGTATATTCGCCTATTTAAAGTATCGGTACTAATGACGCTATTGCATTACATCTCCAGTAGAATGTAATCGCTAAGGACTTACTTGAGATCTTACAGCAGTATAAAAAAATACAGAAAGGAATAGCGTTAAATGTAATAGCTTATTCGGTTTACAAGACTGACTGAGGTTATTCATAGCTTAAGTGTTTTATCATGAAGTTAAAGAGTATTAGTTCGAGAGTATTGCGATTTTTTAGGACCATCACTGCTGTATTGGCAGTCTTCCTTATAAGTACCAGTATTTCTCTCTACAAAAGTAAGACTTCGCCAGAGATTTGGTTAGCAGTCGGAGCACTTGCTTTAGTAGTCATTTTTGTAAATGGACTGCTCTACCGTTTGCTTAAGAAGCGTCCCGATTCAGTAAATCCGTTAATAATATGGCAGTTCTTCATTGTCTTTCTGGTCATCTCATTTCTAGTGCTTTGTGTAGAGTTTTACACCTTACTAACATTCAGTGATACCACAGACCGTATAGTACTAGTCGTATTAATGCTTTTGTTAATTCTCTGTGATTTTCTAGCTTACTTGCAAGTCAAAAAATATTTTAAAAGATAGAAAATATAGTAACCATTTGTGACATTATTCAATTTACGTTGCATAAAGTGCATAAAAGCGCTATAATAAGAAAGTGATTAATGAAAAATGTGAAAATTAGAGTAGGATTTCTATGGCTTGACGGATATTCTTCTATCGTATAGACAAAACTTGCAAGGTCTGGGTCTTCAAAATATGTCATGAAAGGAGGATTACTATTGGAACAATCTGTTTTTTCTAGAAAATACATAATATTTATCCTACAAGTTATCTTGGCTGTCTGTATTCAATGTGTGATAACATTTTTCTGGCATCAAGAAAGAACATTTTTATTTTATACCTTGTCACTTTATGTTTCTTTATCGTTCTCTGATGATCTTAGTCAGCTGATTTTTAGAAATGAGAAGTGATGTATTTGTTTTAAGCAGCATGGAAAGTGACAGATTCGTGTCTTTGGCCATGCTAGATTCAGAATAATAGCCAATCATTTCTATGATAATACCTTATAATTTGTTTAAATGGTCCTAGCAAAAAGGAGCAAAAATGGTGATATTACAAAAAAATAGTTCTGCTGTGTTACGTTCTTTACGTGTCGTATCAGCAATCCTAGGAGTAGTCATTGGGAATATAGCTTTAAATACTCTATCTAGTCAGCATCCAATCTGGATTTGGCTACCATTTAGGACCTATAGCCACTTTTTGGGACACTGGCTTTTATATGACTATCAGGGTGCTATACTAAAGATGTGATTGAAAAATTAGTTGAAAGAAATAAGGAGGTTTTCTTAATGACAGGACTTAAATGGTTTGCAGGAGGCAAAGAGAGACGAGAACAAGCAGTAGCTATCATCGATGAAGTAATTGAAACTATTGGAGATAAGCCAGATGATTATGCTGATTTGAAGCAGGTCCTACACTCCTACCGAACGGAACTTTCAGACTCTCGTTCAGCCACTCCCTATATCTTAAGCAGGATGTCACTGGAAATATCCGAAGTGGTCAGAAAAGACCAGCTAACCTTGTCTCCCTTTATCGAGGAGCGAATGGCAGAGTTGCGAAAATTGCTAGCGATTCGTTATGGCTATTGATGTCATTAGGGAGGATTTCTTGGTTTTAAGGTTGAGTTGTCCATTGAGAATTTGTCTTGTTCCACTGTCTTGGCTACATCATTTGTTTAAATGATATTAAATGAATCGTAACAATTGAAGATTAAATCTTGTTTATTTCCACACAATAAAAAAATCCCATGGGAGTTCTCATCCTATGGGAATTTTTTGCGATAAAGATTAATAAGGCAATGTCATTTGACTTTGGCTTAGGTCCACAGTTAATTCGTAGTCACTATTGTCACGAATGGTGTGCTCAAAGTCTGTGGTATAGAGAACGAGTCGGAGTTTGTCGCCCTTGTTGAGTTTGTAGATGGTTGGTTGTAAGTCCAAACCGATAGTCATCCATTCATTTGGCGTAACATCTTCAATGGTAAGAAGGTCTTTACGATTTTGCAGGTTAAGGTGTCCTTTGGTAATGACACGGTATTTGGCCTGCTTGAATGGCAATTCACGTAAGGCTTCTTCCTTGAAGAGACGGCCGTTATCTAGATTCATGCGTTTGAGTGCGGGAATAGGTGCGAGATACTTCTTGTCACCCATTTCTAGAACTTGGGCTGAAATGAGACCACGATTTGTGCTAGATTTAACTTTGAGCTCTAGATGGACACGACCATTAATCTTGATGTCTTGATCCAGTTCAAAGTCTAGAGTGATGGCATTGGCTTTATCCACAAAGAGGTCGTCTTTGAAGCTTTGGTAAGTCTTACCGTATTTGGCAAAGGTTTCCTCTTCATAATGGTTAGCGATACTAGCTTCAGCCTGACCAAGCTGAATGTGTTTAGCATTATCATGACCAAAGTTATCGAGAACTTCCCAGGTCTGTTCAGACTGGTTGTTTTGCCAGATAACAGTAGGAAGTGTGTAGCTGTTATCTAAACCAAGGAGTTTCTGACAAATCAAGGCGTTCATGCTTTCTCGGAAGTCAATAGACTGCCAAGCATTCATGTAAACGTGGGCACCATTGTGGAAGAAGAGGTGTTTTTCAAGAGAGTCTGGAAGAGCATTGAACATTTGATAGACGTTAATCGGTTTGACATTCCAATCCTGACTACCATGTGTAAAGACAACAGTGGCTTTGACACGATCTGCGAATTGCACATAGTTACGGTCATGCCAGAACTGGTTATAGTCCCCATGCTTACGATCAATGGCTTTGCTTAGCTCTTTGAGGTAGGTCTCATAGTCTTTTTGGTGGCGTAGGTATTCTCCAGCTAATAGGGCACGAGAATAGGTAAATTCAGTCAAGGTGTCGAGATCTTCACCAGGGTAGCCTCCAGGGCTGACGAGGAGCCCATTTTCACGATAGTAGTCGTACCAAGAAGAAATACCGGCTTCAGCAATAACCATTTCCAAACCGTCAACGCCAGTTGTGGCTAGGGCGTTGGACATGGTACCTAAGTATGAAAGTCCAGTAGTAGTCACCTTACCAGAAGCCCAATCAGCAGTGATTGTATGCTGTCTGCTACGGCTAGTAAAGGCGCGTGCACGACCATTGAGCCAGTCGATGACAGCTTTATAGGCCAGAACCTGTTGATAGTCTCCAGAGGTCATGAAACCTTCTGAGTTGAAGGTACCGACACCGGATACATAGATAGAGGCCACACCACGAGCTAACATGTAATCGTTGAGTGTGTAGGTATCTGTGTGAGCAAAACGCTCCTGAGCTTTTGTGACAGGATTGATAGGCGTAAGGTCTGCCTCTGGTACCTTGATTTCAGGTTGTCTAAGAGAGATTTCACCTGCTGGTTTGACGAGCAAGTCTCCCTCCATCTTGTGGGTGAGCTTATCTGAAGCAGGCTCATTAGTCCCTTGTTGATAAGGACTTGCGGTCATCATGGCTGGAACTGGGAAGTCTACATTAGGACGTAAGATAGTCACCTTGACCAAGTCTAACTGCCCGTCTTTATCAGTATCTACAGGTGTTTCGACATAAACCACTTCACGGTGAAGCTGATTAGTGTCAAATGTTGCTAAGCTCTTACCATTAAAGAAGACGTAGTCATTACTTACAGGGATTAAATCCTGAGCTACTAACTGATCAATTAAGGTATTGCCAGACTGTGTGCGTGTCGCCAACAATTGATGAAGGTTGTTAAGACTACCATCAAAAGTGATTGGAAAGGCCATTTTCTCTAGGAAAGCAGCACTGTCTGTAAAGTCCACATTAGGGACAAATCCTAGCAGTTGAAGGGCTACCAAACCAAAGACTTCAGCAGTCAAAGGACGGTCTGATTGGAAAAAGGTCAGGAGGTCAGTCTCTGTATCGGCAATCCAATTTTTCAAAGCTAAGTCGGTGTCTTCAAAGAAGAGGAAGGACTTGCGAACAAAGGCCTCAAAATTGGCTTTGGCACTAGCATCTAGAGAGACTTCAAAGCCCAAAGAACGAAGTTCCTGACAAGCTATTTCAGGACTAACTGGGATGTAACTAAACTGATTAAATTTCATATTCAAAAACCTCAAAAATAATACGTAAACATTTCAGAAATATCTTTACATCAGACATTATACTTGATAAAATGATAGATGTCTAAATTATTGTAAAATCGAAAGGAAATAAAGAGACAAATGAATGATTTTCTAAAAGAAGCGTTCACCAGTGAATGGGTTTTGAAATACCTCACTGAGTTTATCGCGACTGCTTTTCTTGTAGCCCTTGGTAATGGTGCTGTTGCCAACGTTGAGCTTAAGGGAACAAAAGGTAACAAATCTGGTTGGATTGTAATCGCCTTTGGTTATGGTTTTGGTGTTATGATGCCAGCCCTTATGTTTGGTGATGTTTCTGGTAACCACATCAACCCTGCCTTCACACTTGGACTTGCTGCATCTGGCTTGTTCTCATGGGTAGGTGTTCCTGGATACCTTATTGCACAACTTCTTGGTGCCTTTGTAGGTCAAGCTATCGTGGTTTGGGTTCACCAACCTTACTATGTACAAACTGAGAACCCTAACAATATTCTTGGTACCTTCTCAACGATCTCAGCAGTTGACGATCATGATGATACTCCAGAAAATCGTAATCGTGCATGGGCTAACGGTTTTGCCAATGAGTTTGCAGGCTCATTCCTTCTCTTCTTTGGTGCCCTTGCCTTGACTAACAACTACTTTGGTCACAAATTGGTCTCACAAGCAGTCCAATATGGGTATGATAAAGAAGCTGTAACAGGCCAAATGGCGAATGGATCTCTTGCTGTAGCTCACATTGGTGTTGGTTTCTTGGTTTGTGCCTTGGTTCTATCATTTGGTGGACCTACAGGACCAGCCCTTAACCCAGCCCGTGACTTGATGCCACGTCTTCTTCACCACATCTTGCCAACATCAGTTCTTGGTGAGCACAAAGGTGATTCTAAATGGTGGTATGCTTGGGTTCCAGTTGTAGCTCCAATCCTTGCAGGAATTTTGGCTGTATACTTGTTCAAAGCCCTCTACCTTTAATCAATAACAAAAAATCTGAAGTTAGTGCTTCAGATTTTTTTATGCTTAAAATTTTGAACGTAACAAAAAAACTGAGAAAGCATTCTCAGTTACATAGGAGTAGTCATAACCAGAATTGTAGCACCTAAGGTGTAAAGGTTCCACAAAACATGAAGTGTGATACTTGTAGATAAGTTCTCTCTTTTTTGGTAGACCATAGAGAGGGCCAAACCCATTCCGATATAAAGGAGGAGATGGGCAAGATTGGTAGGCATGTGGAAGAGACAAAAGAGACCGGTACTCACTAAAACAGCAACTGTCGAATAAGGAGACAACCAAGTGAAAATCCACTTACGAAAGAGCAGTTCTTGTAAGAAGGCTGTAGTCATCATACCAATCGCTACTGGTAGGATAGGCGTTGTCGTAAGGGTTCTTTGAAGTTCTGCATGGTAGTTGGTGTGAGTCAGTAGCATAAGATTGCTCCCAATAACTCCCATCAGAAAAATAAGCACAAAGCCCCAGATAATAGCTTTAGTATCCTTTCGGTCTAGTTTAAAGCGAGTAAGCAAACCTTCATTTTTAGCCCAAAGATAGGTAATATAAAAAATAATGAGATTGACAGCGATAATTCCCCAGCTTTCAAGGCTAGTGAAGGTCAACCCAGTCTGATTGTTATATGACGTTGTCATACCTAAAGCCAGGTTTGGGATAGCTATCATCAGCAGTAAAAAGAGTCCCTGATAGGTATGTCTAAACGCCAAATGATTGACGAGAGTTTTCATAGTCTCTATTATACTCTAAAATGAGGAAATAGCTAGTCCTAAGGTAAATATAATATAATGATTTTCATAATTTATGTGAAAGAATGTGAAAAAATTACAATCCTGTTTTTTCTTAGGAAAATCCTTGTCACACAGGCTCTTTTCGGATAAAATAGAAAAGAATGGAGGTTGTCATGACGCAATCAGGGAATTTTAAGTTTCACACGCCAATCTTTCGTGTGAATAACAGACAAGAAAATATTGATTTTTACCAAAATACATTAGGATTTAAGCTTTTGACTGAGGAAAATGCCCTTGCGGTCTTCACAGATTGGACAGACCGTAACTCACTTTTTGTGATTGAGGAGTCACCAGCTTACCGTTGTCGTGCAGTTGAAGGCCCTAAGAAAATTAATAAAGTGGTTATCAAGGTTTCAGATCCACTTGAGATTGAGTACCTTTTGGCGCGTGATGATCACCAAGCCAAGGCTATTTTCCAAGGGGAAAAAGGGTATGCTTTTGAAACAATCTCACCTGAGAATGGTCTTATTTTGATGCATGCCGAAGATGACTTGTCTACTCTCAAGACAGTCGAGTACGCAGATGTTGAAGAAAAAGAAGATTTCAAAGGAGTGTCAGACTTTACGGTCGAGTCTTTGACCTTGAACGTTGTTGATACAGCTCAAGCAGCTTTCTTTTACGACAATCTTTTTGGTGAAGAATTGCCTTTGTCTATCCACTTTGAGAAAGCAGAAGGTCCTGACCTCCAAGTGAGTCCAGACCAGACTTGGGATTTGGAAATTCTAGAATTTAAGGTAGCTGAAGACTACGACTTGGTTGCCTTGCATGAGAAACTTGAAAAGGAACAGTTCTCAAGTTATCTAGATACTAAAGAAAGCCTACTCGCACTGACTGATATGAGTAATATTGAGGTTTGGCTAACAAAATAATGACTAATTTTAAACAAACATTGTCAACAATTACAGACTACATCAAGGCTGACATCTTCCCGGGTGCCAGCCTTGCACTTTATGACGGACAAGATTGGCAGGAGAATTATCTAGGAACTCAGGATGGAAATATTCCGGTAGTTCCAGGACTGACCTATGATCTAGCTAGTGTTTCCAAGGTGGTAGGAGTAGGGACCCTCTGTCTTTTCTACTTGCAGGCGGGAAAATTGGACTTGGACGAGAAACTATCGACCTATTATCCTGCAGTAGTGGATAAGACGCTAACCCTTCGTCAGCTTCTTTCTCACAGTAGCGGCATTGATCCTTTTATTCCAAACCGTGATGAGTTAGACCAAGCTGGCTTGATTTCTGCTATTAATGCCATCAAAGTTAAGGATGATAAACCTTTCTTGTATACCGATATTAATTTTATTCTCCTAGGCTTGATGCTTGAGAAAGTCTCTGGACAAACACTGGATAAGCTCTTTGACAGCGAAATTTTTCAACCTTTTGGTATGACTGAAACACGGTTTGGGCCAGTTGAGGTTGCTGTTCCAACTGTTGAGGGAATTCCGGGAGGAACTGTTCACGATCCCAAGGCTCGAGTGCTCAAAGAGCATACAGGTTCAGCAGGCCTCTTTTCAACCCTAAAGGACTTGGAAATCTTTGTTGACCATTATTTGACGGATGATTTTGCTAAAAATCTGACGCAGAATATCAGCCAATCCAATAAGGAACGTAGTGTCGCTTGGGACCTCCAAGGCGATTGGATTCTTCATACTGGTTATACAGGTACCTTTGTGCTTATCAATATCCCAGCTCAACGTGCAGCTATTTTCCTCAGTAATCGTACTTACTACAAGGATGAGAGAGCTCAATGGATTAAAGACAGAGATGTTTTAATTGAGATAATGAAAAAGGAGCTGATTCGTGAAACGGTCGAGTAGACATTCTAAGGAAAGCAAACTTGTCCCTTGTTTTTTGAGTCTCCTCTTTTGTGTGCTTAACGGGAGTAGTCTCTTTGTCTGTGGTATGTGTTTTGGGGTGATGGTCGACTTGTTGGCATTTGATAAAGATTCCTTCTATTTAGGTGTTCTTGTATTTTCTTGTATAGTAGTCCCTATAATCGCTTCTTCTTATATCTTGATAAGAGAGATACTATACAAATTGATTCATTGCCTTGGTTATCGTGCCCAACCTGATTTGAAAGTCATTCGTATGAGGAGAGGATTTGATATTCACTTTCCTGTATTTGAAAAGTACGGTCAGGACTATAAGTTACTCTACAAGAAGCGTTCCAAGAAGCTTCAAATAGGGTATTTGCTTATATGTTTAGGATACTTTAGTGGACTTAGCCTTATAATGATTACCTTTACAGTTCTATTGAGAGGACTGTTTGAGCTCCTAGAACTAGAATCAAAACTGTCATCTTCTGAATATAAACAATTTCTTGGTTTTTTGGTCTGCATGGGAGTGTTTGTCCTTCTTTTTAAAGGGCAGAAATACTGGAAAAAGATCGCAGAGACATTAAAGAAAAGAGAATATGTATCAGTTCTTGCTGTTGAGCATGGCTATCCTATATTTGCGACAAAAGAAGAAGCTTAAGCAGTTGACCTACTGCTTAAGCTTTTTTACTTAGTAATGATTTTTCAACAGTAATGTGTTGGATACCAGCCTCTTCAAAGATTTTACCGACTTCCTGATAGCCATTATTGAGGTAGAACTTAAGTGCCCCGAGTTGAGCATGGAGAGAAATAGTCTGGAAGCCTTGCTCTTGTGCAAAATCTTCAGCTTCTTTTAGGAGAATGCTCCCCAGACCTTGACCTTGGTAGGCATCGAGCACCGCCATACGTTGGAGGGTAAGCTGAGTCAAATCTTTATTAGGCAGTAGGCGTACGGTTGCTGCAGCCTTGTCTTTATCATCGTATAAAACAAAGTGAATACAGTAGGCTTCATTTGCGTCAATCTCGATGGAGTGAGGAACTCCTTGGCCCTTAACGAAAACGGTGTTTCGAATAGCCACAGCATCTAGATAAGTCTCTGAAAGTGTATCTCTTGTATGTTTGATAATCATAGGACCAGTGTAACAAAGTCTATAGCTAATCGTCAACGAAAAAAAGCTCGATGAGAGGAGTAGTCATCAAGCTCTTTATCTTGTTTTATTCTTTTATCTTTCGACCGTTTGTATCTTGGATAGGACGGTTATTTTCAAATCCAAGGGTTTGAGTGAATTTCTCCACTTGTTCCTTGCTGACAGTTTCTTGATTCTTGAAGACAATCCAGTTAACACCTTCAGTACATGGAGGTGTTGTTAGGGAACCTTCAAAGTTGTAGTAGTCCTTGTCTTCAGGATAGAAATCATCAAGTGAGATGGCCTGAGAAAGCTCAGTTTCAGTATTGGCCGCCTGAGGCATTTTGTCCCAGATTTGTTTTAAGGCTTGATTTTCATCGCCATAATTATAGAGAACTGAGATAACTGTGATTTTCCCATTATCTGTCTTATATACGAAGTGCCCCTCTAGGGGATAAGTCTGACCATCAATTTCATTCTCAGCTGGTGCGTGAAAATGGAACTGTTGCAACTTGTAAACTTCGTTACCAATCGTTAGGGTATTCTTTGGATTTTTAAAGCTGACTTCAATAGTATGCCCGTTATTTTCAACTTGAGCTTCTGATTCTTGATTATTAAGGATTAGTTCAGGAAGATCAACGTCCTCAGCTCCGGTGATATTGATCGGAGATTGTTCTTTACCATTTTTGCTGAGTTCATAATCTTTCGAAAGGTCACCCCAATGGTCTGGACCAGTAGAGCCAGTATAACCCCATTGAACGTCCTTGGACTTTGAGTTTTTGGTTTTTGTCTCGGATTGGCAGGCTACGAGTAGGACTGTACTTGCTACGAGAGCTACTAATCCAATTAGCTTAAAACTTTTCTTATTCATTTATCCTCCTTATACTCTTTGGTCATATAACAATGGTAGCTTACGTGTTATTATCAACTATCCATCTGATGTAATTGAGTATCGTTTCTCTAAGGTGCTTCTGAGAGTGAAGTGTTTGGAGAAACCAAACGGAAACGCTTTTATTTTATAGCTAATCTGAGAAAAAGTCAAATGTAAATTATAGTAGATTTAGAAAAATGTAATGAAAACAAGTGTTTTAAAAAAGAAAAGAACTCGCAATTGCGAGCTCTTTATTCGTTTTTATCCCAAAGCGTCGTCCATTGAAAGAACTTCGTGGAAGACACGTTGTGTCAATTCAGTTTTTTGTTCTGGAGTGAGGTATTTAGTGTTTACACAGTATCCAGAGATACGTACGATAACATCTTCACCGCTCATGATCTTTTCATAAACGTCTGACAAGTCCATTACGTTCAAGTTAACGTGTTGTCCACCATTTTCGAAGTATCCGTCGAGGATAGTTACGAGGTTATCAACTTGTTCGTCGTGAGTCTTACCAAGGGCACGAGGTGATACTTGAGTAGTAAGTGAGATACCGTCAGCTGCATAACCGAAGTCAAGGCTTGCAAGTGAGTTCAAGTTTTGCAACCATCCACCTTTAGCTTTGTTAGATGGGTTAGCACCTGGTGAGAAGAATTCCAATTTAGACAAGTTCACTGAACCATCTTCGTTGAGGTATACCCCTTTGTGAACTGGAGAGTTACCAGTTTGTTTAGAGTAAGCAACGTTAGAAGTGATTGTAAGAAGTGAAACTGTAGCTTCTGCATCTTTGTAGAGTTTGTGGCTACGAAGACGAGTAGTGTAAGCTTCAATCAACCATTCTGCCAATTCGTTTGAACGTGGGTCATCTTCACCCCAACGTGGGTATTCACCGATTGTTTCGTAGTCGTAGATGTAGCCATCTTCGTCACGGATTGGTTTAACTGTAGCGTATTTGATTGCTGCCAATGTATCAACAGTATTTGCGAAACCACAGATACCGAATCCCATGTTAGCACGTTGTTTAGTTGGCAAGAAGGCCATTTGAACAGCTTCGTAGTTGTACTTATCAGTCATGTAGTGGATGATGTTAAGGGCATCTACGTAAGTGTCAGTCAACCAATCAAGAGATTTTTCGAAGTTAGCTTTAACAGTGTCAAAGTCAAGAACTTCATCACGGATTGGATCGATGTCAAATACTTTGTAGTCTTTATGAACATCGTCGTAACCACCGTTCAAACCAGTAAGAAGGGCTTTAAGTACGTTAACACGAGCACCGAAGTATTGGATGTTGTGGCGTTGTTCTTCGTTTTCTGGGTCAAGTGGTGATACACAACATGAGATACAGCTCATTTCACCGTATCCGTCTTTAGCCATAGTAGTCACACCTTCGTATTGGATAGAAGAGTGCTTGTGGCTCATGTGCATACAGTAGCGACGGAATGAGTAAGGCAATTTGTCAGTCCAAAGAACTGTCAAGTTTGGTTCTGGAGAGTTACCGATGTTGTCAAGAGTGTTCAAGAAACGGTAGTCCATCTTAGTAACACGGTGACGTCCGTCAGCACCCATACCAGCCATTGAAGTTGTGATGAATGTTGGGTCACCTGAGTACAATTGGTCGTAAGCTTTTGTACGAGCAAACTTAACTGTACGAAGTTTCATAACGAAATCATCAACGAATTCTTGGATTTCTGATTCAGTGTAAGTACCACGAGCAAGGTCACGTTCTGCGTATACGTCAAGGACGATTGGCACACGACCAAGTGAAGTAGCGGCACCGTTGATGACACGACATACTGCCATGAAGGCGATGTTTGTCCATTGGATAGCTTCTTTAGTATCGAAGGCAGGACGACGAACATCTACACCGTAAAGGTCACCAAGGCGAACGACATCTTGAAGTGCTTGGTATTGAAGGTTAACTTCTTCACGAAGACGGATAGTTTCTTCGTCGATTTCTTTAATAGCATTCCAGTCGTTAACTTTTTCTTGCATCAAGTAGTCAGCACCGTAAAGGGCAAGACGAGCGTAAACCCCGATGATACGTCCACGTGAGTAAGCATCTGGAAGACCAGTAACTGTGTGAGCGTGACGTGCACGACGGATGTTTGAAGTGTAAGCACGGAAGATACCATCGTTAACTGTAGTCACGTATTTTGTGAAAATTTCGTGTACAGCTGGGTCTGGTTCATAACCGTGTTCTTTCAAAGCAGTTTCCGCCATACGGATACCACCTTTAGGCATGAAGTTCAATTTGAAGAGTTCATCATTTTGGATACCATAGATAAGTTCATCTTCTTTTGAAATGTACCCTGCGTCAATGTCAGCAATTGAAGTTGGACGAGTATCCATTGGGAAACGTCCTTCAGCTTCATAGCCTGCTTTAGTTTCATCTACGATTTTTTTAATTTTTAGAGAGCGTTCAGTTGGTCCTGCAAGGAAGCTTTCGTCACCATCATAAGGTGTGTAGTTTGCTTGAACGAAACGTGAAACGCTAGCTTTTTCTTTCCAGTCAGTACCTTTAAAGCCTTCCCACGCTTTTTCAAAAACATCTGTGTTAGTTTTAACCGTTGCCATAGTTTGGATCTCCTATAATTCTAGTAACAAAATCATCTGTTACATTCTCTAGAAGTATTCTATCACACAGTAAACGCTTACACAACTTTAAAACTCCATTTTTAGAGACATTCTTTTATAATACAGTTTTGAAAACGACAAATCTGTATTATAAATTTCTGTTTTTTGATAGATTTTGGTATCATAAGGGGAGAATGCTTTGTAGTTCCAAAGTTTTATGTGAAAAGCTTTACAATGAGATAAATCTGAGAAAGGAGGCAGGGAGCCATGTTAGAGTTTCCTCTAATAAATGATACCAGTCGGAAAATCATCCATATTGACATGGACGCCTTTTTTGCTCAGGTCGAGATGAGGGATGACCCCAGTCTTAAGGACAAGCCGGTTATTATCGGTCATGATCCTAGAAAAACAGGGGGACGTGGTGTGGTATCAACTTGTAATTATGAGGCTAGAAAATATGGTGTCCATTCAGCCATGTCTTCTAAGGAAGCCTATGAACGTTGTCCTAATGCTGTCTTTATCTCAGGAAATTATAGCCATTACCGAGAGGTAGGGATGCAAATTCGTGAGATTTTTAAACGCTATACTGACTTGGTTGAGCCTATGTCTATCGATGAAGCCTATCTTGATGTGACGATAAATAAACTTGGTGTCAAATCGGCGGTTAAGGTAGCCAAGCTTATCCAGTATGATATCTGGCAGGAACTTCACCTGACTTGTTCAGCGGGCGTTTCCTATAATAAATTTATCGCCAAACTAGCCTCTGATTTTCAAAAGCCTGCTGGTTTGACGGTGGTACTTCCAGAGGAGGCTCAGGAATTTTTGGAAAAGCTCCCTATTGAAAAGTTTCATGGGGTAGGTAAAAAGTCAGTTGAACGTCTTCATGACATGGACATCTACACCGGTGCCGATCTTCTGAAGGTTCCTGAGATGGCTCTGATTGATCGTTTTGGACGTTTTGGATTTGATCTCTTTCGAAAGGCTAGGGGAATTTCCAATAGTCCTGTTAGGCCCAATCGTGTCCGTAAATCTATCGGAAGTGAGCGAACCTACGGCAAGCTTCTTTATAATGAAGATGACATCAAGGCTGAGTTGACTAAGAATGCTAGGCGAGTAGCTGAAAGTGCTCAGAAAACTAAAAAAGTCGGTCGAATTATTGTCATCAAAGTCCGTTATTCGGATTTCTCAACCTTAACCAAGCGTATGACCTTGGACAAATCGACCCAGGATTTCGACACCATCGAAAGGATTGCTCATACCATTTTTGATCAACTGGAGGAAAATAGCAGTGGTGTTCGTCTCTTAGGTGTTACTCTGACAGGTTTGGAAGACCAAGAGGGCAGGCAGTTAGATTTGGATGATTTGGAGTCATGATATAAAAACAATATAATAGGTAGAGTTTTGCTTCATACCCTGAAAAGTGACCTTGAAGAATCATCAGACCTATGCTATCTTAAATAGTAACCAATAGAAATGAGGGAATAAAAGTAATGAAAAAAGTTTTTACTTATCTGGGCTTGATTTTAGCAACCTGCTTGGTTCTTGTAGCCTGTGCTTCCAATAAACCAGCTGAGAAGAAAAAGGCGACACCAACTCCGACAGAACGTGCCAAGGCTGATGCGACAGTTTTAATTGATACCATGCTTGGAAAATCTAGTAACGGTTTTTCAAAACTCTACGGTGAAAATTACGAAACCTGGACTGAAACGAATGTCTTTGAAAAACAGGTTGCAGACACTATTGAAGAGAAGGGGTATACACCGGAAGAAAAGTATACGTTTAAATACATTGAAGGCTATGATGCCAAGACTCCAACTCAAGTACTTTCTAAGTTCCTTAAGGTCCGTCGTAATATGATTGGTAAGATTCAGGACTATAAGCTGAAGGATGTCAAAGTTAAGGGAAATGATGCGACAGTTACCTTTACTTCACGTTCTGTTAGTGCCTATGGAGCTGCAGCTGCTGTTCGTACTCTCCTTATGAGTCTCTATGACAACGACATTGACAAGTTGAAACAATGGAATCAAGCTGATAACAATGATGTGGAAAAGGGGAAGGCCAAAGATCTCACAACGAAATTCCTTTATGGTGAAAACTTTAACGGTGATTTGACGCAATTTAAGGACATTGATAAAGAAATGTCCTACACACCTTTGACAGGTGCTGATAATCTGGAAAAGACCTTCAAGCTTACTAAAGATGATGGTGGAAACTGGACTATTTCTGTAGAAGATTATAAAGAGCTTGCCGAAGCCTTGGTCGACCATGACGAATCAGGAAGCAGAGCCGTTTACGCCGAACGTATCCATAAGAATTTGTCAGACTATCAACCTGAAGATAGTAGCGACTCAAGCAGTAAGTCATCAGGTAAGGATAAGTAGTGTTTTAGTGGATTTGATGTTAAACATGTATGGAAAGCTGTTTTGGACGAAAAGAGTTGTCACTGGTGTGGCAACTCTTTTCTATCTTGTTATTTCTACCCATTCCTCCTATAACCTTTATCTATCACCACTTAGGATTTTATTATTAGACGAGTTGGGATGAAGATGGTAAACTGTTATCACTAACTATTAATGAAAGTATCGAGGAATATAGATATGAAAAAATGGCTTGCAGGTTTAGGGATTCTTGGCTTGTCAGTTTTGACTTTGGCTGCTTGTGGAAACAAGAGTGACGGTAAGTCATCTGGTGAGAAGCAGATGATTACTGTTGCGACAGACTCTGATACGGCGCCTTTCACTTTCAAAAAAGGTGACGACTTCAAGGGTTATGATATTGATTTGGTCAAGGCTATTTTCAAGGATTCGGACAAATATGAGGTCAAGTTTGTAACGACACCTTTTGATTCCATCTTGACAGGGGTGGATTCTGGACGTTATCAGATTGCGGCTAACGACTTCAACTACAATGAAGAACGTGCTCAGAAATATGGTTTCTCAGATCCGATTTCACGTTCTAACTATGCCATCACTAGTGCTGAGGGGACCAAGTACACTAGCTTAGATGATTTGTCTGGTAAGACGACAGAGGTGCTTCCTGGCTCTAACTATGCTCAGTTGCTTGAAAATTGGAACCACGCTAATGCGGACAAGACACCAATTACAATTAACTATGCATCTAGCTCAACTGGTCTTTCAACACGTGTTCAACACATTCAAGAAGGAAAAATTGATTTTATCCTTTATGATGCCATTTCCTCTGAGTACATTGTCAAAGATCAAGGCTATAAGTTGGCAGTAAACAAGATTAAAGACGATATCGGTATGAAGACTGATGGTCTTGAATATCTTCTTTTCTCAAATGATAAGCAAGGTAAGGAACTCAAGACTTTTGTCAATAAACGTATCAAAGAGCTTAAGAAGGATGGAACCCTTGCCAAACTCAGCAAGGAATACTTCGGTGGCGATTACGTCAGTGATTTGAAATAAGACTGTTAAAAGTTGAGACTGCTGTCTCAGCTTTTTGACGTTAATAAAGCTGAATTATCAGTGATATGATTTCCTTATCACTTTGATAAGAAAAGACTATTTCACAGACTTTCTGAGTCGTGCTAAAATGAATATTATAAAATTTATGATAAGATATTTGAACGGTTAGCTCTAGGCTAACCGACTTTTTTAGAAAGAAAGGGCGACATTGTGAAAAAGAGTATAGAAGCATTTAATCGGTTACCTTGGTACCTCCAAGTTGTCGTTGGCTTAATTGGTTTGAGAGTAGTTGTTGCTCTGGCTAATCTCTTATCATGGTTAGTGGAGATCCTTTGGGGCTATGTTTTGCAACTGGTTACGGTTGTCTTCAAATGGATTGCATCTTGGATGCCAGCTGGTAAGCTCTTCTCATGGAAGGCTGTCTTTGATGCGGTTCCTCAGATTGTAGAACGCTTGCCTTTAACCTTGGGATTGACTATTGCAGGGGCCTTCTTCGGTCTGATTTTGGCCCTTGTCTTTGCGGTTGTTAAAATCAATCGAGTACGTATCCTTTATCCGATTCAAGCCGTTTTTGTGAGTTTCTTGCGCGGGACACCAATTCTTGTCCAACTCATGTTGACTTACTATGGTATTCCACTCTTCCTTCGTTACTTGAATGGTGAGTTTGGTTTGGACTGGAACATTAATGAGATTCCACCAGCTATCTTCGCTATTACAGCCTTTGCCTTTAATGAAGCAGCTTACATGAGTGAGACCATCCGTGCAGCGATTCAGGCCGTTGACGCTGGGGAAATCGAAGCTGCCCGTTCTCTTGGGATGACATCAGCACAAGTTTACCGTCGTGTCATCATTCCAAATGCGGCGGTTATTGCGACACCAAGTTTGATTAACAGTTTGATCGGTTTGACTAAGGGAACATCACTTGCCTTTAGTGCAGGTATCGTCGAAATGTATGCACAGGCTCAAATCTTGGGTGGTGCCGACTACCGTTACTTTGAACGTTATATCTCAGTTGCCCTTGTATACTGGGCAATCTCAATCTTGATTGAGTACATTGGTCGTTCGGTTGAAAATCATATGGCCATTAAGGCTCCTGAAGCGACTGACATTTCTGGCATTGGAGGTGACCGCTAATGATTAGTATCAAAAATTTGACCAAAGAATTTTCAGGACAAAAGGTTCTCGATGGCATTGATATTGACATTGAAAAGGGTGAAGTTGTGGCTCTTGTTGGTGCCTCTGGTGCAGGTAAGTCAACAATCCTTCGTAGCTTAAACTATTTGGAACAACCTGATTCTGGTACCATTACCATTGATGATTTCAAGGTAGATTTCGAAACAATTACCAAAGAGCAAATCCTTACTCTTCGTCGTAAGTTGTCCATGGTGTTCCAACAGTTCAACCTCTTTGAACGTCGTACAGCCTTGGATAATGTTAAGGAAGGTCTTAAGATTGTTAAGAAACTTTCTGACGACGAAGCTACCAAGATTGCTAAAGAAGAGCTCGCTAAGGTTGGGCTTTCTAATCGTGAAAATCATTACCCACGCCACTTGTCAGGTGGTCAAAAGCAACGTGTGGCCTTGGCTCGTGCCCTTGCAATGAAGCCTGATGTGCTCTTGCTTGACGAACCGACATCTGCCCTTGACCCTGAGTTGGTTGGTGAGGTTGAAAAATCAATCGCTGATGCGGCTAAGTCAGGTCAGACCATGATTTTGGTTAGTCACGACATGAACTTTGTTTATCAAGTAGCTGACAAGGTGCTCTTCCTTGAAAAAGGGCATATTCTTGAACAAGGAACACCTGAAGAACTTTTCAACCATCCAAAAGAAGAACGAACAAAAGAATTTTTCGCTTCTTATTCAAAACAATATCTTTAAGATGGGATTTTTGTTACAATAGAAAAGTGGGATAGGACTACAGTTTAGTCCATAGTCAAAATCCCACAAGGATGATTAGGAACTTTTGAATGTTTCAAAGGCGACTTTAGTCCAATCAGAGGCTGCATCGTGCAGTTATTACTAGTCGAATTTAGAGGTTGGAGAATGTTATCTCAGCCTTTTCTATTTCTCACTTTAGGATGATTTATGTTATTAAATATTTTTAAATTTTATCTCTTAGGCCTTGTGATTGCTTTCTTTGTGTGCTTGGTGATTGGTGCCATTTGGCTTGGATGGCGTGCGTTACGTCGTGCAGACAAAACTGTTAAGGAGCGTCAAGGTGCCCTCTATGATGCTATTATGATGTCGATGGTTTCGATTCCAGTTTTGGCATTTGCTTTTATGGCGATTCTTATCGTGCTGAATGCATAATTCTAGCTTTGTTGGCACATTAGGTGTAAGATATCTCTACAAGAAAATCATATAAGGAGTTACTCATGTACGATACAATTGTTATTGGAGCTGGTCCTGCGGGGATGACTGCAGCACTTTATGCAGCTCGTGCCAACCTTAAAGTGGCAACTTTGGAGCAAGGTGCTCCTGGTGGACAGATGAATAACACGTCTGATATTGAAAATTACCCTGGTTTTGAAAGTATCTCTGGTCCAGAATTGTCAATGAAGATGTTTGAACCCTTGGAAAAATTGGGTGTTGAAAATCTTTATGGTATTGTGTCTGGTATCGAAGACAAGGGTGACTATAAAGTTGTCAAAACTGGTGATGAGGAGTATCAAACCAAGACAGTTATCATTGCGACTGGTGCCAAACACCGTCATATTGGTGTTGCTGGTGAAGAAGAGTACAACAGCCGTGGTGTCTCTTACTGTGCGGTGTGTGATGGTGCCTTCTTCCGTAATCAAGACCTCTTGGTTGTTGGTGGTGGAGACTCTGCCGTTGAAGAAGGAATTTATTTGACACGCTTTGCCAATAGCGTGACCATTGTTCACCGTCGTGATGAATTGCGTGCCCAAAAGGTTCTTCAAGACCGTGCCTTCGCCAATGAAAAGGTCAAGTTTATCTGGGATTCAGTCGTTGAAGAAATCAAGGGTGATGATATCAAGGTTCGCAGTGTTGATATCAAGAATGTCAAAACTGGTGAGGTGACTAACCACGAATTTGGCGGTGTCTTTGTTTATGTGGGACTTGATCCAGTTTCAGATTACTTGACAGGTCTTGACATCACTGACCAAGATGGTTGGGTAATTACAGATGATAAGATGGCAACACGTATTCCTGGTATCTTTGCCATTGGGGATGTCCGCCAGAAAGACCTTCGCCAAATTACAACAGCCGTAGGGGATGGTGCCACAGCTGGTATCGAAGCCTACAACTACGTGACTGCACTTGGTGATAAGTAAAATAAATGGAAACTCGGGAGGTTCTCGAGTTTTTTGTGTTTGTTTGATGGTGAAAATAAGTTTGAGGTTATTTTATATTATAAGTTAAGTAAAAACTGAGTTATAGTTATGGTAGAATGGGAGACGTATGTAGAAAAAGAAAGTAGGAGAAACGTTGAAGTTCAGAAGAATTTGGTATTTCATGCTAGCGTTAGTTATTATTTCATTTACTGAAGTGGGACGAAAGATTGTAATTAGTATTAATAGTACAGTAGGTATTCTCTTCTTTGGGCATACAATCCCAATAGAAGTCATCAAGACAATTTATCGTTGTTTTTTCATCTGTTTTATTGGTTTAGCATTTTTTATTTTGAGGGATGTATGCAAAAATAAAAGTAATAAAAAAAAGCGAATTGATAGAGAAAATTTCGAAGGGGACGAGTATAAGGAGTTTGAGTCGCTTATCAATAACGGTGGTGTCAGAAATATATGGATAACAGGTAGTTGGGGAACAGGAAAAACAAAGTTTGTTACTTCAATGTTAGATAAAATTGGGAAAAAATATTTATATGTATCTTTGTTTGGACTAAATTCACGTAAAGATATTATTCAAGAAATAAATAATAGAATTATTCAAGAAACAAAGATTTCAATTCTTGTTAATTTACCGGTAATTGGAAATCTGATTCAATGGTTTTATAGTTCTCAAGGGATATACATTCTTAGAAATTATTCAGAAGAATGGATTCTTGTTTTTGATGATTTCGAGAGGGTATCAAATACTATTATAAAATCGGCTGAGAAGTCGAATAATTTAAAATTGAGTGAATTTGAGAGCTATAATGAAGCTTTAGGAGTTATCGATTATATCGAACAAATAATCGGTTGCCGTGTTATTGTTATCTCCTCAAAGAAAGAAATAGAGCCTTTATATAAGAAAATTATCATTCCTAAGTTTAGTCCTAGAGAAATCAAAATTGATTTTAATACAGACAAGTTTCAAAATATTGTTAAAGAAAATCTAACGCAGTTGAGTCAGACAGACTTAACAAATGTATCGACTAGTCTTGCTGAAATCTGGAAAACAAAGATGAGCCTTGAGAACAAAGGGAAAGACTCTTTCTTACAGTACCGACCTTTTGTAAAGGAATTGAGTGAATTAAGTAATGAATCCAATGTTACACATATTATTTCTTATTCGCTTAGTCGTTTGATTGAGGAGCTAAATTTAGATATTCAGATTACTGACGGAGAGTTGATAGCTTATAAATTAGTATTAAAGTTAAATAGTATTGAAAATCCTTCTAAATTTGATGATGTATACAAACTTATAAAGAATTTAATCCAATACTATGGATTTGAGAACTCCAAGTTTTATTATGTGTCTGGAAGTAATATTAAATCTAAAAAAATTGGGGATGACAGAATCACTTTCCACAATGCTTTAGTGAATTTCCATATGGATTTAGCCTTGCCAAATGATGCAATTAGTGATAATGGCTCATTTAATGATGATGAGATTAGTATTCTGATGCAAAAAAACCCTGTTACCCTCCTGATGAAAAGCCTGTTACAAGAATGGTTTTCAGACAATTATTTGGAAAAACATTATTTTTCTGAAAAATATGAATCAAGATCTGGGTTAAAATCTGCAACAGGGAGAGACGTTTTTACTAATATTACTATTGGGAATTTTCACAATATAATAGGTCGTTCCAAATATAAAAAGGACTGGCAAGAAATTTATTATAGAGAAGTATCTAAATTATTGATAAGCAAGAATGGTCTACCTGATGAATGGATAAAACCCACAATGTTATTTTATCAAGAGTTTTCACAAAATCTATTAGATATCAAGTCTTTGGAAAATATTTTAACTAGTTTACCTAAAAATATTTCTCAAGATTTTGAAAAACTACTAGAATCAAGGGTTTTGTATAACATAATTTCCCCAAAATACCCAATCAATGAAAGTATATCTATGTATTTGGTAAAGGAATTTTTACTTTATTTTAAAGATATTGATATAGCTTTAATTAATAATGGTAATAGCTTTGATTATAGTAAATATAATCATGTTCCTTTGTTGCCTTCAAATAAAAATTCAGTAATAGAATTTGAAAATAGTGATCAAGGAAAATTTGAAGAACAATTATATAGAGTCAGCTTAAATACATCATCTAGGTGTATCTATCCAGATGAGAAAGACTTATTTAAACCTGATAGCATAAATATAAAGATAGAACATTTATTGTTTATTGTTATGAATCTCTCAATGTCTGAAACGATAGGTGGAAAGCTTGCTAAATACTATATAATGGATTTTTTCAAGGTTAACAAAGGGTATGATTGGGCAAAAAATAGACTTAGAGATATACTTATAGTTAATGCAGAAAAAAACGAATTTATACCTGATAAAAAGGGAATTCTTCTCAATCAATATCACTATGATGAGACAGTTGGAGAGCGATACCAAGGATGGGTTAGTTATCTAGAAGGATTGTAGCATGTGTGGTTCTTACAACTACGTGACTGCACTTGGTGATAAGTAAAATAAATGGAAACTCGGGAGGTTCTCGAGTTTTTTGTGTGGTCTTGTAGGTATTTAGCGTGACTAGATTTCTTTGTGGCAACATCTATGTGTAATTTTTTGTTATAATAGAAAAGTCTTACTAAAAATCAGTAAAAACGAGGTGACCAACTTGCGTGTTGTAGCAGGTGATTTTGGCGGGCGTCCGCTTAAAACGTTAGAAGGCAAAACGACTCGTCCAACAACGGACAAGGTCAAAGGTGCTATTTTCAATATGATTGGTCCTTTCTTTGATGGAGGGCGTGTTTTGGATCTCTTTTCTGGGAGTGGTAGTCTGGCTATTGAGGCTATCAGTCGTGGTATGTCGTCTGCTGTCCTCGTGGAAAAGGATCGTCGGGCACAGGCTATTATCCAGGAAAATATCAAGATGACCAAGAGTGAGAAGCAGTTTCAGCTTTTGAAGATGGATGCAGCGCGTGCATTGACACAATTGACAGGTCAATTTGACTTGGTGCTTTTAGATCCGCCTTATGCCAAAGAGCAGATTGTGGCTAATATTACTCAGTTAGAGGAGCAAGGGCTCTTGGCTGAAGAAGTTATGTTGGTTTGCGAGACGGATAAGGCTGTGGACTTGCCTGAAGAAATTTCAAACTTTGGGATTTGGAAGCAGAAAACCTATGGTATCAGTAAGGTGACCGTTTACGTGCGTTAGCCTATGATAGGGAAGTTGTAGAAAGGAATGCTATGACAAAGATTGCTATGTTTACGGGGTCTTTTGATCCAATTACCAATGGGCATATGGATATTATTGCCAGAGCCAGCAAGCTCTTTGATGAGCTCTATATTGGACTATTTTATAATAAAAATAAGCAGGGCTTCTGGGACATTGAGACTCGCAAGCGTATCTTGGAAGAGGTTGTGGCAGATTTTCCCAATGTCAAGGTTATAACGGCTCACGATAGTCTGGCTGTAGATGTCGCCAGAGATCTTGGGGTGACTTATCTGGTTAGAGGCCTTCGTAATGCGACAGATTTTGACTATGAGGCTAATATGGATTATTTCAATAAGGGGCTGGCGCCTGAGCTTGAAACGGTTTATTTGATTGCTAGTCATGAGGTGACACCAGTGTCCTCGAGTCGAGTGCGTGAGTTGATTTATTTTGAGGGGGACATTAGTTCTTATGTTCCTCAAGCAGTTGTTAAGGAAGTGGAGGCCAAGCGTGGCAAACAAGAACGAATCTAAATCACTATTAGGGAAAATTTGGCGTATTAAGTGGTGGTTGCTAAGTATTTTTACGGTACTGTTCCTCCTCTTTTCCCTCTTTTTCCCGCTAAATAATTATTATGTTGAGCTTCCGGGTGGTGCTTTTGATACTAAGGAAGTTTTGACTGTAGATAAGAAAGCTGATGATTCAAAAGGATCCTACAATTTTGTGGCGGTGGCTCAAACCAAGGCGACTTTGGCCCTCATGTTCTATGCTCAGCTTAATGATTTTGCAAAGCTTCAAACAGCTGAAGAGGCGACTGGAAATTACTCTGATGAAGATTTCATGCGTATCAATCAATTCTACATGGAGACTTCCCAAAACCAGGCGATTTATCAGGGATTGACTCTGGCTGGTAAGGAGGCTAGCTTGGAGTATATGGGTGTTTATGTGCTTCAGGTGGCTGATGATTCTAGTTTCAAGGGTGTCCTTAATATTGCGGATACGGTGACAGCTGTCAATGGCAAGACCTTTGATAATTCTACTGACTTGATTAAATACGTCCAAGGACTTAAGTTGGGTTCAAAAGTCAAGGTCACTTATATGACAGAGGACAAAGAAAAGACTGCCACTGGTAAGATCATTAAGATTGCTAATGGTAAAAATGGTATCGGTATTGGTTTGACGGATCATACTGAGGTCAAGAGTCCTGAAAACGTGAAGTTTAAACTTGATGGTGTTGGTGGACCAAGTGCGGGGCTTATGTTTACTTTGGCTATTTACGATCAGGTGTCTGGTCAAGACCTCAAGGCTGGCCGTAAAATTGCTGGAACAGGCACTATTGAAAAGGATGGAGCTGTCGGTGATATCGGTGGGGCCTACCTCAAGGTGAAATCAGCGGCTGATAGTGGCGCAGATATTTTCTTCGTGCCAAATAATCCAGTAACTAAGGAAATGAAAAAGGCTGATCCGGATGCCAAGACTAACTATCAAGAGGCCAAGGAAGCTGCCAAGAAACTGGGGACCAAGATGAAAATCGTCCCTGTTAAAACAGCTCAAGAAGCCATTGATTATTTGAAAAAGACTAAGTAAGAAGAGAGAGTAGGACAGGCAGAAATCCATGATTTTTGTCCTAGTCTTACTCTCTTTTTAAGGTCAAAGTGTTATAATAGTCTTTATGAAAAAACGTTATAGAACAGTCAATGATTACTATCGTGAAATTTTTGGCGAAAAGATTTTCAAACTTCCTATAGATGCGGGCTTTGATTGTCCCAACCGTGATGGCACAGTGGCTCACGGTGGCTGTACCTTTTGTACGGTATCGGGGTCTGGGGACGCCATTGTAGCTCCTGAGGCGCCGATTCGTGAGCAGTTTTACCATGAGATTGACTTTATGCACCGCAAGTGGCCAGAAGTTCAGAAATATCTGGTTTATTTTCAAAATTTTACCAATACCCACGCTCCGCTTGAGATTATCAAGGAACGCTACGAACAGGCTATCAATGAGCCTGGTGTTGTTGGCATCAATATCGGTACTCGCCCAGACTGTTTGCCAGATGATGTGATTGATTATCTGGCAGAACTCACAGAACGTATGCATGTGACTGTTGAACTTGGTTTGCAGACGACTTATGAAGAAACGTCAGAACTCATTAACCGGGCACACAGCTATGAACTCTACGTGGAGACCGTGAAGCGCCTGCGTGAGCGTGCACCAAAGGCTGAAATTGTATCGCACCTGATTAATGGATTGCCAGGGGAAACCCACGAGATGATGGTGGAAAATGTTCGCCGTTGTGTGACGGACAATGACATTCAGGGAATTAAACTCCACCTCCTCCACCTGATGACCAATACGCGTATGCAAAGAGATTACCACGAGGGGCGTCTTAAATTGCTGAGTCAGGAAGAGTATGTGTCAATCATCTGTGACCAGTTGGAAATCATCCCTAAGGATATCGTCATTCATCGGATTACTGGTGATGCGCCGCGAGATATGTTGATTGGTCCTATGTGGAGTCTCAACAAGTGGGAAGTCCTTAATGCCATTGACAAAGAGATGGAACGTCGTGACTCATGGCAAGGGTGCAAAGTAGCTAGCGAGAAGGAGGAAAAAGCATGATTAAACGACCCATTCATCTATCTCATGACTTTCTAGCAGAAGTGCTGGATGATGAGAGTGTAGCTATCGATGCGACCATGGGAAACGGCAATGATACAGCCTTTCTGGCTGGCCTTGCCAAGAAGGTCTATGCTTTTGACGTGCAGGAGCAGGCGCTTGAAAAGACCAGTCAACGCTTGTCGGACCTGGGAATTGAAAATGCGGAACTCATTTTAGATGGTCACCAAAATCTGGACCATTATGTCACGGAACCTATTCGAGCAGCTATTTTCAATCTGGGCTACCTGCCATCTGCAGACAAAAGTGTCATCACTAAGCCTCATACGACTCTTGAGGCCATTGAGAAAATCCTTGACCGCTTAGAGGTTGGTGGGCGCTTGGCTATTATGATTTACTACGGTCATGATGGTGGTGATATGGAGAAGGATGCTGTGCTTGAGTACGTTATCGGTTTGGACCAGCGTGTTTTCACAGTCATGCTTTACCAACCCCTTAATCAAATTAATACCCCACCATTTTTGGTGATGTTGGAGAAATTACAATGATTACAGATGTTAAAGAAAAACTTGCAGATATGCAGGCCAAATATATTGATAAGCAGAGTGCCGAGGATACTTTGAAAAAGGTTGATAATCGTAAAACGGCTAAGATCAAGAAAAAGTTAGCTAGTCTTGAGGTTGAACGTTGCCATAAACTTTTAGCCAAGGAAGATGTCACTGCCATTGATAAAAAAATTAGTAAGCAAAAAGAACTATTCTCAAACTGTTGTCATAAGGAAGGGTAGGAGGAGCTATGCATCTATCGTTAGCTTTGCTTGTTCTTCTTTTTAGCTTGATTTTATCGAACGTTATCAATCGTGTTTTTCCACGTCTTCCCTTACCTTTGATCCAAATTATTTTTGGAGTGGGTATCGGTTTTCTTTTGAAGGGACGTGCTTTCGAGCTTGAAACAGAACTTTTCCTAGCTTTCATTATTGCTCCCTTGCTGTTTCGTGAGGGTGAAGAAAGTGATATTACCAGTATTTTACGTAACTGGAAACTCATTTTATTTTTGATTTTTCCAGTCATCTTCGTGTCTACGCTGGGAATCGGTTATCTTGCTAAGGCTGTCTTGCCTGCCTCAGTGCCTTTGTCTGCCTGTCTAGCCATTGGGGCAGCCCTTGGACCAACGGATTTGGTGGCCTATTCTGCTATTTCTAAACGCTTTAGTTTTCCAAAGTGGATTAGCTATATTTTGCAGGGTGAAGGACTCTTAAACGATGCCTCTGGCTTGGTTGCCTTTCAGGTGGCGGTGACCGCTTTGACAACGGGTGCTTTCTCCCTCATTGATGCGAGCTGGAATTTGGTTATTTCTGTGCTTGGTGGTTTTTTGGTTGGCTTGATTACAGCCTTATTTAATCGTCTCTTTTTGACCATTTTGGATAATATGGATGCTGCAGATGTCACAGGTGCTCTCTTACTAGAGTTGGTACTACCGATTTCCTCTTACTTTGTAGCCGAGGAAATTCATGCTTCCGGAATTATTGCTGTTGTCGTAGCAGGGATTTCACTTGCCAGTCGCTTTAAAAAAATCACCGTTTTTGATGCCAAGTTGGATAGTGTTTCTCATACGATTTGGGGAACCATTACCTTCATGCTTAATGGCATGGTCTTTTTCCTCTTGGGAACAGAACTTCCAACCCTAGCAGCCCCAGTACTGCGTAGCACTACCTACGATAATCTCTGGATGCTTCTTGCTATCGTCCTTTTAACAGCGACCATGTTTGGCATTCGTTTTGTTATGATTAGTGCGGTATTTGCCCAAAGAGCTTGGAGGGCCAAACGATCACTGAAAAAAATCTGGAAGGGTGCTACTCTTTTAACCTTTTCTGGGGTCAAAGGAACGGTCTCAATTGCAACCATCCTTTTGCTTCCGGTTGCCAATATGACGGCTTTGGAACATAGTCTCTTGCTCTTTACGGTAGCGGGTGTCACTTTATTAAGTTTCTTAACAGGTATCTTAGTCCTACCTAAGCTAGCCACTGGACCAGCGCACACAACCAACCATTATATGCAGATTGCCATTCTTAATGATGTGGTCGGCGAGTTGGAAAAAGATCTAAAACAGTCAACTAATCAAGGAGCTGTCTATGCTACTATTGACAACTACAATCAACGCTTGGAAGATTTAATCTTGGAGCAGGAATCAAATGATGTCAAAGAAGAGTTGGCCAATATCCGAGTCATGATTATGGAAATTGAGAGTGAGGGTCTGGAATATGCCTACAAGAAGGGTAAGATTTCAGAACTCGAATACAATCTCTACCAACGTTATATCAAGGGCTTAGAGCGTCGTATTAACCGTGGTTTTGTCTCTAGTCTTTCTTACGCTCTAGCTGTCTTTGTGCGTGGCCTTCGTAGATTGTTGCACTTGGCTCTTACTTTCAAGTTTCGTATTAATCAGGATGAAACTAGGAGGGGTCCTAGGTTGACGGAAGAAAACCGTGACCATATGGCTGAACTTTATTTGACAAATACGGAGCAGATTTTAGAAGCCTTGAGTAATCTGGAAGGTGTTTATCATTCAGAACTCTTGTCTTATTTGAAGCGTAATCGACTTCAAGAGGCTGAAATAATTCAGTCAGGTGCCTTTGTTGAGCGGGTTATCACCCACCTTCATCCAGACAATGTCGATGAAATGTTACGAGGCTACTATTTGGAACGTAAGGTTATCAACGAGTACGAGCAGGCTGAGCTTATCTCTAGCCGTTATGCCAAGCAGCTTCGTAAGGAGGTCAATACTTTGGAAGATTACTCTCTCAAAGAAACTAGCAACACTTTAACCTATGATATGATTAATTTGGCTCGAGGTCGAGCTTAAGTGAAGAAGCCAAGATTTTTCTTGGCTTCTTTTTAATGTCTCTCTTTTTCATTATCGTGGTTTGGAAAAAGAAAGCCCAGTCCTAGGCATGTTAGGATTCCTGCAACAATCAGGATGCTATTTGATATAGGGAGCACGTCATAGATGGCATTAGCAATCATTAAACCAATCAAAGTACTCATGAGGCTAGATTTATAATCTTTTTTGATAAGATTTTCTATTGCAAAGAAAGCAAAAAGAGCGACTGGAAAGAGTGGCCAAAGGGACACCTCCAATTTTGGGAAGCCGAGAATACTGTAAGTGATAACTGTTGCTGCTGTACCGATTAATCCAATACCTATTACTTTAGTCATGTTTTTACCTCGTTTTCTATATCTGAAAGATATTTTGCTTTAACACCTACTAAGTTATCAAAAGGTTAACTTACGGACAATATCATTTGTCTATGTGGTTCATTCTAGGTTCTATTCGGTCAAAAAGGACTGTTTTGTTATCAAGTAAAGAAAAGAAGAAATATTTCACTTTAAAGGTAAAACGCTTACATAAAAAGGAGTATAATGATATTGAATGATGTTTTCTCTAAGATTAAATGAAAGGTGGGGTGGTTGTATGTCCAGAAAAACTTGGTATTATATACTTATCTTTTTTGAAGTATTGTTGGCTCTTTCTATGCTTAGGTCTTATGGTTTGCATTTTGAGTATGAAACGCTCAATTCTGTATCTGTACTAAGTTCTCAACTTCCACAGCAAGTCGTTTTAGTATGGTTTGTTTTTAGGCTTTTGAAGGACAAGCGGAAAGCTGAGGGCGTCTTAGCTGTGCTTGCCTTCCATATTTGTCAGCTAGTTACCTATTTCATAATACCGGCTTCCATTTTTAAGCCTTGGTTGGTTTCCCCAGTTTTAACTATTATGTGCCTAATTTGGCTTGTCATTACGATTAGGAAGACAGAGCTTCCAACACTCTTAGCCTCCCTTAAGAGTTCGTCAGCTTGGCAGTCCTCTGTACCCCTTCTTGGCCTAGGAATGGTCGCCGTAGTGTGGAGCACACACTATATAAATATTGATTTAGATGATTTAAGTAGTCTTACTTCCATACTGTATCCTATACTAGAGTGTGCAAGTATCTTCCTACTACTTAACTTGATGACTGAAAAAACTCAAAAGAAATTAAGAATTTCTTCAATCCTTATCATAATCATTAGTTTACTTGAGTTGATTTATGGTTTCTTGGTTGACCATATCATTACTGATGTCTCTCTTTTTCTACTAGTAGTATCAGCCTATCTGGTCTATCGTGTAAGTGGCAACACTTCCACACTAGTTAAAAAATGGCAGAAGAAGTATGGGGTTGAGTTGAGTGAGGATGACCTACTGGTGGAGAAAAGAACCAAACCAGTCATTGAAAAGCGTAAGGTTTATGATTATGCGGAGAGCCAAAGACAACCAAATCCTCAAAGTCTTCATTCTCCTTGGCTTTGGACAGCTTTTATTCTATCCTTGAGGAATTTAGTTTTTAATATAATTGCAGTTTTCAATTATCCTACTGATGAAACCAATCCCTTAGCAGGTATCGGTTGGTTTATGTACTTCATCGTGATGATTCCATTAATTATTATTCCTACTGTGATGCTTCCAAATGCCATAAGAACTACTGACAAAAAGCGTCTATATATAGTTGCTATGTTATTTATTTTAGTTGCAAGAAGCTCTATAGAACAGCTCATCGTTCCAGCCTTAATTTTGTACGGCGTATCGAAAATAAAAGAGGAGTAGCCATAAAACAACAAGTCCCCTAGACCTAGTCTGGGGGACTTGTTGTTTTGATGTTGTTTTAGAATTGGCCCTAAATCAAGTTAATTTATGACTTGTCTCTATAAAAGAGGGTTAATGTAAAAACGATGGTCGTCAATTGGAATAATTTGAACAGGATTTTGGTAGAAGTCAGCTAAAACTTCTGGTGTGATGATATCATTTTTTGGTCCTTGTGCCACGATTCTTCCCTGACGGAGTAGGAGAATGTGGTCCATCTTTTCAGTAATCTCTTCAGCATGGTGGGTGACGTAAAGAACCAATGGAGTATGTGGAAGCGAGGTGATACGGTCAATCTGACGTAAGAGTTTTTCGCGGGCAAATAGGTCCAAGCCAACAGTCGCTTCGTCAAGGATAATGATGTCAGGATCTTCCATGAGACTGCGAGCAATCAAACAAATTTGTTTTTCTCCTTGAGACAGGCCATGGTATTTACGACCTATCAAATCTCCAGCACCAAGTGAGGTCAGCATGTCCTTGGCTTCTTGCAACTCCTTATCCCCATATGCCTTGTAGAGGATTGAGCTCTTGTATTTACCAGTAAGGACGATTTTTTCAGCAGTCATATGCTTAGGCAAACGCTCAGTGATGAAGGAGCTGACGATACCGATATGTTGACGAAGACCTGTGATGTCTCCATTCCCAAAGGTGTAGCCTAGTATCTCAGCCTTTCCCTCAGAAGGGAAGAATTCAGCTGTCAACAAACGTAGGAGAGTTGATTTTCCAGCACCGTTAAGTCCCAGGATAGCCCAGGTTTGTCCTTTTTCAACTGTCCAGTTAAGATTAGACAAGAGTGTTTTTCCTTGTCGAGCCAAGCTGACATTTTCTAAGCGTATAAGTGACATAAGTCTCTCCTTCGATGATAAATTACTCTAATTATAGCATAAAATAGGAACCTATATTGGGAAATTGTGATATAATGGAAGTCAGAATTTTTTTAGAGGAGAAGAAAAAATGGAAGACTCCAGTGGTCAGTCCTTATTATTTCAATCTATTTTATTACTAATTTTAACCTTGCTTACGGCCTTTTTCTCAGCATCAGAGATGGCTTTAGTATCACTAAACCGTTCACGTGTGGAACAAAAGGCTGAAGAAGGCGACAAGAAATTTATTCGCCTGCTCAAGGTTCTTGAAAATCCAAATAACTTCTTATCAACCATTCAAGTTGGTATTACCTTTATCAGTCTCTTACAAGGGGCTAGTCTCTCCGCTTCGCTAGGTGCAGTGATAGCGACTTGGTTTGGTCATGCAGCCTGGGCTAAGACAGCAGGTAGCATGATTTCTTTGGTTGTCTTGACCTATATCTCGATTGTTTTTGGGGAACTTTATCCTAAACGTATTGCTATGAACCTCAAGGAAAATCTAGCCATCTACTCAGCACCAGTTATTATTGTTACTGGTAAGATTGTTAGTCCTTTTGTTTGGATTCTTTCAGCATCGACAAATCTAGTGTCTCATTTGACGCCTATGACCTTTGATGATGCGGATGAGCAGATGACTCGGGATGAGATTGAGTACATGTTGGCCAAGAGTGAAGATACACTTGAGGCTGAAGAAATTGAAATGCTTCAGGGGATTTTCTCTCTTGATGAATTGATGGCACGTGAGGTTATGGTCCCTCGTACAGATGCCTTCATGATTGATATTGAAGACAATACTCAAGAAAATATCCAAGCTATTCTCAAGGAAAGTTTCTCACGTATCCCTGTTTACGAAGATGACAAGGATAAGATTATCGGTGTCATTCATACTAAAAACCTTCTAAAAGCAGGTTTTGAACTTGGTTTTGAAAATATCAAACTTCGCCGAATCATGAACGAACCTCTCTTTGTTCCAGAGACTATCTTCGTAGATGATCTCTTGGCAGCCTTTCGTAACACCAATAATCAGATGGCTATCTTGCTTGATGAATACGGTGGCGTTGCTGGTCTTGTTACCTTCGAGGACCTTTTGGAAGAAATCGTTGGTGAGATTGACGACGAAACAGATAAAACTAGTGTGGAAGTTCGTGAAATTGGTGAGAATACCTATATTGTCGAAGGAGCTATGACTCTTAACGACTTCAATGAACATTTTGATACAGAACTTGAGAGTGATGACGTTGATACTATCGCAGGTTATTATTTGACTGGTGTGGGGGCCATCCCAACTCAAGAAGTCAAGGAACACTATTCAGTTATCAACAAGGACAAACACCTCGAATTTATCAATGATAAGGTTAAGGATGGTCGTGTAACCAAACTTAAGGTAATCATCACGGCAGCTCCAGAAGAGACAGAAGAATAGTTTTTTCCACGTTTTTATTAGAAAATGTTAGAACTCAAAAGCGACTATCTACTAATTAGGCACTTTCTCTCATCATGAGTGAAAGTGCTTTTTCTTATCTATCTTGGAATATCCGCTTATCAAAATAATAAGATTAGAAAACGTCTATAACGTACGTTATAAAGCCTTTTTTACCTATCTAAACTGCTAGGCTTTGTCAGAAAAAGAACTATAATTTTGGAGATGCTCTAACATATTTTAGCGTATTGATAGATTTAGAATAAAAATAAATAAGATTTTAATTAAAACAGTCTTTTATTACTTTTTTATGGTAGAATATGAATTAACTGATAAATGAAAAAAGGAGAATCTTAATGGCTTCTAAAAAATCTATATATAGTAGCTTGCTTTTACTCACCCTTACCCTAGGAGCTTTTGTACCAGTAACTTCTTTTGCGGACGACGGTATTGCGACAAATGATGCTGTTCTTACACAACCAACGACAGATCGTGCAGCAACAGGTCCTTCAACAGCCCCAAGTGATGGTGACTTGGCTCGTAGCAATGATTCAAACACAGGTGCGGCAACGCCAACAACACCTACAGCTCCTGAAGTACCAGCTGAACCAACAACACCAGCAACTCCAGAAACACCTGCGACACCGGCTCCAACAGCTGATTCATCAACAAAACCAGCTGATAAACCAACTGAGAAACCAGCCGATAAGCCAGAAGAACCGGCTTCACCAACTGATAAAGGAACAAGTGAAGCAGCTCAAACCCCTGAAACACCTGCAGTGAACGTTAATGGACAACCTGTTGTTACTGTAACACCAACAGCTCCAGTTATCACTGCAGCTGGCCAAACAATTGTGTCTACACAAAACAGCCAAATTGTCATCGCTAACACTGATGGTACAACAAGTGTTGTTGCTCCTGAAGCAGTGGGATTCAAAGTGAATGCTGACGGTACATTGACTGGTAAAGATGCTAAAGGTAAGGAAGTTACACTTCCTAAGACTGGTGAAGCATCAACAGTAATCTTGACATTGGCAGGAACATTCTTCCTTGCTGCTGCAGCCTTTTTGGGGCTTAAGAAACGTGCCTAATAATATAGATGATAAAAGACTGGATTTTTCCAGTTTTTTTGTTTTTCTTCTGGTATAGTATAGATATCCCTTGATTTCAGATGTATTATAGTATAACCTTTGCTTGAATTCAGGCAGATATGGAGCATGTTTCCGATAAAAGAGGTATAATAAAAACATGTAAAAAGCGTTTACAAGGAGGCTGCCATGGCAGAAATTGATTACAGTCAGGTGACTGGACTTGTTCATTCAACCGAAAGTTTTGGATCCGTAGATGGTCCGGGTATCCGTTTTATTGTTTTCATGCAAGGCTGTAAGATGCGTTGCCAATATTGTCATAATCCAGATACTTGGGCTATGGAGTCAAATAAGGCTGTTGAACGTACGGTTGAAGATGTCTTAGATGAGGCTCTTCGTTTCCGTCATTTCTGGGGTGAGCATGGAGGTATCACTGTATCAGGTGGTGAGGCCATGCTTCAGATTGATTTTGTCACTGCCCTCTTTACAGAGGCTAAGAAGCTAGGAATTCACTGTACGCTTGATACTTGTGGGTTTGCTTACCGCAATACTCCTGAGTATCATGAAGTTGTTGACAAACTTTTGGCTGTAACTGACTTGGTCCTACTTGACATCAAAGAGATTGATCCTGAACAACACAAGTTTGTGACCCGTCAACCTAATAAGAATATCTTGGAATTTGCTCAATATCTGTCTGATAAACAAGTTCCAGTCTGGATTCGCCATGTCTTGGTACCTGGTTTGACAGACTTTGACGAACACTTGATTAAGCTCGGCGAGTTTGTAAAGACCTTGAAAAATGTTGATAAATTTGAAATCCTTCCCTACCATACAATGGGTGAGTTCAAATGGCGTGAGCTCGGTATTCCATATCCTTTGGAAGGGGTCAAACCACCAACAGCAGATCGGGTCAAAAATGCCAAAGCTCTCATGCACACTGAAACGTATCAAGAGTATAAAAATCGTATCGGTGTTAAAACCTTGGATTGAAAAAGAAGCTCTTGACAAGGGCTTTTTAACTTTGCTATTATTTAAGGAGCAATAAAGAGCAGGTAAATTATGTTTCGTATTTTAAAATTTGATGATGACTTTGTTTATCTCAGTCATCCTGACGGGCGACTTAAGAAAATAGATCGCACGCTTTTTGATTTTGATATAAAATTAGGAGACCGTATTGATGTCTACCAAGATGGGGACTTGACCGTTGTTACTCCGGCAGAAGTTCAAACGGACTTGAGCTTAGAGGGAGACAAATCTGTTAAATCACACCTCTTGCAAGGAATTTTAGATCTTTTCCTTGAGACTCTTAATATTCACAACAATCATTTGGGTGACTTGAAGAAGATTTTCACGCAATTATTGATTACACTCTTCATGGCTTGGAGCTTGCTAGGTGTTATTCTGGTTGAGATTCTTCTTTTCGCAGAATCGATTATTGTTTTCCTATGGAGACTCTTAGTTCGTCTTATTAAGTGGATGCATATTAAAGACAACACTAAGGTCTTGATTGATGAGACGCAAAAACGTCATGCTAAGCGTGAGCGTCAAAAAGCTCAAAGACTTGAGCAGGAAAGACGTCGTCAGGAAGAGCTAGAAGAACGTGAATACCTTCGTGAAACAGAACGTCAAAAGGAACTCATGATTGTTGAAGCTAGCCTTAGTCAGGAAGCAGAGCGTGAGAGCCTTTCAACTAGCCTTGCTTTGGAGCAAGCAGGTGCCTCAAGTCAATCTGCTAGTGAAGACTTGGTCGAAGAAAGCCAGTCAACTTCAGAGTCAGAAGTGATGTCTGAATAAGCAAAGTCTGAAAAATAGAACAAAAAAAGAACTGAGAGTTAAAATCTCGGTTCTTTTTTGTATGAGAAAAGCACCAGAGGTGCTTGTGAGAGGTGACTAAAGTGTTTTTTCAGAGTCACGAACAATGAGCAAGTCAACTTTTGCGTGACGGAGAATGTATTCAGAAGATGAACCAATAAGCAAGCGTTCAAAAGTATTGAGACCAGTGGCACCAACCATAATAAGGTCAACATTTTCCTTATCAGGGATATCAACAGCCAAGAGGCTCTTAGGATTACCGAACTCAATAACTTTGCGAATCTTGGTTAAACCAGCTTCTCTGGCTTGGCGTTCAAAGTCAGCCAAAACAGCTTTAGCTTCGTCTTCTAGTTTTTCATAGATATAAGAGTCGAAAGTCGCAACGCTTTGAAGGGCGCGTGTATCGATAACGTGTACCAATAGTAACTGAGCATTATTACGTTTTGCAACGTGCACACCTTTAATAAAGGCCAGTTCTGATTCGTAAGAACCGTCGACAGCTACCATAATACGTTCATATTGTTGAGACATAAGCTCTACCTCCTATCTTTAGCTTTATTATACTCCTTTAATTTAAAAAATGAAAGCGTTGTTATGGATTTTCTGAAATCTTTTTTTGACTGCTTACTTTAGGATGTCCGTAGTAATGTGAAGATTTCAGTATTATCTAAAAATTGAAGATTGCATGAAAAAGAGGTATAATACAATCTGTTATTAGCTTCGTAAGAAACATGATAATTAAACAATTGGAAGACAAGTCTTCAGAAATGATACCAAATGGCTGAGCCTAAATAAAGTTGGTGTCAATAAAAGTGGAAATCCCCATCAGGTGTTGAATTTTCTTATTTTCTGCTAGATGTATCTGCTTTTAGTATCTTTTGAAAGGATTAACTTATGAAAACATTTGATAAATCATCAAAGTTGGAACACGTTGCCTATGATATTCGTGGACCAGTTTTGGATGAAGCCAACCGTATGATTGCTAACGGTGAAAAGATTCTTCGTCTTAATACGGGAAATCCTGCGGAATTTGGCTTTACAGCACCGGATGAAGTCATTCGTGATTTAATTATGAATGTTCGTAACAGTGAAGGGTATTCGGATAGTAAAGGGATTTTCTCAGCTCGTAAGGCGATTATGCAGTATTGCCAGTTAAAGGGATTCCCAAATGTAGATATTGATGATATTTATATTGGTAATGGTGTTTCAGAGATGATTTCCATATCTATGCAGGCCTTGCTTGATGATGGAGATGAGGTCTTGGTCCCAATGCCAGATTATCCTCTTTGGACAGCCTGTGTCAGTCTAGCAGGCGGTAATGCCGTACACTATGTATGTGATGAAAAATCTAACTGGTATCCAGATATTGATGATATCAAATCAAAGATTACGTCAAATACTAAGGCAATTGTAGTCATCAATCCCAATAATCCTACAGGTTCGCTCTATCCTAAGGATGTTCTTGAACAGATTGTGGATATTGCTCGACAAAATGATTTGATTATCTTTGCGGATGAGATTTATGACCGCTTGGTTATGGATGGTAAGAAACATACTGCAATCGCTAGTCTTGCACCAGATGTCTTCTGCGTGTCTATGAATGGTCTTTCTAAGTCTCACCGCATCTGTGGTTTCCGTGTGGGTTGGATGGTTCTCTCTGGACCTAAAAAGAATGTCAAAGGCTATATTGAAGGGCTTAATATGTTGGCTAACATGCGTCTCTGTGCCAACGTGCTCTCTCAACACGTTATTCAGACTTCACTTGGTGGCTACCAATCCGTTGATGAGCTCTTGATTCCTGGTGGGCGTATCTATGAACAACGTGAGTTTATCACGAATACCGTAAACGCTATTCCAGGGCTATCAGCTGTTAAGCCAGATGCAGGGCTTTACATCTTCCCTAGGATTGACCGAAACATGTATGATATTGAAGATGATGAAGAATTCTGTCTTCGTCTCTTGAAGAAGGAGAAGGTTCTCCTAGTTCCAGGTAAAGGCTTTAACTGGAATGAACCAGATCACTTCCGTATTGTCTATCTTCCTCGAGTGGAAGAGTTGGCTGATCTCGGTAATAAAATCGAACGAGTCTTGTCATATTACAAGCGCTAATTCCTTAAAAAACTGGACAATAAGGCTTGTCCGGTTTTTATTGTTTCTAAAAGGGGGATATGTTTGAGCAAAATCTGAACATTCTTCCTAAAAATGCCATAATATACTTAATATAATGAATAGTAGAATAATAAATAATTTTCAGACAATTGTTTGCAATTTCTGGGTTAAGTGTGCTATAATGATAGGGCTAGTGGGTCTTGACGCAGAAGATTAGTACAAGGCTTGATATTATTATGACTACAATAGAAAGTGAAGACAATAAATATGGCAAATTTGCTGGCTAAAACACGTAAAATTACATCTATCTTGCAACGCTCAGTAGACAGCTTGGAAGGAGATCTTCCATACAACAACATGGCTGCTCAATTGGCGGATATCATTGATTGTAACGCTGCTATCGTTAATGGTGGTGGTGCTCTCCTTGGTTTTGCCATGAAGTACAAAACCAACAATGATCGTGTAGAAGAGTTTTTTGAAGCTAAACAACTTCCAGAAGAATACACACGTGGTATCAGCCGTGTTTATGATACTCAAGAAAACATTGGTATTGACAGTGACTTGACCATTTTCCCAGTGGAGTCAAAAGATGACTTCCCAGATGGTTTGACTACAATTGCCCCTATCTATGGTGGTGGTATGCGTCTTGGTTCTTTCATCATTTGGCGTAACGATCATGATTTTGTGGATGAAGATCTTATCTTGGTTGAGATAGCCTCTACGGTAGTTGGGTTGCAGTTGTTGAACCTTCAAACAGAGAACTTGGAAGAAACGATTCGTAAACAAACAGCTATTAACATGGCTATTAATACCTTGTCTTACTCAGAAATCAAGGCAGTTTCAGCTATCTTGAACGAGTTGGACGGTTTGGAAGGTCGCTTGACAGCATCTGTTATCGCTGACCGTATCGGAATTACGCGTTCAGTTATCGTTAATGCCCTTCGTAAGTTGGAATCAGCTGGTATTATTGAGAGCCGTTCACTCGGTATGAAAGGGACTTATCTTAAAGTCCTTAACGAAGGTATCTACGACAAATTGAAAGAATACGAATAAGAAGAATACTGAAAGAGAGTGAGGTAGGAGGACCTGCCCCACTTTTTTTAAAAGGAGAAAGTAGCATGAAAAAGGCATTGATATCAATTGATTACTCTTATGATTTTGTGGCAGATGATGGGAAGTTGACGGCTGGTAAGCCTGCCCAAGCCATTGAAGATCGTATTGCTCAGGTAACTCAAGAAGCCTATGACAATGGGGATTATATCTTTGTTGCCATGGATCGACATGATGAAGGAGATACCTTCCATCCTGAGACTAAACTCTTTCCACCTCACAATATTGCAGGGACATCTGGGCGAGAACTTTATGGTAAGTTAGCTGGTGTATATGATGCCATCAAGGACGACCATCGTGTCTTTTGGATGGACAAGCGACACTATTCAGCCTTTTCCGGAACGGATTTAGATATTCGTTTACGTGAGCGTCGTGTGACGACAGTTGTTTTGACGGGAGTTTTAACAGATATTTGTGTGTTACATACGGCTATTGATGCTTATAATTTGGGCTATGATATCGAGGTGGTAGAGAGTGCAACAGCCTCCTTGACGCCTGAAGCTCATGACTTTGCTATTGGACATTTTAAAAATGTTCTTGGAGCAACAATTGTGGAGTAAGAGTTAGTTCTTACTCTTTTTTTATCATTGTCATAATGGAGAGAGGATTGAGAGTGGGAATCTGTCCTACTCTCAATTTTTTGTCTAAAATCATAGGATAGTATCAGTTTTCCGTAGTTTACTATAAGAAAACGATTACATGCTATTGTATACTATTACCATATTAAGTCGAAAGATATAGGAGGTAGAATAATGACTAAAAAATTAACTTTTCCTGATGGATTTTTGTGGGGTGGAGCGACGGCAGCCAACCAATGTGAAGGTGCCTATGATGCTGATGGGCGTGGTTTAGCCAATGTTGACGTGGTACCAATTGGTGAGGATCGCCTTTCGATTATTACTGGACGTCGCAAGATGTTTGATTTTGAGGATGGTTATTTTTATCCAGCTAAGGAAAGCATCGATATGTACCACCGTTACAAGGAAGATATTGCTCTCTTTGGTGAAATGGGCTTTAAGACTTATCGACTTTCTATTGCTTGGTCACGTATTTTTCCTAAGGGTGATGAGGCTGAGCCAAATGAAGCTGGGCTTGCCTTTTACGAGGACCTCTTCAAGGAATGTCACAAGCATGGCATTGAACCTTTGGTGACGATTACACACTTTGATTGTCCAATGCACTTGATTACCGAGTATGGAGGATGGCGTAATCGTAAGATGCTTGGCTTCTATGAAAATCTTTGCCGTACCCTTTTCACACGCTTTAAAGGTTTGGTTAAGTACTGGCTCACTTTCAATGAAATCAACATGATTCTCCATGCCCCATTTATGGGAGCAGGACTCTGCTTTGAAGAGGGTGAGAATGAGGAGCAGGTTAAATATCAGGCTGCTCACCATGAGTTGGTAGCCTCAGCTATGGTGACGAAATTGGCTCATGAGATTGACCCTGAAAATAAGGTCGGTTGTATGTTGGCAGCAGGTCAATATTATCCAAATACAGCCCATCCACGTGACTACTGGGCAGCTATGCAAGAAGACCGTAGTAGCTATTTCTTTACTGATGTTCAAGCTCGTGGAGAGTATCCAAATTATGCTAAGAAACAGTGGGAACGTGATGGCATTGAGCTTGAGAAGACGGAAGAAGATTTGGCCCTTCTTAAAGAGCATACTGTTGATTTTATTTCCTTCTCTTACTATGCAAGTCGTGTGGCTTCAGGTGATCCAGAAGTTAATGAAAAGACTGCTGGAAATATCTTTGCCTCTATTAAAAATCCCTATTTGGAAGCTTCAGAGTGGGGCTGGCAAATTGACCCACTAGGTCTTCGTATTACCCTCAATGCTATTTGGGATCGTTACCAAAAACCGATGTTTATCGTTGAGAATGGTCTTGGTGCTGTGGATACGCCAGATGAAAATGGCTATGTTGAAGACGATTATCGTATCGACTACTTGGCAGCCCACATCAAGGCTATGCGTGATGCTATTAATGAAGATGGTGTAGAGCTTTGGGGCTACACAACCTGGGGCTGTATCGACCTTGTTTCTGCTGGAACTGGTGAAATGAAGAAACGTTATGGCTTCATCTATGTGGACCGTGACAATGATGGTAATGGTAGCCTTAAACGCTCTAAGAAGAAATCATTTAACTGGTACAAAGAAGTTATCGCAAGTAACGGTGCCTCTGTAGAATAGGGTGTGAGTTCTCGACTAATGACATCTATGAGTTGAGAGGTGTTGGGTGTTCTAAGCCATGTGCTAGTCTGAATCCTGTTTTACGCATATAACGAGCACTAAGAGAAAATTGATCTCCATTTAAAGTCAGCCTTAGGGTTGGCTTTTTTTGTAAGGGGTAGAAATTGTAATGTTTTCTAAAAAATGATATTCTTGTTAGAGTTTGAGAGGAAGAAAACATGGGTAAAAAATCAGTTGTATTTGTAGCTGAGCTATCCTATATGGAAAAGTTAGAGGTAGCTCTTAAATCTTTGTGTGCACATAAAGGGCAGTGGAAAATTTATGTGCTAAATGAGAATTTACCAACAGAATGGTTTACGTTGATGAATCTTCGTTTAGAAGCTATTGATTCTGAAATTCTTAATTGTCGTGTGTCTGCAGAAAGCTTTAAACAATTTTCGCTTCCAAGTGCGCATATTCATTATGCGACTTTTTTCCGTTATGTGATTCCCGAGTTTGTTCAAGAAGATCGTGTTCTCTATTTAGACTGTGACATGATCTTCACGCAGGATTTGTCACCACTTTTTGAAGTAGATTTAAACGAATTTGGCATTGGAGCGGTAGTGGATCGTCCGACGACGACAGAAGGTTTTAATGCTGGTTTGATGGTTATTGATACCGATTGGTGGCGACAACACAAGGTGACAGAGTCTCTTTTTGAATTAACTAAGGAACATCACCAAAATGTTTATGGCGATCAAGGGATTTTGAATCTTTATTTCAAGGACTCTTGGCACCAACTTCCATGGACTTATAATCTCCAAGTAGGCTCTGACAAGGATCAGTACAGATATGGGGACTTGGATTGGTATGATATTTTTAAAGGGGTGCCAGCGGTTATTCATTACACCTCTCACAATAAACCTTGGACCTCTAAGCGTTTCAATCGTTTCAGAGATATTTGGTGGTTTTATTATGCCCTATCTTGGGAAGACATCTTATTGAGAAAGCCATCCTTAAAGCTTAGCTTTAGTGATATGGTAGGTGATTTTCCTTACCATACGGCTATTTATACTAATACGGCAGACATCTTTGAATTGGAACATTTACTGCAGGCTCTTCCAGATGTAGCTTTTCATGTTTTGGCTCATTCTCATTTCGGGTTTAATTTGGTAAAATTGGAGCAGTATCCAAACCTTATTCTCTATCCATCCTTTGATCCATTGACCAGTCGAAAGGTTTTGGAAAAAATAGATTTTTATTTGGATATCAACCCATTTGACGAGGTTGATCATATCACAGAAACGATTCATCAGTTGGGTCTTCCAATTTTCTCTTTTGAAGGGACCAATCATGACCACACTGGGAAAAATCAAGTGTTCAAGAATGACCAAGTAGACCAAATGGTAGAGGCAGTTCGAGACTATATAGATACGATTGAGAGATAGACCATGGAAAATAAAGAAGTAGTGAGTATTGTGATTCCCATTTATAATGTGGAAGCTTACCTGAAGCAGTGTTTGGAAACGATAGTGAATCAGACTTATCCAAACCTTGAAATCATTCTTGTCAATGATGGTTCTCCTGACAATTCAGAGGAGATTTGCAGGGAATTTTTCAAGAGAGACCAACGTATTCGCTATGTGCGACAAGTTAATGGGGGCTTATCTGCAGCCCGAAATACAGGAATTGACTTAGCCACAGGTGATTACATCACTTTTGTAGACCCAGATGACTGGGTAACAGAGGATTATGTGGAGACCTTGTACACTCAGCTTAAAAAGTATGAAGCAGATGTTTCTATTGCCAACTATAACTTGTTCAATGAAAGTACAAGTAAGTTCTTGATTAAGGTAACGGAGAACGATTATTCTGAAACCCTTTATGAGGGGAGAGACATTATAGATCAGGATGCCATCCAAGAGACAAGAGATATGGCCTGGGCATGTGCCATGATGAAACTCTACAAGATTTCCTTATTCGAGGACCTTCGTTTTCCTGTCGGGAAAAATGTCGAAGATAATTTCCTGATGTATAAACTCTTGTTAAAGGCCAATCGTGTGGTTCATACTGAGAAATGTATCTACTGGTACCGAGTGGGTCGTAAGGATACGCTGTCACAGGTCTGGACTGAGAAGCGTGTTTTAGATGAGATGGAAGCTAAGAATGAAAAACTAGCTTTGCTAGGTATGTTGGGCTATGATTTGACCTGGCACCGTTATATTTATAAGACGCGTCTAAAACGGGCGATTGAAAAGATGGAAGAAGCTAATCTTCAAGATACTGAGACCTATAAGACGGCACAGGTTAACTTGAGATTTTTGGAGCAATAAAGGTCAAGGGTTAAGCTATTATAGCTTGGATTAGTCAGAAAGGATAACTATGCTCATTATTGCACAAGAACCTAGTCAGGCAACGGAAAAACTGAGAAGATCACTAGACTCCTTTGGTATTCAGTCGCGTGTGTTTTACACGAATTTTGAAACGGATATTGATAAGGACACTATTAGTTTAGCATCGTCATTTATTTATTCCTCTGAGGAAGATTATCAAGGGAAACCACTCTTTTTTAACGATTTGTCAGTTCCTCTATATTGGGAATTGTGGACTTTGGGGATTACGACCTATATTTTTGATGGTCAAGACCGTCGTGCTAGTGTCATTTTTCGTGACAATCTAAAGGAACGTACGGTCAAACAAGTCCAATGGTTTGGACAAGGGGAAGAAGTTGTTGCGATAGACGACTATAATCGCTATGGCTGGCGTACCAAACAGCGTCTTCTGGATGATCAGGGACAAGGCATTATGGATATTTACTTTAATCGTAATCAAGAAGAGGTCTTGCTTCACTATATTCAAGATGGGTACTTGATTGATCAGGGATTTGAAGGAAGAGATAGGATTTTCTCGGGTAGGGAAGAATTAACCAAGGTTGTTTTGAATCAAATCCTAAAGTCAGACGAAGCTATCATCTGTATGGATTCCAATCTAATCCCGATTTTGCAGACCTTGAATGCTAATCGTCTGGTCTATTGCTCCGACAGTCATGATGGTCTTGAGTTTATTCAAAGTCAAGTGAATCATGTTTTGATTACTAATTATTATCCACAAGAGGAACGTTGGTCAGGCATGATTTATTTAGCTGGTGCTAAACAAGAAGGTTCTCAGACTTTTGTGCCTCAGGCTATGGTGATGACTGCTTCTGAAAATATTGAGGGACTTGCTGACTTGGTTGATGCTTTTCCGGATATTGACTTTCACATCGGAGCCCAAACTAGTATGGGACCTAAATTGACTTGTCTCGAAGATAAGGGAAATGTCCATCTTTACCCAGGGATTCGTCAGGAGAAATACCAAGAGCTACTAAGGAAATGTTTCATTTATTTAGACTTGAATTATGGAAGTGAAGTATCTGATGCAACATTGGATGCGATTGAAAATGGGCAGCTACTTTATGGCTTGGAATCAACGGTTCATCGTCACTACTATAAGGACTTACCAACGGTCTATACTTCCTTAGAGGAACTAGAGCAAGGTTTCCGACAACTCTTACAGCAACCAGAGTTTTACCCTAAGGCTCTTGAAAGTCAGAAAGAGGTTTTGAAACTCGCCGAGAGAGAAGAAATCTTAGCTTTCTTTACTAGATTGAAGGGGGAAGAAGATGACAATTTACACCTTTAACCTATTGGTGGGCTTTGAGCCTAATGGTGTTGACGTGGCCCAGGCGTCGAGAGCTTTGATGCTACGTGAATTAAATGAGCCTGCTAAGTTTGTCTTTACGACTTGGCCACAACCCTATAAATTAGACTATTATCTTTCTTTAGGGCATCGCTACGAGGAACTCCTCCATGCCTATCTTAGCTTTACAGATCAAGACAGTCATATCCCATCCTTGACAGTGGGGGCCTTGCAGCAAAAATTTAAGTTGACACGTCTAGATTTGAAGAGTCAAAGCGAAACAGACTCTGTTTATGTCTGTTCTGATGGCACTTCTTTAGTCTTCAAGATGGATTCCTACCAAAAAGGTTGTGTGCGGTATGTGGATTACCACGTCAATGGTATGCTTTTAAAACGTGAGTGGTATGGAACAAGTAAATTAGTCACAGAATACTTTGAAAAAGGCATTATCATCAGGAGAAGTTATCACAATAAAGATGGTCGCATCGCCTTTGAAGAACTCAAGCAAGGGACCAGCTGGTTATATAGGTTGGGAACTGAGATTTTAGTAACAAAAACAGAGGTCATGCGTTGTTTTCTAGCAAGACTTCCATTGATAACTGCGGATACCTTGTTGCTGGATAGGGCCTCCTTGATGGAGTTTATGCGACCGATTTATGAATTGAATACACCTGCAAAGTTAGGCTTCGTTTTTCATTCAGAGCATGAGTTTGAAAATGGCGACCTCTACTATGAGTATTATTACATCTTTAAGTACGCCCAACGTTTTGATTTCTTTATTACAGCTACGGAGGCACAAAAGGCTGTTTTAGAGAATACCCTGAAAAAGCAAGGTGTAACAGATGCTAGTATTCATGACCTAGCAGTAGGACATTTGGATAACCTTAGTTTTCCAGAGGAGCAGAGGAAGCCTCTTAGTTTGATGACGGCTTCGCGATTGGACCCACGTAAACGCTTGGATTTAGCTATAAGAGCAGTCGCCCTTGCTCATGAAAAAGAGCCAAATCTTCACTTTGACATCTACGGCAAAGGTGGCGAGCAAGAGAATCTACAAGATCTGATTGATACTCTTGGGGCAGGTGACTTCATCCAACTTCGGGGTCATGCGGATTTGCGTGAAGTTTACCCACAGTATGAACTTTATGTCACCGCCTCTCAGTGGGAGACCTTTGGTTTGACTCTGATGGAAGCGGTGGGAGCAGGTCTAGCCTTGGTTGGTTTTGACGCCCGTTATGGCAATCCAACTTTCATCAAAGATGGTAAAAACGGCTTTCTGGTCCCTTATAGCGAGACTATGGATGAGGATCTACTTGTTTCTCAGATGACCGACAAGATTGTATTTGCCTTAGAAAGTGATCTTGAGTCTATGCACCAAGCCTCATATGAGTTGGCAAAACAGTATTTGAAACCTGAAATTCTAGAAGCCTGGAGAAAGCTCTTGATAGCCATACGATAAGTGTTTTGAAAAAGCTCTATTTCTTGAAACTGTAGTGACAAAAAAGTTACTACAGTTTTTTTATCCTCCAAGCAAAATAGGCCTAATTATGGTAAAATAGAACGTATTGAAAAATCATCATTTCACGAAAGGAAGCAAGATGAAAATTACGCAAGAAGAGGTAACCCACGTTGCCAATCTTTCAAAATTGAAATTCTCTCCAGAAGAGACAGCTGAGTTTGCGACAACCTTATCGAAGATTGTTGATATGGTGGAATTATTGGAAGAAGTGGACACAACAGGTGTTGCCCCAACAACGACCATGGCGGATCGCAAGACTGTATTGCGTCCGGATGTTGCTGAAAAAGGGACAGACCGTGACCGCTTGTTTAAAAATGTACCTGAAAAAGATAACTACTACATTAAGGTACCAGCTATCCTAGAAGATGGAGGAGATGCCTAATGTCATTCAACAATAAAACCATTGAAGAGTTGCACGACCTCCTTGTCTCTAAGGAAATTTCAGCAACCGAATTGACCCAAGCAACACTTGACGATATCAAGGCGCGTGAAGAAGCGGTCAATGCCTTTGTGACGGTGGCTGAAGAAGCAGCACTTTCCCAAGCTAAGGCTATTGACGAAAAAGGAATCGATGCAGATAACCTCCTGTCAGGGATTCCACTCGCTGTCAAAGACAATATCTCAACAGATGGTATCTTGACGACTGCTGCTTCAAAAATGCTCTACAACTACGAGCCTATCTTTGATGCGACAGCTGTTGCCAATGCAAAAGCCAAAGATATGATTGTCATCGGGAAGACCAACATGGATGAATTTGCTATGGGTGGATCTGGTGAAACTTCATACTATGGACCAACCAAGAATGCTTGGGACCACAGCAAGGTGCCTGGTGGATCTTCTAGTGGTTCAGCAGCTTCTGTCGCTTCAGGGCAAGTTCGTTTGTCTCTTGGTTCTGATACCGGTGGTTCTATCCGCCAACCAGCTGCCTTCAACGGGATTGTTGGTCTCAAGCCAACCTATGGAACAGTTTCTCGTTTCGGTCTTATTGCCTTTGGTAGCTCACTTGACCAGATTGGTACCTTCTCACAAACCGTTAAGGAAAATGCCCAATTGCTCAATGTCATTGCCAGTGAAGATGCCAAAGATTCAACTTCAGCGCCAGTACGCGTAGCCGATTTTACTTCTAAGATTGGTCAAGACATCAAGGGCATGAAGATTGCCCTTCCTAAGGAATACCTCGGTGAAGGAATTGACCCAGAAGTCAAAGAAACTATCCTTAATGCGGCGAAGCACTTTGAGAAATTGGGAGCAACTGTCGAAGAAGTCAGCCTGCCTCATTCTAAATACGGGGTTGCCGTTTATTACATCATTGCTTCATCTGAAGCTTCATCAAACTTGCAACGTTTCGATGGTATTCGTTATGGTTTCCGTGCGGAAGATGCCAAGAACTTGGATGACATCTATGTGAACACTCGTAGCCAAGGCTTTGGTGATGAAGTGAAACGTCGAATCATGCTGGGTACCTTTAGTTTGTCATCTGGTTACTACGATGCTTACTATAAGAAAGCTGGTCAAGTCCGTACCCTTATTATCCAAGATTTTGAAAAAGTCTTTGCGGATTACGACCTCATCCTTGGTCCAACAGCTCCAAGCGTGGCCTTTGATTTGGATTCGCTCAACCATGATCCGGTTGCCATGTACTTGGCTGACTTGTTGACCATTCCAGTTAACTTGGCAGGTCTTCCAGGAATTTCGATTCCTGCAGGTTTTGCGCAAGGTCTTCCAGTTGGTTTGCAGTTGATCGGTCCTAAGTATTCGGAAGAAACCATCTACCAAGCTGCAGCTGCTTTTGAAGCAACAACGGATTATCACAAGCAACAACCCCTTATTTTCGGAGGTGACAATTAATGAACTTTGAAACAGTCATCGGACTTGAAGTCCATGTTGAATTGAATACAAACTCAAAAATTTTCTCACCAACCTCTGCCCACTTTGGGAACGAGCAAAATGCCAATACCAATGTGATTGACTGGTCTTTCCCAGGGGTGCTTCCTGTTTTGAACAAGGGTGTTGTGGACGCTGGTATTAAGGCTGCTTTGGCCCTGAATATGGATATCCATCAGCACATGCACTTTGACCGTAAGAACTATTTCTACCCTGATAATCCAAAGGCCTACCAGATTTCGCAATTTGACGAACCAATCGGTTACAACGGTTGGATTGAAGTGCAATTGGAAGATGGCTCAACTAAGAAAATCGGGATTGAACGTGCCCACTTGGAAGAAGATGCCGGTAAGAACACCCACGGAACAGACGGTTTCTCTTATGTAGACCTCAACCGTCAGGGGGTGCCATTGATCGAGATTGTCTCTGAAGCAGATATGCGTTCTCCGGAAGAAGCCTATGCTTATTTGACAGCTTTGAAAGAAGTCATTCAATACACAGGTATTTCTGACGTCAAGATGGAAGAAGGGTCTATGCGTGTGGATGCCAACATTTCCCTTCGCCCATACGGTCAAGAGGAATTTGGTACCAAGACGGAGTTGAAAAACTTGAACTCTTTCTCAAACGTCCGTAAAGGTCTTGAATACGAAGTGGAGCGTCAAGCGAAAATCTTGCGTTCAGGTGGTGTTATTCGTCAAGAAACACGCCGTTATGATGAGGCCAACAAGAGCACGATTCTTATGCGTGTCAAAGAAGGGGCAGCGGATTACCGTTACTTCCCAGAACCAGACCTTCCCTTGTTTGAAATCTCAGATGAGTGGATTGAGGAAATGCGTACATCATTGCCTGAGTTTCCAAAAGACCGCCGTGCTCGCTATGTGGCAGAGCTTGGCTTGTCTGACTATGATGCCAACCAATTGACAGCTACTAAGGTCACATCTGACTTCTTTGAAGCAGCCGTAGCCCTTGGCGGAGACGCTAAACAAGTGTCTAACTGGCTCCAAGGTGAAGTGGCTCAATTCTTGAACGCAGAAGGTAAAACGCTTGAAGAAATCAAGTTGACACCAGAAAACTTGGTAGAAATGATTGCCATCATCGAAGATGGAACCATCTCTTCTAAGATTGCTAAGAAAGTCTTCGTTCATTTGGCGAAAAACGGTGGAGGTGCGCGTGAATACGTCGAAAAAGCTGGATTGGTACAGATTTCAGACCCTGAAGTCTTGATCCCAATCATCCACCAAGTCTTTGCAGAAAATGAAGCAGCCGTAGACGACTTCAAGTCAGGGAAACGTAACGCTGACAAGGCCTTCACAGGCTTCCTCATGAAAGCAACCAAAGGCCAAGCCAACCCACAAGTAGCCCTCAAGCTACTTGCCCAAGAATTGGCGAAGTTGAAAGAAGAATAATAGATAAAGAACCAGCCGAGAGGTTGGTTTTTTATCTATTATTAGGGTATACAAAAACTCCTAACGAGTGGAGTTCGTAGGAGTTTTTGAAAAAGACTAAGTGACTTTAGAAATGAGGAAGAGCTGAAGCAACCTTCATTTCTTCAGGAACAGTGACAATAACTTGATGAGCTTTTAATTGATATTTATCAATAATCCATTGACGAAGTTTTTCTTTAGAGACATTAGCAGTTCCTCGGAATTCATGTCCGTTATCATGGACAGTCCAGTCTCCCATTTTCTTAAAATCAGTATTCTTAAGTAAGTCAGGGTATTGATCTAGCTCTTTAAGATGAACAATAGTAAAGGTATTACTATTACGTACAATGACGTTTTTCTTCAAAGTCTTACTTAAGTACCAGAAGAGTATAGCAACAGCGCTAACTCCAACAACAAGTCCTGCAAAAGCAATTAAAAACTGTATGAAATTCATATTATTGCCTCCTTATGAGACATAGTATACTCTTTATCTAAAACGTTTTCAAGCAAAAGATGACCTATTACTTTCCGTAGTATTATGGAAAAAGAATGCGTTTTCATTGCCGCTTATGGAGTTTATAATAGAAGTATCAAAGTCAGGAGGAAAAACGATGACTACTTTTAAAGATGGATTTTTGTGGGGTGGTGCTGTTGCTGCTCATCAACTTGAAGGTGGATGGCAAGAAGGTGGTAAAGGAATCAGTGTTGCTGATGTGATGACTGCTGGTCGTCATGGAGTTGCCCGTGAAATTACCCCGGGAGTTTTGGAAGGTAAATATTATCCAAACCATGAGGCTATAGATTTTTACCATCGTTATAAAGGAGATATTGCACTTTTTGCTGAAATGGGATTTAAGTGCTTCCGAACATCGATTGCCTGGACACGTATTTTCCCAAAAGGTGATGAGTTAGAGCCCAATGAAGAAGGTTTGCAATTTTATGATGATCTTTTTGATGAGTGCTTGAAGTATGGAATTGAACCTGTAATTACGTTATCTCATTTTGAGATGCCTTATCATTTGGTTACAGAATACGGTGGGTGGAAAAATCGAAAATTGATTGATTTCTTTGCTCACTTTGCGGAAGTCGTATTCAAACGTTATAAAGATAAAGTTAAATACTGGATGACCTTTAATGAAATCAACAATCAGGCCAATTACCAGGAAGATTTTGCACCATTTACGAACTCTGGTATTGTATATGAGGAAGGTGACGACCGAGAAGCTATTATGTATCAAGCAGCACACTATGAGTTAGTAGCTTCTGCTCGAGCAGTAAAAATTGGTCATGAAATTAATCCAGATTTTCAAATTGGTTGTATGATTGCGATGTGTCCTATTTATCCTGCAACTTGTAATCCTAAAGATATTTTAATGGCTATGAAGGCTATGCAAAAACGTTATTACTTTACTGATGTACATGTTTTGGGTAAATATCCTGAACACATTCTCAAGTATTGGGAACGTAAAGGAATCTCAGTTGATTTTACAGATCAAGATAAAGAGGATTTACTTGGAGGAACAGTAGACTATATTGGATTTAGTTACTATATGTCTTTCGCTATCGATTCTCATCGTGAGAATAATCCTTATTTCGATTATCTTGAAACAGAAGATTTGGTTAAAAATAATTATGTTCAGGCATCTGAGTGGGAGTGGCAGATTGACCCAGAGGGCTTACGTTATGCATTAAACTGGTTTACTGATCACTATCATTTGCCATTATTCATTGTTGAAAATGGTTTTGGTGCTATAGACCAAGTTGAAGAAGATGGCATGGTTCATGATGATTATCGGATTGATTACCTAGGGGCTCATATTCGTGAAATGAAAAAAGCTGTAGTTGAAGATGGTGTTGATTTGATGGGATATACTCCTTGGGGCTGCATAGACCTAGTTTCAGCTGGTACCGGTGAGATGAGAAAACGTTACGGATTTATCTATGTGGATAAAGATGATGATGGACAAGGGACTTATGAACGCTCACCAAAGAAATCATTTAATTGGTATAAAGAAGTTATTGCATCTAATGGTGCAACGATGGAATAAAACTAAGAAGCTGGGTGTATTCCCAGCTTCTTTAGTAAACATAGGAGAATAAATATGATTGGTAGTATTGCAGCAATTTTAACAACATTTGCCTTTTTGCCGCAAGTTGTGCGTGTGGTAAAAACAAAAGATACTTAATCAATTGCCTTAGGGATGTATGTTATGCAGGTTATTGGTATTGCTTTGTGGCTTGCTCATGGCCTTCATATTGGTGACTTACCTTTGATTTTGGCTAATAGTGTTTCCTTTTTACTATCTGGTATTATTTTGATTTATAAATTAAAGTACAAATAATTATTTTCCGTATCGTTGAGGAAAAATCAGAAATGGTAATTGTAAGCGCTTTATTTTATAATTAAAGTGTAAATAAGAAGTAACCCAATCAGGTATCAATTTGATGGGATTAGATTAAAGGAGAAAATCTTATGGCAAAAGCATTGATTATTTGTGCAGCTGGAATGTCTTCATCACTTATGGCAAAGAAAACAACTGAGTTTCTAAAGGGGAAAGGTCAGGATATTGAGGTTGACGCTATTAGTGCCACTGAGGGCGGAAAAGCTATTGCAGCATCAGAATTTGATTTATACCTTGTAAGTCCTCAAACAAAAATGTATTTTAAACAGTTTGAAGAGGCAGGGGCTAAAGTCGGAAAACCAGTTGTTCAAATTCCACCACAAGCTTACATTCCAATTCCAATGGGAATTGAAAAAATGGCTAATTTAATTGTAGAAAACATCTAATTTTTGTTAAAGAAATAGTGTAAAAAAATAGATGTTAGTTAATATTATCTGTTGACTAGATTATAAATGATTCATAATGTAACTTATGCTCGATAAAAAGAAGTAAAGGTGTGAAAATATCCTATAATAGAAGGTGAATATATCATTTTTAGGAGGATATGTGATTGTCAAAAACTAGGGAAAAAAGCATCCTTCAATTCTTGATAAAGCATAGGGAACGTTATGTTACGAGTAAAGAGCTTGCTGAATACTTGTCCTGCTCGGATAGGACTGTACGTAGTTACTTAAAATCAATTGATCAAACCTTAAACCTTCAAGGTGTTAGCTTAGTATCAAAACAAGGACAAGGTTATAGACTGTTTTTTGAAAGCCAAGAAGCTTGCCAAACTTTTCGTCTGATTTATGAATTAGGAGATGATTATAATACAAAATCTTCCATGTCCCAAAGTGATGATCGGCTAGCCTTCATTTTAAATAAGCTCTTGTTTGAACAGGTTCCAGTTCTTTTTGATGATTTAGTTGAGGAGCTATATGTCAGTCGCTCAACCTTGTCTAATGATTTTAAAAAGATACGCCAGATGCTGGCTGAGTATAACCTAACTATAGAAAGTAGAGCGAATAAAGGTGTCTACGTTTCTGGTGAAGAACGAGACAAACGTCGCTTTATTATGAGTTATTTCTTGGAGAACCAGTTTTTTAAAGCATTGCACTCTTATGTGAAATCAAATTTTTTTGACCAAAATCTTCCATTAGAGGAATTGGCAAAGATTGTTTTAGAAGAATGTCAGGAAGCCAATCTAAAGTTGTCGGATTTTGTTTTACAAAATTTAGTTGTTCATATAGCTTTAGCAATAGGCCGTATCAAGTCTGGTTTTGAAATAAGTAACTTAGATTGTCAGATGGCAGATAATGATATTGAACGTCGGGTTGCTAAGAGGATTCTTTCAAGAGTTAGCAAGGTAACCAATCAGGAATTTCCAGTTCAAGAGATTGATTATATTACCCTACATCTGTTAGCTAAAAGTCAGTTACCCCAAAACAATCAAACAGAGTTTTCTAAAGAGGCACTGAGAGACTCGGTGGTTCAAAGCTTTAAAACCTTAGGGTTAGAGGACATATATCACTTTTCTTCGGATTTTCAACTTATTGAGAGTCTTATAACTCATTTGATGACCTTACAGGTACGTTTAGCCAGTCATATTAATCTTAGTAATCCATTGGTAGATGAGGTTAAACAGAATTATAGTGACGTCTTCTTCATGACCAAGGAAGTTCTTGCAAATATGGAAGCTTTTTCACAGGCTACTATATCTGATGATGAAATAGTTTATGTCTGTCTTCATTTCTTGGCTGCCATCGAACGTCGGAAAGAAAACCATAAATTTTCAGTATTGGCGATTTGTGCAACAGGTTTTGGAGCTGCTCAAATGCTCCGAAATCGCCTTGAGTCTGAACTTGGGAATCGTATAGAGGTAGTTGATGTCATAGGTTACTATGAGTTGAACCAAGAAAAGATAGATGGTATTGATTTTATTGTATCGGCTGTTGATTTATCGAACCTTTACTTTCAGATACCAGTTTTTACGGTGAGTGTCTTTCTTAAATCTGACGAAATATCTCAGATTCGTCATGCTATGAATCAGATGCAAGTCTCGAAAATTAGGAAACGTTCAGAAGTAGCCCTTATTGAAGACGACAATTTTAAACAGTACTTTAGCCGAGATAATTTCTTTCTGTGGACGAAAGGCGATAAAACACGACTATTGGAAGAAATGGCTGAGTCTCTATCTGTCGATGAATCAGTGGACTTCAAACAGTCTCTACTTTATGAAATAAAACAGCGTGAGGAATTAAGCTCAGTCGTCTTTTCCGAAAAAATTGCAGTTCCTCACCCAATTAAGCCTTTGGGAAAAGAAGTGAAGATCTCAGTTGCTATCTGTCAAGAACCTGTATCTTGGGATAGTCAAAGCTCACATATTCAACTTGTTTTTCTTTTATCACCATCTAAATATGGGAATGAAGGATTGGCGGATGTGACGGTAAAAATTGTTTCCTTAACAGAAAATGATGATTTACAAAAGCAATTAATCAAGTGCAAGGATTTTGATGAGTTTATTACAATATTTGAAAAAATAACATAGGAGGTTCGTATGAATCAAGAAGAACTACAGGTTGCAGCCTTTGAAATTATTCTTCATTCAGGTACTGCTAGAACAGAAATTCATGAAGCGTTTGCTGATATGCGAGAAGGTCGCTTTGACGAAGCAGGAGCTAAGTTAGACCATTCAAATGAAGAAATTTTAGAAGCACACCATGCACAAACAAAACTTTTGCAAGACTATGCAAGTGGTGTAGAAATTAAGATTGAAATTATCATGGTCCATGCTCAAGACCATTTAATGACCACAATGACTCTATTGGAAGTGGCAAAAGAAATGCTAGTTCTTCATAGAAAGGTTGGCTAAATAGATATAGTTAAACAAGGAGGAAGACAATGACAAAAAAAGAACAACTAGAAATCGAGCGTCAACGTCGGGAGACAGCATTAAAAAATACTTTCTTTAATCGCTACCTTCTTCTACGTTATACAATAGCACTCTTCTTTTTTGGCAATTTTTATTGGCTTTTGAATCAATTTATTCGTCCTTCTTTTGTTATTGTTTTCCCTATTACGTTAATTGTATTAGCGATTTTGGCTACTGTTGAGCAGTTTCGATTGTATGGCAAGCGTGATGAACGTTTGAAAGTGACTCAGATGTTTGTTCGCTCGCAAGCTGTTATTCAGGTGGGACTACTTGTTCTAACTTGGACAAGTCTGTTTACAACTCTTTTCCCAATTTTTGAAAATAATCAAGCTGCACGTTTCTTCGTTTTTGTTATTCTTTTACTAGGTTTAGGCCTTTGCTTGCTAAATCTTAAAAGAATTCAAGAAATATATGAACGTAAAGATAAGGCTTATCAACGCTTTATCCAGTTAGAAAAGAGTTCTATAACCTTATAACAACTTTTAAAAGGATTGCTATTGAAATATATATAATTATTATTAAGGAGGTCCGATTATGGATCAACAAAACGGATTATTTGGTTTCCTTGAAAATCATGTCATGGGACCAATGGGAAAACTTGCCCAGTTTAAAGTTGTACGTGCAATCACGGCAGCAGGTATGGCAGCTGTACCATTTACTATTGTTGGGTCAATGTTCTTGGTATTTAGTATTCTGCCACAAGCTTTCTCATTCTGGCCAATTGTAGCTGATATTTTCTCAGCTTCATTTGATAAGTTTACTTCTCTATACATGGTTGCTAACTATGCTACTATGGGTTCCCTCTCTCTTTACTTTGTTCTCTCACTTGCTTATGAGTTAACTAAAATCTATGCAGAAGAAGAAGAAATAAATATGAATCCTCTTAACGGTGCTCTTCTTGCGCTCATGGCGTTCATTATGACCGTTCCACAAATCATTTTTGACGGTGGAATGATGAAAGCTGTAGGTAGCCTTAAAGAAGGTGCAGTCGTTGTTGACGGTTGGGCAATGGGCAATGGCGTTACTCGTTTTGGTACTACTGGTATTTTCACAGCTATTATCATGGCTATTGTGACAGTTCTTATTTATCGTACATGTGTAAAACGTAATTGGGTTATTAAAATGCCTGAAGCTGTTCCAGAAGGGGTTTCTCGCGGATTTACAGCCTTGATTCCAGGATTCGTCGTTGCATTTGTAGTTATCTTTATTAACGGTGCACTCGTGGCGTTGGGAACTGACATCTTTAAAGTTATTGCTATTCCATTTGGGTTTGTTGCTAACCTAACTAACTCATGGATTGGATTAATGATTATTTATCTTTTAACTCAACTCCTCTGGATTGTAGGGATTCATGGTGCTAACATTATCTTTGCTTTCGTTAGCCCTATCGCACTTGCTAACATGGCAGAAAATGCTGCTGGAGGACACTATGCTGTAGCTGGTGAGTTCTCTAACATGTTTGTTATCGCTGGTGGATCAGGTGCAACTCTTGGTCTGTGTCTCTACATTGCTTTTGCTGCTAAGTCAGAGCAACTTAAAGCGATTGGACGTGCCTCAGTTGTTCCAGCATTGTTCAACATTAATGAACCTTTGATTTTTGGTTTGCCAATTATCTATAATCCAGCATTAGCGATTCCATTTATCTTAGCTCCAATGGTTACAGCTACTATTTACTACTTTGTTAATGCATTGCACTTGATTAATCCTGTTATTGCACAAGTTCCATGGCCAACCCCAGTGGGAATCGGAGCCTTCTTAGGAACAGCAGATCTCCGTGCTGTCTTAGTTGCTCTTGTCTGTGCAGTTGCTGCCTTCCTTGTTTACTTCCCATTCATTCGTGTTTACGATAAGAAATTGTTGAAAGAAGAACAAGAAGCTTAATTTATGGTTAAAGATCTTAACTTTGTTAAGGTCTTTTTTGTTATACTAATGGTATTCAATAAAACATCTATTAAGTAGGAGCAACCCTATGAACAAATTCTTAAGAGTCCTATTTATCCTTGTCATCCTAGCCATGACTGGTGCCATTATTTTTCAGCTGTTCTTCCCAACTTATATGGGAAGTCATTCGGGGTACGGTATTTCAGTTGGCTGGCAGAGGGAGATTGGTATTTGGAATGTGGCAGTCCTTGTCATCCTGATTGCCGTAAACTTCAAATACGATTGGTTTTATTTGAGAGCTGTACTGATAGCTTTGATTATTGGAGGCCTCGGGATTGGGACTAATCATTTCCTTAGCTATCTTCAACATCATCACTCAGTCAACGCCATAGGTGCACTTGAAAATTATCTTTTAGTCCTTGGCTGGGTTGTAGGTTGGTGGCTAGAGGTGTCTGGAATCAAAAAGAAATAAGGTAACTATTGTTTAGATTAGGGAGGTACTTCATAGGATACTTCCCTTATTTTTTTGGTCCCTTTTTCCTTGACAAGTAAAAAGAAAACGTTTACAATTTGATGTATAAAGTTTCCTGAAAAGAAAACCAAAAATTGTGAAAACAAGGAGATCATCATATGGCTACTATGAAAGCAGCTCGCTGGCATGCAGCGAAAGACGTTCGTATCGAAGAAGTGGAAGTACCTGAAGTACAGCCTCATCAAGTAAAAGTGGCAGTCAAGTTCACAGGAATCTGTGGTACAGATTTGCATGAATATTTGGATGGACCAATCTTCATTCCAACAGAAGAACATGTGTATTCTGGTCAAAAAGCACCGGTTACTTTGGGACATGAATTCTCTGGTGAGATTGTAGAAGTCGGAAGTGATGTGACTCGTGTCAAAGTTGGCGATCGTGTAACCATCGAACCAATTCTTGCAGAGCACAACTTGATTGGTGATTATAACCTTGATCCAAACTTGAACTTCGTCGGCCTCGCTGCAGATGGTGGTTTTGCGAAATACTGTGTCCTTGATGGTGATCTTGTCCATGTGATTCCAGATAGCTTGAGCTATGAACAAGCCGCTCTTACAGAACCTGCTGCTGTAGCTGTGTATGCAGTCCGTCAATCTGCTTTGAAAGCTGGGGATACAGCTGTTATCTTTGGCTTGGGTCCAATTGGTCTTTTGATCGTTGAAGCCCTTCGTGCAGCAGGAGCATCAAAAATCTATGCGGTTGAATTGTCTCCTGAACGCCAAGCGAAAGCAGAAGAATTGGGAGCAATTGTTGTTCGCCCAGAAGAAGGGGAAACAGTCGTAGAGGCTATCCATCGTTTGACAGGCGGTGGAGCAGATGTTTCTTACGAAGTTACTGGGGTTCCGGTTGTTTTAGGCCAAGCCCTTGCAGCTGTTCATAAAGCTGGGGAATGTATGGTCGTATCTATCTGGGAACGTGAAGCCAGCATCAATCCAAATGAATTCGCCATCCAAGAAAAATCTCTCAAAGGAATTATTGCCTACCGTCACATCTTCCCTAAAGTTTTGGAATTGATGGAACAAGGCTACTTCCCTGCTGATAAATTGGTTACTAAGAAAATTAAATTGGAGAATATCGTTGAAGAAGGTTTTGTTGAATTAACCCAAGATAAATCTCAAATTAAAATCTTGGTTCAACCAGAATAAGCTTATAAAGGTCGAATGAATAGATAAAGGTCGAAACCGTTTTGTTTCGACCTTTTTGTGTTACAATAACAGAAACAAATAGATTTGGGAGGCGACTATGTCAAAGACGCTAAAAGGTAGTCTGATGGTCATAACTGCAGGAATTGCCTGGGGATTTTCAGGAGTTTCTGGTCAATACCTAATGGCTCATGGTGTTAATGTCAATCTTTTGACGAGTTTACGTTTGCTTCTGTCTGGAATTTTACTAACGGCTTCGGTCTTTTTTAGGCAGCGAGACAAATTAGTACAAGCTATTAAAGATAGAAAAACCTTAGTAAGTATCGCCTTATTTGCGCTCTTTGGTCTGGTACTAAATCAGTACGCCTATCTTAGTGCTATTCAATACACTAATGCTGGGACAGCGACGGTCTTGCAGTATGTCACCCCAGTTATCATCCTGGCTTTTGTATGTGCAAAATATCGTAGGTTCCCAACAGCAGCAGAGCTAGTGGCGATTATCCTGGCTATTGTGGGAACCTTTACCATCGCAACGCATGGTCAGATAAGGGAGCTGGCGATTACACCTCTGGGCTTGTTCTGGGGTCTCTTTTCGGCGGTGACCTATGCAATTTATATCTTACTGCCTGCTAAGGCTATTGAAAAATGGGGAAGTTTGATTGTCATTGGTTTAGGTCTGTTGATCGGTGGTTTAATCTTTCCGATTGCTATCCAAGCCTGGAAGTACGAGCTACCCTTGACTAGTGGAAATCTTTTAGCACTCTTTGGCTTGGTCTTCATTGGGACAGTCTTTGCCTACACAGTTTTCCTTAAGGGGACAACCATGGTTGGCGCTGTAAAAGGCAGTCTCCTGGCCTCGGTAGAACCTGTGGCATCGGTCATTTTAACGGTCTTAATCATGGGTGACCACTTCTTTGCCATTGATGTGCTTGGAATGATTTTAATTGTTCTTGCTGTTATCATCATATCGCTTAAGAATTTAGTTGCCCTTAAAAAACAAGAAAAAATTCAAAGATAAGATTGGAGCCTGAGTGATCGTGGCTCTTTTCTTTATTGTTCTGTAAAGGATGTTCTTAAAAAATAGGACTTAAGTCCCACACATAAACCTTAAAAATATGGTAGAATAAGAGGTAAACTAACATTTTGGAGAGAAAATGACTATAGACGATTATAGGCCCCATTTTATGGTGGAGGCTGTTTATGATTTGAAACCTGACCAGTTACGTGAACACGGTATTCGTGCCGTCTTGGTCGATTTGGACAATACCTTGATTGCTTGGAACAACCCTGATGGGACTCCTGAGCTACGTGCTTGGTTGGATGAGATGACAGAGGCTGATATTCCGGTAGTTGTGGTCTCTAACAATAAATATGAACGTGTTGAACGTGCGGTTGCCAATTTCCATGTGGATTTCGTGAGTCGTGCCATGAAGCCTTTCACTAAAGGTATTAATGAAGCGATTGAGCGTTACCACTTTAACCGAGACGAGGTTGTTATGGTGGGAGACCAGCTAATGACTGACATCAGAGCTAGCCACAGAGCTGGAATTCGCTCGATTTTGGTCAAGCCTTTGGTGAAATCAGATGCTTGGGTAACCAAGTTTAACCGTTGGCGTGAACGTCGCATGTGGAAAAAGATTGAAAAAGCATATGGTCCAATGACCTTCAACAAAGGAATTTAATGGAAGAATTATTTTGTATTGGGTGTGGAGCCCAAATTCAAACAGAAGATAAAGAAAAAGCAGGTTTCACACCTGCTAGCTCTATTAAAAAGGCCGAAGAAACAGGTGAGTTATACTGCCAACGCTGTTTCCGTCTTCGTCATTACAATGAGATTGTGGATGTCCACATCACAGATGATGAATTTTTAAAATTGCTTCATGAAGTTGGTGATAGTGATGCCCTCGTTGTCAATGTCGTTGATATTTTTGATTTTAATGGATCAATCATACCAGGCTTATCACGCTTTGTTTCGGGTAATGATGTGCTCTTGGTTGGAAATAAAAAGGATATCCTACCTAAATCAGTAAAAGATGGTAAGGTAACCCAATGGTTGACAGAACGTGCCCACGAAGAAGGCATGCGTCCCGTGGATGTCATGTTAACGTCTGCCCAAAATCACCACGCCATTAAAGAGTTGATTCAACGTATTGAAAAACTCCGTAAGGGTCGTGATGTCTATGTTGTTGGTGTTACGAATGTTGGTAAATCAACCTTAATCAATGCCATCATCAAAGAAATTACTGGTGATAAAGATGTTATTACAACCTCTCGTTTTCCAGGAACGACCCTTGATAAGATTGAAATCCCATTGGATGACGGTAGCTATATTTTTGATACACCAGGAATTATTCACCGACACCAGATGGCACACTATCTGTCAGCGAAGGATCTCAAGTACGTTAGTCCTAAGAAGGAAATTAAGCCAAAAACTTACCAGTTAAATGCAGGACAAAGCTTATTCCTAGGCGGTCTTGGACGTTTTGACTTTATTGATGGGAATAAGCAAGGTTTTACAGCCTTCTTTGATAATAACTTGAAGCTACATCGTACCAAACTTGAAGGCGCAGATGCCTTCTATGATAAGCATGTTGGAAGTCTTCTCATGCCTCCTGGACCAAAGGAATTGGCTGATTTTCCAAAACTTGTTCGTCATGAATTTACTGTTAAAGATAAGACAGACATTGTCTTCTCAGGATTAGGATGGATCCGTGTCCAAGGAAAAGCTGACCAACCAACCATCGTTGCTGCTTGGGCACCAGAAGGTGTTGGCGTTGCCGTACGAAAAGCGATTATTTAAACTTAATTAAGTAGTTAAAAGGAATAAACATGTCATTAACATCAAAACAACGTGCCTTCCTCAAATCGGAAGCACACACACTTAAACCTATTGTACAAATCGGGAAAAACGGTCTTAACGACCATATCAAAACTAGCGTTCGCAACGCCCTTGATGCCCGTGAATTGATCAAAGTAACCCTACTCCAAAACACTATGGAAGATATTCATGAGGTTGCTGAAATCTTGGAAGAAGAAATTGGCTGTGATACAGTTCTTAAGATTGGACGTATCTTGATACTCTATAAAGAGTCAGCCAAAAAAGAAAATCGTAAGTTGTCACCAAAGGTCAAAGCTATCCAAAAATAGTTGTTGACTTTGCTTGGTGAAGGATAAACTGAAGTATAGGAACACTTTTGAAGCATCAGCTAGCCTTAAGTCAGTTGTATAATGCTTGAAAAAGAGGAGGCGTACATGGCACTGGATCTCGTAACCCCATTTACAAAGGTTCAACTAGAAGAAGAAATCAAAGATACTGGTCGTAAGCAGGTGGGAATTTTAGGTGGAAATTTCAACCCTGTTCACAATGCTCACTTGGTTGTTGCGGACCAGGTGCGTCAGCAGTTAGGTCTTGACGAAGTTCTTCTCATGCCTGAGTTTGAGCCACCTCATGTCGATAAAAAAGAGACTATTGATGAACAACATCGCCTTAATATGCTTATGTTGGCTATTAATGGTATCGAGGGTTTGGATATTGAAACCATCGAGTTGGAACGCAAGGGAATCAGTTATACTTATGACACCATGAAGCTTTTGACAGAGGCCAATCCTGATACGGATTATTACTTTATTATTGGAGCGGATATGGTCGAATACCTACCAAAATGGCATCGTATTGATGAACTAATCGAGATGGTCCAATTTGTTGGTGTTCAGCGTCCTAAGTATAAGGCTGGAACCTCTTACCCAGTTATTTGGGTGGATGTGCCCCTTATGGATATTAGTTCGAGTGCAGTCAGAGCCTACATTAAGAAGGACCGTACACCTAACTTTATGGTGCCCCAGTCTGTACTTGCCTACATCAAGAAAGCGGGGCTCTATAAATGACCTATGAAAAATATCTAGACTATTCTCGTGAAGAACTCCTTGAAAAAGTTCGAGCGGTCATGAGTCCTAAACGCTTCAATCATGTTTTGGGTGTTGAGCGAGCTGCTATTGCTCTTGCTGAAAAGTATGGTTACGACACTGAAAAAGCTGGTTTGGCTGGCCTCCTTCATGATTATGCCAAGGAACTTCCGGATCAGGAATTCTTAGAGCTAATCGATAAGTATGAGCTCGATCCTGAATTGAAAAAATGGGGGAACAATGTCTGGCATGGCATGGTTGGGATTTACAAAATCCAAGAAGATTTGGGTTTGACTGATTCTGAGATTCTACGCAGTATTGAGATCCATACCGTCGGAAGCCATGAAATGTCAACCCTAGATAAGATTGTCTATGTGGCTGATTATATTGAGCATAATCGTAATTTCCCTTTGGTAGAGGAAGCTAGACAAGTAGCAGAGCAATCCTTGGATAAGGCAGTTGCTTTTGAAACAGTCCATACGGTAGAACACTTGGCCCACCAAGCTCTACCGATTTTCCCACAAACCTTGGAAACCTATAATGCTTTTGTGCATTACTTAAAAGAGGATTAGTAAGTGAAAACAGCTTTTATTATTATTGATGTACAAAATATCTTAGTGGAAACAGGTTTTGAAACACAAAAGCTGTTAGAGAAAATCTCTTATTTACAAGATCAGGCTAGAAAACAGCAGATTGAAATTATCTATATTCAGCATATTGAAACGGAAGAGGCTCTAACCTCGGAAGATTGGAAATTATCGCCACTATTAAAGAGACAGTCTGATGAAAAGGTTTTTCAGAAGCGATACAATAGCATGTTTAAAGAGACTGGATTAAAGGAATACTTGGATCAACAAGGAATTGAGAAACTAGTCTTATGCGGTATGCAGACGGAGTATTGTGTTGATACATCCGTTAAAGTTGCTTTCGAACATGGCTACAAGTTAGTCGTTCCCGAAGGTACTGTTACAACCTTTGATGGAGACGACATTCCAGCAGAAACGATTAATGAATTTTACGAGAACATTTGGGATGAACGTTTTGCAGATGTCTTAGATTACAAAACGATTTTTTAATGAAAGAGGATTAAATGAAAGAAGAATTACTTGAATTGGTTGTCAAAGCTGCGGATGAAAAGCGAGCTGAAGACATCGTTGCCCTTGATTTGTATGGTCTCACAAGCCTAACAGATTACTTTGTTATTTTGAGTGCTATGAATAGCCGTCAGTTGGAAGCTATTGCCGACAACGTCCGTGAGAAAGTGAAAGAAGCTGGCCTTGACGCTAGTCACATGGAAGGTGACAATAAGGGTGGTTGGATTCTTTTGGATCTTAACGATGTTGTTGTTCACATCTTTACAGAAGATGAACGTGCACACTATAACCTCGAAAAACTCTGGCATGAAGCACCAATGGTGGATGTGTCAGCTTATTTGGCATAAAATCTGAACTCAGTTGGCGACAACTGGGTTTTGTTGCTTAAACTAAAGATTTAATAGGAAGGATAGAGCCTTGTGTTTGGTTGGTTTGTCAACTGAACACGAGCTAAAAGCTGTGAGAAAAAGATAAACTTTCTTTGCTTTTGACGCTCTTTGTATCTTGATTTATGGCTACTTATGAAACTTTTGCGGCTGTCTACGACGCTGTTATGGATGATAATCTTTACGATTTGTGGACGGATTTCTCCCTCCGTCATTTGCCAAAGACTAAGGACAAAAAGAAATTGCTCGAATTGGCTTGTGGGACTGGGATTCAATCTGTGCGTTTTTCTCAAGCTGGTTTTGATGTAACTGGACTCGATTTGAGTGCTGATATGTTGAAGATTGCGGAGAAGCGTGCGTCTTCCGCCAAACAGAAAATTGACTTTATTGAAGGCAACATGTTGAATTTATCGCAAGCTGGTAAGTACGACTTTGTGACTTGCTACTCAGATTCAATCTGCTATATGCAGGATGAAGTAGAGGTTGGGGACGTCTTCAAGGAGGTTTATAATGCACTGAATGAAGATGGCGTCTTTATCTTTGATGTGCACTCAACCTATCAGACGGATGAGGTTTTCCCTGGCTATTCCTACCATGAAAATGCAGAAGACTTTGCTATGCTCTGGGATACCTATGAGGATGCGGCTCCGCATTCTATTGTCCATGAATTAACTTTCTTTGTCCAAGAGGAAGATGGAAGCTTTAGCCGTCATGATGAGGTGCATGAGGAACGCACCTATGAGGTCTTGACTTATGATATCTTGCTGGAGCAGGCTGGCTTCAAATCTTTCAAACTTTATGCCGATTTCGAGGACAAGGAACCAACTGAAACTAGTGCCCGTTGGTTCTTTGTGGCCCAAAAGTAAGAGCCTATGACAGTTACAGGTATTATTGCTGAGTTCAATCCTTTTCATAACGGTCACAAGTATCTCTTGGATCAGGCTAAAGGCGTAAAAATCGTTGCCATGTCCGGGAATTTTGTTCAGCGAGGTGAGCCAGCTATTGTGGATAAGTGGACTAGGGCTCAGATGGCTTTGGAAAATGGGGCAGACCTCGTGGTTGAGTTGCCTTTCTTGACGTCAGTCCAGTCTGCCGATTATTTTGCTGCTGGAGCCGTCGATATCTTGTCCCGACTGGGAATTGATAGCCTTACTTTTGGAACGGAAGAAGTCCTAGATTACCAGGCAATAGCAAATGTCTATGCTGAAAAGTCAGAGGACATGGAAGCCTTTGTGGAAAACTTGCCGAGTGACCTATCTTATCCACAGAAGACACAAAAAATGTGGGAAAAGTTTGCTGGTGTAGCCTTTACTGGCAATACACCCAATCATATCCTAGGCTTAGCCTATGCCAAAGCTTGTGCTGGTAAGGGTATTAAGTTGAATCCTATCCAGAGACAAGGAGCCGGCTATCATTCCTCAGATAAGGAAGTATCTTTCGCCTCAGCGACCAGCCTACGTCTCCACAAGCAAGATAGTGATTTTGTGGATAAGTTCATGCCCGATAGTAAACTTTTTCAGACATCTCCACAGGTCTCTTGGGATAATTATTTCCAATTGCTGGTTTATCAGATTCTTACAAACCCCGATTTGACTAGTATTTTCCAAGTGAATGAAGAGATTGCTAGACGTTTAAAAGCTGCTATCCGTGAGATTTCTTCTGTGGAGGAACTAGTGGATAAGGTAGCAACTAAACGCTATACAAAGGCTCGTGTACGTCGTATTTTGACCTATATCCTTGTCGGAGCTGTGGACAACCCTCTGCCTGAATCCATTCATGTGCTTGGATTTTCTCAAAATGGGCAGTCTCATCTCAAATCTGTGAAAAAATCTGTGGATATAGTGGCTCGGATTGGAAGGGAGCCTTGGGATATGCTTACACAGCAAGCGGATAATGTTTATCAATTAGGCAACCCCGAGCTTTCTCAACAAAATTTTGGACGCATACCACATAGAGTAAAATAGCTTTATAGAAGGTCTACCTCTGGTAGGCTTTTTTGCTTCTTTTTCGAATAAATGTAATAGAAAGGATAAACTTGTACAAGTTCCTGACAAGTTTATCCTTTTGGTATATAATAAAAGAAAAGAGGAAAATGAGGTATGCTAATGGAAGCAGTCGTCTATTCAACGTTTCGAAATCATTTGAAGGATTATATGAAAAAGGTTAATGATGAATTTGAACCTCTAGCTGTAGTCAATAAAAATCCTGATGAAGATATTGTAGTGGTCTCAAAGAGTGAGTGGGATAGCATTCAAGAAACATTGCGTATTGTTCAAAATAAAGAACTATCAGACAAGGTTTTAAGAGGAATGGCTCAGGTACGTGCTGGAGAGACTCAAGAACATGCACTAAAGGAGTAGAAAATGTTACTCACTTTCACTGAAGATGCATGGATGGATTATTGTTATTGGCAAAGTCAGGATAGGAAGACACTTAAGCGAATCAATAAGCTGATTAAAGACATTCAACGGGATCCTTTTTCAGGTATTGGGAAACCAGAACCCTTGAAGTATGACTTTCAAGGAGCTTGGTCTCGGCGAATTGATGCTGAAAATCGTTTGATTTATATGATTGATGGTAAGAGTGTCGCCTTTCTCTCTTTCAAAGATCATTATTAGGTCTACCTTTGGTAGGCTTTTTTTACTTTCCGTAAATTATTTTCCAAAAGGTCAAAAAAGATCAAATAATACTATTGACCTTTACTGACTAATAGTGTATGATAGTTTCATAAGGATTTAGCTTCCTTATAAATATAAATCTTGCAGTGCTTGCCTAAATACTTGTCATAAAGTTATTTTGGTTTGACTGCAAAAAAGTTTATGACAAAGGTCAAAAAAAGTCAAAAAAACTATTGACTATTACTGACCAATGTTGTACAATATAAACATAAGGAAATTAAATCCTTATGAAGGCTGTGTCAATAGCCCATATACCAATAAAAAGGATTGCAGCTAGTCTGCAAAAATTTTCATCTGAAAGGTCAGTAAAAGTCAAAACTAAATTCTTGACCTGGTCAAATGAAAGGTATATGATAAAGCTATAAGGAAAAAGGTTTCCTTAATCTACAAGTTTCTTTCTGAAAGAGGCTTGGAAGTTAGCTATATTGAGAGATTCACAGAAAGAAGGTGGCTCTTATGCTAAATGACAATTTATTTAAGACTGTGAAAGTTCTCAGTCTCCTACCAAGAGCAAAACCTGAAATTATTAGAAGAGTAGTTGAAGCTACTAAAAATTTTTAGGGTTTTGGTCAGTAAAAGTCAGAAAACACATTAACATAAAAATAACACTTAAAAAAATTCACAAGAAAACACAAAACGAGGTAATTATATGAACAACAACTTTAACAATATGGACGATCTTTTCAATCAATTGATGGGTAACATGGGTGGTTACCGTTCAGAAAACCGTCGCTACATGATTAACGGTCGTGAAGTGACACCTGAAGAATTTGCGATTTACCGTCAAACAGGTCAATTGCCTGGTAATGAAGGTGAAGCAGTGAACCCAACTCAACAACAAGGTAAAGGACCTAAACAAGATGGTATTCTTGCTAAACTTGGTCGTAACTTGACAGAAGAAGCTCGTGAAGGTAAATTGGATCCTGTTATCGGACGTAACAAAGAAATCCAAGAAGCTTGCGAAATCTTGGCTCGTCGTACAAAGAATAACCCAGTCCTTGTCGGGGATGCTGGGGTTGGTAAAACAGCCGTAGTTGAAGGTTTGGCTCAAGCCATCGTCAATGGTGATGTCCCAGCTGCTATCAAGAACAAAGAAATCATCTCAATTGATATTTCTGGACTTGAAGCTGGTACTCAATACCGTGGTAGCTTTGAAGAAAACATTCAAAACTTGGTAAACGAAGTCAAAGAAGCTGGAAACATTATCCTCTTCTTCGATGAAATCCACCAAATTCTTGGTGCCGGAAGCACTGGTGATGGTCAAGGGTCTAAAGGTCTTGCTGATATCTTGAAACCTGCTCTTTCACGTGGTGAATTGACAGTGATTGGTGCAACAACTCAGGATGAATATCGTAACACTATCTTGAAGAACGCTGCCCTAGCTCGTCGTTTCAACGAAGTTAAGGTCAATGCTCCTTCTGCTGAAGATACTTTCAAGATTCTCCAAGGTATCCGTGATCTTTATGAAAAACACCACAATGTTATCTTGCCAGATGATGTTTTGAAGGCAGCGGTAGATTTCTCTGTACAATACATTCCACAACGTAGCTTGCCAGATAAGGCTATCGACCTTGTCGATGTAACAGCTGCTCACTTGGCTGCTCAACACCCAGTGACTGATGTGAATGCTGTTGAACATGAAATTGAAGCTGAAAAAGCTAAACAAGAAGCTGCAGCTGCCAAAGAAGACTACGAAGCAGCTCTAAACGCTAAGGTTCGTATTGAAGAACTTGAAAAGAAAATTGCTAACCATACAGCAGACCTTAAAGTCACTGCAACTGTTAACGATGTGGCTGAATCTGTAGAACGTATGACTGGTATCCCAGTATCGCAAATGGGAGCAACTGATATCGAACGTTTGAAAGATATGGGCCACCGTTTGCAAACTAAAGTTATCGGTCAAGATAAGGCCGTTGAAGCAGTGGCACGTGCCATCCGTCGTAACCGTGCAGGATTTGACGAAGGTAACCGCCCAATCGGTAGCTTCCTCTTTGTAGGACCTACTGGTGTTGGTAAAACTGAGTTGGCTAAACAATTGGCTCTTGATATGTTCGGTACTAAAGATGCCATTATCCGTTTGGACATGTCAGAATACAGCGACCGCACAGCCGTTTCTAAATTGATTGGTACAACAGCTGGTTATGTTGGTTATGATGACAATAGCAATACTTTGACAGAACGTGTTCGCCGTAACCCATACTCAATCGTTCTTCTCGACGAAATTGAAAAGGCTGACCCTCAAGTCATCACCCTTCTCCTCCAAGTTTTGGACGATGGTCGTTTGACAGATGGTCAAGGTAACACTGTAAACTTCAAGAATACTGTGATTATCGCAACTTCAAACGCAGGCTTTGGTTACGAAGCTAACTTGACAGAAGATGCTGATAAACCAGAACTTATGGATCGTTTGAAACCTTACTTCCGTCCAGAATTCCTTAACCGTTTCAATGCTGTCATCGAATTCTCACACTTGAGCAAAGAAGATCTTTCTAAGATTGTAGACCTTATGTTGGTTGAAGTTAACAAGACGCTTTCTAAGAAAGACATTGACTTGGCAGTTAGCGAAGCTGCTAAAGAATACATGACTGAAGAAGGCTACGACGAAGTCATGGGTGTTCGTCCACTCCGTCGTGTGGTTGAACAACAAATCCGTGACAAAGTCACAGACTTCCACTTGGATAACCTTGATGCTAAACATCTAGAAGCTGATATGGAAGATGGTGTCTTGGTTATCAAAGAAAAAGATGCTAAATAAAAAGCATAAAACCTCCTAATCCTATTTATGAAGCAGAGATGTTAGTAGACATCTCTGTTTTTTTCTTTTTTATTTAAGACTTTCCTTGGGTGCTACGGACGGAAGCGACTTCCTAACGGAATTCCATTCCTAAGATTTGAGTCTGGGTCTCAAATCTTCCGAGTGAGAGAAGCAATAGGACTTCTCTTACTTTTAGCACAGCGGAAAGTCTTGTTTTGTGTATAGCTGTGACTTTTATATTTATTCTTAAATATAAAATGAGATAAAATTGTTTAAATTATGATAATATGATAAATAGTTAAAAATATATTCTATTTTCAAGAAAGCGTTGACAACGCATTCATATCGCTATATAATTTTTGTGTAAAATTAAATTTTAGTTAGTGATTTCTTGGGTCTAATATTACAATCTTTTGTTATTTGATAAGGAGAAATAATGTTAAAAGTAGTTTTATGGATTTTGGCTATTCTACTTCTTGTAGGAATAGCAATGTTGAACCCCCTAATTGCAGCTGGTATTGTGATTGCAGGATTGTTAATCCAGTTGTTTTTGAAGAAATGAGTTAATAGGAAAAAAGTATGAAAAAGATAATATATGGTATTTTAGCGATTTTATTAGTGATTGTCGTAGGATTCATTTTTCTTAGCGTATATAAAGGGAGTGAGTCATCTGGTAATCAAAAACCAAAGACAGAAATCATAGTAAATGTAAAATCTTTGGAAAAGGTCAGTGAGTTAGTTTTACTCAATGCATCTATTCAAAAAGTTAAGTCAATAGAAAATAATACAAAGTTATTTGGTAGTAACTTTGTAATACCTGGTTCAGAAAAGAAAGCACTCATTATTCTAAATTATACGGCAAAATTCGGTATTAAGAATGATGTAACCATTAAAGATAATGGTAATCATAATTATCAAGTTACATTACCCAAATTTGAAGTTATTGGTGTTGAATTAGATAAAGACAAACCCTATACACTCTACGATACTAGTGGAGGGATTCTTAGTTATTCGACTAAAGACATAGATACTGGTGAGGCTGTTGCAGAAGGTTTTTCAAATAAGGAACAACAAGGTTTTATAAAGGACAATAAAAAATTATTAAAGGAGTCAGCCGAGAAGTACTACTCTACAATGATTAAATCTTTGGACCACGAGGCAAAAGTGACAATTGAAACTCAAAAATAAAGGTGAGGAAAAGATATGTTAAAGTAAATTTTTAATGTTAGCGTTTATGTATTAGCGGTTTTTGGATTTATATTTACATTGTTAATATTTTTTTGGCTATTAGAGATTCTTCGAATGAAAATTCTACTAATGGCAATAATACGTCAAAAGTAGGACAAAGTATTATGGGTTCGAAAAAAACAGTAGCAAAAACGGAAGAACTATATAGTGATAAAAATATTAAAATAATAAGAACTGGTGGAAATATTATTATTGATAACTTAACGGATAAAGAAATTAATATTGAATCAACTTTTGTAATTAACAATAGTATTGAAGCAAAGCCATTTAGTTCGTCACAATCTAGAATTGATCCGAAAGGAAAGCAGTCAGTATCTATATCAGAATTTGTTGCAGTTAATTCAGGACAGAAAGTTGAGGAATCAGACGAAAAAGCAAAAAAGCAAACTACTATAAGCATAAAATGAAGAGCAGTGAAAATATTGGGTGGACTGCTAATATACAGAATGGTAACTATGATACAATGAATTCATTTAGTATAAATTTTAATTACTAATTGTGAGGAGATGCAGAATGAATTTATTGGATAAACTGTTAAGTAATAAGATTGTTAATACAAATGGTTACACACGTTCAGATACTGGTACCAAAGTCCATTCCTATTTAAGGACACATCCTAAAAATCAAGGCTTAACGAAATCAGCAACATGTTCTATTATTAATGCTTTAAAAAAGAAATAGTAATTATATGAAAATAGGTTTAGTAGCGTTCTCTTTAATCTGATTAGTGGTGCCTTTTATTATTGAATGGTACTTTCTGTTGTGAAAAAAAGGAACATTGAGTGACTATTACACTATCCATAAACTTTTTATAAGTTTTCATCATTGATAAAAAAGGTAAGTAGCACAGGCTACTTACCTTTATTCTTTATCATCACCTTGATACTTTTGCAAGCGTTCTTGGATGATATTGAGTCGGGGTTCGAGGTCTTTCTTGAAGACACGTGTTTTATAGTTGAGGTCTTGTTTGATGTCAGCAAGTACCAGGTTTTGTTCCTTGATGATGTCAAGGTTGCGTTTGATATTGTCCAAATCGTAGCAGATATTTTCTCGTGATTGGTTGAGGTCTAGGATTTCCTCTTTGATGTCTTCACGTCGTTTATAGGCGTAGTAGGCACCGTAGGCGAGGGCTCCAAGAGCTAGAAAGCGTCCAATTTTCATTCTGTTACCTCTTTAGCGATGCTGTCAGCAAGGTCAGCCAGGGCAGCGAAGTCTGGTTCGTGTTCGTCAAATCCCATGTGGATACCATCGTCTGCACCGTAACGAGGAACGAGATGAATATGAGCGTGGAAGACGGTTTGTCCAGCAACTTCTTCGTTGTTATTAAGGATATTCATGCCGATTGCTCTAGTTGCTTTTTGCACGGCACGAGCAATTTTTGGAACACGGCTAAAGACAGTCTCAGCAGTCTCAGCAGACATTTCTAAGATGTTACGAACGTGCTCTTTAGGAATAACCAAGGTATGTCCTTTTGTAGCTTGTGAAATATCGAGGAAGGCTAGAACCTTGTCGTCCTCGTAGACTTTTGATGAAGGGATTTCTCCAGATATAATTTTACAGAAAATACAATTATCCATAATAACGACCTTTCCATGAGTTTTTGTTATAATAGATTATATCATACCAAAGAGAGAAAAGATAATGCTTAAATTAGAAAAGGTGACGGGTGGTTACGCTAATATTCCCGTCCTAAAAGATGTGACTTTTGAGGTGGCTGATGGTGAATTGGTTGGTCTCATTGGTCTTAATGGTGCTGGGAAATCAACAACAATTAACGAGATTATTGGTCTCTTAACACCTTATGGGGGACAGATTGCTATTGATGGGTTAACTATTCAACAAGATCCAGCTAGCTATCGTCAGAAGATTGGCTATATTCCTGAAACGCCAAGTCTCTATGAAGAGTTGACGCTTCGTGAACATTTGGAAACGGTGTTGATGGCCTATGGTCTTGATGTGACTGAGGGGATGGCACGTGCGGACAAGTACCTCAAACTCTTTCGCTTAGATGAAAAGTTAGATTGGTTCCCGACTCAGTTTTCAAAGGGAATGAAGCAGAAGGTCATGATTATCTGTGCCTTTATTGTTGGTCCAAGTCTTCTCATTGTTGATGAGCCCTTCCTAGGTTTGGATCCCTTGGCGATTTCGGACTTGATTGAGCTTTTGGCTGAGGAAAAAGCGAATGGTAAGGCTATTCTCATGTCGACTCACGTTTTGGATTCAGCTGAGAAGATGTGTGATCGCTTTGTGATTTTGCACCATGGACAGGTCTTAGCACAGGGGACTCTCGAGGAGCTCCGTCAGACTTTTGGCGACGATAGTGCTAGTCTTAACGATATCTACATGCAGTTAACTAAGGGAGAATTGTCATGATAGCTAAGCTATTTAAGGAGCGTAGCAAGCGATTCAATGCCCGCTGTGCTAAGTATAGTCGCTACGTTTTTAATGATCATTTTATCTTGGTTCTTCTCTTTCTGCTAGGCTTTGTCTTGGTTCAGTATAGCCAGTTGCTGAAGCATTTTCCAAAAAATCCGTGGGCAATCATTCTTGGCCTGCTTGTGCTTTGTCTGTTATTACCTTTCTGGGGGAATATTGCGACTTATCTAGAACCTGCGGACAAGCACTACCTTTTGGTTAAGGAAGAAGAGGTGCTAGACCATGTTAAGAAGGCAACAGGACGTGCTTTTAGATTTTGGGTAATAGTACAAACCCTGATTTTTATTTTGGTTATTCCTCTCTTTTTAGCCTTGAGACTTCCAGTTTGGGGAGTTATCCTTGTAGCTGTGGCTATGGCTATTCTTAAGTATGTTATTTTCCAGAAAAAGGCTCAACCTTTTTATAAGCAGTCTGGACTGAATTGGACTGAAGCTATTGCAGGAGAAAATAAGCGTCAACAATCGATCTTGAAGTTCTTTTCACTCTTTACCAATGTTAAAGGGATTACGTCGAGTGTTAAACGTCGTGCTTATTTGGATGGTATTCTCAAACGTACAAAGAAAGACAAGGAAAATACCTGGTATAATCTTTACCTAAGAGCCTTCTTGCGTTCTGGAGATTACTTTGCCCTTAGCTTACGCCTTTTTGCCCTAACGCTTTTAGTTATCTTTTTGGTTCCTGAAAAATGGCTGGCTATGGTGCTTGTGGTTGTTTTTGACTACCTCTTGCTCTTCCAGCTCACAGCACTAAAATCACACTTTGCTTATCAGAGAATGGCTAACCTTATGCCAGTTGGAAAAGACATGCAGGTGAGCAATCTTAAGCGCTTGATTACTCAGATTGTACTTGTGCTGACTCTGGTCCAGGCTATTTGCCTCTTCAATCTTAAGTTTAGCCTGATTTTGGTTGGAATTATGCTGGTTTTGAGCCTTGTTTACCTACCAGCCAAGCTTAAGAAGATGATTGACTAACACCTATTAAATAAGTTAAAATAGAAACGAATGACTAAAGAAAAAGGAGATGCCTAGGTGACATCAACAGATAAAGATTTGAGCCTGACTCCTCTCAAAGGAAATAGTGGTAAGGCCTATATGGGAACTTATCCAAACGGAGATCGCGTCTTTGTGAAGATGAATACAACACCAATCTTGGCAGCTCTTGCCAAGGAACAGATTGCACCACAGCTCTTGTGGGCTAAGCGTCTGGGAAATGGTGACATGATGAGTGCACAGGAGTGGCTTGATGGTCGTATTTTGACCAAACATGACATGAACAGTAAACAGATTATCCAAATTCTTGGTAATTTGCACCGCTCTAAACACTTGGTTAATCAACTTTTGCAGTTGGATTATCATATTGAAAATCCTTTTGATCTTCTACACGAGTGGGAAGAAAATGCCGCTTATCAATTGCGTGAAAATGGCTTCCTTCAAGACGTTGTTAGAGATTTGAAACGTCATCTTCCAGAGTTTCGTGCGGAGATTGCAACAATTGTTCACGGAGATGCTCGTCATAGTAACTTTGTCATCACAACCTCAGGATTGATTTATTTGGTTGATTGGGATTCTGTACGTCTAACAGATCGTATGTATGATGTGGCACAAATCCTCAGCCATTACATTCCATTGGCACATTGGCCCCAGTGGTTGTCATACTATGGCTATAAGAACAATGACCTTGTGATGGACAAGATTTACTGGTATGGGCAATTTTCATACTTGACACAGATTTCAAAATTCTTTGATAGTCGTGATATGGAACATGCCAACCGAGAGATTTATGAACTTCGTAAATTCAGAGAGACCTTGCACAGATATTAGAAAGTAGACATGCGAGTTAGAAAACGTAAAGGTGCAGAGGAACACCTAGCTAACCATCCTCAGTACGTTATTCTTGAGCCGGAAGCTGCTAAAGGTAAGTGGCATGAGCTTTTTGGTAATGATAATCCTATCCATATCGAGGTAGGATCTGGTAAAGGGGCCTTCATTACTGGTATGGCCCAACAAAACCCTGACATCAACTACATTGGTATTGATATTCAGTTGTCCGTTTTGAGCTATGCCTTGGATAAGGTCTTGGCCTCTGGTGCTGAAAATGTCAAACTCTTGCGCGTGGATGGTTCAGCTTTGACCAATTATTTTGAAGATGGCGAAGTGGATATGATGTATCTGAATTTCTCAGATCCATGGCCTAAGAGCCGTCATGAGAAACGTCGTCTAACTTACAAGACTTTCCTAGATACTTATAAGCAAATTCTGCCTGAAAATGGAGAGATTCACTTTAAGACAGACAATCGTGGACTTTTCGAATACAGTTTGGCGAGCTTTTCACAGTATGGAATGGTTCTCAACAAAGTTTGGTTGGACCTTCATGCAAGTGATTATGAGGGCAACGTCATGACTGAGTACGAGCGTAAGTTCTCAGAAAAAGGTCAGGTCATCTACCGAGTAGAGGCTCAGTTTAAAGATTAAATCTTGAAAACTTGATTAAAAATAACGATTAGCCTATTGATGGTTAATCGTTTGATGTGGAGAGGTCGCATAGAGGCCGAGTGCGCACGCTTGGAAAGCGTGTAGTCCTTAACGGGGCTCGGGGGTTCGAATCCCCTCCTCTCCTTTGAGAAATAGACAAAGTGTCCCTTCCGTTTTAGAAGGGACACTTTTTAGGTATAGTAATTAAAAAGAAGATGGTTTTAACAGCTTTTTATGATAGGAGGACTCAATCCTTAGTCCCAAGGGCTCTGAATCCCTGCTACCCAACCAGTACAGAGGGCGCTAGTAATGTTAAAGCCACCAGTATGGGCATTGATGTCAAGGACCTCCCCTGCAAAGTGTAGGTGAGGGACTTTTTTACTTTCTAGAGTCTTGGGATTAATTTCCTTAAGGTCAACGCCACCTTTAGTCACAAAGGATTTGGCAAGTGACATTTTACCTGTGATTGGAATTTCCATGCCCTTAAGCTGACTGATAATGTTTTCCAAGTCTTTGGGATGCAGTTGTTTAACCTTACTATCAGCCTTGTCTTCTGCTAGGAATTCAGCGACACGCTCAGGTACAAGAGCTTTGAGGGTGTTTTTGACAGATTTCTCGCGATTTTCCTCAAAGTAAGCCTTGAGATTTTCTTGGCTTTGGTTGGGAAGAAAGTCCAGATGAGCTATCTCACCACCCTTTACAAAACTGGAAAGACGTAGGGCAGCTGGGCCAGATAGGCCAAAATGAGTGAAGAGAAGGTCATGGGTAATCTTGTGATTGCCATAGGACAGAGTGACATCATCAAGAGAAATTCCTTGTAAGGCCTTGTGGGGGAAGTCGGTTAGGAGTGGACTTTCCGCAGCTTCAAGATCAGTGACTTGGAGCTTAAAATGACGGGCAATATCATGTCCAAAACCAGTTGAACCAGTCGATGGATAAGATTTTCCTCCAGTTGTGACGATGAGTTTATCACTGGTAAAAGTCTGGTCTGAAGACTTAACTTGGAATTGCTCATCAACCTTTTTGACGGAGACAACTTCTGTATTGGTGAGGATGCTAGCACCAAGTTCCTGAATCTTATTTTCCAGAGCTTGGATGATGGTCCGTGATTTATCTGTCTTAGGGAAGACACGTCCGTGATCCTCAACCTTGAGTTTGACACCATTGTCCTCGAAAAAAGCAATGATATCGTGGTTATCAAATTGTGAAAAGACGCTATAGAGGAAACGGCCATTACCTGGAATGCCTACTAAAAGATCATCTAAAGTCCCGTTGTTAGTAACATTACAACGACCACCACCAGTACCAGCCAGCTTCTTTCCGAGACGTTTATTTTTTTCAATTAGAAGGGTTTGTTGGCCATAGAAGGCTGAGGCAATAGTCGCCATCATGCCAGCAGGCCCCCCACCAATAACGATAGTATCAAAATGTTTCATGCCTTTATTTTAGCATAATTTAAAAAGGGAGAATAGTTTGTAAATGGTCAGTTTTTTTAGATAATTTATGTTAGAATAGGAGTAGAAGTTTAAATTAGAATAGTTATTAACTATGGAGGAAAATATCGTGTCTGAAAATAACATGAAACACCGTTCATCTGTCTACGATAGCATGGTTAAATCACCTAACCGTGCCATGCTTCGTGCGACTGGGATGACGGATGATAGTTTTGAAAAGCCTATTGTTGGGGTTATCTCAACTTGGGCTGAGAACACACCATGTAATATCCACTTGCACGGTTTTGGTCAAATTGCCAAAGAAGGTGTTAAAGACGCGGGTGCTTGGCCAGTTCAATTTGGTACAATTACTGTTGCGGATGGTATTGCCATGGGGACACCAGGGATGCGTTTCTCGTTGACATCTCGTGATATCATCGCTGACTCAATCGAAGCAGCTATGGGGGGGCACAACGTCGATGCCTTTGTTGCTATTGGTGGTTGTGATAAGAATATGCCTGGTTCTATGATTGCCATTGCTAACATGGATATTCCAGCGATTTTTGCTTATGGTGGTACCATTGCACCAGGTAACCTTAACGGTAAGGATATCGACTTGGTTTCTGTTTTCGAAGGTATCGGTAAATGGAACCACGGTGATATGACCGCAGAAGAGGTTAAAGATCTTGAATGTAATGCCTGCCCTGGTCCTGGCGGTTGTGGTGGTATGTATACTGCCAACACAATGGCGACAGCAATCGAAGTAATGGGGATGAGCCTTCCAGGATCATCATCTCATCCTGCAGAATCAGCTGAGAAGAAAGCAGATATCGAAGAAGCAGGTCGTGCAGTTGTTAAGATGCTTGAACTAGGTCTTAAGCCATCAGATATCTTGACACGTGAAGCCTTTGAAGATGCCATCACTGTCACAATGGCACTTGGTGGTTCAACAAATGCGACACTTCACTTGCTCGCTATTGCTCATGCAGCTAACGTTGATTTGACACTTGAAGATTTCAACGATTTCCAAGAGCGTGTGCCTCACTTGGCTGACTTGAAACCTTCAGGTCAATATGTCTTCCAAGATCTTTACAATGTTGGTGGTGTACCAGCCGTTATGAAGTACCTTCTTAAGAATGGTTTCCTTCACGGTGATCGTATCACATGTACTGGTAAGACTGTTGCAGAAAACTTGGAGGCCTTCGATGATTTGACACCAGGTCAAAAAGTCATCATGCCGCTTGAAAATCCAAAACGTGCTGATGGTCCATTGATTATCTTGAAAGGTAACTTGGCTCCAGAAGGTGCGGTTGCCAAAGTATCAGGGGTTAAAGTTCGTAACATCACTGGTCCTGCTAAAGTATTTGACTCAGAAGAAGATGCCATCGAAGCGGTTCTTTCGGATGAAATCGTGGATGGTGACGTTGTTGTTGTTCGTTTCGTAGGTCCGAAGGGTGGTCCTGGTATGCCGGAAATGCTGTCCTTGTCATCCATGATCGTTGGTAAAGGCCAAGGAGATAAGGTGGCCCTCTTGACAGACGGACGCTTCTCTGGTGGTACGTATGGTCTCGTTGTTGGACACATCGCGCCTGAAGCTCAGGTCGGCGGTCCAATCGCCTATCTCCGCACAGGTGATATGGTTACAGTTGACCAAGATACCAAAGAAATTACGATGCACGTTTCAGACGAAGAGTTGGCGAAACGTAAAGCGGAAACTGAGTTGCCACCACTTTATAGCCGTGGTGTCCTCGGTAAATACGCTCACATCGTTTCTTCAGCGTCACGTGGTGCCGTTACCGACTTCTGGAACATGGATAAATCAGGTAAAGCCTAATGAAATGATATAAAACAAAATCACACCGGACATTTGTTCGATGTGATTTTTTGATATTAAATCTTGAGACAGTTGCTGGCAGTATGATGACAAGTAATGGTTTGTCTGTTGTTATTCTAGTAAAAAACCGGTTGGAAATGTCCAACCGGTTTTCCTTTTATTTTCCGCCTCGAGGTGAGATACCAAGAGCGATACGTCCATAACGACTGATGCGTGTCATCTTCCAGACTGGTGAATAAGTGGTTTCCACCTTGACAGAGTTAATACCGTCAATGGATTTTAGCTTTTCAGCGATTTCATAAGGCATAGTCTCTTCACAGCCACAACCAGTATCAGTAAAGGTCATAAGGAAGTAGCAGTGGCCATTTTCATCGACAGTGATTTCATAAATCAAACCAAGGTTGTAAATGTCTAGCTCAATCTCAGGATCGAATACAGTGGTCATTTGTTCGACGATTGACTCTAAGAAGGGCTGGGCCAAATCATTGACCTTAATATCATCACGGAAGTTTTTCATAGGACTCATTCTTTCTATTTTGCTTTTGTTTATTATGGCATAATTTAGGGCTTTTTTCAATCTCGGATGGCAATATGAGGCTTTAGTAAGCGAGTAAAGTAACAATAAAAAAACTCCAACAGTCAAACCGTTGAAGATAATGTGATTTATGCTTCAATATCAAGTCGTTTTGCAACCAAGGTTGCTCGAATACCATCAAAAATTGGAGCAAGAATGAAAATCCCAAACCTTGTGGAATTGTTCCCACCATTCCTAGATACAACAGATCTGATACCGACCAAACCCAATTTGGAAGTACCGATTGTTTAAGTCAAAGACTTTCCTTCTATATACATTTATACCCACACATAGTTTACCAAAAGCTTAGCTTCCTATCAAGTAAATTGTTTGAAGAGTGAAAGGAAAAAAGTCCTTCAGATATCCAGAATAACTAGTCAAATTGACAGAAAGGAGTGATTGTGATATTCTCATAGTAAGACATTTCAAGAGAAAATGAGGCTATTATGAGTATTGAAAAGACAGTCAGCGAGATTGCTGAAATCCTTGGTGTTAGTCGTCAAGCAGTCAATAATCGTGTCAAACAACTTCCAGAAGAAGATCTAGAAAAAAATGCTAAAGGGGTTACTGTCGTTAAACGCAGTGGCTTGATTAAGTTGGAGGAAATTTACAAGAAAACCATCTTTGACGATGAGCCAATTGATGAAGAAACAAAACAACGTGAGTTGTTGGAGATTCTTGTAGACGAGAAAAACTCTGAGATTGCCCGTCTCTATGCTCAGTTGAAGGCTAAGGACGAGCAGTTGTCTAATATGGATGACCAATTGCGTGTCAAAGACGTTCAAATCGCCGAAAAGGACAAGCAAATTGATCAACAGCAGCAATTGACCTTGACTGCTATGAAGGACAAGGAAGAGCTTAAACTGGAACTTGATGAGGCTAAGGTTGAGGTTGACGAAGCCAAGGCCCAAGTGGAAGAAATCCAGACCAAACAAGAAGAAGCTTCTAAAAAAGGTTTCTTTGGACGTCTATTTGGAAAATAAAAAAGAAGCTGGGACTCAGTCTCAGCTTTAACTATTGTAGGAGATTAAAATGGAAAATTTAGAAACTTATATTGCCTTTGATTTGGAGTTTAACACGGTGGATGGGGTTAGCCATATTATCCAAGTATCGGCCGTTAAGCTGAATCAGCATGAGGAAGTGGACCAGTTTGATTCTTTCGTCTATTCGGATGTTCCTTTGCAATCCTTTGTCAATGGTTTGACTGGAATTACAGCGGATAAGATTGCCAAGGCACCGAAGTTAGAGTCCGTTCTAGCGGATTTTAAGGCATTTGTTGGTGATACACCACTTATCGGTTACAATGCCCTTAAGTCGGATTTGCCTATTCTAGCTGAAAATGGTTTAGACTTGAAAGAGCAATATGCTTTAGATGTTTTCGATGAGGCCTTTGACCGTCGTGCTTCTGATTTGAACGGTATTGTTAACCTCAAGTTGACTAGTGTGGCAGGTTTCTTTGGAATCAAGGGACACGGTCATAACAGCTTGGAGGATGCTCGTATGACCGCACAGATTTACGAGAAGTTTCTCGAATTAGATGAGAATGCCAAACTTTTGGAGCAACAGGAAGAAGTCAGTAACAATCCTTTTGCTGCCTTAGGTTTGGGTGACCTTTTCGACTAGGGCTTTACAGAAGCTGTAAAGGGTGTAAAGAGTGATAGCTAACTTTTTCTGTAAGAAAAGAAAATCCTCTAGGGTTATAGCTTGCATATTACCTTGCGTTATAAGGTAGAATCTAGGTATCAAAGGTGGCCAAGGTCCTCCTTTGATGGAAAATCTTAAAAGGAGGTGACTGAGATGTCGCAGTTTTCAACAGGAGAGTTGGCTAAAGCAGCAGAAGTGTCAGTTAGGACTGTCCAGTACTATGATCAAAGAGGTATCTTGACGCCATCTGAAGTCACAGAAGGTGGCCGGAGAATCTATCACGAATCAGACTTGGAACGCCTGCAAGTCATTTGTTTCTTAAGAGATTTGGACTTCTCAATCAAACAAATCAAGAAACTCTTGCAAGAGGAGAATAGGGAACAGGTTTTAGAGCTTTTGTTGACAGACCAAATCGAGAGTTTGGAAAAGTCTTCGAAGGAAATAGAGGTCAAACTAAAACGTGCCCATCACTTGCAAAAAGCTACTGCTAAACGGCGTCAACTTTCGCTGGAAGATTTGTCAGACATTTCACGTCTTATGGAAAATCAAAAATCATGGCGAAATTTGCAGTTGAGAATGTATGGGAGTGTCGTTCTAATCTCCCTTCTTTATCTGATAGGTCTACTGATAGTTATTTATTATTTTAAGGATCCGAGAGGTTTGTTTGTTGTCTGCCCCGCATTTATCATAGCCACAAATTTAGTGGTGTTTCACTATAGAAAGCAGTTCGAATACCTCTGTCCTAATTGTCATAGGACCTTTGATCCAAGTTTTAAAGAGTTTGCTCTTGCCGGACATACACCAAGGACTCGAAAACTGACTTGTCCTCATTGTCATGTTAAGACCTACTGTTTGGAGTTGGCTAAGACTAAAACGAAATAAATTTATCGAATATAAAAAAACGCTTGAGAATTACTGGCTCTATAATTTCTGTAGTGGGTAAAACCACTGTAGAGATTATAGAGCTTTTTGAGTGTACACAAAAAGTCCCATAAGAACTATAATGAAAAGCGACCAAACTATCATTAGGAAGAACTTATGAGACTTATTAAGAATACCACAGAATTAATCGGAATTAAAGACCAAAATATCAAGATTTCACTTGTTTTTGAAACTAACACTCATATCGAGATTCAAGCAAAACTTGATTATTCTGCACCACCATGTCCTCATTGCCATGGAAAGATGATCAAGTACGACTTCTAAAATCCCTCTTCTCGAGCAAGCGGGAACTTCAACACTACTACGTCTGAAGAAACGTCGCTTCCAGTGTAAAGTGTGTAAGAGAGTAGCGGTGGCTGAAACCTCAATCGTTGAGAAAAACCACCAAATCTCCAACCTTATCCGACAAAAGGTTGCACAACTTCTAACTGAGAAGGTGTCACTAACAGATATTGCCAGAAGACTTCGTGTGTCGACATCCACTGTCTATCGTAAGCTTGATCAGTTTACTTTCAAGGAACATTTTGACAAACTCCCAAGGGTTATGTCCTGGGATGAGTTTGGGTTCAAGAAAGGTGAACTCGCTTTTGTGGCGCAAAACTATGAGACCAACAAACTCATAACCATCCTTGATAATCGCCGTCAAACCACGATTCGAAACTACTTTTTGAAGTATCCATTGAAAGTACGACAAAAGGTACGGTTTATCACGATGGACATGTCAGGAGCCTATATCCCACTAGCTCGAAGACTTTTTCCAAATGCCGAAATCATTATTGATCGTTTCCACATCATCCAGCACCTTGGTCGAGCCTTTTTAAAGACAAGAATTGCGATTATGAACCAGTTTGATAAGAAGTCACTACCTTATCGAGCTTTAAAAAATCACTGGAGACTCTTCCAAAAGGACAGCCGTAAGTTATCTCTCAACCCTTTTTACTCAAAGACCTTTGGTCAAACCTTAAGTCCACATGAAGTCGTTAGGAAGACACTAGACTTTTCAGAAGAACTCGCTAATTATTATAACCTCTATCAGCTGTTGCTGTTTCACTTTCAGGAGAAGAGGGTAGATGAGTTTTTTGAGCTCATAGAGGAGAATATAAGCAAGGTCAATCATTACTTTAAAACCGTCTTTAGGACCTTCCTTAGACACAAACCATACATCAAAAACGCACTAGAAACAGACTATTCAAATGCAAAATTGGAGGGAACCAATAAGCTTATCAAAGATATTAAACGTCTGGGCTTCGGTTTTAAAAATTTTATCAACTTTAGGAAGCGTGTTTTCATCACTCTGAACATACAAAAAGAGAAAACCTATCAGGTTCTCTCTAGATGTTAGCTTTTCGTCACCCACTACAGTTGACAAAGAGCCGAATTACTTCTCAGGCGTTTTTAGCTTATTCAACTGAACTTAGAGCTTCGAGCATATTAAGCTTGGCTAGGCGGTTATTAACAACGAAGCCAAGGATAATAAGAATGAAGCCGATAAGAACAGCTGGTAGAAGGTAGGTAGCCAAACCGATAGATGGATCAAACATGATACGATCTGGCGGAATGATGCTTACCATATATTGGTGGAGTGCTTGTCCAAGACCAAACCCTACGAAGATACCGATGATAGACAGGTAAATAGTTTCACGATAGATGTAGAGGGATACTTCATTATTGTAGAAACCAAGAACCTTAACGGTTGAAAGTTCGTGGATACGTTCTGAAACGTTGATGTTAGTTAGGTTATAGAGAACAACCACAGCAAGGAGAATGGAAACCGTAATCAAAATACCAATAACCTGTGTCAATGAATTGACCATAGTGCTGATTTGCAGTTTAAGGTTGTTGTTTTGAACAACACCGTAAACATTTGGCAAGTTGATGAATTTGGCTGCCATATTTTCAACATTTTGCTTAGTTGGTTCAGCGAGAGTAACAAGGTTGGCATTATTCACTGAAGGTGTCCCAAAAGCTTTTTGGTAGTAGCTAGCATTCATAAAGAGGAAATGCCCCATGTACATTTCAGTGATACCAGCTATCTTAATCTTGACAGATTCATCCTGACTGTTTTGCACAGTAATGGTATCTCCAACCTTGAGGTTTAGAAGTTTTGCCATTTTTTCAGAGATAATTGCTCCGTCATTAGATAGCTTGAGAGTCTTATTGCGGTCTCGGTCATGTAAGCTAACGTAACTGTCAATGAGTTTTTCGTCACGGTCGTTAAAGACAAGGGTTGAGATTTCTTGGGTGTCCTTATTGGTACCGGCAATTTTTTGCAAGGTTTCAAAATGGACATTCAAGTATTCTTTGACGTCTTTGCTATCGAGGAGTTTAGTGAGTTCCTCATCCAGAGTACTTGACGCATTTGGTTGCTTGGCAACAATCATATCATAGTGAATGATATCTTCAAACTGTTGTTGGTTAAGGTTAGATACAGAAGATCGAATTCCTAAACCTGCGAAGAGAAGTGCAATAGAACCTGCGACACCAAAGAGGGTCATAAACATCCGTTGCTTATAGCGGAAAATATTTCGCATGGTAACTTTTTCCGTAAAGCTGAGACGTTTCCAAAGCGGTGTGATGCGCTCTAGGACAATCTTAGCTCCCGCTCGAGGTGGTTTTGGAAGGAGGAGTTGGGAAGGCTTTTCCCAGAGCTCTTTCTTGGCAACCACAAAGGCAGGTAGCACAGCAGATAAGAGACCTAAAAGGAAGGCCACAAGGGTAAGTCCTAAGTAGAAGTGCAATTCAAAAGCAGGAAGCTGCAAATCGCTCTTATAAGTGTTGTGAATTAGAATCGGAAGTAGTGTATGACCGGTAATAACACCTGCAGTTGTACCAGTAATACTCGTTATCAAACCATAAATGACGAATTTATGGATAATTCGCGAATGACTGTAGCCTAGGGCGTTGAAAATACCAGCCTTACCACGCTCTTCTTCAACAAAGCGTCCCATGGTTACAAAGGTAACCAAAGCTGCCATAAAGTAGAGAGCGACAGGGAAGATGTTACTCACATCGTGAATGATGTTAATATTACTTTCATAAGCAACATATCCCTCGGAACCCGGAATCTCTCGACGTGAGTAGAATTGATAGCTAGGCGCTGGTAAATTATCAACCATTGCTTGACTTTCTTCGAGTTCTTTTTGCTTGGCTTCAATCTTGGTAGTAGCTTCTTTGACACTAGCAGCTTCAGCAGCGTTGCTTGTAGCCATTTGCTGGGTCTGTGCGAGGGCTGTTTCAAGTTCTTGTTTAGCTTGAGTAATTTGAGCTTGAGACTGAGACTTGATCTCAGTTAGGCGTTTCTCAGGTTCATCTTTAAAGAGTTTCTTAAGTTCAGCCTTTCGTTCAGAAATCTTATTTGCGTATTCCTCACTAAAAGGACTAACATTTTCCAAATCCTTGTAGCGGATGCGGGCAATCATGTAATCGTTAGAGGTGAAGTCCGTCTCTGGAACAATGGCGTAGCCATCTAGTTTCCCCGTACCAGCGCTGGCATTACCAAGACGGTTCCTAGAGAGAAGTTCAGAAGAATTAACAAAACCAGTAATGGTATATGTTTGTTCCTTTAACTGTTTTTGCCCAGAGCTATCTACTGGCTCAGAAAAGTTAATCTTATCTCCGACGCTATATTCTTCTTTATAAGTTGAGGAAAGAGCGATTTCCCCGTCCTTAGTAGGAAGTTTCCCTTCAATAAGGTCGTAAGTGGAGATTTTCTTAGGTTTAGAGAAGATACGAAATGCCGTATTCGTTCCCTTGACGACAGCATCTTTGAAATAACCATACTCAATGTCTACATTCTTCTTTTTTATTGTATTGAGAAGGTCCTGATCGGTTTGGTTGATATTGTAAGTACTGATTAAGCTCAAGTCAGCTGTTTGATGCGTCTTGAAGAAGTGTTCCCCAGTTTTCTTCATATTAGGAGAAGTTACTTTAAGACCAATCAAGGCAAAGGATCCCAGTGCCATAAGTAAGGCAATAGAGAGCATACGCCCTTTAGAAGCTACAAAGGTTCGCCAAACATCTTTCCAATAAGTTGTTTTTTTCATGACGTTGCTCCTTTCTAGTATTCCAAGTCCTCGATTTTTTGTGGATTAGGATTAAGTTCCACACTCTTAATCTTGGCATCGTGCATTCGAATGACACGATCGGCAATTGGAGCTAGAGAAGCATTATGGGTCACGATAATAACAGTTGTTCCCTGTTTGCGAGCCATTTCTTGAAGGAGGGTCAGGATTTGTTTCCCTGTTTGATAATCCAGAGCCCCTGTTGGTTCATCACAAAGAAGAATCTTTGGATTTTTGGCAACGGCGCGTGCAATAGCGACACGTTGTTGCTCCCCACCAGATAGTTGTGATGGGAAGTTGTCTAAGCGGTCTCCCAAACCGACTTCGACGAGTGTTTGAGTAGCATCTTTAGCGTTTGGAACGATTTCAGATGCTAGTTCGACGTTTTCCCTGGCCGTAAGGTTAGAAACTAAGTTGTAAAATTGGAACACAAAGCCAACGTCCTCACGACGATAGGTTGTAAGTTCTTTGGCTGTGTATTCAGAGATATGCTTACCATCAATAATGACGCGGCCTTCGTCATTGGTGTCCATACCACCCAAGATGTTAAGAACGGTTGATTTCCCAGCGCCAGAGGCACCAAGAATAACGACAAGCTCCCCTTTTTCGATATCAAAGCTTACGTCGTTGTTTGCGATAATTTCCAGATCACCGGTTTTATAGCGTTTATAGCTATGCTTCATTTGAATATAAGCCATGAATTTCCCTTTCATACGAAAATAATGATGCTGATAATTACCTATCTTTCCGTACTCTATTGTAACGGATTTTCCTTGGAATATCTAGGTTTTGAGGGAAAAAAGGTTTAAAAGTGGAGAAGTTCTTCTTACATGTGACAGAAATGTGGACAAAACGCTTACATATGAGAAAATACTATTTCAGATGAGCTTTGAGTGAGGTGAAGATTTGGTGAAATAGTTATAAAGTTAGGTTATTTTCAGTCTTTTACGGAGTCGATATACTATTTTTTTCAATTTCTATAATTATCGGAGAGTTTAGGTCGGTAAATACTTCATCATAGGGGTGCCAAAGGGGATCTAGTTTTCTGTCAAAGTTGATGATAGATAAAGAGTTTTTCATAGTTTCTAGCAATGACGTATCCAGAATACGGACATTTTTTTTGAATTTGGAGGATACATTTTCTATATGCGGAAAGTTATTTATGGGGAAATAGAGGGCTTTTCGTAATGATTTTTTGTGTGTTAGTTATTTTTAAAGAAGTTGTAAACACCTTAAAAATATATATCTAAATGAGAGATGTGCATCTTTAAGATTAGTTATTTATTATGGGGCATTCCATAAAGTTACCCTTAAATCCTTTTGTTGTGGCATTCTTTTGACTAATAGAGGAATTCTAGTTCCTAATCTTATTTTAGGATGTTTAGAATTCGACTTCCTGTCTCAAGAATTCTTTTTTATAGTTACATTTAAAGTGTTTTGACAAAATTTTCTTATCCGATAAAATTTTTTGGAGATAAGTCAGCAAAAGTGCTTTCTGAAGAATCTGTCTAAAAAACAACTATTATTTCCCTAAGTACTACTTAAAGAAATTACCATTTGCATAACGTAAAAAAGCTAATCTGATAATAGATTAGCACCAATTTTAAGACATGAAGTTGTCATTTGTTTAAAATGCTTAAAAATTAAAGAAACGCTTGAAATCAAGGGGATTGCATGCTAATATTGTTATCTGGGTGAAGGGGTGGTCAAACAGCTCAACCAACCTTTTGCCTCCTACAGCAGTAAATAGGACGCCTTGTTAGCCAGTTAGAGCTAACCAAATAAATAGTGAGGGATTTATGATTAAGAACAAAGATAATGGTTTTATCGGCAAAGCAATAATCAGCTTGATTGCTACTTTGGGGATTCTGGCTCTATTCATGGGTACCAGTGGGGCCTCGGCTGACGTCAAAGAAACTCCTAAACTTGATTTAGATGCCAATATGACTAAGGTTCAAACCGTTAGTGATGAGGACTTGAAGAATCATGATGGGCAAGCTCAGGATACGAAGAAGCAAGAAACACCTGGACAAAAACAGCCAGAAACTGAAGAATCTAAGACTACAGATGAGGAAACTCCCGACTACATCGTTATCACCGAGGTAGTGGATTCGTCGGAGCATAAGCAGGACTCTAATCAAGTGGTTGATGGAGTAGCTCAAACGCTTGACCCAGACTTGTTGAATGAGATTTTAGCTCAAACTAGCGAGGTTGGAGAATACCAGATTTATGTCAAGAATGATGATGAACTATTAATCTCAGGACCTGTACCTTCCCAAACAGCGAATGAGGATGTGAATTACCCTACTTTAGAAAGTTCATTGGATTCAGCGAGTATCTACTTAGGTCAAAAGAATCGTTATAAATTGGCAAACGAAGAAGACGCACAGTCAGGTCTTGCCTTGGTTGAAGAATAAAACTTTTATATGGCTAACACAAAAAGACTTGGATTTCTTGTCCAAGTCTTTTGTATGTTATGACTGAGTTGCTAGATGAGTATATAGAAAAAGGAACCGTGAGATTCCTTTTCATTTTTTAGAATGGCAATTTACCTGCAAAGGCACCCATTGATTTTTTAGTAGCTTCATCGATTTGTTTGAGAGCATCGTTAAGTGCTTGAACAGTCATATCTTGGAGTGTTTCCACATCATCAGGATCTACGACAGCATCAGCGAAAGTGATGTTAACGACCTTTTTGTCACCAGTTAATTCAGCAACAACCAAGTCTTGTGCTGATTTTCCAGTGAAGGTTGTAGCAGCCAATTCAGCTTGGCTTTTTTCCATTTGTTTCTGAAGCTTTTGAGCTTGCTTCATCATGTTTTGCATGTTCATCATAATAGTTTCTAGATTCCTTTCATATCAAGGGTTTAGCCCTTGTTTGTTAAATTTTACTGCCCACTTCTGCCCAGAAATAAGTAGTATAAAAATCTTAACTATTATACCATGTTTAGCTTGATTGAAAAAGTGGGAGCAGCATTGGAGGAATTTGTTAAGACTTGATTTTTTCTTATTCATAAAAAATGTTAGAGCAATCACAAAGTAACCAATCCTTAAATTGTAAGACTTGTTAAAAATAGTGTACAATGGTTTATTGTTCATCCGGTAAAAAATTCGATTGGAAATAGAAAAAGAAAGAGAAGATGACAATGAAAAAAAGTAATATTTTAGGGATTTTTGTAGGACTAATTATAGGGCTGTATACAGTCTTGGGAATGAGCCTATTTACCTTTATTAATTTAAAATTTAACTCTGTTTATTATGCTCAGCATATTCCTCATAAGGAGGGGACAGATCCGGATGTCATTATGCTGATGGAGAATATGGGTTGGGCCTATACACCGGAAATAGAAGGTATTAGCTATGATGATGATGGAATGTACGCTATAACTAGAGAAAAAGGAACGAAAACGTCTATATTAGGTCTTTCAGGTGATACTCTATATTTTAGTTCGGCATCTGGTGATGACTATCTTTTAAATCGTAATTTTTCTGTCCAACATGCTTTTGATGAACATTATCACAAGATTAAGTATAATCAACGAAAAGTCCAAAAAGAAATTAGAGAGACTGTTCAACCTGTGATTGATGTTCAAACAAAACCCTTCATCAATCTTCAGTGGCTGTTTAATTTAATTTATCAAAGTAGGTTTAACTAGAGAATAAGAAGCATAGAAGCATTTTGTAAGATTGATTATGCTTGTGAAGTCTATATAGTTACGCTAGTTAAAAGTATAAACGAAAACGCTTTGCAGTTTGCAAAGTGTTTTTTTACGGTTAGAGGATAGGTGCTAGTTCTGCCGAAATAAAAAAGTAGTAGAATTGAAAATTCTAAGGATGTGGGACTAGGATGTTTTACTTAAATCTCACTTTTGATAGTCAGTTCCTATTAATCTGGTGACATTTTTCATTTGAAGAAGATGAGTGAAAAATATCTATATATAGTATAATGATTTTAGAAGAGTTCGAGTTATGGAATGGGGAGACCTTGAAAAATAAATTAATATAGTGGGAGGCAACAGTGACATGAAGTCGAAAAAATATACAATTATTGGAATAGTTGCCATTGTGAGTTTAATTTTCTTTGTAGTAGTGACTTTTTGTGGAAAAGGGCATCAGTGGAGTAATAATGTCGTACAAGGATTTAAATCGCTTGGTCTTAAAGGTAATGTAAAAGTAATTAGAACATATAAAGAAATTGAAGCATTTCACGGTACTGTTGTTGAAGTGAATTATACTGAGAGATTTTCTGATGGATATTTTTTAGATGAGAATCTGAGAGCAGATATACGAGAATATAATGGGGAGCATATTTCAGATTTTTATCCTCCGTTATCTACAAAGATCGAAGCATTGCTCAATGACAAAGAAAAAGACTTGTTTGATACTGCTAAATTCAACGAGTTTAGTTTCTTGTTAGATGTTTATAAAATGAGACCAGGATTTCAACGAGAAGAAGATGAAATCAAAAAAGACGTTGCCAATAAAATTAATAAACTATTTGATAGACAAGTGACATATGATTATAGTTATAAATTTGAACCAGTATCTAGAGAAAAGATCTATGCTACTATTCTTTCACAGGCAGTCAAGAATCGGGATAATGGAGACTTTGAAGCGGCTGGCTTTTATAATATTAGACCTAAAAATTTAATGAAGAGTAAAGCAGTGAGTCTTCATTTAGATTGTATTTTTGCTTCTCTTGATCCTAACGCTAGCGAGTCGTTTTCGAGAGAGCATATCGATTATTTTAAAACAAAACTCTTATCTTTGCCCAAAGGCTCATTTTCTGATGGAAACTATGAAATACGAGGTAATTATTATAGTGAAGAAGGGAAAAGTATTGATGTGACTTGTATATTTGTTGTTGAAGACGGTGTTGGTCACTTTGAAGAAGATAAAATGAACTAAAAACAAAAAATACACCTAAATGAAATTTGGTATAAAAAAGTATCTATACTTGGGTTGTCACTTAAAAGGTATTTGCCATCGTGATGGTAATCAAGGGGTTAATATAATAAATAAAACGATAGAGATGGGGGATTGACTCTGATAAAAAAATACTAAGGGTATCCTTAATATCTGTATTACTAATACTTTTGTTAATATCTATATTTAAATCAATCGATAACAGGAATAAGACTTATGATAGTGAATTCATAACTTCATTGGCAACAGGATTAGATGAACGTTGGAATGTTACTGCCCAAAAGGATGATGATGAACAGGAAATTGAAGACTATAAATCCTATATAGATTATGAATTAATTGAAATTGAACAGTATAAAAATAGGAAGTTTAAAAATCCTAAGTTAAAGAGATTAGCTAATAAATATATTAACGTTCAAAAGAATGAAAGAAAATCTATAGAAAATCAAGATTTAGTGGACAGTACTTTTGTAAGAGAATGGAATAAATACCAAAGGAAACGTTATGAATTGCTTCTAGATATTAATTCAATAGTAGCAATTCCTGTTCAAGATAAAATAAGATTGGATGGCATATTGAAAGATGGTAAAGCTGTAAAAGAATTTAATAGAGTTTACGGTATACTAGTAGATACCCTTGCTCCTAAAGACTTCGTAGCTGAAACTGGATCAGATGTATCAGGAAAAGAGAAGCGCTACATAGGGGATTTTGAAAATACTACAGGTCATTACATCAATTACATAGATATTAGCATTGATTTTTATGATGAAAATGATAAAGTTTATTCTGGTTTTCGGTTTAACACAAGATATGTATGGGAAAATGGAACTAAAAAAGCTTCGAATTCTCGATTCCAGATTCAGATACGAGGTTCAAATATTTTAAGGTTAATTTGGGTGAAAAAAGTTTTAGGTTTGAGTAGATTTTCTATTTTATAGAAGGGTAGACAATAGTGTTTCAACTAAGTTCTAAAAATAGATAGTTATGTAAAAAAGAGGTATTTTTATACCTCTTTTTGTTCACTCTTCAATTATGCTGTCACTGTCCATTTACTGTCCTATATAGTGTAAAATATATAGAAGTTGTTAAGTTTACTAGTAGTTAAATCCCTTAAAATCAGTATTTATGATGATAACAAGCCTAAAAAATTCTTGGAACAAGTTTTGCATGTGGACAATCGTCCACTTTTTTTGTACAATAAACTCAACCTTTTCGGTTTAGTTTTGTGAATGATACTTAAAGGAGGTACTATTCTTTGGATGAATTGTATACAAGAATAAGTAAGTCTACAAAACACGTGTTATATCAGTACATGAAGGATCATGATATTTCGTTACTAAATTATAATTTCAACTACTTCTTTCAACACTGTATTCAGAAAAATCAGATTCAAGTAATTAGTCATCATTTTTCTAATCACAAGATAGAAGGTTTGACAGTAGTTGATGAATTGGGAACTAGTTTCTCTTATGAAAGAGATAACCTAAAAGTAAAGCAGAATTTCACCTTATGCCATGAGTTAGGGCATCTTATTCTCAAACACAAAGGAAATTATTTTGCAGAATCAATTGATAATCAAGAGAACTTGCTTGAGCGAGAGGCAAATATCTTTTCGGCTGTGGTATTGATGCCAGATATTGTCCTTTTATCAAAAATATACTATAGTTGCAAGACCTTCCATCAAGTACAAAATAGTCTCGAAGTTTCAAAACAGGCTTTATTTTTTCGTCTTTTGGACTTTCTACGGGAATATCATTCTGATAATGATAGTGAAATCAAACAAGCAGTTGAAACATATATTGAAGGGAAGAACGCTTCTATTTTTCACTTGTTTCATAATATTAAAGAACAAATTATCGAGGAGTTCCATCAGTTTCAACGTTTCCTTATTAATCAGGTTAAGCAGAGAGTTAGTAAAGTAGGCTTTGCAACGAGTATAGAATACCCAGATTTATTGAACCAAGATAACTGGAAAGCAATTAAAGCAAGTAGTATTAACATAAAGACGTGGCTTGTTTATAACAAAGGAAAGTCGATTGCATATGTTTGGGATAAAGAAAAATTCTCAGATGAAGAGGCAAGAAAAAAGGCAGAATTACAGTTACTATTAATGTGAGGTGAACTATGTATCAACCAGAAAAACTAAAAGCTCGTAGAAAAGAGCTAAAAATGACTCAAAAAGAGATAGCAGATCGATTAGGTATCAGCTATCAAGCTTATTCAGCATGGGAACGTGGAGTAAAAGAACCATCCAAAGAGAAAGTAAAACGACTAGAACAAATACTCAGAGTACCAAAAGGATATTTTACGGAGATTGAAATTGTTCGTTTGTATAATACATTGTCGAATAAAGGTAAAAATCAAGTAGTAGAATATGCTCGTGACTTGGTGCAAAAAGAGAAAACACAACAAGTAATATCAGTTTCAGAAAATCTCTATGAGTACCATGTATACGAAAAGATGTCGGCTGGTATCGGTGCATCAGTTTACGATGATCGAAACTACGACACTGTCTATTTCAATGAAGAACTAGCTCATGATTTTGCCTCATGGGTATCTGGAGATTCCATGGAACCCAAATATCATAATGGTTCAGTAGCTCTTATCCGTGAGACAGGTTTTGATTATGATGGAGCAGTATATGCTGTAGTGTGGAACTTTCAGACCTTTATCAAGAAAGTCTACCGTGAAGAAGAGGGGCTACGCCTAGTTTCTATTAACAAGGCTTATAAGGACATCCATATTCCTTATGATGAAAACCCTCGTATCGTGGGTAAAATTGTAGGAGACTTTATGCCATTAAAGGTGTAAGTTAGGAGAATACCATGGGAATGACGTATAAAGCAAAATTAGAAAAAGCTAAAATGGGGAATATTACTATCCCCTCAGAAATTTTAGAAAAAGATATTGTGGGCGTATATAAGTTTTTTGCCATTTTAGAAGATGAAAAAATCTGTTTTTATATTGGAAAATCAACTAATATCAGAGAACGATTGTTGTCTTCAAACGGCCATATTCATTTGTTTTTTAAAGAATCAGAGAAGTTAGTACCATCTGAAATTAAATATTATCTTGATCAAAATTATGAGATTTTAGTTGAAATAGAAGAGGTTGATTACTTCGATACGGACTTTAGCAGAGCATCTCATCGACTTTCTTTGGCTGAAATAACTGAAATTGTTAAATATCAAAGTATGGGACAATGTTTGAAGCAACTACCAGAAGGCATAGGAAAAGGTGAAAGGGAATATTGGGAAAACAACTATAAAAGAGATAGATAATGGGCTATTTTGATTGTTCACGAGAACCAAAATCTGATATTGCTTTTGTGGATATGAGATCTTTCTATGCTAGTGTTGAGTGTGTGGAACGTGGATTGTATCTTTTAAGGACCTCGCTTTGTGTGATGAGTAGAGCAGATAATTCAAACGGACTTATCTTAGCTTCCTCTCCAATGTTCAAGAAAGTCTTTTGAGCACCACAAGAGGCGAAGTCACAAACTCCGCCTCCTTCTACATATTTTTTGTTATAATAGAATATTTTATTTGAAATATCAAGACTTATGCTTGATAAAGCTAGAAAACTTACCCTTTTCCAGCAAGAATATCTGATACTTTATACAATCCTGGGGAATATGTCCGACCAAATAGTTTTTTCGTCAAGGCATTAAACGTATAATGGTCATCTAAAATCAAGACTTCGTCATACGTTTTTAAGAGTGCAATAAAGTCATCGTCTGTTAAATTGGAATCATCTCTAGTATCGATATTTTTATTGCTGAGGTAATAACTTGTTGCGCTGTCGCTGTATGATGCCATTAAATCTAAAAATTTTTGGTCAACCGACACAAAATTTTCTCTGGCATCAACATTGACATCCCACAGATAATAACGACTAGCATATTGGGCAAAATAATTATCTACATTCTCCTTATCTGCTGTTACAACCAAAATTCTATCCGTTGACGAATTACTCTGACTTCCAGTAAACTGACGAATTTCTTTTGCGACCTCGTTTGTTTCCTGATTGTTATTGTAAACAATGCTATTATTTTCTGACAAGAACATTCCAATGGCATAAACTGTCAAAACAAGGCTCGCGTATTGGTACAAGTGTTTATTAAATAAGCTCTTGTAAGACCTAGCATTACGTTTACTAATGATTTTTTCATACAGACACTTGTCCATTACCCATGCTAAAGCCATGGTCAAACAACCAAAAGCAAAGATAACGATGCTCGAAGCATAGCGCTCAAATCCTGCTAATTCTAACGCTTCATCAGTCGGCATTGCTGTCAGATACATGAGTAAAATGCCAATATAGTAAGTCACAATCGAAATATTAACAAATCCCCAAGTCAACAAGACAAATTTCTTATATTTCAAACGAATGCCAATCACAATAAAGGCAATCAGCATAATCAGATTGATTATCAAAATTCCATTGCTTGCCAAACTGTCAAACGTGAACACCGATTTGACAAAAAGAGTGATAATTTTTTGTGGGACGCCTGACAGATTTCCAGTCAATACCTGACCAAGTTCTGACATGGACACCGCATGCTTGGCACTTGAGGCATTTGGGAAATTATCCGTCACATGCTTTTGCCAAATAACAAAAGGAAGACAGCTGACCAGCAAGGTCATTATGAGCAGCACTAGTACTTTTAAACGTGCTCTTTTACGAACAAGTAAACGCACAATACAAACCACATAAACTACTAAAACGAGAGCGACAAAGAAAAGTCCACTTACTTTGACGATACTTAATAATCCAAGAATTACCGCCGTATTTAGCGACAAAAACCAGAAACGATTACGATAGACAAAACAACCTGCTATGGCTGCCAAGGCCAAGGCCGGAAGCAGAAAATCAACCAGCAAATTATTTAATCGAATAGCAACGTTGAACGTATTAAAAACAGCAAACGAAGCAAAAATCATGCTAACCATTAAGACACGTCGATCATCACGAAGTGCCGCAAACATGGCATAAAGACTGGAAGCAATCAAGAAGAATTGCCCGACCAACATACTACCTTCTGAAAAGCCTACGATAGTCGTGAAAAAATAAATGAAAAGTGAACTTCCAACAGGATAGGTATAATAACTAATAATCGTATCCTGCTGTGTTGGCAAAGCATTATTGATATGGAAAAATTTTACAATCGTTGCCCAATGCGTAAAATTATCATAATGTAAAAGCGGTGAATGCCAGAGCGTTATTCCAAACAAAAGCAAATAAGCCATCATTCCAAGCGCAATATAATCAAGTCTCCTAAAGCGATATTTCTTTTTCCATACCGCCCAAAGATAATAAAGACTCAAAAGACAGCCCAAAACAGAAATGGCATACACGGTCTGCAACATAAAGCCTAACAGACTACCAAGGTACAATACCAATGTAATGACTGAAAATGTAAACACCCATGTCAGACTGCGATTCATCTTCACAGTATTACGGAAAAAGGCATTGTACCCCATGGTAATCACAAAGAACAACAGTAATCTAGCAATACTAATCATACTCTCCCTCTCCATTCATTTGCTAAGGCTTTAAAAGCAGGTAAGCTATCCAAATCCGCTAAATTGGTAACTCGATAAAGCGACTCGTCTCTATCAGTATCATAGGACACAAAAGTCAACTGAATTGGCAAATCTTTGTAGGTAAATGCGACATTCGGTTCTTTTTTAGGATTTGTCAATTTTCCAGAAAATGTCATGTAATAATAATCTGTCTTTCTAAGCTGGCATTTTTTTCCAGCAACATGAACCTCTTCATTGACACGAACTTTCGGAAAAGCTACTTGGTCATAGGCTGAAACAGGACGTTCATTATTTTGGAAACGTTGACTAAAGTTCTCAAGTAAATCATCCCATGTTGTCATCCAAGGGTCTTTTTCCTTCGGAAGATTGTGATTAATGCGGTCATAAATGTACTGATAAAATTCGCGCTTATCAGCTTCAGGAACTTCTGAAAATTGAACGCCGTAGCGCCAACCATTATCAATCGCAAAAACACGAACAACATGACCTTTTACCCTCGCATGGTAATCACGTGATTGCAAATTAAGCGTCAGTTCTTTTTCTTTCGGCAAATACAATGGTAAATCCGTATAGAATGAAATCCCCGTTTCTGAAATATCACAGACTCTCACTTGGTAAGAATCATCATCAACCTCAATAACCATAGCTTCATCAACAGTAAAACGCTCACTTGAGCGATAAATCGGACGACCAAGCGCACAGAAAATCGCAAAGGTCAAATTGATGATATGATAAATCAACCAAAAACTGATAATACTTCCATAAAAAAGCTCTGAACCAAATTTTCCATAGTTAAAAGTCACCAAACCATAAACGGCTAATCCCCATAAAACAAGATAAGGAAGCGCATAAAGGTACAACGTCCACGACGTATAATTTCCCTTACGTGTCACCTTAAATTTTTTATTGCTAATGCCAAAGGACTCCAGCATCATGGGAATAAACAAATACGGAGCAAAAATCGTTTCCACAATTTCTCCCCAAACCTGTGTTTGGTATTTTTTTGAGACTTCTCGCATTGACAAGCGTGTCAAGGCGAAACTTGGCAACCAGAATAGGAACAGTAGCCAGATATTTGACACCACCACACGCACATGGAAAACCGTAAATAAAATCGGTGCCAAGATATACAATAACCGTCTAAAGAAAGACCACCAATAAAGATAGCCATTAATATAAACAATTCTTTGCCCCATTGTCAATTTGGGATTAAAGAAGATATTCATATTGTAGCTACTGCGAATAACGCCACGTCCCCAGCGCACGCGCTGTTTGATGACACTCTTCAAATCTGTTGGCGTTAACCCGCTAGCCATTGGACTTTTCGTCGAATAATTTACATAACCAGCCGCATTTATCCGAACACCTAGCTCGAAATCCTCCGTAATGGTATCTGTCGGAAAACCACCAACATCTTCAATCGCCTTGCGGAAAATAAGCGTATTAGACCCCGTATAAAGCGCTGCACCGTGCGAATTATTGAAAACATTAATTTCTTTGGAAAAGAAATCTTGTTCGTTTGGTAAGGTTGATTCTGAAAACAAGTTAAATTGGAAAATATCAGCATTGTAAAAACTTTGTGGCGTTTGAATCAAACCAACTTTTGACTTATCATAATCGTCACCATTTTCATAAGCCTCAACTTGTTCAACAAAATAAGGCACAGTTTCCAACAGGAATTCACGATAAGGAATCATATCCGCATCAAATGTCGCCACCAAAGGTGATGACGTCTGACGTAAAGCATTATTGTAGTTTCCTGATTTGGCATCTTTATTATCCGCCAAACCAAAATAACCAACACCAAGCTCATCAGCCAATTTGGCAACTTCTAGACGATTGGTATCATCACAGACGTAGATATGCACCTTAGACTTATCAGGATATTCCATAAAAGTGCAGGCATTAATCGTCTTATAAAGCAACTCTGGATCCTCATTATGCGTTGCAATCAAAACATCCACATCTGGGTAACGCTCCTTAGCAATCTCAGGCTTTTCAAGCTCAAAGTCCTTTTGCTTATTCCAAATGAGAATGTAGCCTGTAATGGCTGAAACTACCTCACTTCCCCACAATAAAATCCCAAAGATCAGCGCAAACCATGAATCATGCCACGGAATAGTCGCCACCAAACGCCAAGTTAAATAAAAGGCAGTCGTTACAAATGCAACGAAATAGAGTATCCTCTTACTAGTCTTCATTCTCACCTCCACTAAAAATCAAATGTTTTTGCACAAAATAACTGACAATGAAAAGTGTAGCGTCAACTAAAATCTTCACCAATGAAATTGACAGCGTCGTCAAGGCATTTCCTAGAACTGTTACCAATAAACTTGACAAAACAATCTGTACTACCACCAAAGTGAAGTATTTTATCGCACTATTTGATTGACCTTGTTTAAAGACCACCTTATGATTCAAGGTGAAATTAACAACAGATGATATCACACGCGCTAAAATCGAAGCTAACGTCACCGCACTAAAACTCAATCCATTAAACAAAGAAATTAAAATCGTAAAAGCAACAATATCAACCAAGAAGGAAAACAATGATGAAAAAATGTACTTGAAGAAAACCTTGTAAATTCTAATCGAGTCACGAATCACATCAAAATGCGACGACTGATTTTCATCCAAATAAATCGTTGCAATGCCAACTTCACAAATCAGAATATTGTCCTCTTTTGCCTCAAGTAACATATTCATCTCAAAATCATACCGTTCACCCTCCACGGTTAAGAGTTTTGGCAACCATGACATAGGAATCACACGAAGTCCCGTTTGCGTATCAGAAACGTTCACACCTGTCATAGCCCCCAAGACGTCTCTTGTCAATAAATTTCCAAATTTACTACGTAAAGGAACAGATTTTTCAAATGTTCTAACACCCAGCACCAAACGATCAGGATGTTGCAAAAATTCAGCCAAACATTTCATCATGTCTTCGTAGGTGTGTTGACCATCAGAATCAATCGTCACAATTCCTTTGGCATTAGGAAAATTGTCCAAAATATATGAAATAGCCGTTTTTAAAGCACGACCTTTTCCTTTATTATCAGCATGTCTTTGCAAATGACAAGCATAGTTACTCTGCGCTATTGCAAATAACGGTGCAAAATTAGCTCCACTACCGTCATCGACTAGAATAATGTCAAACATTTGATTTTCCTTATCCCGAATATTTTTCAAAAGTTCCAACAAACGGTCATCAGGTTCATAGGCAGGAATGACAATAACAACATCTTGAAACATCATTGATGTTCTCCTTTCTGACTTTTAATTTCGTACATTTTCTTATCAGCTATTGCAAAAAAATCAACGAAGTTTTTATGTGATTGATAAGAGTTCGTATAAGCACCTAAAGATGCTGTAATCCCCATATCTTTGAGAGTCATTTCTGCTTGAACAAGTTTTATTAAAAATTCAGCTTGATTTTCAGAAACTCCAGGGAGTAAAACCGCAAATTCATCTCCACCTAACCTTGCTATTACAGCACTTTCAGGCATTATCTTCGTTAAAATATCACCAAATTCAATTAGAATCTTATCTCCCGTAGCATGTCCAAAGGTATCATTTGCTTTCTTGAATTTATCCAAATCAGATATAATAACCGTAATTTGTTCTTCTTTACGTGTCAGACATTCCTCAAAAGCAAGCTCAATATATCGTCGATTATGAACCCGTGTTAAAACATCTTCGTATGCCATCCTCTGTATTTCAAGTTCATGAAGTCTCTGCTCTGTAACATCAAGAACAAAACAAGAAACACCAATCACTTTTTGGCGATTGTTATAAATGGGAGAATACATATTTTGCCAGTAAAGCGTTTTGTCGCCTGTCTTAATAGTATCCATAAATATAAATGTTTCACCCTTTTTCGCACGATCAACATTTGCTTTTAAACGCGCAGCATCTTCACTATTAAGATAATTCATTGGAAAGTCACCAATTTTGGGAGTGAAATAAAAGATTTCTTCCATGAGCCGAATATCATTCTTATTAACCGCAATAAAACGATAATCTAAGTCTACAGCATAGACGTTAATAAGTTTCGAACTCTGTAAGATAAAGTGGGATAGCATATGCTGTCCTCGATTAAGGTAAGATGCTAGGGTCCAAAGAACTAGTATTCCTATATAGATTGCTAAAACGATGGGATTATCACGGTCAATCAAAACATCATCATACACTAAGCGCATTAATAACATTAACGCAGCAAAAATACTTAAGTACGTTAACAATCTTTGATACTTGATTAAAAAATCACTTACTTTTCCTAATACCATTACAGCCTCACCATTCTAAGTAGTTTTAATACCTTCAGCATCCAAACTGTCTGTAACAAAACGTCCTGTAATAGTATTAATGGTTTCTTGATGTTTTTTCAACTCAAGAATTAACGGCGCCATCTTAATTGCCTCTGGTCTTGTCCCAAAGACAACCATAATATTTAATTTTCCCATAAGATCCCCCCTATGACCTATACGAAATCAATATAATATTGACAAATAAGACTCTACATTATCACTTTATTATCCCCAATAAAAAGGAAAATGAGTTATCCTTTCTCCAAAAGCATTAAAGGGAATGCCCTCGCTATTGGTCTTGTTTTGCAAATGATGTAAAGTAGATAAAGAAAAAGGTCTCAATAAAAAGACTATCATTACGTATAAAATTCAAGAAGTAAGACAAGAAAACTAAGTCATATCATCCAAGGATATCAATTGTTTTGAGATTTTCTAGTCTTCTCCCCCGAATTTAAAAATACACTATTTAATAAATAAAAAAACTGCAGGAGAAAAAACGCTTTGCTAATAAAAGTGTTTTTGAATCCAGCAGTATTGCTAATTTACATATATTTCATAAAAACTTCTCCCCATTTTAAAGAGCGTCCCCTTTACTTACGCTCTATCCCTATCTTACAAATCAAAACATCGGTATGATAAAGCTATCCCAATACCATATCACATAGCACCAAGTACCAACAAGCAATCATTCAACTCTCCCCAAAAGAGTTAAAATATTACAAACAGGTTGGCTTCGAGTTACTACTACCCATGTTCCCTATTCATATAGACACTATAATTATAGCATGTTATTTTTATTTTTCAACTTTTTTTCAATTTTTTATTATTTTAATGTATGTGACAACCATTATAATGAAGTCGTTTGAATTAAACGTTCCTACTTAACAAATACTAATCAAATGATATTTTTCTATATTTTAATAAATAATAATTAAACAGGCTTTTGTATTTAAATGGCTTTGCACATAAAAAAATCAGAATTCCTATTAAAATTCTGATTTTTTATTTCTAATTCTATTTCTTAATGATTGACGGCTTCTTTCAACGCTTCAACCTTATCCAATTTTTCCCATGGAAGATCGATGTCAGTACGTCCCATGTGACCATAGGCTGCTGTTTGACGGTAGATAGGACGTTTAAGATCAAGCATTTGAATGATACCTGCAGGACGCAAGTCAAAGAGATCACGGACAGCAGCTTCAAGTTTGCTTTCAGCAACTGTCGCCGTTCCGAAGGTATCAACACGGACAGACACAGGATTAGCAACACCAATAGCATAAGCCAATTGTACTTCTGCTTTCTTAGCAAGACCAGCAGCTACGATGTTTTTAGCAATATAGCGAGCGGCATATGAAGCTGAACGGTCAACCTTAGTGGCATCCTTACCTGAGAAGGCACCACCACCGTGTCTTGAGTAACCACCATAAGTATCAACAATAATCTTACGACCAGTCAAACCAGAGTCCCCTTGAGGTCCTCCAATAACAAAACGACCTGTTGGATTGATAAAGAATTTTGTCTCGTCATCCAAGTATTCGACTGGAATAACTGCTTTAATGACTTTTTCAATGACGTCTTGACGAATTTGATCGTTAGTTGCTTCAGGATCGTGTTGCGTTGAGATAACGACTGTATCAACACGTACTGGTTGGTCATTCTCATCATACTCAACAGTAACCTGAGATTTAGCATCCGGACGAAGGTATAAAATCTCACCAGATTTACGCAAATCTGCCAATTTTTTAACCAATTTATGTGAAAGGCTAACTGGAAGTGGCATAAACTCTGGAGTTTCATCGATAGCAAAACCAAACATCAAACCTTGGTCACCAGCTCCGATAAGATCAAGTGGATCTTGGTCACCAGTTCCACGAACTTCAAGTGATTCATTGACACCTTGAGCAATGTCTGGAGATTGTTCGATCAATGATGGGTGAACCCCAACAGATTCTGCTGCAAAGCCATATTCTGCATTGTTATAACCAATTTCAGCGATAGTATCACGAACCACACGGTTAATGTCTACATAAGCTGTTGTAGAAACTTCACCGAAAACGTGGACAGAACCAGTGTAGACAGCTGTTTCTGCTGCAACGTGTGCATCTGGATCCTCTGCTAAAATCGCATCAAGAATGGCATCTGAAATTTGGTCTGCAATTTTATCTGGATGCCCCTCAGATACAGATTCAGACGTGAAAAGTTTACGTTCTGACATATAAAATGTCCCCCTTTTAATATGAAAAATAGTATTAGATAGAACAGATTTGACCGTCTCCTAATAAGTAAAACGCTATACTCCTAATAGAGCTAGACGCCGTTAAAAAGTTACAAAGAACCAACAGCCAACCCTAGGATGACTGTTGCCTTATCGGGACTTAATAACTACCTTCCATTATATCATGTTTTTTCAGTCTAGTCATATAGTTATTTATTATCAAGCCTTATCAATAATTTATAGTGAGCATTTTACCATCTTTTGTATTATACTTAGGATATGAAAACTTATGAACACGTTTATGACATCTTATCGAAGAGTCCTGACTTTGTGACGGGAGAGAGTTTGGCTAAAAGCCTTGGTGTCTCACGGACAGCTATTTGGAAGGCAATCCAAACACTTCAAGAACAAGGAATTGACATTACAAGTGTACGGAAGAAAGGCTACTATTTAGAAAAGGGAGATATTCTTCTTCCTCAAGACATTTCTAAACAACTTAACATTCCAGTCTACTTTAATCCAGATTCTAACTCTACCCAACTTGATGCTAAACATGGCATGGAAAAGAATAATCCGACGCCCGCACTTTATCTGGCATCAAGTCAAAAAGCGGCCAAAGGACGATTTGATCGTCACTTCTTTGCCATTCCACAAGGTGGTATCTACATGAGTATCCACTTAAAGCCAAACTGTCATTTTGCCGACTTACCACCTTATACCATGATGGCGGCAGCAGCTATTGTCAAAGCGATCCAGCGTCTAACCGGTATCAATACAGAAATCAAATGGGTTAATGACATTTACCTCAACAACAAAAAAATGGCTGGTATTCTTACCGAAGCCATTAGTTCTATCGAATCTGGTCGCATCACAGATGTCATTATCGGGGTTGGGCTTAACTTCTCAATCAGTGATTTTCCTAAAGAGTTAGCCAATAAAGCTACTAGCCTTTTTACTTCTGAAAAACCAAGCATCACTCGAAACCAGCTTATTTCAGAAATTTGGAAGCTCTTTTTAACCATTCCAACTAGTGATTTGGTTAAAGTCTATAAAGAAAAGTCCCTCGTTTTAGACAAACAAGTGACCTTTGAACAAGCTGGAAAGACTTATACTGGTGTTGCTAAAGAAATTGGCGACAAGGGCCAACTTCTCGTTCTTACTGATGATGGTCAGGAAAAATGGCTGAGTGCTGGCGAAGTGAGCCTTACTTCTTGGTAGACTTGTCGGCTGCACGCGCAATGCGTGAAACAACATAGGTTGTCCAAAGACGACGAAACAATAAATAACCAAAAAAGGCTGTAAAAAAGTAATAGCCGTGCTGTAAACTGTAATTAAAACAAACCGTTTCAAAAATAGTTTCAAGCGTAATAAACAAAATTTGTTGAATCATAAGATTATTATATCAATAGATAGAGCCTAGGACAAGCAGTCTAGGCTCTTTTCATTTTTACAAGGATAACCCTTTCAAATATCAGATTCAGAAATCAAACAAATAATACTGAGTTGTCTCTCTTTCTAATTTCTAGACTTAGACCTAAAAAGGTCCACTGGAACTTCCTCGCTTTTTCATTTCTTGGCTCGGACCTAAAAAGGTCCACTGGAACTTCCTCGCTTTTCTATTTCTAGGCTCGGACCTAAAAAGGTCCACTGGACCTTTTTAGTCCTCTATTTCTACAACATCAGAGAGAAATTCGAGTTCTTGCGGGATATATTCTTCACGATCTTCTTTTTCTAGTTCTTCCTTGGATTTGAGGCTTCGTGCAAATTCTGTTCGGAGTTTTTCAAATTCTGCTTTTGGAACAGCCATAATATTGGGTGAGAAACCGGCAGCTGAACTCATGATATTGCCAAATATATCATTGAGATCACTGCGTTTCATGACCTGTTCAGCATTAAAGGCAGCATTAAAGGCCAGGATGGCATTTTCCTGATTGGCTAATACAGGCTCAGATCCATTCAAAAGGGCCCTATTTTGTGGGCTAATAGAATCCAAAATTTCAGGCCAAGTTGCCTTTAGGGCATCCAGACATTGGCGTGATTTCTGGGGATTTTCCATGGTTTCACGCATAATAGTGAGAATCTTTTCACGATCCACCTTATACTGATAAGCAGGTTTGGCTTTTCGAGTTGGTGCTACTTCTCCTTGGACTTTGCCCTCTTTAAGAGCTTTACGTAGGCCTTCTACTTCACGACGAAGACTATCTAACTCTTCTTGTAAATTTCCTGGAATTTCTTGTGACATCTGACTATGGGTTTCTGACAATTTTATAGTCAGCATCTCCGCATAGATTTTAGGATGTGTTCCAGTTTTAATTTCTGGCAAGGCACTTGTAACCAGGTCAATCAATTGGAAAAGTCGGTCTTGCTCTAGAGAAAGATTCTCTTCAAAAAGGGGACTATGATGACTGTTCTCTCCACCCGCTTTGACAATCAAAAGATCACGGAAATACTCCAAGAGATCAGTCGCAAAACGGCTCATAGACTTACCATTATCAAAGAGGGTTTCGAGATTTGATAAAGCTTGCGTAGTATCTTGATTGCGAACGTTAGCGACGAAACTATCCAAGGCTGTCAAACCAATAGAACCAGTGATTTCTTCAGCTACGGCTTGGCTGACATGATTGTCAGGAGACAGACTCAGTGCTTGGTCTAAGATTGACAAAGCATCACGCATACCACCTTCTGCACGACGAGCAATAATAGTCAAAGCCTCATCATCAAAGGTCAGTCCTTCTTTTTCCAGAATTGAAGCTAAGTGCTCTTTAATAGCTCCCTGTTTGATCGATTTAAACTCAAAGCGTTGGACACGAGAAAGGATAGTTGCTGGAATCTTATGTAATTCAGTGGTCGCTAGGATAAAGACCACATTTTCAGTTGGTTCTTCCAAAGTCTTCAAAAGAGCATTGAAAGCACCTGTCGAGAGCATGTGAACTTCGTCAATAATATAGACCTTGTAAGTCGCACGACTTGGGGCATAGGTCGATTTGTCACGAATTTCACGAATCTCATCAACACCATTATTGGATGCCGCATCAATCTCTATAACATCTTCGAGACTACCGTTTGTAATATCGCGACAAATATCACAGTGATTACATGGCTCCCCATCAACTTGATTAGGACAGTTCATAGCCTTGGCAAAGATTTTCGCCGCACTAGTTTTACCGGTACCACGCGGCCCAGAAAAGAGATAGGCATGGCTGATTTTCCCTGACTCTACCGCCTGTCTTAGCGTGGTTGAAATCACTTTTTGACCAACCATTTCGCCAAAGGTCTGACTACGGTATTTACGATATAAGGCTTGATACATTAGTTTACCTCAAACATTCCAAATGTAAGCTCGGTTTTCTCGAGTAGAATTTTGACAAATGCTTCAAGATAATCTTGGTCTACGTCGTTATAGTCTCCTACTTGGTGAGAATCCAAATCGAGAACACCAACTAATTTGCCATCTTTTACCATTGGTACAACAATTTCACTTCGAGCAGCGGAATCACAAGCGATGTAATTAGCGTGTTTGGTAACATCTTCGACAATTAAGGTTTTATTTTCTGCTGCAGACTGGCCACAAACACCCTTACCTAGGGCAATTCGAACACAAGAAACATTGCCTTGAAAAGGGCCAAGGATTAACTCATTATTTACATTATCCATCAGGTAGAAGCCTGTGAACACAGAATTTGGTAGAGTTGTATTCAAGAGAGCCGAGGCATTAGAAAAGTTGGCCAGAGCATTGTCTTCATTGGCAAAAAGTGCCTTAGCCTGAGCTAGCATTATTTCATAGGCTGATTTTTTTTCTTCGTTAGTCATAACTACCATTATAGCAAAGATAGGTCCTTAAAACTAAGATTGACCTACCTTTTCTCCTTCCCTTTCATTTAAAAATATTTCAAGATCATGAATGACATTTTCAGGATATTCTGGACTAGAAATCTGATAAAACTTAACAGTCATCCGATTTCTGAACCAGGTTAATTGACGTTTAGCAAATCGACGCGTATTTTGCTTAAGTTTTTCCAAGGCTTCATCCAAGGTCTGATTCCCAGCAAAATAAGGAAACAACTCCTTGTAGCCTATACCACGAGCTGACTGCGCGTCAGGATAATTATCATAAAGCCACTTAGCCTCTTCCAAGAGTCCAAGTTCAACCATCTTGTCCACTCGTGTATTGATACGGTCATAAATCAAGGAGCGTTCATCATCTAATCCGATAAGAAAGGGGGCATAAGTTGTCTCCGTATTTTCAAGATTCTCCGAAAAACGATGAAGCTCAAGTGCTCTAGTGGCACGACGTCGGTTAATCTCCTTAATCTCAATACCCAAGTCATCGATTTTGTCAAAAAGTTCCTGATCAGATAATTGCTCTAATTCTGAGCGATAGGCTAAAACCTGTTTCTGGTCTACCTGTCCTCCTAAATGATACCCTTCTATAAGGCTTTGTAGATAGAGACCTGTTCCTCCTACTACAATAGGCAGCTTACCACGACTAACAATATCAGTAATGGTAGCCTCAGCCTCTGTTACAAAATCATAGGCTGAATAAGACTCATCAACATCGCGAACATCAATCAGATGATGCACTGCTGCAGCCTGCTCTTCAGGAGTGGCCTTTGCGGTTCCTATATTCAATTGTCGGTAAACCTGCTGGCTATCTCCTGAAATAATTTCTCCATTAAAGCGCTGGGCCAATTTAATCCCAAGCGCCGTTTTTCCCACAGCAGTAGGTCCAGCCACTACAATAAGTTTGGTTTTCATAATGTTTTCACTTGCTATTCTAGATATTTTTTTAGATAATATAAGCATATTATAACATATACGGAGGATAGTCTCATGGCTAAAAAACATTCATTCGCTAAAGGTGTCGCTACTGGCGTTATCGGAACTGCTGCTACTGTAGCAGGTGCTGTCTTCGCAGTTAAGAAAACCATTATCGAACCAGAAGAAAAGAAATTGGCTTTCATCGAAGAAAACCGTAAAAAAGCAGCTCGTCGTCGTGTAAGCCGCTAAAACTGATGACCAGGGAAACCTGGTTTTTTACTGTAATTTTTACTCTTCATCTATGACTAAGAACGGAGCCAATTTGAAAAGAAAAAAATATAATATCATTACCTTCTCTTTGCTAGCTTTCTTCTTTCTCTTTGGTTTTTTATCAAAACATTTAAAAGAACCTGTAAAGCCCGCAGCAAAAACGCATCACATCTCTCACACCCTTTCATCAAAAAGTAGTTCATCTCATAAAAAAGAGAAGACCAAATCTTCAACTACTACTTCAAAAAAAGATGCTAAAGACGAAAATAAAGATCAAGCATCTCCTTCTGTTCAAGCACCAAATCAAAAACAAAACAGCCAAACATCCCACCAAGATGGAAATCAAGAAAAGTCCAAGCCTGCTGAAGGTGGACGAGGTTGGGGCGGACCAGAAGATGGCTCCTATGCCACAAACGGAGGAGGCGGTGGAGGTCACGATGCAGCCTTCGCCGCAGGTGCTGGTGGAGGAAGCAATCACGCAAGCTCAACCGATCAGAGCAATGAGTGGGTTGACGACGTTGATAACAATCCTTACGAGTACCCACAAGCTTCATCAAGCACAGATACAACTGCCAATTCCAATTAATGAGATAACAAAATACTAATCATCACCAGTATTCTATTTTAAACCCTAGTTAGGACTAATCCTGACTAGGGTTTTTCTTATAAAAAAACACCTATAGTTCAATAGGCGTCAAATAGATTTAGCTTAAATTTGGGGCAGATTTGGGGCAGAATAGCTTAAAACCGCATGGTTAAAGGCTTAAAAATGTCCCCTGCCGGAATCGAACCAGCAACGACTCCTTAGGAGGGAGTTGTTATATCCATTTAACTAAGAGGACTTATGAAAAAATCTGCCACGAGGACAGATTTTTTATGTGAAATCTGTAAATTATTTACGGATTTCTTTGATACGTGCAGCTTTACCTTGCAAAGCACGCAAGTAGTAAAGTTTAGCACGGCGGACTTTACCGTAGCGTACAACTTCAATCTTTTCAACACGTGGAGTGTGGATTGGGAAAGTACGTTCTACACCGATACCGCTTGAAATTTTACGAACTGTGTACATTTCTGAGATCCCTTGACCTTTGCGTGAAATAACTACACCTTCAAAGATCTGGATACGTTCGCGAGTTCCTTCGACAACTTTCGCGTGAACGCGAACAGTGTCACCAGGACGGAATGATGGGATGTCAGTACGAAGTTGACCTTCTGTCAAACTTTGGATCAATGGATTCATTTTTATATACTCCTATCTTACTAATCTTAAGAGCAACCTCTGTGTCTCAGCGGATTAGCCGTTATTTTTGTGTGTCCATTACACACTCTTAGTATCTTATCAAAAAATTATCAGGTTGTCTAGTATCTTATTGCATTTCTAGCATTTTTTGTTGCCCATAAATGCTCGTCTTATGATTGATGAGATAAGCAAAAGCCATGACAATCGCATAAGGAATTGCATTGACGGGACCAAAGACTTCAACGCCAATGAAAATAGGCGCTAAAAGGGTATTGGTACTGCTTCCAAAGACAGACAGATAGCCTAGACCTGCTACAAGTGGAATTGGAAGGCCTAGAACTGGTGCTAAAACAGCACCTAGACTTGCTCCGATGGCAAACAAAGGAGTTACTTCCCCTCCTTGGAAACCAAGAGATAAGGTAAAGACGGTAAGGAGCAATTTCAAGAGCCAATCCAATGGATAAATGGTACCACCACCAACACTTAAAGCAATCAAATTCGTTCCAAGACCTGTATAGCGTCCCTTCCACAAAATCAAAAGAAGACAGGTTAAGACGACACTTCCTAATAGAACACGATAATAGGGATTTGGGAGCAGACTTGCCACTTTCTTTTTAGCTACTGATAAGAGATAAGCAAAGAGATTTCCTACTACACCAAAGACCAGACCTAAAAGAGCTAATTTAACAAAGGTCCCAATGTTAATAGTCAAACTATCGGATACAAAGTGACTAAATTTTTCAAGACCTAAAAGATGGCTTGTTGTACTAGCCACAAAAGATGCAATAAGAGTTGGTACTAAAATTGGAAGGCTTAACTGTCCCAGGATCAAGACCTCAAGAGCAAAGAAGGTCGCAGCGATTGGTGTTTGGAAGAGCCCTCCAAAACCAGCTGCCATCCCCATGGTCAAGAAAATGCGTGAAGCATTAGGGATCTTAAAATAGCGACTAAAAGCATGGGAAACTGTGGCTCCGAGCTGAACAGCAACTCCCTCACGACCTGCAGATCCCCCGAACAGGTGGGTCAGCCATGTGGTCACAGTCACAAGTGGAATTAACCTTAGGGGGACTTGATCCTCCTCATTATGTCCTACCTTGAAAATCAAGCCCATTCCCTGTGCTGCCTTGCCAGCAAGCTTTTGATAAAGGTAAACTATCAAAAGGCCTGCTAAAGGAAGTGCTGGGACCAGATAAAAGATATGATGGTCACGAAATTCCGAGAGTCCTATAAGCACGCGCCCAAAAACAGCATCAATCAGTCCAACCAGCACCCCTAACAAGATTGCATAAAGACTTAACATTACTAAATGTAAGTAAGAAAGACCTTGACTATCACTTAATTGTCTTACTTTCATTCTAGATGCCTACTTTTTTTCCAGCTTACTTGCTTGATAAATACGTGAATGCTTCATAATATCCGCAAAACTTGCGACGATAGCTTCTTTATATTCGGGATTAAGGACACTAGCGCCTACCTTGTCTAACAGGGCCTGCTCTCGTTCGGGATCATAAATCGCCTTTCCTGTGCGTTGTTTATAAGCACTTACTCGAGTTACCAATTTCATACGTTCTTCCAACAAAGCCACAATCTCATTATCAACGGTGTCAATCTGTTGGCGAATCTCATTTAAGTCCATACTGACCTCCTTTTTTCTCTTCATTATAACAAAAATGACCTGAGGACAAAAGAGCCTCAAGCCATTGAATTGCTTATAAAAAGAGTTTTCTTACCTGACTGATATTACTTTCATTAACAACCAAATATAAGGTTGCTCCTGCTTTTAGACGTGTGTCTCCATGAACAACCTCAGACTGGTCTTGAAAAATCTGAGTGGAAATCAAAACCCCGTCAGGTAAGGTTAAATCCTTAACCAATCGACCAGCTAAACTATCTGTAACTGGTAAATCAATCATCGTCGGTATATTATCAACTTGTTTTGGTTCGTGGGCAATCAGATTGTGAAGCATGACTTCATAGACGGGTTCTCCTCCCATGAAATCCATGACGAGATAGGCAATCAGAGTCACAACTCCGATTGTCATCAATTGGTGAAGGTCACCCACCATCTCAGTCACTAAAATCATAGCAGTTAGCGGTGCCTTAGATACCGCACCGAAATAACCAGCCATACCAAGAATGATAAAAATAGGGAACTGACTGACTTGTAAGAATCCTAGATTTTCAAAAGCTACCGCAAAGACGCTACCAGAAAGAGCACCTAAAGTCAAAATCGGCAAGAAAATCCCACCAGGAAAACCTGAACCAAAGGACAACATACTCCAAATAAAGCGAATAGCCAAGTAGAGGATGGCCACAGTTAGAGCAGGATGTAAACCATTTAGGGCAAGAATCAATTCATTCCCACCACCTAAAAGATATGGAAAATAGAGGCCTATAGGAATGATAAACAGAACTGCCAGAAGGCCATGAAAATGAGATGGCAAGTGGAAGATTTTCCCTAACCCTTGGTAGACCTTACCAATACGTAAGACAACCCACTCATAGCCGTATCCAAGCACACCTAGAAAAATCCCCAAGACAATAAGAATCCAATAATCTTTCAAAGGAAATACGGGTAATTTTTCTGTCATAGCAAGAACCGGAACCTGACCAAAGATCCGTAAGGAAACAGCATTAGCCACTAAAGATGCCGTTAAAGCTGTCACCCAAACATGACGCGAGAAATGATGATAGACTTCTTCGACGACAAACAAAAGACCGGCAATCGGGGCATTAAAGGCAGCCGATAACCCTGCTGCCGCTCCTGCAGCAATCAAGACACGCTTTTCACGTGCAGAGAGCTTAAGACTCTCAGCTAAGCCCTTAGCAGTCATAGCACCAAGTTGAATACTAGGGCCCTCACGTCCCAGCATAAGTCCCATTGAAATCCCAAGGGCTCCACCTAGGAACTTACGCCATAATACTGACCACCAAGACGGATGTAAGAGCCCCATCAGTTCCCCTTCAACATGGGGAATTCCTGAGCCCTTGATGTCTTTTTCCTGCTTGATAAGGTAACCAATAAAAAGTGCAATCAAGAGATTAACCAGGACAATTCCCAAAATCAAAAGTGGATTATGAAGGGCGTCTTTGTATATAGCTACAGAAAATGCGGCCCCTTTGGCAATTAACCAGCGAAAAAGACTGACCACTGCTCCTGCCGTCACCCCCACTAAGAGCCCTCGCCAAACGGACCAAAGAAGATGTTGAGATTGCGTCCTAAAATCTCTTTCTATTTCATTCATAAAAACTCCATTTTTAACTACAATAAAAGCAGACTTTACTCTGCTTTTTTCTTATGCTAATGCTTCTGAAATTTTTTCAGCGAAAGCTTCGAGGTTCTCGATATCTTCATCTTCAGCAGAAAGATCAACCTTGACACTATCTGCTCCTTTAGTCGCCCCTGTGAAAGTGAATTGATTTTCAAATTCATCAACTGAGTGACAGAAATAATCGTAGAAAGTATCTCCTGAACCTACAACACCAAAGATTTTACCTGACAAATCGAGATCAGCCAAATCTTCGTAAAAGTCAACGATTTCATCTGGCAACTCACCATCACCATAAGTGTAAGTCGCTACAATACAGATGTCCGCATCTTCAAAATCAGCGGCATCAACCGTTGTACACTCGTCTACATCTACAGTGTGACCCAATTCTTCCAATTTTTTAGCAACGATATCTGCGATTTCTTCCGTGTTACCGGTCATACTGGCATAAACGATTTTTGCTAAAGCCATAATGTCCTCCAAAATAATAAATTAGCTATATTATATCATATTTCTTCAGAAAATAAATGACCTAATAACTCAAAAAAACTGCCCCGATTGGCAGTTTTAAATTGACATTAATTCTTCTTTTTAGACTTTTCTTAGGTGAGTACGGACGCTAGCGACTTCCTATGGAATTCCATAGCTAAGTTTTGAGCCAAGTGTCTCAAAACTTCCGAGTGCCTAAAGCTTTTAAACTTTAGGCACTTTTCTCACAGCGAAAAGTCTTGGCTACAGCTCGCTCTGAAATTATCAAAGGAACTATCTCATTTCATCTACAGAAAGTATTCTATGTTTTGATAGCCAAGTCACTTGTTAGAGGAAACTAAAACTGCCCATCAGGACAGTTTTAGATTTTGTAAAAGTTCAAAATGTCGATAGACTAGCCATAAGCCAACACCAACTAACAGAATGATAATCACTGCTCTCATGAGACCTCTAAGAAAAGTCAAGAGCCAAGTGAGAAGCATAGAGGTGATTAGCCAACTCCATCCAGAAGCACCGTAAAGGGTTTGAATACTCTCTATGGAATGACTAGTCAGCGTTTTTACCCAAGTGGGAATATAAATCCAAATGCCATCACCTGATAAGCCCAAACGATTGGCAATCATGGTTCCTGTTGTTTGCAACCAAGTAAAGACCCCAGCATTGAAAAGAAAAAGGAAGGTTTGCATGGGGTAACGTCTAGCAAGGCGTTTCAAATAGCGCATGACAGCCCCTCCTTAATTAGCATAAAGAGCATGGACCGTATCAATATCCACCTGTTGAATCCCGTAATAAGATCCAGCGGATTGCATAACGGATGTCTTAGAGTCATCATGGTCTAAGCCAATAGCATGTCCCAATTCGTGTTCAGCCGTATTAACAATACGCTTGTGAGTATAACCAAAATCACTATTCAAGAGGAAGTAACGATTTAACTTTACATCCACATGAGTGATGCGATTGGTCAAAATATTGGTTTGACTATCTGCTAAACCTGCTGCCTGTGAATTCGCATCGGAATAGTCTGTCGCAACAATGTCAGCCGTTGAGGCATCATCAGTTAAAGTAAAGATGAAAGCACCCGTGTTATTCCAGTTGGTGATAGCTTCCTTATAGGCGGCTACCAAGGTTTCGTCTGTAGATTGTATATAGATGCTGGCTGTATTTTGCGCCCATCTAGCTCCGTTAGACTCTGGAATAGTATCTGTCGTTGATAGGTTAGAGACAACTTTCTCAACGTCACTAGTACTGGTACCACTAAACCCTAGCTCTACTTGATGAAAGGCTTGGTTAATATTTGTGGCTAAGGTACTTGAAGAGTTATTGGCATAGTAGACGAGTCCATACCCAATAAGGGCTAGCACTAGGGCAAGTTTAAATATAGCCCAAATAAGATTCCAAATAAATTGTAAAAGAAGTTTGGGAATATAAAAGATTACTCTGAATAATTTTTTCATTATTGAGCCTCCTTTTCGAAACTTCCCCTAGTATATCAAGCTCTAATAGTTCTGACAAGTAAAAAATATCACTTTAAGCTTTTATAATCTCTTTGATAAGATGTTACAAACTTGACCTATTAAGACAAACGTTCTTCTTTAACGTAATCAATAGGTAACCATTCTAAGTAGGCTTCTAGTTGTTTTTCCCAATAATACCATTCATGTCTTCCATGGTCCGTGCGGTAGTCAATGTCCAAACCAAGAGCTTTCAAATCAGCTACTGCTTTGTTTTGAGAGTCAAAAAGGAAATCCTCAAGACCACACCAGGCAAAGAATTTAGTTTTCTTGTCATGTTGTTTGGCTAGATTGACCAGTTTATGCTGCTCAATGTCTTTTCCTTCTAAATCTCCAAAGACACCTTGCCAGTATTCCTTAGACTCACTCGTTTCATCAGTAATCATCTCCACTGATAATCCAAGGGCACCAGAGAAGGAACCCGCACAAGCAAAGTTATTTGTCGTTAAGGCGAGTTTGAAAGACCCATAGCCACCCATAGAAAGTCCAGCGATAAAAGTCTTTTCACGCTTCTTAGTCATACTTGGGAAGAAACGTTGCATGACTTGAGGAAGCTCCTTAGCAATGGCATCGTAATACTTAACACCGTATTTGGTATTTGTATACCATCCATTTTCAGAGTTAGGCATAATAACGATAAGATTAGTCTTACGAAGGAGACGCTGAATATTGGTACGAAAGGCCCAAGAATTATGATTGCCCCCCATGCCATGAAGGAGATAGAGAACCGGAATGTCCGTATCACTTTCCGTTTCAGCAATCTGGTCGCGGTCTGGATAAATGACATCTACTTGACGGTACTGTCCTAGAACATCTGAAGAGTATTCAATTTGAAAAAAAGCCATTGTATTTTCCTTTCTAAATGTCAGAAAAGCTGGGGTATCCCAGCTTCTGCTTTAAGAAGAAAATCTTGTTGAGATTTACCTCTATTTCGATGAATGCAAACAAGACGCTCACACCCTTATTGTAACATCAATGATTAACGTACTTCCATGACTACCGGAAGAATCGCTGGGCGACGTTTAGTTTGGTCAAAGAGGAACTTAGCTACATCGTCTCGGACAGCTCCTTTAAGTTCACCCCAATCGAAGCTGTCTCCTGCTAAGTAATTTTCAACGGTAGCATTGACAATGTCAGCAGCCTCACGGAGAATGTCACGGCTCTTCTTAACATAGACGAACCCACGTGTATTCACACGCGCTTTAGAGACAATCTTACGTTCCTTCTTGTTCACAGTGATAGCTACGATAAAGATACCATCTTCAGACAAGACCTTGCGGTCACGAAGGACGATATTACCAACATCACCAATGGCATTACCGTCGATCATCACATCACCAGCTGGAACAGCTCCTTCATGAAGGAAACCTTGATCTTCAGACAAATGCATGATATCACCGCGTTTAACGATATAAATATTTTCTGGAAGAATACCAACTTCCAAGGCTAACTCTGCATGGGCTTGAAGGTCACGGTACTCACCTTGGACAGGGAAGAGATAATGTGGACGAAGGAGATTAATCATCAATTGAAGTTCACGAGCATTGGCATGTCCAGATACACGAAGGCTCTGCGTAATCATCTTAACAGTTCCACCAGCCTTATAGATAGCGTTGTTGACACGTGCCACTACAGCTTCTTTAGCAATGCTTGGAGTTGTTACGATATAAACCAGATCTCCATCTTTAATTTGAACGTAACGGTGACGACCAACAGCCATCTTTTGGAGACCATCGATTGGTTCACCCATACGACCATTTTCAAGGATAATCAACTCGTGGTCTTCAAACTTGTTCATGTCTTTTGGTTTGACAATAAGTTTTTCATGCTCCACAGTCAATTTTTTGAGACGGATGGCTGTGCGGACAATATTTTCAACGTCAAAACCAGTAAGAACAACGCGACGTCCGTGATCAGCAGCTGAATCGAAGACTTGTTGAATACGTACCAAGTTTGAGGCAACTGCAGCAACAATAACACGTCCTTCTGCATCGGCAATGACTTGGTCAATTTCTTGACCAACTTCTGCTTCCGAAGCTGTTTGTTCAGTACTTGTCGCATTTGCTGAATCTGACAAGAGGGCCAAGACACCTTCACGTCCAATTTCAGCCAAACGACCTAAATCAGTTTTGTAGTAAGGACGGGCAGCTTGGTCAAATTTGAAGTCACCAGTATAGACAATATTACCTTGGTCAGTTCCAAGAACAATCCCCATTGATTCTGGAATAGAGTGCGTTGTTTTGAAGAATGAAACTTCAGCATTCTCAAATTCAATTTCAGTTTCTGCGTCAATAACATGGAAATTATTGAATTTCTTAACGCCAGCATTCTTCACAAAAAGCTTAGCCAACTCAATTGTGAGTGATGATCCAAAAACTGGTGCTTTGACTTCTTGCAAGATATAAGGTAGGGCACCAATGGCATCGGCATGTCCATGCGTCAAGAAAATCCCTTGGATACGATCTCTATTTTCAATCAAGTAATCTAAGTTAGGAATGACAAAGTCAACACCTAGTTGTTCATTTTCAGGATACTTTAGACCAGCATCCAAGATAAAGATAGAGTCGTTAATCTCAACAATATAGAGGTTCTTAGCATTTTCACGTACTCCACCTAGGGCAATAATTTTAATATCGCTCATGCTTGTTTTTCTCCTTTTTAGTTTGACTCTCTTCTAGAGCCTATTTTTACAGACGGTCCAAGAAGCTGAACGTTCGTGCGAACAGTCTCCTTGTCGATTTACAGGCCACAACAAAAAGTTGCATACTCTTTAAGTATACAACTTTTTAGCTTATTTTACAATTTAGAGTCAGACGAGAGTTACTCAAACATAGCGTAGTAGTCTGTGATATCCAATTGACCTTTTTCTTCCTTGGTAAGGTCTTTAATGATTTGACCATCCTTCATAACGATAAGACGATTTCCGTATTTAAGGGCATCTTCCATATGGTGAGTAATCATCAAGGCAGTCAAGTGGTCGTGCGTCACAAACTCATCGGTCAACTCCATGAGAGACACACTTGTCTTAGGATCCAAGGCTGCGGTGTGTTCGTCTAAGAGCAAGAGCTCAGGACGTTTAAGTGTCGCCATCAAAAGGCTGAGTGCCTGACGCTGACCACCTGAGAGAAGACCTGTTGGTGTATCTAAGTGTTTTTCTAAACCATTACTGATACGTTCAATCAGACCTTGAAATTCCTCTGTGTAGAGATGAATTTGTCGTGATTTAAGACCTCGTTTTTCGCCACGGTATTTGGCAATCAAAAGATTTTCTGCAACCGTCATACGAGGAGCCGTTCCCATTTTAGGATCTTGGAAGACCCGTGAGAGGTACTTGGCACGTTTCTCAGCAGGCAGAGCCGTAACATCCTCACCCATGATAAAAATATGACCACTGGTCAACATGAGGGTCCCTGCAATGACATTGAAGAGGGTTGATTTTCCGGCACCATTTCCACCAAGAATGGTAATAAAATCACCTTCTCTAATGGTAAGATTGACATGGTCCAGGATGGTTTTTTCGGTATCAAAACCATTATTAACCTTAACAGTCGCATCTTTAAGTTCTACAATAGCTGTCATCGTGATAAGGTCACCCCCTTAAAGAATTTTCGGCGTAGGACAGGCGAGATCAAGCAAATGGCCAGAACAATCGCACTAAAGAGTTTGAGGTAGTTCGTGTTAAAGCCAAGAGCGATAACTGCTGTCAAAAGGAACTGATAGAGGATTGAACCAATACAGATGGCAATCAAACGTTCCAACAGAGTCAAGTTAGTCGCATAGAGGACCTCGCCAATGATGATGCTGGCAAGACCAATGACGATAACACCAATACCTTTAGAAACATCGGCATAACCGTCCTGTTGGCTAATCAAGGCTCCTGAGAGGGCAATGATACCGTTTGAGATAACAAGACCCATCACTTCCATATTGTCTGTGTTGATACCAAAAGATTTGGCCATATCTCTATTATCACCTGTGGCAATATATGCTTGACCTAGGCGCGTGTTAAGAAAGGCAATCAAGGCAGTGATAACAATGGTTACAGCAATGAGACCAACAATCAAGAGGTTGTAGTCCTTGCTGAAAGGAAGTAAATCTTGAATAGTCTTAATATCAAGAAGTCCTAGGTTGGCCCTTCCCATAATCATAAGCATGACTGAGTTAAGAGAAGTCATGACCAAAATCCCCGCCAAAATAGTAGGAATTTCTCCCTTAGTATAGAGGAGACCAGTCACAAGTCCAGCACCACAGCCGGCCAAAACAGCAACCAAGGTTGCTAAAATTGGGTTCCAACCAAAGTTCATAAGAGTTACTGCGACTGCCCCACCAAGAGGAAAGGAACCTTCTGTTGTCAAATCAGGAAAATCCAAGATACGGAAAGTCATGTAAATCCCAAGACCTAGGATTCCGTATAGAAGCCCCTGATAAATAGATGAAATAATCATAAGTCCTCCTTATTTATCAGCTTTAACAGCGATGTCTGACTGTTTAAGCACATCGTCAGGGATGGTGATGTTGAGGTCTTGAGCAACTTTAAGGTTGAGCGTTGGAGTACCATCATCAATAACATCAACTGGGACATCCTTAACTTTCTTACCTTTAAGAACCTTAACAGCACTACGAGCTGTGGCTTTTCCAAGTTCATATTGGCTTTGAGCAACTGAGGCCAAACCGCCCTCTTTCACCATAGTATCGACAGTCGTATAAACTGGAATCTTAGCTTGGTTGGCTGATGAGATTACTGTTGAAAAAGCTGAGGCAATAGTATTATCTTGAGGCGTCCAGATAGCATCTACCTTACCAGTCATGACTGACATAGTTGTATTGATTTCATTGGTTGATGGTACGGCATACTCGACCACATTTAGGCCATCTTTTTCAGCAAATTTCTTAAAGCTCTCAACCTGTGATTTGGAATTATCCTCGCTTGAAGCGTAGAGAATACCAATTGTCTTAGCATTTGGTGTCAATGATTTGACCAATTCCACTGTCTGCTTAATCGGCACTTGGTTAGAGGTACCAGTGACATTGCCTTCTGGATGCTTGAGGTCCTTAACCAATTTGGCCCCAACAGGGTCTGAGATAGCTCCCATAATGACTGGAATGTTCTTGGTAGCTGCCGCTAGTCCTTGTGCTGCTGGCGTTGCAATACCGATAACGACATCATTCTTGTCATTGACCAATTGTTTAGACATGGTTTGAATTTTAGACTGGTCTCCTTCGGCATTTAGGAGGGTGATTTTAACCTTGTCTCCCTTATAACCAGCTTCCTTAAGACCATCCTCAATTCCCTTCTCGATTTGATCCAGGGCATCGTGAGTCACGAACTGGAGGATTCCTACTTTGACGACCTTATTAGCATCTTGGTGCTCTTTTTTGAAAAGATCTGTACCAATAGAACCGAGCGTCAAGATAGCTAAGAAAACCAAAGTCCAAATTAAACGCTTGTTTTTCATATGTGTCTCCTTCTATAAATTCTTCCTTTCTATTGTAAGTCATTTTCAGTCAATTAGCAATATTCTTAATTTATAAAAATTACCTTTCTCAAAGAAAAAGAATCAGAACACGATGTCTGATTCTTTTTCCTATTATTACTGATATTGTGCCAAGTCTAGCTTCATAATATAAAAGTAAAGGTCGCCATATTGTCCTTTGTAGCCAATATCATGTCCGTTTATCGTCACCTTAGTGACTGGCGTTGAATCCGGTAAGGCAATCCAACAAGCTTGCTGTGCTCTGACAAATTCATTGTAATCTTCAAAAGAAGTGTGTTTTTCTTGCTTTGCAGTATTTAAATAAGTTACTTCAATCATCGAGGGACCTCCTTTTAATCCTTTAATTAAAGTCTAGATTACGCTTCCTAGAGAGTAAAGTCAATCATGACGTCTTAAAAAAACTAGCAGGCTAGTCCATACAAATAGACCCCATGGCAAATGCCATGGGGTCTATTTTAATTGGAATCTGGATTCTTAAGGTCCTATCCGACCGTTAAATCATCTTAACGTTTGCGTCGTTTTGCGCCATAGAGTCCAAATCCAGCTAGAAGACTTGCCAAACCAAAGATTGCAAGGTTTGAATCCTCACTACCAGTTTCTGGAAGTACTGGAGCCTTAGGCTCTTCTGTTTGTGGAGCTGGCTGTGGCTCTGATGTCGGAGTTGTATCCGGCACTGGTGTTGGAGTCACAATTTGTTTGTAGATGTGTTGAGTATTACCATTTTCATCTACAACTGTCTTCACAAATTCATAACCTGGGATATCTTTCTTAGGTTGTTGGCCATTTTCGCTTGGATAACCAGGGATAGGAGTACCATTTTCATCAACGTATGACGTCGTCACTTGCTCGTAGACATGTTCGATATCACCATTAGGTAATTTCTTAGTTTCTACGAAGCGGTAACCTGGAATTTCAGCTTTTGGCTGTTCACCATCAACTGTAGGATATCCTGGGATTTCCTTACCTTCTTTATCAACAAACTTAGTGATTGGAAGTACAGTTGGTGTGTAGGTTGCTGAAGCCTTAGTTCCGTTAACATCTTCACGAACCACTGTGACTGCTGGGGCAGTTCCTGTAAATTCAGTTTCTGGTGTGAATGTTACAGTGCCATCTGCAGCTACTGTGTAAGTTCCTACACCTGCAATAGTCTTAGTTGTTGAGCCATCTTCAAAGGTAGCTGGTACTTGGTTATTCATTGGTACACGGCTATCGCCTTCTGTAAATACTGGCTTACCTGTTTGCGTTTGGCCTTTATTTCCAATTGAGGTAACTGATTCTGCAGTTGGTGTTACTGGTGTTACGGTTGGCGTGTAGGTTGCTGGAATGGCTGTACCGTTCTTATCAACACGTTTCACGGTCACACCTGTACCTGTTCCTGTGAATGCTTTTTCTGGGACGAAGGTTACAGTTCCGTCTGGAGCAACTGTGTAAGTTCCTTCACCTGGAATAACTTTAGTTGTTGAGCCATCTTCAAAGGTAGCTGGTACATCATCATCCATTGGGACACTTGGGTTACCAGGCGTGAAGCTTGGTTTACCTGTTTGTGTCTGACCTTGAATATCTGTAGATGTTGCTGGCTCTGAAGTTGGTGTAACTGGAGTTACTGTTGGTGTGTAGGTTGCTGAAGCCTTAGTTCCGTTAATATCTTCACGGACAACTGTCACAGCTGGTGCAGTTCCTACGAATGATTTTTCTGGAACAAAGGTTACGGTTCCGTCTGTTGCTACTGTGTATGTACCAACACCATCAACAGTCTTAGTCGTTGAACCATCTTCAAATGTTGCTGGAACATCGTCATTCATTGGTACACGGCTGTCACCTTCGGTGAAGGTTGGCTTACCGGTTTGAGTTGCACCTTGAATATCTGTTGATGTTGCTGGTTCCGCTGTTGGAGTAACAGGAGTTACTGTTGGGGTGTAAGTTGCAGAAGCTTTGGTTCCGTTCTTATCTTCACGAACCACTGTTACAGCTGGTGCAGTTCCTACGAATGATTTTTCTGGAACAAAGGTTACGGTTCCGTCTGCTACTACTGTGTATGTACCAACACCATCAACAGTCTTAGTCGTTGAACCATCTTCAAATGTTGCTGGAACATCATCGTTCATTGGCACACGGCTATCGCCTTCTGTAAATACTGGCTTACCAGTTTGTGTAGCACCTTGGATATCTGTTGATTCAGTTGGTGTCGCTGTTGGAGTTACTGGTGTCACAGTTGGTGTGTACTTCGCTGTGATTTCAGTTCCGTTCTTATCAACACGTTTCACGGTTACGCCTGTAGCAGTTCCAGTAAATGATTTTTCTGGTACGAAAGTTACTGTACCATCTGGAGCAACGGTGTAAGTTCCTTCACCATCTACTGTCTTCGTAGTTGATCCATCTTCAAAGGTCGCTGGTGTATCTTCATCAATTGGAACATTTGGATCACCTTCAGTGAAGGTTGGTTTACCAGATTGTGTAGCACCTTAGATATCTGTTGATGTAGCATCTTCAGAAGTTGGAACGACTGGAGTAATCTTAGGTGTGTAAGTTGTTTCTACAGTTGTTCCATTAGTATCCGCAGCTTGAACTTTCACTGGAACAACATCACCTGAATAAGATTTGTCTGTTGGTGTGAAGGTTACAACACCTGTCTCTTTATCAACTGTGAAGGTACCAATAATATCACCCGCTGGTGATTTCGCAAACACTGCCGTTGCTGGTTGGCCATTTTCATCAAGAAGAGTAATGGTATCCTTATCAATTGGTGCAACTGGGTCACCTTCAGTGAAGGTTACTGTTCCGGTCTGAACCACTCCTTGAGGACCAGTTGATTCTGCTGGTGTAGCAGTTGGAGTCACCGGTGTTACTGTTGGGGTGTAAGTCGCTGAAGCCTTAGTTCCGTTCATATCTTCACGAACAACCGTCACAGCTGGAGCTGTTCCAGTAAATGATTTCTCTGGAACAAAAGTTACAGTTCCGTCTGCTGCTACTGTGTAAGTACGAACTCCATCAACTGTCTTCGTAGTTGAACCATCGTCGAAAGTAGCTGGAACGTCATCGTTCATTGGCACACGGCTGTCGCCTTCAGTAAATTCAGGCTTACCAGTTTGGGTTTGACCTTGTTTACCTGTTGTTTCAACTGGTGTCGCTGTCGGTGTTACAGGAGTCACAGTTGGAGTGTACTTAGCAGTAACTGAAGTACCGTTCTTATCTACACGTTTCACAGTTACGCCTGTTCCTGTTCCAGTAAATGATTTTTCTGGTACGAAAGTTACTGTACCATCAGGAGCTACAGTGTAAGTACCTTCTCCTGGAATAACTTTAGTTGTTGAGCCATCTTCAAAGGTTGCTGGTACATCATCATCCATTGGGATTGCAGGGTTACCAGGTGTGAAGCTTGGTGTACCTGTTTGAGTTTGACCTTGGATGTCTGTAGATGTTGCAGGATCAGCAGTTGGGACAACTGGAGTGATCTTCGGTGTGTAAGTTGTTTCTACAGTTGTACCATTTGTATCTTTACCTTGAACCTTGACTGGAACAACATCACCTGAGTAAGATTTATCCGTTGGGGTGAAGGTCACAACACCTGTTTCTTTATCAACGGTGAAGGTACCGATCACGTCACCAGCTGGTGATTTCGCTTCTACTGATGCTGCTGGTTGACCATTTTCATCAAGAAGAGTAATGGTATCCTTATCAATTGGTGCAACTGGGTCACCTTCAGTGAAGGTTACTGTTCCAGTTTGAACCACGCCTTGAGGTGCTTCAGATTCAGCAGGAGTTGCTGTTGGAGTTACTGGAGTCACAGTTGGTGTGTAAGTCGCAGAAGCTTTGGTTCCGTTCTTATCTTCACGAACAACCGTTACGGCCGGTGCTTTACCTGTGAATGATTTCTCTGGAACAAAGGTTACTGTTCCGTCAGCTGCTACTGTGTATGTACCAACTCCATCAACTGTCTTAGTCGTTGAACCATCGTCGAAAGTAGCTGGAAAGTCATCGTTCATTGGTACACGACTATCACCTTCAGTAAATTCAGGCTTACCTGTTTGGGTTTGACCTTGTTTACCTGTTGTTTCAACTGGTGTCGCTGTCGGTGTTACAGGAGTTACTGTTGGTGTGTACTTAGCTGTGATTTCAGTTCCGTTCTTATCCACACGTTTCACTGTTACACCTGAAGCAGTTCCAGTAAATGATTTTTCTGGTACGAAAGTTACTGTACCATCTGGAGAAACGGTGTAAGTTCCTTCACCATCTACTGTCTTCGTAGTTGATCCATCTTCAAAGGTCGCTGGTGTATCTTCATCAATTGGAACATTTGGATTACCTTCAGTAAAGGATGGTTTACCTGTTTGAGTGGCACCTTGGATATCTGTCGATGTTGCATCTTCAGAAGTTGGAACAACTGGAGTAATCTTAGGGGTGTAAGTTGTTTCTACTGTTGTACCATTTGTATCAGCTGCTTGAACCTTAACTGGGACAACATCACCTGAATAAGATTTATCCGTTGGTGTGAAAGTAACCACACCTGTTTCTTTATCAACGGTGAATGTACCAATCACGTCACCTGCTGGTGATTTCGCTTCTACTGATGCTGCTGGCTGACCATTTTCATCAAGAAGGGTAATTGAATCCTTGTTAATTGGCGCTACTTCATCACCTTCTGTGAAGGTTACTGTTCCAGTTTGAACCAAGCCTTGAGGTCCCGTAGATTCAGCTGGTGTTGCTGTTGGGGTTACTGGTGTAACAGTTGGTGTGTACTTAGCAGTAACTGGAGTACCGTTCTTATCGACACGTTTAACCGTTACGCCTGTACCTTCTCCAGTGAATGATTTTTCTGGAACAAATGTTACGGTTCCGTCTGGAGCAACTGTGTAAGTTCCTTCACCAGGAACGGTCTTCGTAGTTGAGCCATCTTCAAATGTTGCAGGTGTATCATCATCCATTGGAACATTTGGATTACCTGGTGTGAAGGTTGGTGTACCTGTTTGCGTTTGACCTTGTTTGTCAGTAGATGTTGTATCTTCTGCAGTTGGTGTAACTGGTGTTACGGTTGGTGTATAAGTTGCAGAAGCTTTTGTTCCGTTCTTATCTTCACGAACCACTGTTACAGCTGGTGCAGTTCCTACGAATGATTTTTCTGGTACGAAGGTTACGGTTCCATCTGCTGCTACTGTGTAAGTACCAACACCGTCTACAGTCTTAGTCGTTGAGCCATCGTCAAATGTTGCTGGAACATCATCGTTCATTGGCACACGGCTATCGCCTTCTGTAAATACTGGCTTACCTGTTTGTGTAGCACCTTGGATATCTGTAGTTTCAACTGGTGTTGCAGTTGGAGTTACTGGTGTTACTGTTGGTGTGTACTTCGCTGTAATTTCAGTACCATTCTTATCTACACGTTTAACTGTTACACCTGAAGCAGTTCCAGTAAATGATTTTTCTGGTACGAAAGTTACTGTACCATCTGGAGAAACTGTGTAAGTTCCTTCACCATCTACTGTCTTCGTAGTTGATCCATCTTCAAAGGTCGCTGGTGTATCTTCATCAATTGGAACATTTGGATCACCTTCAGTAAAGGTTGGTTTACCTGTTTGAGTGGCACCTTGGATATCTGTCGATGTTGCATCTTCAGAAGTTGGAACGACTGGAGTAATCTTAGGTGTGTAAGTTGTTTCTACTGTTGTACCATTTGTATCAGCTGCTTGAACCTTAACTGGGACAACATCACCTGAGTAAGATTTATCTGTTGGTGTGAAGGTCACAACACCTGTTTCTTTATCAACAGTGAAGGTACCAATCACGTCACCTGCTGGTGATTTCGCTTCTACTGATGCGGCTGGTTGACCATTTTCATCAAGAAGAGTAATGGTATTCTTGTCGATTGGCGCTACTTCATCACCTTCTGTGAAGGTTACTGTTCCAGTTTGAACAAGACCTTGAGGTCCCGTAGATTCAGCTGGTGTAGCAGTTGGAGTCACCGGTGTTACTGTTGGGGTGTAAGTTGCAGAAGCTTTGGTTCCGTTCTTATCTTCACGAACAACCGTTACCTCCGGCGCTTTACCTGTGAATGATTTCTCAGGAACAAAGGTTACTGTTCCGTCTGAAGCTACTGTGTATGTACCAACTCCATCAACTGTCTTGGTAGTTGAACCATCGTCGAAAGTAGCTGGAACGTCATCGTTCATTGGCACACGGCTGTCACCTTCAGTAAATTCAGGCTTACCTGTTTGGGTTTGACCTTGTTTACCTGTTGTTTCAACTGGTGTCGCTGTCGGTGTTACAGGAGTTACTGTTGGTGTGTACTTCGCTGTGATTTCAGTTCCGTTCTTATCCACACGTTTCACAGTTACGCCTGTTCCTGTTCCAGTAAATGATTTTTCTGGTACGAAAGTTACTGTACCATCTGGAGAAACGGTGTAAGTTCCTTCACCATCTACTGTCTTCGTAGTTGAGCCATCTTCAAAGGTCGCTGGTGTATCTTCATCAATTGGAACATTTGGATTACCTTCAGTAAAGGTTGGTTTACCTGTTTGAGTGGCACCTTGGATATCTGTCGATGTAGCATCTTCAGAAGTTGGGACAACTGGAGTAATCTTAGGTGTATAAGTTGTTTCTACTGTTGTACCATTTGTATCAGCTGCTTGAACCTTAACTGGGACAACATCACCTGAATAAGATTTATCCGTTGGGGTGAAGGTCACAACACCTGTTTCTTTATCAACAGTGAAGGTACCGATCACGTCACCTGCTGGTGATTTCGCTTCTACTGATGCTGCTGGCTGACCATTTTCATCAAGAAGGGTAATTGAATCCTTGTTAATTGGCGCTACTTCATCACCTTCTGTGAAGGTTACTGTTCCAGTTTGAACCAAACCTTGAGGTCCCGTAGATTCAGCTGGTGTTGCTGTTGGAGTTACTGGAGTCACAGTTGGTGTGTAAGTCGCAAAGGCTTTGGTTCCGTTCTTATCTTCACGAACAACCGTCACAGCTGGAGCTGTTCCAGTAAATGATTTCTCTGGAACAAAAGTTACAGTTCCGTCGGCTGCTACTGTGTAGGTACCAACGCCATCAACTGTCTTCGTAGTTGAACCATCGTCGAAGGTTGCTGGAACGTCATCGTTCATTGGCACACGGCTGTCACCTTCAGTAAATTCAGGCTTACCTGTTTGGGTTTGACCTTGTTTACCTGTTGTTTCAACTGGTGTCGCTGTTGGTGTAACTGGTGTTACTGTTGGGGTGTAAGTCGCAGAGGCTTTGGTTCCGTTCTTATCTTCACGAACAACCGTTACAGCCGGCGCAGTTCCGACAAATGATTTCTCAGGAACAAACGTCACCGTACCGTCAGCTGCTACTGTGTAAGTACCAACTCCGTCAACTGTCTTAGTCGTTGAACCATCGTCAAATGTCGCTGGAACATCTTCATTGATAGCTACTGTTTTCTCAACACCATCAACAGTTACTGTTCCACCCTTGAATTCAGGTTTACCAGTTTGAGTAGCACCTTGAATATCAGTTGTTTCAGCTGGTGTAGCTGTTGGGGTTACTGGAACGATTTCTGGTGTGTAAGTTGTATCTACCTTGATACCGTTTGAGCTTTCAGCTTGAACCTTGGCCGGTGTTACTACACCTGTGTATGATTTATCAGTCGGTGTGAAAGTGACTTGACCAGTAGCTGAATCAATTGAGTAAGTACCAATTTCAGTTGTACCATCAGCGGCATAAGCTGGTGTACTTGTCACTTCATTACCATCATTATCCAAAAGCGTGTAGCTATTATCTTTGATCGTAATAGCTTTATCTTCACCATTCACTTGAACAGTTGTTCCTGCAAAAGTTGGTGTCCCTGTTTGCGTTGCACCTTGAACATCTTTAGAAGTTGCAGGGTTTGCAGTTGGAACTGCTGGCACAACAGTTGGTGTGTAGGTCGCATCTGAAGTAATGGTTGCAGTCTTACCATTAGCATTTGTAATCGTAGCAGTTGCCTGAACAGTTACTCCTTTTGCAGTACCAACAAAGTCTTTTTCTGGCGTAAATGTTACTGCTCCAGTCGTTGGGTCGATAGTATAGCTACCTTCACCTGCTACTGTCACTGTTGTTTCATCAGTAGGCTGACCAGTTGCTGGATCTACCAATTTCTTGCTTGTGATTTCAGCAGTCTTATCATTACTCAAATCAAAGGTTGGTGTTTGGGTTTGAGGAGCGTTTTGAACATCCGCAGAAACCTTGTCTGTAGGAGTCACTGTGATTGGTGTTACTGATGGTGTGTAAGTCGCTGAAGCTTTTGTTCCGTTCTTGTCTTCACGAACGACTGTAACTGCTGGTGCTGTTCCTGTAAAACTTGGTTCTGGAACAAATGTAACAGTACCGTCTGCTGCTACTGTGTAGGTGCCAACGCCATCAACTGACTTGGTAGTTGAGCCATCATCAAATGTTGCTGGAACATCATCGTTCATTGGCACACGGCTATCGCCTTCAGTAAATACAGGTTTACCAGTTTGTGTAGCACCTTGGATATTTGTTGTTTCAACTGGTGTTGCAGTTGGTGTTACTGGTGTTACTGTTGGGGTGTACTTAGCTGTGATTTCAGTTCCGTTCTTATCCACACGTTTCACTGTTACACCTGAAGCAGTTCCAACGAATGATTTTTCTGGTACAAATGTAACAGTACCGTCTGCTGCTACTGTGTAAGTACCAACGCCGTCAACTGTCTTAGTCGTTGAACCATCGTCAAATGTCGCTGGAACATCTTCATTGATTTCAACAGTCTTCTCAACGCCATCAACCGTTACTGTTCCACCCTTGAATTCAGGTTTACCAGTTTGTGTCGCACCTTGAATATCAGTTGTTTCAGCTGGTGTAGCTGTTGGGGTTACTGGAACGATTTCTGGTGTGTAAGTTGTATCCACCTTGATACCGTTTGAGCTTTCAGCTTGAACCTTGGCCGGTGTTACTACACCTGTGTATGATTTATCAGTCGGTGTGAAAGTGACTTGACCAGTAGCTGAATCAATTGAGTAAGTACCAATTTCAGTTGTACCATCTGCGGCATAAGCTGGTGTACTTGTCACTTCATTGCCATCATTATCCAAAAGCGTGTAGCTATTATCTTTGATCGTAATAGCTTTATCTTCACCGTTTACTTGAACAGTAGTTCCTGCGAAGGTTGGTGTGCCTGTTTGAGTCGCACCTTGGATATCTTTTGAAGTTGCAGGGTTTGCAGTTGGAACTGCTGGCACAACAGTTGGTGTGTAGGTCGCATCTGAAGTAATGGTTGCAGTCTTACCATTAGCATTTGTAATCGTAGCAGTTGCCTGAACAGTTACTCCTTTTGCAGTACCAACAAAGTCTTTTTCTGGCGTAAATGTTACTGCTCCAGTCGTTGGGTCGATAGTATAGCTACCTTCACCTGCTACTGTCACTGTTGTTTCATCAGTTGGTTGACCAGTTGCGGGATCTACCAATTTCTTGCTTGTGATTTCAGCAGTCTTATCATTACTCAAATCAAAGGTTGGTGTTTGGGTTTGAGGAACGTTTTGAACATCCGCAGAAACCTTGTCTGTAGGAGTCACTGTGATTGGTGTGACTGTTGGTGTGTACTTAGCTGTTGCAGTCTTGATGTAATCCTGTTGGATCTTACCATCTTTGTTTCTACCAACTGGCGCTGACAATGTAACATCCACACCTTTGGCTGTACCAGTAAAGTTTGGATCTGGAGTGAAGGTTACTTCACCCGTTGAAGGATTAATCGTATAAGTTCCTTCCCCTTCAACTGTTACAGATGGCGCATCAGTAGTGAGACCTGTGGCAGGATCCACCAACTTAGCAGGATATTCGGCACTTGGAGTGATTGCAATCTTTTCACCATTTGAGTTAGTCGCAGTTGTGTTAAAGGTTGGAGTTTCTTTTTGAGTCGCACCTTGAACATCAGTCGAAGTTTTGTCAACTCCTTCGATTTCAATTGGAGTGACTGTTGGAACGTATTGACCATCCATGGTATTCAACTGACCATTAATGTTTGCTTCTTGATCTGGGAATTTTGTTTACCAACCAGTATCATAACCGTTGTTATCTGAACGACGGATAGAAATACCATCAGCTGTTCCAAGGAAGTTATCTTCAGGAATAAATTCAACGTCGACATCTTTACCGTTGGCAGTAATCTTGTACTTACCTTGTCCTGGAACGACATAGTAACCGTCGGCATCAAGAGTTGCACGGTTGCCATCTTTATCAACGATGTATGGTTCTACCGTTTCGTCAATAACAGCACTAGAATTAAGCTCATACTTGTGTTCTCCACGTGCTGTAAAGGTTACAGTTGCAGTTTGCTTCGCCCCTTGAGGACCACTTGTTTCCTTGAATTCCCCTTTTGGTGGGTGCGTAATTTGAGTTCTGAAGTCTTCCACTTCCCCTGAGAAGGCCATACCAGTTGGGCTCTCAATCTCGGTAGCTTTCTTGGCAATACGAACACGAGCACCTAGTTCTTTAACGCTAGGGTCGATATAAGTCTTGCTATTTGCAAAGGTCAACTCAACAGTGCCATCTTGTGTGATTGTAGCGAGATTTGAGCGTTCATCCTCATCGAATTTACCATTTTGGTTAAAGTCTACCCAACCATAGATATGTGCTTCTGAGGCTCCATCCAAATGGGCTTGAACTGACAGCTTGTAGTTACCTGGGCGTGTACGATCCATCTTGATCATCTCATTGGTTGTACCTTTAAGCTCATCTGGAAGCAATTGGTTAATTCCTTCATCGGCCGTAGTTGCCTTATCATCACCGAACCAGTCAAGAACAGTATTCTCATCCATATCTGGGCTCACATTACCAATATATGGTTGGTTTACTTTAGCACCAGTTACACCATCTACAGTAGCAATGGTATGCATAGCTTTTCCGTATGACTCAGGAGCGTCCCCTTCATCAATTGGGAAGAATCCTAGCATTGCTGACTGTTTACCACCTGAAGCGACATAAAGTCCAACTTCAGAGGCACCACGCGTCATAACGATTGGAACAGTATAATTACCTTCAGAAATGTTTGGTCCAAAGATACCGGTTCCTAGACCACCTGTAACTTTGTCAGGATTTCCAAAATACTTCCAAGCTACTGGTTTCTTTTCTGGTCCAACTTCAGTAGATCTACGAAGTTGGTTTAAGTTGGTATTATTAAATTTAGGATTAGGTCCAAAAAGATTTTCAGTATCTTGTGGTGAATATGTTACAGAAGTACTTGGTCTGGTAAACTTTTTCCATTCTCCAATATGCTGCCAACCTTCTCCATTGGTAGTAAACATAACTAATTCACCTGGGTTAGCAGACTCCCCATCAGCCATAACAATAGCTGGCTTAACTGTCTTACCACGGAAGGTTGCAGAGATTTCAAACTGAACTCCAATATTTCCACCATTTAAAGCTGAACTTATTGTAGTCTTCTTGGTTTTCGTATCAATATTCTCAAATCTGATTTCAGTCCAATTATTTTGCGCATCAGCGACGATTTTGGCCTCTTCACCATTGTTAAAAGCTTGCTTAGCAGCATTTGAAGTGACTCCACTTACATAACCATTTTTTGCATTTGGATCATAGGTTGCTTTTTCTGCTTCTGTAGCCCCTTGATTTTCCATCCGTTTCTTATAAATTTCAGTCGCTTGGAATGGTTTCAAGGATTTGACTTTTACAGTAACTACATAACCAGGCATGATTTCCTTGGTATAGGTAGACCCAACTTGAAGAGCCAATTTTTCTTCTAAGTTCTCAGTTGGTTTAACTTCACTTTTAGGAACTAATACTGTAGTAGTTCCTGTCCAGTTAGCTACATCTCCAAAGTCCAACCATGAGATTTGGCTAGCCATAGATTTGGCATCAACATTTGTAGTAAAGCCTGGTTTTTCAACTTTTGGAGTTGAGGTTGCATCTTCTACATCATCACCAATCAAGCTTTCGTCATTAGGGTCACCGATTGCACGACGAGTACGACGTCGACCAGAAGTTTCTGCTGTTACAACAGGTTGCACTACAGCAGACGCTTCGGCACCACTTGAAAGAGCATTCGTTGTAGAAGCTTCTGCTTGAACGTCCACACCTTGTGCTTCAGATGCTGTTTCTGAAGCAGGTGTTTCAGATGATGCTGATGTAACAGAGGCTGTCGTTGAAACTCCCGTAGTATTGCCTACACTTGTAGAGCCAGCAACACTAGTGGTAGATGCTGCAGTAGTTGCTGACGTTGATGTAGCTGCTTGAGATGCAGTCTCACTAGAAGCTTGTGTTGTAGACGTTTCAGAAGTAGCTGCGCTAGCATTTGAAACGGTTTGAGACTGACTATTAGTCTCAGTACTAGATAAAATATTTGCGACTTCCGTCGAAGCTTGAGCAGCAACAGCATTCTGAGAAGATGTCTCATCACTCACTGTAGCAGTAGTGCTAGCTACATCTCCTGCTTGGACTTGGTTAGCTGTTTCATCGGCAGATACTTGACTAGCAGTACCAACCATAACCAGAGTTCCAAGAAGAACGGAGCAAACCCCTACATTCAGCTTACGAATCGAAAATCGACTTATACGATCATTAAATAAATCTTTACCCACTTTGGTAATCCTCCACACTTATACTATTAAGTATCTCACCCCTCAATGAGATTAAAAGTATTTAAAAATACTAATCGTTAAATATTTTAACAAAATTCCTAATATTTGTGAAAAGAAATGCTCTTATTTTCAATTTTTTTATAAGGTTCACTTAAAAATAATCATGTAAACAGTAGAATGATTATAGATATCACTATTTTTATAAACATTTCAATTAATAATTTTATAATTATTTACTTTTAGAATTGTCAGTAAAAAGAAACTTATGATTTCATTTTTTTCAAAAATCGATTTTCAGAATTAATAATTCATTAGAACTTTTAAATTAGTAAGTCATTATTGAAATAAAAATGGTTGGTTATCTACTCAGTCCTTCTAAAAAATATAGCTTATAACCATCTTAACTATAGTTTAGAAGCCTATTTAACTACATTTTTTATCCTGTTGTTTTCAAGAAAAGTTAAATTTCTTTGAAAAGATAATTTCCCTCTTCGCTAAATACTTTCTAAGTCATATGACACTTAGAACTAAATCTGTTGAAAATACAAACCAAATCAGCCATCTTGCTTTAAACCATTTGGAATAAATATGATCTTCTTTACTTGTTATTATTATCCAATTGATTTACCTACCTACGCAAAAAGCTCTATAATCTCTGCAATAGTTTAACCTACTAAATCGATTATAGAGCCAAAAAAAGAAGATCCTAAAGACCTTCTTTCAATTTAAGTTCTACTTAAATTATTTTACTGTGCGGATACGCATAGTGTTTGTACCACCTGTACCTACTGGAACACCAGCAACGATAACAATGTTATCACCAGATTCTACAAGACCTGATTCCAATGCAACTTTTTCAGCAACATCAAACATATCATCAGTTGAGCTTGGTTTTTCAGTAACTACTGGAATAACACCCCAGTTAAGCATCAATGATTTTTGAGTAATTTCATCGAATGTTACAGCCAAGATATCAGCTTCTGGACGGTATTTAGAAATCAAACGAGCAGTGTTACCTGATTCAGTAAGAGCAACAACAAGTTTGATATCCATTGAGTTAGTAGCATCTTTAACTGCAGACGCAACTACTTCAGTCTTAGTTGAACGGTCAAATGTTGATGAATCAAGACGACCATACTCTTTAAGAAGAGTTTGAGCGTTTTTATCAATTGTAGCCATTGTACGAACTGATTCAACTGGGTATTTACCATTTGCAGATTCACCAGAAAGCATTGTAGCATCTGTACCATCGATAACTGCGTTGAATACGTCAGATACTTCAGAACGAGTTGCACGTGGTTTTTCTGTCATTGTTTCAAGCATGTTAGTAGCTGTAACAACAACTTTACCAGCAGCGTTTACTTTTGTGATGATCATTTTTTGGTAAACTGGAACCATTTCGAATGGTACTTCGATACCCATGTCACCACGAGCAATCATAATACCGTCAGCAGCTTCGATGATTTCATCAATGTTATCGATACCTTGTTGGTTTTCGATTTTAGCCAACAATTGAACGTGACCATTACCAGTTTCTTCACAGATAGCACGAACTTCTTGTACATCTTTTGCAGTACGTACGAATGAGATAGCGATAAAGTTAAGACCTTGTTCAAGACCAAAACGGATATCAGCGTTATCACGTTCAGCAAGTGCTGGGAAAGGAATTTTAGTGTAAGGGATGTTTACACCTTTTTGTTTAGCGATGATACCATCATTTTCAACATCAACGATGAATTCACGTTTTTCAGCATCTTTGTCTACAACACGAAGACCAAGTTTACCATCATCGACAAGAACTTGTTTACCAACTTCTACATCGTCAAAAACGTCAAGTGCACCTGCAACGTTCAAAGCGATAACATCGCGAGTTGATTTGATACCTTGTTTAGTAGCAACACGAATTTGTTCACCAGTTTTGTATGCATACTCTTTAGCATCACCTTCGAACAATTCAGTACGGATTTCAGGTCCTTTTGTATCAAGAAGGAAACCTACTTTTTGACCAGCAAGGTCTTCTGCCATACGAACGACATCCATACGTTCACCTTGTTCAGCGTGGTCACCATGTGAGAAGTTGAAACGGAAAACGTTGGCACCTTCCTTGATCAATTGAGCAATGTTTTTAGCAGATGCTTCACGGTCAAGTTTTTCACCCCAGTAACCATCTTCACCAAATTTTTTGCCGCCACGGATTTCAACCGCAGGACCAAGTGTTGCAACGATTTTTACACGTTTATTCATGATAAATAAAACTCCCTTATATTTTTTGTCGCATTAGCGACGGTTTAACAATAATTTAAGTAACTGAGATTAGCTCAAGTTAGACAATGAACGGTTAAGGTCTGCAAAGTCAAGACGTGCTTTGTGAGGATTATTGACGATAATTTTACCGTCTTCAGTAAGACTGAACAAAGCTCCTTCTTCTGCTGTACCAAGGATTGGGCTTTCAACAAGCTCTTCATTGTGGATACCAACAGCTACACCACCAATACCTTGTTTAAGGAGGTCAACCGCGTGTGCACCCATCCATGAAGCAAGAACACGGTCACGCGCAGTTGGTGAACCACCACGAACCACGTGTCCAATGTTTGTTGCACGAAGATCTGAAGTATCTCCAGCTTCTTTCATTTTAGCAGCAAATTCTTCAGCACCCATGACACCTTCAGCAACTACGATTACGTGGTGAGTTTTAGCACCTGATTCGTAACCTTCTTTAACTTTACGTACAACTTCGTTAATATCATACTCTTCTTCAGGTACGATAATTTGGTCTGCACCAGAAGCAATACCAGCCCAAAGAGCGATATCACCAGCGTTACGTCCCATAACTTCAACGACAAAAGTACGTCCATGACTGAAAGCAGTGTCTTGAATCTTATCGATAGCTTCTGTTGCTGTTGCAACAGCAGTATCAAAACCAATTGTATAGTCTGTACCAACGATATCGTTATCGATAGTTCCTGGAAGACCAACAGCTGGGAAACCATGTTCAGTCAAACGCATAGCACCATGGTAAGAACCATCTCCACCAATAACTACTACACCTTCGATTCCATGTTTTTTAAGTTGCTCAATACCTTTAAGTTGACCCTCAAGTTGGGCAAACTCAGGATAGCGAGCAGACTGAAGGAAAGTTCCACCACGGCTGAGGATGTTGTCTACGCCTTTGGCATCAAGTTGGAAGATATCTCCTTCAACCATACCAGCGTATCCACGGTTAATGCCGAAGACCTCAATTCCTTCAGAAATTGCTTTGAGAACAACTGCACGAGCGGCAGCGTTCATACCAGGGGCATCTCCACCACTAGTTAAAACAGCAATACGTTTCATTATTCCTGATACTCCTTTTATATATTTAACATTTTAATTATAACACAAAGAATTCTAAATGGCTTTAAATTTGAAAATATTTATTGTTTTTTTTACCGTAAAACCGTTTTCAGCACATAAGGTGCTAATTCCCGATTAAGTTCCTCGTTCTTAGTTACTCTGTATCTTTGACTAACGATAGTTTCCTTACTTCCTTGATAACGGATAATGACAGGAATGTGTCCAGGATGCTTAGCTAATATTTGAGAAACTTCTATGTCTTTATCATGATTCTCAAGTAAAATCCAGAAACGCTCCGTGCTAGCTTCCTCCATGTTTGACAAGATTAACTGAATGCGTCCATCACGCTCTTGGGTCCGTCCATCAAGATAAAAGAGACCACCTTCACTTAATTTATCCTTATGATAGAAATAAGTTTCTGGAAATAGGGTAACATCAAGTTTATTGATCCCATCAGTGACGTTCAGAAAGGCCATCTGATCACCTTTTTTAGTTCTGATAATTCGAACGGATTCTATCTGAACCAAAACCGTTGCCTTAGTATTAACAGCCAAATCAGAAATGGCTTGATAGGGACGAGAGGCCATTTTTTGAGCCAAGTGTAAAGGATGGGGGCTAAGCCCAACTCCTAGTAACTCCTGTTCTAAATTATAACGATCCTTCTGGCTATAGTCTTCATAATCAACCCAAGAGTAAGATGACTCTGCAAACAAACTTCCTAACTCATTGACAAAAGTAAAGAGGTTGCTTAAATTACCAATGATTTTCTGACGATTTGGTTCAAAAATATCAAACAAACCAATCTGGATAAGAGGTGTCAGACTATCGACTTTCTGATATTTGCTAGGAATACGTGTCAAAAAGTCTTCTATAGAAATGTATTTACCATTTTGTTTGCGATCCTCAATAATCCAAAGGGCAAAATCTCTTGGCAAGCCTTTGATAGTCTTAAGACCTAATACAATCTTTCCATCTGAAATCTTGTCCAGATAGGGAATTCTATTAATATCAAGGCTGGCTAGAGAAAAGCCATTTTCAATTGCATCCTTAATGTAATCACTAGACGAATAGTTTAACATGACGTCATAGAAAATCTGAGGGTAATGCGTTTTGAAATAGGCTAATTGAAAGGCTAGTGCTGAATAAGCATAGGCATGACTTCTATTAAAGCCATAACCTGCAAACTTAGCCATCATACTAAAGAGTCGTTCAGCAATCTGTGGGTTACGTCCCAACCGACGACTTCCTTCCATGAACTCTTCGGACATCTTGGACATTTCATTGGCATCTTTTTTTGACATTGCCCGACGAAGCAAATCGGCTTTTCCGAGTGTAAAGCCTGCAAATACTTGGGCAATCTGCATAACCTGCTCCTGATAAAGCATGATACCATACGTAGGCTCAAGGATTGGTGCAACTACTGGATCAATCAAATCTACTTTTTCCTTACCATACTTACGAGCGATGAAATTATCTGTATAATCGCTAGCTCCAGGTCGGTTAAGAGAGGTTGTCGCTACCACTTCTTCGAACTTAGCGGGTTTAATCCGTTTAAGAAGGTTAATAGCACCCGCCTGCTCAAACTGAAATATTCCCTTAGTTTTACCCTTGGCAAAAAGAGCTAGGGTCTGAGGATCTTCCAAATCAATTGATTTGATATCTATAGCGACTCTCTGCTCTTCTTCAAGTTTCTCCTTCATTTTTTGAACAAAGGTCAAATTACGGAGGCCCAAGAAATCCATCTTAAGCAAGCCGTTGGCTTCGACCGCGGAGGCATCGTACTGAGTAACCATCATATCCTCACCAGCTTTTAGAGGAATATGGTTGGTCAGGTCATCGTCACTCATCACTATACCAGCAGCATGGATTGAGGTCTGTCTTGGTTGGCCTTCAATAGCCTTAGCAATCTCAAAAGCCCTCTGAAATTCTTGTCTTTGATTAATCAACTGTCTAAATGACATATTCTTCTCATAGACAGAGGTCAAGGTGTCACGAAAAGAAATCTTTTTACTAAGTTGTGACAGTTCAAATTCCTTGGCTCCGAAACGTTTAAAAACATCTCGGATAGCCTGTTTGGCACCAAAAGTTGAAAACGTAACAATCTGAGCAGAGTGCTTACTACCATAACGGTCCCTAACATAGTGAAGAAACTCGCTTCGATATATATCAGGCAAGTCGATATCTATATCAGGCATGCTATAACGTTCTTCATTTAGAAAACGCTCGAAAAGCAAGTCATTTTTAACGGGATCAATTCCAGTAATATCAAGGACATAAGCCACCAAGCTTCCTGCAGCAGACCCACGTCCCATTCCCATATAATAACCACGGCTACGCCCAAAGCGTAATAAGTCCCAGACAATCAAGAAATAATCATCAAAGCCCATCTGATGAATGATAGACAATTCTTTGTCTAAACGTTCCTGATAAACTGCTGCGCTTAACTTTTTAGTTTCTAATCCAGATTGGGCTAATTGACGTAATTGGTCAACTGCTGGCATATCACGATTAAAACGAGGAAGCTTCAAATCCGTATCAAATTGATAAGTAATGTCTGAAACAAGTTGCTCCAAATTGTTCAAAGCCTCTGGAATATCACTATATGCACTTTCCATTTCTTGAGGCGAGAAAAGAAGCTGATTCATAGGACAAATAGAGGCCTCTGACAAGGAAACGTTTTGTGAGATGGCGTGTAACATCTGAATCGTCGAGCGATCTACATTCTCAAAATAACGCACTGTATGTAAAGGAATTACAGGATAATCAAACTCTTTGCCAGCATCTTCTGGCTTTACCCCAATAAAAACCTCTGAACCAAGAGTCATCCCTGGCTCCCAGTCTTCACTCGGAAGGATGAGGGCAATAGCATTCAGATAGTCCGAAAAAGCTGTAAACTCGCGTTGCCCTGATGAGAGCTCTGTTGCCAACTTCATCAAATTTTTATAGCCCTGATTATTTTTTGCTAATAGACGAAAAGGAATTTTTCTTCCCTCGTAAAATAGATTAGCTTCCATACCAATCAAAGGACGTAAACCGTTGCTACTTGCAAACTGAGCAAAATGATAAGCAGCATAGAGATTGTCACGATCCATCAAACCAAGGGCTTGATAGCCAAGCTCTTTGGCACGCTTAATGTAGGTGGTCAAATCTACAACACTATCCATGAAACTATAGACAGATTTTGTATCCAATTGTGCAAACATGAAGGCCTCCTTTCTATCCTTCTATTATAGCATACGCTCCTTGTAAAAACGCCTCTACCATGTTAACTGTTTCAAACAAAAAGAATGAGATAGAACAACACCTTAAACATTGTCCTTATCCCATTCTTTTAAGTCCTCATTATTATTTTACAAACACATCATTGTTTCTTATTGCCAATATGATGGGCGTTGTTTTTCATAGGCAGCAATCAAATCTTCATATTGAAGAGTAATTCCAATATCGTCAAGCCCTTCAACCAATTTACGTTTCCACTCATGATCGATGTCAAATGGAAACTCTCCTGCTGAAGATTTAATCACTTGGTTTGGAAGGTCAATCGTAATTTCCTCACCTGCAGGAAGAGCAGCCAATTTTTGACGTACTTCCAAAGGTTGAACGATTGGCAACATACCATTCTTCAATTCATTGTTATAGTGAATATCTGAAAATGATCCAGCAATAACACAACGGAAACCGTAATCTTCCAATGCCCATGCAGCGTGTTCACGAGATGACCCCGAACCAAAGTTATCACCAGTAACCAAAATGGTCGCATCGCGATACTCAGGTTTATTGAAGACGAAATCAGGATTTTCATCGTAATCATCATTAAGGTAACGCCATTCAAACATCAAATTCTTACCGAAACCTTTTTTATCAACAGCTTTCAAGAATTGTTTGGGAATGAGTTGGTCCGTATCGATATTATCATTCATCAAAGGTACTGATTTCCCTGTATAGACGGTAAATTTTTCCATTATCTTCTCCCTTATGCTTGAACTTCTGGCATATCGCGGACATCTACAAATTTACCAGCGATTGCTGCAGCTGCTGCCATTGCTGGACTACAAAGGTGAGTACGAGCACCATATCCTTGACGTCCCTCGAAGTTACGGTTACTTGTAGATGCACAGTGCACACCTTCTGGAACATGGTCTGGGTTCATACCAAGACACATTGAACAACCTGGATCGCGCCATTCAAATCCTGCATCCATGAAAATTTTATCCAAACCAAGACGTTCAGCTTCTTTCTTAACTGGACGCGAACCTGGAACAACAATAGCTGTCAATGTCGGTGCGATATGTTTTCCTTTAACGAATTTAGCAGCTAACTCAAGGTCGCTAAGACGTGCGTTAGTACAAGAACCAATGAAGACATAGCCAAGATCGATATCTTTAGCATATTCACCAGGCTTAACGTCCATATACTCGTAGGCACGTTCATCATTAAAGTCCTTGATTTCTGGGAATGGTTGATCAAACTCAACACCCATTTCAGGGTTAGTTCCCCATGTAACCATAGGTGCCAATTCTGAAACATCAATAGTAATCACTTTATCATATTCAGCATCTGGATCTGAAACCAAAGTTTTCCAGTCGGCTACTGCTTCTTCGAATTTCTCACCCTTAGGTGCGCATGGACGCCCCTCAACATAATCATAAGTTTTTTGGTCTGGATTCATAAGACCCATCTTAGCACCAAATTCAATAGACATGTTACAGATGGTCATGCGTTCATCCATTGAAAGAGCATCGATAGCTTCACCACAATATTCAACTGCGTATCCTACACCAGCATCAACGCCATAGCGTGCAATGAGTGCAAGAATAAAGTCTTTTGAATAAACACCTGGCTGTGGTTTACCAACAAATTCAACCTTCATTTTCTTCGGTTTCACTTGCCACAAACATTGTGTCGCAAAGACATGTTCTACCTCAGATGTACCAATACCAAAGGCAATAGCACCAAAGGCACCATGAGTAGCCGTATGACTATCTCCACAAACGACAAATTTTCCTGGTTGACTACGACCTGTTTCAGGACCAACCATGTGGACAATCCCCTGACGAGCAGTACCGTGGGTAGCCGCATCAATACCAAATTCCTCAACGTTTTTCGCCAAAGTATCAATTTGGTTTTTAGAAATAAGGTCACGAATGTTAAAAATATCAACCGTAGGGACGTTGTGGTCTGTCGTACCAAAAGTTAAATCTGGGCGACGAACTTTACGTCCAGCATCACGAAGTCCTTGAAAGGCCTGTGGACTTGTAACCTCGTGAATATAATGCTGATCCACATACATTAATTGTGGTTCGCCCTCGTTTCCAGTAACGACGTGGCGTTCCCAAAGTTTATCAAAAATTGATTTTCCGCTCATAAAATACTCCAATTATAATCTAAGGATTAGCTAATCCGAAAGTCTTGTTAGAATAAGGTATAAAAGAAAGACATCTATAATAATTCCTATAAGCCAGCAAAGCTTAAAGTACCATTTGTTAATTTTATGTCTAAAAAGTCTCCCACCTAGAAAGGCACCAATACCACCAAAGATCAGTGTCTGTAATAATAATGCCTTCTCAGAAATCCGTCTCTTATGTTGAATAGCCTTATGTTTATCAAGTCCATAAACGGATAAGACGACTAGATTCCATACCAACAAAACACTTAGTAACACTAATTTCAGTGTCATGATTTTAGAGATTGCCAATAATAGCTGCTGTCATTTCAGCAGTCGAAGCCTGACCACCCAAATCACGTGTCAAGATGCCTTGATTCAAGGTCTTATCAACAGCATTTTCAATCAATTCTGCCCCTTCAGTTTCATTGAAACTTTCACGTAACATCATAGCTAATGACAAAATCATTGAAATTGGGTTGGCGATACCTTGACCAGCGATGTCTGGTGCCGAACCGTGGATTGGTTCATAAAGACTTGGACCATTTTCAGAGTGACTGGCAGATGGCATAACACCTAAAGTTCCTGGAAGGACACTTGATTCATCAGACAAGATATCACCAAAAAGGTTTTCTGTCACAACCACATCAAAACGAGCTGGGTTGGTAATCATAATCATTGCGGCACTATCAACGAGCTGATGTTCAAGGGTTACATCTGGAAACTCCAAAGAAACTTCATCAGCAACCTTACGCCACAATTTAGAAGTTGCCAAAACATTTTGTTTATCAATGCTAGTGACCTTTTTGCCACGACCTTGAGCAATCTTGAAAGCACGTCGCATGATACGACGAATCTCATCTGCTGAATAATCATTGATATCGCGAGCTTTATCTTCTTCCAAAATGTGCTCACCAAAGTAAATACCACCTGTGAGCTCACGAACAACGACGAAGTCTACGCCCTCAATACGCTCAGGTTTAAGAGGTGACAAGTGTTTCAAAGCATCAAAGATGCGGACAGGACGGATATTAGCAAAGAGATTCAACTCCTTACGAATGGCCAAAAGTCCTTGTTCAGGACGAACTGGCGCATTGTCATATTTAGGTCCACCAATTGCAGCCAAGAGGATAGCATCTGCTGATTTAGCAGCATCCAAAGTTGACTTAGGAAGTGGATGACCCTCGGCATCAATGCCAGCACCACCAAATGGTTTAGCATCGATGTCGTAATCAAATCCAATTTTTGAAGCTACTTTTTCAAGAACTTCAAGCCCTGCTGCCATAATCTCAGGTCCAATTCCATCACCTGAAAGTGTTACAATTTTCTTTGTCATGTTTAACTCCTCTTCGGCTTATGGAAGGTCACGATAAGAAACCTTACGTGCCATCTCACCAGCATTTTCTTTTTGAACCAATGTATTAGCATTGATATAGGCAATTGCTGATGCTTTCAAGACATCAAAGTCCAAACCAGATGCATTGAAAATAGTATCTGTATCTACATTTTCTACAGTTACAAGTACACGCGCTTGCGCATCAATACCATCAGTTACTGCGTCAATATTATAAGAAGTCAAGCGAACTGTTTGGTTGAAGAATTTGTCAATAGCATTGAAGATAGCTTCAACTGACCCTTGGCCATTTGCCAAAAATTCAACAGATTCACCATCTTCATTAGCCAAGCTTACTGTAGCAGTGATTGTTTCATCAGCATTAGTAGTCAAACGAAGATCTTCGAAGTGGAAACCTTCTGGATTATCTACACTTGTACCAGCAACAAGTGCACGAATATCTGCATCAGTAATATCATGTTTTTTCCCAGCCAAGACTTTAAATTTGGCAAAGAGTGGTTTGATATCTTCTTCCACAAAGTCAAGCTCAAGTTCTTTCAATTTTTCAACAAAGGCATGACGTCCTGACAATTTACCAAGAGGAAGACTGTTACTCTTCACACCTACCAATTCTGGTGTGAAAATTTCATAAGTTTGTGGGTTCTTAAGAACACCATCTTGGTGGATACCTGATTCATGAGAGAAGGCATTTCCACCAACAACAGCTTTATTTTTAGGAACAGGAATTCCAGAGAAGCGAGAAACAAGCTCTGAAGTATTCATTGTTTCATTAAGAACAATATCACTTGTTGCTTGGAAAAAGTCTTCACGAATTTTCAAGGCAACAGCTACTTCTTCAAGAGCAACATTACCCGCACGTTCACCGATACCATTAACAGTTCCCTGTACACGTCCAGCACCGTGTTTAATTGCTGTCAAAGTATTTGCAGTTGCCATACCGAGGTCATCGTGACAGTGAACACCAAAAACAACTTTATGCTCTGATTTAATATTTTCAGTCAAATGATCAAAAATACGTGCAAACTCTTCTGGAGTCGTAAATCCTACTGTATCTGGAATATTAATATATGATGCACCAGCATCAACCGCTGTTTGAACAACTTCAGTCAAGAAATCAAGCTCAGTACGAGTAGCATCCTCTGGTGAAAACTCAACAACTTCAAATTTTGAACGTGCATATGATACATGCTCTTTTACAGCTTCAAGAATTTCTTCTTTTGATTTCTTCAATTTAAACTCACGGTGAATCGGACTTGTTGCGATAAAGACATGAATTTGTGGATACTTGGCATCTTTCAAAGCCTCATAACAAGCATCAATATCAGATTTTACTGAACGAGCCAAACCAGTAACAGAAGTTGTTGTCATAGCTTCCGCAATTTGTTTTACTGCCTCAAATGAATCTGGGCTAGCTGCAGGAAAACCTGCTTCGATTACAGAAATCCCCCATTTTTCAAGTTGCTTAGCAATGGCAACTTTTTCTTTGATTGAAAAGTTAACACCTGGTGTTTGTTCCCCATCACGAAGACTTGTATCAAAAAATTCAACTTTACGCATAGACATTCCTCTTTCTAAAAGTAAAAACGATAGTAGTAAAAAAACATCTCACTCGGAAACCCAAGCGAGATGTTTTTACCTCCCGCTTGGTAAGCCAAACAGGACTAATGCTTTTGCACTAGCCCTCATTACGCAATAGCAAAACAGTTGTAGTTGCGAATGTCATTTGACTCATTTCCTTTCGATGTATCTTGGTTAATATGATACATCTTTCCAACTTGAAAGTCAAGGAAAAATTACTGAATTGACTGACTTTTCTGACCACTTTTTACATTTCTTTTTCAAGAAAAGAAAAAAGCTGACCGAAGTCAACTTTTTATTTGTTAATGATAACTACCTATCTCAGCTTATTTTCCGAGGTAGTATTCGCTAACAACGTTCAATTTTTCGTCAAATTCGAATACCAATGGTGGGAAGTTTGGAATTTCAACATCCATGATTTCGTCATCTGACAATTGTTTGATGTGTTTTACAAGGGCACGGATTGAGTTACCGTGTGCACCTACGAATACGTTTTTACCATCTTTAAGAGCTGGAGCGATTTTATCTTCCCAGAATGGAAGGGCACGTTCCAAAGTAACTTTCAAGTTTTCAGCATCTGGAATTACTGAGTCATCAAGTAAAGCGTAACGACGGTCAGTGTGTGCTGAGTGCTCATCATCACGATCCATTGCTGGAGGCAATACATCGTATGAACGACGCCAGATGTGAACTTGCTCATCACCAAATTGCTCAGCAGCTTCTGCTTTGTTTTTACCGGTCAAACCACCGTAGTGACGTTCGTTCAAGCGCCATGATTTTTCAACTGGAACCCAAAGTTGGTCAGATGCTTCAAGAGCCAAGTTAGTTGTTTTGATCGCACGTTTCAATACTGAAGTGTATGCTTGGTCAAATTCGATACCAGCTTCTTTAATCAATTTACCAGCGTCGATAGCTTGTTGAGTACCTTTTTCAGAAAGATCTACGTCAGCCCAACCTGTGAAAAGGTTAGCTTTGTTCCATTCAGACTCACCGTGGCGAGCGAAAACCAATTTTACCATTAGTTATGTCTCCTTTTTATTTTGGGTTAAACCCATTTACTGTATCTATTCTACCCAAAAAACCTTGAAAAAGCTAGCAAAATCCAAAAAATTCTGTAAAATTCTATTGCTTCTTGTTTTGGCAAAAAGAGACGATATCAGAATTTCGTTTTAGAGGCTTTAGCCCGTCCAATATTTCCTTGTTTTAGGCCCCTTTTCATGCTAAAATGAGATGAAATAGTAACATTTTACTTTGTGATCTTTAAGGAGGATCTTATGGTTTCTACTGCTACAAAAGTTGGTCAGTTTACGTTTGATAACTGTCTTATGAATGCCGCTGGTGTTCATTGTATGACTAAGGAAGAATTGGCAGAGGTTGAGGCTTCAGCTGCAGGTTCATTTGTCACAAAAACAGGAACACTTGAGGCCCGTCCCGGTAATCCTGAACCACGTTATGTGAATGTACCTCTTGGGTCAATCAACTCAATGGGATTGCCAAATAACGGTTTCGAATACTACCTTGACTATGTCATTGAATTACAAAAGCAACCCAATACAAAAAATCATTTTCTTTCTCTCGTTGGTCTTTCACCTGAGGAAACACACACCATTCTTAAAAAAGTTCAAGAAAGTGACTATGAAGGGCTGGTTGAACTCAACCTTTCATGTCCTAACGTTCCGGGTAAACCTCAAATCGCTTACGATTTTGAAACAACAACAGAGATCCTAACTGAAGTCTTTTCTTACTTTACGAAACCTCTTGGTGTGAAATTACCACCATACTTTGATATTGTGCACTTTGACCAAGCTGCTGCCGTTTTCAACCAATTCCCACTTGTCTTTGTTAACTGTGTGAACTCAATTGGTAATGGCCTTTACATTGAAGATGAGTCTGTTGTCATCAAACCTAAGAATGGTTTTGGTGGTATAGGTGGTGACTACATCAAACCTACTGCCTTGGCAAACGTTCATGCTTTCTACCAACGTTTGAAACCTGAAATCCAAATTATTGGTACTGGTGGTGTAAAATCTGGTCGTGATGCTTTTGAACACATCCTTTGTGGCGCAAGTATGGTACAAGTTGGTACTGCCCTTCAAAAAGAAGGTGTCGCTATTTTTGACCGTATTACTAAAGAACTTAAAGAAATCATGGAAGAAAAAGGTTACGAAACTCTTGAAGACTTCCGAGGAAAACTTCACTACATCGACTAGTCTATAAAAAAAGTTTGGAAGATTTTCCAAACTTTTTTGTTATTTGATGAGGATTCTCTTATTAGACAAGACCATCATCATCGCGTTCATCCCAGTCTTCAAAAGGGTCCTTGCCCTCTTTTTCAGCTTGAAAACGTTTCTGACGCGCTTCTTCAATTTGTTCTTCACTTGGCTTCATCAGTTTGCTAATAGCAACAATACCTGATAGTTTAATAACAGTAAAAACCAAAAGAAAAATCAATACCACTGTTATGGTTTTCATAGATTTCCTTAACTTATTTCGTATAAATCAAAACCCCTAAAATCTTAGGGGTTTTTACATTATTTAACTGCGTCTTTAAGAGCTTTACCAGCTTTAAATGCAGGAACTTTAGAAGCTGCGATTGAGATAGCTTCACCAGTTTGTGGGTTACGACCTTGACGAGCAGCACGTTCGCGTACTTCAAAGTTACCGAAACCAATCAATTGTACTTTTTCACCTGCAGCAAGAAATTCTTCGATAGAAGCGAAAACTGCATCTACAGCTGCTGCTGAATCTTTTTTAGTAAGCTCAGTTGCTTCTGCAACTTTAGCGATCAAATCTTGTTTGTTAGCCATTGTAACAATCCTCCAATTTATTTCTAAGCGAATAGTTTTTTTAGCGCTTGAACAAGTATTATCTTATCCTAAAAGACTTATGAGGTCAAGTAATAAACGCTAATTTAATCGCTTTTTTGCAAAAAGTAAAGGCTTTTTAATTTATTGTCTTATATATGTCAAATTCGATACGGTCATTAACCAAATCTAGGCTTTGAGCACGTGCTGTTATCCCCTTCTCATTCTTCATAGACTGAATATTTAGGGTAACCTTTCCCTTCTTACTATCGATTGCGATGTAATCAGGAAGGTTAGTCGAACGTTTAATCATCTTAAGGGCATCCGAAACAGGCAGTTTCAAGGTTCCAGCTGAAAGCTCAGAAACATGCAGTACAATTGCTCCTGATTCACTAACAACCGGCGTAAAATAGACATATAGAGGAACAGGATGACCTAAAACCTTATAGCTACTTTCAAAAACGATTTTAGAATTGGTAACCTTGACCTTGAAACGCATCTTATCAGTCGAATAATCCTGGGCAAAGCCTGTAAGAGCAGCGTCAAGCTCATCCTTAGTCATACTATATTTTCCAATTTTAGTTGCTCCCTTGGGTAGGGATACAGAACTTGTCGTCTCCACTGGAGTCATGATTCTATATGTCACAACACTTACTAGGGCTAGATCTAAGGCCAAGAGTCCTAAAAATAGCCACTTCCATATCTTACTCACCTGACCACTCCTTCTTTGTTTGGTTAATACGTTTCAAAATGGCATCTGACATAATTTGATAACCTGTATTATTTGGATGAAAATGATCATCCTCAAAAAGAGCATCGTTCAGGCTATCTTGAGAAGATTTACTAGACTGAGAGGTATCATCAGAACTTGTAACACCGCCCTTACCATCAATTCCCTTATAAAGCAAATCATTTACAGGAACAAAATACACATTATCGTACTCTTTGCACACCTCTTCAGTAGACTGGTTCCAATTATCTACAATAGTTTGCATTTCTGTCATCTCTGGAAAATTAAGATAAAAAGGATTGTAAATACCAACAATATAAATTGGTAATGTTTTATTTTCCTTGCGAGCTAGCTCAATAATCTGTCTTAATCTCTTTTGATAGGCCTGAGCAGGCTTAGTGAAGGTAGCTACATTAAGATTCGTGATATTGTCCTTAATGACATGGATCACATCATTACCACCAACTGTCAGAGTCATCACTTTAGCCTTTTTGAGATCTCTTTGAATATCCTTCTTTTCTTGCATTCTTTTGAGAATTTGATTACTTGTATTCCCCGCAATACCGTAGTTACGAGAAGTTACTTGCCAGTCAAAATCTGACTCTAATGCCTGTGATAGCACAGGAACGAATCCTCCTTGATTACTACTATCACCTACCCCTTGAGTAAGGGAATCACCAATAGCAACATAGGTCACATTTTCATTTTTAATAGATTTAATCTTTTCTGCAATTTTTGATGACTGATGCGTACTAGGAACGATAAAAATGAAGAGGCCGACAAATAAGAGAAAAAGCAAGAAGAAGCCTACAAGGCTTCTAACTAATTCTGATTCTTTCCACTTATTCATAACGAACCATTACGGCAAAGGCGCCTTCACCAGTGTGCGTTTGAATGATGGAACCAGTCTCAAGGATTGAAATTGGAGCACCCAAACCCTCAAGTTTTTCAGCCAGTTCATGTGCTAAATCAGGTGTCCCTGCATAAGAAATACCAATCTCTGCCACTTTTAGGTCCTTATCCTTGATACCATTAATATAAGAATCTAACCATTTCGTGAAAGTCTTAGCTCCTCGCCCCTTAGCAACCGTATTCAACTGATAGTCTTTCAACTCCATGATGACACGGATATTGAGTAATGAAGACAGAAGACCTGTTACACGTCCAATACGACCACCTTTAACCAGATTCTCAAGGGTAGAAACACCAATATGAAGTTCTGATTTATTTTTCACTTCTTCAACATGGGCTACAATCTCATCAAGACTAGCTCCTGCTTCGGCTAATTTAGCTGCCTCAACAACTTGAAACTTGAGGCATTGATCCGTAAAGCCTGAATCGATGACAGTTACATCTGCTCCTGAAAGACTAGCTCCTTGACGTGAGGCTTCACATGTCCCAGAGAGCGTGTGCATAATGTGGATTGCCACAATTTGTTCTGCACCTTCTTTGACAAGATTTTCATATGTCTCAGCAAACAAACCTACAGGTGGTTGGCTTGTCTTTGGTAACTCTTTACTATGCTTCATCATTTCCAAGAAACGGCCTTCTTCTCGAAGGTCACTATCTGAATAGATGACACCATCCACCATTACCGACAATGGGACAACAGTGATATTATATTTTTTAACCAATTCTGGTTCAATCGTGATTGACGAATCGGTTACAATTCTGATTTTACTCATAATTTTCTCGCTTAACACAAATTTTTATTCTATTATAGCATGACTGGAAAGTTTTTCCCAAGTCTTTTCCTAAAGAGAGTCATCCACCTTTAACAAAGCTCTTGCTTGGCTCAAGGCAGCCTCCGTCACGTTATCACCTGCTAACATCTTAGCGATTTCTTGCACCCTTTCCTCAGGTGTCAAAAGACGAACACGAGAGACAGTTGTCTCGTTATCACTTTCCTTAGAAATAAAGAACTGATAATCAGCAATAGCAATAACTTGAGGAAGGTGACTGATGGCCAAGACCTGACCATGACTCCCAATCTTATGAATCTTCTGAGCGATGGCTTGGGCAACACGTCCTGAAACGCCAGTATCAACCTCATCAAAGACGATACTTGTTTTATCTTCTTTGCGGGCAAAGGCTGACTTAATCGCTAACATGAGTCGTGATAATTCACCACCTGAAGCTACCTTAACAAGCGGTTTAAAGCCTTCACCTGGATTGGTTGAGATGTAAAACTCAACCTGCTCATTGCCATCACGATTAAATTTCCCCTTAGTAAAGGTAACTTTAAAATCAGCCTTATCCATATAGAGGTCGCATAACTCGTTCTTAATCTCAGCTTCAAGAGCCGTAGCAATTTGATGGCGTGCTGTTTGTAGGGTCTCCGCAGACGCAAGCAAGTCCTTTTCAAGTTGCTTAAGCTCTTGTTCCATAGCATCTGACGAGCTAGAGTTTCCTGTCAGAAGATTGTATTCTTTACTTGAATTTTCCAGATAATCCAAGACGTCATCGACAGTCCCACCATATTTACGAGTAATGGCATTAATGGTATCTAAGCGGTGTTCAATCTCTTGTAAACGCCCAGCATCAAAGTCCAGATTATCCAAAAAATCACCTAGTTGCTTAGTGACATCTTCCAGAACATAATAGGCTTCTGATAGATTTCCAGAGAGTTCTTTGTAATCAGAGTCATACTCTTCAAGAGACTGGAGGTCATTCATGGCAGAACGAACATTTGAAAGGCTTGAAAAATCTTCATTATCCAGCATGACATAGGCATTTGTTAAGGTATCAGCAATTTGCTTATGATTAAGAAGCTTGTCTCGCTCCTGCATCAAAGCCAAATCTTCTCCTGATTTTAGAGAGACTGCTTCAATTTCTGAAATCTGAAAAGCTAGCATTTCAATTCGAGCCTTATGCTCCTGCTCATTTTTCTGCTTTTCAAGAACAGCTTTTCTTAACTCACGATAGCGGTCAAAATACTTCTGGTACTCTTTCTTAGTCTGGAAAAATTCCTTGTCACCAAAGGCATCAAGCATGGTAATATGGAGAGCAGGTTTCATAAGCTCTTCCTGGTCATGTTGTCCATGGATATCTACCAAGAAGTGCCCAACAGCCTTAAGCGTCGTTAAATTGACCATCTGCCCATTGATGCGACTAACACTTCTACCATTTTGGAAGATTTCACGACGGATAATCAATTCATCCTCAACAGGAATCCCATTATCTTCCAAGATACTAACCAAGGCAGGATTTTGTTCGATTGAAAAGAAGCCCTGAATTTCAGCCTTAGATGCTGAATGACGGACAACCTCACTAGAAGCCCTAGCACCCAACATAAGATTCATAGCATCTATAATAATGGACTTACCAGCACCTGTTTCACCAGTAAGGACGGTCATACCATTCTCAAAGTTTAGAGAAATCTCTTCAATAATTGCGAAATTCTTTATCGTAATTTCGAGAAGCATAGGCCCTCCTATTCTTCAACCCACTTAATGATTTGCCCCTGTAGTTCAATAGCTGCTAACTCTGACTGAGCCACTAAAAAGAGGGTATCATCATCAGCAATAACACTAAAAATCAAATGCTTGTACTCATCTAAAAGAATCTTCTTGATGAGGCGGCTTGTCCCAGGTTGAACAACGATATTCATAAAGGCATGTTGACGATCAACGCGCAACAAGCGACGAGTCGCAACAGAGGTTCCACCTACTCGTCTAGGAGCAGTTGAGAGCCCATAGATGTAAGAACCGTCTTCAGTTGGTACTTTGGTAATACCAATTTCATTGATATCACGCGATACAGTCGCTTGAGTAGCCTTTAATCCCTCATTTTGGAGTAATTTTACCAATTCTCCTTGAGTCGTAATTTTATTTTCTTGGACAATCTTTCGGATTAACTCCAAACGATCATTCTTCTTCATTCTTTTTAAACTCCTTGTGTGCTTGTGCTACAACTTCCTTAATAGAGGTTTGAGCATCATTTTGAGGAGAATTTGTCTTCTCCAAGTGTGCGAGAAACTCAATGTTACCATGACCACCTTGAATAGGTGAAAAGTCCAGCCCCTTAACTGAAAAGCCATAGTCAACCGCAAAAGCAGTCACTGTTTCTAACACTTTTTCATGGACACTGCTCTCACGGACAATCCCATTTTTCCCAATTTGTTCACGGCCCGCCTCAAATTGTGGTTTCACAAGAGCAACAACTTGCCCCCCATCAACCAATATCTTAGCCAAAGCCGGTAGAATCAGATTAAGAGAGATGAAGCTGACATCAATCGATGCAAAAGACGGTAGTCCTTCTGTGAAATCGACAGGTTCAGCATAACGAAAATTATATTGCTCCATGGAACGAACACGCTCATCTTGACGCAATTTCCAAACCAACTGATTGGTACCGACATCAACAGCATAAACCAGTTTTGCCCCATTTTGAAGCATAACATCAGTAAACCCACCTGTTGAGGCTCCGATATCAATGGTCGTCATACCTTCAACTGACAGATTGAAAACTACCAAAGCTTTTTCAAGTTTGAGTCCTCCACGACTCACATACTTAAGTTTTTCACCTTTAAGCTTCAACTCTGTACCGTCGTCGATTTTTTCACCAGGTTTATCGTAACGCTCACCATTGATAACATTAACAACTAAACCTGCCATTACGCCACGTTTTGCTTGTTCTCGTGTTTCAAAAAGGCCTTGTTTATAAGCCAAGACGTCTACTCTTTCCTTAGGCATGGAGTCGTAACCTTTCTATGATTTCTATAATACTGTCTTTCTTGAAACCTTGAGTCTCAGCTAGATTTTGGAAAATAGCCTCAGCTTTACTAAGTGATTCTTCGAGGATAGCATGTGATTTTTCCAGACCAAGAAGAGCTGGATAGGTTGATTTTCCCGCTACTACATCTTTTCCAGGTGTCTTTCCAAGTTCTTCGAAATCAGCAGTCACATCCAAAATATCATCACGGACTTGAAAGGCAAGACCAATCAGGCGACCAGCTTCTTTCAGATTTTCCAAAACCTCTAGATTTTTTTGAGCAACAATACCAGCCGCCACAAAAGGAAAGGTTAAAAGCATACCTGTCTTATGCTCATGAATTTTAGCTAGTTGCGATAAATCTAGTTCCTGACCTTCCCCCTTCATATCCAACATCTGGCCACCAACCATACCGAAGGTGCCTGAGGAATGAGACAATGCTTGAATCAATTGAACTCGAATTTCTGCTGAAAGTTCTGTTTGAGCCAAGAGGTCAAAGGGATCCAAAAAGAGAGAATCGCCAGCCAAGATCGCCGTTGCTTCATCAAATTTCTTATGGTTGGTTAAACGTCCTCGACGGTAATCATCATCATCCATAGCCGGCAGATCATCGTGAATCAGACTTCCAGTATGAATCATTTCAAGACTCGCTGCAACATCGAAATGACTAGGAGTTAGCTCTAAACCAAATCCTTCAAGTAAATCTAAGAAAATCAGTGGACGAATACGCTTACCGCCACTATCAACTGAATAAAGAATAGCAGTAATTAAATCACTTGATACAGGAAGATTCTTTTTTTGGTAGTAATCACGGATAGCCGCATCAATTTTATTTAGTTTGCTCATTAGGCATCCATTTCCGTTTCTGTACCATCTGCTTGCATAACCTTAACTAGTGTTTTTTCAGCACCTTCCAAGGTCTTCTGCAAATCCTTAGACAAGGCCATACCTTTTTGGAACTCAGCAATAGCATCCTCAAGAGCAACATCACCTGTTTCGAGCTTAGTGACAATGGCTTCTAAGTCCTGTAAATTTTCCTCAAATGTTTTTTTAGTTGACATTTTTCACCTCTACTTCTAGTTCTCCATCTCTCATTTGGACGGTTAATTGATCACCTTCGGTAATATTCTTGGTACTGGTTAAAGGTTTATCATCTTTTTTGACAATGGCATAGCCCCTTGCAACAATACGGCTAGTATCTAGAGACAATAAAGCATCCTGTGCCTTTTCTAATCTCACACGGTTACCATTAATGGTGTTCTTGGTTGTGGTCACCAATAAACGTTGCAAAGACTCTCGACGGTCTTGATAGTTCTGAACACTGGTCAGAAGATTTAAGCCTTGTAACCGTTGTTTCAAAAGTTCCGCTTTTTTTTGCTTTCGCTCGAAATCTTGACTCACGAAGGTTTCAAGCCTTGTTGCTAGTCGATCCAACTTCTGTAAATAACCATCATATAGGCGCTCAGGTTGCCTAAAGACAACAGATTGTGACAGTTTAGCTAAACGTTCTTGATTGTACTGTATACGTCTCAAACAGGCTTGATAAGCTCTATTTTGTCTTTCACGAATCCAAACCAAGGTATCGGCCTTTGATACCGGAGTAGCAAGTTCTGCCGCTGCTGTAGGTGTGGCAGCCCTTCGATCTGCAACAAAGTCAGCCAAAGTCGTATCTGTTTCGTGACCAACACTCGAAATTACAGGTAGACGACTCTCAAAAATGGACTGAACAACAATTTCCTCGTTAAAAGCCCAGAGGTCCTCAATAGAACCTCCACCACGACCAACGATAAGTAAATCTAAGTCATCCCTTTGATTGGCTTTTTGGATATTTTCAGCAATTTCCTGCGCAGCTCCTTCACCTTGAACCTTGGTAGGGAAAAGTAAGATTTCTACCCCTGGAAAACGACGACTAACGGTCGTAATAATATCTCGAATAACCGCACCACTAGGACTTGTGACAACCCCGATTTTTTTGACAAAATTAGGCAGCGCTTGCTTATGACAATCATCAAAGTAGCCTTCTGCAGTCAATTTTTTACGAAGCTGTTCAAACTGGATAGCCAAAGCTCCAATACCATCCGGCTCAGCCTTCTCGATAATAATGGAATAAGAGCCACTAGGCTCATAAATCTGGACACGACCTACGACATTGATCTTCATACCTTCTTCGAGTTCAAAACCAAGTTTTTTGAAAACTCCAGCCCAAATCGTCGCCTGAATAACAGCTCCTTCATCCTTAAGCGAAAAATATTGATGACTCGGGCGGCGACGAAAATTGGAAACCTGTCCCGTCAAATATACCCTCTCTAAATAAGGATCACGGTCAAATTTCATTTTCAAATATTTGGTTAAGGATGTGACCGATAAATAGTCTGACACGACAACTCTCCTTTATTTAACCTATCCTCGAAAACCTGAAGACATTAAAAAAGTTCTGTAGAACCATCATCCCCAAATCTTCTCAGTCAGCTTTTTAATTGTATACACGATTACCTTAAATTATACCAAAAAAGACTGTCAAAAGACAGTCTCAACCACCATAGTCAGGTGTTTTATATAGTTTCATTAATCGGTTGTATAAGTTTTTGAAACGACGTCCCAAGAATCGCTTGAACCGTCAATACCACCATAGGCTTCGAGTTGTCCCTTCTTATCTACACGGAAAAGAAGAACATCATTACCATAGGCATCATAAAGTTGAGCATAAACTAGGTTATCATCATCATCCGTCCATGAATAAACATTCCAACCTAGATTTTTATAATTTTCTCCAGTTGAACCTTGTTCTTTAGCATAGGTAGAAACAACCCAGTCTTCTAACTGTTGATCAGACAAAGATGAGGTATCAACTTGTGAGGATTGATTATCAGATGATGCTGCAGCTGCTTCCTTACTTTTTGCCAACTGACCGTTTTTCCATGGATTTGTTTCACTCTCTTTTTGGTTATTACTATACCACATCAAGGTAACAACAGGAATAACCACTGCAAGTACTGCAACAACTCCAATTACCCATCTAATGTTTTTAGGATCTTTGAGTTTGTCAAAACTCGAAACTTTTCTTCCCTTTGTAGTTTCATTTTTACGACGTCTAAATTCGCTCACAGCTTTTTCCTCTTTTTCTTGAAAGTAGTCCCTTTTTTTCTTTTCCTCTTGTTCCAAGAGCTTTTGCACTTCCCTACGACCCTGTGGATCACTCGTTTGAGCCAATGAAATCTGCAACTGAAAAATACGATTATCCAAAGCTTGCTCATATTCTTTGGCTGCTTCTCTATCACCATTATCAGCTAAGGCTCTCAGATACTCTTCATTACTGAATTCAGCCATTCACTAAATCGCTCCTGCTTCTAAATCGTTTCTTCTATTTTCTTAAAGCCTGAGACTTTTGTCAAGTTACTAGTTTGTAACAAATTCTTACAGCTGTAAAAAGCCGAAGAAAATCACATTCTCCAGCTTATTTCTTGGTTGTTTCTTTATAATACTTACAATAACTTTGAAGAGGACATGTCTGGCATTTAGGATTCTTAGCCAAGCAATGATAACGTCCAAAGAAAATCATACGGTGATGACTGATAATCCAATCCCTCTTAGGGATTTTCTTCATCAGTTCTGCTTCAATTTCCTCTACACTAGCATCCTCTGGCACGATATTTAGCCTCTTAGATACACGTGAGACATGCGTATCTACAGCAATAGAAGGGATGCCATAGACTTCAGCCAATACTACGTTAGCTGTTTTTCGTCCCACACCAGGTAGACTTTCCAATTCCTTATGCGTTTTCGGAACCTGTCCATCAAAATTCATTAAAACAGCTCTAGCAGTCTTGATGATGTTCTTTGCTTTATTTTTGTAAAGACCAATCGTTCGCAAACACATCTCAACGTCATCAAGATTAGCCGAAGCCAAATCCTCAATTTCTGGATAACGCGCCCACAAGCCTGGTGTAATCTTATTAACAGCCTTATCTGTTGTCTGGGCTGATAAAATAACAGCAACTAATAGCTGGAAAGGCGTTTCCCACTCCAACTCTCCATGAGCATTGGGAAACATCTCTCCCATGAGAGCTAGAGCCTCATTAACACGTTTTCTTCCTAACATTATTGGCCACCCCATAATTGACGGGCGGCATCCATTCCTGTTTTGAAGTCATCGGAAACCTGATGATGGTGCTTCTTACCTTGATGCTCCAAACGACGCTCTTCAACTTGAATTTTAGTTGTAATACCACTTAATTTCCAGTTACGAAGAACTCCTTTTATATAATTCCAATTTGTCTTGCGGTTAAATACTGCTTCTTTCAAAGCCTCACGGATAAGTTCGGGATCAGTATGTTCTTCTTGGATTTCCTTGTTTAAATCTTCGACAACCATAGGATTCAAGATTCCCAAAGCTTGTTCCAATTCATCTGTTAATTGCTTGATGAGCTGGGTATTTGTTGGCTGACCAACAACAGGCCCTGCCGTTGTCTTTTCATTGCTCACTAACTTGTCCAACACCGCCAAGGCAGGTGAGGCATCTACAACCATCTCAATTTCATTGTTAATCTTAATAGTCGTGAAATCAAGAAGTCCAGCCTCAGTCAATGTCGTAATACTTTTATTAACTTCAGTTGGCGTCTTCCCAGTTGCTTGCGCGATCTGACTAGAAGCCACTTCTCCAATCTGAGTTGTCGTTTGTAGATAGAGAAACTGCCAAACCAGAAAGTCATCCGCAGATGGGAAAATATCCTTAAAGTGGAAAAATAAAGCATTAGGAAGGACCAGATTACCTGATCGATACTGTTCAAAAAAACTCATATTTACCTTTCAGAGTAGCTAGACACCCCAAAAAGTCAAATGCTCTCACATAAGTCCTTTGAGACTGTCTACTACAAATAACCGTAGAATGAAAAATCGTCTTCCAACTCTTCTAAACGATAAGGTGTTTCTTGATATACCGCATAGTTAATCCAATTGCTAAAGAAAGCAGATGCCGCAAGATTCCAACGAAGTTTAGGCTCCTGACTTGGATCATCCTCTGGGAAATAGTTTGCCGGTACATCTGGATTAATGCCTGCATCCAAATCTCTTCGGTATTCTCTTGCCAGAGTATCACGGTCATATTCAAAATGACCAAAACTATATACTTCACGAAGATTCTTACTTGCTAGAATGGATAAGCCAACTTCTGGTCCTGACACAACAATATCTAAATCCGTCTTGTTTTTAATATCCTCGAGCCTAACCTCTGTATAGCGTGAGTGCGGTGACACAAAGCTATCATCAAAGCCATTCATAAGGAAGTTTTCAGGCATGTCAACAGTTTGTTTATAGATTCCAGATAATTTCTCTGACAATGGAACCTTGTCGACTCCATGCTTATAATAGAGACCTGCTTGAGCTCCCCAACACAGATGGAGGGTTGAATAAACATGCTTTTTAGACCAATCAAAAACTTGTGTTAATTCTTGCCAATAATCCACTTCCTCAAATGGCATTTGCTCAACAGGTGCACCTGTTACAATGAGACCATCATAATACTTATGCTTAATTTCATCAAAAGTCTTATAGAAAGTTTCCATATGTTCGGCATGTGTATTTTTTGACTTATGACTAGCCATATAAAGAAACTCGACGTTAATTTGAAGTGGCGTATTAGCTAAAAGACGTAGTAACTGAGTTTCTGTAACTTCTTTAGTTGGCATAAGATTTAGGATTAAGACCTCCATTGGTCGAATATCCTGGCTACTAGCTCTGTTCTCATCCATGATGAAGACATTTTCCGAACGCAATACATCAAGAGCTGGTAACTTATTATCAAGTTTTATAGGCATAACAATATCTCCATCCTTATTTATTCTATCTTCATATTATAAACCGGGGAGGTATTGTTATCAAATATATATTTTCTCTAGTTAGCTATAGCTTTAAACTATATTTAGAGGCCACCTTTGTTTTAAAAGAGTTAAAAAGGCCCTAAGGCCTTTGGTTAATTCATAGATAAATTTATCCTGGGAAGTTCATCAATACTTTAGTATCGTAACCTTCAATAGCCTCACGTCCATTAAGACCATCAAGTTCAATCAAGAAGGCACAGCCAGCAACGACACCACCTAGGCGCTCAATCATTTCAATTGTAGCTTTGACGGTACCACCAGTCGCCAAGAGATCATCAACGATAAGTACACGTTGACCTGGTTTGATTGCATCAGCATGCATACAAAGTGTATCGACACCATACTCTTTTTCGTAATCGGCTGAAATCACTTCGCGTGGCAATTTACCAGGTTTACGAACTGGAGCAAAGCCAATACCAAGTTCAAAAGCAACTGGACAACCAACGATGAAACCACGCGCTTCAGGACCAACAATCATGTCAATCTTCTTATCAGTCGCATACTGAACGATTTCACGGATAGCATAGCTATAAGCATTTCCATCAGCCATCAAAGGACTAATATCACGGAAAGTAACCCCTTCTTTAGGGTAGTTTTCAATAGATGCAATATAATCTTCTAATTTCATTTGTTCTTCCTACAGGCTTTTCGCCAAAAAATATTTACATACCATTATAGCATGAATCTTCAGATTTAGAAAATGCTAACCCTCATTTCAAGACGAATCCTTTGGATTAAGTACTCCCCCTACTTATAAAGCCAGTCATAAATTTCCTGTGGTGTCCCTAAAGCCATAAGTTCTTGGAACTTGACGAGATGTTTAAGATCTTGGAAAATCTTGCTGTCCTCAATCTCACGTTTTTCAGCTTCTTTATTGACTGTCATAACACCATTATCAATAGTCACAAAATCCAATTCATCAAAAATCTGAATCATCTTGATAAGGAGAATTTTATCAATTTTAAGGTAATGACTGAGGTCATCTAGTTTATAGCGGACATCAAATTCTGGAAATTGGTAGATGGTCTTATAAAGCCTTGCGAACTGCTCTCTGGTTCCATAGCCGGTCAGATAATAAGCCTGTTTGATGCTATTCTTAAAGTATATCGCTTGGAAATCCTTACCTTCAAACCACTCTTTTACTTCTGTCGCTGAATCAGGTAAGGTGTTGAGGACAACCGCAGGTTCAGTGTCTGATGCTTCTTCTACCGTTGGTAGGCCTTCAGGTAGTGCCATATTTTTTGAGCGAAAATCAAATAACTGAACACCATCCACACGCGCATCTTCTAGCATGAGCTGGAGCGTTGTCTGACTATTCCATACATTAACGGACAGGGTCACTGCTAATTCCAACCCCTGAGCTTGTTGAAATTCTTGAAGCAAATGACCTTTATTAAAGGCCACAACATCAAAACTATCCTTTCCTTGCTTAACCTTAAACTTAAGATGGGCTCCATTTTGTCCCATTGTCCTAGCTTGAGTAACGGTAATGTCATGTAGCCAAAAGACTGGCTTTTTATTATCCATACCAAAAGGTGCTAGTTTTTCTAGGCTCTTAATGGTATCCAAGCTAAGCTCACTGAGTTGGAGCTCCTCGTCTAAATTAAGCGTGTTTTTAGCGCTTGTATCGATGTTATTGTCATAGACATAATTGCACAATATATCTGAGAGTTGACCAAGATTTTCCTCCGGAAGGGTCATCCCAGCCGCTCCAGCATGTCCTCCAAAAGCAGTAAAGATGTCCCGGTGATCATCAAGGGCATGGAAGATATTGATTGATTCCAAACTACGGGCTGATCCCTTAGCCAAGCCATCTTCAATATTCAAAACCACTACTGTCTGGCTGATTTGTTCCATGATGCGCCCAGCCACAATACCTAGAACGCCAGGATGCCAACCTTCCTTGGCCAAAACCTGAACAGGTTTGTCCAAATCCACCATAGTCATGGCTTCATCAAAGATTTTTTGAACAACTTCCTTACGTTCTTCATTTTTAGCATTGATTTCCAGAGCAATGGCTTGGGCTTCTTCATCGTCAAATCCGGTCAGCAGTTCAATGGCTGGATTTGGATCATCTAAGCGCCCCAAAGCATTGAGTTGAGGGGCCAGTTTAAATCCTACCGTTTCTTCAGAAATCGTTGTTGGGTCTACATCTGAAATACGGAGTAACTCTTGCAGTCCAATACGCTCAGTAGTCTTTAGAATTTCCAGGCCGACCTTGACCATAATACGATTTTCATCCGTTAGGCTAACCATATCGGCAATGGTACCAATGGCTACCAAGTCCAACATCTCAGTAGGAATAGTTTCAAGGAGGGCAGTTGCCAATTTGAAAGCTACACCACATCCTGCCAAATACTTAAAAGGATAATCGGCATCTGGATGCTCTGGATGGACAATGGCGTAGGCATCTGGAAGTTGTGCCGGCATACTATGGTGGTCTGTAACGATAACGTCCACACCTTGCTCTTGCGCATAAGCAATAGCCTCATTACCCGCTACCCCATTATCCACTGTAACAATGAGTGAAATGCCTTCCTGCTCAATGAAATACTTGTAGACACTTTCGTTTGGCCCATAACCATCTGTAAAACGGTTAGGCAAATAGACTCGAGCCTCAGCGCCCAGCATTTCAAGGGCTTCCTTGACAATCGATGCTGATGTCATCCCATCCGCATCATAGTCTCCATAGACTAAGATTTGCTCATAATTTTCAATGGCCTGACGAATTCTAGCCACTGCCTTGTCCATATCATGAAGAAGATATGGATCATGAAGGTGTGATAGATCAGCCTTAAGAAAGTCTTCAAGGGCTTCTTCTGTCGTCACGCCACGTTCATAGGCAATCTTGGCTGCTGTTTCTGCCAGCCCATGTTCTTTGGCAAGTTTAAAAAAGCCAGCATCTGGCTCTTTTGTGTTTATTTTCCAATCATACGTTGATGTAATCATGTTTTTATATTTTCTCCCTGTCATCTAGTCTATCTATTATATCATGAATAAATTTATCATAGTGGATAGAAGCCTAAGTTTCCTAAAAAGAGAATGGAAAACATCGTAAGTTGCTTAGACTTGCGGTACATTTCCAATCAAGCCCTGCTTTTCTAGACAAAATAAAAGACTGAGTATTGCTCCTTATTTGACTTATGTTTTCTCAGATATTCCTTTCTTCTCTTCCTTTTATATAACTCAATTCTACTATCACTTTCAAGCAACATAAGGAAAAGCAAGAAAAAGATTCCCTATTTGGAAATCCTTTACATCAATATTTATAAATCATCCCTGTACAAGCTTGCTCTGAAAGTTCGACAAAGCCCAGAGATTGGTAAAAGGCTAGATTTTTCTCGCTACGATCAGTTGCAAGGAGCTTTTGATAGACATTGGGGAAAGTCCCTAAAGCCTCTTCTAAGAGTTTCGTTCCGATGCCTTGGCGTTGGTGATCTGGTCGCACCAAGAGGTCCTGTACAAAAATGACAGAGTGGCCATCTCCTACCAAGCGAATGTAGGCTACTAACTCTTCCTCATCATAGACTGCCAACTGCCAGAGACTGGCTTTGACAGCTTCTTCTAGCATAGCTGGGTTGTTGGTATAATTGGTCCAACCGACTGAACTGTACAGTGCGAGTAGGTCTGTCATCTCTGGAATCTCTTGTTTGTACTCTAACATCTTAACTCCTTTTTAATCTATAGTGCTGGAAGAAGGCGATATCCCGATAAGGGGACTCTTGGCAGACCGCCAGCTCCATCTTGAGCATAGACTCTCGCCATCCCTCTTGGTCTTTGAAGCGATTATCCTGCAAGGCATAAAAGACACGGATTCCTTGGTAGTCTTTATTTTCAAGAGCTAGATTTTCTATTACTGCATCTAGATCATAGGCTTGAGCCAAACCCATGGAGTGGGTTTCCAGATCTTGGCCTGCTAGTAAATCGAGGGCCTTCTGAGTATCATTTTCAAAGACGACGGTCTGTAGGACTCGGCCGACTTCATTGTGCTTGACGATAGAGAGCAGGCCTCCTGGTTTCAAGAGGCGGATGAATGCCTTGAGAACAGCCTTGCGATCCTCTACATATTCCAAAACGTTGTGACAGAGGATGACATCAAAGCTGGCATCTTCAAGGCTTGCCAACTGGTCCAGACTTCCGACTAGTTGTTGGTAGGTGTGATCTTGGGTACGCAAGGCCACCATTTCTTCATTAGGCTCCACAGCAAGGACTTTATTTTCTTGCGCTAGGTGGTTGGCTACAAGGCCAAAGCCACTACCAAAATCAATCACTCGCTTTCCCTTGATGTCCTGTAATTGGTCAAAAAGAATATCATAATAGATTTGACCCCAGGGTTGCTGGAGATTTTCTAAATAGGCTTGGATATTTGCGGCCATCTAGTATCCTCCTATTTGTAGTTAAACACATTGGTAGCTAGTTTGTCCGAGATGTGTGGAAATAGCGTATAGCCTTTATGGGCAACTGCTAAGAGTCGTGGTAGATTGACTTCACGTTTATTTTTGCCCAGAATACGGACAATCTTTTTAGCCATGTATTTAGGACTGAGGACAAATTTCTTAACACTCTCAAGATAAGCTCCAGAGGGATCAGCTTGATTGAAGAAAGATGTCTCAATTGGACCAGGATTGACCGTTGTCACATAGACTCCCTTATCAGCAAGCTCTAAACGAAGGGCATCTGAAAAGCCAATTACCGCAAACTTTGTCGCTGCATAAACACTTGAATTGGCTGTCGCAATTTTTCCCGCCATACTAGCAATATTAACGATATGCCCATTGCCCTGTTCCACCATTTTCTCAGCCATCAGACGTGAAAAGGTCATCGTCGCAAAGGTATTGATATCAAACATATCACGGACTTCTTGGCTAGTGTAGTTATCATAAGACTTGAATTCACCGTAACCAGCATTATTGATAAAGACATCAATACGTCCAAATCGTTGATAGAGATAATCGACCATCTCTTTAATGGCCTTGTCGTCTCTAAGATCAATGGCAAGGCAAGTTTTATTTTCCACATGGCGATAACATTTCTCAAGTTTGGCCTTGTCTCGTCCTAAGAGGATAATACCATCACTGGGTGAGAGCTGCTTGACAATTTCTTGAGCAAGGCCTCCTGAGGCACCAGTAATAGCAATAATACGTTGTTTAGCCATTAAATCTCTACCTCTTCCAAGTCACGAACGATGTGGGTGTTTTCGAAAATTGTTTTAGCATCTGCTGCCATCTTACCGATATCACGCCCCAAGAAACGTGCTGATAGGTGATTTAGAAGAAGGCGTTTAGCTGACGCATCTTTAGCGACCTGTGCTGCTTGCATATTGGTTGAATGCCCATGGCTCTTGGCAATTTTTTCATCACCCTTACCATAAGTAGCCTCGTGAACTAAGACATCTGCCCCCAATCCAAGACGAACACTGGCATTTGTCTTACGGGTGTCACCTAAGATAGTGATAACTTTACCTTTCTTAGGCGCGGAAATGAAGTCCTTGGCAATGATTTTCGTTCCATCTTCAAGAACCACATCTTGACCATTCTTAATTTGACCAAAAAGTGGTCCAAATGGCACACCTGCTGCTTTAAGAGCCTCAGCATCCAAAGTTCCTTCAAGATCCTTTTGAACCACACGGTAACCAACACAAAAAATGGTGTGATCCAACTTATCTGCATAAACCGCAAACTTGTCATTTTCCATAACCAAGCCTAGCTTATGCTCATCAATTTCCTTAAAATGCACATGATAAGGTAAACGTGTCCCCGAGGTACGAAGGCTAGTCATGACGTATTGCTTAATACCAACTGGACCATAAACTTCAAGGTCAGTTTGTTCTTCACTAGATTGGAAAGAACGACTAGCCAAGAAACCAGGTAGACCGAAGATATGGTCCCCGTGCATATGTGTGATAAAGATTTTTTTAACTTTACGAGGTTTGATTGTTGTTTCTAAAATCTGACGTTGGGTTCCTTCCCCACAGTCAAACATCCAGACTTCGTTGATTTCATCGAGTAGCTTCAAAACTAGACTCGATACATTACGAGCCTTGGATGGCTGTCCGGCGCCCGTCCCTAAAAATTGTAATTCCATGACTTTCTATACTTTCTATCTATCGTTTTTCTTATTTCTGGACAATATAAGCCAGGCATTCACGCTGAGCAAAGTCATAATAAACGGTTTGCCCTTTATATTGAGACAAAAGCTCCACTAATTCATCTTGATTAAAGCTAGCCAACTTAATGACATTTCCCTTCAGTTTAGTTACACGACTTAGTAACTGAGTCTCTGGTGTCAACTCTTCCAACACTTCTTCATCAAAGTAAACCTTGGCCATTTTAATTTGAGTTCCTTCAAGATAAAACTTATACTGTGGGAAAACTTGAGCAAGCTCAAACAAAATACTAGCCGTTGGAACCTCTGAATGCTCTGCAAAGACTAGGGCAACTTCATCTGCATTTTCATAGCAAAAACCGTAAGATTTTCCTGAAAGATTGAGACGAATAAAAGGCTTGTGCTCATCAAAAGATGGTGCAGGGTTAAAGAGGTTCAACTCTTTTGAAAGTTCCAAGTAGTAATCCGTCGCTGCTTCAGGAGATTGTTTCTGGTAGATCTCTGCAAAATAAGCATTAATCACGCTCGGTGGTGGTGTAATGAAGGCCAATTTTTGACTGTCTGAAAGATCTGACAAGGTATTTTCCAGATAGACCTTATCTAAACTTGTAAAACCACCATATTTTAAAGCTAAATCCATATAATCAGTCATAAAATTCTTCCAATTTCCATTTATTTTTCGGTGAAATATAACCTGTGATTTCTTCCACTTCTGTCTCAAAAGTGTAGCTATCTAGCAAGGCCAATTGACTCAACTGATAAAGTTTATAAGCTTGATCCTGATGTACCTTAATACTAAAGGGTTCAAAAATCTGTTGAATTTCATCAATCAAGAGTCTTCTGAGGGCCTCACGACTTCCCTTGTCACGTGCTGAGAGGCGAACATTAGGAAAGACTGTTGCTACTAGATTATCAGCTACATCCATCTTATTGTAGATTGCTAGGCGAGGAATATCAGTCATGTCTAAGTCTTTGAGAATGTCTAAGACCACCTTTTCATGCTCTTCATGATTAGGATCACTCGCATCAATGACATGCAAAAGGAGGTCCACATTACGACTTTCTTCAAGCGTTGACTTAAAGGCAGCAACCAATTCTGTTGGCAAATCCTGGATAAAACCAACCGTATCTGTCAAGGTCACTTGAAACTGATCTTTTAAGTAAATTTTCTTAGTCGTTGCATCCAAGGTCGCGAAAAGTTCATTGGCCTCATACTGCTTATCATCCGTCATAAGGTTCATGATTGTTGACTTCCCAGCATTGGTGTAACCTATCAAGCCAATTTTAAAGGTACTTGAATCAACACGCTTTTCGCGAATGGTTTCTCGGTTCTTCTCAACAATCTTTAACTGGCGTTCAATATCGGCTATCTGGTTACGAATCGAACGACGATTGAGCTCCAACTGACTTTCACCAGGTCCACGACTACCAATGCCCCCTGCTTGACGGCTGAGCATAATCCCTTGACCAGCCAAACGAGGCAACATGTACTTAAGCTGAGCTAGGTGAACCTGAAGTTTACCTTCATGGCTTCTAGCCCTCATGGCGAAGATATCCAGAATTAATTGCATGCGATCAATAACTTTTACGCCAAATGCAGCTTCCAGATTGGTATTTTGACGAGGCGTTAAACGGTTATTGACGATGACAGTGCTAATCTCATCCGCATCCACCATGGCCTTGATTTCTTCTAATTTTCCTGAACCCACGAAAGACTTACTATCATAGCGTTCACGTTTTTGGGTATAGCTAGCTACAACCTCTGCCCCTGCAGTTTTGGCAAGACTGGCAAGTTCCTCCATCGACATGTCAAAATGCTCTGTCTCTTGCAATTCAACACCTACTAAAATAGCACGTTCTTGCTGTTTGGCTGTCTCTATCATAGCAATCCCCTTTTCGAAATAGTTGACTTCTATTATACCATAGGCAGGGGCAAAGAAAAGGTCACAGACCTTAATTTTTTTCAAAGAAAAACAAGTTGGATTAACCAACTTGCTTCTTCTTAATGTTTACGGGTCGGTTTCTTTTTTGAACCCTTACGACGCTTGCCTTGATGAATGCTTGGCGTATTTTGAGAAATGGTTTGACGCATTTTCTCAGTGGCCTTATCAACCTTATCTTTAGCCTTGCCCAATTCTTGAGAGGCCTTAGTAACACTCTTCGAAGACTTGTTCTTCTTAGACTTACTCTTAGAAACAGGTTTCACTTGACTAGTTCCAGACGTACGCATCCGACGAGACATTGCCAAGAGAATTTTATTTTCCTCGTTGAGATTGGTTTGATACGCCATCGAAAGCACCAAACCAACACCAATCAAGTTAGAGATGAGTGATGATCCCCCTTGGGAAATGAAGGGTAAAGGAATACCTGTCAAAGGAAGAATTCCCACTGCTGCCCCAATATTTTCAAAAATATGGAAGACAATCATCATGATAAAACCTGTCGAAATAAAGGTATAGAAACGATTGTTAGACCTGAATGTCACCCGCAACATACGATAAATAAGGAAGAGATAGGTTAGAAGAACCAATCCACCACCTACCAAACCAAAGTCTTCCGCAATAACTGTGAAAATCATGTCACTCTCACGAACTGGTACGTTCAACTCCAGATGATTAAAGCCTTTACCATAGATTCCTCCAGTACCAATCGAAATCATCCCCTGTGTCTGTTGAAAGGCGATACCATCTGCATAAGTGAAGGGATCCAACCAAGCTGAGATACGGTTAATCTGGTAGGTTTGTACCCCCATCTTGAGCATAGCTTCCTTACCCCAATCTGTGGTAAATACCATTACAAACAAGCCTAATCCCACTGCAAAAGCTAGAACTACCGGCAAGATAATACGCCAGGATATCCCCGAAACAACTATTATACCTGCTAAAATAGCGAGGAAGACTAAGGCTGTCCCCATATCACCTTGAAGAACCAGTAAACCTAGGACAGGAAGCGTGACCGCTACATATTGGAAAAGTAGCAACCAGTCATCCTGAAGGTTGGTCACTTCCTTTCCTTGTTTAGCCCAAACACCTATTCTCGATAGAAAAAGGATGTAGGATATCTTCATAAACTCAGATGGTTGGAAAAGGGTTACTGATCCAATACTGACCCAGTTTTTTGCCCCTGTCGAGGCAACCAAAGCAGGGGAATAGAAAACGAGAGGTAGAACCATAAGCCCCAGGCCAAACATATAGAGCCAGGGGGTTGCCTTCCAAAGAAACTCTGTATTAAATAACATGACAACAAAAGCAAGTACTGAACCTAGAAAAATCCATAGTACTTGCTGAGACATGACTTGCACAAGATTCTTTGGGTAATCAAAATTTGTTGCGATAAATACCGAGATCAGACCAACCAGTAGTAGGATAAGGACTGGCAAGAGAATCGAGTAATCTATCCGACTTTCAATAGTATTTTTTGACTTAGCCATGTGTACTCCAAAATAAAGATTTAGCAAGAGTTATTATACCACTTTTTGGCCAGACAAATGACCTGAATGTATAAAAGTTTGACAATTTTTTACGAAAAAAGCAACCACAAAAGTGATTGACTTCTTTCATTCATTAATCTTAATTTGACACGTAGCCTTTACCTTGGGCGTTAAAGTATATCCATTGCCCTGAAGGAATTTTAACCCAACGATTAATAGCCTTTTCCCCTGTATGAACATCATAGTAAGAGATTGAACCATCAGGATTCGTAGCTGTGGCACCCTTCACTTGTTTACCAGTTTGGTCAAAGTAAAGGTTTTGGCCGTTGATAGTCTGTTCGCCAACAACAACTTCACCCTTGACATCAGCATAATACCAGTTGTTATCTCCAGTAGTGAAGAAGGTTGAGACTAACTTATCACCAGTAGCTCCATGGTAATATGAGCGACTGCCATTAGCGTTTGTTGCAAAGGCACCTTTGACCTGTTTACCATCAGTACCAAAGAAGAGTTTTTGACCGTTGATTACTTGAGCTCCAGTAACGACATTACCCTTATCATCAGCATAATACCATTTATCATGACCAGTAGTGAAGAAGGTAGAAACCATCTTATCACCAGTATCCCAGTGGTAGAATGAACGACTACCGTCAGTGTTCGTTACGAAGCCACCCTTAACTTGACGACCATTAGCATCAAAATAGAGATGTTGACCATTGATAACTTGTGCACCTGTCACATTACGACCATGTGAGTCTGCGTAGAACCAGTTATTGTCCCCAGTAGTATAGAAGCCTGGTGTATGTGCCTTAGTCACAACACCCTTAGCATCGATATTAAAGGTTTGACCATCAACTACTAATGATGTATCAACAAGTTTCACACCTGTGATTGTATCGTAGTATGAAGTCGTACCATCAGGATTGTTCACGAACTCACCTTTAACTTGCTTACCTGACTCATCAAAGTAGAGCTCGTCACCATTGATGGTTTGGGCACCACGAAGAACATCACCTTCATTGTTTGCATAGTATGTGGCATCACCAACTTGGAAGAAGCGGTTCTTAACTTGAACACCTTTTTCATTGAAGTAAAGGTTTTGTTTACCTACCTTAGTAAATCCAGTGGCAACATAGCCCTTATCATTAGCGTAGTACCAGTTACCATCTTGTTCAAAGAAGCCTGAGTACTTACGTTCACCTGAATCACCACAGAAGAACATCAAATGGCCGTCTTTTGTAGGAATGAAGATACCTTTAGCTTGGTAACCATTGTCATAGAAGTATTTTTCCTTACCTTCTACTTCAGTCAAACCAGTAGCCATGATGCCACCTTTGAAGAAGTATTGATAGAATTTTTCTTCCTTACCACTATCATCTTTAACGGTAACTTCTTTCCAACCAGTTTGAGTCGTCAATTTACCTGACTTACCATAAACCAATGATTGACCTTTGGCATTTTTAATAACACCATCAGTAAACATAACACCATTTGGCAAGAAGAAATAGTTTGAACCGTCGATAGCTTGTTCACCAGTTACAAGGTAACCCTTATCGTTAAAGTAGTACTGTTTGCCATTATATGTCACAAATTGACTCTTAGCTTGAGTACCAGATGTTGTGTAATAAGTTACCCCTGTACCATCATAAGCAAATCCAGTTTTAGCTTTTGTATCACCAGTCAAGGCTGCTGGAAGGAAGGTACCTTTATCGTTAACGGTGAAGTACAATTTACCATCGCTGAGAACGTAGTCAGAACCATGTTTTTGGATATTTGTACCGTTAAAGTACTTAGCTTCCCATTGTTTAATCTTCACAGATGGATCAATTGTCTTACCTGACGCTTCCATAACTTCTTTGAAGATTTCTGGATAAAGTTTTTGAAGTTTATCCAGGAAAGCACCACCATACTGTGCTTGGAAATCATTTCCTGATGACTTAGTATTTGTCACATAGAGTTTATTAACCAAGCTAGTATCATCAAGCACCTTACCATGTGTATCTGTACGAGTAGCTGTTACTACTTCTTTACCTGGGAGGGTATACAATTGGTCTGGAACCCAGTCAGCAATGACTTGAATACCTTGTTTGTGAAGAGCCTTAAGGGCATCACGAAGATCTTCTTTTGAACCGTATTTATTGTTTTTGCTCATGGCAAAGTCATAACGGTCTGTGAAGGCATAACCATTCTCAATAATAGAATCAAGGAAAGTTCCATCCTTAGATGAGACATATTGAGGTGCAATTTCAAATGACGTAATGCCCCATGACTTGAAGAGGTCTGCATTAGCTGCAATCAATTTATTAGTGTATTGACTATCTTCTTTAACAAAGTCTTGGAAGTTTGAGAAACCTTCGTAAATCACTTGTGCTTCAAGTGCTGCAGAAGAGCTATAAACCTTATCCCCTTCTTTGTAGGCTTTTGTTGATGGTTTAGCAAGAACGTTTTGATCGTCAGTCGCACCTACTGGTACCCAAACTGAAAGGTAACCACTCATATCAACAGTCTTAAAGCCTTTGATTTCATCAGCTGTGAAGACAAGATTTCCTTGTGCATCTGTATATTTAACAACCTTAGTATCTGAATCATTCAATGATGACACGATACCTTTATCCGTACCAAGCAAGAGTGGACGGTAGGCTTGGTTCTTGTGGGCTACACCCATATTTACAGTAATTGTTTCACCATCTGCTAATTTCAAATCTGGGTTATTAGCAATAAGGGTCAACATACCAGAATTGCGGCCGTATTTTCCACCTTCTGTATCTGTCTTAGACATCAAATCTTGACCATAACGGACAGAGACAAGAACTTCTTTATTATCTTTCGCAGATGACACCCCATCACCAGCAAGGTTGTGGATATAAGATGTTTGTCCACCAGCTACATACTTAGGACGTGCTTTAAGAAGGGTTGTGATTTGATCAAAGTATGGTGATTTCTTAGCCATGTACTGACCATTATCAGTATACAAATCTCCGTAATAAACACGTGTTGCTGCACCCATTGTTTGAAGCATCAAAGCATAGGCTGCAGGAATATTTGAATGCGTATATTCCTTATCAACTTTCAACATATCAGCATTATAAATGTCAAAAGCTTGTTTCAATTGATCTAATGTAAAAGTAAATCCATCTGTTGTAGGATCAATTTTTTTGCTGATAATGTCTGCGATAACCGTTTGAACTTCTGAGTCGTGTGCACGAACAAAGAGATAGGTTGCAAAACCAAGTTGATCATATGATGTAACTTCCGCACGGTTTGAAAGACCGAAATAACCACCGTTAATAAGGTCCTTCATTGATGCATTACGAGCACCTGTACCTTTATTAGTTACTGGACGAGTCAATCCATGAACAATAGACAAACGGAGACCATTATCCATAGAAAGGGCAGCTGTATTATGTTCGTCCACATAATATGGGTCGTTTTGAGACCAAGCTTCAAGAATTGAGATATTAGCAAGGGCACGTGCTTCAGACTCATTGACCTTGTAAGCAGCCTTCATGTATGAAGACACTAATTGAAGCATATCGATGCTGACATTGTCCACAGCATCAACACGGATACCATCAAAGTGAGCATCTTTGTCCTTGTCACCAAAGACGATTTGTCCCCAGTTCATGAAGTAATACAATTGGTTAAGCATTTCAGCTTGCACAATTGGGTTTGAGTTATCGATATCGCTTGAAAGCAAGAACTCATAACCAGCATCACTACCACTCTTGATCTTATCGTTTGCCAAACGACTTGTTGCCGTTTGGTCAAGTTTACGGTAGTCTGAGTTAGCCCACTTCGTTAAATCACTATTAACAAAGAGGAGAGCCCCTTTTTGGAAGTGTTCTTTACCTGGAGATTCAGAGTTAATGTTCCATTTATCTTGGTCTTTAACAAAGGCCTCGATTGACTGACGTAACCAGTCTGTTGACTTATTAGCAGCAATCTTAACCTCAATCTTACGTTGAATGATTTGAGCAGCGGCATTCAAGCTAGCTTGAGAATTTTCAATCGTAAAGACATCTTTTGTTTCTTCACCATTGCTAAGAGCCTTAGTCATGTAGTTCAAGTAAGCTACTTGAGTATCCTTATCAGGCCACCAAGACATCAAAAGTGGACGAAAATCTTTTTCAGTTGACGCTTTCCAAGTTGTTCCTGCTTCAAGGATTTCTTTTGGACGGTACCAACTATCAGCTGTTAAATAACCATCAACAAGTTCAAAACTTGCCTTTGTCGAGTCATAAGCAGCATTGTTTTTAGTAAAATCAGTGACAAGATTTGTTGTTTCTTGTGTGAATGAATAAGTTGATGTGCTTGAAAGGGCACCATTTTCATCAAAATAAAGGACCTGACCATTTACAGTAATGGCAAAGTTTTTCTTGTGTGATCCATCTTCTAGAAGATAGTAATATTTACCATCTTTTTCCTTTTTAATATTATCGAGTGAGACTGCAGCCTTAATCTCAGCTTCAGAAAGCTCTTTAGACTTCTCAGCCGTTGGAGCAGCTACTCCAGCATTTGCAGCTACTTCCGATGTTGTAGCTGTTTCTGGTTTAGCTACTACTTCTGGCTTAGCAGTCGTTTCAGGTTTAGCTTCAGTATCTACTGTTGCAGCTCTATCTGCAGTCACTCCAGCACTCGGTTGAACTAGTGTTTCAGCTGGTTTGTCAGCAGTAACTGACGCATTGGCTGTCGTTGTGGCATTTGCAATACTTGCCACCTCTGTTGTTGCACTAACTTCTTTCTCAACTACAGGATTTGTATTTTCCCCGACTGTAGTTATTGAAGGTGAGGCATTAGAGTTATTTATTTCTTCTGCCGAAACAAGTGAAGACGTGGTAACACTAGCACCAACAATGGTAGCCAAGGCTGCTGAAGCAACCGCTAAAGTAACCCATTGCTTCTTCACTTTGTGCAGTTTATAGCGTACTTTATTTTCCATATTCAATTTTTCCCCAATATTTTTTGTCTAAAAATCTACACCTTAAAGACTCATTTATTATATCTTTTTTTTAGCGATACTGTCAATAATTCTGTATAAACACTCTAGTAGAGTTACGGAGTTTTAATCAAATAAGCTTTCAAGTGTGTAAGAACATTGTCCAAACCCTTTATGGGTTCGTTGACTTTGCTTGAAATTATAATCTTCAAACAAAGTAACTAAGTAACGTTCCAGAGCTTCCTCGTTAGGAAAAAGAACCTTCTTTTTCGTTTGACGTTTGATTTCTTTGTTAAGAGACTCAATGAGGTTTGTCGAATAAAGGCTGTGCCAAATCTGGTAGGGAAACTGATAAAAAGTTAAAAGATTGTCGCCATCTCAAGACTTTTCATTATTTTCTGATACTTTGGTTTCCATTCGGTGATAAAGTCCTCCAAAGCTTGGACTGCCATTTCTAAATTTTCAACACGATAAATCGTTTTAAATTGCTCCAAAATAACTGCCCGATCAGATCGCTTGACCTTACTAGCCAAATTTCGACTTATATGAATTAAGCAACCTTGTTGCTTAGCTAATGGGTAAGCCTGACTGATCATCTGCTCAAGCCCTTTGAAGCCATCGGTCACTACAAGAGAAACCTGTTGGATTCCTTGGTTTTGAAGCTTGTCTAACAGGGTGGACCAAGAAGCATTGTTTTCATTTGGGGCGATTTCATATCCAAGAACAGCCTTCTGTCCTTCTGGTGTAATGCCAAGTGCGATATGAATACATTCTTTACTAACGGTTCCACGTCTTAATGGAAGATAGGTTCCGTCAAGGAATAAAACAGAGTAGTTAGCTTCTAAGCTTCTCTCATGAAAAGCAGAGACGTTCTCCTGAGTTGCTTTTGAGATATTAGAAATTGTGGCAGGACTATAGTGATGACCATACATTCTCTCGATGATGTCACTAATTTCTCAAGTCGTTACACCGGTTTGATAGAGTTTGATAACCATCTCTTCCAAGTAGACATCTCGACGTCCATAAGAGGGGATCAAAGCTGGGGTAAAGTTTTCATTACGATTTCTTGGAATAGTTAACTGAACAGTCCCATATTTGGTTTCAAATTTCCGTGAATACGTTCCATTACGACTATTACCAGAATTATGGCCTACTTTTTCGTAAGGCTCATACCCTAAAAAGGCTGACAATTCTGCTTGAAGCAGATCATTCATAGCCGTTTCAAGAGAAGTACGGAAAAATTCATCAATATCTTGCTTTTGGGCTAGGAAGTTAAGTAGTTCTGTGCTAAACTGAGTCATAGGAATAAATCTCTTTCTAGTAATGTGTTGCAACTCTACCATAACGGATTTATTCCTTTTTGTGTTCACACAACTTATTTTACACTACCAGAGTGGGGCCAACCCCTTCATGATGACCGTGCTCTTTTTGAGTTACTTTGTTTGGAAACTTACCAGTCGGGTCTGTCTTGGGAAACGGTTCTCAACAAGCGCCAAGCTTTCAGAGAATCATTTTACAACTACCAAGTCCAAGGTGTTGCGGAGATGATGGATGCAGAGTTGGAGGACTTGTTAGACAATCCAACCATCATTCGAAATCGAGCCAAGATTTTTGCTACGCGTGCCAATGCTCAAGCATTTCTACAAGTCCAGAAAACCTACGGTCCCTTTGATGCCTACCTCTGGTCTTTTGTGGATGAGAAAACCATCATCAATGATGTTCCTGACCACAGCCAGGCACCTGCTAAAACACCTTTGTCTGAAAAGTTATCTCAAGATCTCAAAAAACGAGGCTTCAAGTTTACAGGTCCAGTCGCAGTTTTAGCTTTCCTACAGGCGGCAGGTCTGGTTGATGACCATGAGAATGATTGTGAAGGGAAATGCGGAAGTTAGTGAGTGCAGCGTTTAATTATCTGAGAATAGAGAAAAGAGGCTGGGACAAAAGTCCTAGCCTCTTCTTGTTTTTGGATTGTCGAGCAAGACATAGTGGTTGAGTGGGCTCTACTACGCTGATTTCATCAGCTTTTACAGCCCTACTCAACTGTGCGGAGGTGGGACGACGAAATCGAATTCTAACAAATTACCGATTTCTGTCCGACTCTCTTTTATACATATTATTAGATTTGTTAAAGTGAGGTCAAAAAAGTGAGTCCACCCAAAATAACACCAGCTGAATTTGGAATGATTAGTACCCAATCCTTTTTAGGTTCTTTTGTCCATCCATAAATAACCCAGATTAAGCAAGATATAGCAGCTGATAAAGGTTGAAATGGTTGAGCTTTATTTCCCTCTAAATTGGCGATAATTTGAGGAATGTAGGCAATAAATACCACAATTCCAATAAAGGCACCAATGGAACCTACAATTCGATTAATTTTTTGTTTTGTCATATTCACCTCCAACTATAGAGTATCAAAATGTTTGTAAATAGGCAAGGAATATGCTAATTTGTTGTTATTTTCTGTACAAAATAGAATAAAATGTTTATATTTATATTTTGCAGAGGATAAATCTACAAAGTTTTGGATATACTTAAATATTTTTTCATGATTGTTTAAAGATTAAATGAATAGTAAAGGGTAAAAAATCCCGGTTCTTGTGATGTTGAACCAGGATACGTTTCTATTCTTCTTAATAACGTGATGGGCCTGCACTTGCGCTTCGGATATTGAAGCGTTTCTTGAGATAGAAGCGAAGGGCGAGGAAGGCTGCTCCTAGAATGACCAAAGGCGGTGGAGCAAGGATTGGATTGAGAACTGCTGGTAGGGAGCTTGTTGCGAAGAAGACAGCCAACCAGAGAACCATAGCAGCTAGGATGACGAGGATTGATTTCCATAAAGGGTTTGACCAATGTTCTGACACACTTGAAAGCTTATTTGATTAACAATCCATAACTCTACTTGAGTGTTTACACAATATTATTGACAGTATCCATTACTTCAAAACAGTCTTTAGGACTTTTCTTAAACATAAACAATACATCAAAAATGCACTAAAAACACATTACTCAAATGTAAAATTGGAGGGGACCAATAAGCTTATCAAAGATATTAAACGTCTGGGCTTCGGTTTTAGAAATTTTATCAACTTTAGGAAGCGTATTTTCATCATTCTGAACATACAAAAAGAGAAGACCTACCAGGTCCTCTCTAGATGTTAACTTTTCGTCACCCACTACAGTTGACAAAGAGCCTAAAAAAGAGAACCGAAGTTCTCCTTTTTATTTTATTCTATTAGTTTAACACTCTAGGTGGGTAAGCAATACCAGTCTTATCAAAGTAAACGTAGATTCCTGGTTGGATTTCTATCCATGTGCTGATGGCTTTCTTACCACTATCACCATAGTAATAGCTAATACGACCATTACCAGCAGTTACCGTTTGTCCTTTTACTTGTTTACCATCTTTAGCGAAGTAATACGTATCAGCACCGATTTTAACTTCACCAGTTACTGTCTTACCATTAGAACCAATGTAATACCAATTGTTATCACCTGTTGTGAAGAATTCATTAGTCAAACGTTCACCTGTTGCAGCATCGTACTTGCTATAGGTACCATCTGCATTCTTAACAACGCCACCTTTAACTTGACTTCCATCTTCTTTAAAGTAGAGGTGTTGTCCATTGATAACTTGAGCACCTGTAACAGTCTTACCGTCAGCGCCTGCATAGTACCATACATTTCCATCAGTTGTGAAGAATTCGTTAGTAACTAATTCTCCAGAACCTTCTTTGTACTTACTATAAGTACCATCTGCATTCTTAACAACGCCACCTTTAACTTGACTTCCATCTTCATTAAAGTAAAGTTTTTGACCATTGATAACTTGAGCACCTGTAGCGGCAACACCATTTTCATCGAAGTGGTACCATTTACCATCGATGTTCCTCCAAGTGTTCTTGATAGCATTACCAGTATGAGCTTCGAAGTAATAAGTCTTACCTTTATAGGTTGCTAACTTATCTTTAGTTTGGAAACCGTCTTCTCCAAAGTATTGTGTGAAGCCATCAATAACCGTAACACCTTTGGCCATGACACCTTCATTAGTGAAGTAACGGAATTTCACAACCTTAGATTCATTACCATCTTTATCAGTTTCAGTTACATCAAATTTAGTGTAACCACCCTTGTACATTTGACCTTTATAGTTATAAAGGTAAGTATTACCGTTAGCATCAACATAGAAGGCATTGCTCAACATGATACCATTTGGCAAGAAACGATAAACATCTTTACCATTTGGTGAGTATTCACCATTTGTAACCATGTGACCACGTGCATCAAAGTAATAGGTATTTCCATTGAAAGTAACAAAGGCAGATTTAGCTTGATTACCACTTGTACCGAAGTAAGTGATTCCCTTACCATCATTTGAGAACCCAGTAACAGCCTTTTCATTTCCTGTCAATTGAAGAGGAATGAAGTTACCTTCTTTAGTGACAGTGAAATATTTACCAGTTGCTTCATCGCTAAGTACATAGCCAACACCGCGGTCAAGAACGTTTGTTCCGTTGAAGTATTTAGCCTTCCATTGTTTCAATTTAACAGAATCATCAATTGGTTTACCAGTTGAGATCATGTTTTCCGTGAACATTTTAGGGTACTTAGCTTTAAGTTCAGCTAAGAATTCGCCACCATATTGAGCTTGGTAATCCCTACCTGATGACTTAGAGTTAGCTACATAAAGTGAGTGATCAATGATAGCATCTGCAATCTTACGTCCTGCACCGTCAGTACGAGTCGCTGTTACGACTTCTTTACCTGGCAATTGGTAAATTTGGTCTGGAACCCAGTCAGCGATTGCTTGGATACCCGCTTTGTGAAGGGCTTTAAGAGCATCACGAAGATCTTCTTTAGAACCATATTTATTGTTCTTACTCATGGCAAGATCATAACGATCTGCAAAGGCATAACCATTTTGGATAACTGAGTCAAGGAAGGTACCGTCATCGGCAGATACAAATTGTGGTGCCATTTCAAATGATGTTACGCCCCATGATTTGAACAAATCAACATTTTCAGCAATCTTACGGTTAGTATAGACTGAAGGATCTGAACCATCCGGGATAGTTTGGAAGTTTGAGAATCCTTCGTAGATCAATTGTGAATCATAAGCCTCAGTCGCTTTAAGGGTCAATTCGCCTTCTTTTTTAGCTTCTGTTGAAGGTGCTACACGGATATCTTGATCATCTGAAGCTCCGACTGGAACCCAAACTGCTACGAAACCTGACATATCAAATGTTTCATAACCCTTGATGTCATTAGCGCCGAAAGTCAAGACACCATTGCTGTCTGTTTCTTTCACGTAACCTGCTGCGATTGCCTCTGCATCAGATGTAAAGTTCTTGATACCATCAGCTGTACCAACAATCAAAGCACGGTATTTCTGGTTGGCATGGATTTTACCCATTTCAACATTAAGTTTAGCTGACTCATGCAAAGTCAATTTTGGATTATTCACTACAAGAGTTACCTGACCAGAGGTACGGCTGTATTTAGAACCTTCTGTATCGTCAGCTGTCATGATGTCTTTACCATAACGTACTGAAGTGTAGACTTCACTTGTGCGGTAAAGTTCAACATCTGAATTGTCCATCTTACCATCAGTTGGCAACCAGTAAGAACGTTGCGCTTGTCCACCAGATACATACTTGATACGGTTCTTCATCAAGTTAACGATGGTGTCGTGATATGGTGATTTAGTTTCCATATAGTGACCGTCATCTGTATAAAGGTCTCCATAGTAGACACGAGTGATCGTTTCCATGTTCTGCAACATTACAGCATAAGCTGCAGGGATGTTATTCAAGGTATATTTCTTATTGCTGCTGAGCATGTCTTTGTTGTAAATTTCAAATGCTTGCTTCATTTCAGAATCAGAGATAGTGAAACCATCTGATTTTTTATTGATTTCTTTCTTAATGATTTCAGCAATAATATCTTGAACGTTGTTATCATGGGCACGGATAAAGACGTAGTTTCCTGACGCGTCTCCGTATTTCTCATTGTATTTACCAATTGTAGACTGTTTAGCTGTACCGTCTTCGTTGTAGGCAGTGCTTCCATCTTTGTTAATCCAGTCAGTCTTAAAATCGCGTTGAGTCGTATTGAAAGTATTGTTATACAAAGGACTTACAGCTGGTGTACGATCCTTAATTGGTTTAGCCAATGAGAAAAGGAGGGCCAAACGTTGTTTATTTTCCATGGCAAGCGCAGCACCATCAGTCTTGTCATTGTAATGGTTGTCGTTAAGACTCCACGCTTCAAGAACTGAGATATGAGCAAGAGCTTGCGCCTCAGATTTATTTACACCATAGTACTCACGGAAATAGTTTGTGTAGAGTTGAAGCATGTCAGCATTGACATTATCTACCGCATCGACACGGATACCATCGAAGTTAGCATCCTTGTCACCCATAACAATTGAACCCCAGTTCATAAGGTAGTGAATTTGGTTCAATTGTTCCGCTTGAACAACTGGGTTAGATAAGTCTACGTCATTAGCAAGCAAGAAGTCGAAGCCACCCATGTGGTTTGGGTCAGACTGCTCATCAAGAACTGACTTATTAATCGTACCAGTCTGGTTAGTAGCCGTACGGTTCAAAAGACGATAGTTAGAATTTGCCCATGGTGTACGTGAGTCATTCACATAAAGAAGAGCTCCACCTTGAAGGTGATCCTCTCCTCCACCTTTTGAATAGTTTTCAGTTTCTTTGTTCCACTGTGGTTGTGTCTTAACAAAGGCAGAGATAGTTTCACGCAACCATTGTGTTGATTTTTCAGCCTGAATCTTTTGTTCAATCTTAACTTGGATATCCTTAGCAGCACGATTTAAGTCTGCTTGCTTATCTGTGCTTGTGTACTTAGCCTCTAAGTTGAAGACTTTAGACATGTAGTTCAAGTAATTAACTTGCGTATCTACATTTGGCCACCAAGCCATCAAAAGTGGACGGAAATCTTCTGCAGTTGATGCTTGCCAAGTCACACCATCTTTGATGATAGAAACTGGACGGTACCAGCTATCAGCAGTCAAATAACCATTAATCAATTCAAAACTTGCTTCAGATGAATCGTAGGCACGGTTATTGATTGAGAAACCATCAACAATATTTGTTGTTCCAGGTGTGAAAGAGTGTGTTGATGAACTTGTAAGGGCGCCATCTTTGCCGAAGTAAAGCAATTGACCATTTACAGTAATGGCAAAGTTTTCTTTGTGTGAACCATCTTCATTAACATAGTAATATTTACCATCAGTGTATTTGATGTTTTTCAAAGAAAGTGCTGCTTCCACTTCTGAATCTTTCAAAGCAGCTTGAGGAGCTTTAACTTCTGTATTGACGACTTCAGCCTTAACTGTAGCTGGTTGTTCTTCTGCTTTTTCAGTAGTAACAGCTGGTGCATCTGTTGTCACAACTGCTTCTTTATTTGGAACAGCTGCCACTGCTACATCAGCAGTAGTTGCTGTTTTAGCTGCTTCAGCTGTTGCTTGTGTATTCGTTGTAGCTGCTGTTTCGACAGTATTTGTTTCTTTAGCAGGTGTCAAAACATCTGCTTCTTTTGTATTTGTACGTTTATCGACTTCTTTGGTTGCTTCAGTAGAAGTAACTAAATCGGCTGTTGTATCTGAATTTGGTTGAGTTACTGTCTTAACTTGAGTTTCATCCGCTGAAACTGAAGATGTTGTTGCAGACAATCCTCCTACGACAGTAGCAAGTGCTGCAGAGGCAACTGCAATTGTAACCCATTGCTTCTTAACTTTATGAAGCTTATAGTGTACCTTATTTTCCATTATAATTTTCCCCGTGATTTTATTTGTCAAAATCAGACTGAAATCTATCCGATTTCAAACAATTACATTATATCATTATTTTCTAACTATTTCTCGAATTAATTGTTTTTTTATAAAATATATGTAACATAATATTAATATTAGAAAATTTTTGTAATAAGCCTGTTTCATAGGTTTTCAATTCTCATTTTTATATCATTTGATAACTGAAACTATTTTTTTAGAAAATGTCTAGAACACTTGATTTAATAACATTTGTAGCCTTTCTGACTCAAAATTGATATTTGTCAGATTTTTTTCTTTAAGGAGCAAAAAAAGGTGAAATTTCTTTAAACGATTCTCGTTTTCAAGAAATTTCACCTATAAATTCATGTCAAATCATATCGTTTTTCCCTTAATCTCTCAGATTAAGATTAGATTGATTGATTATTTATCGAAATCAGCATAACCATTTTCATCGAAGAAGACAGTCTTACCGTCTTGGAAAGTGATCCATGTGTTTGTCACACGTTCGCCAAGAACTGATTCGTAGTATTCTACTCCTTTTGGTGTGCTGATTGGGCTACCTTTAACTTGGCGTCCCAATTTATCAAAGTAATATTCTTTACCATCGATATTTTGGCGTCCTGTTACAGCCTTACCGTCTTTGAAGTAGTACCAAACATTGTTACCAGTTGTCAAGAAACGGTTATTGAGACGCTCACCTGAATCTTTATCATAGTAAGAGAGTGATCCGTCAGCATTCTTAACGAAGTCACCTTTGACTTGACTACCATCTTCTTTGAAGTAATAGTTTTTACCACCAACACTATAGGCACCTGTCACGATTTCACCATTATCTTTGGCATAGTACCATGTCTTACCACCATCAAGAGTGAAGAAATCAGATTTAACTTGGCTACCATCAGCATTGAAGTAATAGTTAAGGTGGTCAATCGTTTGACGACCTGTGGCGAGGTTACCATCCTTATCAGCATGGTACCATTTACCGTTCACTTCGAAGAACTTGTCTTTTACTTTATAACCGTTATCTACAGTGTAGTAGCTGATCTTACCGTTTTCAGTAACAAAATCACCTTTAACTTGGGCACCATTTGCATGGAAGTAGTATTCGTGACCGTCCAAAGTAAGGGCACCTGTCACATTTTTACCAGCTGCATCACGGTAGAACCATGTTGAGCCATCCGTTGTGTAGAATTCACCCTTCTTAGCTTGTGCATAGCCTTGATCGTTGAATTCATACCAGATACCATCGATTTCTGCCCAACGATTTGTGTAGGCATTACCTGAATTTTTATCGAAGAAGTAGAGTTTTCCGTCTGGAGTCACATACTTAGTACCTTTAGCTTGGAAGCCATTTTCATCAAAGTATTGCAATCCTCCTCCAGCATAAGTCAAGCCAACAGCCATTTCCCCAGTTGGTGAGAAATAACGGAACTTAGCTTCAGTTTCTGAGGTACCTTCTTTCGGTACATCGAATACAAAGTAACCATCTTTGTATTGCTCACCAAAGCTACCAAAGTAATAATATTTACCATCTTGCTGATAAATAGAATCGCGAAGCTGGATACCATTTGGCAAGAAGAAATAAGTCTTACTATCGATGTCTTGACGACCAGTTAACATATAACCTTCTTTATCGAAGTAATAGTAATTTCCAGCATATTTAATGAAGGCATTCTTAGCTTGGAAACCACTATTATCAAAGTAGGCCATACCCTTACCATCATAGTAGAAACCTGTCTTACCACCTTGGTCCGTCAAAGGTTTTGGCAAGAAGATGCCATTATCAGTAACTTGATAATAGCGACCCGTAGCATCGTTACTGAGAACATAACGATTACCACGACCCAAGATATTAGTACCATTCATGTACTTAGCAGACCATTGCTTGATTTTAACAGATGGATCAATCTTCTTACCAGTTGATATCATTACATCTTCAAACAACTGTGGATATTTCTTTTGGAGCTCATCAAGGAACTCACCACCATATTGAGCTTGGAAGTCCTTACCTGATGATTTAGAATTTGCAACATATAAAGTGTTATTGATATAAGCATTGGCCTTTGGAGTACCATAACTATTAGCACGTGTTGCTGTTACAACTTCTTGTCCTGGCAATTGATAAAGTTGATCTGGAACCCAGTCAGCAATTGCTTGAATACCTTGCTTGTGAAGCGCCTTAAGTGCATCACGAAGATCTTCTTTAGATCCATATTTGTTATTCTTACTCATGGCAAGGTCATAACGGTCAGTAAAGGCATAGCCATTTTGGATAACAGAATCAAGGAAAGTACGGTCATCAGCCGATACAAATTGAGGAGCCATCTCGAATGATGTGATTCCCCATGACTTGAAGAGTTCCGCATTTTCTGCAATCAATTTATTAGTATATTGGCTATCTTTTTCAACAAAATCTTGGAAGTTTGAGAAACCTTCATAGATAACTTGTGAGTCCAATGCTTCAGTAGCAGAAAATGTCTTGTCAAGTTTCTTATCTGAACCTTTAACACGGATATCTTGGTTATCAGGCGCACCTACTGGTACCCAAACACCAAGATAACCTCTCATATCAACAGTTCGATATCCCTTGATTTCATCTCCACTGAAAGTCAAGTTCCCTTCAGCATCGGTGTATTTAATTTTTCCAGCTGCAGCTGCATCATTCTCGTAAGTGACAATTCCCTTATCAGTACCAAGAAGTAATGGACGGTAGGCTTGGTTAGCATGAAGTTTACCCATGTTAACTTTCAACGTACCATCACCCAGTGAGAAATCCTGATTATTGGCAATAAGTGTCAACATACCAGAATGTTTACTTGTTTCTGCTACACCCGTAGTTTGGTCAGCAGTCATAATATCTTTACCGTAACGAACAGATGACAAGATTTCTTTTCCATTGAACGTGTCGACTTTCATCGATTGTCCACCTGAAACATATTTCATACGGTTCTTCAAGAGCGTTGTGATAGCATCGTAGTAAGGAGACTTGGTAGCCATATATTGGCCGTTATCCGTATAAAGATCTCCATAATAAACACGAGTTACCTGCTCCATATTTTGAAGAATCAAAGCATAGGCAGCTGGAATATTGTTAATAGTATAACGTTTTTCTGCCTTCTTCATATCTTCATTATAGATTTCAAAGGCACGTTTCAATTCAGCATCAGTCATGGTATAACCATCTGATTTTGGATTGATCTCTTTTTGAACGATATCACGAATGATATCTTGAACAAGGTTATCATGAGCACGCGCAAAGATGTAGTTAGCTTGTGTATCTCCATACTTACTATTATTTGTACGGTCTGTCAAACTGCTAGTAATCAAATCTTTCAATGAAGAGCCTGATCCATAAAGTGCACCCATAATTGCATAACGAAGGTTATTATCCATGGCAAGGGCTGCACCATCATGTTTTTGATTATAAGCATTATCATTTAAATCCCAAGCTTCAAGGATAGAAATGTGAGCGAGTGCATTGGCTTCAGATTTATCCACACCAAAGGCTGCTCGGAAGTAGTTTGTATAAACTTGGAGAAGGTCTGCATCAACATTATCAACTGCATCAACACGGATACCATCAAAGTTAGCATCCTTATCACCCATAACAATTGATCCCCAGTTCACAAGATAGTGAATTTGGTTCAACTGCTCAGCTTGCACAACTGGATTTGAGTTATCAACGTCATTGGCAAGTAGGAATTCATAACCACCCAAATATCTTCCTGTACCATTTAGAGAACCATCTTGGTTACTTGGTGTACGGTTAAGCAAACGGTAATCAGAATTTGCCCAAGGTGTCTTGTCATTATTGACATAAAGAAGAGCTCCCCCTTGAAGGTGGTCAGCAAGGGTATAGTTTTCAGTTGTAGTATTCCACTGGTCTTGTTCTTTTACAAAAGACTCAATTGCTTGACGAAGCCATTCAGTTGATTTTTTAGCTGAAATTTCTTGTTCAATCTTAATTTGAATTGTCTTAGCAGCTGCATTCAATTCAGATTGACTTTGGCTGGTTGAATAAGTTGCGTTAAGGTTAAAGTGTTTAGAGAAAGTATTGAGGTAGGCAACTTGTGTATCTACATCAGGCCACCATGCCATCAAAAGTGGACGAAAGTCTTTCTCAGTTGATACACGCCATTTTTCACCATTTTCCAAAATAGTGACTGGACGATACCAGCTGTTTGGTGTCAAGTATCCATCTACCAACTCGAAGCTTTCTTTCTTAGAATCGTAAGCACGATTATGTGAAGAGAAAGCATCAACTAGATTAGTTGTACCTGGTGTGAATGAGTGTGTTGATGTGCTTGTCAAAGCACCGTCTTTACCGAAGTAAAGCAACTGGCCATTAACTGAAACAGCAAAATTTGTTTTGTATGAACCATCTTCCTTGACATAATAGTATTTACCATCAACTTGTTTGATGTTGTCCAAAGAGAGTGCTGCTGTTTCTTCTTTTTCAGTAACACCAGATTTTGGTTTTTCAGCTACTGTAAGCGTTGTATCTGTCGCAGTCCAAGTTGCAGCTGGTGTTTCTGTTGTCGCACCATTTGCTACTGCTGCACGATCAGTTGCTGCTGGTGCTGCCGTATTAGTAGTGGTGTCTGCTGCAGTGGTTACTGCCGCAGGAGTTTCGACTGTTGTAGTATCAGCAGCCTTGTCAGTTGTTACTGCTGTCGCATCTGTCGTAGCAGTTGCTTCAGGAGCGGCTACTTCATGCGTTTCTACCACAACATCGCTTTCAGCTGTCGTAGAGGCAACTGGTTTCGTTGTTTCATCGGCTGAAACCTTTTGATTAGCTACTGTAGCACCACCTACGATAGAGGCAAGTGCTGCCGAAGTGACGGCAATCGTCACCCACTGCTTCTTAACTTTGTGAAGCTTATAATGTACCTTTTTTCCCATTTTCGGTCCTCATTTCATTTTCCTCGTTTGAATAAAAATCTACATAATTCAAACAATTTCATTATAGCATATTTTTTTTAAGCATTTGGAAACTTTATCAGCCCTTTTAACTTTTTAATCATAATGTAAATTGAACAACATTTCGATAAATATTAAAAACTACCGAATGTCGAAAACGGTAGTTTTTTCTATTTTTTAGGAAAATTTTTAGAAGTAATCGAGAGGTGAATAAGCTATCTCTATTCAATCACTTAGCGATTTTCAAGTCAGCTATTAAGCAAAAACCACATTATGTTGGACCCTGTAGCTGACTAAAAAGAGCAAGGTTTCTGTGACCAATTTTGCCACAACTAGTCCTAAACCAATAGCAACTAGACTACTAAGTAAGAAATAGTTACAGGCCAAGAGGACCAGGACTAACATAAAGTAGCGAACACTTGACCTAAAGAGGGAGCTTGTCGGATTAAAGACCACATTAGCGTTCAGAAAACACTGGCTGGAAGCCGAAATCACACGAGCTAGCACGACCGAAAGGAGGAGATTTTTCGTCAAGGCAAAGAGTACAAATAAGGCTGTTGCATCAATGACTGAGGCCAAGACGGCCGTGCCAGAGAACTTTAAAAAAGGGCTGTAAATACGGATGGAATCACGAATGGGCCGAAAGTGCGAGCTTTTATTCTCCTCCAGATAAACGGTCTCGATAGGGACTTCAGAGATTTGGTGGCCTGACTTTTTGGCTTCAAGCAACATATTAAACTCATACTCAAAACGATTGCCATCCAGATTAAGAAGCCATGGAATCAGGTTGGTTGACATACCTCGAAGTCCTGTCTGAGTATCTGTTACCTTCTGACCAGTTATCAGATGGAAGAGCCCTGCAGTCACCTTATTTCCAAAGCGGCTACGTGCTGGTACCTTACCAACAAAGGCACGCGCACCCAAGACAAGATGACTTGGATTTTCCTCGGTTGCCTTGGCCACACGGACAATATCCTTAATTAGATGTTGACCATCACTGTCGACCGTGACTATAGGTTGAGCTGATTGATGTTGGCTAACCACTTCTTCTTGAATATAAGCGAAAGCAGTCTTGAGAGCTGCTCCTTTACCCTTATTGACCGGATGACTTAGGACGGTTGCCCCGAAGAGGGCTGTTTCGTCATAATAGTCGCCATAGTCTGGGCCACTTCCATCATTAACGACAATAATAAGGGCTGTTGGGAGTTTTATGGTAATATTTTGAACCACCTGGATCAGTCGTATATCTGGTTCATAAGCTGGAATTATAATATACATAGGCACTTCCTTTCTGTTTCATCCTATGACTCTTTAGTGACCTCCGCCAAAGCCACCTGGTTGCCCACCACCTTGGGGACCACCATCACCTTGAGGGCCACCGCCGCCAGGCATTGAGTTTTCAATCTTAGTTTGTTTCTCACCATTGATAGTAATGTCACCACCGGTATAGGTCGCTGAACCATCGAAGTCAAAACCAGACTGACCAGTCAAATTGATTGTTCCACCCGATACAATAATATCGCCGTTAGAATCAATTGGGTCTGTATCACCCTCACCAACCTCAACATTCAGTGTTCCACCGGTCATCTTGAAGAAAATCTCACTTTGACTGGCATTAGCATTGGCGGCATTAACACCATCATCCGTCGCATAGACATCGATATTTCCACCATTGATGGTCACAGATTTACCTTCGATACCTTCGGTTGATTTTTCAACTTTGTAAGTACCACTATCAATAATCAGGTTCCCGGACGCATGAATACCATCGTCACCAGCCTTAATGGTCATGGTATTGTCAGACAGATACATGGTACCCACTGAGGTGTCGTCATCATTGTCGACCTTAACAGCATCTTCTTCAGCCTCAATGGTCATGGTTGTTCCCATGAGGTTGAGTTCATCATTGACATTGAAGGCATCACCAACTGAGGTAATCTTATAGGTACCACCAGTCATATGAAGGCTGTCATTGGCTTTAATACCGTTATTTTTCTTAGCATCAATGTTTAGAGTACCTGAACCATTAATGGTCAAATCTCCTTTAGAGAAAATCACAGCATCCGCATCTTCATCACTATTAGAACTTGAATCAGAAAGTGTGTTTGTAGTGCCATCTTTAAGTGTCAGATAGACATGACCAGCTTTTGTGGCGTTGATTGCTGCATTTGTATTTGTCATGGTAACGCCATCTAAAACAATATGGACATCGTCTGAATCACCAGCGTCTACCTTGATTTGCACACCGTCGGATTTTCCTGAAATGACGTAGGTCCCAGCTTTGGAGATGGTTACGGTTGAACCTGATAGGGCTGCACCATCACCTGAAACATCCGCAGATGAGCCTGATAACTTAATCTTAGTAGCTGAGCTTTCATTATAAGAGGTATCAGAATCTTTAGAAGTAAAATAGTTGCTGTTGTTCTTATTTGTTTTCTTACTGGTCGTTACTGTTACTGCACTTGTTTTTGATGTAGTGCTTGACGTCGTCCCAGTTGACTGACTGCTTGATTGGCTACAAGCTGTCATGACTGTTAGAGCAGTCGCACAGGTCAATAAAGTCGTCCATTTTTTTAGTTTTTTTGATTTCATATTTTTTTCCTCTCGGGTTCGTTTGGATGATTACAGTTTACGGGACTTACCTAAAACAATTCTAAAGGTTAACTGAAACTTATCTTAAGTTAAGATTGGTGAAAGTTTAGCTTAGGAAAACTTTCAGAAAAATCCCATAGACTAGTAGACGAGCAAGTAAGTGCTTTATAGAAATAGTACATTTGCGATCAACTTTTCTATTATAAAAAAGAATTAAAACAATAAGTCGACTGTTTGGGAATAGATGTTCCTGCAACAGATTCCCTATTTTCATAGAAGTTGCTTTACGGCTTTGTATCTTATCTATAAAAGGAGTTTTTTCATGGTTAAACAATTGGAAACACGTTTTAAACGTATTGAAACAAAATATGTGGTCTCAAAGGAAAATCTTGAAGACCTGCTCACTGATCTTAAGGAGTATTTGGTAGAGGATGATTATCCGACATCTACCATTTCAAATATTTACTTTGATACGGATAATTTTGACGTCATCCAAGATGCCTTAGATGGTAATCACCGTCAAGAGAAAATCCGCATGCGTACCTACCTAGCCAATCCCCAAATTGATAGTAAGGTCTTTTTAGAGGTTAAAGCCAAAGATGATGAAGGAATCGGTCATAAGTTTCGTCTCGTTTCAACACCGCTTGCCATCACTAACTTGCTGACAGACGGTAAGAATCATGGTCAAATCACTGACCGCCAGCTATTACAGGATATCCACCACTTACGTCAACGATATGATGAGGGGCTTAAACCTCGTATGTATATCTACTACGACCGTTTTTTGATGAAAGAAAAAGAGACTATCGAAGGCTATGCCTACAATAAAGTTCGTGTTACTCTTGACCAAAATTTGACTTACCGTGATGAAGACGTCAGTCTCTTCAAGGGAAATCATGGTTTTCCACTACTTGATGAAGATACGATTATCATGGAAATCAAGGCACCTGGCAAAAAGCCAGACTGGCTTCAAGCTATCTTAGACAAACATGGTTTGAAAGAGCAAAAATTCTCAAAATACAGCTGCGCCTATCATAAGTCTCAAGGTCTAGACTACGGGCCACATCCAGTTCAAGAAAAAGGAGGTGCTGCCTATGTCTAATCTCTTCAATTCTATCTTTAATGATGCGACCGCAACTGCTAGTCCCCTTCAACTCATGCTGGCCTTACTGGTCAGTCTTGTTTTAGGATTGGCCTTAACCTGGACTTACAAATACCGGACCCTCTACACCAGAGAATTTGTCATTAGTTTGACCCTACTTCCATGTTTGATGACCCTAGTTATCTTCCTTGTCAATGGTAGTCTGGGAACCTCTATCGCCGTGGCAGGGACCTTTAGCCTCATTCGTTTTCGTTCTGCCACCAGCGGTTCTAGAGAACTAATCGCTGTCTTTATGGCCATGATTATTGGTCTGGCATCTGGGACAGGCTATCTCTTACTGGCTGTCCTCTTTACCATTTTCCTTCTAGCTGTTTGGCTTCTTTTGGAAAATCGTCAAAGTCGTACCGACAACCAACGTCGTAGACTCCTGACCATTAACGTCTCCTACCAAGACTTGATCGATCAAAAAATCACTAAAGCCTTGCTCAATTTCACAAGTGAATGCGACCTGATTTCCCTTAATACCACAGGTGGAGGTGAAATCATGCAACTGGTCTACGAAGTGGACTTAAATCCTCAAGTGGATGACTTCCAATTGACGAATCATCTTATCTCAAGCATTGAAAATTGTGACCTTTCCCTAACCAAAAAAGCTAAAAAGAAAAAGAATTTGTAAGACAAAAAGACATCTCCGACTTATTTCGGAGATGTCTTTGCATGTTTTGAGGTTAGTGTTTTCACTTAGCTGTACCCCCCACTTTTAACGGCCTAGTATGGCAGTCTAGCTTATCGATGAAAATCAAAATACTTTCTAATCATCTTCATCTTGGATAACCTTACCATCTTGTATGTTAAAGGTATAGCCAATATATTCGGAATTGTCATAATAAGCGGAATTTTCTTCATCAGTTGTGAAAAAATAAAATTCGTACTCTCCGTCAGGTAGCTTGCTAGCATCCAGTTTAGTTGCGGCCTCTTCTAAATCTTTCTTACTAGTATTTTCTGTATCGCCTACTTCTATTCTCATAGTAACAAGGTGTTCTTCAATCATTGTTTGGTAGGGAATTTGATAATACCCATAAAAATCATCCTTCCCGTTTTTACGGTTTTCCTCAGCTAAATGCTTTTTACGATTACCAGCCTCTTGATCAATCGTAGTATTATCGCTGAAGGAGAATTCTTCGATATCAAGGCCTAACGATTGCTTTTTAAGTTCCTTAAAGAGTTTCTGCTCTTCTTTTTTTACAGATTTTTGTTGTAAGTAGCTTTCCCAGTAATGACTTGGGGTCACATATTCTTCACCATTAACTGTCCAGTCCAGGTTAAAAGTAATTTGTGAATCTAATGATATAGTTTGATTATCGTAGGTGTCCTCTGAATAGGTATAATCGACATAAATACCATCTGAATCTAGAAACACCTTTTTGATAAGCTTAACTTGGACCTTTCCCTTAAAACCATTATGAGCCAAGATCTTTTGCGTTTTTTCCCTAGCCTTGAAGTAAGAATTTGGCAGTACAACTTTACAACCAACTAAAAGAATAGAACAGAGGAGGAGAATAGCTAAGCAAGAAAGCTTTAAAATATTAGGAGTATTTTTCTTCATAGTACATCCTTCCTTTCCTCAATGATTTGTATAAATAAGCACACCAAATCCTTCAAATAAAACGAGCTTCCTTCACTCCTATCATAGCATTTTAAAGCGCTTTCTCATGGTAGTTAGAGGAACAAAATAATTAAAATTCCTCATAGCAAAAAAGCCTGAAATTAATCATCACTTCAGGCTTTTCATCTTAGTTCAAATCGGTTGAGATAATCCTTAATAATCTGTTACTTCTTTTCGGTCATGGACATTGCTTTGTTTGCCTTGACGTGCTTTAAGAACAGCTTCCACGTCTTCAGGGCTAACTCCTGTTTCAACGAGCATGACTGCTAGGTGATAGAGGACGTCTGCTGTCTCGTTGGCAATTTCTTCTTTATCAGCATTTTTGGCCCCAATCACAACTTCTGTCGCTTCTTCGCCAACCTTTTTAAGAATCTTGTCTAGCCCCTTGTCAAAAAGGTAATTGGTATAAGACCCTTCTTTGGGATTCTTTTTACGATCTAAGGCTTCCTTATAAAGTGTTTCTAACATAGCTCCTCCTATCTGTCTTGTCTGTCATCATATATATCCGTAAAGAAACAGCTGTAGGTTCCTGTATGACAGGCTGCTCCTTCTTGTTTCACGGCGATAAGCAGGGTGTCCTGATCACAATCAGTCTTGATGCTTTTAACATGTTGGAAATGACCAGATGTGGCTCCCTTATGCCAAAGCTCATTTCTAGAACGGCTCCAGTAATGCATTTGTTTGGTCTCTAGGGTCAACTGATAGGACACCTCATTCATATAGGCCAACATGAGCACCTGCCCCGTCTTGTAATCGGTCACAATGACTGGTACCAGTCCCCCTTGTTTATCAAAATCAAGTTTAACCTCTGTCATCGTCTCACCTCAATTCCTGCATTTGCCAAGACTTGTTTGGTTTCGCCTATATTTACCTCACCAAAGTGGAAGATAGAGGCTGCCAGTGCACCCGTTGCTGTTGTCTTTTCAAAGACCTCTACAATGTCCTCAATATTTCCCGCGCCACCAGAAGCGATGATCGGAACATCAACGACTTCCGCCACACGATTTAGCATTTCCAAATCAAAACCAGACTTAGTGCCGTCCTTGTCCATGCTGGTTAAGAGAATTTCTCCAGCCCCCAAGGCGACGACTTCTTGAGCCCATTGGATGAGGTCCCTACCTGTATCCTTACGGCCACCTGCCACAAAAACATGCCAGCTCCCATCAGACATCTTTTTAGCATCAATCGCAGCGACCACACACTGATTGCCAAATTTTTGAGCACAATCAGCGATTAGTTGAGGGTTGGCAAGGGCTGAGGAATTGACCGCAACCTTGTCAGCACCGGCTTTGAGCATCTTGTTCATGTCTTCAACTGAACGGATACCACCACCAACCGTGAAAGGAATAAAGACCTGGTCGGCAACACGGCGCACCATGTCAACCGTTGTTTCACGATTGTCTGAAGTCGCTGTGATGTCCAAGAAAACAAGTTCGTCACAACCAGCCTCATAATAGGCACGCGCAGAATCAACAGGATCTCCAACATCTGTCAGATTCACAAAATTAACCCCCTTGACGACACGGCCATCCTTGACATCCAAACAGGGAATAATACGTTTCTTAAGCATATTAACCTCCGAAAGCCTTGAGCTGGTCTAATGTGATATTGCCGTTATAGTAGGCTTTCCCGACAATGGTTCCTGCCACACCAATCTCTTTTAGGTGATCTAAGTCAGCTACTTCTGCAATCCCACCTGAAGCAATGACTTTGGCGGTTGTGAGTTCAGATACCAAACGTTTGTAGTGATCAAGATTAGGTCCTGTCAGTGTGCCATCTCGATCAACGTCTGTATAGACAAAGAGGGTTACGCCCATCTTTTCCATTTCCTTGGCCAAGGTGATGTAGTCCACATTGCTTGTTTCCAACCAACCTTCGGTAGCGACAAACCCTGCCTTGGCATCAATACCCACGACAATTTTATCGGCACCAAATTCCTCTAAAGCTGCTCGAACGAAGTCAGGATTTTTAACAGCCATTGAACCGATAATGATACGGTCGATGCCAACTTCCAAATAGTCACGAATCTGCTCCAAGGTACGGATACCGCCACCAACTTCGATGCCAAGTCCAGAAACCTTCTTGACCTCTGCAATCAAGTCACGGTTAGTGGCACGACCATCAAGGGCACCGTCCAAGTCGACGACATGAATAAATTGAATGCCCGCATCCTTAAAGATCTTTGCCTGCTCAATAACATCTGGATTGACAACGGTTTGTTGGTTAAAATCTCCTTTAAAGAGACGAACAGCCTGTCCATCCTTAATATCAATTGCTGGTAGAATTTGCATCTCCCCTACCATCCTTTCTAACTAAAAAGTCTTTGCTCTCACTAGCATCTAGGCTTTACATAAACCTGAAAATTTTTCAAGGATACCTAAGCCAATATCCCCTGATTTTTCAGGATGAAATTGAGCCCCATAAACATTATCTTTATGGATCATGGCTGGCACCTCAATACTATAATCTGCGGTAACATCAATGTATTGGCTAGGGACATCTGTGAAATAACTGTGAACGAAGTAGACAGCTTGGCCATCTAAACCATCTGTCAAAGGGCTGGCTTGCTTAACAGCCAAATTATTCCACCCCATATGTGGGACAGGTTGTTCCTTGCTGGCTGGAATAGGACGGCAGACACCTGGAATAAAGCCAAGACCATCTGTTTCTTCATGTTCCAGTCCTTTTTCTGTTAAAATCTGCATGCCTAAACAAATTCCTAAAAGGGGAACTCCCTGTGCGACCGCCTCTTTGATAACAGCTACCAAGCCTCTTCGCTCCAACTCTGCCATAGCCGTTGGATAGGCACCTACACCTGGCAAAATCAACCCATCTGCAGCTAGGATTTTTTCTTTATCAGCAGACAGTTCTGCAGTCACACCAATCTTTTCAAGCGCACGCAGAACATTTGCAGTATTCCCCGCATCGTAATCAATGACGATAATCATAGCATCCCCTTTGTCGAGTTTACGCCGTGAATGTCAGGATTGACTGTGATGGCTTCACGCAAGGCACGTCCTGTAGCCTTGAAAAGACTTTCTGACTTGTGGTGATTGTTTTTTCCGTGGAGAATCTTGAGGTGGAGATTCATCTGAACATTGAAGGCCAAGGCTTGGAAAAATTCTTCTACCAGTTCTGTGTCAAAATTACCCAATTTTGGATTATCAAAACTAGCATCAAAGACCAAGAAACTACGTCCAGACAAGTCTAAACTTGCCATCCCGAGAGTTTCATCCATAGGTACAAAAGCCGTTCCATAACGGTTGATCCCTGCTTTGTCGCCCAAGGCCTCTTTAAGAGCTTGACCAAGGACAATACCGACATCTTCAACGGTGTGGTGACTATCAACCCAAAGGTCGCCATCAGCCTTAACCACCAAAGACATACGACCGTGACGGGCAAACAAGGTCAACATGTGGTCAAAAAATCCGACACCTGTTTGAATATCTACTGGTTCTTGAGCATCCAAATTGAGGCTTAACTTAATTTTGGTTTCAAAGGTATTACGTTCAATTTCTGCTTGTCTCATAACTTCTTCCTCTACTCTCTCAGTTATTGTCGTTTCTGACTTCAATTGCCTTGGCGTGGGCCTGCAAACCTTCTGCGTAAGCCAAGGTTGTGATATCGTGCTGAGCCTTATTGACTGCTGCCTTATCGTATTGCGTATATTGGATACGTTTGACAAAATCGTGCACGCCTAATGCTGATGAAAAGCGGCTGGTTGCTGTCGTCGGAAGAACGTGGTTGGCACCTGCATAGTAGTCGCCAATTGGTTCACTGGTAAAGTGACCAAGAAAGATGGAACCAGCATTTTCCACTTTTTCCAAGTAATCATAGGCATTGTCCATAGCAATTTCCAAATGTTCTGGCGCAACCAAGTTCATGAGTTCAAACATGGCATCTGTATCATTGGCAATAATAATACGACCGTTATTTTCGACAGATGGACGAGCAATCGCCTCGCGTGGCAAAAGCTTGAGTTGACGTTCAATCTCACTTTCAACCGCATCAGCCAAGGCTTCAGAATCTGTGACCAAAATGGCACGTGCGCGCGTGTCGTGCTCTGCTTGAGACAAGAGGTCAGCTGCCACATAGGTTGGATTGGCACTACTATCAGCGATAACACCAATTTCTGATGGTCCTGCAATCATATCAATACCGACAATACCATAAACTTGTTTCTTAGCAGTCGCCACGAAAATATTACCAGGACCTGTAATCTTGTCCACCTTTGGAATCGTTTCTGTACCAAAGGCCAAAGCCGCAACCCCTTGAGCCCCACCAACTTGGTAAATGCTATCCACACCAGCCAATTTGGCGGCTACCAGAATCGCAGGAACAAAGTGCTCTTGAGGCGGCGTAATCATAATAATCTCTTTAACCCCAGCAATTTTAGCAGGGATGACATTCATAAGAACTGATGATGGATAAGCCGCAGTTCCTCCAGGCACATAAACACCTACACGATTGATGGGACGAATCAACTGACCACGAATAACACCCTCACTTGGTTGGTCCTCAAAACCAGCCTCCAACTGATGCTTGTGGTAAGATTCAATGTTTTCTTTGGCATTAACTAGGGATTGGTAAACCTCTGGATCAATCTCTTTAAAGGCTTGATCAATCAAATCCTGTCCAACCTCAAAATCAGTCAAGTCAACCTTATCAAATTTAGCTGAATAGTCACGAAGGGCCTCGTCTCCTCGTTTTTTGACATCCTCAATAATGGCTTGAACCGTACTTTCAACGTCTCTATTTTCTTTTGAAAGTTCCAATTGCTCCTGATAAAGAAGCTCAGCAATTTCTTTATTTGTTCCAGTTAATCGTTTCATTCGAACGGTACCTCCTCGTTCCCTACAAGTGATTCAATCTTACGAATGAATGGCAGGACTTCCTTGTTATTTTTCAAAGAAGCCTTGTTCACAATCATTCGTGCTGAAATACGGCAAATATCTTCATAAACTTTTAGGCCATTTGCAACAAGGGTATTCCCTGTTTCTACAATATCGACAATGGCATCTGCTAGACCAATGACGGGGGCAATCTCAACGCTCCCTTGAATCGAAATGATCTCAACATCCTCACCCTTTTGATTAAAATAATCCGTCGCAATGGTTGGATACTTGGTCGCAATACGTTTACGCTTATGGTCATCAGGGTTATAGTCTTCTGTTGATGCTACGGAGAATTTACAAAGACCAAAATTAAGGTCTAACATTTCTAAATAGCCTGTCGGATGTTCGACCAAAACATCCTTACCGACAATCCCAATATCTGCGACACCATGTCGGACATAGGTAGTCACATCTGGAGCTTTGACCAAGAGAAAACGGAACCGGTTGTCAGGACTCTCGAAAATCAAATTACGTCCCTTATCGGCCATGAAAGACATATCAAAGCCAGCTTTTTCCAGTAATTTAACCGTATCTTTCTCAATACGTCCCTTGGTCAAGGCAATTGTGATTTGATTGCTAGTCATCCAAGTCACCTCCAAATTCCACATCGTCATGTACTGCTTGATAAACTGAGTCGATATCAATGGCCCAGCCAACCGCTGTTAACTCGGTAGCTCCAAAGCGTTCAAATAGTTTATCGTAACGGCCACCTGATACAAAGGCATCTGGTACCTTGTCACCGAAGACCTTAAACATCATGCCCGTGTAGTAAGGCACTGCTGGCAATTGAGCCAAATCAAGCGTCGTCTCTGGAAGACTATCTGATAAGCGATTGGTTAAAACTTCCAAACTATCCAAGGCCGTCAAAAAGGCTTCACTGTCCGTTAACTGTCTAGCCTTAGTCAGGACAGCCTTTGTCTCACCAAACAAGAATGGTAACTGCTCCAGAACTTTGTCATATTGACTTGGATTTTCTTTGGTGAACTCCTTAAGACCGGTAATCGATTTATCACGGATATAGGCCGCCAACTCTGCTTCTTTTACAGCTGGAAGGTTTAATTCTTCAAAAATGAGTTGTAGGAGGCGGGCATGTGAAAATTCAAACTTGTAATTTTTGACCCCTGCAGCATCTAGAGCCTCTTTAGCAGAAGCTATTGCTTCTTCCAATGCCTGATGAACTGGAAAACCAATGATTTCCACACCAGCCTGCGTATGCTCATTGGACAAGCCACGCATCTCCTCATTGTAGTTAAAGACTTTTCCAGAGTAAGAAAATTTGATCGGTGTATGAACTTGAGTCGAAGCAATTACACGCCCAATTTGGCTGGTAATATCAGGACGTAAACTAACAAGATCTCCATTTTTGTCAAAGAAATTATAGTTTCCATTGTCCACAAGATCACTAAAGACTTCGAAATGCTCTAAGGTTGGTGTCTCAATCCGAAGAAAGCCCTTTGTCATCAACAAGTCACAGATACGGTGTTCAATCTGATACATGGTACGGGCACGTTTGAAAAGTTTATCGTGCATTCCTAAGGCTAATGTCGTTTTTTTCATGCTTGTAACTCCTGTATTGTCATTAATACGCGCTCCATCTCATCCTGCGTCCCAATAGAAATGCGTAGTCTGTCTGAAATACGCTCCACTTTTGGAAAATAACGGACATAAATTTTCTTACTTTGGAGGTAGTCAAACAATTGACCTGCAGTCACTCCGTGAGGTTTGACCAAAACAAAATTAGTTTTTGAAGGTAGGATATCAAAACCAATCGCCTGCAATTCTTGGCTAAACCAGTCACGTGTTGCCATAATCTTTGCGCAAGTGTCCTCATAGTAGTCCCATGACTTAACCGCTGCAGTCGCCAAGACTTCCGCAATGCTATCCACATTATAGGGGTTGACTGAATTCTTGACAGCATTGATCACAGCCATTAGTTTAGGACTTCCTATGCCGTAACCTACACGCAAACCAGCAAGGGAGGCATCCTTAGAAAAGGTCCTAGTGATAAACACATTGTCATACTTTTCTAGGAGCGGTAAGGCCGTCTCCCCACCGAAGTTAATATAGGCTTCGTCAATAATCACAACTACCGACTGGTTGGCTTTTACAATCTCCTCAATTTGATCAAGCGGTTTATAAATACCTGTTGGCGCATTAGGATTGGTAATGACAATCCCACCATTTTCAACCAGATAATCTTGAGTATTAACCTCAAATGAAGAACTCAAGGGCACTTCTCTAAAAGGAATATGGTACAAATCTGCCCAAACCTTGTAAAAACCATAGGTCAAATCTGGAAACAAAACTTCTTCCTCGCTATTAAAGAAAGCTAGGAAAGCCATTGACAGGATATCGTCTGAGCCATTTCCGATAATCACTTGATCGGCAGGCACACCCAACTGTTCAGACAAAGCCTGACGTAAAGCTGCTTGATCCAAAGTCGAATACTTTCGTAACTGATGGGCATCAAAGGATGCTAAAGCTTGATGAACTGCTGGACTTGGTCCATAAGCATTTTCATTAGTATTCAACTTAATGATATTTTTCTCAGCAGGCTGACTACCCGCTACATAGGGTTCAATCTTTCGTAATCCTTTGATTTCCATAGTTTTTCCTTTCTGTTCGACTCTAACCAAGTGTACTTCTCGCTACACACTCTAAAAAAAGTGTAACAAAAAACGTCCTCGCAAAAATAACTTTTGCAAGGACGTTGGCACGTGGTTCCACCTTAATTCGAACAGGGGTCGCCCCCTCTTCCTCATGAAGTCACAAAGTATCACTTGTAACTCTCAGTCTCTAACGGAACCACCCGTCGTACACTACTGTCATCCAGAGTTCGCATACGCTCTCAAGAATGTGTCGTCTTTGATCTCATGCGTTCTCAGCTTCCCGCATTCTCTGTGAAACGATCTGACTTTTTCTATCAACGATTTAGATTTTAGTTCATTTTACCTAAAAATTCAGAACAAAGCAAGTCTTTTTTGTATATTTTTATAAAAACTTGAATTCCTTGTATATTTAATAACCAAAACAAACTGCTGTGAAATTGAGTTCAAATAAATAAAAAGTTGATGCGGTATCTTTTTACAAACCAAGTGGTTCCCTAAAGAGACTTCTGACTGTGATAGTTTAACTGGAAACCACTAATTTTTTCAAGTACTTTCATCACTACAGAAGATCTCATTCTATCTAAATTCCTATCACAAAAAATCTTGCTCAGTTATTTTTTATGACAATTTCTTTGTACTATTTTCCAAATTGAAATCATTTCTTCATATTATAATTTGTATATTTATCCTAAATAATTTTTCAAAGCAAGACAAAAAGCCTGAAGCACAGCTCCAAGCTCTCATTGTTAAGCCAGTCTTTTAGGTCTGATAAATCCCGTTAGGAGACTCAAACAAAGTAGTCCAGCTGCCACATACCAATAGGGCATATCTACACTAGTTGTACGTCCTGAGACTTCAACAATACCTTTAACTAAACAAGCACTAGCGACAACAGCGATGGCTGAATTAAAGAGAAGTTTTGAGGCACGATTCTTCACCCAAGACATTCCTATTCCCGTTAGCAGATAAATCAAAGCTCCGGCCAATGGTGCGAAGAACATCATGCGCATAAACATGGATGATTCCCCATAAGAAAAGCGTTCATAAACAAAGGTAAAGACTAGACTAAAAATGGTTAGACCGATGTAGGTGAAAAAGTGTTTGCTAGCTGATTTCTTAGTAACCGATGTAAACAATATCGCTCACCGCCCTTTCTGAGATTTTATTTCCGTTTGTGGTTGGCTTGTTAATGACTTGACCATTGAAGTACATGGTTGATGAGCCACCACCATCAAGGTTATAGGCTGTCGTCACACCATAGGATTTCATCAACTCTGCCATTTCATAAAGAGTCAATCCTGACGACTCACTGGTACGACCATCAGAGACAATGACAATATAGTGCACACTGCCGTCACTTTCTTCGATAACTCCGATGGCTGTACGTGGATTGTCAGCCATGGCTTGACCAACCTCTTCATTTTCTGATACAGCTACCTTGCCATTTTCAACCAAGGTTGGACCAAAGGCAAAGGTATTCACCACACCTGAATCAACCAATTTTTGAGCCGTTGTATCGCTCTCCTTAAAGGTCTTGAAGCTACCATCTGAGTAAACGGCAAGGTCCTCGTAATCACTGTTTCGATCAGTATCACGATAGACCTGACCATTTTTAATCACATAGCCTGACTGGTTTGCCCCATAGTAGTCACCATTGATGGCAAAGATAGCATTGTTTTGCTGAGCAATACTTGAAGTGGTATCAGTAATGTTGGTCCCATAGGTGTTTTGTGCCAAAGCCGTTTTAAGGTAATCTGCACTCGAAAGTTGGATATCTGCCACATAGTATGTGGTATCACTGGTTTTACCCGTCGTGATTTTGATATCTATATTGTCATCTTTGTAAGTTGTATCCGTCTTAGTCACCTTACCAGTGCTGGTAGATGCTGTCGACGAAGATGTGCTTGAGCTAGTCGTATTGGCTGAAACCGTTGAGACTGCTGAGGGAATGACAAAGACCTTTAGGAGAGAGTAGACATTTGCCCCCATCAGAAAAAGGGTAAAGAGTAAGGCATAGGCATGCCTTTTGAGAAATTTCATAGAAAACCTCCAATTTTGAAAGATAAGATAGAAACCATAAGTTTCTTTTGCTTGAAATTAGCATAACAAGCAAAGCTTAAAATCTTCTATAAATCCCACAACCACGCTTTTCCTTTAAGTTTTCCTTAAGAAAAAGACAGCTTCAGTTGAAGCTGTCTTCGCTATATAATCATATCTTCAGTAATATCAAATTCTCTCAAGAGCCCCTGAATCTTATCAAAGTTCAGACGGAAATGCTCTAATTTATGACCATCAGAGCCAATAGAATACTTGCAACATCCCAAATCCTTAACAAGCCCCAAGGCATAACGATAAAGATCTTCGTGATGATAGAGATACATACTCTTTGCATTCAGCTCAAAAGCCAAATCATTAGCAATCATTTTCTGGAAAATGCGTTTGAGCTGCTCCTCATAGGCTTTTAGCTCATCAACAGTCACGTCAAAAAGTCGGAAACCATAGTCAAAATGGGCCAGAACATCTGCGTCCACACGACCAATAGCGTACTCCAACTTGTCCAGATACTCTTGAATAATGCTTGCCTTGTCCATATCAGCTATCTCATCATCAAGATAATCATTGACCCCATTATGGTGAACAGAAAGCAGTTTGAGATCATAGTCCTTACCATCCAAAAAGTCTAAAATATCCTTTTCCCTAGGCTGATAATAACCAATCTCGATGCCACGTTTAATACGATTGCCATACTTACTGTTAAGGCTTTCAATCTCACGACTATAGGCCTCGTACTCAGGCACATCGTCCTGTTTGGTATAAGGATTAGAGAGATCATAATGCTCAGTCGTTACAATCTCCCCATCAAAATGTGTCAAATAGTCAGTAAAGTTCGCATCCGAATCATAGGAATGATGGGTATGCAAATGGTTATCACGAATAGACATAACTACTCCTTATTTTTCAAATACATTGTAAGCTGCTTATGGGCCAACCAGGTCAAACTCACCATCAACCCCTCATAAATAATAAAGAAAATCACAAAACATTGAAGGAAATACTCTTCTGGTAAAACATTGATAATCGGATCCAAGATTGGATTAAAGAGCCAACTGCTATCTCCAGGAAAGAGGGCTTCATGAAAGAGCGTAAAAAACTCATCAAATCCGAGAAAAACTCCCACAACCCCAATAAAGACTGGTAAGATTGCTAGACTCATATAAAGCCTACGATAAAGACCAAAGGTGCCCTTCTTCACACTTCGCCAGAGAGAAGTTGCTGCGGGATAAGCCAGTAGAATAACAAACCCCTGTACCAAATGAAAGAGCCACTTGACATCATGAAAATGCTTTAGCCCACTCTCCGACGATGGAAAATCAGGCATGGCCAGATGACCAACCCAAGGAAAGGTCAAGTACTGCATGAGGACATTGAAATTATGCCAAAGCTCCGTCTTTCCGATAATGACATAATCCATAAGATGCATCCAATCAATATCAAAATAATAGAATCCCCATGCCAGATAAATCGTCACTAGGATAGACAGGGCCAGGAGCCAAATCGGAGTCAGTACAGCTTCAATCTTAGTTCGCATCAAAATCCCACTCCGATAGACTAGCAAGTACGTGGTCTGGTTTGACAGGTAGACCTGCAACCTCTTCTGCCTTGGTAAATCCAGTTGTCACAAGAAGTGTTGGAAAGTCATTTTTAATACCAGCTGTAATATCAGTCAAGTAATTGTCACCAACCACAATAGTCTGGCTACGTTCTGTCCCAAGGATTTCAAGAGCCTTGTTCATGATAATTGCTTCAGGCTTACCAATAATAATTGGTTTCACACGGGTAGCCGCCTCGATAAGGGCCAAGAGGGAACCGGCACCTGGAAGCAGGCCTCGTTCTGTTGGGATATTCAAATCTGGGTTTGTCCCAATAAACATAGCTCCTTTATGGATGGCAAGCGTTGCTTTAACCAACATTTCATAAGTGACTTCACGGTCCAAGCCCACCACAACATAGGCAGGATTTTCCTCATCTACCGTATAGCCCGCTTCCGCAATGGCAGATTTAAGCCCAGTCTCACCGATAACATAAACCGTCTTGCCACGATTCATATCGTTCATGTAGTCAACTGTCGCCAAAGTAGCTGTATAGATGGTCTCAAGGGGCGTTTCCAACTCACACTGATTACGCAAAAGCTCTTGCACCATCTCTGGTGTACGCATACTGTTATTAGTCACAAAAAGATAGGGAATCTGACGCTTCTGCAACTCCTTAACGAAGGCTTCTCCCTCAGGAATACGGTCCTTCCCCTTGTAGATAGTTCCATCTAAATCAATCAAATAACCTTTATATGTCATCTTACTCGTCTCCTATTTCTTTCCATTGGATAATTGCCTGAGCATGAATATTCCCATCAACACAAATCTGATGTTGACTGCTCAAACTTTCTTGGTCAAACTCATAGCCTGAATAAATCTCTGACCCATGATGAATTTCCTTAACATACTTGAGGTCAATATGGGCTGGTGTGTACTTAGTCAAAAAATCCAAATCGAAAACATCCAACATCCACTCCAAGTACTTGCTATTATTAACGTGGCCATTCATATCTAGGTCAAAATAACGCACACGATAAAGCGTCTCAATTGGATTTTCCAAAGCCTTACAACGAGGCCCTCTAAGCAACTTTTTAGTCTTATCAGCCCCATAAGGTGCTACCACCTCATCTGGCACTTCGGCTACCTTACGCGTTTCATAATCCATAAGGGCAAAAGTAGTCTTAAAGAGCATGATTTGTTGACCAGTTTCATCTGTGATGTAAAAATTACGGTAACAGAAAATCTTATTATAGGAAATAGCTTCCGTTGTAATCGTCACCTTTTCATTGTAGCGAGGTAAACGGTCAATCTCAATCGCATAGTCTGTCACAATCCAAACCAGACCGTATTTATCAAAAACGTCCTTATCCGTATTTTCCAGAGATTCTGACTGCATACCAGATACTTGCAATGAAAAAGCCAATAAGTGCGGTAATTTTACCTGATGCGTGATATCCGTCTCATAAAACGGAATTTGATAAGGAATACTAAATTTTAATCCCATCTAATCCTCCAAGATAAATTGTTCAGCGACACTATCACCCAAAAAGAGGCCTCGTTTGGTCATACGAACGACTTCTGGATCCTTGACCAAAAGCCCATCTTCCTGTAGTTTTTTTACAATGTCCCCATAAGTATCCGCGAATGACAAGCCAAACTTCTCTTCAAAACGTTTAATAGACACACCCGACTTTTTACGCAAACCAAGGAAGAACTCCTCTTCCATCATCTCCGCCTTAGTCAGATGTTCTTCGTGAAGTCTAGCATGGCCATCCTCAGCTATAGCCTTTAGGTAATGCTGGATAGGGCCTCTGTTGCGATAACGAACACCATTGACATAACCAGAGGCTCCAGCACCCACACCATAATACTCATCATTATTCCAATACATGAGATTGTGACGACTCTCCATCCCAGGTTTGGTAAAGTTTGAAATCTCGTAGTGCTCAAAACCATTGTTTTCCAACTCTTGGATAATATAGTCAAACATCTCTGCTTCCAAGTCCTCCGTTGGGAGATTGAGCTTACCTCGACGCATCTTATTCATAAAGACCGTGTGATGTTCCAATATCAAACTATAGAGACTTAGGTGTGGAATATCCAGTTCCAGTGCCTTTCTCACATTTTCCTTGACCTGATCCATGGTTTGACCAGGTAGTGCATAAATGAGGTCAATAGAAATATTATGAAAACCAGCAGCCTTTAAGCTATCAATACTTTCATAAATCTGTGCCTGATTGTGACTGCGACCAATTTGACGCAAGTGCTTGTCATCAAAGGTCTGAACCCCTAAAGATACGCGATTAACAGCTGATTTTTTGAGCACTTCAATCTTATCAACCGTCAAATCACCGGGATTAGCCTCAATGGTAAACTCCTCCAACTTAGACAAATCCAAGTTCTTCTGAAGATTGCTTAAAAGGTAGTCCAATTGCTCCGCAGAAATAGCTGTCGGTGTCCCACCACCAATATAAAGGGTGCGAAGCTCCTTGATATCTAAAAGCTCCCACTCACGAATCAAAGCCCGTAGGTAGTCATCAACGGGCTGATTTTTAATAAAGACCTTAGAAAAGTCACAATAATAACAAATTTGTGTGCAAAATGGAATGTGCACATAGGCTGACGTTGGTTTTGTTTGCATGTAACTATTCTACCATTTTTTAAGTAGAAATGAGACCTTGAAAAATAAGAGTTTAAAGCCAAAAAAGAAGCCATCTCTCCAGATAGCTTCTTTACTTTATTTTGTTAATGAGAATGGGAAAGCATTATAGTTGCTATAATCAAAGGTTGGTCCCAAGTCAGAGATAAATTGAACTGGCGTGTAAGTTCCATTTTCAAGAATAAAGCCAGGCTTAGCTTGAAAACCAGCTCCCCCTATTCCTGTAATACCAGGAAGCAAGGTAGAAAAATCGCCACCCTCCCAAACGTAGAGATTTCCAGAAATTTGAACGGCTTTTGCTGTTGTTGAGCTTTGACGATAGGGTTCGTAATCGACATTGAAATTTGCCTTTGAAGTAATGTTGCCATCAGCATCAACTGTAAAACTAATGTCTGTTGCTTGAGGACTAGTACCTGTCCAAGTTCCAACCAAAGCTGCTGGGACAGGAGCATCACTTTGAGTATCAGCTGTTGCTTGACTAGACTTGTTTGACTCAGAAGCAGCACTACCACTTGTTCCTACTTGACCATCAGTTCCTTCTGTAGCTTGATTTTTTGAAGAGCTAGCTTCAGGAGCACTCGCTTCTTCTTGACCTTGAGAATCCTTTGAAGCTGAAGCTTCTGTCTTAGCCTTTTTAGCAGACTTCTTCTCAGATGTTTTTGTTTTAGCAGATGACTTCACTACTTTAGAAGTTGACGTTGTAGATGATGCTGTAGTGTCTTTTTCTGACTTAGAGCCACATCCGACAAGTGCTGTAGAAACAGCTACAGACAACAAAACAAGTGAGCAAACACGAATAACTTTTCTTTTCATTTTCATAAACCTCTTTTCTATATGTCTATTATATCTATTTTGTTACGGAAATCAAGTATTTTTTGTAACTTTTGTAACATTTATGTAATTAATTGTATTGCTGTCATAAGTTAATGTCGTATTTACAAGTAAAAAAAGTCTATCACTCCCAAAGGAATGATAGGCTTCTGCATCTTATCTAGGTACTTCTTACCTGCTAGAGGTATCCTAATTACTATTTGTCTTCTCTTTCAATATAACCCCATATGGAGGGAAGGTGGGAACTATCCTTCAAGATAATAATGCGATTACCACCATCTACAAGGACATAATAGTATGACTTTCTCGCATCGTGGTAGATGTCATTAACACTCTTAGCATGATAACCATGTGACTTAAGAGACTTCTGTATTTTAGCAAACTCTTTTTGCACCTTACCATTATCTACACTGCCTGATTGATCCGCCAGATATTCTTTTAAAGGCTTAGCAATTAAGATATCTAAAGGCTTAACATTTAAGATATCTATATCATCAGAATCTGTAGTCATAACACCATTTTCAGAGATAGTCAATTCTCCTTCTGATTCATCTTCATCATCATATGTCTTCCATTTTCCAACAAAGGCTTTTGGAACCTCTGCCTTATGAAAAAGACATTTCTTTTTTAAATCTTTGGTACTTCTTGATCCGTAGTAGAGGTCTGATAAGAATAAATCTAGAACTAAGTTTGTCCCATCTTTCTGAATCAGATTATAGTATCCAAACCATTCCCATTTCGTCTTAACCAGTATGATCTCTTTGGTCTGTAATTGATATTTCTTGTCAAAATCAGCAATCGTTTTTAGTTTTGAATTACTGACATCTTCTAAACGTGCTTCAAACTCCTGTCTAACTTTATTACCAATAGAGATTTCTTTGATTTCTTCTTCCCTATAGCCTGCAACAAGTTTTGACTTCTTCCCACTTAAATCATAAACCAAACCAACATTATCATTAGTTACCCACAAACCTCCCAAGTTTGTTCCTTTGGAAGAAAACAAAAAGAGTCCAAGACTTGTTGCTACAACAAGAAATATAGCAATCCCAAGACCAATAAAAGTCTTCTTGCCAAACTTTTTCTTCTTAACAAAGACCATTTGCTGTGAATAAGCTGGGTTAACCATTTGACCAGTCATTTGATTTGGTAAAGGCATGGCTCCTTCAGTCACGGAATTTCCATTGTTGGAAAAAGTAGCTTGTTTTCCTTCCATAACAAATTCACCATTTAGAAGGGCCTGCTGACACTCCTGAATAGTGGGCTTTCGATTATTAATCGCTTCAAAATATTCAATCCATTCTTTTCTATTCATCATCTCTCCTAATATTTCTTAATAGAAAAATCTATCACTAGCTTGGAAGTGATAGATTTTCCAATTATTTAAGCACTTCTTGTGTCTTAGCGTAGTTAGCTTCAACAGCTTCTTTTTCGGCTTTCCACCAGTCTTGGTGATCTGTGTACCACTTGATTGTTTCTTCCAAACCTGATTCAAAGTTTGTGAATTGTGGTTCCCAACCAAGTTCTTCACGCAATTTTGTTGAGTCAATAGCGTAACGCAAATCATGACCAGCACGGTCTGTCACACGGTCGTAAGCGTCTTTTGGTTGACCCATTTTTTCAAGGATGAGCTCAAGAACTTCCTTGTTGTTCTTTTCACCATCGGCACCAATCAAGTAAGTTTCACCGATACGACCTTTCGTGAGGATAGCCCAAACACCAGTTGAATGGTCGTTAGTGTGAATCCAGTCACGGACATTTTTACCTTCACCATAAAGTTTTGGTTTAATACCTGACAAGATGTTGGTGATTTGACGTGGAATGAATTTTTCGATGTGTTGGTATGGTCCATAGTTGTTTGAGCAGTTTGAAATAGTTGCCTTAACACCAAATGAACGCACCCATGCTTTAACGATAAGGTCTGAAGCAGCCTTAGTTGATGAGTATGGTGATGATGGGTTGTATTTTGTTTCTGCTGTGAATTTTTCACCAGGACCTTCACCGTGTCCAGGAAGATCTTCGCGCAATGGAAGGTCACCATACACTTCGTCTGTTGATACGTGGTGGAAACGAATATCGTATTTACGAGCAGCTTCCAAGAGTGTGTAAGTACCAATGAAGTTTGTGTGGATAAATGGTGATGGGTCGTTCAATGAATTATCGTTGTGGCTTTCAGCCGCATAGTGAACGATAGCATCAGCCTTAGCAGCCAATTTATCAACCAATTCAGCATCAGCAATATCACCAACAACCAATTCAACACGGTCACCAAGGATTTCTTCAATGTTGGCACGGTTACCAGCGTAAGTGAGTTTGTCAAGGACAGTCACATGTACGTCTGGATGATTGTTGTAGACATAGTGTACGAAGTTTGAACCGATGAAACCTGCGCCACCAGTTACGATGATGTTTTTGTATTCAGTCATTTTATCTCCAAAAAATATTGTTTTTTTCTTAATCGTTCCTTAAATCAATCTTTTTTAGCTTTCCTTAGGTGAGCACGGACGTCAGCGAACTTCGAAGAAGTTCCATGACTAAGTTTTGAGCCTATTGTCTCAAAACCTCCGAGCACCTGAAACACAATGGTTCAGGTGCTTTTCTCACGGCGGAAAGCTATTCATATAGCTCGCTTCGCTCGTTTATAACAAAGCTAAAAACTATATAATGATTTTCTTAATTGTTTTAAGAGCTATATTCTTACAAATCCTCTGGTTTGAGGGGTTTAACGTCTTTGAGCAATGGGTGATTTTTATCTGCTTCTGAGACTTCTGCTTCTTCCAAGTTTTCCCACTTGATATCAAGGCTTGGGTCAGCATAGTTGACAAAGGCGTATTTTGGTTTGAGTTCAAGTGCCCAGTAGTCGTTCACAAGGTAGCTGTAGGATACTTTATCAGACAAAACTTGGAAACCATTGGCAACACCACGAGGAACGAAGATTCCTTTTGAGGCATCAATCACTGTTTGGTAAGTATTCCCAAACGTTTCGCCTTCACGAAGGTCAACCCATGTTCCAAGAACCTTTCCTTCATCTGCTACTGAGATGTATTTGTCCCATGGCTCAGCGTGCAAGCCACGCAAAACATTTTTACGTGAGAAAGAAACATTATTTTGCAATTTTCCTTCTGCAAAGAATGATTCTGGAAAACCAAGTGGCAACATCTTTTCCTTTTGGAAGTTTTCCTTGAACCATCCACGGTTATCTCCATGAACAGGAATATCAAATTCAAGCAGACCTGGGATAGCATCAATCTTACGTGCAGCTAATTCTTTACCAAAAAATTGTTCAGTCATTATGCTTCTCCAATCAAACGGAGCAAATATTGCCCGTATTCATTCTTCTTAAGTGGTTGTGCCAATTCGAGGACCTGCTCTTTAGTAATGTAGCCCATGCGATAGGCAATTTCCTCAAGGTTAGCCACTTGAACATTTTGCAAACGTTGAACTGTTTCAATGTACTGAGCAGCTTGCAAGAGACTTTCGTGAGTGCCTGTATCCAACCAAGCAAAGCCACGTCCCATAAGTTCAACAGAGAGGTCACCACGTTCTAAGTAAGCCTTGTTAACATCCGTGATTTCAAGTTCGCCACGAGGACTTGGCTTGATATTTTTGGCAATTTCCACAACATCATTGTCATAGAAATAAAGACCAGTTACAGCAAAGTTTGATTTTGGATGCTCAGGTTTTTCCTCGATTGAGATGGCATTCATATTGTCGTCAAATTCAACAACACCAAAACGTTCTGGATCCTTAACTTGATAACCAAAGACTGTAGCTCCTTTTTCCTTAGCTTCGGCACGTTGAAGCATAGCAGAAAGACCATTGCCATGGAAAATATTGTCCCCAAGAACAAGGGCAACACTATCATCACCAATGAAGTCTTCACCAATGATAAAGGCTTGAGCCAATCCATCTGGACTTGGTTGTACTGCGTAAGAAAGGGAAATACCGAACTCAGAACCATCACCAAGGAGCTCTTCAAAACGTGGAAGGTCCTGTGGTGTTGAGATGATGAGGATTTCCTTAATACCAGCCAACATAAGCGTTGATAGTGGGTAATAAATCATTGGTTTATCGTAAATCGGCATCAGTTGTTTTGATGCAGCACGAGTCAATGGATACAAACGCGTCCCTGAACCGCCTGCAAGAATAATACCTTTCATAAGAAGGCTCCTTTTTTCTCTAATATATTACCTATATTTTAGCATTTTTCAGCCCTCTTGTCACGGTAAACCCTATGTTCTTAAGCTTTCATTAAGAAAATCACAAGTGTCCATTTTCTTAATCCAATGAAAAAAGGATTTCGATTGAAACCCTTTTAGATTGAAGATAACCTCTTGTAGCACTTTCCTTAGAAAGCGTAATCATCATCTTCTTCAGTGCCTTTGTGCACTCATCCAGTCAAAGATACTGTTATAGGTTTGCCCATTGACACTAGCTCGAGAGCCACCGCCATAGATTGGGTCAGTGGCTACCATACCACTATAACCATCCCAATTTTTCGTATTTTCAGGATGCTGAACGCCAATCACCTGGTCATGGAAGAAATAAATCCAAGCCCAATGCCCATCATACTCTGTACCAGGAAGATCAGTCCCGGTAGCTGTTTCAAAGTATGAAAACCATTTGTTAGAAGCTCCAGAGGTAATCAAACTCTTGTATAGAGGCAAGACACTATTTTCTGGTTGAACTGTTGTGTCTGCTTTCGTGTGAATCAACCACATAGGCTGGTTCTTCAGTTTATCAATCCCAGATTGGTCAACAGTTAAGGGAGCAGCAATTGGAATGAGAGCTGCAAAATAATCTGGATAGGTTGCTCCCATGGTCAAGACCATACCACCACCATTGGAAACCCCTGCAAGATAAATTCGTCCCTTATCTACCTCTGGGTGATTGGCTAGGTATGTATCAATGGTCTCTTTGAGTTGTGCTACATTATCCGAACCCCAAGGTGTCTGCGTTTGAACAGCAAGCACATTGACCCCACGCGCCTGATCACCAGTTGTTAAGAAATGGCCTTGAATCTCAGGCTGGGTAAGCGCATAGACGTCATTTGAAAGAAGGGGAATATTCATATCTGTCCCTCTTTCACCAATGCCGTGTAGCCAGACTATCAAAGGTTTGGTGCTATTTCCTGTACCGGTTTGGGCACTATAAGCCGCATACTGCATGTTACCTACCTGCCCTCGCTCATCGAAAACCTCCGTTGTTGGCATCAAACGATTATTGATGGCATCTTGCTCAGAAGACACCATTTGCGACTGACTACTACCTTCTGCCACTACTGACAAATCTTTCATTGATACCATATAACTTTCCAGCCATTGGTTAGTCCAAGTAGAAAGGTTAAAATACATAGGTTCAGCATTTCCACCCATGTTGTAGCGATTATAAGAAGGTAGGCTCAATTCAAGCGTCACATACTTGCTGTTATCATAATAGACCACATGCCCCTGATCGTCAGACACATAAGAATTCGTCACCTGACGACTAACTCCTGCTGTTGTAACCTGGGTTGAGCTGTGGACAACCTCTGGTGTGACCTTCTGATTAAATTCAAAAATGACTTTGGTTACAGCAGGACCAAACTCATAACTCTCTAGGACAATTCTTGTCTTTGTCACAGTCAAGTCTTCTGCTGCCCCTGCTTTGACAGACAAGCCTAAACTTATGGCTAACAAGGAAACAAAGACTGTCACATATACTTTAACTTTTTGGAACATAGTCCCTCCCCATTTTTTATTAGTAATCACCTACAATCGATGAACAGTTACTATTTTATCATTTTCTAATCAAATAAGAAATAGATGTAAATAACACTAATAAAAAAGAATCAGCCAACATCCCTCAATAGCGAGAAATAGCCAGCTGATTCTTGAGTCTAAATATCTAGAAGAACTTTAATACTATTAGTCTTTTTTCTCAATGTACTGAGCCACTGGATAGTCCGCACTATCCAAGCTACCAGGTCGATTCATGGCCAAATCAACCAGATTCTTTCCAATCAGTGGCCCTGTCGTAAGTCCTGAAGAGCCTAAACCTGAGGCGACAAAGACACCCTCAAGCTCTGGAACTTCTCCAAAGAAAGGAGAGAAATCACTCGTGTAGGCTCTCGTTCCCACACGTTCTGAGAAGGACTTAGCCGTACTTAAGTCAGGGAAATAGGTCTTAGCCTCTTCCTCCAGACTTGCAAGTACAGTCTCATCAACTGTCAAATCAAAGCCTTGGTCATTTTCGTGGCTGGCTCCTACCGAAATCTTTCCACCAGCAAAGGGGATGACATCTAGTTCGCCCTCTGGCATCAAAACAGGCAACTTACCAGTATCTAACCCCTCAAAGAAATAGTCACGTAATTGACCTTTTTGGGGGCGAACATCTACTTCAAAACCAAGGGGTTCAAGCGTTTGACCTAGCCAGGCACCACAAGCGAGAATGACCTTATCAAAAGTTTGAGCATTAATCTCGTAAGTGCCATTGTCAAGAGGAGAGAGTGTAACTGGTCCCCCCACCTTTTCAAAACCAGAGGCCTCAATCAAGGTAGCTGTCAACTCTGCCCCCTCCACTCTGGCTCCTCCAGAAGCATAGAGATAATGGTCAAATCCAGTGAATTCAGGGAGATCCTCAGCATTTTTTATAGAGAGTTCACCAATAATGGGTGATTCTTCTAGTCTCGTCTCTGCATGATGGTACAAAGCGTCCAATTTACTATCGTCTTTCTTGAGAAGGGCTACACCAGACTGATCATAGAAGTTCGTGTCATAACCATCCTTTTTAAGATCTGAAACTAAATCTTGGTAAAAATCTGCTCCCAAACGGGCCATGCGATACCAGGCCTTATTACGACGCTTGGAAAACCAGGGGCTGATAATACCAGCTGCTGCCTTGGTTGCTTGTCCAAGACCATGATCAAATACTGTAACTTCTACGCCTTTTTCTTTTGATAAGTAATAGGCAGCCGTTGAACCGACGATACCTGCACCAACAATTGCAATTTTCATTTTTTACTCCATCTATTTGAAAGGAGCTGAGTCCTATATCAATAGGCACAGCTCTCTAGTATTTTTAACCTAAGGCCACGTCCATGACCATCATGACGACAAAGCCAACCATGAGCCCCAAGGTTGCGACGTCAGTATTACCATTGGTTTGTGATTCAGGAATCAATTCCTCCGTTACCACAAAAATCATGGCTCCGGCCGCAAAGGCCAAAGCATAAGGAATGATTGCCATCATCAACATGACAAGGGCAGCTCCCATAACAGCCCCTATAGGCTCCACGATAGCTGACATAGATCCCCAATAAAAGGCCTTGATACGAGATTTTCCATCTGCTCGAATAGGAACTGAGAGGGCTGCACCTTCAGGGACATTCTGCAAACCAATACCTATAGCTAGACCAATGGCTCCCATAAGACCCGCGAATGTCATATTGCCACCAGCCAAGGCTCCGAAAGTCACACCGACTGCTAATCCCTCTGGAAAATTATGAATGGTGATAGCCAGAAAGAGCAGGGCTGTCTTGGACAACTTTTTCTTACGAGGTTGAATACCTTCTGCTTTAGAGATGTCATTCCCCAAATGCAAATGGGGAACGATGGCATCAATCAAACGAAGGGCAACACCTCCAAGCAAGAAACCAGCTGCCGCAGGGAACCATGACCACTTCCCATAGCCATTTTGAGTCGCATAAGTTAAAGAGGGGTCCAAAAGCGACCAAAAAGAGGCCGCAATCATGACACCTGCCGCAAAGCCCATCATGATATCTAGCAATTTACGGCTAATATTCTTGAAGAAGAAAACAATGGCCGATCCGACAATGGTACAGCCCCAAGTAAAAAGACCAGCAAGCAAGACCAAAAAGACCACATTTTGATGTAAAAGCCAAGTCACAGACACATCCTCCTACAAATGGTCAAAAGGATTTGTTGAGGACTGACTTTCAAGTATGGTCACATTCCAATCATGCTCAAGTTTCCAAGCCTCAAGTTTCTCAGCAATCTTTGAGATAAAAAGGGATTCGATATGGTGACCAGGATCAATTGCCAAGAGACCATTAGTAATCATTTCCTGTCCTGTATGGTAGTAAACATCACCAGTGATGAAAACTTGTGCGCCCTTTTTCAAAGCATCCTGGTAAAATCCTTGACCGCTACCCCCACAAATAGCCACACGGCTAACTAGAGGATTGTCATGATTATAACGAACCAAGCGAACACTATCTAAGCCAAAAACAGACTTGACTTTAAGAGCAAGTTCTTCAATAGTCTGAGGCACGATATCACCTACTCGACCGATTCCATAATTTTCAGAAGTCTGCGTTAAATAAGTGGTGTCTTTAATATCAAGTAAGTCACAGAACCAATCATTAAGCCCATCATTAACGACATCAATATTAGTATGACTCACATAGACTGCAATATCATGCTTAACCAGGTCAAGTAAAATATCTCGGTCAGGCGAAGACACCAAATCCTTAACTGGACGAAAAATTGGAGCATGTTTAGCAATAATGAGGTCCACATTTTTTTCAATGGCTTCGGCTACCGTATTCTCACGAACATCCAAGGTGACCATAACCCTCTGAATCTCCATATCCAGACTGCCAATCTGCAAGCCAACCACATCACCTTCCATAGAAAGCTCCTGTGGACAAAATTCTTCATAAGTCTTAATAAGTTCACTAGCTAACATGGTCCAAAACCTCCTTAATGGTTTGAATTTTATCTTCAATAGCTGTACGATCAGCCTGATTGGTCAGTGGAATGGATCCTAAAGCAATCTCTAATTTATTGATTTCACGTTGCCATTTGAGCTGGAAAACCTGAGATTGGTCTTTCATGAGATGAGGACCAAAACGCACTTCCTTGTCCGAAAGGCTCATGTGTCCAGCTTCTGCCACCATGATTTCGTAGTATTTGCCATTTTCAGTCATGATAGACTCTGCAATAATCTCAAAACCATTTTCCATCAACCAGATACGGAGATCATCTTCACGATTATTTGGTTGTAAAATCAGACGGTCTACGCCCTTAAGTTTGTCCTTTCCAGCATCAAGGATATCCGCAATAAGACGTCCTCCCATACCACAAATCGTGATAGTGGTTACGTCATCAGCAGGTTCGAAGGCAGCCAAGCCATTAGCCAAGCGCACCTCGATTTTATCTTGGAAACCAGAAGCTGAGACATTAGCAAGAGCAGATTCATAGGGCCCTTTTACAACTTCACCAGCAATAGCTGAAGTAATCAGGCCTTTTTCAAGTAAATAAATCGGAAGATAGGCATGATCACTGCCTACATCCAAGAGTTTTGCGCCTTTGGGAACATAGGTTGCTACGTCCTTGAGGCGTTGAGATAATTGTACGTACATATTTCATCTTTCTATTTTTTAAGTCTCTTCAATTATATCAAAAAAGGAGATTGGTAAGAAATGCTTTTAACACATTTCCTAACAACTTCCTTTTTGCTTATACTTTCTCGCCTGTAAAGACGAAGAATTTAGAAATAATATAGTTCAATACAATGATAAGGACCTGAGAGAAGAGGCTCTCGATACCGTTTACCCAAGCATGACTATGACCAACAAATTGACCAATAATTTCTGGATAGGTATCGACCAAGAAATAGGCCAGAGCCAAATCCAAGACCAAGGTCAATAGGCGAGCACCCACGAACTTAACAAAGCGCGTAACCATACCTGTCTTTTCCTGATTAAAGACAAACATGTCATTTGTAAAAAAGGCAAAGATAATGGCAATCGCATTCGCTAAGACTGCTGAAAGTGTTCCTTGTTGGGTAAACTGGAAAATCAAAGTACGACTGACCATATAAACCAAAGTTGCCAAGACACCAAAGAACAGGTACTTGAAAACTTCGGTGGCCATGAAGGCTCTGAGCTTAGCTATCATACTTAGTCCAATCCAATTTCTGCACGAACAACATCGGCAATCGTATCAACATAGTAGTTCACTTCATCATCTGTTGGTGCTTCTGCCATAACACGAAGAAGAGGTTCAGTACCACTTGGACGAACCAAGATACGTCCATTTCCAGCCATCTCAGCTTCCATTTTTTCAATGATAGATGCAATTGCAGGAACTTCCATAGCCTTATCTTTCATGCTATTTTCCACACGGATATTAACCAATTTTTGTGGATAGATGGTCACTTCTGAAGCCAATTCAGACAAGCTCTTACCTGTTTCAACCATGACTTTAGTCAATTGGATAGCTGTCAATTGACCATCACCAGTTGTGTTGTAATCCATGATAATAACGTGTCCAGACTGTTCACCACCAAGGTTATAGCCGTTTTTACGCATTTCTTCGACAACATAACGGTCACCAACAGCAGTCACTGCCTTGTTAATGCCTTCACGGTCAAGTGCCTTGTGGAAACCAAGGTTTGACATAACTGTTGTTACAATAGTATTTTTAGTCAACTCGCCTTTTTGAGACAAATGTTTACCAATGATATACATCACCTTATCACCATCAACAATATCGCCATTTTCATCAACAGCGATGAGACGGTCACTGTCACCATCAAAAGCAAGACCAATAGCTGAGCCAGTTTCTTTAACCAAGGCTTGCAACTGCTCTGGGTGTGTCGAACCAACACCAGCATTGATGTTAAGGCCATCAGGTTGGTCACCAATAACAGAGATTTCTGCGTTCAAGTCAAGGAAAATGTTACGTGCAGATACCGCAGCTGCTCCATTAGCCGCATCCAAGGCAACTTTCATGCCACCGAGGTCAACACCTGTAGCCACCAAGAATTTTTCGTATTTACGAAGACCCTCTGGATAATCCACAAGTGTTCCAAGTCCTTCAGCCGAAGGACGTGGAAGCGTATCTTCTGTAGCATCGAGAAGGGCTTCAATTTCCGCTTCACGCGCATCATCCAATTTAAAACCATCGCCACCAAAGAACTTGATACCATTATCAAGAGCTGGATTATGGCTGGCTGAAATCATAACACCAGCGCTTGCATTTTCTGTACGGACCAAGTATGAGACGCCAGGTGTCGCAAGCACTCCAAGTTTGTAGACTTCAATACCCACTGAGAGCAAACCTGCTACTAAGGCAGATTCCAACATCTCACCAGAGATACGTGTATCACGTGCCACAAAAACTTTAGGACGGCCAGTCTCATGTTGGCTAAGCACATAACCACCAAAACGACCTAATTTAAAGGCCAATTCAGGCGTAAGTTCAACGTTTGCTTCTCCACGAACACCGTCTGTTCCAAAATATTTACCCATAATTTTATTATTAGTGCTTGAGCACTAAATCCTCCTTAAACTGTGATGCTGTTTAGCAAGAGTCAATCTAGTGAAATCTATCTAGACAATCTAACTTTATAAGATTTCGCCAATATTTTCAACCCTTGATTTTAAACATTTTTAATTGGTTACATTTTTATGAGATTAGTCCCTCTCAATCCCATCCATTATACATGAATTTAGGAAAAATGTAACTCCCCTATTTTTGCGTAACTTTTAAGTTAACCTTAACAGTGCCAGGCTGAACCGTAACACCTTCTGCCTTAAGGTCTATTGTTTTTGAAGTGTCCTTAGTCACTTGGCTAATGTCCACAGGGACTGTAATGCTATCAATCTTATCCATAGCTTCTTGACTACCAACAATAGTCACATGTCCACGATTAAAGCTATAGCTGATACTAGACACATTGCTAGCCTTATCTCCAGTCAGTTCGACCTTGACAGGAACAGATTTGCTTAATTTTCGCAAACTAATCTTGGCATGCACCTTAGCTGGTGAGATTGAACTTGCTAGGACTGTTCCATTGGTCGAAACTGCTTGAAGGACCAAGTTCCCATCATAATCTTCAGACAGGTTGGAATCGCCTTCCAATACTGCTTGAACATGATCAATCTGGTTAATGATATCTTCACTCGAAGTTACCTCTACCTTGGTTGCATCCAGGCTAACTTTTTTAACTTCATAGCCATTTGCTAACTTATCTGATGTGATGTTAGCTACGACGTCAAAGGTCTTGCTGGCTTTTTTACCAATAGTCGCCGTCAAGGTTGATGGCGATACTTGCGCAGACATTCCAGCTGGAAGATCCTTAACCTGAATAGGTACTCGACTGGTTCCTTGACCCAAATTCGACAAATCAGCAACTAATTTAAAGTGACGCGTATCACTACTTGTCTCAGTCGTTAAAGCCAGCTGTGTTGTCGCTGTCAAATAGACTTCGGCATCATAGGAATAACCACTGATAAAGTACTTATCACTATCATATTTAATATCCACAGGAACCGACTCAACGGTTTGTGTAAAGGTATTAGATGCACTTGAGCTATTGTTTTTATTTTGCGTATTTCCCGACCATGCCGTGAAAAAGAGTACCACAGCAAAGAAGAGAGCAACTAGCATCTGCCATAAACGATCGTTTTTAAAGAAATTTACAAAACGCTTCATTTTTTGCTACCTCCCATCCAACGTTGGAAGAATGACTGACGTGGTTCTTGTTCTTTCAACAAGATAAGACTCAACTCTTGTTCAAATTCTTGAACAGAGAGATCATGGATGAAATTTCCCTTGTAAGCAATGGAAATCGCCCCAGTCTCCTCTGACACAACAAAGGTAAGCGCATCTGTTTGTTCTGAAAGACCAATGGCAGCCCTGTGCCTAGTTCCAAATTCTTTGGAAATCTTATTAGATTCCGTCAATGGCAGATAAGAACAAGCCGTCGCAACCTTGTTATCTCTGATAATAACTGCCCCATCATGAAGCGGTGTATTTGGAATGAAAATATTAATTAATAGTTCCCCAGTCACCACTGCATCAAGTGGAATGCCAGTCGCAATCTGCTCTTGTAGGGTCTGAGTCTGTTCAATAGAAACCAAGGCACCAATCTTACGAGGACTCATGTACTTAACAGCTTTAACGAAGGCTTGAACCAACTTCTCATCTGAGCTAACCTCTTTATTTTGCAAAAAATGCTGAGGCGTACGTCCAAAGGTTTCAAGTGCAGAACGAAGCTCTGGCGCAAAGATTACAACCGCCGCAATGGCTCCATAGTTGATAACCTGATTCATCAAATAAGAAATCGTCGTGAAGCCTATAAAATCAGAAATCAGTTTGACTAAAATAAATAAGACAACCCCTTGAACAAGGGTCATAATTTTTGTCCCTCGTAGGGCCCTAATAAAGCGATAAATTAAAAAAGCAACAATCAATATGTCCAAACTATTGACGACAACTTTCAGCGGACTATCAAAGAGTGACCGCCAAAAATCAATATCAATGGACGAAAGTATTCCCATACATATCACACTTTCTTTTAATTTTTAAACAGTTTCTATTATACCACGAATTCTAACTATTTTGAGACTACAATCACTACTTTTTGTGATAAAATAAATTCATGACTATGAAAACTACCATGGGAATTCTAGCGGGAAAAGCTAGCCATTTCGTCCTTTCAAAATTGGGACGTGGCTCAACCCTGCCTGGAAAAATCGCCCTTAAATTTGACAAAGATATTTTAGACACTTTAGCCAAGGATTACGAGATTGTTGTTGTCACTGGAACCAATGGTAAGACTCTGACAACAGCTTTAACAGTAGGAATTCTTAAAGAAGCTTTTGGTGAGATTGTGACCAACCCTAGTGGGGCCAACATGATCACAGGAATCACTTCTACTTTCCTAACAGCAAAAAAAGCCAAGTCTGGTAAGAAAATCGCTGTCTTAGAAATTGACGAGGCTAGCCTTCCAAAAATCACTGAATACATCACTCCAAGTCTTTTTGTCTTCACAAATATTTTCCGTGACCAAATGGACCGCTATGGTGAAATCTATACTACTTATCAGATGATTTTAGATGGTGCTGCTAAGGCACCTGAGGCCACTATTTTGGCCAATGGAGACAGTCCTCTCTTTAATTCTAAAGAGGTGGTCAATCCTGTACGCTTCTATGGTTTTGACACTGAAAAACACGCTCCAGAGCTGGCACATTATAATACCGAAGGAATTGTCTGCCCTAAATGTGAGAGCATTCTTCAGTATCGCCTCAATACTTATGCTAATTTGGGTGACTATGTATGCCTCAACTGTGACTTTCACCGTCCAGAATTAGACTATAAGCTAACAGAGTTGACTAAAATCACTAACACTACTTCTGAATTTGTCATTGATGGACAAGATTACAAAATTAATGTCGGTGGTCTTTATAACATCTACAATGCCCTTGCTGCCGTCTCTGTCGCTGAATTCTTCGGAGTGGCTCCAGAGCAAATCAAAGCTGGTTTTGATAAGAGTCGTGCTGTCTTTGGACGCCAAGAAACCTTTAAGATTGGTGACAAATCATGTACTCTCGTACTAATTAAGAATCCAGTAGGAGCCAGCCAAGCTCTCGATATGATTAAACTTGCAGATTATCCATTTAGCTTGTCAGTCCTTCTTAACGCCAACTATGCTGATGGTATTGATACTAGCTGGATTTGGGATGCCAACTTTGAAAGCATTATCGAGATGGATATCCCTGAGATTAACGCTGGTGGTGTTCGTCATTCTGAAATTGCCCGCCGTCTTCGTGTAACCGGCTATCCAGAAGAAAAGATTACGCAAGCAGAAAAACTTGAAGATATTATGGCCTTGATTGAAAAACAAGATTGCGATCATGCCTATATCTTAGCGACCTATACTGCCATGCTTGAATTCCGTGATATTCTTGCTCAACGTCATGCTGTCGGAAAGGAGATGAACTAATGACTTATACTTCACTCAAATCTCCAGAAAATCGTGACTACACCTATGACCTAAATGTTGCCCACCTTTATGGTAATCTACTCAATACCTACGGTGACAACGGAAATGTCCTTATGATCAAATACGTGGGTGAAAAACTTGGTGCTAAGATGACCTTCGACATCGTTTCAGTTGGTGATGACTTCGACAAGGACCACTACGACATGGTCTTCTTTGGAGGTGGTCAAGACTACGAACAATCCATCGTTGCTAAAGACCTCCCAACTAAGCGTGAGGCTATTGGTCAATTCATCCAAGATAACAAAGTAATTCTTGCCATCTGTGGTGGTTTCCAACTTCTTGGTCAATATTACATCCAGGCTAATGGTGTCCGCATTGATGGTATCGGTGTTATGGGCCACTACACCCTTAATCAAGAAAATAATCGTTATATTGGTGACATTAAGATCCATAACGAAGAGTTCGATGAAACTTACTATGGCTTTGAGAATCACCAAGGGCGTACCTTCCTCTCTGATGATGAAAAACCACTTGGAAAAGTGCTCTACGGTAATGGTAATAACAAGGAAGACGGTTCTGAGGGTGTCCACTATAAAAATGTTTATGGTAGCTACTTCCATGGACCAATTCTTTCTCGTAACGCCAACCTGGCCTACCGTTTGGTCACTACTGCCCTTCGTAACAAATATGGCCAAGACATTAAATTGCCAAGTTACAATGACATTCTTTCAAGCGAAGTCGCTGAAGAATACGCAGATACTAAATCAAAAGCAGAATTTGAGAAATAATTCTATGACATAGAAAAATAGTGAAACCTTAGGGTTTCGCTATTTTTCATATCTATTTCCAAAGACGTCTTTTCTTCAATCTGTCTTCAATTTTACGATTATCAATCCTTAGAATGGCAATCATATCAAACAAGAGCCAAGTTCGTTTAGGATAAACAATGTATTTTGGAGACCATATTGGAGAGAACTTCTCTTTATAACGTTGGAGCCCACTAAAAGAGTAAAAACGCTGCGCAAAGACATAGACTAAATTGGCAACCTTCTCTTCCAAGAAACTATCTTCTTCAGTACCCACATTCGCGAGTGGAGCCATTCCCATATCAAAGTACTGCTTTCCTTCTGCTTGGAAGTACTGGAAGAGTTTCACAAAGAGGTAATCCATGATGCCTTCAGGTGCCTTTTCAAAGTCATAACGCATAAGGTCAATCGTCGCCACCCGTTTGTTTTTGGTTGGCATGATATTGGCAAAGGCTACAATTTCTCCCTCCTCACTCTCAACAATAGCAATCGGTGCCTGCTGCAAATAGGCTACATCAAAGAAACCAAGAGAGAAGCCCTTCTCCTTACGACCGTTAAGCCAAATATCTGAGACAGCCTTCATTTCTTGCATCTGAGTCTCTGAAAATGGAGGGTCAAGTAACTTAAACTGGAAACCTGCTTTTTCAACACGATTGGTTGGCTTACGGAACTTCTTACCATGCTTACCATCAACAGAAAATGACGTCAAATCAACCATGGCATTTTCCCCAAATTTCATAAAATCAAAGCCATAATCATGAAGCATCAGGGTAATACTCTCATCTGCCTCATAAAACAAGGCTTGTAAATTCCAATCCGATAAGGTCTTCAAGAAAGATTCCCAAGCTGCTCGGTAATAGTTTTCATTACCTATCGGATTTCCCATAACCACACACTTGTTACTGGTTTGTGCAAATTGGAAAACTACCTGGTCTTGTCCATCGACACGATACCAAAAGAGGCGTTTATCATGTAAATAAGCCAGGGCACTTTCTGATGCACCTCCATATTTCTCAAGGAGAGCTGTGAAGCGCTCATCATCCATGCTTTGACCAAAAGGCCTGCGGGGTGCCAAAATTCTCAAGACTCCCCAAACTATGGTTGCAATGATAACTGATGCCAGTAAAATATCAAACCAAATATGAACAAAATGTCCAAGAACATCCCGATTCTTAGGTGGCAACAAATGAGACCAAAAACCGCTGCCACCCAAAACGAGAAGAACCAGAATCGTAAAGGCTAGGAAAAGAAAATCCTTGGTTTTGTCTTCCCAACTATAAACAAAGTAACGATGATACAATCTTTTTCTGATGATCAACATAAGCACCAAAGAGAGTAAAATTAGGAAAGACATGGCCCATGAAATACCATTGAGATTGACATAAATTAAGGCCAAGACAAAGGTTATCAAGGAGGCAACAAAAGCACCCTTAACCCGACGTCTAATGAGACGAGCCATGAAAATAAATAGGGTTCCAAATAGGATACTTGGGAATTGCCAAATCAACTGCTCCTGAATAGGATCAAAACGGCTAATAAAGTAGACATTAGCCAAGCGTTCAGGGATTAAGGCAGACAAAATCAAGAAAATCCCTAAAAAACGTAGCAAATATACGAGAAAACGGTGGAGACTTCCACCAAATACTCGTGAAGAAAGTTTGAAGTATTTCTCGTTGATACGTCCTCCCATGTGTTTGAAAAAGAAGACAACACCAAGCATGAAGGGAATAACGTAGTAGGTTAAACGAAAGAGCAAGAGCAGACTAACCGCAAGAGCATTACTAACCCCCATAGAGGTCAGACCGGTAATCACAATCAAATCGAAACTACCAATTCCACCCGGAATCATAGAGAAGATACCAATAATAACCGCTAGGAAATAAAGTGGAACCAGATTATAAAGTGGAACATGTAAGCCCATTAAATAAGCCACACTGACAAAGCTCCCCAGGGCCGTTCCCCATTCAGCTGTCGAAGCTAAAAGAAGACTTAGCCTCGTTTTCAACGGTACTTGACCAAAATAGGTTAACTTTTCACGACTAGAAACAAAGAAAATAAAAGGCAGATAAAGGAAAATACCCAATAAGAGTAACCAATATTTTCTTAAGTCTGGACTTAGAGGGAAGAACCAAAAGACAGCGAATACCAAACCACTTAAAAGGGATAGGCCCGACATAAAATAAGGCAATAAACGAGAAAGTGCCTTAACACCTGTCTTTTCCTGCCCATCCTCAGAATAAAAGGAATATCGCAGTCCCACATCGACCAAACCAGCAAAACCAGCCAAGTTATTAATGGTATTGACAGCCCAACTTGTTTCTAAGATATAGGATTTGGAATAATCCGTTTCTAGCTCCTTATTCAGTATGATGTCATAAAAGAGCATGGGGGAGACAGGGACTAGTCCGATGACAGCCATCAAAACAAGATGCCAAATAGACAAACCAGACAGAGCTGACTCCAGTGACTCTAAAGTGATGGTCCGTTTTAGACGAACCAATTCTATGACGACAAGAACCGTAATCGAGATAAAAAAGATGGATTTAACGGCTGCTTTTAAAGGTTGAAGTCTCTCTAAAAGACGCTTCATGCCACCACCTCTTTTCGACTAATTCTCACAAGCTCACGAATCATTTGATTAAAGACCTTATATTTACGTTGAGCTAGACGATGCCCTTCTCGACGTTGGACATAGAGCTTATGAATCGGAAAGAGCTCTGAAATCTCTCTAGAATGCCTAATACTGATAACATCCCTTTGCCCCATAACTACCCAAACAGGATAGGCAGCCTGATGTAGACGTTCCCTATCTAATGGCAAGTCATGAAGCATCAGACCTGTTACCTGAGCCATGATATCCATTTTAGATGAAAATGGTGACAAGGCTTTTAAGCAAAGATATTGTATATAGACTGCGAATCTTGAGCGTCTCGTCAACCCATTAAAGGTCATATTTCCCGCATTAAGCAAGAGCCCTGCAATCCGGTCAGGATAACGACTAGCATAAACCATAGCCAAATTAGCACCGTCACTATGACCGACAAATAAGGCCTTCTTGATATTCAAATATTGCAAAATTTCCTCCAAATCGGCAGCCATCTGTTCAAAGGTCATCTTTACACTCTGACGACTGGACCTGCCGTGATTACGACTATCAATGAAAATTAAACGATAGTCTCGATACAGAATTCCTTGCCTTCCAAAGTAATTCCCTGACAAATTATTGCCATGCAAAAAAACAATTGGAAAGCCTTTACCGAGATCACGATAATAGATGATTTGACCATCTTTCACTTTGAATTCCATAATATTACCTACCTTTTCACTAACGCATTCTTATACGATAATTAGTCTTATAAGGCATTAGGGCTGATGAATTGGACTTAGCACATTCCAAAATCATCTACCCCTCTTCACTCCATTATAACACTTCCACTAGGGAAGAGTCAGAATATTTGTGCATTTTCTGCAAAAAGAAAAAGCCTTTTCAGGCTTCTCCTCTTATTGTTCGAAAGTTTGTTGAGCGATGAGCTTATTATAGTTTTCCTCATCTTCTTGGTTATCACGGACAACCTTAGATACTGTAAATGAAGATGAAATCAAACCAACACATCCCATGAGGTAGTAACCCTTAACCATCAAAGGCTCTTTAAGGGTATAGAGGCCTACCAACATCAAGATTACGAAGAAGGCAAATGATCCCCATGCCATCATGTTGAAAGATGTTGTGTTACGATACACTTTTTTCTTTACTTTGTTCATAAAGTTAGTCTCCTTTTATATACTAAGACTATTATACCAACAATGTAAGCCTTTCACAACTCAAATCATGAAAGGGTTCTCATCATCCCTTAACCTTCCAATTGTTCTGATAGGTCACTCCACTCTTCCATCAGAGCTTCTTGATTGACTGATAAGTCATCCAGCTCTTTCTGTAAGTCAGACAATTCTGCCACGTCATTTGTTTCAAGCATGGCAGCAGAGATTTCCTCCAATCGTTCTTCAATCGTCTCTAGCTCATTTTCAATTTGCTCAATGCGTCGGCTTAATTTACGCAGCTCTTTTTGATTGGCTTTTTGAGTTTGATAATCACTAGCACCCGCTGAAGCGACTTGGACTTCCTCTGATACTTGATTTTCCTCTGCTTCAAGACGTGCTAACTCTTCAAGCTCCGCCTTTTTCTCAAGGTAGTAATCATAATCTCCAAGGTAAATAGTTGCCCCATCCTCAGAAATTTCCATCACTTTTGTTGCCACACGGTTGATAAAGTAACGGTCATGGCTGACAAAGAGAAGCGTTCCATCAAAGTCAATGAGGGCATTTTCCAAGACTTCCTTACTATCAATGTCCAAGTGGTTGGTCGGCTCATCTAGGATGAGGAAGTTGTTGTTTTCCATTGATAATTTAGCTAGGAGCAGACGAGCTTTCTCACCACCAGAGAGCATGGAAACAGACTTTTTGACATCATCACCTGAGAAGAGAAAGGCCCCCAGACGGTTACGAATCTCAACTTCAGGAGTCGTCGCAAAATCATTCCATAACTCATCAAGGACTGTGTTCGACGGTGTCAAGGCAGATTGGGTTTGATCATAATACCCCACTTCAACATTAGCACCATAGGTTGACGTTCCCTTGATAAAAGGCAATTTACCCACTACCGACTTGATAAAGGTTGTTTTCCCGATACCATTTGGACCAACGATGGCAATGGCATCCATCTTCTTAACATCCAGGGAAATAGGCTCTGAGAGAATCTCATCGTCATAACCAATAGCAGCATCCTTAACTGTCAAGACCACATTCCCAGAGACCTTATCCGCATGAAAAGTCATATTAGCTGACTTCTGGCCTTCTGTTGGCTTATCCAGACGTTCCATTTTCTCTAGCTGTTTACGACGGGCTTGAGCACGCTTAGTTGTAGAAGCACGGACAATATTACGATTAACAAAGTCCTCCAACTTAGCAATTTCCTTTTGTTGTTTTTCGAAGTTCTTTGCTTCAGTGGCCAACTTTTCAGCCTTAAGGTCCATGAATTTTGAATAGTTTCCGACATAACGATCTAAACTATGTTTGGTCAAATCCAGGGTTACTGTCGCCACCTTATCCAAAAAATAACGGTCGTGACTGACAATGATTAGAGCTCCCTGATAATTGACCAGGTAATTCTCCAACCAGGCAATGGTTTCGATATCCAAGTGGTTAGTCGGTTCATCCAGTATCAAGAGTTCAGGCTTCTCAAGCAGCATTTTCGCCAAAGCTAAGCGCGTGTTTTGCCCTCCAGAAAGATCTGAAATAGGCATCTCCCACATGCTTTCATCAAACTTAAAACCATTGAGAATGGCTCTGATATCAGATTCATAGGTAAAACCACCTCGCTGTCTGAAATCCTCAGAAAGGCGATCGTAGTCAGTCATTAACTTGTCCAAGTCTGACCCAGTTAACTCAGCCATCTTCATTTCCATGTCACGAAGGCGTTTTTCGTCTGCACGAAGACCTGCAAAAACATTCAACATTTCCGCATAGATGGTATTGCTAGACTCAAAGCGACTATCCTGAGCTAAGTAAGACAAATTCAAATCACGTTTTGTGTTGATTTCACCACTTGTCGGCGCTTCCTCTCCAACCAAAATTTTCAATAGGGTTGATTTCCCAGCACCGTTACGTCCAACAAGGGCAATACGATCGCGTTCATCTACCTGAATATTAATATTATCAAAGAGCACATCCCCTGAGAAAGAGCGCTCAATCTTGTTTCCTTGTAAAATAATCATAACGTTTCAATTATACCAAAAAAGCCAAGCTCCTGCTTAGGCTTTCTGACTTTCTTTCAAAATGCTTGCTACCTTAGTATTAATCAAATCGATAGCAACAGTATTTGTGACACCTTCAGGAATCACCACATCTGCGTAGCGTTTCGTAGGTTCGATAAACTGGTGGTACATAGGTTTAACCACACTGATATATTGCTCAATGATACTATCCAAGCTACGGCCACGCTCTTCCATATCACGCTTGATACGACGGATAATACGAATGTCATCATCAGTATCTACAAAAAGCTTGATATCCATCAAATCACGCAAGCGTTTATCCTCAAGTACCAAAATCCCTTCAACAATGAAGACGTCCTGTGGTTCCTGACGATAAGTCTTTTCACTACGAGTGTGTTGGGTGTAGTCATAAATCGGAATATCCACTGGACGCCCAGCAATCAGCTCATTGATGTGTTCAATCATAAGATCTGTATCGAAGGCAAAGGGATGGTCGTAGTTAGTTGACACACGCTCTTCAAAGGTCAAATGTGACTGATCCTTATAATAAGAATCATGCTCAATCATAGCAATTTTCTCATCTGGAAAATTTGATAGAATGGCACGAGAAACACTGGTCTTACCTCCACCAGAGCCACCCGTAACCCCAATAATAATCGGTTTTTTAGGCATGGTAAATTCCTATCTAATATAGTCTTTCTTATTTATTCTACACTAAATCATGATATAATAAAAGCAAATCCATATAGAAAATGAGACTTTTATGTTTAAAAACTTTCCTGAACAATGGCAAGACCTCCTTAAAGAAAAAGGAATCACTACAGAGACTGCCATTCAAAAAGAACTCTTTGCACCAATCACTGAAGGAGACAATATCCTAGGTATCAGTCCTACAGGAACAGGTAAGACTCTAGCCTACCTTCTCCCATTGCTCCTCTCACTCAAGCCCAAAAAATCTCAGCAATTGCTTATCCTAGCACCCAATTCAGAGCTTGCTGGACAGATTTTTGATGTGACCAAACAATGGGCTGAGCCACTAGGACTCACTGCCCAACTCTTCCTTTCTGGCTCTAGTCAAAAGAGACAAATTGAACGCCTGAAGAAAGGACCGGAAATTCTCATCGGAACACCTGGCCGTGTCTTTGAGCTGATTAAACTCAAAAAGATCAAGATGATGAATGTCAACACCATCGTCCTAGATGAATTTGATGAGCTTCTCAGTGATAGCCAATACCACTTTGTGACAAAAATCAGCCACCATGTTCCTCGTGACCATCAAATGATTTATATTTCGGCAACCAACAAAATTGATGATCAAAATCTTGTCGAAAATACCATCGTTTATGACCTATCTGATCAAGAACTTGACACCATCAAACATTATTTTATCAGTGTTGATAAACGTAACCGTGTCGAACTTCTTCGTAAGTTCTCCAATATCCCTGACTTCCGTGGCCTTGTCTTTTTTAACAGTCTATCTGACCTTGGGGCTACTGAAGAACGCCTCCAATTTAACGGGGCTTCAGCGGTATCATTGGCTAGTGACATCAACATCAAATTCCGTAAGGTTATCTTGGAAAAATTCAAGAATCATGAGATTTCACTCTTACTCGGTACTGACCTCTTGGCACGCGGCATCGATATTGAAAATCTAGAGGTAGTCATCAACTTCGATATACCTCGAGATCGCGAAGCCTATACTCACCGTGCAGGACGTACTGGTCGTATGGGAAATGAAGGTAGCGTCATTAGCTTTGTAACCCATCCAGAAGACCTCAAAAAACTTAAAAAATTCGCCAAAGTTTCAGAACTGGTTCTTAAAAATCAAGAACTTCACGAAAAATAAGGCATTACAAAAGCACTTCAGTTTACTCTGAAGTGCTTTTAACATATACAGACTAGGCTTTTTTACCAAAGTCCTCAATCATTTGTTCCATTTCCTCACGACTTGGAGTTGTCAACATATAGAGGAAGTCACCTTGCAACTCTGCAAAGGCTGCAGGCATGATTTTCTTAACTTTAAGTTGTTCACGATACTTATCAAAAAGTTCTTCTTCTGAATAAGCATAGTGAGAGCTTGCACGACGTGAAGTCGCCAAACAGTAAAGTGGCTCAAACTGAGAAGCTGGGAATGGTTCGCCAGCAACGATATCCGCATACCCCTTGTACAAATCGAAAGAGTGAGCATAGTTATACACGTCGATTGTGAAACCACCTGCTGGACGGTTGTTATATTCAATAGCAATATAATCGTCACCATCACGGAAGAACTCAATATGGAAGAAACGTTCCTTCATACCAAATTCTTTGACAATTGCCTCACCATACTTACGTAACTTAGGATCCATTTCCTTAAGAACGTAGTAAGAATTATCCATCTTGTAAATCATCAAGTCAAGTGGTGTGTGGGCATAATCAAAAGTTGTCGAGAAGACAATATTACCATCATGATCAATCAAACCATCGAAAGTACAGATTTCGCTTGAAGTTACAAATTTTTCAAAGAAATAAACTGTTTCATGATTCCACTCAGCCTTAAAGTGATTGATATCATCTTCTGTTTCAAGTTTGAAGGTTGCAGCTGCACCAACCCCATTATCTGGCTTAGCAATCATTGGAAGACCGATTTCTTTCACAGCTTTATCCACATCTTCATCAGTTTTAATGACAGCACCAGGTACAACTGGAACTCCAGCTTTTTGGAAGAGTTTTTTCATTTCAGACTTAAATTTAGTCTTCTTAAGATCTTCTGGCTTAGCACCAAAAACATTGAACTGTTCACGAAGAGCAGCATCCAATTCCAACCAGTATTCGTTATGAGATTCGATTCGGTCAATTGATCCGTGTTTATAGAAAAGAAAGGCTACCGCACGTTTAACTTCATCCAAGTTTTCCAGATTGTCTACACGGAAGTACTCAGTCAAAGCCTCTTTCAAAGGTTGATCCAATTGTTCATAAGGCTCTTGACCAATACCAAGAACAGTGATGCCCTTATTAGCAAGTTCAACTGTAAACTGTTGGAAGTTTTGTGGATAGTATGGTGAAATAACAAGATAATTCATTAGTAATTCCTCTTTTATAGTTATTTAGATGGGATGGACAAAGAAGTTATAGGTTCATATTGTCAAGGAAATAAGGCATTTGTTTACGCCACCATTCCCAATCGTGAGCGACATCATGACCCCACTCAGAGAACCAAGCTGGAATATTCTTTTGTTCAAAGGCTTCCTTGAGTTTATAGTAAGATGGAAGACCATCTTGTTCCCAAGCACCAAGACCTGTACATACGATGATCTCAGCTTGACGGTAGCGGTCGATAAACCAACCATCATTTTGGTTCCAGATATAATCTGATGGGGAATTTTGGTAAATAGCTTCATCCCCTCCAAACTCACCCACAAAGAAACGAGCATCGTAGACACCACTAAGGGCTACTACTTTATTGAAAACATCAGGGTGTTGCAAGAAGAAATTAAGCGCATGGTAAGCACCCATTGAACATCCTGTTGTCATCATTGGATCAAACCAACCAGTTTTGTGTTTGATAAATGGAATAGCTTCTTCAATAACATAACGTTCATAGGCACGGTGCATTTCAGCACGATCGTGTGGATTTTTCCAATCACAAAGCCAGCTTTCACTGTCCACACTTGAAAGCGTAAAGAATTGTACGCGTCCTTCTTCGATAAAACGTGCACAAGCATCAATCATACCAAAGTCATAGTATTCGTTATGGCTACCACCTGATGAAGCAAAAACCACAACAGGGATACCAGCGTGCCCATAACGGTTAACATACATTTCACGATTAAGTTGACCACTCCAGTGGCTAAGATGTTCGATATTCATATTTATATTCCTTTTCCTAAATTAAAAATATTTTGCGTTAATAAAGACTAGTCCCACTTTTCAGCGAAAAAGCGAAGACAGTCTGGTAAATTCTCGGCCCAAGCTTCTTCATTGTGTTCAGCACCAGACTGAATGTGAATCTTGATATTTTCCAAATCAACCCCACGAGCAATCAAATCATGGTAATAGCTTAATGAAGAGTCAATGTAAGCCTGCTTAATGTTACCAGCCATCAAGGTCTTATCAGTATCATCAGCTTCCTCAGTCCCCACATAAATGTAAACACGTTGATCTGCATCCAATTTTTGACGCGACATGTAACGATCAAAGGCATCTTGATGCAACCAGTTAGCTGAAGAAAATACCCCAAGACAACCAATCTGCTCCTTATAATCAAGCCCCATAAACTGAGTGATATTACCACCGAGAGATGAACCAATCATAGCTGTATGCTGACGGTCAGAGAGGGTACGGTATTCCTTATCAATAAAGGGTTTAACCACATCCATGACAAACTCTGCATACTCTACACCCTTACCTCCGAACTGGACACCAGGGATATTAGATTCTTGGTACTTCCACGCAGAATACTCATTCATACGGCCAGGACCATCATTATCAATGGCTACAACAATCATGCGCGAAATATCAGGATTACGCTTGATTGTTGGGATAATCTTCCAAGAATAGCCAGAAAAAGACTCCTTACTATAAAGAACATTCTGACCATCATGGAAATACACGACAGGGTAAGAACGATCTGTATCCGTTTCATAGTTCTTAGGTAGAAGAACACGCACACGACGAAGTTGACCAGTGTATGGTACCTCTAACTCATGCGTCTTCATAACCAAGTAAAAATAAGATTTATTCATTGTCAGAAAACTCTCTATATTCGAAATTTAGTTCTATTATACCATATTTTAAAAGAAAAAGAGCCCCTATTATTGGGACTCTTTACACTTTTTTAATGATTGAATAGCTACACTCTTAGTAGTTTGCGATATCAAATACTGTTGATTTCACACGAGTCATAGCTTCGATAGAGTATTTCACACCTTGAGTTCCGGCACCAGATCCTTTAACACCAAGGAATGGGAAGTTATCTGTACCACGTTGTGTTTTGTTGTTGATGTGAACTGTACCAACTTCAAGTTGTTCAGCAATTGCAAATGCACGTGGGTAGTCTTGTGTGAAGACAGCACCTTGAAGTCCAAATTCAGATTCGTTAGAAATCTTGATTGCTTCTTCAACTGAAGATACACGGATGAATGGCAATACTGGACCAAATGGTTCTTCCCAAGCAAGACGCATGTCAGTTGTTACATGGTCAAAGACAGCTGGGTAGATAAGGTTACCTTCACGTTTCAATTCAGTTTTAGCAGTAGCACCTTGTTCAACGGCATCATCAATCAAACCTTGAACGAAGTCAGCTGCTTTTGTATCGATAAGTGGTGTAACGCTTGCGCTTTCTTCAGGCATACCAACAGTGATATTACCTACCAAAGCAGTTACTTTTTCTACCAATTCATCTGCAACGCTATCCATTACAAGGACACGTTTGATAGCTGTACAACGTTGACCTGAATAGTCAAAGGCACCAGCAACAATGTTTTTAGCAGTCAAGTCAAGATCAGCATCTTCAAGAACGATAGCGGCATCTTTACCACCAAGTTCAAGCATGATTGGACGCATAGCTGCCAAACGACCGATGTTTTCACCAACTGGTGTTGAACCTGTGAAGTTGATGAAATCAACTGCTTTGTGTTCAACGATGTAGTCACCGATAACAGAACCACGACCTGTGATAGAGTTCAAGACACCTGAAGGGATACCAGCTTCAACAAATGCTTCAACCAAAAGAAGACCTGAGATAGAACCTTGTGTTGGTGGTTTGAAGGCAACAACGTCACCAGCAATCAAGGCAGGAGCAATTTTAGAACCAGCCAAGTTTACTGGGTAGTTAAATGGAGAGATAGCAAGTACAAGACCTACTGGTTCGCGACGAACAACAGCAATTTTTTTCTTGCTACCAGCGTCAAATGCACCACCTTCAAGTACTTCACCTTCCAAACGCAAACCTTCTTCAGCTGCATAGTGGATGATTTCAGCAGTACGAACAACTTCACCGATTGCAGATTTCAAACCTTTAGAGATTTCTTTAGAAAGAACTTGACCGATTTTTTCTGCATCACGTTCCAAGATATCTGCTGCTTTATGAAGGTATGCTGCACGTTCAGCATATGAAAGCGCACGCCATGCTGGGAGTGCTGCTTTAGCTGCTGCGTAGACTTCGTCTACTTCAGCTTGGCTCATCGCTGGAACTGATCCAAGTTCCTCACCGTTTGCAGGTGCGTAAATAGTAATTTCGTTTTCAGATGTTTTCCACTCACCATTGACATAGTTTTTGTATTGTTTAGCCAAGATAGTAACTCCTTTTATCTATTATAGGACCTATTTTATCATTTTTTTAGAAATATTCCAAGATTTAAACGAGAATTATTCAGAAAATTTTGACAAAAAATAGTTAAAATTGTTAACCTAGGTTAGCCGTATTCTACTCCTAACTAAAGAATGAGTCAATTATTTTGTCTCCGTTTAGATATAAAAAAAGTGAAAGCCTAAGCCTCCACTTTTTATGATTAGTCTACGTTAACGTATTCTTTTGAAAGTTCAAGAACTTCTTCCATTGTTGCACATTCAGTAAGAGCACGGTTAGCGTATTCTTCCATTTTAGCTGTGTCAAGTTTCTTCATCAAGCTACGTGTATGAAGAACAGATGTCGCTGACATTGAGAACTCATCCAAGCCCATTCCAACAAGAAGTGGAACAGCAGTTTGGTCACCGGCCATTTCACCACACATACCAGCCCATTTACCTTCAGCGTGAGCCGCTTTGATAACATTGTTAATCAAACGAAGGATTGATGGGTTATATGGTTGGTAAAGGTATGAAACTTGTTCGTTCATACGGTCAGCAGCCATTGTGTATTGGATAAGGTCATTTGTACCAATTGAGAAGAAATCAACTTCCTTAGCAAATTGGTCAGCAAGCATAGCTGCAGCTGGGATTTCAATCATGATACCTACTTCGATATCGTCTGCAACGGCAACACCTTCAGCAACCAATTTAGCTTTTTCTTCTTCAAGAATACCTTTAGCAGTACGGAACTCAGTCAACAAAGCAACCATTGGGAACATGATACGCAATTTACCGTGAACAGATGCACGAAGCAAAGCACGCAATTGTGTACGGAACATTTGATTACCAGTTTCAGAGATAGAAATACGCAAAGCACGGTAACCCAAGAATGGGTTCATTTCTTTAGGAAGGTCGAAGTAAGGGAGTTCTTTATCCCCACCGATATCCATTGTACGAACGACAACAGGTTTACCGTTCATACCTTCAAGAACTGCTTTGTAAGCTTCATATTGGTCATCTTCAGTTGGGAAGTCTTGAGAATCCATATACAAGAATTCTGTACGATAGAGACCAACAGCTTCAGCACCGTTATCATTTACACCTTCAACGTCTTTAGGTGTACCAATGTTAGCAGCCAATTCGAAATGTTTTCCATCAGCAGTAACTGTTTGAGCATCTTTAAGGAGAGCCCATTCAGCTTTTTGTTTAGCGTAAGCTTCACCAGCTGCTTTGAACTCAGCAATTTGCTCTTCAGTTGGGTTGATAACAACTTCACCAGTAATACCTGAAACAGCCAAAACATCACCATCTTTGACAAGTTCTGTGATGTTATTTGTTCCAAGAACGGCTGCGATTTCAAGTGTACGCGCCATGATAGCTGAGTGACTTGTACGTCCACCGATGTTAGTAACAAAGGCTTTTACGTACTTTTTGTTCAACTGAGCTGTATCAGATGGTGTCAAGTCATGAGCAACAACGATTGATTCTTCGTTGATTGTTGCCGGGTTAGGCAATTTCTTACCAAGCAAGTTAGCAAGCACACGTTTTGTAACGTCACGAATATCCGCTGCACGTTCTTGCATGTATGGGTTATCTTCCATACCTTCAAAAATAGCGATAAACATGTCTGTTACTTCTGTCAAAGCAGCTTCAGCATTAACTTGTTTAGCACGGATAGTTTCTTTAATTTGACCAGTCATTTCTGGGTCAGCAAGAACCATCAAGTGAGCATCAAAAACGGCTGCCGCTTCTTCACCAAGGCTTTCAACTGCTTTTTCACGGATAACAGAAAGCTCGTCTTGTGACGCCGCTAGAGCAGCATCTAGACGAGCCTCTTCTGCACTTGTATCTTCAACTGTTACAGTTTCAAATGACAAGTCCGGTTGAACAAGCAGATATGCCTTAGCAACTGCAACACCATCAGATGCTGCGATTCCTTTAAGCATTTCTGTCATATTCTTATGCCAATCCTTCTTTTGTCATTGTTTCTGCGATTGCTACGATTGCATCATCAGCATCAGCACCTTCTGCAGAGATAGTTACGTCAGCACCTTGACCAACACCAAGGCTCATAACACCCATGATTGATTTAAGGTTAACTGCTTTACCTTTGTAGTCAAGAGTGATATCTGAAGCAAATTTGCTAGCTGTTTGAACAAGCAAAGTAGCTGGACGTGCGTGGATACCTGTTTCTGCAACAATGTGGAAATCTTTAGAAGCCATAATGGATTCTCCTTCTTAGTTTGGAATATTTGAGTTATCAATGATAACCCTTACAATTTAGAATTATAACATAGCTAATTGAGATTATCAAGGTTAAAACGTACTTTCTACAAGTTTTTCAAAAGCCTGTCTCTCATTTTACTGCTCATTTTCATTTTTTTAAACATAAGCAAATACTAGTCTCTAGTTATTTACAACATTTTCAGAAAATTTCTTTCATGGTGTTTTCAATCGTTAATTTTCATTTTCGAGCAAAAACAATCACATAATTGAAAGAATTTGATTGCTAAAGGCACTCGTTGAATAAGCTTGTTTTCCAAATGCTAAGTCAGCTGTAAAGATATCAGCTTTAAATGTCTTTTCAATAGCACTTGTAATCAGTTGAGCTGCCTCAGTCCAACCAATATAATCTAGAAGCATGCAGCCAGATAATAGAACTGAGCAAGGATTAGCCTTATCTTGATCTTCGATATCCGGAGCTGTTCCATGTGTTGCTTCAAAAATAGCATGGCCTGTTTGATAGTTAATGTTGGCTCCAGGGGAGATGCCGATACCGCCAACTTGTGCAGCTAAGGCGTCACTGGCATAATCACCATTCAAGTTGGTTAGGGCAACAACATCAAATTTTTCTGGATTTAAAAGAATCTGTTGTAGAAAGTTATCCGCGATTATATCATTAATCTCTAAACGACCAGCCAGCAATTCTTCTTTATATTCTTCCTGAGCCAATTCATAACCCCATTTACGGAAGCCACCTTCTGTAAATTTTTGAATATTCCCCTTATGAACTAAGGTCACTTTTTTTAGATTGTTCTTGAGAGCATAGTCGATAGCCGAGCGAATGAGACGTTTACTTCCTTCTATTGAAATTGGCTTGATTCCGATACTACTTGATTCTGGGAAGCGAATTTTACTAACATTCATTTCTGTCTGGAGAAACTCAATCACGCGCTTAACATCTGTTGTTCCCGCTTCCCATTCAATTCCCGCATAAATATCTTCAGTATTTTCACGAAAAATAGTAATATTCGTTTTTTCTGGTTCCTTAAGCGGACTTGCTACTCCTTCAAAGTAACGAACCGGTCTAACACAAGCGTAGAGATCAAGTTCTTGACGTAAAGCTACATTTAAAGAACGAATCCCTCCACCTACTGGCGTCTCAAGCGGACCCTTAATAGCAACTAAACTTTCTCGAATAGTTTCCAATGTTTTTTTCGGCAACCATTCTCCTGTTTTATCATAAGCCTTCTTACCAGCTAGGAGCTCTTGCCACTCAATATGGCGCTTCCCTTCATAGGCTACTTCTACTGCTTTATCAAAGATTGCTTGGGCATTCTTCCAGATATCATGTCCAACACCATCCCCTTCAATAAAAGGGATAATTGGACTATCAGAAACTTGAAGCTGTCCATTTGTCATTACGATTTTTTCTGCCATATAGCTTTCCTCCCTAGCGTTTTTCTAAAGGAATATAGGTCATATTTTCTTGTCCAATATACTGTGAGCGAGGACGAATCAATTTGTTATTTTTTTGCTGCTCTTGAATATGAGCAATCCAGCCGGCAACACGACTCATTGCAAAGATAAGTGTGAAGATATCGCTGTCAATTCCTAGAGTATGATATACGGTGGCTGAATAGAAGTCTACATTGGGAATTAATCCCTTCTTATCTTTCATGAACTCTTCAATTTCTTGAGACATATTAAAGAATTCTTCATTCTCGGTACCCTCTGTCAACTTTTTAGCCATATCTCTTAAGAAAATTTCACGAGGGTCCTGTTTCTTGTATACACGGTGCCCAAATCCCATGATTTTCTCTTTAGAGTCAAGTTTTTCCTGTAAGTAAGCATAAACATCACCTGATTCGCGGATTTCTTTAAGCATATCAAAGACGCGTTCATTAGCCCCACCATGCAGGGGACCTTTTAGAGCACCAATAGCTGTTGTAACACAAGAATAAATATCTGTCAGAGTCGAAGCACAAACACGCGCTGCAAAAGTTGAAGCATTCAACTCATGATCAGCATGTAGAATTAAGGCCTTATTCATAGCCTCAACTTCAATTTCAGAAGGTTCAACACCATTCAGCATGTAAAGAAAATTAGCAGCAAAACCTAAATCTTCTCTTGGCTTGAGGGGCATTTTACCAGTACGTAAGCGTGCAAAAGTCGTAATAATTGTTGGCAATTTAGCCATCAATTCAATACTTTGCTGATAAACGGCTTCCATGGACTTCTCCTCAGCATCCACATTGTATACCCCAAGAAGTGAAACTGTTGAACGTAAAACACTCATTGGGTGCAAATGTGGACGAGATTGGATAAGAATGCATTGTTCTACAGCATCTGAAATGTCATAGTTCTTACGCAACTCAGCTTCAAAATACTTGAGTTCCATTTGCGTAGGAAGATGACCATTCCATAAGAGATAAATCACTTCCTCAAAAGACGCTTTATTTTCCATAAACTCGGAAATATCATATCCTGCATAGGATAAATGGTCATCAATAATAGATGAAATCCTAGTATTACAGGCAATCATATCCTTAAGTCCATTAATTTCAACTGTTGTCATATTAGGCTCCCTTCAATTTTTTTCTTACAACCATTGGTAAGATACCACCATTTTTATAGTAACGAATATCAGCATCTGCATCGAAGCGTACCAAGGCTTTAAAGGTTTTGGTTTGTTCAGGTGTTGAAGCTGTAACAGTGATAACATCATGGACACCTGGATTTTCTGAAAGATCAAAGCTAAAGGTCTCATGTCCTGTCAATCCAAGACTTTCAGCATTTTCCCCTTCCATAAATTGTACTGGTAAAATCCCCATCATAACTAAATTTGAACGGTGAATACGCTCAAAACTCTCAGCAAGCACTACTTTTACACCAAGAAGATTTGCACCTTTAGCAGCCCAGTCACGACTAGAGCCCATACCATAATCCTTACCAGCAATTACAAGCGTATCTTGATTAGCTTCTTTATATTTCATAGCAGCATCATATATAGGTAGAATATCACCATCATATTTAGTATATCCACCAATTTTTCCATCTGCTAGCTCATTCTTGATACGAATATTAGCAAAAGTTCCTCGCATCATGACTTCGTGATTTCCACGACGGCTACCATAAGAATTAAATTCTTGATAATCAACACCATTCTCAGTCAAATAACGAGCTGCTGGACTATTTCTGGCAATATTACCCGCTGGAGAAATATGGTCTGTTGTAACCGTATCTCCAAATTTAGCCAAAACCTTCAAATCATTCAATGGTTTAATACTCAAATCATCTCCTAAAGCATCAAAGTAAGGTGGATTTTGAATATAGGTAGAGTTTTGATTCCATTTATAATTTTGACTTTGTTCAGTAGGAATGGCATTCCACTTCTCGCTATCAGAAAAGACACTGGCATATTCATCTTGGAAGAGTTGACGGGTGACGTATTTATCAACATAAGTCTCAATGTCATCACGAGATGGCATAATCTCCTCTAAATAAACAGCTTGACCATTGTCGTCAAAGCCTAGAGGCTCAGTTGTCAAATCAATATTCGTGTTACCAGCCAAGGCATAAGCAACAACCAATGGTGGACTAGCCAAGAAATTCGCTTTAACAAGTGGATTAATACGCCCTTCAAAATTACGATTTCCTGACAATACAGCACTCGCTAGGAGGTCATTGTCTACAATAGCCTTAGCCACTTCAGGACGTAAATCTCCTGAGTTACCAATACAAGTTGTGCAACCATAACCTACCAAGTTAAAGCCAAGCTTATCTAGATAGGTTTGCAAGCCTGAAGATTTGAGATAGCCAGTAACAACCTTAGAACCCGGTGCCAAAGATGTCTTGACTGTTGGAGATACTTTTAATCCTTTCTCAACCGCTTTTTTGGCTAAAAGACCGGCTGCCATAAGAACGTACGGATTTGAGGTATTGGTACATGATGTGATTGCTGCAATGGCAACATGACCCGTTTGAATTGTTTCTGAATGATCCTCAAAATCAACTTTTGCAGTTTTTGCTAACTCTTCATTATCCAAACCGAAACCACGGACACCTGCTTCACGTACCACTGCATCTTGAAATTCTTGCTTAGCATCAGATAAGAGAATCAAATCTTGTGGACGTTTAGGACCTGAGATAGAAGGTTTAATAGATGACAAATCGACTTCAACAATCTTAGTATACTTGGCTTCTTTACTTGGATCATAGAAAAGATGATTGGCTTTTGTATAGGCTTCAGTGACTTGGATATGTTCCTCATCACGATTAGTTAAACGCATGTAGTTAAGAGTCTCGTCATCAATAGGAAAATAACCACAAGTCGCACCATATTCCGGTGCCATATTAGCGATAGTAGCACGGTCAGCTAGAGATAAACTCTTCAAGCCAGGTCCAAAGTACTCAACAAATTTACCAACCACATTTTCAGAACGAAGCACCTGAGTAATCTTGAGAGCCAAATCTGTTGCTGTGGCAATTTTAGGCAGCTCTCCTGTCAGATGTACTCCAATAACCTCTGGAATTGGGAAATAAGACGCTTCACCTAGCATAGCTGCTTCAGCTTCAATTCCACCAACACCCCAACCAAGAACGCCAATACCATTAATCATAGTCGTGTGACTATCTGTACCAAACATAGAGTCAGGATATAGGAGCCCATCATTTTCAATAATGACATCACTCAAAAATTCAATATTAACCTGGTGAATAATCCCTGTTGCTGGTGGAACCGCACGGTAATTTTCAAAAGATTGTTCGGCCCACTTAAGAAATTCATAGCGCTCGTTGTTACGTTTAAACTCTAGATTGATATTATCTTCAAGAGCAGTATCACATCCATATGAATCAACTTGGACAGAGTGGTCGATGACCAAATCTACTGGAATCTCGGGATTAATAAATTCGGCTTTACCACCATTAGCCACTATAGCATCACGCATGGAAGCTAAATCAACAACAACAGGAACCCCTGTAAAATCCTGTAAGATAACACGACTTGGTTTAAAAGGTACTTCAGAAATTGTTGGAAAATTCGGAAATTTTATTAGATCAGAAATGTGAGATTCCTTAACATCGACACCATCTTTTTTTCTGAGGAGACTTTCAAGTAGTATTCGAATGGTATAAGGTAGTTCTCCGACCTTAACATCATGAGATTTTGCTGCTTTTTCGAGATCATAGAAAGAGAATGTCTTACCATTTACAGTTAGATTTGAACAGTATTCTTGCATACTTGAACCTCCATTAGTTAAAAATTTTCTTTATTCTACACTGTTATTTTTGAAAAAACAAATAGAATCGGCATTTTGATGTTATATTACATAACATTTATGGTGAGATATTTCTTTTTTAGCCATTTTCATAAACAAATTCTATTTAATTTAGAGAACTTAAAAAAGCCTTTGAAACACAAGATATAGGGTTGTGTTTCAATACTAAACACAAAATATTGTATTTCCTTAAGATATTTAGCTTGATTTTTCCCAATATTTTGGGTATTCTATTAGAGTTGAAAAAGTGACTCCTAGTCACTTAAAATCTTTTTATAAAGGAGTATTTGCAATGGCAAAGATTACATTGTTTTCTAAAAACAACTGCATGCAGTGCAAAATGACTAAAAAATTCTTGGAAAAGGAAGGTGCTGATTTCGAAGAAATCAACATTGATGAACAACCAGAAAAAATCGATTACGTAAAAAGTCTTGGTTTCACTGCTGCTCCAGTTATTGAAGCAGGCGATATCGTCTTTTCAGGTTTTCAACCGACTAAACTTAAAGAAATCCTTTAATTATCAAGTTTTTAAATAGAAAGGAACTTGTTTGCTTAGTTTAATATTTTAACCTTAATATACTATTAAACTGAGCCTGGTATCTGTATTATGTCTTTAAAAAATCTTGGCGATGTCTCATACTTCCGCCTCAACAACGAAATTAACCGTCCTGTTAACGGTCAAATTCCTTTGCATAAGGACAAAGAAGCACTTCGTGCCTTCTTCCTTGAAAACGTTAAGCCAAATTCAATGGCATTCAACAGCATCACAGATAAAATTAATTATTTGATTGAGAACGATTATATCGAGTCTGAATTCATCGGTAAATACGAACCTGCTTTCATCGAAAAGTTGTCTGCAGAAATTCATTCTCAAAAATTCCGCTTCCAATCTTTCATGGCAGCCTACAAGTTCTACCAACAATATGCCCTCAAAACAAACGATGGCGAGTCTTACCTCGAAAGTATTGAAGATCGCGTTCTTTTCAACGCCCTTTACTTTGCTGATGGTGATGAAAACCTTGCTAGTGACCTTGCTAACGAAATGATTCACCAACGTTACCAACCTGCTACTCCTTCATTTCTAAATGCTGGACGTAGCCGTCGTGGTGAACTCGTGTCATGTTTCCTTATTCAAGTAACGGATGACATGAATTCTATCGGACGTTCTATCAACTCGGCCCTCCAGTTGTCTCGTATTGGTGGCGGGGTAGGTATTAGCCTATCTAACCTACGTGAAGCTGGTGCTCCTATCAAAGGTTATGCTGGGGCAGCCTCTGGTGTCGTACCTGTTATGAAGCTTTTCGAAGATAGCTTCTCTTACTCAAACCAACTTGGCCAACGTCAAGGTGCTGGTGTTGTTTACCTGGATGTTTTCCACCCAGATATCCTTGCCTTCCTTTCTACTAAGAAAGAGAATGCTGATGAGAAGGTGCGTGTTAAAACACTGTCACTTGGTGTTACAGTTCCAGATAAATTCTACGAGTTGGCACGTAATAATGAAGATATGTACCTCTTCAGCCCTTACTCAGTCGAAAAAGAGTATGGTAAACCATATAACTACATTGATATTACAGCTATGTATGATGAGTTAGTTGCCAATCCCAATATTACAAAAACCAAGATTAATGCACGTGAGCTAGAAACTGAAATTTCTAAACTCCAACAAGAATCAGGTTATCCATATATTGTCAATGTTGATACAGCCAATCGACACAACCCAATTGATGGTAAGATCGTCATGTCCAACCTCTGTTCTGAAATTCTCCAAGTTCAAACACCAAGTGAACTTAACGATGCACAAGAGTTTGTCAAACTCGGTACAGATATTTCATGTAACCTTGGATCAACTAATATCCTTAACATGATGACATCTCCTGACTTCGGACGTTCGATTAAGGCTATGACACGTGCACTTACCTTTGTTACAGATAGTTCAAGTATTGATGCTGTACCATCCATCAAAAATGGTAACCAACAAGCTCATACCTTTGGTTTAGGAGCTATGGGGCTTCACTCTTACCTTGCTAAACACCATATCGAGTATGGTAGCCCCGAATCTGTTGAATTCACTAATATCTACTTCATGCTTATGAACTACTGGACTTTGGTTGAATCTAACAATATTGCCCGCGAACGTCAAGAAACCTTTGTCGGTTTTGAAAAATCAAAATATGCTGATGGTTCTTACTTTGATAAATACGTTACAGGCCAATACGTTCCTAAATCTGACCGTATCAAAGAACTTTTCGATGGTCACTTCATTCCACAGGCCAAAGATTGGGAAGAACTACGTGAACTCGTTAAGAAAGATGGACTCTACCATCAAAACCGTTTGGCTGTTGCACCAAATGGCTCAATCTCTTATATTAATGACTGTTCTGCTTCTATCCATCCAATCACACAACGTATTGAAGAACGTCAAGAAAAGAAAATCGGAAAAATTTACTATCCGGCCAACGGTCTTTCAACAGACACAATTCCTTTCTACACTTCAGCCTACGACATGGACATGCGTAAAGTTATCGACGTCTATGCCGCTGCGACTGAACACGTTGATCAAGGTTTGTCATTAACCCTATTCTTGCGTAGTGAGTTACCAAAAGAAATTTACGAATGGAAAACAGAAAATAAACAAACAACTCGTGACCTTTCTATCCTTCGTAACTACGCCTTTAACAAAGGAATTAAATCAATCTACTACATCCGTACTTATACAGATGATGGGGAAGAGGTTGGTTCTAACCAATGTGAAAGCTGTGTCATCTAAGATAGTGATTTAACGATAGCAACTTCACTACTCTTATTTACAAAATGCATTAAAAGGTCGGTTCGCCGACTTTTTTAATAGATCAACTCAAAAAAACTATATCATGATTTTGAATTATGATAAAATAGTAACGATATCAATAAAGAAAGAGGTTTCTAATGGAAACTTACTACAAAGCCATTAACTGGAATGAAATCGAAGATGCGATTGATAAATCTACCTGGGAAAAATTGACCGAGCAATTTTGGCTAGATACACGTATCCCACTTTCAAATGACCTTGATGACTGGCGTAAACTTTCCGCTGAAGAAAAAGATTTGGTTGGAAAAGTTTTCGGTGGTTTAACATTGCTAGATACCATGCAATCTCAAACAGGTGTTGAAGCCATTCGTGCAGACGTCCGTACACCTCATGAAGAAGCTGTATTGAACAACATTCAGTTCATGGAGTCTGTTCACGCCAAATCTTACTCTTCAATCTTCTCAACTTTGAATACAAAATCTGAAATTGAAGAAATTTTCGAGTGGACTAACAGTAACAAATACCTCCAAACCAAGGCGAAAATCATTAACGATATCTATGAAAATGGAACGCCTCTTCAGAAAAAGGTTGCTTCAACATATCTTGAAACTTTCCTTTTCTATTCAGGATTCTTCACTCCACTCTATTATCTTGGTAATAACAAGCTAGCTAACGTTGCTGAAATTATCAAGCTCATTATCCGTGACGAATCTGTTCACGGAACCTATATTGGCTATAAATTCCAGCTTGGATTCAACGAATTGCCTGAAGAAGAGCAAGAAAGTTTCCGTGAATGGATGTATGATCTCCTCTATCAATTGTATGAAAATGAAGAGCTCTACACTAAATCTCTTTATGACGGTGTTGGATGGACTGAGGAAGTTATGACTTTCCTTCGCTACAACGCTAACAAGGCTCTTATGAACCTGGGACAAGATCCACTCTTCCCAGATAGTGCGAACGATGTTAACCCAATCGTTATGAATGGTATTTCTACAGGAACATCTAACCACGACTTCTTCTCTCAAGTTGGTAATGGTTACCTTCTAGGAACTGTCGAAGCCATGCATGACGATGATTATAACTACGGACTATAATAAAAAACTAGCTTAGCTAGTTTTTTATTGTGTTCAATACTATATTCGAAAAACAAATAGAAAAAAGAGTTCACGGTGAACTCTTTTTATTTTATTTTGCTTTTACTTCAAAACCTTCTGCTACACCTTCAGCAAAGTTTTCTTCAACAATGCTAGCACAGTGATCACAGATAGTCGCGTTGTAGCTGCGTTCTTTAGTAGTTGGATCGATACGACGACAACGGTCACAGACATCACCTGTAGCACGTTCTACTGTGAATGCCACGCCTTCAAAGCTTACAGCAGATTCAGGTGCTTCTCCTTCAGCAATAGTCAATGCTGAAACAATCAAAAGTTGAGCAAGGTTAGTGTTCAAACCTTCAATAAGTTCTTTGACTTCATCATCAGGATAGATAGTCAAATGAGCTTCAAGCGATTTACCAATAACTTTTTCATTACGAGCTTCTTCCAAAGCTTTTTGAGCTTGGCCACGGAAATCCATGAAGGCATTCCATCTTTCAAGAAGTGCATCTTGACCCACAAAATCTTCTGCTTCTGGCAACTCTGACAATTGAACATAGTCTTCTGTTTCAAATTCAAGATATGACCAAATTTCTTCTGCAGTGTGAGGAAGGATTGGTGTCAATAGTTTTGTGATCTTGACAAGAATATCGTAGAAGACTGTTTGCATTTGACGACGTTCAAGTGATTCCGCACTCTCAATATAAACCACATCTTTGGCAAAATCAAGATAGAATGCAGACAACTCAACATTAATAAAGTTAACCAAGGCTTTGTAGATAGTCAAGAACTCAAAGTTTGCATAGGCATCACGAATAGTCTTAACCAATTGGTTAAATCGAATAGTCATGTACTGATCTACAGAACGCAAGTCTTCAAAGGCTACAGCATCAGTTGTTGGATTGAAGTCAGAGGTATTGGCAATCAAGAAACGAAGTGTGTTACGAATCTTACGATAAGATTCTGATACTTGGCTAAGGATATCCATTGAGATACGAACGTCATTAGTTGTATCAACACTTGTTACCCAAAGACGAAGAATTTCAGCACCAAATTGTTTCTCAACATCACTAGGAGCAATTGTGTTACCAAGCGATTTAGACATCTTCTCACCCTTACCATCAAGCGCAAAACCTTGTGACAAGAGTTGTTTATATGGTGCAACACCATTATTGGCAACAGATGTAATAAGAGATGAATTAAACCATCCACGGTATTGGTCTGAACCTTCGAGATAGAGGTCAGCTGGATAAGTTAACTCAGGACGGTTAACAACAACACCGTTCCATGATGAGCCTGAGTCAAACCATACGTCCATAATGTCAGTTTCTTTAGTAAACTCGCCGTTTGGTGAGCCAGGATGTGTAAAACCTTCTGGAAGAAGATCTTTGGCATCACGTTCCCACCAAATAACTGAACCGTGTTCTTCGAAAAGTTTAGCCACATGTTCGATAGTTTCTTCAGTCATGATTGGTGTTTTATCTTCAGCATAGAAGATTGGGAGTGGCACACCCCAAGCACGCTGACGAGAGATTACCCAGTCACCACGGTCACGAATCATGTTGTAGAGACGAACTTTACCCCACTCAGAATGGAATTTAACTTTTTCAATCTCATCCAGAATCTCTTGACGGAATTTAGAAACAGATGCAAACCATTGTGGTACTGCACGCCAGATAATTGGTTTCTTCGTACGCCAGTCGAATGGGTATGAGTGTGAGATTTCTTCTTTAGCAAGGAGTAAATCGCCGAGTTTTTCCATAACAATTGGAGCCACTTTATCGTAGAACTGACCTTCAAAATCAGGTCCAGCATTTTCCATCATGATACCACGCTCATTAACGGTTACGGCAACTTCAAGACCATTAGCAATACCTACGTTATAGTCATCCTCACCAAAACCAGGAGCCGTATGGACGATACCTGTACCTGAATCTGTAGTAACGTGGTCACCAAGAATAACAAGCTCATCAACTTCTGTATCCCATGGGTGTTCAGTCACAATTTTATTTAATTCTTCACCACGGTATGATTGAAGTACTTCCACATCTGTCCAACCGAATTTCTCAGAAAGACTATTAAGTAATTCAGAAGCAACAACAAATTTGCGGTCTTCTCCGGCAGGTTTTACGAGAACGTATTCGATATCAGCACCAACAGTCAAACCACGTGAAGCTGTTACTGTAAATGGTGTTGTTGTCCAAACTACGATATATGTATCTGTGTCTAGTACTCCTTTACCATCCTTAACCTTATTGGCATAGTAAAGTGAAGTTGAAACCAAATCATGGTACTCAATTTCTGCTTCAGCAAGCGCTGATTCTGATGACCATGACCAATAAACTGGTTTTGCACCTTGATAGATGTAACCTTTTTTAGCCATCTCACCAAAGACACGAATCTGAGCTGCTTCATAATCTGGTGTCAAAGTAACATATGGGTTATCCCAATCAGCCGAAACACCAAGACGTTTGAAATCTTCACGTTGTTTGTCAACTTGTGAAAGTGCATAATCGCGACACATCTTAAGATATTCAGCACGATCAAGTTCTTTACGTTTCACACCTTGTTTTGCCAACACTTGTTCAATTGGAAGACCATGCGTATCCCAACCAGGAACGTAAGGAGCATAGAAACCAGACATTGATTTTGAACGCACAATGATATCCTTAGAAATTTTATTCATCGCGTGACCAACGTGAATATTACCATTGGCATAAGGAGGACCATCATGAAGAGTGAAGTGAGGTTTACCTTGGTTCAACTCTTGACGACGTTGATACATCTTAGCATCTTCCCACTCTTTTTGCCAGATTGGTTCTTTGTTAGGAAGTCCAGCTCGCATTGGAAAGGCTGTCTTACCTAGATTTAAGGTTTCTTTGAGTTTCATTATATCTCCTCTTTAATTTAATTTACTAAATAAAAAGAGCCTTCATCAAAAAGGACGAAAGCTCGTGGTACCACCTTAATTCAGAGCAAAAGAATTTGCTCCCTCATATGTCCGTAAGGAGGACCATCCTTCTAACTTACTTATTTCAGTTAGAATGCTTGAAAATGATAACTATCCAAATAGGGAATGTGGGACTCACACCATCTCCCACTCGCTGTTAATATACTTGGTAAGTTGTATTTTTCTTATTCGCTAATATTCAATTTAAACGTTTGTGTTTCGTTTAGATTAATTTCACCTGTTGTCTCAGGTTGCAAATCAAAATCTTCATCTACTGGTGCTGAAGTTGGGAAATCTGCCACTTCACTCTCGAAAGTGTCTGGAATACCAAACTCAACTGGAGTTGAAACAACTTCGTTTGTTTCATCAACTTCTGGACTAGAGAAATCTTCAACTTGCTTATTACTTTCAGCAACGCGACGTTGAAGTTCAGCCATTTCATCAGGAGTGAATTGACGAGTTGCATCAAATGAAGCTGCATCATTTGAATCAGGTACATGCTCATCCAAAACTTTTTCAACAACTTCTTTAAAGGCAGCATCTGAATTTTGAAGATAAATAGCTGTTGGTTGCAACAATTCACCCCATTCTGGAGCACTTGCTAAGCTAAGCTGACCTTCAACTGCAGCCAATAGGCGTTGGTGGAAGACACGACTTTGACGTTTAAGTTCTTCTGTTTCGATGGCAACACGTTTGGCTTCATCTGTTGCATCACGAAGAATTTCAGATGCCTTAGATTTAGCTTCTTCAACCAAATGAGTAGCATTGAAGTTAGCCTTATTAATCAAGTTAGCTGATTCGTCAGCCGCTGAAGCTTTAACTTTTTCTGCTGTTTCTTGAGCCAAAATAACTGATTGACTCAATGATTCTTTCATTTCATCAAAATAAGCCAATTTTTCTTCAAGCTCTTTTACACGAGCAGCAAGTTCACGATTGTCACGAACTAAATCTTCATAATCGTCTACAATAATATCAAGAAATTCATCAACTTCTTGCTCATTATATCCACGAAATTTAGTTGTAAACTGTTTATCTTTAATATCAAGTGCTGTAATAGCCATTACAGGCCTCCTTTATTTTTCATTACCATATTTAATGGTTTAAATTAAATAACTACTTTTTTCTCCGTCTTAACAGACTTTCAATAACGATTTTAGCTTTCCCGGACTTTGAAAATCCGTCTTGTTGAGCTAGTCGAAATCGACCATAACCTCTAATCGAAATCATATCACCAATAATAACTGCCTGATCAGCCTTCTCAACTTGTCTATAATTTAATTTTACTTTTCCTGAAGAAATAAGTTTTAAGGCGTTAGAACGAGATAGGTTTAATACCGTCGACAACACATTATCAAGACGCATACTGGAAAGTAAGACAAAAGTTTTTGAGTACTTTTCTTGATTTGAAATCCAATCGTCTTTACTTACTTCTTTTAGAGTAACCGAAACATTACCAATCTTAGTAATAGTCATTATCGCATAACTTGCTAAATGAGAAGCAATGTAAAATTGAACGCGTCCTTCTTCATCAAGAATAATATCTCCAAATACTTGACGATCAAGACCAAGCTGATTAAGCAGCGCTCCCAAAACTTTTGGGTGTGTCAATTTATTGAACTGTCTCGCATATAAGATTTCTAATCGTTTAATTTCAAAGTCATCTTCTTCAAGCTCGTAATATTCGGGAGCAAGTATCACTCTTCCATACTCTTCAGATTCAAGAGTTGAACTCACAAAAAATTTTAAATTGTAATAATGAGCCAACTCTTCAACAATCTGAATTTCACGAGGATTCAAGAAATCAGTTAAGTAAGGACTGTACCTCTCGTCAACTAAATGACAAAATCCCCTAACCTTCTCTAGAAAAGGCCGTTCATCTAACGAGTAATGCTGTTCAATTTTTTTAATATCTGACATCAGAGTAGAATAAATCTAAGAATTCTAAGTGAAAAGTTTAGTAGAAGTACAATTACGATTATTGAAAAATCAATACCAGCAAAAGCTAAATTCAGGCGACGAAATGGTGCGAGAATCGGTTGAACAATTTGTCTAATGATTCTTCCAAGGCTAGTATCATAAGCTCCTGGAAACCAGGATAACAAAGCATAGACTACAAGAAGAATCTCTATCACGTTAACAACACGTGCCCAAATAACATAAAGTAATACTGACATCACTTAACGTCTCTTCATGTCGAAGTCAAAATTAGCTTCTTGGTTACCGTGAGCCAAACCAATCTCTTCAATGTCAACTACGACATTAATTGGCGTAAGCAAATACATTGAAGAGCCGACTTTTTGCAAGTTGCCTGTAAGTACCTTGCTAGCACCATCAATAAAGTCAAGACAACGACGAGCTTGCGCTTCCAACATATATTGAAAATCGATTAAAACACATTCATTTTCAATCAATAGTTCTACAATTTCCTGAGCATCTTCATACTTTTTAGGATATTTAATTGCAATTGTTGTTTTAGTTGTATTCATTTGTTGTGGTCCCTGATTTGCTTGTGAACGACTCAGAGGTAAACTACGAAGGACTTGAGTTTCCTGTAAGTCTGAATTAACATGTTGGCGACGAGGAGGGACTGTTGCCTGAGAACGCTCAGGTTGACGTTGCTGACGAGGAGGTGGTGTCTGCACAGGTCTCTGTGCTTTTACTGGACGTGCTTTTACTGGACGTTCTTTAGCCTCTTCTTTAGCAGCATCTTCATAATCTGTTACTTCGTCGGTATCAAAATATGAAACAATTTTATCAATTGCGTCTTTTAATGCCATAAGGTTATTCTCCGTTCTCTTTAAAGAATGCACTGCCTATTCTGACAAAGGTTGATCCATTCTGAATAGCCATGTCATAGTCTCGACTCATCCCCATGCTTAACTGATCACAAGGAACATTCTTTAGTTTTTTCTCTTGAATTGATTGTCTAAGCTCATTTGTCTCAGAAAAAATCTTATCAAGTTCTTGAGCATCTGCATCAATTGGAGCCATAGTCATTAGTCCAACTATACAAATGTTATCAAGATTTTCAATTTGTTTTAGAACAGTATCAAGTTCTTCAGCTGAAAAACCATGTTTTGATTCCTCCCCTGAAACGTTAACTTGTAGGAAGCAATTAATAGTATGGTCGGCACGCTTTTGAATTTCCTCCGCTAATTTAACAGAATCCAAAGCATGAAAATAATCAACTAAATTAATAACATCCTTTACTTTACGACGTTGCAAGGTACCAATAAGGTGCCAAGTCAAATCATAATTTTTTAAAGCTTGATACTTATCTAAGAATTTATCAACACGATTTTCAGCAATGTGCTTAATTCCCGTTTGAACCAATTCCTCAGCGACATCACTTGAAACATATTTGGTTACGGCAATAATATTGACTTCATCACTAGAGCGATTAGCCTTTTCACATGCTTCTTTTACCGCTTGATAAACATTATTTTTATTCTCTTCTACAGTCATTATTAACGATTTTTAAAGAATGGTGGTGTCTCCAATTCATCATCATCTTCGACATCACTTGAGAATGTAGACATAGTCAATTGACTATCTAGTTGACCAGTTTCAGGACGAGAAATATTATCACGTCTCAAATCCCAATTACCAAAAGCTGACTGCTCCTGTTGAGGAGCTGCTGCTGCAGGACGAACTCCTGGTTGTGGCATTGAAGGTGTTTCATTATAGTCAAAATTTGGTTGACGTTCAAATGAAGGTTGAGAGACTGGACGTTGTTCTTCTTGAACAACTTGTTGAGTAGGAGCTGATGGTTGTGAAGGAGCTGTAGTCACTTTACGTGGTTGAGCTTTGATACCAGATACTTTTTCAGCACGATCTTTGCGAACACCAGTTGCAACAACTGTTACACGGATTTCATCTTTCAATGTATCATCGATTGATGTACCAAGCCAAATGTTAACACCGTTACCAGCTGCTTGACCAACAATTTCAGAAGCTTCTTCTGCTTCTGTAAGCGTCATATCAAGACCACCAGTTACGTTAACGATAACATCTTCTGCACCATCAATAGTAGTTTCAAGAAGTGGTGAATAGATTGCTTTGCGTGCAGCTTCAACAATACGTTCTTCACCAGACCCAATACCGATACCCATAAGTGCATTACCTTTATTGGCCATAACTGTTTTCACATCGGCAAAGTCGAGGTTAATCAAACCTGGGTTAGTGATAAGGTCTGTAATACCTTGGACCCCTTGACGAAGAACATTATCTGCTTCACTAAGAGCTTCAAGAAGAGGTGTTTTCTTATCAACGATTTCAAGAAGGTTATTGTTAGAGATAATAAGAAGGGTATCAACTTGCTCACGCAACTCTTGAATCCCTTCGACAGCAAAGGCACCACGTTTGTTACCTTCAAATCCAAATGGACGTGTCACAACTGCAACTGTCAATGCACCCAAACTTTTCGCAATACGTGCAATAACTGGTGCTGCCCCTGTACCAGAGCCACCACCCATACCAGCAGTGATAAAGACCATATCAGCTCCTGTAAGTGCTTCTGTAAGTGTTTCTTCACTTTCTTCAGCTGCCTTACGACCAACTTCAGGTTGACCTCCAGCACCAAGGCCACGAGTCAATTTAGGACCCAATTGGATTACTGTTTCTGCTTTAGAAGAACTGAGTGCTTGAATATCAGTATTAGCTGCAATAAATTCAACACCAGCAAGACCTTCTTCAATCATTCGGTTGATAGCGTTTCCGCCACCTCCACCGACACCGATAACTTTAATTACCGCACCTTGAACTGATGCGCTATCAAATGAAAAACTCATTTTATTTCCTCGCTTTTACTAGATTCAATTAATCAAACATACTGCCGAAAATTCCACGAACACGATCACCAAGTTTTTGTTTTTGTTCATGATTTTCTTCTTCAACTGGCAGAGGTACCTCAATAGTGTTCTCAACAGGAATAGGATTTGGTTGAGGAGCCACTCGAGGTGCTGGAGCAGGAGTTCTATCAAAACTCAAGGAAGGAGCCTCATTGTCGATTGGTTTACGACGTAGATACTCTTCACCAGACACAGCCTGTTGCGCGATGATGTCAACTTCTGTAAGAAGACCAACATACTCAACAAGACTAATCACATTTGCAAACATTGGATTACGGATACCAACTTGGTTTGGCACGTAAAGTTTAACATTTGTTTCAAAAATCTCTTGAGCAACTTCAACCACACCTGGCATGATAGCTGTTCCACCTACAAGGACAATGCCACCAGGCAAATCAAGTAGACGTCCTCGAGTCAAGTCTTGTTTAACTCTATCAAGGATATGCTTCACACGAGCTGAGATAATCTCAGCAAGGTATTTTTCTGTAATTTCAACAGGTGAATTCTCACCTACAACCTCTACTTGGACAGTTTCTGTTTCACTTGCTTCTTCAATATCTGCATTACCAAAATTGAACTTAAGCGCTTCAGCAATCTGCATTGAAGTCTTCAAAACTTTTGAAATATCCTTAGTGATGTACTCGCCACCTTCAGAATAAATATTGGTAAATTGAAGTTCTTGAGCACGCATGCTTGCAACAGTTGTTTGACCGCCACCCATATCAATAACAGTAGCACCAAACTCACGTTCACCTTCATTTAGAACAGCACGTGTCATTGCAAGAGGAGAGATGATAATATTCTCTACTTGAATACCAGCACGTTCAACTGTCTTACGAAGGTTGTGAAGAATTGTTGTTGGTCCTGTATAAATGAGACCTCTCATTTCAAGACGAATCCCCATCATTCCACGAGGATCACGAATTCCTTGGAAGCCATCAACAATAAACTCTTCAGGAACTAGTGAGATAACCTCACGCTCAGGTGTAATGCTCTTTGTCAAGGCTGAGCGAACAACACTTTCAACATCTTCATCTTTGATTTCTTTTGATTCACTTGTTACAGGAATCATACCTTGTGTAGGCTCAATTTGAAGAAGATTAGCTGGAAGCCCAACGTTCACTTGCTCAATAACAATCCCAGCTTTTTCCTCTGCTTGTTCAATAGCTGTTTTGATTGTTTTCGCTGCAGCGTCAATGTCAACAATGATGCCATCTTTCACACCAGAACTCTTAACATTACTTACCCCGATGACATTCATTGATCCATCAATAAACTCAGCAACAAGAACCTTAATCGAGCTAGTTCCTATATCTAATCCTGTAAAAAAGCCATCTCTAGCCATTCACTCGACCTCTCAATCTTTCCATTCAATATCTTTGTAAACTGTATAAAAACAGAATTATTCGGATACTATTGTACCATAAAAAAACGTAAAATGTCAGCATTTTACGTTTTTTATTATTCAATATTAGCCTTGAGCAGGGGAAGGACGAAGAGTTGTTTCTTGACCAACAGTTAGATTTTCCTGTCCTTGAATACCCGGATTTTCAGAATTAGACTCTTCCTCAGAATGCTGTTCAGTTGATGTTGTAGTATCTTGATCTTCTTCAGAAGTTTTATTTTCTTCCTTTTTATCAGTCTTATCTTTGTCTTTCTTTTTATCCCCATCAGTTTTTGATGATTCAACCTCAGGAGTCGTTGTATAAAGTCCAACTTCCATATCAACAATACTTCCATCTGAAAGTTGGCTCTTAATTTTCTCGTAGTAAGGGAGCTTAACCGTTAATTGAGAAAGAGGAACACGAATGGAATTGCCATCATACAACTCAATCGTTAGTAAATCTGAAGTTGCTTTAGTTGGCGTAAGATTAATAATTTGAATATTATTCTTGATTTTTGAATCAAGTTTATTTAATTCTTTTACTAAATCTTCGATTTTCTTCTCGTCATCCATCTTTAAAGTGATGAATTTATCAGGTAGATTGCTAGTTGAAACCGTTCCTCCTGTCTTACCACTTTCAAGAATAGAAACATAACCATTTGTAGTTTGACGATAAGCAACAATTGGGTATTCTTTTACTGCAATATTAAATTGATTTGGAAAACTATAAGTTACTGTAGCCTTTTTAACCCAAACATTGGTTTTTTCAACAGTTGATGCAACCTTTCCTTGGTTGAAAAAGACATGAGTGATATAGTCTGTATCAAGAATTCCACTTGCAACTTTCACATCTTCTGGTAGAGCATTTTTTGTTCCTGATACAGTGAGAACCTTTTGTTTTGACCAAGGTGAAATAAAGAAAAGTGAAAATACGATTAGGATTGCAGCGATAAAAATAACTAGTCCCGCAAGATTTTGTTGTGCAATTGGAATATTACTACTCGTATTCCCTTTTTTTCGTTTCCTCTTTTTGGTCTTTTTTTTCTTTCTAACCTTCTTTTTCACTGGTGGCTGGCTCTCATTTGAAGTCGCTCCTTCTGAATGAACGACCTTCCCATTCGCAAATTCTTCAGAATCTCCGGTTTCTTTTTTTCTCAAAAATTCGAGGTTTCTCTTCTGCCACTCTGTGAGAACTTGTTTTTCTTGTGATTCTTGATCCTTTTTTGCCATGAAATTCCTTTATTTTTTTGAAATACTAGTCACTAATAGGTTATAAAAATCATCAGGAGAAGTAATTTCCTCAGATTTAGCCATAGCTTCTTTGTAAGTCTCTGCATGTTCAACAAGTTGTTCAAGCTCATGATTTAAGGTTTCCCAACTTAACTCTGCTTCCTGTAATTGACGTGCGTACCCTTTTCGTTCAAAATAGGCAGCATTTTCAAGTTGGTCTCCTCGGCTAGCTTCTTTCCCTAAAGGAATAATTAAATGAAGTTTTTTCATAGCTAACAATTCAAAAATCGTATTTGAACCACCACGAGTGACAACTAAATCTGCCGTATCCATAAGAGGTTGATACAAATCTGTCACATAATCAACTCTATAAAGATGACGTTCTAAAGTATTCAATGAAGAGTCCCCAGAAATATTAATGACATTATATTTTTCAGTCAGTTGTGGAGTATTACTAATAAAATCATTAAATACCTTTGCACCAGCTGATCCACCTATGAAAAGTACAGTTTTTAACTTGTCATCAAACTGTACTTTAATCTTATCAAGAGCATCAAACTGATTGGACGTTGCCATCCCTACCTTTGTAATAGCACCTACATGTTTTGTCTTCGCCAATCCTTTAGATTGTTCAAAAGTCGTAAACATAGTAGTCGCAAATTTATAGGCAATCTTATTGGCCAAGCCCATAGAAAGATCAGACTCATGCACATATACAGGAACGCCTAATAACTTAGAAGCAATTACCGGTGGCACTGAGACAAATCCACCTTTTGAAAAGAGTGCTTGAGGACGAATCTTGGCAATAATTGCAATTGACTGTAGAATCCCCCAACCAACTTTAAAGACATCCAACATATTTTGCCATGAGAAATAACGACGTAGTTTACCTGTAGCAATACTATGGAATGTCACATCCAAGCCAGATTTATCAATTTGCTCGTGTTCAATTCCGTGCTTATCACCAATATAGTGCACTTCCCATCCATCTTTTAGAAATTTTGGAATTAAGATAAGATTTAAAGTCACATGTCCAACAGTTCCACCACCGGTAAAAACAATTTTTTTCGCTTTTGCCATAGCCTATCCCTTCAATTGCTCAACAGTTGTGATAAATTCGTCACCACGCACTTCAAAATTCTTGTACATATCCCAGCTTGCATTTGCAGGGCTCAACAAGACAACATCTCCTGCGCTGGCTTGATCAAAAGCAATACGTGTCGCATCTGCCACATCTTTGGCATCAAGATAAGTTACTCCTGCTTTATCAGCAGCACGCTTGACACGAGGAGCTGATTCCCCTAAAATCACCATTTTCTTAAGATCGGTAATGTCAGGAATGAGTTCATCAAATTCATTACCACGGTCCAAACCACCAGCAATCAAAATAACTTTACTATTATCAAAACCAGAAAGTGCTTTTTGTGTCGCTAAAATATTAGTTGACTTACTATCATTATAGAATTTCACTTCATCGATAGTATCAACGAATTGGAGACGGTGCTTAACACCACCAAAACTTGTGAGGGTTTCCTTTATAGCTTGGTTTGAAACACCTGACAATTTTGCTACAGCTATAGTTGCCAAGGCATTTTCAACATTGTGACTACCAGGAACGCCAATTTCATCAGCTTGCATCACTAATTCACCTTTGAAGTAAAGAGCACCATTTTCAAGATAGGCACCATCTACTTTTTCCACTGTTGAGAATGGAACTACTTGTGCCTTAGTTTGTGTAGCTAATTCCTTAGCTAAATCTTGATTGAAGTTCAAAACAACAAAATCATCCACAGTCATTTGACTTTGAATATTCCACTTGGCAGCCACATATGCTTCAAAACTACCATGATAGTCAATATGTGTCGGCATCAAGTTAGTAATCACAGCAATATGTGGATGGAAGCTGTCAATCCCCATCAATTGGAAAGAAGACAATTCCATAACTAAGGTATCTTGATTAGTTACTGACTGTGCAACTTCTGACGCAGGGAAACCAATATTCCCAGACAAGACACCTGATTTACCACCATGATTTAGGACATCAGCAATCATAGTTGTCGTTGTTGTCTTACCATTTGACCCTGTAATACCGATAATAGGTGCTTCAGATACTAGATAGGCCAATTCCACTTCAGTCCAAACAGGAATACCTTTTTCTAGTGCACTAGCTACCATTGGATTGTCATAACGAATTCCAGGATTTTTCACCATTAATTCAAAATTTTCATCCAAAAGTTCAAGAGGATGTCCGCCGCAAACAACCTTAATGCCTTCTTCAAGAAGGGCTTGAGCCGATGGATTTTCCTCAAATGGTTTACCATCATTTACTGTGACAATAGCACCCAACTTAGCCAATAGGCGGGCAGCTGCTTCACCAGATTTAGCCAAGCCAAGGACCAAAACTTTTTTATTTTCAAATTGTGTTACTGATTTCATAATTCGTCCATTCTCTCAAATTGTATCATAATCATTTTACCCTTTATCCCAAGCTATTTCAAGGAGTTACCTCTTCTTGGTAAAAGAAAAAGCCAATCTATCAGACTGACTTTTAATCTCATGCTACTTATTTATCTTCATGCTCAGCTTTTTCATGATTAAGCTCGGACATGGCGAAAAAATCTTTCAAGGTGAAATAGCTCAATACAAGCATTCCAACTGTAACAAAGAACTCACCAGGTAGGCTGAAGAATTTAATGATTGATAGCACTGCTAAAAGTAGGAGCAATGCTAAGGTAGCCATGACAAAGAGAAGATTCATGGTGTTTTTTACCGACTTTGGTGCAATAAAGAAATAGAATGATGCAATCAATACAGCAACAATCAGATAAAACATCTCTTCTCCTCTCTATATATTATTCAGCTTCTGCTGCTTTTTTCTTACGTTTATTGGCTTTATCACGCTCTGCTTTATTCAAAATTTGTTTACGCAAGCGGATAGATTCAGGCGTTACTTCCATGTATTCATCATCATCCAAGAATTCAAGTGATTCTTCAAGAGTCAAGATACGTGGAGTCTTGATAACAGCCGTTTGGTCCTTAGTTGCTGAACGCACGTTTGTCATTTGTTTTGCTGTAGTGATATTGACACCAAGGTCATTTTCACGAGCATTTTCACCAACAATCATACCTTCATAAACTTCAGTACCTGGGTTAACAAAGATTGTACCACGTTCTTCAATACGCATAATTGAGTAAGTTGTCGCTTTACCTGTATCGATAGAAACGAGAGCACCACGGTGACGTCCACCAATTTCACCAGCAACAACTGGCAAGTATTGGTCGAAGGTATGGTTCATGATACCGTAACCACGTGTCATAGACAAGAATTCAGTAGAGAATCCGATAAGTCCACGAGCTGGTACAAGGAAGATAAGGCGAGTTTGACCGTTACCAACCATTTGCATATCAAGCATGTCACCTTTACGTTCTGAAAGGGCTTGGATGATAGAACCTTGGTACTCTTCTGGAGTATCAATTTGAACACGTTCAAATGGCTCACATTTCACGCCATCAATTTCTTTGATGATAACTTCTGGACGAGACACTTGAAGTTCGTATCCTTCACGACGCATTGTTTCAATAAGGATAGACAAGTGCAATTCACCACGACCTGATACAGTCCATTTATCTGGAGAATCAGTTGGATCAACACGAAGAGAAACGTCTGTTTGCAACTCTGCCAAAAGACGCTCTTCAACCTTACGTGATGTCACGTGTTTACCTTCACGGCCGACAAATGGTGAGTTATTCGCCAAGAAAGTCATTTGAAGTGTTGGTTCGTCAATACGAAGAACTGGCAATGGTTCAACAGCATCAGTTGGTGTAATTGTTTCACCAACGAAGATGTCTTCCATACCTGAGATGGCAATCAAATCACCAGCTTTTGCTTCTTCAATTTCACGACGTTCCAAACCAAAGAAACCGAAAAGTTTAGTAACACGGAAGTTCTTTGTTGTTCCATCAAGTTTTGAAAGGGTAACTTGGTCACCAACTTTTACAGTTCCACGGAAGATACGTCCAATACCGATACGACCAACGAAATCATTGTAGTCAAGAAGCGACACTTGGAATTGAAGAGGCTCATCTGAGTTATCTACAGGAGCTGGGATGTGATCAATAATAGTGTCAAAGATTGGAGCCATAGTGTGCTCTTGATCAGCAGGGTTATCTGACAATGATGATGTACCGTTAATCGCTGACGCATACACAACTGGGAATTCCAACTGATCATCATCGGCACCAAGCTCGATGAAGAGTTCAAGAACTTCATCAACAACTTCTTCAGGACGTGCTGATGGTTTATCAATCTTGTTAACAACAACGATAGGTGTCAAGTTTTGCTCAAGCGCTTTTTTCAGCACAAAACGTGTTTGAGGCATTGTACCTTCGTAGGCATCGACAACAAGGACAACCCCATCAACCATTTTCATGATACGTTCAACTTCTCCACCGAAGTCCGCGTGACCTGGTGTATCCATGATGTTGATACGTGTACCGTTATAAGCAACGGCTGTATTTTTGGCAAGAATTGTAATTCCACGTTCTTTTTCAAGATCGTTTGAGTCCATTGCACGCTCATCAAGCTCTTTACGCTCATCAAGAGTGTGTGATTGTTTCAACAATTCATCAACAAGTGTTGTTTTACCGTGGTCAACGTGGGCAATGATGGCTACGTTACGGATATCTTCTCTAAGTTTAGTCATTTTTTCCTCTTTAATTTTTATTTCAACTTTTAAAGTATACCACATTTTCAACAAAATGGCAGAGCTCAGCTGATTGTAAACGTTTTTCAACAAGAAAAAGGTGCTATCCACCTATAATTGGTCAGACACACCTTCTGTCATTAGTTATCAATTGTAAGTGCAAGACTAGCAGCTCCAATAATACCAGCATCATTTCCAAGCTCTGCTAATTTCACTTTTGTTGTACGGCGAACTTGTGGGAATGCATAACGTGTAAAGTATCCTTCAACACGGCTACGCAAGAATTCACCAGCTGCTGAAACACCACCACCGATTACAACTGAATCTGGGTTAAGAATGTTTGAAATGTTTGCTGTTGCAAGTCCGAGGTATTGAGAGACTTTATCAACAATGCTATTAGCAAACTTATCACCTTCAGCAGCAGCTACGAAGATATCTTTACTTGTCACTTGCTCACCATTATCTACAGCAGCTTTAATAGAAGAGTTCCCTTCGTATCCTTCTGCCAAATGACGTGCTAAACGTACAACACCTGTTGCTGAAGCTACAGTTTCCAAACACCCCTTGTTTCCGCATGTACATTCAAATCCTGTTTCAGGTTCAACAATAATGTGACCAATTTCACCACCAGCACCGGCAACACCATGAATTAAATTACCATCAGCGATAACACCGCCACCAACACCTGTACCCAATGTTACAAAGACAACATCTGGATTGTTAGCACCAGCACCAACCCAACGTTCCCCCAGTGCAGCCACATTAGCATCATTATCAATAGCGAATGGAATACCAAGTTCTTTTTCAATGACAGAGCCAACTTCTTGAGTTTCTGCCCAGTTCAAGTTAAAAGCACCCGTTACTGTTTTATTTTCACGGTCAACTGCACCTGGAGATCCCATACCAATTCCAATGAAGTCTTCAGCAGTAAGTCCATACATTTCCAAACGGTGTTTCAAAGATTCTACAATGTTAGGAACGATGTGGCGACCATTTTCAAGCGTATTTGTCTCAATAGCCCATTTTTCTTGCACTTCACCTTCCGAAGTCAAAATACCAAACTTAACAGTTGTTCCACCAAGGTCAATTCCTAAGAGTTTTTTAGCCATTTTCTTTCTCCATTTCAATGCGATGTTCACGTCGTAAAATCATTTCAGCAGTAAGATAGTTGTCCTTGTCAACTAAATCATTCTGGTAGAGGGCTTCTAATTCAATCTTCATCATTTCGATATCATAGAGCCTTTTCCCTAGGTAAACCACTATGCCAAACTGTTTCAACAACTGTTGAACGTCATATAAAGTTTTCATAGCAATATTTTAGCAAAAAGCTTCTGCCATGACAAGATAGTTTTGAAAACCTTTACAGATTATTGTATACTTCAAGACTTAAAAAACCTAAGTCATTAAGACTCAGGTTATTGACAGTTTGGGCAAATCCCATGTAATATCATCTGTTCACGAGTAATGCGAAAGCCAGTTTGTGATTCTACCTCTTCCTTGAAAGACGGAATTGGTAGGTCTAAGTCGGTAATGTGACCGCATTTTTCACAAACAATATTTAAGTGATCATGTCCCATAAAATCATAATAGGTTGTATTATCATTATTAACCTTAATTTCAGAGACAATCCCTTCTTCAACCAACACCTTCAGGTTGTTATAGACCGTCGCCAAGCTCATCCCAGGATTGTCAGGGAGAAGGTCATAATATATCACATCTGCACTAGGGTGTTGATCAGACATCATCAAATAACGAATAACAGCTTTACGAGATTCCGTCAACCGAATTCCCTTAGCTTTTAACTGATTTAGGACATCTTCATAAACGCCTAGACTACGTCGATGCTCAGACATATCGCCGCCTCCCTTCTTCTAAAAGTATTTTAAGTTCATTATACACTTTTAGAGGAACTCTTGACAATCATCTTAACTCAAAATTTGATTATTTCAAGCCTGGTGCTTGTCCAAGTTCAGCAGTCAACATCCAGATTGTCTTATCAATTTCAGATTTAGCTGCAGTGAAGATATCATTTGAAGGAGCATCTCCTTCTGTATCTGTGATATCCAAACCAACTTGGAACAATACTGACAAATATTTGTATGTATCAACCAATAATTGAATTTGATCAGACATCGGTTTATCAAATGTGCCAGTAGTTTCAGTCAAGCCTGAATTAGATGAAAATTCTACCAAAGTTGAGTATGGTTCCCCACCGATAGTAATCAAACGTTCACTAATAACATCAAGATGAGCATTCAAACTATCCATCAATTCATCCATTTTTGGATGAAGATAGAGGAAACCAGGACCACGCATATACCAATGAACTTGGTGAACAATTGAAGCTGCTACAGACAAATCAGCAACTGCTTGATTCAAAACTGCTTTAGTTTTTGTATTTGCTGGAGTTTCAGCTTGTTGGTTAACTGTTTCATTGATTGTTTCTTTAATTGAATCTACCATATTAATTCTCCTTATTTAGAATTACTATTATTTACACTTTCATTTTAGAATATTTCTAAATAATATGCAAGTGAAATGCTTTTTCTCATTCTTTTTCGAATAATTAGGTATGTTAAGCATTATTTATTTTTTTCTAGGAGCCTCTTTAGGCTCATTTATCGGACTAGTTTGTGATCGTTTTCCTGAGAACTCGATTATTTTTCCTAGTAGTCACTGTAGCCATTGCAAGCATCAGTTGCGTTTTTCCGAGATGATTCCTATCCTCTCACAACTTTTCTTAAGATCTCGATGCCGTTCATGTCAGTCTCCTATCCCTTTTCGTTACCTCTTTATGGAACTATTTTGTGGGGTAATATGTCTTCTATATTTCTATGACTTTTTAAGTCTTGAAGTAACCTACTTTCTTTACTTCAGCCTTTGTTTATCTATTTTTGATTTGAAACAGAAATCCTATCCACTTCTGATCTGGATAGTTGGAACAGTCCCACTCCTATTCATGGGCAACTATTACCTCACATTTGTCATAGGGATAATCCTCGCTTTCCTTTCTTTTATAAAACATCTAAATATTGGGGAAGGTGATTTTCTCTACTTAGCAAGTGCCTCACTTATTTTCCCATTTTCAAAAATACTTCTAACTATCGAGCTTGCGTGCCTATTAGGGCTAGCGTACTTCCTTATACGAAGAAATCTTAAGGAATGTATCGCATTTGTCCCATTTCTTTTTCTAGGGATTGTACTTCTTACCTTTTATTCAATTGTATAGAAAAAAGCCGATAAACTCGGCTTTCTTTATTAGTTCATATTAACACGGTGCCACTCATTAATAACATAAGAGAGCATTCCTAATTGTTGGAGACCCCAACCGCTGATTTCATCTGAATTTTCAGTTGATCCACCAAGGTAACGTGTATAGATTGCAACCATATAAGGTGTATCTTCCATAACGATAGCATCAACGTTAAGTGCTTCACGGACATAACCTGGTTTTTGATAAATTGTCAGATTAGGAAGATACGTCTTGTAGTACTCATTAGGGAATGACTCACCAATGTAGTGGAGAATATCCTTGTAATTATCTTGGTGTTTCCAAAGGTAATCCAAAACTTGGATGTAATAATCCGTCGTTGTCTTATTACCATGCATTTGGATAGTTTTCACTTCACCTTTTGATTTACCATATTTATCAAGCATACCATAGAATTTTTCCATACCACCAAGGCGTTCCGCCAAAGCATAGGCTGGAGTATTCTCAGAGTAAACAAGAGAATACTCTTGCATTTCTGGAATAGTCATTGAACCACCGAAAGCAGCAACATAATTATCATGTTCGCCTTGATACTCATACTCAGTATTAGTAATATCAAAACGTTCAGTTAAAGAAAGTTTTCCTTTATTAACCTCATCCATGACAAGCATGTTTAGTGGCAATTTATAAGTTGATCCTGCAGTCATTGGCTGAGTATCATTCATAGAGAATTGCTCATTTGTCTTGGTATTTTTATATGAAAAGGCAATTTGGCTAGACTCGATACCTTGGTCAGCCATAAAAGCTTCAACCACTTGGTTCAATGTCATGTTAGCATAATCATAATACAAGCCATTACCATTCATGGTATCTGCATCTGCTTCCATGACTGCTTGTTTAGCTTCAGCTGATTTATTAGTTGGAGTTACCTTTTCCTCTTTTTCTTTGTCTTCTTTTTTAGTGACTTTAGAACTAGAGCCGAAGATATTTCCAAGGCTACCGGTGTGACCAGCTTGTTTACCACGTCCTGCTAAAGCAAGCATGGCAACAAACAAAAGTATTACCAGAACACCTAGGAAGGCTAAGATAAGATATGCTTTTTTATCATCACGAGATGATTTTGATTTAGATTTCTTAGAGCGTTTACTTCTAAGTGCCAAGGTTTCAGTTTTTGTTTCATTTTCCTTGTGCTCAACTGGTACTACTGTTTCTTCAGCTACTTTTTTGTCTGCTGATTTTTTAGAAACCTTTTTTGTATCTTTTTTCGCTTCTTTTTTGTTGGCCTTTTTAGCGCCTTTTTTGACATCTTTTTTAGTATCTTTAGTGTCTTTCTTGACGTCTTGTTGAAGGTCTTGTTTTACCGAATCTTTCTTTTTATCTTTAGTTTTTCGGCGACTTCCACTGTACTTCTTGCTTGAATGTTTTTTCTTTTTTTCATAACAATAATAGTTTAAGCTATAATTCACTAAAAAGCAAGGAGATTTTACAATCATATTACAAAAAATTATCCCCAATAGTGAGGATAATTTTAAACTTATTTAGCTGCTGCATAAAGCTCAGCAACTTTATTCCAGTTAATGATTTCAAAGAATGCTTTGATGTAGTTTGGACGTACGTTACGGTAGTTTAGGTAGTAAGCATGCTCCCAAACATCAAGCGCCAAAATTGGTTTCTTACCGTCTGAGATAGGAGTGTCTTGGTTAGCAGTTGAAACAACTTCAAGTTTACCTTCATCGTTAACAACAAGCCATGCCCAACCTGAACCAAAACGAGTTGTTGCTGCTGCTGTGAAAGCTTCTTGGAAGGCTTCAAATGATCCGAAAGCTTCGTTAATAGCAGCTGCTACTTCAGCAGTTGGTTCTTGTTTTTCAGGAGACAAAAGTTCCCAAAAAAGTGCGTGGTTAAGGTGTCCACCACCATTATTAATAAGTGCTTGACGAATATCAGCTGGGATTTGTTCCACATCAGCCAAAAGTGCTTCAAGGTCTTCACCGATTTCTGGGTGTTTTTCAAGAGCAGCATTAGCATTTGCTACATAAGTTGCATGGTGTTTATCGTGGTGAAGAGTCATTGTTTCAGCATCAATGTATGGTTCCAAAGCATCATATGCGTAAGGAAGGTCTGGAAGGATAATTGCCATAGTAAAGGTCCTCTTTTCATTTTTTCTTCATTTTACCGTAAAGTGGTAGAGCTTTCAAAAATTTTGCTTACAAAATCATAGAAAACTCTAAACCTCTAGCGGTTTGATAGAATTTTTAAAAGTGCTAAATCAAACAAGTAGTCTTTATCTAAAGTTCCTGTTTTTATCTGGTAATCTGTCTCTATTAAAATCTTAATCGTCATCTTTAAGAATGCTACTGATAAGGGACGGCTATCTCTCAGTGCAAAACGAACCTGAAACTGATTAACTTTACGCCCTAGATAATCTGAGAGACTTGAAACAATTTGCTGCTCACTTTTACCTTGAGCAGATAAAAGTTTAACCTGTAAATAGGTACGAAACTGTCCCAACATAACAGCAATCAACTTAATCTCATCTTCACCCTGTAGCCGTAAATCATGAACCAATTCACGAACGCTCTGAATCTGTCCTCGTATAAGAAGTTGCGTCATATCAAAAATGTTATCTTGCAAACTTTTCGGAATAGCCTCAGCAATGTCCTGTGATGAGATATTCCCTTCAGTTTTATATCCCTTTAGAAAAGCTAAGTTTTTTTGAACATCTGAAAAATCAAAATTTGACTTGATTAAAAGTTCCTCAAAAACTCCTGTATCAAAAGTAAGCCCCTCTTGATGCGCCTGCTTTTGAAAATAGGTTCTAAGTTCTGCATCTTTTAAAGGACTAGCTTCAAGCACCATGGCATCACGTTTGAGAAGTTTGACTAAACGACGCTTTCCATCTAGCTTTCCTGCAGACATTAAGACAAGACGAGTTGTTTCAACAGGAGACTCAAGATAATTTTCAAGACGCTTCAACTCTTTCTCATCCAGATACGACTTTTTAGCAGTAGTCATATCTGCGAAATGATCAAAAATGACCACCTTCTCATCGGCAAAAAAAGGCATACTTTCTAAATCGAGCTCAGCATCTTGATAATCAGTCTCTGACATATCAAAATAAGAATAGGTCAAGTCACTGGGATCGAAACCAATTTGTTTTAAAAATTTTTCTTTAGCTTGACTATACTGCCCTAAATCCTCACCAGCCAAGACAGTTATCATGGGAAGCTTTTCTTTGGACAGCTTTTCAATCGTTTCTATAGCAATCATGGTCCTATTATAACAGAAATTTTCCCATAACAAAAAGCCCACCACTAAAGTGATGAACTTTACTTGATTAACCAGAGTTACGAAGACCTGTTGCAATACCATTGATGGTAATGTGAATAAGGCTAATTTCGTCATCGGTCAAATCATTGTTACGAAGACGTTTAATCAATTCAATTTGGATGTAGTTCAAGACATTGAAGTATGGCAAACGGAAGTCCAAACTTGCTTTAAGTGACGGACTCTCATCTAGGAAGCCATCATGTTTTTCAATCGCAAGAATGACATCTTTAGTCAACTGCCACTCATCCAAAATAATATTGAAGACACTACGAACTTCTTCACTTTCTGCCAATTGTGCATAGTGGAAGGCGATATTCATATCTGATTTTGAAAGCACCATGTCTACGTTTGACAAAAGTGAACGGAAGAATGGCCATGTTTCAAACATATGTTGAAGTTTCTCGAGGTTGCCTTCTTCAGCTTGGATAAAGCGATTAAAGGCAGAACCCACACCATACCAACCTGGGAACATGATACGGTTTTGTGACCATGAGAATACCCAAGGAATCGCACGAAGACCAGAAATTTCAGTAATAGTCTTACGAGCAGCTGGACGAGAACCAATATTCAAACTTGACACTTCTTTGATAGGACTAGCTTCAAAGAAGTAATCGTAGAAATGTTCATTTCCAAAGACAAGGTCACGATAAATAACATTTGAATCGTGAACAATTCCGTCCATAACCTCACGGAAATCAACCAATTCTTCTGGATCGGCAATTTGACGTGTCACCATACGGTCAAGAGCAGCTGAAACAAGCATTTCAAGATTGTAGTAAGCAGCATCCTTGTTGCCATATTTATTACCGATAACCTCACCTTGTTCAGTCAAACGGATACGGTCTTTAATGGTACCAAACGGTTGAGACGTAATGGCATCGTATGATGGGCCACCACCACGACCGACAGTACCACCACGACCATGGAAGAAGGTAATCTTAATACCACGCTCTTCACCAATCTTAGTCAATTCGTTTTGAGCTTTGTAAAGCGTCCAACCTGAAGACAAGTAACCACCATCTTTGTTAGAGTCTGAGTAACCCAACATGATTTCTTGGTAGTTATTGCTATTCTTAATCCAACGTTTAACGATATCATAACCAAGGTATTGTTTCATGATATCATTAGAGTTTTCCAAGTCTTCGATAGTTTCAAAAAGTGGAACGATTTGGACACGCGCACGTTCTGTATCAACCAAGCCAACTTCTTTAAGAAGGATAGCCAACTCAAACATATCAGAAACGCTCTCAGTGTGAGAGATAATATGTTGTTTGATGACATCTTCACCAATATAGTCTTTCAAGAGACGAGCTGTACGGAAGATTGCCAATTCTTTTTCAAGAATTTCTGACTTAGGCACATTAGTTGATGACAAAGTACGAGGATCTTCTTGCAATTCTTTGAGAAGAACCGCAACCTTTTCAACCTCAGTCAATTCACTATAGTTATCAACAATATTAGCAGACTTAAGCAATTCTGCCACACAAGTTTCATGAACGCTTGAATCCTGACGCATATCGATTGTAGCAAGATAGAAACCAAAGACTTCTACAGCTTGGAGAAGCTCTTCAAAATCACCTGAAATTAAGACAGCATCGTCGTTTTCAAGAAGTGAATTTTTGATTGCCAAAAGATCATCATGGAAATCCTCAGCTGTTTCATAAAATTCAGTCGTTTGTTGTGAGACAGCTTGAAGACTTTGGCTGAGACGTTGTTGCACGTAATCAGCTACTACTTCACCCGTTGAAGCTGAGCCTAGACGAACATTTTCAGAAAGACGTTTAGCAACTCTTTCCTTGCTAAAGTTTCCTTCTTTAAAGAAAAGAAGTGTCTGAATCAACTTAGACTGGATGTAACTGAAAGCACGACGGTAAGGTTCATTTTCACGATAAACAGATGTATCTGGAGAATGTTTCGCCATCTCTGCTACTGTATCTGAAACCTCAGTCAAGCGTGATGAGAGGGAGAATGAACGGTAAAGATTATCAACTTTTTCGATATAGTAATTGAGGATAACTTCACTTTGTACTGTTGCAGAAAGTTTAAGAGTTTCTGCTGTTACAAATGGGTTCCCGTCACGGTCACCACCAATCCACATCCCCATAGTAATAGGTGTTGGATTGTCAAGTTTGATACCTTTTTCAACCGCTAAACGTTTGAATTCATGCGATAAGTTCGTAATCGCCTTAATCAATGAGGAGTTATAATACTCCATAACGTTAGTGATTTCGTTTTTAACCTTAAGTTTTTTCTCACGAATGATATCTGTTTGCATCATGATTTCTACATAACGACGCAAATCTGCATACCATTTATCCTTGTTGATAAGACCAGCCTTAACATCACGATGCTTACGGAGAAGTTCGTGAATGTGGTTAGTCAATTCAAGCATGGTTTTACGTTGAACCTGAGTTGGGTGGGCTGTCAATACCGGCACGACATTGACATGTTCAAGAATGTCACGTGCATTTTCACTTTCAGCGACAACATCAAAGGTTTCAGACAACTTACCTAGATAAGATTCATCAATATTGTTCTTGTGGTTGACTTCATAAGCCAAATCCACGTCTTCAGAGATATTAATCAAAAGAGGTAACAAAGAGAAATAACGTGATGCAACGACCATATCGTCATTTGTCATTTCTGAAATGGCTTGTGTAAGGGCCACATAGTCACCTTCATCATAAAGTTCAACCAAATGTTGGATAGTTGTGAGACCTTGCTCTCCAGCCATGCCTCGTGTTGCATCATCCAACAATTCTTTCAAGATACCAACTTCTTCAGAGATGATTTCCTGGTTGTTACTGCTTTCCAATTTGTTAAAAGCCAAACCTTATTCTCCTTACTTTATGTAGTACCCTCTTATCATATCACTTTTAAAACAAAAGTAAACTATTTTCCTTTAAATCGTCAGTTATTTTGCAATTTTCCGACTTTTTCAAACAAATTTTCAAGGCTATTTCCGAACTTTATAAAAAAGACTCTGAAACAGAGTTCAGAATCTTAATTATACTTTTCTTGATAGAATTTGATTTCATCGCCATCTTCAACCTTAAGTTGGTTGGCTGCTTTTTCACCAAGTTTACCATTGACATCAAACATCCAATAGATTCCCTTATCTTTATCTTGAGAAATACCATCAATCTCAGTGATGAAGCCATCGTTTTCTTGAACAGGATATACCTCTTCCAATACATCAAGCACTGTATCACCTTTTTGGATTTCTACTGATTTTTTCTTACTTTCCTTATCTGTTTTCAAAATCAAAGTCACTTGACCTTGAACCTTAGACTGATGATTATTTGTGCTGCTAGTAAGTTTAGCTGCCTCATTTTTTCCACAGGCTACTAGAGTAACAAGTGATAAAGCAAGAAAAATATATGTCGCTATTTTTTTCATTTCAAAAACCTCCTAAAAATAGACTGGATGAATGGATAGAATAGAAGCGTCGATACTGCATGATAGGTGTCGTAAAGAAGACCAGAGATCACAAAGGTAAGACCACTCTTAAATAGGAGGCCATAACTGTAATCCATGAGAACTCCGTAGAGAAAGGACAAAAGAGTTACCAAAGCTATCTGCCAAACAAGTGATAACCTAGGTGCAATCAAACTCCAAAGAGCCATCAATACTCCGAAAGCCAGAATCTGATTAAAGACCCAGGGACCAAAACCAAAGATGAATCCTGAGATGGCCATGGTTAAAGCCATAATCAAGAGACCATCTACCAAGCCCAAATAAAGAACAGCCACAAAAAACATAGCTGTAATAGGCTGAATATTTGGCAATCCTATAAATGCTGACCGTAATCCTACTGCCAGAGCTGACAGAATAGCTATCCGAGCCATTCGTTGAATCGTTAATTTCATATATCTATTATGCCAGAAATAAGGAAATATGACTAGTTTTAAAAAATAAAAACTAAAGATTTCTTGAAATACAAAGTGAGATCGTACAAATTGTAGAAAATAACATTCCTTGTTGCCTCTCCCAAATATCAAACAGTTTGAGCAGGCTGAATATTTGATATAAAAAGTGTTCTCTCATTCACTATCCTCTGTCACCTTGATAACAGTAAATAATTAAGTTCAATTAATTACAAAAGTTAACTTGACTTAATTATTATTTTAAAGTATATTAAACTCAAGGAGGTAGCTAATGATTCAAATTGAAAATATTAATGTGTCTTATCAACAGACATTAGCTCTGGATAATATCACCTTAAACTTGGAGGGACCTAGTATTACTGGAATTATTGGACCAAATGGTGCTGGTAAATCAACTCTAATTAAAGCATTAATTGGTATTATTCCTCACTCTGGAAAAATCCTTTTCAATAAACAACCTATTCATCAGCAATTGAATCGTATTTCCTATGTTGCACAGAAGGCTGATATTGATTTTAACTTTCCGATTACTGTCAGAGAGTGCATCTCTCTAGGACTCTATCCCAAAACCAAGTTCTTTAAACGTCTATCTAAGAGTGATTGGTCTAAGGTCACAGATGCTTTAACACTACTCGGTCTAAATGATTTGGCTCATCGACAAATAAGCCAATTATCAGGAGGTCAATTTCAACGTGTTCTAATCGCTCGTTGTCTTGTACAAGAGGCTGATATTATTTTATTAGATGAACCCTTTGTAGGGATTGACTCCGTTAGCGAAGATATTATCATGAACACCTTGAGAGAACTTAGGGACAAAGGTAAGCTTATTCTTATTGTCCACCATGATTTGAGCAAAGTTCCTCATTATTTTGACCAAGTTATCCTCCTAAATCGTAAACTGATTGCTAGTGGGCCTACTAATCTTATTTTTAATGAGGATAATCTCCGTAAAACCTACGGTAACAGTTTATTTTATAAAGGAGATGTAAATGATTTCTGAATTTATTGATGGTTTGCTAAATTTCCACTTCTTACAAAATGCTCTTATAACGGCTTTAGTTATTGGAATTGTCGGGGGTGCTGTTGGTTGTTTTATTATTCTAAGAGGGATGTCACTTATGGGTGATGCAATTTCACATGCGGTTCTACCTGGGGTAGCCATTTCCTTTATCTTGGGTATTAACTTTTTCATAGGAGCCATCATCTTTGGACTTTTAGCTTCTACAATGATTACCTATATCAAAAGCAATTCCATTATTAAGAGTGACACGGCAATTGGGATTACCTTTTCGAGCTTTCTAGCTCTCGGTATTATTCTCATCGGTGTTGCTAATAGTTCCACAGATCTCTTTCATATTCTCTTCGGGAATATTCTAGCTGTACAAGACATGGATATGTGGATAACGATTATCGTTTCACTTCTCGTACTAGCAACTATTACAATCTTCTTTCGCCCTCTACTCCTAACATCCTTTGATCCAATTTTGGCCAAGTCTATGGGAGTTAAGGTCACCTTCTACCACTACTTACTTATGGTTATTCTAACCTTGGTTTCTGTAACTGCCATGCAGAGTGTTGGCACTATTCTTATTGTGGCACTTTTAATTACACCGGCTGCCACTGCCTACCTTTATGTTCATAGCCTAAAAACAATGATTCTTCTCTCATCAGGATTGGGGGCTCTGGCATCTGTTCTAGGTCTTTTTATCGGCTATAGTTTTAATATTGCAGCTGGTTCGAGCATTGTATTAACGTCTGCTCTACTCTTTCTCATCAGCTTTTTCATCGCCCCAAAACAAAGTGGCATGAATAAAACTTCTAAACAATAAAAAATAGGATGAAAATAATATGAAAAAAATACTATCAACAATAGTACTACTACTTTTAGCGGTAGTTACTCTAACAGCTTGTACCAATAAACAAGGCAGTAACATGGATAAATTACGAGTCGTTACGACCAATTCCATTATTGCCGATATCACCAAAAATATTGCCGGAGATAAAATCACTCTCCACTCTATTGTCCCCGTTGGTAAGGATCCTCACGAATACGAACCTCTTCCTGATGATGTAAAGAAGACCTCACAAGCTGACTTAATTTTTTACAACGGCATCAATTTAGAAACTGGTGGAAATGCTTGGTTTACTAAGTTAGTCAAGAATGCTCATAAGACAGAAAATAAAGATTATTTTGCAGTTAGTGATGGTGTTGAGGTAATTTACCTTGAAGGTCAATCAGAAAAAGGTAAGGAAGATCCCCACGCTTGGCTTAATCTGGAAAATGGGATTATTTATGCTCAAAATATTGCCAAGCAACTGATTGCTAAGGACCCTAAAAACAAGACCTACTACGAAAAGAATCTAAAATCCTATACTGACAAACTTAGTAAACTGGACCAAGAAGCTAAAGAGACATTTAACAAGATTCCCGATGAGAAAAAACTGATTGTCACTAGTGAAGGATGCTTCAAATACTTCTCTAAAGCCTATGGCATACCATCTGCCTACATCTGGGAAATCAATACAGAAGAAGAAGGCACACCAGACCAAATCAAAACACTCGTGGAAAAACTACGCCAAACAAAGGTACCAGCTCTCTTTGTCGAATCTAGTGTCGATGAACGCCCTATGAAAACAGTATCTAAGGATACCAATATTCCTATTTATGCAAAGATCTTTACAGATTCTATTGCTGAAAAAGGGCAAGACGGTGATAGCTACTACAACATGATGAAATATAATCTGGATAAAATCACCCAAGGCTTGAATCAGTAAAAATCTCATCTAAGAAATATTCTGTATTCTTATGATAAATCTGTTATACTAAGGTGAGACTATTTTCAAAGGAAGAGAAATGACACCTAATAAAGAAGACTACCTCAAATGTATCTATGAGATTGGTACTGAAGAAGGTAAAATAAGCAATAAGGAAATCGCAAACCGTATGCAGGTGTCTCCACCTGCTGTGACGGAAATGATTAAGAAATTGATTTCAGAAGACCTCATCATTAAAGACAAAGTCAAGGGCTATCTTCTAACGAAAACTGGTAAAATCAATGTCGCTGAACTCTATCGGAAACATCGTCTCATCGAAGTCTTTTTGGTGGACCACTTGCAATATACTTGCGACCTAATTCATCAAGAGGCTGAAATTTTAGAGCATACTGTCTCTGATCACTTTATCAATGCCCTTGACCGCCTACTCAATTACCCTCAAACCTGTCCACACGGTGGGCAAATCCCCAAGTCAGGTCAGCTCATACAAGAGATTTATGACCAGACTTTTACACAAGACCTAACTCCTGGAGACTATGTCCTTCGTCGAGTTCAGGATCAAATTGATTTACTCCATTATTTGAAGACTGTCGGTCTTAAAATTGGAATACCTTTTACCTTTGAAGGCTTTGACCCTTTCACTCAACTCTACCGACTTCATATTGATGGAAGGGACATCCAAATCCCAGAAGCCATTGCTGGCAATCTTTATATTGAAGCAAACTAAAAAAGCGAGGCTGATGAACACACTTAGAAGTGTCATCAGTCTCACTTTTTTTACATTTGTTTCAAGCGTTCCACCCGTTCTGAAATTGGTGGGTGGGTATAAAAGAGCTTCTGCAAACCAGATTCTTTTTTAGGGTCATTGATAAAGAGGGCTGCGCTAGCATCATCCACGTGATGTTGCATTGGCGCACTATTATCAAGTTTGAGCAGAGCGTTAATCATACCTTGTGGGTTACGTGTCAATTCGACGCTAGAAGCATCGGCTAAAAATTCACGCTGGCGTGAAATAGCCAACTGAACCAAGGTAGCTGCCAAAGGCGCCAGAATAATGGCAATCAAAGAAATAATGAGAAGAATAATTTCCAAACCGCTACTTCCATTACGGTCATCATCATTTCTACGACGGCCTCCACCCCAGAACATCATATTACGAGCCATCCCAGCTAGCATGGTAATGGCAGATGCTAAGGCAACTGCTATGGTAGAGATTCGGATATCGTAGTTGCGAATATGACTCACTTCATGTCCAATAACTCCTTCAAGTTCCTCACGATTCATAACCGCAAGAAGACCTGTTGTAGCAGCTACAGCAGCATTTTTAGGGCTAGATCCCGTTGCAAAAGCATTCATTGAAGGATCATCGACAATAAAGACACGTGGCATCGGTATTTGTGCCACCATAGCCATATCCTCAACAACATGATAAAGGTTCGGAGCGGTTTGTTCGTCAACCTCTCGTGCACCATTCATAGCCATAACGACATTGGTTGATTGGAAAATCATGGTAACGGCATAGATAAAACCAATAACTAAGGCAAGAATCAGACCACCAAAGCCTGAACCTAACCAAAGATAGCCGACACCGTAGCCAACAAGGCCCAACAAGAGGAAAAAGACCAGGAGCAAAAGCCAAGTCTTTCTCTTATTTCGAGCAATTTGATCAAATAACATATTAGTTACCTAGTCCACTGAAATCAACCTTAGGCACAGCTTTTTCTTCTTCTGGTGTTTCAAGGAATTCAGCAGCCTTAAAGCTAAACATTTTAGCAATAACATTGCTTGGGAAGGTTTCCAATTTCGCATTGTAGTTACTTGTCACACTGTTATAAAGTTGACGTGAATAGGCAATTTTATTTTCAGTGTTCGTCAACTCTTCTTGAAGTTGGCTGAAGTTGGCACTAGCCTTAAGATCAGGGTAACTTTCAGCTACGGCAAAGATTCCAGAAACCTGACGAGTCAATTCATCACTGGCACGCATAGCTGCTGCAGGAGAAGTCGCAGCTGCTACTTGATTACGAAGTTCTGCTACTTTTTCAAGCGTTGAACCTTCGTATTTTGCATATCCCTTTACAGTCTCAATCAAGTTAGGAAGAAGGTCATTACGACGTTTCAATTGAACATCAATTTGACTCCATGCCTCCTTAGTCTGCATACGGCTTTTAACCAAGCCGTTATAACTTGCAATAACAAAAATTACAAGAACAACGATAATGGCAATAATAATCCAAATCATATTTTTATTCCTTTCTTGTACTGAAAAAGAGTCAATTAACCTCTCTTTCAAGTATCTTTGATAGTCTCAGTATATCAAATTTTCAGATAAAAGTGGTAAAATCTGAGTCGTTTTACAAAAAAACTGGACAAGATGTCCAGCTTTTGTATTACTCTTTAGACGTGTGTCGTTTACCTTGGGCTAGGGCATCTGCTTCTGTCATTGTAACGACATTTGCTTTGTTGGTATTGCTAGGCATACTGTTGATGTCATACCAATAAACATCTGCTGTACCATGACGCGCCACATAAACTGTTCGACTTTCTTCTTGTGCAGGTTGCACAGGCTCTGGTTCAGAACTTGGTTGTTCAGTCACCTGTGAACTCTCAGAACTAGGCTCAGATGGCGCTTCAGTAAATTCAGTAACCGTATTTGTCGCTGTCCCATCTGCATAATTGATTTCTGCATTTGGTGATTGGTTATCCAAGATAACATGCGTAACTCCCTGACTATCAAGAGTCTCCTTATCTCCACCAAGTTTAATTTCCAAGAGATTTCCAGAACTATCAATACCAACATACTGAAGTTCTACTTGACGAGGCAACAACTCGTCTCCACTGTAGATAGCTGTTACCTTATAGTCTAACCAATAGTTAGGGTGGAGTGCTAGCCAGTTATCCAAGCGATTCTCGTAATAAAGCATACCTGACTGATTACCTTCGTCAGTTCCTTTATAATTTCCAGAATTCAACCAGGCAGTCATAGGTACTAAATTCTTGCCCTCGTCATTGACACCAGAAAACTGATAACCAATCAAATGCCCTCGATTCATTAGCCAAGATTTTGATTTACCGTCACCATAATAAAACTTATAGTTATGCCATCCTACAGGATCATATTTTATTTTACCGGGACGCTTATTCTTCGGCTCGTCCTTATCTTGTAACTGTATATGAGCACTGTGGGCACGTCCTAGCTGGTCCTTCTCCTCCATGACAAACTGCTTTTGACCATTAAAAGCCAAGATACCATTGTTCTCATCCGCTTGAACCACTTGAGAGCTCACAGCCAAAGATTGTTTGCTAGTATCTAATGAAAATCCGGATCCTAAAGTAAATACTAAAAGAAGAAGAGCAAATAAACGAATCCTACTATTTCTTTTTTCTTTCATTGTCTTAACTCCTTAATTTTTTATCACTTTAATTATACAGGACCAAATCAAAGTAGATGATTAAAAATAAAGAATAATGATATTAGCCATCTTAGAACTTGCTTAAAAAAACAAGAAACATCCATTTTATTGGATGCTTCTTACCTATTATTTACCTGCTTTTTTACCTTGTTTTGTAAGGTAAACTGTAGATATACTTAGTGCCGCAGCAACTCCGACAAGAAGGAAGACCGTTGTCGTATTAGACTTACCTTTTTCTTTTGAGGTGCTAGCTTGACTTTCAGAACCCTTAGCAACCTGGTTTGCCTCAGTTGTTTTATCAATACGGGCGACATTCTTAGGTGTCTCATCCTTCTTGCTTTCCGCCAATTCTGACAAATCATTGCTAATCTCTTTAGCTACACCTTCAGAGCTTGTAAGTGATGCTGCTTCTGAGGCTAATGTTTCAGATGCCATAACCGCCATGACTTTACTTGCAATCACATCCACAGATTTCTCATTCAACAGAGAATTAAAGCGAATAGCTTCTGAGGCGAGCTGACTGCTTGTTATAGGGGTTTTTAGGTCATTGTTATAAGCGACCTGACTATTTGGCGAAATGCTGACAACTTCAGATGTACTTGCTGTTGTTGGTGCTTCGGAAACTTTGACGTCAACCTGACTTGTTGAACCTTTTTCAATAACTTCTGAAGAAACCTCGCTTATCGGATCCTTTTGTGTACTTTCTGAAGTTGGAGATTTCTCTGGGCTGTCAGAAGTAATTACTACGTCAACCTGACTGGTAGATGAAGCTACTGGTGTTTCCTCATTCTTTGGTGACTCAGAGGCTGGAGCAGTCGAGCTGGCTTCACTCTTTGGTGACTCAGAAACTGAAGTCTCGGATACTACTTCACTATTGGATGCTTCGGAAACTGGGGTGCTTGATCCTGATTCACTCTTTGGTGTTTCTGATGCTGAAGTCTCAGAGACTGGATTATTGACTGGCTTTGGCTCAGGCTTTGTTGGAGAAACTGTTGAAACAGCTCCAACAATCGTCGCCTTATTGTCAATCGTATTATTTGATAAACGGATTTCTCCATTACCATTGTCACCCATCTCAAAGTTTTTGGTAATCACCGGCTCAGCCAAGGTATTCAATAGCTTATTATCGTAGATAGCAACATTCTTGATTGTTCCACGAACTTGTTGGAAATCAATGGCACCACGATGGAGGTTATAGAGGTCATTAGTTGTCCCTGAACGTAGAATGGTATTGTCATGAATCTTAATTCCAGAATCATTGAGGTCAAAATTGTGGCCTGCAAAGACTGTGTTTACACGGATACCTGCTCCAGCAAAGACGTCCTTGATGAGGTTTCCTGAGATTTCATGACCCTTACCACCAAAAATACCGATACCAGCCGCACGCCAGCCTGATTCAATGGTGTTGTTGAGGAATTTATTATTTTCCTCGGCTGCGGCATTTGTCCCATCTGAAATACTTGACCAGATAGCCAAACCATCATCACCATTCCCACGGATGTTAGAGTTTTTAACCGTTGAATTCTTGGTTCCTTGAGCAAAGTTAATACCATCAGCCAAGTTATTACGGATACGAGCGTTTTCAACAACAAGACCGTCCGTATACTTCATATTTCCCGTCTGGTCGTAATCTCCAATCCACATACCAACTTCAAAATGCTGAACCCAGATATCGTAAATTTTCGAATCCTTACCAAGTGTTCCCGAAATAGCCTTGTACTGTGCATCCTCATTGTAACGAGAGGTTAAGTTGGAATCCATATAAAGATTGCTCAACTCAATACCATTACTGTTATGACCAAAGACAATACCACCACCATAGCGTTTGTCACTTGTGAAGTGTAGTTGCGTATGCCAAACACCGGCACCTGAAATTTTTAGATTATCAGCTTCGATATTAACTTGTTTGTCAAAATTGAAACGTCCTTCTGGAATATAGACAGATTTTCCATTGGCTTTAGCTTCTTCAACAGCCGCAAGTAGGGCAGCTGTGTCGTCACTATCATCATTAGCAGATGCACCCTTATCCACGATACTGATACTATTTTCACTTTGGGCAACTGGCGCTGGAGCCTGTTCTAGCTCAATAAAATCAATACCATAAGGGACATTGTCATCCTTCTTCTTAACGAGAGAAATCTTATCACCAGATTTTAATTGGATATCCTTGAGGAGGAGACGTGTCTCATCAAAACGAAAACGTGCACTTGAGCCATCGATGGCTTGATCATACTCATGGTCACCTTTAAGGTACTGCCATGATGAGTGAGATGACAAATCAAGATTACCAACGCTTGAACCATTAACTTGCACATCCAACTGACCTGATGCACCATCAGGTATTGTATAACGTACATTCAAAGCATTGGCTGGCTCGGTGACATTGAAAGTAACTGCTGCATCTTTTTTAGGAAGCTCGACATAAGTTTGGTTCGTCGCTTCCACGGCCGTAGATTCCATGTCAGTTGACTGTTGGATTGTAGCTCCATTTTCGATAGTCGCATTTTCTGCTTCATGAGTCGTGTAAGGCATTTTGGCACCGTAGGCATCTGTGTTATACTCCTTGCCTTGTCCTTGACCCTCAGTCGCATTGGTTAAGACATTTGCTGACGTTCCTTGATTTTGAGAGGTGCCTGTCTCAATCACTTGATCGATGGTCGGAGTCTGCTCAGCTGCTTGAACAGTCCTTACCTGAGGTTGAGACGGCATAATATTGGCAGGCTGAGAAGCTTGCACACTCTCTGATGCTAGCTCTGAAGTCGCCAACTGAGCTGTTGAAACCGCTTGAGGGGCCTGCGCTTGATTTGAAGCATCAGTCAAGTCACTAATCGATTGTGCCTCGTCAGCCTGAACTGCTTGCCCATTGGCAAGGGCCATGAAGCCAATCAAAGCCGATGCTGCCCCAATGGAATATTTTCGGATGCTGTACTTTGGTTTTGTTTTACTTTCTCTAAACAAGTTAATTCTCCCGATACTTTTTTTCACAATCTCTCCATTTTAGTTTTAAGCTATTCTCGAACTAAAAACAGAGACTCTTAAATATTTGATGTACTTAATGATGCTGTTGTTTCTTTAATCCAAAACAAACCAAAACAAATTATAAGTCATGAGAACACAAAATAAAAGGCTAAGTAATCCATTTTAACAAGGCCTTAACAAAAATGTCATATTAGAAAGTTCAGTTATTCATTTCTAAATTATAGTCTAAAAATGTCGCACAAAAAGGTAATTTCTTTCACGTGTAAGAAAGAGAAAACTCTAAACTTCCATAAAGGCTTATTTAGCAAGATTTATCGGCTAAAACAATCAAATTGTATTAAATCTGTTTTCTCAGATTTATGTCAAACGTTTGACAGTCTTTTTTAATTTTACGATTCAAAGTATTATTTTCCGAATGTTTAAGTATTACAAATGTTAAATACCCAAAAATAAAAAAAGAGACAAAAACTGCCTCTGACTTTTCAAATAAATGTTTATTCCTAACTGATTCTTACGATAACAATGTCTCTAATTCTTCAACCGATAAACCAGTCACATCCGATACTACTTCTAACGACAGACCTTTTGACAGCATCTTACGAATCAGTTCTAGTTGTCCCTCATAACGACCTCGTTCCAACCCTTGTTTAAGTCCACGCTCTAGTCCCTGCTCTAACCCTTTCTCTATGCCTTCTTCACGCGCTTCATCAATTGCTGTTTCCATGGTCATGTCATAATTTTCTTGAATACGTATGCGTTCATCAATCATCGCCTTTTCCTCCTGTGTCCAGCTGGATGAATCCAGTAATGAATCGGCATGCGTGACCGCTCGGCTAGGTGCCTTAGAAAATGGGAGATTTCCAAAGAACTCTAGCCACTGCCGCCCTTCATCCCTGATATGCTTATCTTTATTATACTTATCCAACTCTAAAAAGGCAATCTGAAGAAGGTTCTGCTGTTTCCCATCCTTATAGTAAGCATTCAAAGGCCTCCCCGTCCGACTATTGGCCATCCAATAAGTATTAATCGGGGACTCCTCATCTGGCAACAAGGTCTTCTCCAAGATAGCAATACCATAGACCGGCTCCATCTGCTCATACATCTTATGCGTCTGCCCTTGTTGGCGTAATTGTTGCACATTTTCTACCAGCTGATTAGCCAAATAATAATGAAAACGATTGAGAAAATAATGCTGCTTACGCACCTGAATCTCAATGATAACCTCGGTTCCATCATTCAACTTGGCTCGAACATCCACCGAGGTTGAAAAGAGCTCATCCTCGTCAAAGTCCTTTTTATGAAGCTGTGTCCCCTCCAAAATCTGAGCATCCACAACATCCAAATCCAAAATATCTCGAATAAATGCCACCGTAACCTCAGGCAGGCTAAAAATCTTCTTAGCCATAATATCCAAGGTCGGTGAGACATGCTTATGTCTTTTTTCCATTTACATCTCCTCAACTAAAAATAGAGGGTTGTCCCCTCTACTTCTATTATTCGGAAAAAGTTTTGGAATATGTAAGTTATCTTATTTTATCGCATTTTTTAATGCTTTTTGAAGTTCTTCATCAACTGCATAGACGTATAGGCCATTTACGCCACGTGTCAACAAAACATTTAACTCATTTTTTAATAATGTTTCTCCATAGTTTATCATTTCACCTGTTTCAAGTTTTCTGTTTTGAACAGCGCCTTTATTTTTACTCTTAGTAATATCAAATACGATTTTGCCGTTTCTATATTTCACGGATGGTCCGATAATAACACCAACATAGTTCAAGTCAAATCCTTGAACTGTAAACGTAGAACCTATTTCATTAATTGTTTGAGGTTGTTCTATCCAAGACAATTTTGCATATTTCTTATCTGCCTTTAATTGTTGATTCCAAGGAGCTTTCCAATCATCAATCTCTACAAACCATTTCGGAGTCGCCTGTTTCTTTTTCTCTTCAACAAATGGCCAATCATATGTAGCCACTAATCTAGAAATACCTAATTTTTGATCACTATCCTTTAATTTAATAGCATTTTGCAATTCCAACGGAGAATCAAAACACTTAATATCATATTGATTGTCTTTTTTTAATTCCTTAATTTCACCTTCATCAATAATATTACGAATCCAATTAACAGTTTCAGGATTAGCCTTTATTCTCATTTGATTACGTAATTGAATTAAATTTCCTTCTAGGTTTGCCTCATGTTCTAATTCTAAAAATGTATTATCAGTCCACATTTGAGATTTATTCATAATTTGTTTATCATCATAAACCAAAACAACTACTTTTGACTGCGCTAATAAATCTTTTAAATGATTTCCGCCGAGATATGCTTGATTTTTCGCAGTAAGAAGCAGATGCCCTTCGTCAACTATGACTACTCCAGCCTTGATTTTCTCTTTTCTCAAAGCGTTTAAAAATTGAGTAGGCTTCATCGCTACTTCCAAGCTTGAACCACTATTCCAATTTAATTTTCTTTCAATTTCTTTATATACACTTAATTGGTTGTTATGGTTTACAATAAGATTAATGTAATTATTATCTTTAATAAATGAAATATCATCAGAATTCAATAAATCATCTACCAAAGAACTCATTAAAACCGTCTTCCCTGCACCTGCTTCTCCTTTAACTAGAATAAGTGTCCCCTCTTCATTTTTACTAATTGAGGCACTTATTTTATTAATAATACTATTTTTAGCTTCAATTTGTTCTTCTGTCAATTTATGAAACGGAGATGCTTTGAAAATTGCTGAATTTCGAACAATACTCTCAGCAGGAAATAAATACTTATTTCTCTTTCTTAACGAATACCAAATTTTAAGAAAAATTGAATCTAACTCATCAGATGTATAATACTCATTTTGAGGATTTTCTTTTCTATTATGTACTCTTTTGACATTTTCAACACTTGATAAATAAAGCATCAAACGATTTTCTATATCTAGAGTTAACGACTTATTAAAATGATTGTGACCAATTACAAACATCTTCGTTGTAGAAGATGTCGCAAAATCTCTCCAATCATCTCTATCGTCTTTTTTTATATCATCAATTAAGTGTTGGCTAGTTCTCCGAATTATATCAGTTGTTTCTCCAACATATACACTAAATTGATTCTTGTTTTCATCATTAACAATGTAAACTACCGGATAATCAAATAGTAATTTTCTTTCATTTTTGTGCTCACTATATTTAAGTTGATTTTTAAGATTTACGAGAGAGTCGCTTGCATACTCTATTTCTCTTACAATTGGACTTTTTACTTTAACCATTATTTCTCCAATTCAGTATATTTTTTATTGTTACCCTTACTTAATTCTATAGGATATTTTTTTGTATTTATTTCAATTTTTTCTTTTATAATATCCTCAACATCCAAATTTAAATTATCTGCCATCATCAAAGAGTAAATCAATACATCAGCAAGTTCTTCCTTAATTTCATTAAGTGAGCTCTCTACAACTTCCTCTGAGTTTTTCCATTGGAACAACTCAAGAAGTTCACTTGCTTCTAGTGATATGGAGATAGCTAAATCCTTTTCATTATGAAATTTACGCCAATCCCTATCATCTCTAAATTGATTGATTCTATTCATTAATTTCTTCATTTTGTTACCTCAAAACTGTCGTAATCCCTTACATTATAGCATTTTCACAGTTTCTTTCATAGTTTTGGGAAAATTCGAACAAAAAAACACAGCTTGGTGCCGTGTTTTCATTATCTATTTACGAACCTTTTCCTGAATGAGTTTTTCCACTCTTTGGTAACTGGCTTCAATTTCTTCCTTGCTAAAGAGTTTTGTTTGTAAGTCTTCCCAGCTACTGCCGATGGCTGGATTAGTGTGATTCTTCATAAGCTTCTCCTAGTCTTCCTCTCTATGAATGGTAAACCCTGTGGCTTGTTGGTTAGCCATGATAGTCATGTCCGAAATTTGGACGCGTCGTGGTTGCTTGGTGACGTAGAGAACTGCGTCCGCAATATCTTGGGCTTGCAAGGCTTCTAACCCTTGATAAACCTTGGCTGCCTTGTCCTTATCACCGTGAAAGCGAACTTGAGAGAAGTCTGTCTCAACGATACCAGGTTGAATGGTCGTCACCTTGATATCTGTAGCAATGGTATCGATACGCAAGCCATCGCTGAAAGTTTTTACTGCGGCCTTGGTAGCTGAATAAACGGCTGCCCCTGCGTAGGCATAGATGCCCGCCGTAGAGCCCATATTGATGATATGGCCCTCATTGGCGGCAACCATGCTTGGCAAAATCTGACGTGTCACCATCATCAAGCCCTTGACATTGGTGTCGAGCATGGTCAGCATGTCCCACTCCTCATAGTCTTGATAAACTGTTAGACCTAGTGCCAGACCTGCATTATTGACCAAGACATGGACTTGACCTACACTTTTGAGAATGCCTTGGCAAACATCCTTGACCATGGCCATATCAGTGACATCCAGGGCAAAGGTCCAAACTTTTTGATTTGGATAGGTTGCTTGGAGCTCTTCTTTTAGAGCTTCTAAGCGCTCCACACGGCGACCTGTTAGGATGAGATTTTCTCCTTCTTCGGCAAAGGCACGCGCAGTTGCTTCCCCAATTCCTGATGTTGCTCCTGTAATCAATACGTTTTTAGGCATAAAATTCTCCACTTCTATAATCTGCTGTCTCTAATCGTTGTTGGTTAATTCACTCAACTTCTTGATAAAATCAGGAAGTTCTAGCTTGGGCAGACTAGATTTCTTATTTCCCGACTTCCAAAATATCCAGAGTAACTGGTTGAAACCGTCTTGAAGGACCTTCTTTTGTTGGTCCGAGAGATTGCCGAATTCTTGCAAGAGTTGACCTAGCTTAGGAAGGGTTTTGATACCAATATCATCCAGACTTTCAATTCCAGAATCAAGAATGGTATCAAAGAACAAGTCACAAACCTGCTTGAGTTCTTGATTAGGCAAGGTCTCAATCCATTCTTGGAAGGTCTCTTTTAAGCGTTGACTCAGGTCTGTCGGCTGGTCCACATAAACAAAATCATTTGTTTCCAAGTCAACCTGCCAAAGCAAGACATTGTGTTGAGCGATGCCTATGCCATCTGCTGCTACGAGCTTTGCGACCTTGTCCCAGTAGAGCATGACTCCCACAACTGATTCTTGAGGTCTGATAACCGTCATCTTGGCTTTCAACTCTTGGTAAGAAGGCTTCTCTAAGAGGGGCTTCATCAAGCCCGGAGAATCAAGAAGCAAGAGCTCTGCTATTTGCTCACGCAAGACAGTCGAACTCTGAACAGCCGAATAGAGGGCAAGATTGCCACCCTTGGAGTGTCCAGAAACAGCGATATGACCACTGAGGTTTGGCAAGTGCTTCTCCAGAAAGGCCATAGCTGAGCGATGCGCAGGAATTTCCCGACTGTAGGTCAGTTGAAAATCCTCCTTCCAACCAATAACGCTATCATCTGTCCCACGAAAGACAATCTGCTGGTAGTCCAATTCAGGCAAGCTGAAAATCATAGCCGCAAACTGCTTTTCCACTTCCTTGTCCAAGACACTACAGTAGTCACTTAGATTAAGTCCAGCGAAACGCCTAGACCTGACCATGGCTTCAGCCAAATCTACCCGTTCCTTAGTCACCATGAAGCTGTAGTCTGGATTTAAGTCCTTCCCTTCAGCATAGTCATGTAAATTGATGGTTTCCTTCAAATCACTTGCTGAGAGCCATTTTTCATAAGTCAGGTAGCCAATTTCATTGATGCAAACCTTATCCAAGATATTAAGAGGCTCTTGGTCGAAAGGCAAATCCTTAACCTTATCAAGATAATCGATTAAATGGGACATCATTACTCCTTAAAGTTTTTCTTACTTTGATTTTACTAGAATTTTCAATAAATTGTTAGTGAAAAATGTGATATGATAAGAGAGATTATTTATTAGGAAAAGGAAGCTTATGGCTATTTCACGATTTTACCGTATCTTACTAGCTCTCTGTGGTTTGGTAGGAGTCTCTATCCAAATCCATGACGATGGTTGGGGTATGTTGCTCTATTACACTGTTTTGTCCAATATCCTGGTCTTCTCTAGTTTGATTTTCTTTATCATCTATGACTTTAAAAAAGGGGATGCGACGACTAACACCCAACTCTTGCGTTACAAGGGTGGTGTAACTATGGCCATCCTCATCACTGGAGTCATCTATCACATCCTCTTGGCACCTATTACAGAACCTGAGAAATTCTGGACCCTCCGTAACTTCTTGGTCCACTATATTGTCCCTTGGGGATTGGTGCTTGATACCCTCATTTTCGATGCTAAGAAAGCCTACCGTCTACGTGAGCCAATTTACTGGTCCGTGGTCCCTCTGTCTTACTTTGCCTTTGCCCTTCTAAATGGCTTGGTGCTAAAACTCCCAATTCCAGGTGCCAAAGATAGCCCCTTCGCCTACTTCTTTATCAATGTCAATAAATTTGGTTGGAACAAGGTCTTGGTAAATGTCCTAGTCATCAGTGCTGGGTATATCGCTGTTGGCTATCTCTTATATCTCTTGAAAAAATTTATCGGTCGTAAACCAGCATAAAACATAAACTGAGTTACCTAGGTAACTCAGTTTTTTCTATTGCAACAAGCCTAATTTATCAAAAGCCTTATAGAGGCCATCAGCTTCAACATCGTCTGTAACTAGGTCTGCCATAGCCAAGATTTCTGGGTCACCATTTCCCATGGCAACGCCAACCTCACAGTATTCCAACATAGGGATATCAATCTTGGCATCGCCGAAAGCAATGGTATCCGAACGCTTAGCCCCCAAATGTTCCAAAAGAACATCAATGGCATGGGCCTTGTTAATATACTTAACACCCAAGTCACCAAACAAGGCTGTTTCACCTCGCCCTCCCCAAGTATGGGCTTCAAGCTGTGGAAAAGCTTCTTTGGAATCCAAGTGATCCTGATAGGAATCCAAAACGAAACTGACCTTGTTTAGGTCGTCACGATAGAGTTCTCCACCATACTGGAGGCCATGAAGAAAATCTTCTGGTTCCTTACCAGCGACAGACTCTTCTGACTGCCCCTTTTGAATGGCATAAGTCTTAAGTGTCTCACGTGCCCGCTCACGAAAATCAGGACTGGCAAAGAGACCATTATTGCTCTCAAGATAAAAAGCTAGATGACGTTGGGTCAACCAATCCACAATCTTAGCCGCATCTTCCTTAGAAATCAGCTCATGCATGAGGACTTGGCCATGATGCTCCACATAAGAGCCATTACCACCAATCATCCCATCCAAGCCAATTTCCCATAATTCTGGCTGCATTTCTGCCTTGCTACGACCAGTACAAACATAGACCAGATGGCCCTTTTCACGGGCCTGACGAATAGCCTTTACTGCTGATTCTGGAATGCGGTTATGATAATCCACCAAGGTCCCATCAACATCTAGAAAAATAAGTTTTGACATGTTTTCACCTCGAGTCTTCTTTTACTTTATTATACCCTGATAATGCTACAAGAGATACTACTATCCTTGGACAAACTGATACTATCCTACGATAGTATTGTCTCCAATCCAATGCATTGCCATTTTGCATGAAAGAAGCTATGATGAAAGTATGAATGATTTAAAAACACTACTGAATCACCTGCCCTATAAATTAGCAGCCTATGATGCCCAAGGAAACTTTCTCTATGACAATGGTGGCGCTGACGGTAGTTTCTTCCCCCGTGAGTCTGAAAATCTACCTGATTGGATCATGTCTGAAGTGCTAGCCTCTCCTACCAAAGAAAGAAGTTATCAGATTCCAACAGACAGTTTTGATCAAGTCCTCATCCAAACCTACCAAGCTGCTATAGACAAAGATGGAAATGTCTTGGGATTTTGGGAGACCATCTATGATTTGAAGCAGCCTCTCAAAACCTATCTAGATAACTCTGCTCAAGCTCTTGTAGCCTGGTCGGATGCCACTAGTGGCGCTAGTTTCAAGGAGGAAACTGACTTTTAAGCTAAATTTTTTGCTTTAATAAATGAAAAATTCACTTAATTCAAGACTAGCTCGAAACATCCTTATTCATAAAATGTGCCTAAGTCAGCACTACAAAGGCTTTTTGAACATCAGTCACTTTAATATCTCTCACAGAATTTACAAACACTCTATTTTGCATTTTTGCAGTATTTAAGGTAGAATGGGAGTAATGAGAAAAAGAATAAAACCGATCGTTGTTTACGTGGTTCTAGCTCTTTTAGGATTAGCATTAGTTATTGCAAATATTCACAATACGTCCAAACAGCAGGCGCATCTACAAAACGTGAAATCTGCTCTTCCTTATGCTACTACACCAAAAACAACAACCAGTAGTACATCTAGCAGTTCCGACGAGGAGCTGATACTCAATCCCATTATCGACCTTTCGGGGTGGCAACTACCTCAGGATATCGATTACGATGTCTTGTCAAATCATATTTCTGGTGCTATTATCCGCGTCTTCGGTGGATCACAGATTAGTAAGGATAGCAATGCCGCTAGTTCGAATGGGGTCGACAAATCTTTTAAAACACATATCAAAGAACTCAAAAAACGTGACGTTCCAGTTGCCGTCTATTCCTACGCTCAAGGTACTTCTGTTAAAGAGATGAAGGAAGAAGCTCGTATTTTCTACAAAAATGCTTCTCCATACAAACCTACTTATTACTGGATCGACGTTGAAGAAGAAACCATGTCCAACATGGAGCAAGGTGTCCAAGCCTTTCTCGCTGAGCTCAAACGTCTAGGAGCTGAAAACGTTGGTCTCTATATTGGTGCTTATTTCATGCTTGAGCAAGAAGTTTCAACTAAAAACTTTGATGCTGTTTGGATTCCAGCCTACGGTACCGATTCTGGTTATTATGAGGCTCTACCAAATACTGAAATCGACTATGACCTTCACCAGTATACGTCACAAGGAAGCCTGCCTGGTTTCGATAATATCCTAGATCTTAACCAAATCAATCCTGAGAAAAACAAACGTAAAACCTTTGAAAAACTCTTTGGTAAGATTAAGCAAAAACCAACTAAAAATAAGAAGACTACTTCGACAAGTTCATCTAGTAGTCAGTAAAAACCAGTGTCTAAGGCACTGGTTTTCTTCTTGTCAAATTGGCTTAGGCGTGCTCGGATGAATGTGTTATAATGGATGGTAGAAATGTATAACTTTAAAAGGAGATATGACAATGGCTAAGAAAGGCAAAGTCAAGAAGACCTTGGTTGACCAAATTCTTGATAAAGCTAATATTGACCATGATAGCTTATCCTTCAATGGTTTAGAAGGGGAGCTTCCAGAAGATGTGGCGCGTGAGAGCATTTATAAAACCCTCGCCCTTAAGGGAGATAAGACAGGACCAGTCATCGGCATCGTCCCTATCACCGAACACCTGTCTGAAAAGAAATTAGCTAAAATTTCAGGGAACAAGAAAGTTCAAATGATTCCACAAAAGGATCTCCAAAAAACAACTGGCTATGTTCACGGAGCTAACAACCCAGTGGGAATTCGCCAAAAGCACAATTTCCCTATTTATATCGATCAATCTGCCCAAGAAGCTGGCTTCCTTATTGTCTCAGCGGGGGAAATTGGGCGTTCTATCCGTATCAATAGTCAAGATCTTGCTGATTTTGTTAATGCTGAATTTGCTGATATTAAGGAGTAATCATGAAACTGTATTTTGTACGTCACGGTAAAACCGAGTGGAACTTGGAAGGCCGACTTCAAGGCGCCAAGGGAGACTCGCCTTTGCTTAAAGAATCTATCGAACAAGTACGTGAGTTAGGTCACTATCTCAGTGACACACATTTTGACTTGATCTTCTCAAGTGACCTACCACGTGCTAAAAAAACCACTGAACTCATCATGGAGTCTCAAAAGTCTAAAGCTAAAGTTACCTACACTAAAGCTCTGCGTGAATGGCAACTTGGTAAACTGGAAGGGCAAAAAATTGCTCTCGTTCAGGCCATCTATCCAAAAGAAATGGATGCCTTCCGTCATAACCTAGCCAACTTCCGTGCTAATGACTTCCAAGCTGAGTCTGTCTACCAGACAACCAAACGTGTGGCCGAATTTATTAAAACACTTAAAGATAGCGATGCTAAAAATGTCCTCATCGTAGGTCACGGAGCTAACTTAACGGCTTCTATCCGTACCCTCCTTGGTTTTGAACCTGGTCTTCTTCGTAAGGCAGGCGGTCTTGACAATGCTTCTGTCACTATTCTCGAAACCAATGATTTTGAGCACTTCACTCTTAAATGTTGGAATGATACGTCCTATATGGATGAACAAAACAAGATCAGCTAAATCAGCGACTGACTTCATAAGACAAGCGATCCTTAACAAGGGTCGCTTTTTAGCACTCAAAAAGCTCTTAAATCGATTGCTTTAAGAGCTTCACTTCCATTATTTCCACTTCGGTTCATCTGGCAAACGATTTAATTCGACACCAAAGTCTCGAGCCAAGTCCTCTAGTTCATTTTCAAAATCGTCTAGTTCCTGTGAGACAAAATCATACTGTCCTTCAGACAATAAACGCTTAAAACGAAGACCACGACTCAAGATAAATTCCACGTCTATTTTGGCAGTTCTATGGACATGTTCCCAATAGTTGTTAGCAAACCCTCTTTGCTTTTCCTCAGCATTAAGGTGGTCTACTAATGCATAATAGGAATCCCAAGCAACGCCCCCTTCATCTGCTCTGCATCTCTAATACCTTCGAAGAGATCGTCACGTTTGGCTTCGAGTGCTTCTACCTCTTTTCTCAAAGCATCACGTTCAGCACTTAGTGCTTCAATATCATGTTTTAAGTTGTTGATTTCTACCATTTTCAAACTCCTTATCTCACGTTCTAGACAATAAAACGGCCATACGAGGCCGCTCTATTATCTTCCATATTTCATACGAAGGATTTTTTCCTGGTTCGCATTCAAACGAAGAAGGATAACCACTTTATCAATACTCATATTGCTCTCAAGAAGACGTTCAGCCGCCATCATAAGACCATTATTGATACCTAGTTGAAGGACTGGATTTTCATTATCATTGATATCAAAGATATATTTGTTATTTGGAAGATCGAAAAGGACTTTTACCGCTCCAAAGAGTTGCTCAAAATTGTCGATTTCCAAGTCGAAGACTGGCTTAGTACCTGGTTTGAGGCTACGTCCACGGTGGTTAAACCACATAGAATGCCAGCCACCATTAAAGGCCCCCATGACATCATTGTCATAAGAATCTCCAACATAGAGCGTCGTCGATGGATTCATGTCAAATTGCTCAGCTGCGAGGTTGAAGATTTCCTTCTCAGGCTTTTGGAAACCTGTCGCCTGACTGACGATGACACGCTTAGGATCAACGTAATCATAAAGTCCCAACTTCTTAACCTTTTTAAGTTGGTGCTCTGTTGGTCCATTGGTAATAATCCCCATAGGCACATTTTTTTCCTTGAGGAAATCAAGGGTCATGCGCATCTCATCAAGCATGGTGATATTTTCCAACTCATGCTCGTAAACCTCTTGGAAATGGTTGCCCGTTTCTTCATCAATTTCACGGTAGCCAAACTCCCAAAGGGTCTCTTTACAGCGCCAAAAACGGAAATACTCGGTTGTCCACTCACCTGCCATTACACGTGGAAAACCAACATCAGAATAGTGGCGGAAACGAATGTAGGCTTGATTCATGTGACTCATATCAAAGTCAGGGAAACATTTTTCCATGGCAATACGATAAGGTGCCTGTTGGTCGTAAATAGTATCGTCAACGTCAAAAACAATAGAGGTAATCATCTGTCCGTTCTTTCTTATATCATTCTCTTGTCAGAGACTTAGCTAAATTAAGAGGTCTAACAACTAAACTGCAATATCAGTCAGCTCCTAGTGAAATCCTAAGTCTTGCAAAAGTAAGCTTTAAGTCAACTGTCTTAGGGCAATCTTACTCGTCTGTTTTTTATCAGAATGCAATTGCCCAAACAGTCTTATTATACCGTTTTTGCCCTCTTATTTCAATTTTCGACCCCACTTAAGAAAAGATTATTCGTGTTTTGAAGATAGAAAAAGGTTTGGAACAATTTGTCCCAAACCTAATGCATCTTGTCATATTCAGACACTTATTTAATTTCTTTGAAGGTCATTTTTTGTTTGACTTCACCCTGACCACCTTTGGCAATCTGGTAGTAGAAATCTTTTGATGTGAAGTGGTCACCATAAGCAAAGACCTTGTTGTACTGCCATTGTGACAATTGATCGTCCTCTTTTTTACCAAGAGTCAATGTTGTTTTTGTCACACTGTATTCCCACTTAGCTGTTTGGTCATTATAGGCCTTGTCAAAATCAGTCTGACTCTTAGCAGCATTAACCACTGTCGTACGATCCTGACTCACAAGCGCCTTGTTCCCACCTTCTTGGAAGGCTACATACATGACACGATTATTGACCTCACCGTTTAGAGTACTTGAGTATTGGTAAACCTTACCAGGTACAACACTATCTAAATGGTGTGTTCCCCAGTAATAGAAAGCACCAAATCCAGCTCCCGTAACCAAGAGACAAGCAAGAACAACACTAATAATGATATTTCTCTTTGACATGTCTTGCCCCTCTCTATTCGTCACCAGTTAGGTCAGAGAAAGTTGCCTCTGAGTCTGTTTCAGTGTGGCTTGAAGAACTTGATGATGAGCGTTCAAGGCTTGATGAGCTTGAACTCATGCGTGTTTCTGTTTGAGAATCATCACTTGATGACGCCTTAGATTCTGAAGATTTCTCAGTGCTTGATGATGAACTTTCTTTTTCCTTGTAAACATCAACGTTGAAAGCCCACTTATCACCCTTATAACTTACTTGAATTTGGGCATATTTTGACTTGATAAGATCTGACATTTTACTATCTCTGTTAAGGGCGTCGTAAATCTTTTGAGCGAGGGCTTTGGCATTGGCTTCAGTTTTGGCACCATCTTTAGGTCCATCTACAATGTCTTGAGCCTTAGGTGTTTCACCTTGAAGGTAAAGGGCTTTGCTTTCAGTGTCCTTCTTAGCAGTAGCATTTACACCCGTCTTATCATCTGCATGTGAGAAGAAAGTCCATGCAGAACTACCTGAACGATTTTGTCGATAAATATTTGAGAATTCTTCTTGAACCTTGTCTTGGAAAGCATCATCAGTCAATTCTTTTTCCTTAGAACTTTCTGTACTTGCTTTACTTTCACTACTGCTCGCTGTTGAGCTTGATGCAGAAGATGATGATCCACTTGTTGAACTTGATGAAGCATCTTTAGATTCTGATGATGATGAAGATGAGTCCTTGCCATCTTTAGAATCTTTAGTATCTTTGTCTTTATCGTTGTTATTGTTAGTTGTGCTATTTGAGAATGAAACGCTATTGTCAGAATTATCTGGAGCGTAAATCACTGTATTCTTAGAATGGTCATCAGAGACAAAAGTGCTGTTATTGATAATCACTCGGTTGTTATCACCATAATAGTTGTTGATAACAATCTTAGAATGTGCACAACGGTAACCATTACCAGTCACATGGTAACCTGCTGGGACATCACCATCACGTTTCAAGATGAGGACGTCACCTGCGAAGATAAGGTCAATATTCTGAATATTATTATCGTAGGCTAATTTTTCAATAGAAATCCCAGTCGCTTGAGAGATTCCCCACAAGGTATCTCCCCATTGAATCACGTATTGTTGACCATCCAACTGCTGTGGATTGATATTCTGAGTTGTCAAATTATTTGTAATTTGTTCAGGTGTACTGGCAATCCAGTTTGTGATATCAGCAGCGTGAGCACTCGTTTGATTTTGATAAAAGTTATCTGCTAACACAGATACCGTAGGCATCCCAATAGGTGCTAGTAAAGCGCCAAGCATCACGGCTTTACTAACATAATTTTTCTTTTTCATCGTATTTCCTCCTTATATCATACGAAACTTACTTTGCTATTGTACACCCTTTTTATTATATTTGTCAATAAATTCTATAACTTTCTAATCAAAGGTTAATGCTAGTTTACAATTTGTACTAAAAATAGACAAATCCTAGCTTTATTTATCTGACATTTAATCATTTGTCCTATCTTTAGAAGGTGATTTATGATACAATAATTACGACTATTTTATGGAGGACTAACATGTCAAATCAACACATGGAAGAATTGAACGATCAACAGATTGTCCGTCGTGAAAAAATGGCGGCCTTGGCTGAACAAGGAATCGATCCTTTTGGTAAGCGATTCGAACGCACAGCTACATCTGGTCAATTAAAAGAAAAATACGCTGACAAAACAAAAGAAGAATTGCACGAAATCAACGAAACTGCTACTATCGCAGGTCGTTTGATGACTAAACGTGGTAAAGGTAAAGTTGGCTTCGCCCACATCCAAGACCGCGATGGTCAAATCCAAATCTACGTGCGTAAAGATGCTGTCGGTGAAGAAAACTACGAAATCTTCAAGAAAGCTGACCTTGGTGACTTCCTCGGTGTCGAAGGTGAAGTTATGCGAACAGATATGGGAGAACTTTCTATCAAGGCTACTCATATCACTCACTTGTCTAAAGCCCTTCGTCCATTGCCTGAGAAATTCCACGGACTTTCAGACGTTGAAACAATCTACCGTAAACGTTACCTCGATTTGATTTCTAACCGTGAAAGCTTTGACCGCTTTGTCACACGTTCAAAAATCATTTCTGAAATCCGTCGCTACCTTGATGCTCAAGGTTTCCTTGAAGTAGAAACACCTGTTCTTCACAACGAAGCTGGTGGTGCTGCTGCTAAACCTTTCATCACTCACCACAATGCTCAAAACATCGACATGGTGCTTCGTATCGCGACTGAACTCCACCTCAAACGTCTCATCGTTGGTGGTATGGAACGCGTTTACGAAATCGGACGTATCTTCCGTAACGAAGGTATGGATGCTACTCACAACCCTGAGTTCACATCTATTGAAGTTTACCAAGCTTACGCTGACTTCCACGATATCATGAACTTGACTGAAGGTATCATCCAACACGCTGCTAAAGCTGTTAAAGGTGACGGACCTATCAACTACCAAGGAACTGAAATCAAGATCAACGAACCATTCAAACGCATCCACATGGTTGACGCTATCAAGGAAATCACTGGCGTTGACTTCTGGCAAGACATGACTTTGGATGAAGCCAAAGCTATCGCTGCTGAAAAGAATGTTCCAGTTGAAAAACACTACACTGAAGTTGGTCACATCATCAACGCCTTCTTCGAAGAATTCGTTGAAGAAACATTGATTCAACCAACATTCGTTTACGGTCACCCAGTTGCTGTGTCTCCATTGGCTAAGAAAAACCCAGAAGACCCACGCTTCACTGACCGTTTCGAACTCTTCATCATGACTAAAGAGTACGGAAATGCCTTCACCGAATTGAACGACCCAATCGATCAATTGTCACGTTTCGAAGCACAAGCTGCTGCTAAAGAACTCGGTGATGACGAAGCAACAGGCATCGACTACGACTACGTTGAAGCCCTTGAATACGGTATGCCACCAACAGGTGGACTCGGAATCGGTATCGACCGTCTCTGCATGCTCCTCACTGATACAACAACTATCCGTGATGTCTTGTTGTTCCCAACGATGAAATAAAGAATGATAAAAGTCTTCTTTGAGACCTACCTTAGGTGAAACGGGCGCTAGCGACTTCCTTGGAAATTCCATAACTAATTTTGAGTGGCTGAAACATAATGTTTCAGCCACTTTTTTCATAGCAGAAAGTCTTGATGGGGCTTGCTTTGAAAAAAATCTACCGTATAAAATACAAGAGTTAACTTCCCTAAATATACTGAACACAAGAAGTTAGAGAAAGGGAGATTACAACATCATAACGCTTGGTCGGATAAAATTTTTTTCATGCTAGCGAGAGTTTCAAAAACTGATACAAGCTCCTGTCATGCTAGGATTTTTGAAGTACTCCATGTAATTTGATACCAAGTTTCCTAATTATGTACGTGAAAACATTAGTGATTGATAAGTGGATCATTGATATTTCAAATCTTTAAATTAGATTTTTATTTTTTTGAAACTCTATATAATACCAATTAATCTGTACTTTTAATAACCATCATAATAATGGGTATAAGTAATCGTACATAATAAGCGTTTTGTACTCGTCTTTCACCTTTTTCCATTACTACTTTTTTGATAAAATACTTCTAACAAAAGGAGGTAATTATGAAAGAAATTATTAAAATTTTCGAGTACATTGTCGTTTACTTTATACCTATCTTATCCATTAGCATACAATTATTTTCTGAGCTAAAAGCTAAAAAAAGTGAGGAAAAAGTTACTGCCGAACTGGCGAAAAATGAAGTTAATTTTACAATTGAAGAAAACAATGGTCAAATTATAATTAACCAAAGCACTGACACCATCAACCAAAAATTGCAAGAACAAGTTGAACAATACAACCGAAAACTTGAAAATAGCAAATTTTATTCTAGAGTCTTATTCAAAATCTCAAGTTATATTTTCTTAGCAATTATCATTTTAAATTTCACCTATCAAATTATTAATGTTTTAGATACCCTATCAGCAGCACCTTGGCCACTAGCGAATCTCTTCACAAATCCAAATGCGGAGACTAAATTTCATGTTCTGATTATAGCTTTTAAGGATGCGTTACCAAGTATCTATAATCAAATCTTACAATTTATAGCTCTATTTTTACTTATAAACTCTATAAAATGGGGGGCACGTATCTATCTTTCAGTACGAGGAAGTACTTGTAAATTCTTATATTATTTATTTGTAAGTTCTATTTATTTCTATAACTCCATGCTGAACTTCAGCAGTACTATCAATAGCTATACTCAAAGACTACTACCTTATCTTAAAGACTCGTCTCAAGTATTTGTTACTCTTATTTCTACATTTATATTACTCTATATTGGTCTAACAGTTTCAGAAGTAACCGTCAATAGGTTCTTCGACTTACAAAAAGCAGAGAAAAAATCAACTGTTCAAAATTTTATCATCAATTCAATGGACAATTTTATTACCCAACTACTTATACCTATTTTTATATTAATTGTTATACGCTACACCAGTTAAGATAATATCCTAAAAGTATTGTTTATAAAAATAAATGATACTTTTTTATTATCACTACTCAATAAAAATAATAAAATTACTTATTCAACATTGTTTTATTCCTCACCTAACAAATCAATTGATGTTATTGTTTTACATCATACCGTAAAAGTTCATCATATAAACACCCTGGAATTAATTGGACATTGTATATTCTTCTACAACCCATTCCTTCCTTGCACATCATCCTAATAGTGTTATAATAAAATTGTCGGTTTGTCTAGAAATAATGCGACTTTTGGGCAGATATGACTTAGAAAGAGGTGTTTATGACATCTTCAAAGAAGGTTTCCCTTTCTGAGGTAAACCAATCCATAGATACACCAAATAATAATCGATTTTGGCAAAATCTTAAGGCTTTCTTGGGACCTGGGGCTCTTGTGGCCGTGGGTTACATGGATCCAGGGAACTGGATTACCAGTGTCGTCGGTGGGGCGACCTACAAGTACAGCCTGCTCTTTGTCATCTTAATTTCATCTTTAATCGCTATGCAGTTACAACAAATGGCTGGGAAATTAGGGATTGTGACCCAAATGGACCTAGCTCAAGCGACTGCTTATCACTCGCCCAAATGGTTGCGATACACGCTTTGGGTGATTCTGGAGCTAGCCTTAATGGCGACGGATTTGGCTGAGGTGCTTGGTTCTGCCATTGCTCTTAACCTGCTCTTTGGTATTCCAATTATGGTTGCCATTCTGGTGACAGTCCTTGATGTCTTCCTGCTACTGCTCATCATGAAGCTGGGATTCAAAAAAATCGAGGCTATTGTTTCAACCTTAATTTTGACAATCTTGGTTATCTTTGTCTATCTGGTAGCCTTGTCTGAGCCTAGTATTACGGGAATCCTCGAGGGTTATCTCCCTACGCCAGCGCTCTTCGAGCCACATGCTGCTGGACATACCAACCAGTTGACCTTGGCGCTTGGGATTGTGGGTGCGACCGTTATGCCACATAACCTCTACTTGCACTCATCCTTGTCACAGACTCGTAAGGTTGACTATTCTGATGGCAAAGACGTGACTAAGGCTGTCCGTTTCATGACCTGGGATTCTAACATCCAGTTGACTTTGGCTTTTGTGGTTAACTCCCTCCTCTTGATTTTGGGGGCAGCTCTCTTCTTTGGTCATGCTTCTGATATTTCAGCTTTCTCACAGATGTACAATGCTCTTCAGGACTCTAAGATTGCTGGTGCGGTAGCTAGTTCGACACTTTCAACACTCTTTGCCTTGGCGCTCTTGGCTAGTGGTCAAAACTCTACCATTACTGGTACTCTGACTGGCCAAATTGTCATGGAAGGCTTTCTCCACATGAGGTTACCGCAGTGGGTAATTCGTTTATTCACACGTCTCTTCGCCTTGCTACCTGTTATCGTTGTAGCTATTCTCTACGGTGATCAAGAAAAGACTCTGGATCAACTGCTGGTTTATTCACAGGTTTTCCTTTCACTTGCCTTGCCATTCTCTATCTTCCCTTTGATTTACTACACTTCTAAGAAATCACTCATGGGAAAACACGTCAATGCCAAGTGGAATACTTTCCTTGGTTATGCCATCGCTATTGTCCTAACCATTCTCAATCTCAAACTTATCATTGATACGTTTTAAACAAAATAAGGCCAGCGCCATGCTGACCTTGTTTTAGTTTTTGAAGGCGTCAACGAGAACTTGGAATTCTTCATTGCTAAGGGTAATCCCCTTACCCATCTTGGTATGGTCTGGACTCCATGTACGGATGTCATACTTAGCCGGTGCGCCATTAAAGCTCACACGATTGAGTTCCTTAGTCCAGCCCTTGTCATTCTCAGACAAGACCAAGAGTTTTTCTTCAATTTCAAATGAAAATTCTGCCATTTGCTTACCTCCACTAGCTTTATTCGTTTTTTTCTGTGAAAATTGTGTGTTTTAGAATGAAGTTATCCACAAAATTTCACCTTTCATGCTATAATTATTTTATCAAGAAACGAGGGAAATGACCATGATAAACTTTTTAGAAGCGGTAAAGCATCAGCTTCATCAGTTTGTGGAAACAGGTCACAGCAAACCTGTCCACCTAATGCAAAATCAGCTTATTAACGATATCTATCATGCTATTGATTATAACCAAATGGTCATGCTGACATCCAATCAGAAGACCTATAAGGGCTACATCAACCGTTATGACAGAGAGCGACAAGCCATCTTTATTGAGCAAGATAAAATCATCAGCATGATTGAGCTTAAAGAAATCAAACGTCTAAAAATCATATCACAACGAGGTTAGCTTTATCAGTTAACCTCGTTTTATTATGAGGTTGACTATTTCAGAAGTGCTTGTTATAATAAGTTAACTATTAATTTACGAAAGGTTAACTAAAAAAATGACGCAAAATCGTACATTGTCACTCATACTTCCCGCCTTCGGTGCTGCTATCATTGCCGCACTGGCTCAAATCATTATTCCTATCGGTGCAGTACCCATTACTCTCCAGACCTTCGCTGTCGGACTTGTTGCTGCCATCCTTAAGCCAAGAGAAGCAACTCTTGCCGCTACCCTCTACCTTATCCTAGGTGCCATTGGTCTTCCCGTTTTTGCAGGTGGAGGCGGTGGGCTTCAAGCCTTCTTTGGTCCTTCAGCTGGCTATCTGCTTGCCTACCCATTTTTTGCACTTGTCACATCTGCACTGGCTCATGCTAAGACTCCTATCTGGAAGATCTTTTTGGCTTTTGTTTTGGGAGATGCACTTGTCTTTGTTGGTGGTATCCTTAGCCTGCACTTTCTTGGAAAGATGGGGTGGTCTGCAGCTGTAGCAGTCGGTTTGACACCCTTTATCATCCCAGATCTTTTAAAAGGTCTGATTGTCGCTTTGGTGACTAAGCCAGTCTTAAAAGCTCTTAAAAATCATAGCTACTTTAACTAAAAAAAGATTGAAGACTTTGTTCGTGGGAACAGAATCTTCAATCTTTTTATTTTTCAAAATAAATGTCATAGTGCTTTGAACAAGCTGGATTAAAGGTACTGTGACAATTGGGACAGGCTACTACCTCTTGATATTCCTCAATCGTCATTTCGTGCCTACAAACACCACAAATAAGAACCTTGTCCTGCTTCAACTGGCAAGGATAAGCTCGAAAGCTATGTTCCTCCAAGCTATCATGACACTGATAACAGGAATAATACTTCAGACACTCAAAGCATTTTAGGGCAACAATATCTAGTGTGGAATGGTAGTGCTGGCATCTACTCTGGTCATCTACCAGGAGGCCATTGATTTGTCTTGTCATTAGGCACGAACAGTTTTACTTGAACCGTCTTTTTGGTAGAGGTTAATCAAACCTTCTTTAGTTGAACGAATCATGTCACCAGGTTTAACTTCTTGTGGCACTGTAATTGTAAGAAGTTCCATTGGGTTTGGTGCACGGTCAATTTTGTTACCATTAGCATCGTGAAGGTCTTTGATATCACACTCAAAATGACGGAAGCCTGGTCCGTAGAATTCAACGTGGTCACCTTCGAGAATAACGTTACGTTGACGGATTGTAGCTGTCATAGTGGCTGGATCAAAGTCTACTACTTCACCAACGAATTTGTATTGTGGAATCTTACGACGAGCACCAAAAAGTTGTTCGTTTTCTGTTGGTGTTTTATAGTAGAAACCTGTTGCCAATTCACGTTGGGCAACTTTCCAGAGTTCGTTAATCAAATCGTCTTTGATGGCATAAAAGGCTTCTGCACTTTCCATGTAAGCGTCACAGGCAGCCTTGTAACAGTTGGCAACTGTTGATACGTAGTGGACAGATTTCATACGACCTTCGATTTTAAGGCTGTCAACACCATTATCAATAAGGTCTGGGATATTTTCAATCATACACATGTCAACGGCTGACATTGAGTATTCTTCAGGAACTTCACCGTGGATACTCTTTCGCTCTTGGCCGAATGGCATGTCGTAAAGGTCATATTTCCAACGGCATGACTGTGAGCAACCTCCACGGTTGGCATCACGGTCTGACATATGGTTAGAAAGGGTACAGCGACCTGAGTATGAGATACACATAGCACCATGGACAAAGGCCTCAATTTCAAGGTCCGTACGTTTACGGATTTCAGCCAATTCCTCCATAGTAACCTCACGTGCCAAAACAACACGGGTCAAGCCATACTGTTTCCAAAAATGGAAGGTTTCAACGTTTGTCGCAGATGCTTGCGTTGACAAGTGGATATTAAGTCCTGGAGCGTAGGTTGAACAGATTTCAATCAAGGCTGGGTCAGATACGATAACGGCATCGAGTCCCATATCACGCAATTCATGGAACCACTCACCAGCTCCTTTTTCATTTCCTTCATGGGTAACCATATTTGAAGCGACGTGCACATCAACACCACGTGCGTGAGCGTATTCGATACCTTCACGAAGCTCATCCATGGTAAAGTTTCCGGCACGGCTACGCAAACCATAGGCTTGTCCACCAACGAAAACAGCATCTGCGCCGTAATTTACAGCGACTTTCAATTTTTCCAAAGTCCCAGCAGGTACCAAAACCTCTGGGCGTTTTTTAGTTGTAGTCATAATTTCTCCAATTTGCAAGATTGTCGATTTTAGTTTTTAGAAGGCTCCTTCGTTCCCTGAAAATGGAAAACTCTCAAACGAAGGAGGAAGGGTTATTATTTTACACGGTCAGGTTCATAATCATAGAAACCTGTGTCCAAACCACGGTTGGCTGGGTGTAATTTATGAATAGCCTCATCAAAGAGGAAAGCTTGATCTTGTGAAAATTCGCCAGCCTCGATGAGGTCACGAGCCTTCACAAAATACTCAGTGATTTTTACGAAGTTTTCACCTGGGCAATAAACACCGTCCAACTTCCAGTGGTCAAAACCATGTTCAACGAGCTCTGAAAGTTTAGTCATCATATCCAAGTCATTGTTGGCAAAGATATGTGTTCCATGCAAGTCTTCGTAAACTGAGTAGTGAGAATCTGGGTCACCAGGCTCAGAAAGGAAGAGGTCACGTTCTTTGGTAACAGCTTCATCCGTTTTGATAAAGTTGTAGTAGTTTTGAAGAAGCGGACGTTTAGAGTGGTGAATGATACTTGCACCATAAACCAAAACCTCGGCTGGAATTTGAAGATTTTCAGCCATGATGAAGAGTTCCGCAGACGGAATTTCACGAGCCAAAACAGCTTCAGAAGCTCCAGCTTGTTGGCCCCAGAAATTAATCTGACGGCTAGAGGTTACCATGGTTGAAGCATCATAAATCATTTTGAAGGGACGTTTGTCACGGTTACAGATGTAGAAAACCCCTGCATCACCAATCGTGATGTAATCTGCCTTGATTTCTTCAAGAAAATCAAGGTAGTCTGGAAGAGCATCCATCATACCTTGGTGCATGAGGGCGTTAACGGCAACAGTCAATTCCTTGCCAGACTCATGTACCAGCTCTGCAATCTTTCGCATCTCTGCGAATGAAAAAGGCTTAGGCAAACGAAGGCCAAAAGCTTTTTCGCCGATGTAAATACGATCTACGCCAAGTTCTAGGAGCTCACGTGCCTGCTCGTAGCTCTCAGCAGTCGCTGTAATCACTATTTTTTCCATAACTCACATTATAGCACAAATGATTTGATTTTTTTAGAATTTTTAGGTTCAAATAACCGTATCTAAATATTTTAAATTAGTTTTTGAATACTATAATTTTCACAAAAATCAAAAAAAACTTTGCAATATAAAATTTTTATGGTATTATTAATGAGATTCTAAATAGTGAAATACTGAAGAAGTATTTTAACCTACACGAAAAAGTGATTTAGATATTTTATATAGAAAGGAGGCAGACATGGCTGACAACTTACACCGTCAATTTGATCACATTGAAGATTTCGAGACTGAACATCCTCAAACGACGAATTATCAAGATTATCAAGGTCTAAATAGTAATAGTATTAAGCTACAAGATATGATTTTCTTTGGACGTATCTCAAGCTTCTGTGTTTCAACAGTCCTAGTTGCCTTCCTTTTCTTAGTAGCACAGGTGGCTACCTTCTGGGCCTTCTTCTGGGCAATTACCATTAGCGTCATTGGTCAGATAGGCATTTATGTCCTAATCGAATATTATAAAGCACAAAAACGTTGACTGCTGGTCAACGTTTTTTTCGTACTAAAAAAAGAAAGCCTCATGTGCTTTCTTTATTATTTTGCTTCTGCTGCTTCTTCAGAGATATCTTTAATATCAATGACGATATCATCAACGATAGCTTTTGTTTCTGCTTCAACATCCGCTTGTTCAGGAGTTACTTGAGCTGTTTTCTCCTTGATAAGTTCAAAGCTTTCTTTTGCAAAGTCAGCAACTTGTGCTGTTTTTTCTTGAACGGTTTTTGTCAAATCATCTGCAGTGATTTCACCATTTTCAAATTTTGTTTTGTAGTCTTGGAAAGTATCGACTGCCAAATCTTTGTAGTCGCTAGCTTTTTCCACTACTTGATTTTGATAAGCTTTAGGATCTTCTTTGAATGAAGCGATTTCTTCATCGATACGTGATTTAACAGCTTTACCTTTTTCAGTTGTAAAGAAGTAAGCTGCTGCAGCTCCAGAAGCTGCACCAATGATTAGGGTGTTTAAAAATTTACTCATGAAAAGACCTCCTTATTTTTTCTTGTCTTTTTTACCAAATAGTTTTGAAGCAACTTTACCGATAGCAAAGGCTGAACCCGCCTTACCGACACTTGCTCCTGCTGCACTTGCTTTAGCACCGAGGTAACGAGCTTCAGTATTCAAGTCAGAAACACTTTCTGAAAGCTCAGCTACTGCTACAAAGAGAGGATCGATTGTTTGAACTTTTTCATTAACATCTTCAACCAAGACGTTTGCCTTAGCCAAGATTTCATTTGTTTGATGAAGGGTTACATTAATGTCTGTACGAAGCACAGCAACTGTTTCTTCAACTTCTTTGACCACATGACGTGTACGAAGTAGGGTAGGGATCAATGCAATGAGGAACGCAGCAAGTGCGATTGCGATAATAAGAAATGCAATTTCTGCCATAGTTTAAGACTCCTTTGACCTTTTTAAAAGGTCGCTACAAGAAAACTGAAGTAAACTCTCCAGTTTCCAGTGACCTTTGTTATGATAATTTTCATTATATTATAACAAAGTCTGAGCTATATGACTAGTTTTTCATTTTATAATCTGCCTCTGGACGTTGCTTTCGCAAATATAGTAAGATAGCACCCAAGATGATAATGGCGATGCTGACCCATTGAGAAACACGCAAGCCAGCAAACATGAGGCTATCGGTACGCATGCCTTCAATGACAAAACGTCCAAGACCATACCAGATAAGGTAAAATGAGGTCACATCTCCTTGACGTAGTTTCTTATTAAAGCGTCTTAGTCCTAGGATAGTGATAAATCCGACTAAGTTCCAGAGACTTTCATAAAGAAAAGTCGGTACACGATAATTCCCATCAATGAACATCTGCTGGCGAATAAATTCTGGGACATAATTCAGATGACTAACTGCTCTTCCGTAAGCCTCTTGGTTAACAAAGTTTCCCCAGCGACCGATACTCTGAGCAATCATAACGCCAGGTGCCGCGATATCTAGAAAATCCAAGACAGCAATGGCATGACGTTTCGAAAACCAATAGAGGACAGCTACACCAGCAATCAAGCCACCATAAATGGCAATTCCGCCATTCCAAATCGCAAAAATTTCTGAAGGATTCTGACTGTAGTAAGACCACTGGAAGATCACATAGTAGAGCCTTGCACCAACAATGGCTATAGGAAAGGCAAGAAGAATTAAATCTAGGATGTTTTCAGGGTCAATTCCCTTTTCGGGAGCCCAACGCTGAGCCAGATAAACGGCTAGTAAAAGACCAGATACGATACAGATGGCATACCAATGAATACTAATGGGGCCAAGCCTTAGAGCAATAGGATCAATAGTAGCTAACATTAGTCTTCACCATTCTTACTAATGAGGTTGGTCAAACGTTCCTCAAAGGTTTTGGTTGCATCAAATCCCATTTGCTTAGCACGGTAGTTCATAGCTGCAGCCTCGATAACAACTGATACGTTACGTCCTGTCTTAACAGGAATGCGGACACGTGGAATCTTAACGCCTTGCAATTCGATTTCTTCGTTTCCGTTTCCAAGACGATCAAAGATCTTGCCATTTTCAAAATTCTCAAGATAAATGGCCAACTGAACTTGAGAGGAATTACGGACAGCACTAGCTCCGTAGAGACTCATGACATCAATGATACCAACCCCACGAATTTCAAGAAGATGGCGGAGGATTTCCGCGGGCTCACCCCAGAGAGTCTCCTCATCCTTAGCATAAACATCCACACGGTCGTCAGCGACAAGACGGTGACCACGTTTCACCAACTCAAGCCCTGTCTCACTCTTACCGATGCCAGAGTCTCCTTGAATAAGAACTCCCATCCCGTAGATATCTACCAAAACACCATGGACACTAGTTCGTTCAGCTAATTGCGAGTTAAGATACCAAGACATGTCACCTGAAAGCGACGATGTGCCGTTTCGTCCTTGAAGAACTGCTACACCATTTTCCTTAGCAGCTCGAAGCATCTCTTCCGGAATCTCAAGACCACGCGCCACGATAACAGCTGGAGTTTCCGCTTTAAACATATTCGCAAAAACAGAATAACGGTTGTAATCAGTCATGGTTTTAAGGTAGGACCACTCCTTCATCCCAACCAACTGAAGTCGTTCAGGTGAATAATAGTCAAAATACCCCGTCATTTCTAAACCAGGACGAGAGATATCAGCTGTTGTTATCGCTTTTGCCAAAAGCTCCTTATTTCCATAGACAACCTTGAGTTTAAGCCTATCAACCAACATTTTAACGGTTACTGTCATGTTATTTCCTCCGATTAGTTACTAGTTTCATTGTATCATAAAAAGGTTTTCAATGCGTTTCTTAACGCAAAAAAGACCTATGACTAGCACTGGAGCCAATCATAGATCTTTTCTATTATAATTTACTTACCAGTTCCACTCGTCTTCTACAGGTTCAGCGTTTTTGCGTTTTCTTCCATCCTTAAGTTTTACTTTGGGATAAATATCCTCTTTGTAAGGAAGGAGAAGGGCTAAAACCAAGTATAAGAAGATTCCAAACTGCGTTGAAACCATTAGAATAACAGCCAAGATACGAGCCAAAGCTAGGTCCCAACCAAACTTATCTGCCAAACCTGCAACAACACCGGCGACGAGTCTATTTTTTCGTGTCTTATAAAAACGATTTGACATGGTCTTCTTCTCCCATCATTTCTTTGATTTAATTATATGATTTTTTTAAATTAAAAAAATCAGCCCTAGGACTGATTTAGAAAAATGAGCTTGCCTCGACACAGACCGCATCCAAACTTCTGTGTATTGACACGGCGTTTGCGACGGTAGATATGACCACAAGATTGGCACTGATAAAGGTAGTACTTCTCCTTTTGACCTTGCATCTTTGGAGCGTATCTAAGGCCTTCAACCTTGACTAGTAAGTCCTTAAAATCTCTATCAATATGCTTGTAGCCCTTACCTTGAAAATAAAGGTGATAATGACAGAGCTCGTGGCGGACGATTTTTCGAAAGGTCTCAAGACCATGTTCCTCATAGAGTTTTGGGTTGAAATCTAAGTGTCCATCCTTGGGAAAGAACCGCCCTCCAGTGGTCCGGAGACGCTTGTTCCACAAGGCTTGATGCTTAAATTCCCAGCCAAAATCTTCTATAGAAACAGTCTTAACATAATCAGTTAGATTCACGTGGATTCACCAAGGAGAGGTTGAGTTTTTCATGCTCCAAATCAACTTTTGATACCCACACGGTAACCAAATCCCCAACAGAAACGACCTGACTTGGGTGGTTAACGAAGCTCTTGCTCATCTCAGAGATATGGATAAGGCCATCCTCATGGACACCAATATCCACAAAGGCACCAAAGTCTACAACATTTCGGACTGTCCCTTCAAGTTTTTGTCCTACTGACAAGTCTTTGAGTTCAAGAACATCCTGACGAAGCACTGGTGCTTCAAAATCATCACGGAGGTCACGACCTGGTTTCAAAAGGTCAGCGATGATATCTTTAAGGGTTTCCTGACCAAGCCCTAGCTCTTCTGCTGTTTCTTTAAGATTAAGAGCCTTCAATTTCTCTTTGGCAGAGTCGTCCAAATCTGTGATATCCAACTGCTTGAAGAGGTCTTTTACCGCTGGGTAAGACTCTGGGTGGACCCCTGTATTATCCAAGATATTCTTGGCATTTGGGATACGGAGGAAACCAGCTGCTTGTTCGAAGGCTTTGGCACCGAGACGTGGGACCTTTTTGATTTCAGCACGTGATGCAATCTCACCATTTTCCTCACGGTAGGCGACGATATTTTCAGAGATGGTCTTGTTGAGTCCTGACACGTGTGACAAGAGGGTACTACTTGCCGTATTGACATTGACACCGACTTGGTTAACCACGGTATCAACGACGAAATCAAGATTTTCAGACAGTTTCTTCTGACTAACATCGTGCTGGTATTGGCCTACTCCGATTGATTTAGGGTCAATCTTAACCAACTCGGCCAATGGGTCTTGGAGACGACGGGCAATAGAAATGGCAGAGCGTTTTTCGACCGTCAAATCTGGAAACTCATGGCGAGCTAACTCTGATGCAGAGTAGACAGAGGCACCACTTTCATTGACAATGACATAAGAAGTTTCTGGGAAATCCTTGAGGACTTCTGCCACAAAAGCTTCACTTTCACGGCTGGCTGTTCCATTACCGATCGCAATAATCTCAATGGCATACTTTTTGATGAGGTCAGCCAAGTCTTTTTTAGCCTGTGCGATTTTAGCCTGACTTGCTGGAGCTACTGGATAGATAACTTGCGTTGTAATGAGCTTACCAGTTTGGTCAACCACGGCCAACTTAGCCCCTGTACGAAAGGCTGGGTCAAAACCAAGTACCATCTTGCCTTTAAGTGGCGATACTAGAAGGAGGCTTCGAAGATTTTGAGAGAAAAGTTGAATAGCACCATCTTCTGCTGCTTCAGTCAATTCGCTTCGGATACGACGCTCCATAGCTGGAACGATTTTCTTCTTGAGAGATTGATTGATAACTTCCTCGATATAGTCATTCTTTTGTTTGAAACGAGCACTGTAGAAACGGTGCATTTTCTCAAGATTGTGCTTAAAGCTTACCTTGATAACGCCTAGTTTCTCACCACGGTTAAGGGCTAACGTACGGTAACCTTGAAGTTTAGACACCTTATCCTCAAAATCATAGTAAATCTTGAAAGTTTCTTTTTCATCCAGCGATTGATCCTTGAGGGTTGAAGTGATGTCACTGTTGTTCCAGATTTCGTTGTAGGTCCAAGAGCGCAAGCTATTGTCCTCAGAAAAGGCCTCAACCAAAATATCCACAGCACCCGCAAGTGCCTTGTCAGCTGTTGGAAAGGCTTCAGATGTCAGCTTTTCAGCTTCAGCCTTGAGGTTGGGACTATTTTGCAAGATAAGACGAGCCAATGGGAAAAGACCTGCTTCACGAGCAATAGTCGCTTTGGTGCGGCGTTTTTCCTTATAGGGGAGGTAGAGTTCTTCCACATCCGCCAACTTTTCAGCCGCTTCAATGGCTGCCTTGAGTTGATCAGTCAATTTGCCCTGTGCCTCAATCTTGGCCAGAACTGTTTCCTTACGGTCTTGAAGAGTAGTCAAGGACTTATCCATATCAATGATAGCCTTGATTTGCGTTTCATCCAGATTGCCTGTTTTTTCCTTACGGTAACGGGCAATGAAAGGAATGGTATTGCCTTCTGCGGTCAATTCCAAAACTGTTTCAACTTGTTGTTTTTTTAGGCCCAATTCCTGAGCCAATGTCTCTAGATTACGATTTTCCATAAGTTCTATTATACCACGATAGGAGATTTGCTTGGGTAGAAAACCTTGTAGCTGAAGCGAGAATTTTTAAGCAAGAGGTAGTATAATAGTAAGGTAAACCTATTGTTAGGGGCTATTTCTTTCGGAAAATAGATGCATCTTCCTAGAAGCAAAGCTTCTTCGTCTGATGCCCTAATTTTCTGTCAGAAATGACGCCCTTAGTATCTTATTGCAACTGAACTCGGGCTATTTCTTTCGGAAAATAGATGCATCTTCCTAGAAGCAGAGCTTCTTCGTCTGATGCCCTAATTTTCTCTTAGAAATGACGCCCTTAGTATCTTATTTAAACTCGGAGGCTTTTTATGGCGGTTATTCAGAAAAAAACAAATGAACTTGAAAGCATGATGGCATCTTTTGCGGCTATCCCTGATTTTGAGAAGGCGGGAACTGATCCTAAGAAGGACAAACGTCTTCAAGAAGATAAGAAGAAATAATAGTTATGGCTATTTTTCATCAACTACCAGATAGCGTTTTGCAGCTTCTGGCAGTTTTTCTATCTATTATTATCGAAGCCCTGCCCTTCGTTTTACTGGGAAGCATCTTGTCTGGCTTTATCGAAGTCTTCGTGACCCCTGAAAAGGTCCAAAACTTCCTGCCGAAAAACAAGGTCCTGGCTATTCTCTTTGGAACTCTAATTGGTTTTATTTTCCCTTCTTGTGAGTGTGGGATTGTTCCCATTATCACACGCTTTTTAGAGAAAAAAGTGCCTAGCTACACAGCTATTCCTTTCATGGCAACAGCTCCTATCATTAATCCAGTCGTTCTTTTTGCGACCTATACGGCCTTTGGGAACTCTTGGTACTACGTGATTTTACGTTTTCTCGGAGCTTTCTTGATTGCCATGTTTTTGGGAATCTTGCTTGGCTTTGTGGTGGATGACCAGATTCTTAAGGATAATCGTAAGGTCAGTCATGTGCACGACTATAGTGGTTTGTCAGCTGGTAAGAAAGTTTTTCAAGCCTTGATTCATGCGGTAGATGAATTTTTCGACACTGGACGTTACCTGATTTTCGGGAGCTTGGTGGCTGCCAGTATGCAGACCTACCTACCGACCCGTATTCTTACGACAATCGGGCACAATTCGGTGACAGCCATCCTCATCATGATGCTTTTGGCCTTTATCCTCTCGCTTTGTTCAGAGGCGGATGCCTTTATCGGGGCTTCCTTACTCTCTAGTTTTGGAGTGGCACCAACGGTGGCCTTTCTCATCATCGGTCCTATGGTTGATATCAAGAACCTAATCATGATGAAACACCAGTTTAAGACACGCTTTGTTGGTCTCTTCGTAGGAACCGCAAGTCTGGTGACAATCATTTACTGTCTGGTATTGGGGGTGATTTAATGTTACGTTTTCTCATCTTATCTGGGTATTTTGAGCTGGTCATGTACTTACAAGTTTCTGGCAAGCTCAACCAGTACATTAATATCCACTACTCCTACCTGGCTTACATTTCCATGGTGCTTTCCTTTATCCTCGCTGTGGTTCAACTCATTGTTTGGATGAAGCAGATGAAGGTTCACTCGCATTTGTCAGGTCGAGTAGCCAAGGTAGCCAGCATCGTTCTCTTGGCCTTTCCAGTCCTTACGGGGCTCTTGGTGCCAACAGTAACCTTGGATGCCAATACCGTATCAGCTAAGGGGTATCATTTTCCACTGGCGGCAGGGAGTGATCCTAATCAGGCCGACCAAGAGGGAACGACTATTCAGTACTTGAAGCCAGACACCAGCTCCTACTTCACCTCCTCAGCATATGAGAAGGAAATGACCAAGGAGCTAGCCAAGTACAAGGGACGTGAGACCATCCAGATTACCACGGAAAATTACATGGAAGTCATGGAGCTCATCTACCTCTATCCTAACGATTTCATGGGCAAGAAGGTCACCTATACCGGCTTTGTTTACAATGACCCACAGACCAAGGGTTATCAGTTCATCTTCCGTTTCGGTATTATCCACTGTATCGCCGATTCAGGTGTTTACGGACTGGCGACGACAGGAAGTGACCAAACCTTCAAGGATAATACCTGGGTAAAAGTCACTGGTACCATCACTGTGGATTATTATCAAAATCTTAAACAGAGCCTCCCTATCCTTAATTTGACTGAGATTAAAGAGGTCGGTCAGCCTGACAATCCTTATGTTTATCGCGTATTTTAAAAAGCCAAGTTCAGTTGAACTGGCTTTTTCTTCTTGTGCAAAATGGATTTGTCTAGGCTTCTTTTGCTAGGGCTAGTGCTTTTTCAAGGGCTTGGTCCGTCGACTCGCAGATATTATCTGGACCGATAGTCTGGATGAAGCCTGATTTTTCGAGAACTCGGTAGGGTTGGGCGTTAACGTGAGAAAGAAGCAAGGTCATTCCACGTTTTTGGCAGATAGCAAGCGTTTCCTCAAGGGCATCCAGACCAGAGATATCCATGGCTGGAACGTTGCGCATGCGTAAGATAAGGACATTCTTACCGTCGTCATTGATAACATTCAAGAAGTTATTGGCTGCACCAAAGAAGAGAGCACCGAAGATTTCATATACGACTGCATTTTTAGGAACTTGTTTCAAGTCGCTGTCCTCAGACAATATAGGATCTTCTAGATTTTCCTTGTCCACCCACTGACGGACTTGGGCTACGTCCGACATCCGTTTGAGGAAGAGGAAGGCTGCTAGGACCATACCAAATTCGATGGCAACCACTAGGTCAAAGAAAACGGTTAAGATAAAGGTTACGATAAGGACTGCTACGTCACTCTTAGGAGCACGTTGAATCATACGAACAACAGTACGCCAACCGCTCATGTTATAACCGACAATCATTAGGATTGAGGCCAAACAGGTCATAGGAATCAATGAGGCATAAGGCATGAGAAAGAGTAAAATCAGAAGCAAGGTAAGGGCATGAACCATCCCCGCTACTGGTGTCCGTCCTCCATTTTTGACATTGGCTGCGGTACGGGCGATGGCACCCGTTGCAGGAATCCCGCCAAAGAGGGCTGACATGATATTCCCAACACCTTGGCCAATCAATTCAGCATTAGAGCGATGATTACCACCAATCATCCCGTCTGAAACAACGCAAGAAAGCAGGGATTCGATGGCTGCTAGTATGGCAATGGTGAAGGCTGGCGACATCATTTGACGAATCAAAGAAAATGATAGGTCAGGAACTGTGAAACTTGGAAGTCCTGCTTTGATGGTGTAAAGATCACCAATGGTTTTGACTGGCAGATGACCAAAAGCTACGATGGCTGTGGTCACAATAATTGCAACCAAAGACCCCGGAATTTTCTGAGAAAGGCGTGGCCAAAAGATTTGAATGACTAGGGCCAAGATACCAATTGCAAGTGTCGGCCAGCTAATACTTGAAAGATGCTTCCCATAAGCTAGAAGTTTTTCTAAGAACTCAGCTGGCACGGACTTCATCTCAAGCCCCAGGAAATCTTTAACCTGTCCAGCCACAATCCCAACAGCTATCCCCAAGGTAAAACCAAGTGTGATGGTTTTGGGAATGAACTTGATCAGGTCACCAAAACGCAGGAGCCCCATGATAATAAGCATGAGTCCCGCCATGAGCGTGGCAAGGGTCAAACCAGCCATACCATACTGGGCGATGATGCCATAGATGATGACAACGAAGGCTGCGGTAGGTCCACCAATCTGAACCCGACTACCTCCTAAAAAGGAAATAAAAAAGCCTGCAACAACTGCTGTATAAAGACCTTGTTCGGGATTAACACCAGAGGCAATGGCAAGAGCAATCGACAAGGGGAGAGCAATGATAGCCACGATAACTCCTGCAATCAGGTCCTTGATGAACTGGCCCTTAGAATAATTCCTGATGGTAGTGAAAAATTTGGGTGTGATATATTTTAAAGCGTCCATTTTTTCCTCCTAACTACTATCCTAAAACTCTTTAACTCAGTGAAATAACTCTTTTTCAATGAGTGTCAGACGCTTATCAATTTTACAATCTTATGATAGCATAGGAAAAGCTCATTTTCTAGGGGATTGAGGGATTTAAAGCTATTATTTCAAGAATTTTTTAACTTTCTTAGTTTAGAAGTGAAGGTATCAAAAAACAAGTCCAGACTATGGACTTGTTTTGAAAGATTCATTATGGATTACCAACTTGTTGGCAAGGAAATCGGAATGTTAAGTTTAACCTTCATCTTGCTATTGGTCACAGAGGCTTGCTCAATTTCATAGCCGATTTCAGGAAGCTTGAGCTGAATTTGGTCATTAACCATGCGAACACCACTGCTGGACTGGGCAATGCTCTTCTTGAGGTAAGGCAGAACCAGTGATTTTGGAACTGGAAGGCGACCCAGGTGGGCACCTGCCAAATCTAGTAGGATGACTTCCTTGTTAGTGCTGACCGTAAAATCAAGGCTAAATGTTGATCCGATAGGCCCAAGAGATACGGGAACCTTAGCTGTTAGATAGGAATCATTCAACTCTACGCTACTGTTTTGCAAGGTCTCGTCATTAGAATCAGCCATGCTTGCTTTTAGGATTTGACGAAACTGATTACTGTCAAGATTAATCTCAGTTGAAACCCCGCCTGATGAAAGGGACGCCCCACCAATACCAGCCTGGGCTAAATCAGCAAGGGATGTTTGTGTTGATACATTTTTTAATTGGTCCTGACTGTCGATCTTGTCCGGAATAAGTAGAGCCGCCACTGCAAAAAAGAGCACAATGACGAGGACAATGAGTCGTTTAAACCATTTCCACATAGGGATACCTCATTTCAATTTTTCACTTTTGACGTCTATTGTACTGTAATCAAGGGAAAAAAGCGAGTAAGAACTGGAAATTCTCTCATATTTTCTTAATGCAGGAGATATAGCTCCAGAACTTCAAAGACTTTTAAGTAAGCATTGGCATAAAGGTGGACGCCGTCATAGGTGTGCTCAGCCTTCTGATCTTTTCTATCATTGACCAGCTCAGCATTACAATTAATGAAGTGGCAGCCATAGGTTTTGGCGATTTCCTCAAGAGCCTGATTACAGCGGTCAAGATTTTCAGGAGTTCGCAGTTTCATCCACTGAATTGAAGCCTTGGTCTGCCAAGGCAGATGTAGATTGGCTGGGTAAAAAGCCATGAGGTGAATCTTGGTATGGGGCAATATAGCTAGTGTTTGCTCCAGAATTTGGCTGATATTTGCCGTCATATGCTGGAACCATTGGTCTCCATAAGGCTCCTCGGTCATGTCATTGGTACCGATATTGATGAAAACCTTACTCGGTTGCAGATCCAAAAGCAGGTGATGGATATGCTGGAGAAATTCATCCGTATTCAAACCACTGATGCCTCGATTGTAGATGATATCGTCAATACCTCTACTCCTAGCGATTTCACAAATGGGAAAAAGCTCCATAAGAGAGGAGCCCGTGAAGAGCGTTTCCCCCTTGATAGCAACCTCATTTAGGTACTGATAGTTTTTAAGTTTGATATCTTTTAATTCATCCATGATAACTTTCTTCTATATAATTTTATCTAAATGAGAGAGAAGGCAAAGAGCAACCCTACAACCGTATTGGCCAAGGCGTGGATAAAGACACTAGGAAGAATGGACCCACTTGCTTTTATCTCATTGATAGCACCAAAAACGTAAGCTATGAGACTGATAAAGACCAAAATGGCAAAAGTCTTAAGGTAACCAGTTAGTTGGATAAACATAAGTGCATGGATGAGACCAAATAAGAGAGACTGAACCAGATTTGCTCCTAGAAATCCTAGTTTTCCTTGCATCCTTTTTAATAGAAAACCTCTAAAGAAGATTTCTTCTGGCAAGGCAGTCCCTAAGATAGCATAGGCTAGAATAGCAGGAAGAGCTCCAATTCCCTTTCCAGAAAAATCTGCTGTGGCCGTTTGGCTAGAGTCAAACCAACTAAAGACCACAATCGAAAAAAGAAGAAAAAGTAGACTAATACCCAAAATGGTCAGTAATAATTGCCTCTTCTTCTGACTCTCAACTTTCTTCAACCCAATCCAGTCAAAGAAACCGACCTTTTTCCTGCTCCAAATTAACCAAGTGATAAAAGGAATGACAGAGACTATGAGCAGTTCCATAATACCGCTCATCAGTTTAGACATAAATAGGGTCATGAGTTTGTCCTCCATTTCTAATCAAAAGACAGCTTCGTTCTTTTGAAAACGATTACCTTTACACCTTGATTATACTACTTTTAGGGGAAGAAAAAGCCCATTTTCACCAGTCTTGCCACGTTTCTTTGGCACGAATCACACGGCCTTGCTTATAGTCAATATGGTAAACACGCCAACCACCAATCCAATCGTCCTTCAGCTTGTACTCAACACTTCCTTGAAGATCACTCCCCTTGCCCAAGAGTTTCTCAACTTCTTTTCTCGTCATGCCCTCAAGCTGATACTGCCGGTGAAAACTCCACATGAGTTTGTGTCGCATAGGAGCTGGTGTTTGAGCCCATTTTTCAGGAGTAAAAATCCGGTCACGAGGGACAATGATTGCAAAATGAACCAGACAAATGATTTCAATAATTAAGCAAAAGCCTTTTAGTCTCTTACGTCTGGTTTCTGGGGTAAGATATGCCATAGGACTACCTTACTTTCTCTTGCTTCCAATGGTCGTCCAAAATCACTGTGTGCTCTTTCGAAAAGCGAATAAGGATGTCTCTGGCAACTTGTTGGGATACACGCGCGACATTGGTCAATTCTAATCCTAGCTCAGGTGTGTCGTGTTCCAAGCGATACTTGTCATCCTCGGATTCAACAAAGATAAAACTCATTGACCCTTTTTCGCTATAAGTGAGATAGAGACTATCGTAGGATACTGGAAGTTGCGCCAAGGCATCCCAGATATCACTGTCACTTGGGTTTGTAATCGTCGCATAGTCTACCTGATCAGCTGTCGAAATACGCATGACAAGGCCTTCTGCTGCTTTCTTTTTAGGTGCAAGCCACTTAAACAAATGCATCGTTTTCCTCCTTTAGATGATGATTCCTTTTTGCTTGAGATTGTCCAGACATTCCTGTAAATAGGCAGTATCATGCTCTGGGTAAATGATGACTGGTAGCTTCTCCACTTCAATCTTATCGTAGGCTGGCATCTGCCTGCCTCGATACTCCTTGTCCAACCACTCTGGGCTGACACGATAGCCACGTTCCGCCATTTCTTGCATAATAAGCTCATGGTATTTAAACAAGCGATACGGTGAATAATCAAAAACATAGTTAACCGTCGCATGTTTGCGTTGCCATCCCTTACCACGAAGGGCGCAACATTCTCGGTGCTGCCCTAATAATTGCTGACGGGGTAGTTTTGCAATCAACTCTTGATGCCACAGTCTCATTTTGAACCCCCATTAATTAAGGTTGACTCCTCCAGATAGCGATTAGGATACTTGCTGAGGAGCTCTTTGACAGATTCCACTAAACCATGCTGAGGAATTTGGCCTGCTGCATAGCTATCTAACTGAGCCATAAACTTTTCCTTCTCACTAGTGGTTGCTTTTTTCTTAAAATACCCCCAGATATGTTGGAAAGCATTGACGACCTGACCAGGATTTTCAGGAAGGTCCAGGGCTTGATCAATGTAGGCCTGAACCTGATCCAAACTAACCTCATCATTCTTGAGATAGTTACGGATTTCTAAGTAAATCTTGTTTGAATGGCTGAGCACCAGGTACTTATTGGCTGCCCAAAGTCGCTCGCACTGGCGACGTGGATTGGTAGTTGTCATTAGGAACCTTCCTTGATTGCTTTTTATCAGTATAGCATAGTTTAAATGGGGATAATAGATTATGCCTTTGAGAATTTGAAGAGTGATTTCCAACTATTTTCAGAAAAGGGCTTTTGCTTGGTTTGCTTGTAAGCGTTTGCTATACTTAAGGTATCAAAGAAAGGAGACAAAGCCTATGACATTGTCCAAAAAACTCACACTTTCTCTTGCCTCTATGGCAGTTCTTGGTCTTTTAGCAGCCTGCTCAAACCAGAAAGCTCAAACACCTGAAAGCTCTGCTAGCACCCAACAAAGTTCAAGTAAGGTTTCATCTTCACAAAGTTCTGAAGTTTCTAAACAGACTGAAGGGCTAGATGGCACCTATAAAGGAACTGATGAAAATAATCGTATTACTCTTATCATCTCTGGAAATACTGGAACTTGGGAAGAGGACGAAGCAGATGGCGAGAAGGAAAGCAAGTCTGTAACAGTTAACCCTGACAATCAAAGTCTAACGATTGGTGATGATACCAAATTCTACAAACTCGACGGTAATCAGCTGACTATTGAAGATGATGACCACGATCCAAATGATACGGTTGTCTTGACGAAATAATATGAAAACCTTAGCCAAACCACTCTCTGGAATTTAGCTAAGGTTTTTTATGTTATACTATAGGCAGAAAGAAAACGAATACAAACAGGAGGTTGACGATGACTCAAAGAAGATTATGGGTGACGCTATTTGTTATATCGATTATTGTAACTCTTATTGGACTGGGATTTTCTGTCTATAACTATTATGTCTTTGATAAACCCTTTATGACCACGACTACAAAAGGTTTACTAGCAGCCTTTTTCCTGTGTGCGACAATGGTTGCCATCACCCTATCCAAATCAAGTAAGAAGTAAAGATATGAAAGAGGTATAAGTTTGTAGACTTATACCTCTTTTGATACAACATTACTTAATCTTGTGTTTATTCATTTTTTCTTCAAAGATGCCTGTCATGATTTTACGCAATTCTTCTCTCTTTTTCAGCCTTTTGATGATGAAATGTATCCTTGGCCAAACGAATCACCTCCTAAAAATGAAACTGTGTCATTATATCAAGAGATAGGAAAGAAAAGCTCCCACCGAAATTCAGTGGGAGGTTCAACTCTATTTCTATGATTTTCGTACCGCCACCAGCCAAGAGGCTAGTAGGATTTCGCAAATAACCAGAAGGATAATCTGAGTAAGAGAGCTCTGAACTAGCATAAGGACAGCCAGACTATCGATCAGCATATGGGCAAGGATACAAGGAGCAGCTCCTTTCGAATACTCTTTGAGAGCTCCAAATAGAAAAGTATTTCCTAAAATCATCAGGTAAAAAATGAGATAGTTGGAGGAACCTGCTGTAATCCAAGGGAGTTGATAGATAGGGATATGCCAGAGGAACCAGACAATGGAAAGAACCATCATTTTAGTTATAAAGTGCTTGCTAAAGGAAAGATGTTCTTGTAAAAACCAACGCCAACCTACTTCTTCCAGCCCCCCATATAAAAAGGTCCAGGGAAAATATAGTAAGAAGGCCAAGAGGGTGTTCCCAGTAAAGCTAACATTCCTGAGAAAGAATGAGATTCCATAGTAGATGACTGGAATGAAGAGAGTTAGAATCCAGGACAGGGGACTTTCTTTTTGAAGAAAGACCTTTTTGAAGAATTCACCCAAGGATTTGACTTCACTCAACACAAGAGAAAAGACAGCCGCCATAATCAGGGGAACACAGTTCATTAGGATAAACAGTAGTGAGGCACCCAGATTACTCCTGTCTGGGAAACACCATAGGATAACTTGCCCTACTATATATGTAGCAAAGAGGGCAAACAGTGCATACCAGATAGCGACTGATTGTTTTGAAATAAATTTGCTCATTTTTTCTCCGTAACGGGATGGTAAAATTGACAGTATCTCTTTTTTATGGAAGGTTGATTCGTAATTGTAGAAATAAACACATTGTCTTTAAAAATCTTATTTAATCTTGTGTTTGTTCATCTTTTCTTCAAAGATGTCTGTCATAATCTTACGTAACTCTTCTCTCTCTTTTTCAGGAAGGTCCCCTTGACGCTTAGCCACTGCATAAAGTTCAGGATATTGCTTGGCTACACGCTCGACTGTCTTAGTCGTCGCATGCCCTCTGACAAAGAAAGGAATGCGTTTAATCCATTCTTGTGGTACGAGAGCGAGTAACTTCTTAGCCGCTTCCTTATCAGAAATCTCAGCTGTGCTCAAACCTTTTTCGATTTGCTTTTGTTCTTGTTCAGTAAAATCTTTTAATTCCATAACTTGCTCCTCTTTATCTTTATATAGTAAATTTTACACCCATGCATGAGAATATACAACTGATTGGGATGGGATGTTGCTAGCTGTGAACAATAATAGAATTAGGAAAATCATGATTTCTTTTTTCCTAAAATACCGTACAAAAAGATCTGATGAATTTGCTCAACCTCTGTCTCTAAATTGTCACTATGGGCTAATTGATTTCCCATACCATTAAGAGCATCCATGACATTTAAGATAAGCTCTGTCGATAGATCTTCAGCAATAAGGCCCTCTGCTTTTCCGAGATGAATATAAGCACGATAGATGTCACCTTTTTTTGCAGTGATTGCTTTCGTTAGGAGAGTTGAGAAAACAGAATCTTCCACCATTTTATCTTGAAAATAGTCCGAGATTTGCTGACTCATTTTCTCCTGACATAGGTCTAAAGCATGGTCTAATTTTGTATTAAAAGCTAGATTACTTTTTAAAATATCCTCGGCTTGCTGGGTTATTTCTTCAAACAAGTCATTAACACAGAGAGTTACCAAGTTATCTTTGCTCCCGAAATAATTGTAGATAGAAACAGGAGATACTTCTGCTGCCTCTGCAATAGATTTTATACTCGTTTGTTTAAAACCTTTGTCTTTAAACAAACGCAAAGCTGCTTGAATAATCGCTTGCTTCTTTTTCTCAGTCGTCTTTTGATATTGATTCATGTGAACACCTCAGTTACTACCAATTGTAGCATAAGTTTGAAATATATACCTGTATATTTCATTTTTTCTTGCTATTCTTACTAGCTTTCTCTATAATAAAGTTTGAATTTAAACCATCTATATTTCAAACTTTATTTTCAAAAATGGGAGGGAACATGCTCATTCAATATCTTATAAAGCAATCTAGAAATCCGAGTGGTCTTGTTGGCCGAGTGATTACCAACATCTGGTCGTCCTATTTTAAGGAACTCAGCCTTTGGGCAATAAAACAAACCACTATCCCTAACAATAGTCGTATTTTAGAAGTCGGTTATGGCGGTGGTAGCACTATCAAAAACCTACTTGCTTTAGATAAAAATCTTGACATTCATGGCATTGATATTTCCAAGGAGTCTTATCAAACTGCTAGACGGATGCTTTTAAAGTCAATAGAAAATGATAGTGTCCAGCTGATGGTTGGCAATGTCGAAAACCTTCCCTACCAAAATCATTATTTTGATCTTGTCTTTGCCATTCAGACCCATTTTTTCTGGATAGATTTAAAACAAAGCTTTCAGGAAATCTATCGAGTCATGTCCAATCATTCTACTCTGATTATTGCTTCCGAAAAAGAAAAAATACAGTATCATATGACAGATTATGGAACAAGTTCTGAATTGAGTCAGTTATTAACAAGTATTGGCTTTTCAAAGATTGAAGAAAGGCAAAATCACAAATGGGTTTTGTACATTGTTATTAAAAGACATTAGGAAATTGATAGACAAATTCCCACTTGACTTAAGAAAAGCTCTCCCCTTAGCAACACGAAAAGAGAAGACTAAGTTAGTCTTCTCTCTGTGTAAGCTTTACGCTAGCTATTGAGCTAGACAAGGTTAGCAAAAAACTTTATATTTTAACCTATAATATGTCTATTAGTTGATAATCTTAACCTTGCAAAATTTAAATCCACTAGAAAATAAGGAGATAAGGGTCTTCCAGATAAGATATAACTTGTGCTAAAAATTCAGCTGCTGGAAGGCCATCGATGATTTGATGGTCGAAGCTCAGACTCAATGGAAGATAGTCTTTTTGAACAACCTCTCCCTCCTCATTAAATGCCAAAGCTTGTTGAGTTGCTCCTACTCCAAGAATTGCCACCTCTGGGGAGTTAAGGATTGGTGTGAAGTATTCTACACCTGGCCCCCCTAGGTTCGTAATTGAGAAAGTAGAACCACTATATAGGTCAGATGGAAGTGTACCTTTTCGAGCTTGATTAGCCAGAGTCTTAATGCTTTGACCAAGATCTGCTAAAGTCATACGGTCTGCGTCTCGAATCACAGGGACAACCAAACCATCATCCAAAGCTGTTGCCATACCAATATGAATGCTTTCTTGAATCTGATGAATGCCGCCGCCATACCAAGCATTCAAAGCTGGAAAATCTCTCAAAGCTTTGGTTACTGCTTTAGTTAATAGAGTTGTGATACCTAGTTCACCATTTTCAAGTGGAGTATGGACCTTGGCCTTAAGTTCTTTACGGAATTTCAAAAGCTCAGTTAAATCAGCCTTACGATGAAGTGTCACTTGAGCAGAAGAATGAAGACTGTTCATCATACGTTCGGCAATAATCTTACGCATGCCTTGGAGTCCCTCACCGTATTGACCTGAGGTCATATCTTGTGGTAGAGGTTCAACGACCTTATCAACAACAAGACTTGGTTGGTAAGCTTCTACATCACGTCTTGTAATACGACCATTTCCACCTGTCCCTTTAATAAGGGAGATATCATAGCCTTTCTCAGCAGCCATCTTACGAGCCACCGGTGTAATGAAAATGCGTTCCCCACTAGTACGAGCTATAGGTGCTGTAGTAGATTTAGGACTAGGCGGTGTTGAATCTTTAGCGACTTCAGTTGGAGCTTCCTCTTGTGCAGGAGCCTCTTCGGTTCCTACATCCTCTCCTTCCTGACCAACCCATCCAACGACTTCCTTACATTTAACTGTAACACCTTCACCATGCACAATGTCTAGAACAACCCCAGAAGCAGGGGATTCGACTTCACTAGTCAATTTTTCAGAACTAATTTCCAATAAAGGCTGACCACTTGTTACTGTATCACCAACTTGGACCAACCACTTTTGAATGAGTCCTTCAGTCATGGTTAGGCCGAGCTTGGGCATTAAAATTTCTGTTGCCATAAGCGCCCTCCTATCCTTTCAAGTCCTGAATCAATTCATCAGCTACTTTCAAAACCTTATCCGCATCAGGGATATAGGCTTGTTCTAAGTTTGTCGCAAATGGAACAGGAGTATTTGGAGCACAAACACATTTCACTGGTCCATCAAGATAATCAAAAGCTTTATCTGAAACGACAGATGCAATATCAGTTGCAGTATTGTTATGTGGATTGGCCTCATCCACAATAATTAAACGACCAGTTTTCTTCACGGAATTTAACACTGTTTCTTCATCCCATGGAGCAACTGTACGAAGATCAATCACTTCTACAGAAATGTTGTCTTTTGCTAAGCGGTCGGCGACCTCATAGGCTACATACAACATCTTACCAATTGTCACAATTGTTAAATCCTTACCTTCTCTACGAACGGCAGCCTTACCAATTGGTACAGTATAGTATTCTTCTGGCACTTCCCCTTTTAAGCCATAGAGGGTTTTGTCTTCAGAAAAGATAACTACATTATCATCCTCTATTGATGCTAGGAGTAATCCTTTGGCATCATAAGGAGTAGCAGGAACGACCACCTTAATACCAGGAATCGATCCAAATAAACCGTAATAGGATCCAGAGTGTTGCGCAGCAGCTGAAGCACCTGCCCCGTGCATAGTACGAACAACCATGGGAACTTTAGCTTTACCGCCAAACATGTAACGCATCTTAGAAGCCTGTCCTAATAGGGCATCAAAACAGAATCCAATAAAATCATTAAACATCAACTCTGGTACAGGTCTTAGTCCCGTAAGCGCCATCCCCACCGAAGCTGATAAATAGCCGTGCTCAGAAATCGGAGTATCAATAACACGTTCCCTGCCATATTTCGGCATCAATCCTCGTGTGATACCCATGACACCGCCCCAGGCATCCTCGTTATTATTTTCTAAGTGTTCAACATTAACACCACCTGAGATATCCTCTCCTAGGAGAACAACTCGCTCGTCTCTTTCCATGGCTTGATCGAGCCCTTCATTGATGGCTTTCATAAATAATGTTTCTCTAGTCATTATGAATCCTCCTCAATCAGTCTGCAAATACGTCTTCGTAGAGAGCTTCTTCTTTTGGAATTGGGCTCTCTTGAGCAAAGTGGATTGCATCTTCAACATCTTTTTGTGATTGGGCAACAATCTCATCCAATTCATCTTGGCTAAGGATACCCTTTTCAGTTACCAGGTCACGAAATACTTCCAAGGCATCCACATCTGCCCATTCTTTTTCGATTCCATCTGGTGCTTTGTATTTTTGCTCATCTCCTTCGAAATGGCCATGGTTACGATAAGTAATAGCTTCAATTAACGTTGGACCATCTCCACGACGCGCACGTTCAATGGCCTCTTTAGCCACTTGATAAACAGCAAATAAGTCCTTACCATTAACGCGAACTCCAGGCATATTGTAAGCTTGTGCACGTTCAGCAATTGTTGGAGAACCTGATGAATACCATTGTGGTGTTGATTCTGCAAAAAGGTTGTTTTCATTTACAAATACCACAGGTAGATTCCAAATAGAGGCCATGTTTAAGCACTCATGAAAATTACCTTCATTGGCAGCACCATCACCAAAGAAACATACAGCAACATCATCAGTCTTTAGATATTTGTTGCGCATAGCAGCCCCAGTCGCAAGACCAAAGCCTCCGCCTACCATACCATTAGCACCAAGGATTCCTTTATCCAAGTCAGCGATATGCATAGAGCCACCCTTACCTTTACCAAGCCCAGTAGACTTACCAAAGATTTCAGCCATCATTTTTTTAAGGTCTCCACCTTTAGCCACACAGTGTCCATGTCCTCGATGTGTGCTAGTAATGTAGTCTTTATCAGTCAAGTTAGCACATACCCCAGTCGCAATAGCTTCCTCACCTGAGTAAAGGTGAACAAATCCTGGAATTTGACCGATTGAAAAGAAATGTCGTGCATTTTCTTCAAAATTTCGAATATCCCACATAGTCTTATACATGGATTTAGCCTCTTCTTTTGAAACATTTTCCACACCAAGATCATGGGCAGTTTGAACCTTAACTTCTTCCTTGGTTAAGGTTTGTCCCTGATGTTTTTCTTTCATTAGGGCTTGTGGCAATTCTTGATAATGTGTCATATTGTTTCCTCCTTCTATAGAGAGCTTTATAAAAAACAAATATTATTGACAGATATATAGATTTGAAAAAATGAGAATGGCTGTGCTAAACCTATCCATCGACCTTAGGACCTTAAAATCAGTCTTACAACTTCCTGAACCAATTCAGAAATTGTTGGATGTGCAAAAATTGTCTTATCAAGCTGATCAAGTGTTCCTTCAGCATCTTTCAAGACAATCAAGGATTGTAGAATATCAGTTGCATGTGGACCAACGATAACGGCACCTAATAGTAGGTGATAGCGTTTTTCGGAGACAATTTTAACAAAACCTTTTGCTGAATTAGACGCAATGGCTCGACCATTATAAACATAAGGAAGTTGACCAACTGATATATCATATCCTTGTTGTACCGCCTCCTCTTCTGACAAGCCAAAGGAAGCAATCTCTGGCGTTGTAAAGAGAGACCGTGGAACACTTGAATTATCAACCGGTTCCTCAGCCTGACGACAAATGGCTCGAACAGCTTTGATTCCCTCGCTACTAGCAACATGAGCTAACATATATCCAGGAATCAAATCCCCAATCGCATAAACACCTGATTGAGATGACTCGTAATAACTATCTACCTTAATAAAGCCTTTTTCGGTCAGCTCCAAGCCCATCATTTGGGCTAACTCAATATTTGGCTTACGCCCTGTTGCTACAAGTAAGTTATCATAAGAGTAGGACTTGCCATCTGCTAAAATTACAGCATTTTCTTTAACCCTATCTATGCTAACTCCCTCCAGAATAGTAATTCCAAGTTGTTCCATCTTTTCTCTAATAATGGAACGTGCTTCGTCATCTTCAGTTGCTAAAATTGTTGGTGCAACCTCTATCATTGTCACATCCACACCAAGTGGAGCCATGGCAAAAGCTAACTCAACGGAAATAATACCCCCACCAATGATAACCAAACGTTGAGGAAGTTCCTTTAAGTTGAAAAAGCTATCTGTTGTCAAGTAGTCAACATCGTTAATACCAGCAATAGGAGGAATAAATGGATGACTCCCCGTCGCCAAAATAACAGACTTACCTGAGACTCTTTCACCATTAACTTGGAAGGTTTTATCAGAAATATAAGCTGCCTCACCTTCAATATAGGTGATCCCTAATTGTTTAAAACTTGATTGAATACCAGACTGTAGTGTTGCTACGACTTGATCTTTGCGAGCAACAAGTTTTTGAAAATCAAGATTATCATTTAAAACTGTTACTCCATACTGAGAGGCTTCTTTAGCAGCTAATAACCAATGAGCATGTTCAAGATAGGCTTTGGATGGGATACAGCCAACGTTCAAACAAGTGCCACCTATGGAGTTTTTCTCAATGACAGTTACCTTTTTACCTAAACGGGCAGCTTCTTCAGCAGCAACATAACCACCAGGACCTGCCCCTATAATGAGAATATCACATTGACTCAAAACAATACTCCTTTCTAGAATGGAAGTCGGCTGTTAGCCGAACCACTTCAAGTAGGACAAAAACTCGGAGATGTTTTTGAAAGCGTTTTCTATACTTTGATTATAAAACTAATACTTATGAAAATCAAGTAATTCACTGAAAATGTGATGCTTTGGTAGTGAAAATATTCACAAGTAATGCAAACGTTTGCCATTCCCTATTCGGGATGATGTTAGCGCTTATATTTTGCTGATTTGTATAAAAACTAGAAAAATACAAACCTCCCCCAATCATTAAATAATTCTTCAAAATGTTATAAAAAACACTCTAGCGTCTATAGCTTGGATAAAACTATAGAAATTAGAGTGCTTTTACTATTAGAAAGAATATATATGGATTTAAAAAGGAATTTAAATTAATCTAAAGAAAGTTGATTTTTCAACTGAATAATATTATAAGAATATCGATTTGTAGTTATTTTGAAAGTAATCTTATAAGTGAGTAATTAGGAGTAGAATATGACAACTCTATTTTTTTGTAGAGTAACTTTTGTAGCTTTTATGTGAAAAATCAATTGACTATTTAATTATTTATCGTCCTTTTTAATCATATTTTTCACACCTTCGATAGCTCCTTCAACAGCATCTTTGGCATCTTCGGCAACTTCTTTCACTTTTGAGACTGCTTTTTCAGCAGCACCCTCTTTTTCTGTTTTTTTATCACCAGTTACTTTTCCGAAACCTTCTTTAATAGCGCCTTTAGCTTGGTTAAGTTTTTCTTCTACTGACATAATTTTATCCTCCTTTGGACATAAAGATTTTTAAATATGAACGCTCTTAAACAATACATTCAAATTTTTAAGTATAACAAGATAAGTTAAATTATAGCTTTTGTGTTGAAGTCGAGTCATAAACAGCTTGAACACCCTCACTAACGTTATCTTTATTTGCTGATAAACCATTAGCTAGTCCATGTTTACCACTTTTTTAATTTATCGGCACTAAGTTTGCTAGTTGATTGGAGTCTTCCTGTCGAAATATTGAAAATTATTCTTTTTTTCCTAAGAAAAATGATACTACTGCAACAACAATAACTGCCCCTAAAATTGATGGAACTAAGGCCATTCCAGCTAGTCTAGGTCCCCAAGAACCGAAGAGTGACTGTCCAACAGATGAACCAATTAAACCTGCAAAGATATTGGCAATTATTCCCATGGAACCTCCCTTTTTAGTGATTCCACCAGCAATAAAACCTATAAAGCCTCCGACAATAATAGCCCAAAGCATAATGTCTCCCCCTTTCTACATAGAGGAAAGTTAGATTGTTTGGAAAATCAAACCATCTAAAGAGTTACATTTTAGCTAAAACATTTTTTATATTAATCTTAACAATCATAAGATTAATGTTAGTATATACCTGTTAATAACAGTATAAGTTAATCAAATTGATAAGTCAATGAAAATGTTTGCGCTTACAAAGAAAGTATGGAAACTATCGGTGGTTTTTGCAACCGTTTGCGTAAGTTTGTAATTTCGCTTAGCTCATAATTTTTTTGTGTACACGAGAAGCTTTGAATAAATTACACCTAGCTATACAATTATAAGAGCATTTCCTAAATGGAAAAATTTAGGAATAAAAAGATTGATTAAACTGGTGCATCCATGTGATTAATCAGGTTTTAGATACAAAAGAAAATAGTCCTAAGAAGTTAGAGTGACTAAAACATAAATAAAATGTATAATTGAATTATGGAAACCCTTACATGATTTTTCTTTAAAAAGTAACCATCTAATAAAGAAGTATAAATAATATACCAGACACTGTGGTATTTTCAGTAGGAGTTTAACATTAATAAGGAGTAATGAATTGATTACAAATTGAAAGTAGAATATAAAACACGCCCACGTAAAGAAGTTACAATAATAATGGCCAATGATTTAGATACGTCGTCAAAGAGTGAGCTTAAAAAGTTGTTCCCTCAAGATATTCTTTCCTTTCAGAAGAGGTCAAACAGTATTGAGTAACTTCTTAAAAAGTGACTATACTAACAAAGAGGGAGTACTGTTATGGAAAAAGTTTTGAAGGATGGTAAACTTTATTCTCTAATAGAATTTAGGGACAAAATCTATGAGGATTTAGATTTATCAAAAAGTGACTTAACCACTTTATTGTGTGCGATATTGATTGCATCTATTGGTTTGAATATGAATTCTATTCCAACAATCATAGGGGCAATGTTGATTTCTCCATTGATGACACCTATCCTTGGAGTAGGTTTTGCGTTAGCAATATTAGATACAAAACTTCTCAAAAAATCGTTTAAAGTTCTTTTTATTCAAGTTGCAGTAAGCCTTTTAGCCTCTACACTTTATTTTTTACTTTCGCCCATTTCTTACGCAAGTACGGAAATTATTGCTAGAACTTCGCCCACAATTTGGGACGTTGTAATAGCATTCGTCGGTGGATTAGCCGGCATTATTGGAGCACGAAAGAAAGAAGCTAATAACATTGTTCCTGGTGTCGCCATTGCAACTGCTCTTATGCCACCCGTTTGTACCGTGGGGTATTCTATTGCCACAGGAAATCTTGAGTATATGATAGGGGCGTCATATTTGTTCTCCATTAACTGCAGTTTTATTATGATTGCTACATATATTGGCACTAATGTGATGATGGTTAATAATCCTTATGTTAAACATAATCGTAAAGCCTCTAAAATGCGAAAAATATTAATTCTAGTCTCGCTTGTTCTTATTATTCCAAGTTTAGCTTCTGCAACTACCTTAGTTAGAGATACGCTAATCAATGAGTCTATCAATAATTATCTATCCGATCAATTTGAAAACCATACTATTTTGAAAAAGAAATATAGTAAAGAAAATAATACACTAAAGCTAACCATTTCAGGTAAATATCTTTCAGAAGCTGAGTTACAAAGTATCATTAACAAACAAAATGAATATGGTTTGAAAAATATCTCGATTCAGGTTTCACAAATAACAAATGATAGATTAACTGAAAAAGAAATAGTCGACTACATCATTCAATATAAAAACGATGATGATCTTCAACAAATAGAAAAGGATAAGTAAAAAGAATCCCCAAATAACAACAAGTAATGTGAGATATTAATTTGATAAGCATAAGAAACCGTTGAAAAGTATTGTCACTAGTAGTCCATAGGAGAAAATATCAATGAAAAAAGTAATGATAATTATTAATCCAACTTCTGGAGGAGAAACAGCATTAGATTATAAAGAGAGCTTGGAGAATAAGGCTAAAAAGTATTTTGATTATGTTGAAACTAAGATTACGCAAAAAGCCAAAGATGCAACTCAATTTGCTGAAAAAGCCTCTAAAGAAAAATATGATGCAGTAATTGTTTTTGGTGGAGACGGTACTGTAAATGAGGTTATTTCAGGGATTGCTGAAAAAAATCACATCCCAAAACTTGGGATTATTCCTGGTGGAACTGGTAATTTAATCACTAAGCTTTTAGAAATCAACCAAAGTATTGATCAAGCGATAGAAGAACTTGACTTCAATTTTACTAAAACCATTGATGTTGGAAAAGCTAATCAAAATTATTTTGGCTATATTTTTAGTATTGGATCTTTACCAGAAGCTATTCATAACGTTGATATTGAAGATAAAACAAAGTACGGTATCTTTGCATATGCAATCAATACGATGAAGTCCGTTGTGGAAGACGATGTATTTAATGTTCGTATTGAAAGCGAAAATGGCAATTATGAAGGTGAAGCTAGTCAGGTCTTAGTTCTTCTATCTAATTACTACGCAGACAAAAAACTATTTGATGAGAATACAGATGGATATGGAAATATCTTGATTTTAAAAGATGCATCCATCATTTCTAAATTATCGACTATCCCAGATTTGTTAAAAGGGGATCTAGTAGGTAACGATAATATCGAATATATCAAAGCGCGTAATATTAGGATTTCTTCAGAGGTTGAGTTAGAGTCAGATGTTGATGGAGACAAATCGGATAATCTTCCAGTAGATATAAAAATACTAGGGAACCATATCGAAGTGTTCTCAGGCACCAAAGTATAGTTTTTTTCCTTCTACTTCTCCAACAAAAAAGTTCTAAATGATATAAGTTACTGCATCAGCAACAATAATAGTCTTGTCCTTTTTGAAGTTAGGATATAAGTCAAAGGTAAGTAAATTACTTTTAATATACAGAGTTAAGGCGTTTTTTGATTCATGTCTAAAAACTTTTCGGAAGCATCAACTGTGATGGTAGTTTTCGAGCATAACAAAAAGTAGTGAAGAGATTCCATCGTCGGAATCTTCTTCACTACTTTTCTTCTCTCTTTCCTACTCAATCACCAATAGCAGCATTTCAGAGTTTCCACTCTTCAATCAACCAGTCCGAAAAACCATCATATCTTTCTTGGAGATTATCATGATGACCGTAGGGGTCAAATGCTGAATAAGTGGACAAGCACTGTTTTTTGATGCATCCATGTACTTCTTTGGCAAAGCTAGGAGCCTTGACCAGTCTATTCTTATGATTAGCCCCTTCGGTCAAACCGTTACATAAATAGACCGAGCAAGACCTATTGAAAAGCTGGTGGGATTGGCAGTAAGCTACAAAATCTGGATACCAAAAGGATCCACAAATGGAAAAGATAAAAGGCATCTTATCACTGCTATAAAGACTGGAAATAGCAGCCAGTCCACCCAGCGAGTAGCCTCCGTAAGCCATACGACTGTCATCCAGTCTAAACTCCTCTTGGATGCTATTTAAAATATGGCCAAATAGACGGTCATGATAGCTGGCTAGCTTGCCACCAAAATCAGGACTTCCAGGTCTCAAAGCCTGAGCATACCAAGGTGTAAAATCATCCAAGCGATTCTTGGGCTCAAGGCCTACCAGGATAACGGAATCCGCTAGTTTTCCCAAATAACCCAGTTGTCCATCGTTCAGAAAAACAGCTGGATAAGTCTTAGTAGCATCATAAGACTCAGGAAGGGCAATCGTCACTCGAATGCCATGGCAGACAAAGTCTTTATTTATTAACAAAGTCATTAACCTTCTCAAGAGAATCAATCACAGATGGACCGTAATCCATAAGCTCATCATAAGAAATAGTCATGATTTTCTTGTTTTTAACGGCTGGTACATTTTCAAGAACAGCGTTCTTTTCCATCTTGTCTGTAGCATCCTTGTCCATGGCCTTATTACGGTCACTAGTTACATAGATAATCAATTCTGGTTCCATAGACACGAGATTTTCCAGAGTCAAATCTGATGTTCCTGTCGCAACATTGGTATAGCCAAGCTGATTAAGCATACTTTCTTGAAGGGCAGATTTGTAAGTTCCAAAGGTCTCATCGTTGTAGGCACACATGATCAGAGCCTTCTTCAAGTCTTTGTCAGAAGACTTGTTTTTCTTTTTAACGGCGTCGATACGCTTTTGGAGTTGTCCTGCATACTTGTCTGCCTTGTCTTGAATGTTGAAAATGTCACCAATATTTTTAACATCTTCGATGATATTATTCAAATCTTGTTTGGTTGTTGAAACAGAAGCTTTTTGCGTATAGACGGGAATGTCGTTGCTGTTCCACGTGCTGATGGTTCCCATTGATTTGTCTGAGAACATCATGTTACGACCAATAAGGGCATCAGGTCCGTAAGCCAAGATGGCTTCTTGAGAGATGGTCTTCTTATCACCGATATGCGGGATTGAGGCAATGTCTTCCTTATATTTATCGGTTACTTCATTGTCAGGGTTAAGCATACCGACAATCTTGTCTTTTAAACCAAGCTCAATCAAGATTTCAGTTGATGAAAGGTTATTTGTAATAACCTTTTCTGGTGCCTTTTTGAATACTTGATCTAACTCAGTTCCTTTATCGTCATAAGTTTTGACGGTCAAAGGATACTGGGTTTCTGAGTTGGTCTTTTTTACCGTTTCTTTTGCTGTTGATGACGATGATGTGCTGTTTTTATATGTAGAACTGCATGCTGTCAATGTAAGGACAGCTGCAGCGATTAATGCGATACGAAACGTTTTCTTGTTCATAAGGCCTTCCTTTCCTAGGCTTATAAATACTGAATCATTGCCTGCTGGTCATCCGTCCATGTAATACGACTGTGAACATCATAAACCGCCTGCAAGGATTGGGGGGTGACGGCATCCCTTGGGACGCCTTGGGCAACAATCTCACCTCCTTTCAATAGGTATATATAATCTGAAAAGCGACAGGCCAATTGAATATCATGAAGAACTGCAAGGACATTAATACCCAATGCCTTGACCAAAGTCAACATCTCCAACTGATACTTAATGTCCAAATGATTGGTAGGCTCATCCAATAAAAGGAGTTTGGGTTCCTGAGCCAAAGCACGCGCTAGGATAACTCTTTGTTTTTCTCCACCTGATAAGGACGAATAATAGCGTGTCTTCTTTTCAGACATGCCAACCTTGTCTAGGGCATCCTGGACGAGCAAGTGGTCCCGCTCCGATTCTTTTTGTAGAAAGGAAAGATGGGGCGTTCGGCCAAGCATGACAATTTCTTCCACCGTGCAATCAAATTGAAGGGTGTTAAACTGTGTCACAACAGCCATTTCTTTTGCAGTTTCCTTTAGGCTTACCTGATCTAGGCTTTTTCCATCAAGTAAAATCTGACCGCTATCTGGTTTCAACTGGCGATAAATGGTTTTTAGCAAGGTTGATTTCCCACTCCCATTTGGTCCTAGTATGGTCTGGAATTGCCCACCTTCAACCTCTAGAGAGACACCGTTTAGGATTTTTTTCTCTCCAATCGAATAATGAATATCCTTACACTTTACATCCATAAGTCTAAACCACCTTCCTACGATTTTTAGTCACAATATAAATAAAGAAAGGTGCGCCAACCAAGGCTGTAAAGATACCGATAGGTAACTCCGCATTTTTAACGAGGATTCTAGCCAAGACATCTGCCCAAACCACAAATAAGGAACCTAGGAGAGTTGCTACTGGAAAAAGCTTACGATAATTAGTCCCGACTATACTTCTAGCGATATGAGGGGTAATCAAGCCGACAAAGCCAATAATACCACAACTAGCAACCATGACGGCTGTTATGACTGCAACGATGGCAATATAAAGATACCAATAGAGTTTAAGTGGAATCCCTAAAGTCAAAGCTGCTTCATCTCCCATCATCATGGCATTGAAGACACGATACTGAGTTGAGAAAAAGAGAAAGGCCAAACCAACCACTACTGCTGGAAGCATCAAATCTGACCAAGATGTTCCTGTCAATGAACCCATGGTCCAAAACTTAATGGTCATAACACTGTCCGCTGTCGCTCCAATAGAGATTATAAAATTGGCAAAGGCAATAAAGAGGGCATTAACAACCGTTCCAGATAAAATCAAACCAGAGGTGGTCACTCTCCCTTGCATAGAGGCAATGATTAAAACAAGAACCGTCGCTAGGATAGCCCCCACAAAGGCACCCAAGCCTACCACAGCTTTAAGGCCTAAAATGATGGCCAAGGTTGCTCCAAAAGTTGCTCCTGCCGAGATGCCTAAAATGTAGGGTTCGGCAATCGGATTATTGACAGTTGACTGCATGACACTCCCAGACATGGAAAGGCCTGCACCAACTATTAACCCCAGGAGAACCCTAGGAACTCGCATATTCCAGATAATAGCTTCAAGTGGTTTGGCTATGCTTTGACTGGCAATTGGAAGCCCCAATTTACTGAAGATGACACCATAGGTATCACCTATATCTATAGTGACCGCTCCTAAAGAAACTGCTATAAAAACTGACGTTACTACTAAAAATAGAAGCAAACAAAGCAGGCTTAGGTAGCGGGAAAAAACAAGATGTTTTGTTTTTTTAAAAGGCATTAGCACCTCCTTTCCACCTGTAATGTCAGAAAATTTTGACAATACCCTTCTAGTATAACATGCCTCAAAAAGATGGGCAAGGTCATTTGAGTGGAAAAAAAGAGCAGTCACTTAACTACTCTTAGGATTTAACCTTCTCCATACTACTACCAGCAATTTTCATGGCAAGAAGAATTATCAACACCTTAATCACAAGGGATAACCAGAGGCTCTCCGCTGATGACAGTTGCGATAAAGCATTGATAAGCGCATGTGTCATCACACAAAGCCAAAGACTTCTGGTCTTTGTATAGATGGCAGATAAGATAAAACAGTTGCTTAATAAGCCTAGCAAGAAAGGCAATAAATGAATCGTGGCCAGAGACCCATCAATGTAAAAATAGAGCAAATGCCATAGTGACCAGGCTACAAAGGTACAAAGCGTGGACACTAGATAGGTTAACTTTTCTTGTAAGGCAGACTGGAAAAAATAGCGCCAACCGATTTCTTCGATACCACCAAAGACAAGGGCTTTGCAAAATAAGATAATGGGGAGATACCAAGCCTTGAAAATTATACCTCCACTCAAGACTAGTGGTAGAAAATCCAAACCTAGAAAAATGAGGACTAAGAGATAGTTACTAAGAGGCTGTTTGACTTGGAAAAAATCTCTGACAAGTTGTTTAACACTGGAGTGATGATAGCGGATGCTAACATAGCCTCCCCAAATAGCTGATGACAAGCCACCTAAGATAAGGGTAAAAAGGCCAATTGGAGTTCCATAATCAACCCTAACCCCTCCTGCTCTTAGCAGCCAAACAAGGAGACTGACCAGTAAAATCTGTCCAAGGGTCCCCACTAGATAAAGCAACAAGGCTTGTTTTCTTTTCATATCTTGCTTCCTTTTTCTTCCCTATTTAAAACCTTCTTCTCACGTTAAGCTAGTCCATATCCACCCATTTGTCATTGTCCATGATAAAGGGTTTGGCTAGACCTGGTCCGGTATAGTCCTTGTACTTGGTTGTGAGATACTTGTAGCAATCTTTCTTGTTAGCAAATTTTATGGCTTGGTAGGGCTCTTCGAAGGTCAATTTCTCGACAAATAAGTAACCATCTGTCGTAGGAACTAAGACGCCGACGTGACCGACAAAAAGGGAATTTCCATCCAGATTATCGTGGACAACGACCGATAGCATACGTGCCTTGTCATCAAAGGTAAACTGCTTGTAGTAATCCTCCATATGCGTGGCGTGAACCTTGACATCTTGGGTGGCCTCAGTCTTGACCCTTGAAAAAAGAATGTCAAAGTCTGCCTGTTCCTTGGCATCAAAGAGCTTGCCCTTGTCAATGGCATCCTTATCTTGGAAAAGGAGCTCACTATCACTTTTGACTTGTGGAATCTTAATTTTGCCTTTCAGTAGCGTATAGGTGTTAATACGACAGTTGGTACCGATAAAGTCACCATGCTTGGCTGTCCACAGGCTACTGATTTTTTCCACATCATAGTCTGTTTTGGTAAATGGTGCAAAATCCCCAGATAATCCAACAGAACCCACGGTATCATTGTAATCCCTAACCAGATTGATAAAGTTATCCACACTCCCCTTGTCCAAATGTTTCGAGAGTATGGCTCGCACCTCACTAATACTAGCCTTACTATTAAGGTTGGAGTAATTTGCTTGCTCCTCTTTTTTGTGGAGATGTGCAAAAACTGCTAAACCGACAAGTAGCAGGCTAGAGATAGATAAAAGAATTAGCGTCTGTTTTTTCAAATGTTTCATAGGCGCCTCCTTGGCTTCATTATACCAGATTTTGCTGACTACTCATTCTCAAGATACTTATCCACAAGAAAAAGCCTTGTTGCTAAGGCTTTAGATTGAAGATATTGGCTTTTTCCTAACCCCCTCAAACCATCACTTGTCATTCACAATATTTGCAAAGGCTTCTTGGATGTCCTTATTATTGGTAGGGTACATGTAATACATGTTTTCAGGATTCCCCTGATTTTGCATGGAAACTAGGACCACTGGTTGACCTTTATGGATGGTGAAATGGTAGAGAATCATGGCGGAACCTGAATACCCGTAGCTGTCTACAATGATATAGTCGGCTGTCCCTGTACCATCTTCGGAAAAGGCAACGTCTACCTTTTGTTGGTTGGTCATTGGGGCATTTTGTTCAGTCTTTTCACCTACAATAATGCGGTTATTTTTAGCAAAAGACATGGCACCAAAGAAATCGTCACTTCCGTTAGGTGTTAGCCTTCTATAACTTTCTTGATTCATCTTGTGCCCAAACTCCACCATGTAACTTGCGAGCTTGGCAGCCTTGTCACTATCCCAAAGGGCTGTCGTATTGGTTGGGCTAGTCTGGCTGGACTGGCTCTTACTTTTCACTCTGTAATAAGACGTGTAAACCACCCCTGGCCCAGCAGACTCTGGAATTTGAACCAAACGATCTGTGTCTTTGACAGAATTGTCCGGAGACGGTGCTGCTTGATTGGCTGGCACAGGCACAAAAGGATTGACCCCATGCCCTGGACCATTGTCCGCAAAATAAAACATAGGCTGACCGTTGAAATCTTTAACGACAGTCTTGCCATCAGTACTTCCTGTCTCTTCAGACTTTGTGAGCCCTGACTTGGTAATGGTAACAACATGACCACCGTCAGAAACCCAGTCACCTTCGATGCTTGAAAAATCACCATTTCGAATGGCTTCCACATCCATAGCAGGCGTTTTGGCCTCTGATGAGGCATTCTGACTTTGAGAACTAGAGTTTGAAGACGAGTCAGACGCTTTGGAACTCGATTGTTTAGACTTGTCTGAGGAAGACGTTTGACCAGTCTGACTGCTTGACGAAGAGACCGCAAGGGATGATGTCTGTTGAGCTTGTGAATGATGAGAATGCCAAGCAAAAATGGCACCACCACCAAGAAGCGTCATACAAGAAACTGCAAGAACTGACGCTGCGACCTTATGAGTCACAACATACTGACTTAAGGTTTGCCAAAAGCTCTTCTTAGATGCTAACAATAAGCTCTCTACTTCTGCTCGATTGTCCAAGAGACTACCATTTTGTATCGCCTCGTCGACCTCTGTCATCTTTGGGCGACGTCCATAAATCTTTATAAAATAGGTTAACCATTCTTCTGCTTTCATCTCATCTCCTTTTTGAAGCGTAATAATTCCATTTTAGCATAAATTAGGGATTCTAGTTGACTTGTAGAAAAGAAAAAACTGCAAGCAAGTAGCCGCAGTTAGTGTATAAACTTGATCATTATTTCTGACTATTTCCAAGTTTTTTAAGATAAGTATAGCCCAGATAGAAAAAGAAAAGCGCTAAAAGAATAAATAACCCCATGACGAGTTTGGTCCCACCTAATTGATAGGCAATGTAAACAAAAGTATTAACCTTAAGCTTACCACCCGTTTTTTCCAATAGCGAAAGGCTCTGTGAGTAATAGTGACCGAGCCAAATAGCTCCTAGCCCTAATAACGGATAAATAATGACACCCAAGATAGGGTTCTTTTTTAACAAATTATCTAACATACATCCCCCAATTTTTTTAATGCTATAGTAATAGCTTACCAAAGAATGACTAGAAAAGCAAAGTACCTCCCATTGCACAAAAATCAAAAGGAACCAAGCCAAGAAGCTGGTTCCATTGTAAATCTAAAAGACGACACGTGTTCCATGAACTTGCTCTAGACCAGGTATGGCAAGAAATTGGTCACGATTAGCCACGGAGATACCACCTCCTGCTAAAATATCCAACTGACCATCTGCTAGCTGAACCAATTCTGCATAACGTTTCAAGCGTAAGTCTAGAGCAGTCTCAGGAGTTCCAGCACGGGTGAGAAGACGCGTCACTCCATTTTCCTTGAGCCACTGGATAGCACTAGGCTGGTCTGCTTTAGGGATTTGGTCAAAGGCCATATGCATGGTGACCTCTAAGCCTCGACTAGCATCTAACAAGGTCTTTAGAGCTTCTGTATCGAGTTGGTTTTCTGAAGTCAAAGCACCTAGTGCAAAGCCGTCAACACCCAATTCACGCGCACACTTGATATCTTCTAGCATGATAGCTAATTCCTGCTGGCTATAGACAAAGTCGCCCCCTCGTGGACGAATCATCACAATCACCTTAGCCTGATAATCCTTGGCCAACTCAACAGCCGCCTTTATGACACCATAAGAAGGTGTCGTGCCTCCAACAGCTAGATTATCACACAACTCCACGCGTTGAGCACCGGCCTTAAAGGCTTTTTCTAAGTAAGTCACATTCTCTGCACAAAATTCATATATTGGCATACTGAACCTCCAATTAGTTGTAGTAGCATGGGGATTGACTATCAGTTTCTCATTTGATAACCCCATAACACTATAGCAAATGATAGCAATTGCCATAGAACGATTCTCACAATCTGCAAACTATCTGCTTCAGAATTTGAAACCACATGAACTAGATTTGAAGCAAGATTATTGAAAAAATGATCTCCTAACCCAAACCATAAGGAACCTGTCATTTTGTAGAGTAAGGACCATTTGATACTCATCATTCCCGCTAAGATAACATAGCCAATGCCCATGACGATGAGATTTACGAGTGACGATTCTCCTTGAAGATAATCTCTTAAGGGCATTACCAAGTGCCATATTCCAAATAGGAAGGCTATAAAGAATAGACTCTTGCGGTACGAAAGCCCTTCAAGAATTTTTGTGAAAAGGCCACGAAATATTCCTTCTTCCATCCAGACATTTATCAGGTTAAACAACACACTTGAGAGAATAAGTAAGATTCCTGCTTGAGATACTTTTTCGTTTGTTAAGGAAAAACCACTGGCGTAAAACGATAAGTGAACATTGCCATGAAGAAACAAGAGAACAATGCACTCAACTGTATATGCAAAGACGGAACACACTAAACCAAAGAGCAGGCCCTTCCCTATACCACTCACGGTTCCGTCAGGACTGAAACCAATATCTTTCCATCTTAAATTACAAATTGAAAGGACTCCCCACAGTAGAAGAATTCCAAAAAGTTTATGTAGAAAATTCTCAGATAAGAAGGTTTCATCCGTCCTCATATAGAAGTATTCAATTAGCCTTGCTACTGAGCAGATAACAAATATAATTGAACAACTTAAAATAGGTTTCTTTATTAGTTGATTTAGCATATCTTCCTTTCAAATAAGTCTTTTATAAAAGTTAATTTCAATATTTCACTCAGTCCAATTCCTTCTCTAGTTCTTTTAGAAAGGTGATTAAAAATTGATGGCGACTTTCTGCCATTTGTTTGGCAGTCTCCGTGTTCATTTCATCTTTTAAGAGGAGCAACTTATCGTGGAAATGTTGGACGGTATCAGTAAGGGGTCTCCCTTTGTGGCCACCATAGGAAAAAGTTCGCGCAATTCCTACAGCTCCTATCGCATCCAGACGGTCTGCATCCTGGACAATCTTGCCTTCTAACGATTCTGGATGTTTACCGCGATTTTTGCTGAAAGAAACAGCATTGATAACCCGACAAATCTGGTCGATTTGCTTTTTAGGAGCACCAATCTCTTCTAGAAACATGCGAGCATTCGCATTATTCTCTGTTTGAAACAATTTATAATCATCAGCATCGTGAAGAAGAGCTGACAAGGCCACTATCTCCAGATCACATAGACCTTCTGCTTGTGCGATTTTCATAGCATTGGTATAGACGCGAAGGGTATGCGCCACATCATGGCCATCCGCTCGATCAGCAAATAAGGTTTTAACATACTGCTTAGCAGCAAGAATTCGTTCTTCAATCATCGTTCTTGTCCTTTGTATAATCTGTGCACAGTTCTATCTATTCATTTGAACTAGTAATGGAGAGGTGCAGTTTACTTAAAAACCGCCTCTCAGCGATTACTACTTCCTCTTTTGTGGAAAAAGCGGGAGACCAAGTTTGGCAATCTTTTCCGCTGGGGTCTTCATGCCATCCTTGACCCATTTGGAAATCACTGAGACAATAGCTGAGCTCCAAAAGGAATTGAGGTAACTACCGGCACCATTTGATGAGCTACCATTTCGTTTTTCCAAAAAATCATAAACTGCCTTGATCAATACCTGCTCAAAATTATAATCAATGGCAAGACTGATGATTTTGGCTTCTTTTTTGACTTCCTTAAGGAGATAAACCCAGACTTGGTAAAGATCCGTCTTGAGATTATAGCCGTCCAAGGACTTAGTAATCTTTGCAATGCTAGACTCAAAAATAGATTTCAAAATTTCTTCCTTAGAACCATAATTGCGATAAAAGGCAGCACGAGATACACCCGCACGTTCAACAAGTTCCGATATGGTAATCTTTTTAAAGTCTTTTTTCTCCAACAATTGCAGGAGAGAAATTTCAATGGATTCTCGTGTAATTGCTTTATTTTCTTGGTTAAATCGTTTGAGATTTTCCAAGGATTTCTCTGAGATTTTTCTTTCTGCCATAACATTCACTTTCTATCTGTCACACCTGATGAGATCTGCTTTGATAGCAATGCACTTCATGATAAAATTGTAAAAGAAGACAAATAACTTGTCAATGTACATTATACAGATATGAGGTGTAACCTATGAAATGGAAAATTATTGCGGATTCAGGCTGTGACTACCGTTCTTTGGACAATCTGGCACCAGATACGGAGTTTGTCAGTGTTCCTTTGACTATCCAAGTGGGCGAAACCATTTACAGGGATGATGCCCAACTCAGTATTGATCAAATGATGGAGGAAATGTATGCGACTATGACTGCTTCTAAGTCTGCCTGTCCGAGTCCTGATGATTATATGAAATCCTTTGAAGGAGCGAACAATATCGTCGTCGTGACGATTACTGGAACCCTTTCTGGTAGCTACAATAGTGCTGAAATCGCTAAGAAAATTTATCTGGAAGAGCATCCTGATACTAAGATTCACGTGATTGATAGCCTGTCAGCTGGTGGCGAGGTCGACCTTATCGTTCGTAAACTCAATCACTTAGTCGCTGAAGGCCTTGATTTTGACCAAGTCGTTGATGGCATCACAGCTTATCAAGCCAAGACTAAGTTGCTCTTTGTTTTAGCCAAAGTTGATAATTTGGTGAAGAATGGTCGTCTAAGTAAACTGGTTGGCACCGTTGTTGGACTCCTCAATATCCGTATGGTCGGTGAAGCTAGTAAGACAGGTACTCTTGAATTGCTTCAAAAAGCCAGAGGTCAAAAGAAAGCCATCAAAGCTGCCTTTGATGAACTCCTCAAGGCTGGTTATGCTGGAGGCCACATTACGATTGCCCACCGCAACAATGAAAAATTTATCGAGCAATTCTCTGAATTGGTTCGTGAAAAATTTGCCCAAGCAAGCATCGAAGTCCTTCCTACTTCTGGACTCTGTAGTTTTTATGCTGAAGAAGGCGGACTCCTTATGGGGTATGAAATTTAAGAAGACATTGAAAAGAGACTGGACTACATGTTCGGTCTTTTAAAAATCAGATTATGCTATTTGATAATCAGCAGAATAGGATTTTAAAACTAAAAATTCTTTCCTGACAATCCAACGTAACCGCTTTCATTATCCCCATCATTTATGGTAAGATGGAAGTGATGCATTAGTGTCATATGCCTATAAATTTAAATACCCTTATTAAACATGGAGATAGTTTATGAAACAGAAACATTCACATTTTCTAATCCCTGGAATCCTTCTTCTAGGGATCGTTTTGCGGGCCCCGTTCACAACCTTGTCTACGGTCTTATCAGACATTGCTTCTGGTCTAGGTGTTGAGGTCAGTTCTCTCGGTCTCTTGACAAGTCTCCCTCTCTTGACCTTTGCGATATTCTCACCTTTTGCGGCTAGCTGGGCCAAACGCTTTGGTATTGAAAGACTCTTCCTCGGTGTTTTAATTGTGATGACACTTGGTTCTGCTTTACGTACTGTCAATCTCCCTCTTCTTTATGTGGGAACGCTTTTAGTCGGAGCTGGAATTGCCTTTATCAACGTCCTTCTCCCAAGCCTAATTCAGGCTAATGAGCCAAATCAGTTAGGATTCTTAACCACACTCTATATTACAGCCATGGGCTTGTCCACAGCTGTGGCTTCATCGGTAGCCGTTCCAATCACTAAGGCAACCTCATGGCAAGGCTTAGTCTGGGTATTGACAACAGTCTGTGCCCTGGCTCTTGTAGTTTGGCTTCCTAATGTCCATCACAATCATTACTTAGAACAAGAAACTTCTACCAGCGAAAATTCAGGCAGTTGGTATAAGAGTGGCAAGGTCTGGGCTATCATGATTTTCGGTGGATTACAATCACTCTTCTTCTATACCACTATCACTTGGCTTCCAACCATGGCCACTCAAGCCGGTGTCGGCGAGGCTAATGCCGGAATTCTAGCTTCCGTTTTCACACTGACGAGTATTCCATTCTCTATGATTGTTCCTAGCCTAATCACTAAACTTTCTGATCGTAACCGCCATTTGATGCTAGTGGCTACCGTCCTAGTAGGACTCATCGGAGTTGCCATGCTTCTAGTCAATACAGACAGCTTTGTGTATTGGTTAGTCCTTAACCTCTTAACCGGAAGTTCTGCTAGTGTCCTATTCCCTTACATGATGGTTTCCTTTTCAATGAAGGCTAGCACGCCTGAAAAAACAGCCCAACTATCAGGTTTAGCCCAAACCGGAGGCTATATCTTTGCAGCCCTTGGTCCAGTCTTGTTCGGTTCAAGCCAACAACTCTTTAACTCTTGGACCCCTGCTGTTTTAATTCTTCTTGTCTTGACCATAATCATGGGAATAGCCCTTTACAAAGTTGAAAAAACAGACGTAATTTTGTAAGAGAAAAACTAATAAAAGAAAATGCCCCACAAGTTGTAACTTGTGGGGTGTTATTTTGCGTGCGGCGAATGAATGAAACTTTTAAATACAGAGGTCGAAGTATTCGTATTTGTCTTTCGACAAGTTCCCTTAACCACATAACCCTATTTTTCTAGCCAGAAGAACGCTTGCTTTAACATCTCTTTTGCTTGACCAATAATACACGGTCCATGAGAAATAATAATATTCTTAGGTTCCCATTTCTTTATTTTGTGATAGCTCTTCAGAGCTTGTTTTTTACCAAATAAGAAAGTCATTCTTAAATCTCTTGGTGTTTTACCATTTGGATGGTGATTATCACCTATTTTAAAAAGTAGCTTTTCAAAAAGCGATAATTTCTCAGTTTCTATGTTTTCAATAAGATCCGTTAAAACCAGAGTTGAACTTTCATTATGGAAAAAAACAACCTCTTTTACATAAAAACTTCCCTCAAATGTTGTAAAAAGAATTTCTTCGTTCCAATTGGCCTTGCTTAATTCCTGACCATAATCCAAACTCATTCCCGATTTTCTGGCACGCTTTTGAACACCACTAGCTAGCCAAACTTTTGCTTCAGGAAATAGTTGATGCCATTCATCTATATAACTATAATGTAAGACATTGGGTGCAATAAGGTGTTTTACCTCACCCAATTTCTTGATTTCAAAAAGTAAATTGTCATTAGGCTTAGTCGGTGAATGCACCCAAAGACCACCATTCTGCAGACGGATAACTGTCATTCTAGTTGAAAAAGGCACTTTGAAGAATTTGAAATCCATCAGTACTTCTTCCCCATCCACAATCCATAGGTTTTCAGCTATCTTTTTTAAGGAATTGAGGGGACTATATTTTTTGACTTCCATGAAACTCTGCTTTCTAAATTAATAAAGTATAATCAATCGTTATTCTCCAAAAATGGAACAACCAACTTAATCCACTCTTGAGGTAGGTAGGCTGATAAATAGCCGTGGTTATAGCCCTTTGCTTCATAAAAGATAGTGTCGGGGTGCATCTGCTGAAATAATCTAGCTGATTCTTTAACACCGTTCAATTCTTTTTCCCCATAAATATAGAGAACCTGTGCTTTACTTTTTGAAATCCTACTCTTCAACTTATAATGCCCCATATAAGTTTTATAGATGGTCACTAATGTTTTGATAGGTGTCCTTGGCATATCCTCCATATAATAATTTTTTATCTCGTCTGGGTAAGCTAATTGGGGATAGAATTTATTCATTAAGCTTAACTGAAGTTTACAAGAGGATTTACTAAACATCAGTTTACCAAATAAAGATACCAACAAGATGCTAAATCTCGCCAACCTTGGCTGAGGAATACAGAGACTTCCGTCTATGATAGATTTCTCAGCTATATCGCTGTCTAAGGACAAAAGTTCCATAGCAATTTGACCTCCAAGTGAAACTCCACCTAAAGCAAACAGTTTTCCATCACAGTTTTGTCGAACATAATCTAGAATTTCCTGTGCCGAATCTTCCGTTGATATATAATCCTCTTGATACTCTTCACCGTGACCATTAAGTGTAGGTAAAATGACATGGTAATTATGAGACAGGAGACGAGCTTGTCTAAGATAATTCCACCAAGAGCTACCCCCACCATGTATCAATAAAATGGGAGGCAAATTTTTATCACCAAACTCATGAAATTTCATATTTGATACCCTCCAAAATGTCTCATATAGACAGTACTATATTTACTTGAAAGTCTATGTTCACCTTTATTATTCTACTATTTACTCTGCTTAGCTCTGTTACAAGTAAGAGAGACAATATCGCAACCTACCTAGTCAAGGCCAAATTCCTTTCTCGCATCAGCTAGAGAAGAGACTTTACCTTGAATAATTTCCTGATGCCCGACTAAAATTTTCTTTTTCAAATCCTCAAAAGCCACTTGATACGTTGCCTCTGGAAAATCACTAGACACATATTTGCTTTGGTTAACCATTATATTTTCCATTTTTCTAAGCGTTCTATTTTGTATATATTTATTGTAACATGAAGAAGAAATATGATTCAGATAAAAATATCAAATGACTTACCATAAAAAGCCCTGTCACCAAGGCTTTTCATTCTACACATTTTCTAGGCCTCACAAGCAGTGATACCGCTTCAACATGTCGTGCTAGTATACTCCTATATTATAGAACGAAAGAGAATTACACACTCAACTCAAACAACTTATAAAACTCACCTCTCCTATCCATCAAGTCATCAAAAGAACCATCTTCAACAATGACGCCACCTTTCATAAAGAGAATTCTATCGTATTTTTTCAAAATGTTCTCATTCAACTTGTGGGTTACTACAAGTGCAGTCAAATCTTGAATATCCAGGATTGAATTTTCAATTTCAGTAGTTACTTGATTATCCAAAGATGAGGTAGCCTCATCCAATAATAAGATTGGTGTTTTTCGAATTAAGGCACGCGCAATACTAAGTCTTTGTTTTTGTCCGCCAGATAGATTTGAGCCATTCTCTCCACATAAAGCTTGTAGACCAGATTCATTTTCTAAAACATAACTTTCTAAACCTGACTGCTGTACCGCTTGCTTTATTTCCTCATCAGTGAAGAATTGATTAAGAGTAATATTTGATCTTAAAGTATCATCAAAGATATAAATGTCTTGTTGAACAATAGTCATCAAGTTATAAAGGCTCCCTGCTGAAATAGCTTGCAAATCTATATTATCAATGGAGATGTGCCCACTTGTTACATCGTAAAAACGCAGTAATAGATTGAGCAAAGTTGATTTTCCACTCCCTGACATTCCTACAATTGCAATTTTTTCCCCTTTTTGAATCTTCAAAGATAAATGATTAAAAATTTTTTCTTCAGTATTAGGGTAAGAAAAGTCTATATTTGAAAAAGAAATAACATCATCGAAATATTCTTTTGTTTCACCAGTCTGAAGCTCAGTTACATCTTTTACCTCAAATGCATCTAGTGTTGCCTGACCTTCACGAAATTTACTTATTCCCATTCCAACTTCATTCAGTGGCATTACTACAAAATTGACCAGTTGAACAATAGCTGTTACACTCCCAATTGTGGTAGAGCTATTAAATACGAGATACATCCCTCCACCAAAGGCTACCAAAAAAACAATCATCCCTGAAAGCTGTGAAATAACATTAGCTAAAACGTCAAATTTCCCTTTTATAAAATTTATTTCATCAAATTTTTCACTTTCATGACTATAATCCTCACAGATAGCATCTTTCACATTAAAACTTTTAATAACAAGAAATCCTGCTAAAATATCTTTAACCTTAGCTAAATACTTCTGATCGGCAACCATAGCTCTATTTTGTAAAGAGGCTGATTTTTGTCCAATAAATCCTGAAATCATCATTGGAATAATGCTAGCAATGATAACTAATAAGGTCAAAAACCAATTACCTATAAACATAGCTAGAAGTGAAAAAATCATTAAGGAAAGGTTTTTTGAAATATTAAAATACTGGTATAGATAATCTTGCTCAATTTTCTTCATATTTTCGGTTAATACGGAAATAAATTTCCCTGATTTTTCTTTAGAAAAGTCTCTATAATCCCTATCTAAAATAGATTGGAACACCTTGTTTTTGTATCTTGACATGATTTGCCTAACAAGTTTATTTCTCAATCGAAGAGATATAAAGTTGAGTGCTGCATAGATGAAAATAACAGTAGCTCCTACTAGTACCGCTTGAGTTAAGGCTTCTTTATTTTGGGACATGCCACTATCAATAATACCTTTAATAGAATAAGCAAAAGCAACGTTAGTTAAAGGGACCAGTATATTAAATATCATGAAAGCATAAAAAGCCTTCTGATGGTTCTTTATCAATTGTTTCATCCTTAATCTACCTCATAATTCTTAATTTCATTTAGAAAATGTGACATAAAATATTCTTCTAAGTCAATATTCTCTCTCCTAATCTCTTTCATAGAAACCTGTTCTACAATTTCTCCATTTTTGATAAAGCCAATTTTATCTGCTATCTGTGAAATTTCCGATAATATATGACTCGATATTAGAATAGTAATTCCATGCTCCTTAGAAAGCGACAACAAAAGATTTCGAATTTCTTGAATCCCTATTGGATCTAAACCATTGATTGGCTCATCTAAAATTAACAATTTAGGTTTTGTTAGAAAGGCACGAGCTAAACCAAGCCTTTGCCTCATTCCTAACGAAAACTCTTTTACTTTTTTAGTCGTATTTTTTAATCCGACCATACTTAAGACTCTTATTATATCTGATTCAATAATATTTTTTCCCATATACTGAGCGTGAATTTCCAAGATTTCTTTTGCAGTGCAATTATCATAAAAAATTGGTGATTCAATAATACTTCCAATCTGACTTAGGATTTCTTCTCTGTGTTCTTGTAGATTTTTCCCAAAAATTTCAATACTACCTGATGTAATTGTTGATAGGGATAACATACATTTCATTAACGTTGTTTTTCCAGCACCATTCGGTCCTAAAAAACCATAGATTTCTCCTTCAGCAATTTGAAGGTTGATACCACTTAAAATTTCTTCTTTATCAATTGTTTTAAAAACTTCTTTTATTTCAACGATATTTCTCATTTCTATCTCTCTTTCTATATCTAGCTTTAAATGCTAGAATTTTTCTTCCGGTGCATAACTACCAACTTATACAGTCTCTTTTTTATAGAAATCATCAAGGAATTATCACTTTCCTTCAATTAAACTCAGGTATGCTACTTGATACTAATATCTTGTCTTGAAATACTAGAGATTGAAAAAGAAGTAATCATTAAACTTATGAAACATGCAAATATCAAAAAGAATAGGTTATCAGCAATATTATTAGATAAACTTCCTGGACTGGCATTCGAAAGTAATGCTGCTAAACCAAGTCCAGTAAGCATTGTTATAGCTGTCGAATGCTTAATCATACCTAAAACAAATGGTAGTAAGCCTATTAGTACTGTTCCAAACGTTATTCCAGCTAAGTTAATTAATTGACTAGCTAGAGGGATATAACTAGATTCAGTTACAACAGCCAGGAATCTAATGAATAATTGAATCACTAAATGTGCAGAAAAATGGGCAATAAATGCTATTAGAATGACTGAAAGAATTTTTCCCCAAAGTAACTTTATTTTAGAAATAGGGTAAGAAAACAACTGAAAAATTGTTCTTCGTTTAAATTCATCAATAATAATCGTAGATAATAAATAAGATTCGAAAATCAAAAATGCTGCTTTTGTAAATAAAGATGAAAATAATGAAGCTACAATTGCCCAACCTTCCCATTTACCAGTAACTCTAATAACATTAGAATCCTGTCCAGTGAATTCTCCTAGTTTATTGTCAGTACCTAAACCCATAATAATGATTGCTGTAATACCTAACACTATAAATATAGTACACAACCAAGCTAAAAATAATTTAGATTTAGAAACTTTATTTAATTCAATTTTAATAAGCGACAACATAGATTATTTCCTCCAAAGCGTAAATAAAGAATAAACTATTCAGACTAATCTCGACAAATATTTAAAAATAAGTTTATTCTTCAGAAAATGTCACTATACATACTATCGGTATGTCTATACTAAAAACAAACATACCTACGGTATGTATAATAGATTTTTAATAACACACTTAAAGCATGTTATTTTTTAATTATAAATTATGTAAGATAATTTATTCAATTGATAATACATAAATAGAAATGAGTATTAACAAGAATGTCATGCGACGACTTATTTACTATTTTTTTAAGTGATCGAATAAGTTGAAAATCACCTCCATCATTTCATCAGAAATTAACTGTACCCCTAGACCTTCAAAAGTAAGTTTAATGAAATTCATTTTGCGCTTTAATTCTACTAATGAAAAAACGGAAATTTGAAAACCAATCCAAATATTTAGTGTTAAAACAATTAAATCTGCTAGCTCTTCTGGATATTCTGTTTTAATAGACCCATCTTCAACTCCTTCGTAAACTTTTTCTCTAATTTCGGGTAAAAAATCAGAAAATAGACCTAGATACTGCTCTCCTAACAAACGTGGACTTCTTAGCATGATTGAGGCAGAGTAAACGAGCCTTTGGTGTTCAAAATTAGAGAAAGAGTCCATCAAAGAATTTTGTATCTTTTCTAATCCAGTATTTCCTCTCCAATTATAATTTAAAATTTCTTGATTATTTTCGCTAATGATCGTTTGCAGTATATCATATTTGGACTCAAAATGATGATAGATAACACCTTTTGTTAATCCACCTAAGCCATCTATGATATCTTGTATTGAAGTATTATCAAATCCTTTTTCTAAAAATAGATTTTTAGAGACCTCTAGTATTTTTTTTCTAGTTTCATGTGAGTTTCTATTCCTTGCCATTATAGTCCCTTTCTATCATACCATCGGTATGTAACTTCTATTGTAGTGCACGAAACTAATAATGTCAAATATCTTATCGGAAGCTGTTTTATTAATCATTTCATTTTCAAATGCAAATATTATTTAAATTCTCCAAATCTTAATTTAAAGATTTTAAAATGATTAAAGAAGTAATGAAATAATCCACATAACTATTTCAATAAGTTCTATTTTACCTAAACTGAAAATTCAGCTACTAAAGACTAGTTCACACTATGATACTTCCCCACTATATGACAAAAAGCCCTGTCACCAAGGCTTTTCCTTCTACATATTTTCTAGGCTCGTACAAGCAGTGAGACTGCCTCCACATGCGATACTAGAAAATATCTATATTATAGACCAAAACTTTTGTTCTTTTCTCAATTAGATAATATTTTTAGTTCAGTACAATTTTGGTAAGGTACGTTTTATTAATTTATCGGACGAATCGATACATCTCCAAGTCCAAAAGAGAAATTGTCAAAGATATCCTGATAGTCGAATGGAATTAGTTGCCCTGTCTGGCTCATAAGAGCAAAGTCAACGCCTAATTCACGAATGAGATAGGGACACAGTGTAAATCCATTTTTCTCAATGATAAGAGCCAAGTCCAAAGAAGGGAATTCGCTCCTCCTTTGGGAAGGACTGCTTATACAAGTCGCTGATGATTCCCCAGTGTTTAAAAGGATTAAATTTAATTTGTTTTAAGGTCAAAAATTTCTCCTTAATTCCACCATCTAGCAAAATAGAAGTCTTTTTAAATATAACTCACGTCACGCCTTCGCAACGTTCTTTAGTTTAACGATTGAATCTCTTCTTTGACATATCCTTCTACATCTTCAATCTCTACAAACAGCGGGTCTAAGTGACACAAGAAGTGCCAATCTTCAGCGCCACGTTTTCTGTAGAGAATCGCTTCGCCGTCTTCGCTTCCGAAAAAGCTTCTGTCGGTTTCATATCCACAGCGTTCTAAGAAGTCTTTTGCCTTGCGATAGTTCGCTTCTCTTGCTTCGACATAGGCTTTCACTTCATCGTTGTTAACGACATATGCGTCGATTTTTGAATATCCTTCGATCACTTTATCGTTTTTAACGGATAGATTCGAAATTTCTTTCCAAATAATGTCCACATTTTCTTCATAATTAAACGAAAATCTAGATAAAGGGACAATATTTCCATTGAAAACAATTTCCATATAATCCGGCAAGTATTTTGGGTTCACATACTCCACTTCAAACCCATCTTCTGTTTCTAAAGTATACCCAGGGAGTTGAGCTACAAAGACTCTTCCCTCTTCTAAAGAGTCAAACGTGACTAAATCCTTTTGATAATCACCTTGATACAATTCCAAGATAACCATCGATAACCCTCCATTTTAACTTTGCAACGCTACGCAAATTTATTTTTCAGATCTTACAAGCAGTGATACTGCCTCGACATGAAACGACTGATCGCTGAGTCTATCAAGTGAAGCTGTCTGTATGTGGAAACATGTCTATAAAGCTTTTAACAATATCATAAGGTAATCGTTAAAAAGTATTACCTCGCACAAACAGTGATTTACTTAAACGAAATCCACTCTTCCTTTGAGAGACAGGTTATATGTTCTGTACGAAGAACACCTTCCAATGCACACGGAACGTTCTCTTTTGTATGATGATAACGGAACCCACATTTTTCCTGAACCCTCCGTGACTTTGTATTGCCGTCAAAATAACCGCACCACAATTTCTCCAGACTCAAGTCATCAAATCCATGTCTCATTATCTCACGAACTGCTTCTGGTATAAGCCCCTGACCCCAATAGGGAACTCCAATCCAGTAGCCAATCTCCGCCTCAGTATCCGGAATCCCTTTATCACTTGCAGAGCCAATCATCAATCCTATGCTACCCACTGGCTGCATCGTTTCTTTTAAAACAATGGAATATATCTCAGGTGCTGAAAAATAATTTTTTATAATCTCCCTACTGTTTTCAACACTGGTATGTACTGGCCAACCTGCAATCGGACCAACTTCTGGATTACTGGCATATTGAAATAAATCATGGGCGTCTCTTTCCTCCCATGGGCGAAGAATCAATCTTTCCGTTTCTAAAATCATTTTGTTCTCCTTAAATTCCAATTTAATTATTTTATTCTAGGTTTAGATGTTGGCAGTTCCTCATACATACCATCCAGTAGTTCCGTAATTAAATCCGAATCCCCAAATCTGTCGAATACATGCATTAATGTCTTTGAACCTTCATAGGGATAACTCAACTCGGAATCCGAAAGATACGAATGATATCCATCCCAGAAAACTTCCTGTGGGTCTTTTACAATGTTTCTACCTGCTTTTCCTTACTAATTCTATTACTCGCCAATATAGTATAAATTAAATAACCAATAAAAATGATAATAAAAATAACATTTATTTTTAACACAAAATAGAGATTTAACAAATTTGCGAACGCATGAAATAATATACAGTACCCCACAGATTTGGTTTGACGATAAAGAAGCCCTAAAACAAAACTTAAAAATAATGTATATATAAAAAATAAAATAAAAGGAAATCCTTGATGACTTTCTCCCACTATAAACCATAAAGGCAGATGCCAAATTCCCCAAATTGATCCTACAATCAAATTAGATTGCCAATACGTATATTTTTTATCAAGTAACGGTTGTAATATACCTCTCCATCCTAATTCTTCATGTCCACCACCAAAAAAAATTAATTGAATAAAGAATAGTGGCATCAGATAAAGTGATACTCCGTTTAATTCTAAGGAAGATACAGAAAATAGGATCAAAATTGCTAACATATGAATAATGAAATAAATACTACTATTTTCTCTCTTATGAAATACAAAATGTTTAAATTTTATATTATTACTTTTCAAATAAGACCCACTTGCAATAGCTGGTCCAAGAGCACCAACTATATGTAATATTCTCCCTATAAAAGTCTCTAATCCCAAAATATGAGATTGTGTAAATATGGCAAGAAGTCCCCAAGCTATATAAGTAATTCCAAATGTAAAATAAAGATAATTTTTTAAATTCTTTTTATCAATTTCTGTCATTTATCTTCCTTATCTTGATTACTTTATGAATAATTTTTTTACTGCTTCTAAGTTGCTCTCGATGTATAACTAGCTATATTCTATCACAAAAATGCAAGAAAAAGCCTTGAAATCAAGGCTTTTCTATACTTTCACAAATAATCCTAATAAATTTCCATTCAACTTCTTCTAAGCATCTTTTCTAAAAATAAATTGACAATCTCATCTTCTGAAAAGCCTAGCTCACCAAGTTTTTCAAACAAAATTTTAACTAGCTTGTTAGATTCTTGATATCTTATCTCTTTTATTTCTTGCTCGCTTGCTATGACAAAATATCCTAATGTTCCACAGCTAGTAACCAAATTCTGATCTTCGAGAACTTTCATTGCTTTTTGGACAGTTGCCGGATTACACTTCTCGTTTTCTGCTAATCTCCTTATTGAAGGAATTTGTTGTTCAGGTGCATAATCACCTCTTAAAATCTTCGTTCTTAATTTTGATGCAATTTGTAAATATAGATGGTGTTTCATTTAATCTTTTTATTATCACTTTCCCTAACAAACTTCCAATATGCAGAATAAGGGATGACTGTAGCTAGTAGAAGATAGTATTTATTTGCAAACATATCTGCTACTCCTTTTGCATTGAAATGAATAGGAACTTTCTCAGGGAGAAACCCACATATAATGACTATGATGACCATCATTCCCAACAAAACCAAAATATCTTTTAACAGTCTATTTTTCATCTTATTTTCCTCCTTTAACTAGATAAAATTTAACTTGGTCATTTTTATATAAACTCTAAACGAAATAGCCAGTAAAATTACTGATACTGCTTGCAAAACAAATATAATTGGAAGATTAAAAAACCAATTAAGCAAAATAGGCGTAATAAGCGTAATCATACTAATAATTCCAGTTACAATAACAGGAAGACTTTGTTTGACAACTATCATCTCACTGTCCCAATCATAGTTGGGATATTTTTTATTTAATGAAATTCCGATTACCATTATAAAAAGGGAGTAACATATAGGAACAATAACTAGATTCATAACTTGAATAGGACTCATATCAAGTTTCAGCATAAATACAGATACAGAAATCATATATCCAATCAAATGAAGTGTAAGGTTGACAGCTATCTTAGCATTTAAAATCGTTTTCACTTCAACTGGAGAACTTTTCAAAATCCAAATATTTTTACCTTCTAAAGATATAGATGAAGCTGCTGGACAACTGAGTGAAAGCATAGATGCAATAAAGACGGGAGCTAAGTTTGAAAGATACTCATTTATATTTTCAATTCCTGCTGAATTTCCTATTTGACCGACAGAATTAAACAGGAAACATATACTAAAGACACATAAAAGAATCACTCCAAGCCCAGCATTCAAGACTGCCATATAAGAACTTAAAAATCGTCCAAGCTCTTTTTGATACAAGGAAAAAAATACCGATTTTCTTTCATAAGATACTTTGTCATTAGCATAACTTGATTTTGTATTGGCAAGTGTATTAAGTAGGGCATACTTCAACGAAGCAATTTTGACAAATAGATAAAAAATGACTATTGAAAGAACTATATAAAATCCCATCCCATAGTACATTGGAAAATTGTAGTATGACATAAATAGTCTAGAAATTGGATACAGTCCAGTAATTTGCTTAGCCAGAGTAACCCCAATACTACTTTCATCACCTGATTGCAAAGCTGATAATGCAAAATATCCAATTATACCTAGCATCGCAAATGAAAAAATAAGAGAGATAACATTTTTTCTTTTAAAAAAAGATGAAGCGACAACAATAACGAGTCCCATGCATGCCGCTATACACATGGGGATCAAAGGGGCAAAAATTATAGAAGTAAAATACAATATAATCTGTAGGAGGTTTAAACTTCCGTTAAAGCCCCATATAATTCCACCCGGAAGCATAAACATCAAGCCTATTAAAAAATTCAATAAGTACATAAACATGAACTTGCTGGTGATAATATACGAACTTTTAACAGGTAAGGATTGGAGAATTTCCATATCTCGACTGCCAAATAAAATGCCATTCGAATAAAATACTGTCAAAAATAATATTGAAAAACTTGAGACAGATACCATATATGCTGGAATCAAGTTCTGCTGTCCGACGTGTACCAATGTTTTCGCTGTTATTATATTATAAACAAAGCAAAATAAGGAAAGAGTTATTATGCCAAAACTCGCAATAGCCATTGAACTTTGTTTTTTATTTCGTGAATCTCTAATCTCGTTAATAGGAAAGAAATTAATCAATTGCGCTTTAAGCAGTATCCAAATGTTACTCATTGTTCTGCACCTCCATGAAAAATGCCTCCAATGATTCATCACCTTTGACGTCTCCTGTATTGCCACTTGCAATTAACTTTCCATTTTTGATAATGGCAATCTTATTACATAATTTTTCCGCAACATCCAATACATGGGTTGAAAAGAAAATAGCACCTCCATCTGAAACACACTCATGCATAATTTTCTTTAGTAGGAAAGTTGCTTTGGGATCTAGCCCAACAAAAGGTTCATCTAAAATCAACAGTTTGGGAGAATGTACAAGTGCAGAAATAATGGCTGTTCGTTGCTTCATTCCATGTGAATATGAAGAAATAATCCCCGAAAGATGATCAGTCATATCAAATAAATCACCGTATTTTTGTATTCTCTCCTTGCGTATTTTTGTAGGAATTTCAAACAAGTCAGCAATAAAATTAATATATTGAAGTCCTGTCATATGTTCATACAAATCTGGATTATCTGGGATATACGCCATCATTTTTTTACAAATAACAGGTTCTTCTTTAATAGAATGACCGTTGATAATTATACTTCCGTCTTCAAAATCATGGATACCGACAACTGCCTTTATCGTTGTCGTTTTGCCTGCACCATTTGCTCCAATAAAACCATAAATATCTCCAGGCTGTACTGAAATAGATAGGTTATCCACAACCTTCTTGTCCCCATAACTTTTACTAAAATTCTTTATCTCTAACATATTTTCACCTCTATTGACAATTTGTCAGTTATATTTTGAAATAATACCGATAGCTTGTTTTGATTTAGCTATCGGTACATAGTTCTCTTTACAAACATTCTATTTTTTTTAATTGCTAAAGAGTCCTTTTGTATTTAGATTTTGTTCCAGCATTATCTTAAATGCATTCAAGTAATCTTTGACAGGTTCTTTCTTTGAAGTTTTTATACCTATGTTATTTGAAACAAAAACATAGGCTGTCATCAGAAATTCTGCTGTTTCTGATGGATATTTTACAGAAAATACTTTTTCTGAGATGCCTTGATTTATTATCCTCTCAAAATATATAGTCAGTTTTTCAATGAGCTTATGGGATAACTTATCTAACATATAACGATTCTCTTCAAGATCAACCGTCTTTTGTAACTCAGTTCCCTCCGCTGAAACGTTATCTGTAGAGATTATTGTGGCATCTATAAAGGCTCTTATTTTTTCAATAGCAGTTTTATCCTCATCATAGACAATCACATGAATATCTCTCAGTAATTTCTCTGAATAACGTTCAACAAGACAATATAGAATATCTTCTTTATTCTTAAAATGATAATATAACAAACCTCGTGATATATTTACTTTATCAACTATATCCTGAGTTGTTGTGTTCGTATATCCTTTCTCCATAAAGAGGAGCATAGCAGCATCCATAATCTCTGCCCGTCGAATTTCCGGATCTTTTACATCTCGCATTTTATCCCTCCTGATTATAAGTTATACTACTTTACTGACAAACTGTCAATTAAAAAATTATAGTTTTGAAACCAGTAAAAAAGCCCTGTCACCAAGGGGCACTGCACCCCAATAATGGGACAAGAGAAAAACCTCTTATGCGACTAGTTTTCTGTACTCTACAGGAGACTGGTCATTTAATTTCTGTTGAATTCTAGTTTCATTATAAAATATGATGTAATTTTTAACAATATCTGTTATACTATCTTTAGTTAGGTTTCTCCACTTATGGAGATAGAAGGGTTTCAGACTTGAGAACAGAATGGAACCATTCGATACAGGCATTATCTGCTGGTGTTCCTTTTCGGGACATGGAGCGGGTGATGCCTTTTTCTGTACAAGCCTGATAGTAGGCTTTTGAGGTGTAGACAGAGCCCTGGTCGCTGTGTAAAAGTGCTCCTTGAGGTAGCTCAAGTTGATTAAGTGTGTCGAGCACGAAGTCCGTATCTTGGCACTCGGAGATGGTATAAGCTACAATTTCACGATTATAGAGATCCATGATCGAAGATAGATAAAGTCTACAGTTTTCAAAATAGAGGTAGGTGATGTCTGTGACAAGTTTCTCCATAGGCTTGTCTGCCTGGAAATCACGATCCAGCTTATTGTCTGTTACATGGTAAGGCTTCCCTAATTTAGGTCCCTTCTTGGGACGAACACGGCAAAGGCAGCCCTTTTCCTTCATGATGCGATAGACTTTCTTGCGATTAACGACGAGCTTATACACTTTTTTGAGCAAGCGAGTAATAGTTCGATAGCCGTAAATAAAGTGATTTTTCATACAGAGTTGTTCGATTTTATCTGCTATTTCATCTCTTTTCTGAGAATTCTTACACTCCTGTTTCCAGCGGTAAAAGGTTGAGCGTTTGACGCCGAAACATTCTAAAATAATCGATACAGGGAACGTTTTCTTATACTCTTCCACTAGCTTGATAAGACTTACTTTGTCGATTCTCTTACCAAGCTCTGATACTTTTTTAGTAATTCTACCTGCAAACGTAACTGTTCTACTTTGGATAACTGTTTCATCCCTTTACCATAAGTATATTGTTTCCCCACAGGTTGGTGGAAACGGTACAATTCATCATTCTGATACCATTGCCACCAAGTCTTGACCTGACTAACATTTTTGATGCCGAGGGTGTCCATGATAACTTTATTTGATTTACCTGCCTTCTTCATTTCGATACAGGCTAGCTTAGTTTCTACTGAATATGCTTTTTTGACCATAACAAAACACTCCTGTTTCTAGTTTACCAGATTTCAACAGGAGTGTTTTCTTTTGTCTCATTTTATGGGTGCAGTGCCCAATTTTCTTCAGTCTTTTTCTTTTACTAGAAAAAGAGAAAAACTCTTAAGAATAGCGCTAAAACAGCATTCCTAAGAGTTTTCGCTAAGTGGTACCCAACCGACAAAATGACAATTTTTCTATTCCTAGTAGGGTTTGTCTACGTTCTGAGACGATAGTTTTTCTATCGCCTTTGGTTACCATTTTGATGAAATTTTTTAAATCATAAGAATAGAATCTGTTAAGCCACTTTTTGAGCAATCATCACACCAATCGGTGCAAGACCTCCATGTGCCAATTTCATTTCAACTACTGAAAATCCATATTCTTTAATAAAATCTTCAAATTCCTTTTTATCCCATTCTTGATACATCTTAAATCCTAAAATAGACATCAAACTTTTTATCATTTTTCTTTGTTTTCCCTCTTTCCATAGAAAAGTGGGGGCGAACAAAGTCCCATTAGGTTTTAACACCCTATATATTTCTTTCATCGCCTCATCCGGTTTAGGCATAATATGAAGTGCATTAGCAATTAACACACAATCAAATTTTTCATGCGAATAGGATAATGCTACTGCATCGGCTGTTTCAAATGTAAGATTTTCGTATTCCCCACGCTTTTTAGCTTCCTTAATCATTTGTTCGGAAAAATCTGTGCCAATCCAACTTTTCGTATGCTTTGAAAGATTAAACGATAATTGTCCTAAGCCACAAGCAAGTTCAAGCACCTCCATGTCTTTATTCAAATGAGGACGAATGTATTCGCAAACTTTATCATATACTCCTTTGTCTTTTTTCATGAAAGGAGCATATAGCTTAGCAAATTTATCCCAAAATTTTTTATTGCTTTTATCAATCATTTCAACGCTCCTTTAAATATAAAAATGATCCTATCAATCTTTATATTGAGCCTATTTTCTCATTGATACCTTGCAAGAAAGGAATAATAGCTGTTCCTATACCAAGTAGGAATGTCATAAATGCAGAAAGTCATATGCTGTCATTCTTTTCTATTCAATCATTTTGAAGTGTCTCAAGGCATCCATGATAGCTTCTTCTTTTTCAGGTGTACACTGTGGAATAATTTGTTTCTCCTTTTTAGACTTGTTGTAATGTTCTCGTAATTCTATTCCACATTTCCTTTTTATCTGTGCAATATATAATGTCGGAACTTATAATTCAAATTTATTCCAAACATATTCTTTGATTTGAGCATATGTTGCCTTACTTTCAGCACTGGTCAAATCAAGCTCATCCAGCTCAATTTCAACGTCTATATGCTTATCGACATCGAGTTTGGACAAAAGTGATACTGCCTCAACATGATGCGTCTGTGGGAGTTCAAAGCTCCAGTGGAGCTTTGAAGCATCTCACCTTGAAATGTAAAAGCGAGATGTTTAACTGCGTTTTACCAATAAACTCACACACTCTACATGATGCGTTTGCGGAAAAAGATCCACTGGCTGTACTTTTTTCAATTCATAGCCCAATTCTTGATAGCGTTTGATATCACGCGCCATGGTTGCTGGGTTACATGAGACGTAGGTAATCTTCTCAGGTTGCATGGCGACGCTGGCTTTGATGAAGCTTTCTGTCAAGCCCTTGCGTGGTGGGTCCACAATGATAATATCTGGTTTGATGCCATCCTTGCTCCACTTGGCCATGGTATTTTCAGCTGAGTCAGCCACATAGTGGGCATTTGTAATGCCGTTGCGTTCTGCATTTTTCTTGGCATCTTCGACGGCTGTTTCGATGACTTCAACGCCGTAGACTTCCTTGACCTGTTTTGCAAATGACAAACCGATTGTCCCGATTCCTGAATAGGCATCAATTACAATGCTGTCGCTGTTTAGATCTGAGAAGTCAATGGCTGTTTGATAGAGTTTTTCAGCCATCTCGGTGTTAACCTGATAGAAAGACTGGGCAGATATCTCATAGTCATTGCCCAACATACTGTCTGTGATAGTGTCTTGGCCATAAAGGGTGCGGAACTCCTTACCAAAGATGGCGTTAGTATTCTTATCGTTGATGTTTTGGATGATGGAAACGACACTCGGGAAGGCTTCCGTAATCATAGCAATAACTTGGTCAATACGGAAAACTTTTGGTCTGGTCGTTACAAAGACCAACATCATCTGACCTGAATAATGACCACGACGAACTACCAAATGACGAATCAAACCTGTCTGCTCCTTCTCATCATAAGGTTTGAGGTCATAGCGACGGAGAAGGTCACGGACAAAGACAATGAGTTTATCAATTTCCTTGTCTTGGATAAGGAAATCTTCAATTGGAATCAAGTCGTGCGAATTCTTGCGGTAGAAACCTGTTTCAAGCTGACCTTTAACACGGCGAACGGGCACCTGCGCCTTATTACGGTAAGCGTACGGTGTATCCATTCCCAATGTTTCAGCGACTTCTACGTCTGAGATACCTGCTGTCTTATAGAGGTTGTCCACAACTTGTTTACGCTTGAACTTGAGCTGCTCCTCGTAGGTCATATGGCCAAAATCAGCAATTCCTGAACGGAGATAGGTTACATCAATGTCCTGATTACGGTTTGGTGAAAGGGTCACATACTCCTCAACCTTACCAAAGCCGATATTTTTCTTGAGCTTAAGCACTCGCATCTTGATGACTTCGCCTGGGAGGGCATTATCCACGAAAAAGACAAAGCCGTCCACCTTGGCAACGCCTGCTCCTTCATGTGTCAAATCGACAATTTCAACTTCTACAATAGCGTTTTTATTTAACATAATTCAACTTTCTTTACTCTTATAGGGCTTAAGCAGATCTTCCAAAGCCTTTTACTACCCTCCATTATAGCACATATAAATCAAATTTATGGCTGGCCATAAATAATATAGATTTTTCAGAAAAGTCATACAGTGCTATCATAGGTCCATGACAAAAAATTAAACGACTCAGCCGCTTGGCTAGATGTCGTTTCTATCTAAGGAGAATAATCATGCCAGATATTACCATTCATACAATCGAAACTGCACCAGAAGAAGTCAAAGACGTCCTTCAAACAGTCAAAGATGCCAATGGGGGATACATTCCAAACTTGATTGGTCTCCTTGCTAATGCGCCAACTGCGCTTGAAACTTACCGTACTGTCGGTGAAATCAACCGTCGCAATTCATTGACACCAACTGAACGTGAGGTTGTTCAAATTACAGCTGCTGTTACTAATGGTTGTGCCTTCTGTGTGGCAGGTCATACAGCCTTTTCAATCAAGCAAATCCAAATGACACCTCAACTTTTGGAAGCCCTTCGTAACCGTACACCAATCGAAGATGATCCAAAACTTGATACCCTTGCTAAATTCACTATTGCCGTGATCAATACCAAAGGTGCTGTTGGTGACGAAGCCTACAACGACTTCTTGGAAGCTGGCTACACTGCACAAAATGCCCTTGACGTTATCTTGGGTGTCAGCCTTGCAAGCTTGTGTAACTACGCTAACAATCTCGCACAAACACCAATTAACCCTGAACTTCAAGAATTCGCTTAATGCAAAGATAAACTGATAAAGATAAACTAGAGGAGGACCTAAGCCTATGTCACATTTTTCAAAAGAATTCCTTACTTGGTTGGACACCAACGCTGACCATATTGACCAAGAGTCTGGACCAATTGCGGACCAACTTCTTGAAAAAATCGCTGAAAACGACGTCTTTAAGATCGGCGTACCTGCTGAGTTTGATGGCCTAGGTGGTGGTCCTACTCAAGTTGTTGATGTGCTTAATGAATTGGCACAACATTCTTTGACGGCTTCCTTTATTTCTTGGGGACACCGTACTTTCATCGAGTATATCCTAGCTAGCGACAATGCTTACCCTCGTGAAACATGGTTGAAAGAATTGTATACTGGTGAACGTGCTGGTGGAACTGGCTTGTCTAATGCAGTCAAATTCTTGTCTGATATTGAAGAATTGAATGTTACTATCAGCCAAGAAGGTGATGACTACTATCTCGATGGTCGTTTGCCTTGGGTGACTAACCTTCGTTCTGATAAATTCGCTGCTCTCTTTGCTGCTGACTTTAAAGACGGTAGCCAACCTTGGATTATCACCATTCCATCTGAAGCTGAGGGCCTCAGCCGTTCTGAAGATTTGGAATTTGTTTCCCTTCAAGGTGCTAACACTGCCTCTCTTACTTTTGATCACGTTAAGTTAGATCCTAATTGGGTCCTTTCAAAAGAAGGTACAGACTATATTGCCAAAACACGTCCGAACTTCCTTGGCTTCCAGTTTGGTCTCGCCTTTGGTTTGGCACAACGTTCTCTTGATGAGGTTGAAGCTAGTCTAAACAGTAACCGTAGCGTTCTTCGTGAGGAATTTGAAGCAACACGTGGAAATCTTCTTGCTATTCAAGACCAACTCTTTGCGGGTCTTAATGATGCTAATTATTTCATTGAAAAACCACGTGAACTTTTCCAATTGCGTATCGATATTGTCGACGTCGTAGCCAACAGCCTGCTCCTCGAACTTCAGGCTAGTGGTGGTCGTGGCTATTTGAAAGAATCAGAGTCAAGCTTTATCCGTCGTTGGAATGAAGGCGTCTTCCTTCCAATTGTATCTCCGAGTGCGGTACAGCTTCGTCACATTCTTGCAGCTAGCTAGAAAGGCCGGTAGACCAATGAAGGTATTTTTTAAGAAAATTCCCTTGGCCCTATCTAGTCTAGTTCTTGCCCTCTTTAGTTTATCCAATCAAATAAACCACTATGCCCTGATTGCTCAGGGCATTTGGTTTCTGGCAAGTATAGGTTTTATGCTTATACTAGGACGCTTGATTCTTGGCTTTGAACAAGTAAGGGAAGATTTGCACAATCCAGTCATTGCTTCGGCCTTTGCTAGCTACTTTATGGCTGCCTTTCTCTTTGCCAGCCGCCTTCCACTAGCTCAAATAGGCTTAAGTGTGACTTGGGTTGGGCTCCTTGGACTTTATATTGCCTATATTATTTTTTTCAGTCTGCGTTTTATGCGCCCACTATCTTTGAACCAAGTCTTTCCAAGCTGGTTCGTGATCTACGTTGGACCTGCTATCAGTCTTGTGACAGTACCAGCTAGTGTTCCAACTAGCATCAAGGGACTTATTCTGGGAGTAACGGCATTAGCGACTCTGGCCCTCTTTCCACTTGTTTTGTGGAGAATGAGACAGATAGCCATCCCTCACCTCTATCGACCTATACTTGCCATTTTAGCAGCACCTCTGGCCCTTCTCATTACCAGCTCAATCAAGAGTAATCAAAGACCTGCAACTATTATTTTACTTGCCCTACTCTTATTCTCGCAAGCATTCTTTTTCTATGCTCTTGATCTCTTCGTAAAACTGGTTAGAAAAGGCTTTATGCCACTTTTTGCAGCTTTTAGCTTTCCCTTGGTCAATAGTGTCAATGCTTTTAAGGCAGCCACTACCAGTCTTGGACTAGTCAATCCAGCTACCCAATTAGTTTATAAGGTAGAGTTCGTCTTCGTTCTTGGCATCATGACCTATTTGCTCTATCATTTTCTAAAACTCTTATACAAGGCGATTATACAAGCTCTTAATACCAAAAAACAAGCAGGTTCAGTGTGAACCTGCTTGTTTTCTTATCTAAATCCTAGTTCTTTTAATTTTGACTGATAGTTATCAAAATCAATTTCAATTCCTTGACCGCCATACAAATCATAACTGTCAATCCAATCACCATCCGAAGGAATGGTTTGCGAATTGATCCCTTTTTTGAAACTACCAGCATTTGACAGTCCCAAATCCAACATATCCGTCATACTCATATTGGTTGAGGTCAGTGAGTAAACCTTCCCCAAAGCCTCAGGTCCATTGAAGAGATTAAGTGGATTCTTAAGCTGCTTCATAACGGCCTGCATCACTTGTTGCTGGCGTTTGGTACGGCCATAATCTCCCTCGTCATCCTTACGGAAACGAGCATAATTCAGAAGGGTGCGACCATCCATATCCTGCTTACCAACTTTAATGGTTTGATTTGGCACATGACCATTCTTGTCCATCTTCAAATCATCTGGGACTTGTACTGATGACACTTTTTTACCATCAATGGTCGCAAACTTCGCATTGATTTCCACACCATTCGGGAAGAGGGTATCGACCCCTGTCGCAAAGGTTTCAAAGTCAACCATGGCATAGTACTTAATATCAATGTCAAAGTTTCGTTTGAGGGTCTCACGCATGAGTTCTGCCCCTTGATGATTATTTTGCTCACCAATATTGAAAGCCGTATTAAGTTTCAAGTCCTGAGAATAGTCGGTTTCTGAAGCTCCCTTGATATTGACCAAGGTATCTCGCATAAAGCTAACCATCTTAATCTTACCTTCTTTATTGCCCACATTGACAACCATGATGGAGTCCGTTCTGGCATCGGTAGAGTCTTGGCTAACTCGCTGGTCAGAACCTAGAATAAGGATATTAACCCCATCCTTAGTATCCTTACCATTAAAGGTCTCAACTACGGCAGGCTGATAGGATTTACCATTATTACCTGCAGCAGAAAGGTCTGTTCCCTTGTAAAATTGATAGGCCATGGCTATCACTAAGAACACAACTCCAAGACTCAAGCAACTAAGCACCAGCTTAACAACTTTCTTAAGCCTTCTCTTTTTCTTCGGTCGCTTCTTCTTGGCTACTTGCGACTTGGACCTTGGAGCCGACGTTGCTGAAGGAGTTGCTTGCCTTCGAACCTTTTTACGTTTAGGTTTAGGTTTAGGTTTACTTTGAGCGACTTCCTCCCGATAGACGGGCAAACCTTCCTCAGTTAGCTGATTGACAGACTCATAATCACGTTCTTGATAGTAGTCAGAACGATTGTCATAAGGCTGGCGCCATGCTGCTTGATAGTCCTCTATTTGCGCTTGATACCGTCGCTCAGCTTCATAGGCATCCAACTTTCCTTGAAGATAATTGAATTCTGAGGCCTGCTGTCCATTCAGGTGAGCAAGATTTTTTAAAAGATAGCTGTAACGTAACCGTTCATGATGCGTAAACGGTCCATTGTTAGATTTGGTCATAAGATTTCCCTTTAAATTTCATAGACTTGGTAAGCACCCAAGATTTTATATCCAATTCCAACTGCAGTCAGCTCTTCAAGAGCGAACTGAGCCAACTTTTCCTTTGTATAATCACAATCAATAATAAAGAAATACTCGCCAAGTACCGTCTTCAAAGGACGACTTTCTATCTTGGTCAAGTCAATGCCTCGCCAGGCAAAGGTCGATAAGGCCTTGTAAAGTGCCCCTGGCATATTGTCAGGCAGGGTCAAGGCCAGCGTTAATTTGCAATCAATCTGATTGAGCGGAATCTCAGGAACGGTATTCCCCAACACCCAAAAGCGGGTATAATTCTTTTCAATCTCCTGAATATCCTTAGCCAAGATTTGAAGACCGTATTCCTTAGCAGCTGCATGCGGAGCGATGGCCGCATATGGCTGATCTGGATTATCAGCGACAAAACGCGCCGCAAAGGCTGTACTGGCTGTTGTCTCAATCTTGGCATGTGGAAAATGCTGTTTAATATACTTTTTCCCTTGGGCAATAGCCTGTGGGTGTGAGAAGATTTTCTCAATTTTCTCATGATGTTTCGTCGCCATCAACTGCTGCTTGATGGGCTGAACAATCTCTGCCACAGCACGAATATCGGCCTGATGGAAGAGATAGTCTAAACTCTCATGAACAGAGCCCTCGATGGAATTTTCCACCGGAATGACCGCATAATCCACACGTCCCTCTTCATAAGACTTGATAACCTCGGTAATGGTACCTAGAGAAACCAATTCTGCCTCAGGAAAAGCCTTTAAGGCTGCATTATGCGTAAACGACCCACTTGGGCCCAAATAACCTACATACATTTGATAAACCTTGCTACTTCTTCTGGCGTTCGGTTATCAACTGTGACAACCAAATCTGCTAAATCTTGATAGAGTGCCATTCGACCGTCATAAATAGCCTTAAAATCCTCTTTGGAATGATTGAGAAAGAGTGGGCGCTGATTCTTAGTATCCTTTTCAATGCGATCATAGACCACATCGAAAGAAGCGTGGAGCCAAACATTATGCTTACGATTTTTCGCCAAGAGCTGACGATTGCGCTCCGTCACAACGACACCACCTCCAGTAGAGATGATGACGTCATCTCCCTCTTGAAGGAGTTCCTCCAAAGTCTCAGACTCAATCTGACGAAAGGCTGCTTCACCTTCTTTTGCAAAAAAATCAGCAATGGACATGCCGATTTTCTCCTCGATGACCTGATCCATATCCACGAAACGACCATCCAGGTATGGGGCGACGGAACTCTTACCAACTCCCATAAAGCCCAATAAAACCTTAGCCATGGAGCAATCCTTCCAAGTCACTAAAGAAGCTTGGGTAACTTGTATTGATAGCTTCCGCACGTTGCAAGTCAACCTCACCATCTTGAACCAAAAGGGCAGCAATAGCTGTCATCATACCAATACGGTGGTCACCCAAGGTATTAACCTCTGCCCCATGAAGAACCGTCTTACCAGTGATAATCATACCATCCTCAGTTGGTACAATATCAGCACCCATAGCATTCAAGGCATCCGCTACCACCTGAATACGGTCAGTCTCTTTGACCTTAAGTTCTTCAGCATCACGAATCACAGTTTTACCTTGGGCTTGTGTCGCCAAGAGTGTGATAATTGGAAGTTCATCAATCAAACGTGGAATGATATCTCCACCAATTTCAGTTCCTTTAAGTTCTGAAGTTTCAACCGTAATGGTCGCAGATTTAGCAACCTGGTCAATATCTGAAAGGGTAATCTTACCACCCATGTCTTTGATCACATCAATGATACCCGTACGCGTCTCGTTGATACCAACATTTTCCAAGACAATCTTAGAGTTAGGCACCACAAGTCCTGCTACCAACCAAAAGGCAGCTGAAGAAATGTCACCTGGAACCACAACTTCTTGAGCAGTGAAAGTTTGGCCACCAGAAATACGAATTTCCTTGCCATCTACCTGAAGCTGACCACCAAACTGCTGAATCATATCTTCCGTATGATTACGTGTTTTTTCCTTCTCGATGATAACAGATTCGCCATCAGCTTGAAGAGCTGCAAAAATAAGGGCAGATTTAACCTGAGCAGAGGCCACAGGCAATTGGTAATGAATAGGTTTAAGAGACTTGCTACCATGCATTTTCAAAGGTGGCAAATCGCGGTCCGTCTGACCTGATACCTCTACACCCATCTGACGCAAGGGAATGGTCACACGGTCCATAGGGCGTTTTGAAAGGGAATCATCCCCAAACATCTCTACATCGAAATCTTGACCAGCGAGCACACCTGAAATCAAGCGAATGGATGTTCCAGAGTTACCCATGTCCAATTTGTTTTGAGGAGCCTTGAGACCATCAAAACCAACACCGTGAATGCGAACCACATCACCGTCATCCTCGATAGTCACACCCAGATCACGAAAGACCTGCATGGTTGAGAGGACATCCTCACCTCGTAAAATATCACGAACAGTTGTCACACCTTTAGCAAGACTTCCGAACATAATCGAACGGTGACTGATTGACTTGTCACCAGGGATACGCAAGCTGCCATGAAGACCTTGTGCCTTGGTTTCTAGTTTCATAGGTTACTCCTGAAAAATTTATAGTTACTCTCATTATACCATAATTTAAAGCCCAACCATAGACTGAATTATCAAAATATTCACTCTCTAGTATTAGTATACTTTTCTCTTAGAAAGGCAACTGCCTCTTGAACACGGTTCCGAATTAAGTTAGCAGACTCCTCCAAGAGACAATCTTCCTCAGCCGACAAAGACAAGTGAACAGGTGCAACCACCCCTTGACGTCCTAAAATAACTGGATAACCAAGATAGGTCTGATAGGCTGCTTGATAGCTAGATACCGCCACTTCTTCTTGAGCATCAGAAAGGATAATGGCTACCAAACGAAGAGCCGCACTGGCAATGCCATAAGAAGTATAGCCCTTACCATAATAGACCTTGTGGCCACCCTTCATAGAAGCCATAAAAAGATTTTGACGCTCTTCTTCACTGGTCAATGCTGTAATATCTTGACCTTTGACCTTGACTTGACTCCAGGCTGTAAATTGGGAATTCCCATGTTCGCCAAGATTGTAGCCGGATACTGATTTTGGATTGACTGATAAATCATCTCCTACCGCTGCCTTCATTCTAGCTGTATCGAGTAGAGTCCCTGTCCCAATCACACGTTCTCTTGGCCAACCTGTGAACTCTTGATAGAGGGCTGATACGGCATCTACAGGGTTTGAGATAACCAAGAGTATGCCTTTAAAATCCAATTTTTTGAGTTCCTGAGAAACCTGATAAACAGCTTCTCGGGTAAATGGAAATTCAGCAAAACGGTCCTCACCGGCATTATGCTGTAACTGAATATTTCCAAGGGATGAAATAATCACATCAGCATCTTCAAGTGCTGCATAATCATTAACGACGATGTTGGCATAGCTAGGCAGATTGGCCATAGCATCTTTAAAATCCTGGGCATCCGCCTCAGCCTTTTTCTCATTGATATCTATAAAGACATAACTATCAGCCAAACCTTGAGCAATAGCTCCATGAGCTACCGCAGCTCCAACATTTCCCATACCAATAATTCCAATTTTACGAGACATCATTTTCCTCCTTAATATTTGATCTTCATTCTTAGACAATCTCTTTTGAATGCAGAAAAGGGCCTGTCAACTGACACACCCTCTCTGATTAGCTATTCAATTCTTGCAAAGGTTTGAAGATGATACGTTCAATATCATTCAAATAAACAGACAAGCCTTGTTGTGCAGCCAAGTATTCTTTCAAAAGGGCATTAGCTTCCACTTTTTGCCCCAATTCTTGAACAGTTGCTTGTTCTTCTGCTGTTGGCATTGTACCAGCTTGCATTTTAGCATAGAAATCCTCTTGGAAATCAGTGAACTCTTTGAAAAGAGCACTAGCCTCAGCATCAGCTGCGATAGCTTCTTTTTTCTCTACCAAAGTTTTGTACTCAGGAAGGGCACGAATGCCACGTTCCAACTCATTTGCTAAATCATAAATATTTGTCATTTTATTCTCCTAGGCGATCACCACATGATAGTCTGTATTGGCTTCAATAACAGTCTTAGCATGTGTACGATCTTTTTCATTTTTAAAAGTAATTTGAAGGATACCGTGAATATCTTCACGATTTTCTTCATTGATACGAAGGTTAACCAAAGACGTTCCTCGCAACAATTCCATAATGCTAAGGATAACGTCCTCACGGTCAGGCACATCCACGAAAATATCGAAGGCACTTTCCACGCCACCCTTTTTGTGGATTTCCATCTCTTTACGCTTCTTACGACCATTGTCAAAGAACTCCCAAATGGCATTCTCATCCTCAGCCTTAATCAAGTCAGCCACATGGTCCAAACGTTTTTTGAAATCTTCAATACGATCCAAAACAGCAGGCCCATTAGTCATGAGAATGGAAGCCCACATACCCGGTTCACTCTCAGCAATACGGGTCATATCTCGGAACCCCCCAGCCGCAAAGTGATTAGTCATCTCGTGAGCCTGAGCATAATCAGCCGCCTGTTCCATAAGACCTGATGCCAACAGGTGTGGAAAATGACTGATTTGACTGGTTACACGGTCGTGTTCAGCCGCATCAATCTCCACAAAACGTGACTTAAGCCCAGACAAGATGTCCTTAAGCTCTGGGATAGTTGTCTCTCTTGTCAGACTTGTCGGTGTGAAAATATAATAGGCATTTTCAAAAAGCGTCACGTCGGCTGCAATAGCCCCTGATTTATGGGAACCAGCCATAGGGTGGGAACCTACAAACTGAACATTTTTACCTGTTAGGTAACGTTCAGCTGCCTCAACGATATCCAACTTAGTAGACCCTGCATCTGTGATGATGACATTATCTTTGAGATCCAAGTCAGCCAATTCCTGCAAGTAGGCCACAGTTTGCTTAATTGGCACTGCAAGGATAATCACATCAGCAAGTGGGGCAAACTCTTTGAAATCACTGGTTGCACGGTCAACGATACCACGCTCAAGCGCAATATTTCGAGAATAGTCAGAGCGATTATATCCAAGAATCTCATAATCAGGGTGGTCTCTTTTAATCCCTAAAGCCAAGGAACCACCAATTAAGCCCAATCCTGCGATATAAATTGTTTTCTTACTCATTACTACTCCCATCTATTGTCTGATGCTGCTTAAAAGTTTTTCACATAGTCACGATGACGTGCTACCGCTTCTTTCAATTCTTCCATGTTATCGGAAGAGAATTTGTCCAAGATTTCATTAGCTACGACTGTAGCAACTACGGATTCCATAACAACACCTGCTGCCGGCAAGGCCGTTGGATCTGAACGCTCAACTGTTGCCTTGTAAGGTTCGTGTGTTTCGATATCTACTGACATCAAAGGCTTGTAAAGGGTTGGTATGGGTTTCATAACCCCACGCACCACAATCGGTTGTCCATTGGTCATACCACCTTCGAAACCACCAAGATTGTTAGTGCGACGTGTATAACCATCCTCTTCATTCCAGAGAATCTCGTCCATCACTTGGGAGCCCTTGAGGTAGCCATCTTTGAAACCAAGACCAAATTCCACACCCTTGAAGGCATTGATGGATACAACTGCTTGAGCAATCTTAGCATCAAGTTTTGTATCCCATTGCACATAAGAACCAAGACCAACAGGAACACCACCAACGACAGTTTCAACGACACCACCGATTGTGTCCCCTTCTTTTTTGATTTGGTCAATGTAATCTTTAATTTCTTGTTCACGCTCTTGGTTAACGACTGAAATCTCTGATTGTTGAGCCAATTCCTTGATTTGAGCTACCGTCAAATTCTCAGGCACATCAATTTCCTTACCACCAAAGACAACAACATGGTTAGCAATTTCAATATCGAGCTCAGCCAAGATACGTTTAGCGACAGCACCTACTGCCACACGCATAGTTGTTTCACGCGCACTAGAACGCTCCAAGGAATTACGCAAATCATCAAAACGGTATTTCATTCCACCAACCAAGTCAGCATGTCCTGGACGTGGGTGAGTGATTTTACGTTTGGTTTTCAAACGGTCTTCAATGTCTTCCACAGCCATGATGTCCAACCATTTTTGATGGTCCTTATTGATAACATGAAGGGTGATTGGAGCCCCTGTTGTTTTCCCATGACGAACACCAGAAGTGATTTCAACTTTATCAGACTCAATTTTCATACGGCCACCACGACCATAACCACCTTGGCGGCGTTTCAAATCAGAATTGATATCTTCAGCCGTCAAGGGAAGACCAGCTGGAACACCTTCGATAATTGCTGTTAAACGTGGGCCATGAGACTCACCTGCTGTTAAATATCTCATTTATTTCTCCAAGTACTCTTTCATTTCAACTAAAGGAATCTGATTGATAGCTGCCTTACCAATCTCTGGAACGATAACTGTCTTAATGCTATTACCACGGGCTTTCTTGTCATGTGTGAGGGCTGTATAGAGCTCTTCAACACGCCATGGCTCATAGTCAACTGGCAAACCAAATTTAACACACATCTCAGCGATTTGACGTGTGATCCCCTTAGGCATCAGACCTTTTTCCTCAGCAACTCGTGAAATCTGAACCATTCCGATAGCTACCGCTTCACCGTGCATGACTTTACCGTAACCAGCTGTTTGTTCAACGGCATGCCCAATCGTATGACCAAAGTTTAGGTACATACGGACACCACCTTCAAACTCATCTTCAACCACAATTTTACGCTTAACGTTACATGAACGGTAAATAATGGTTTCTGAGTTTTCTAGGATACTGTGAACCGAACCATCAATGCTTTCAAGGAGGTGCCAAAGTTCAGGATCGTCAATCAAACCGTATTTGACAACCTCACCCATACCTTCGATCAATTCACGTTTACCAAGTGACTCAAGGACATTAGGGTCAATCAAAACCCCATCAGGCTGAGCAAAAGTTCCCACGATATTTTTAGCAAATGGTGTGTTCACACCCGTCTTACCACCAATAGATGAATCCACTTGGGCAGTTAGACTGGTTGGAACCTGAACGAAATGAATCCCACGCATATAGGTTGAAGCGACAAAGCCTGCTAAGTCTCCAACAACGCCACCACCAAGAGCAACAATGCCATCACTACGAGTCATGCCATTCTTAATCAAAAACTCATAAGCCTTGTTAACAGTCTTAAGATTTTTACTCGCTTCACCTTCTAGGAAATCAAAAACGACAACCTCAAAACCTTCGTGCTCCAGGCTAAGCTTAACTTTTTCTGCATATAGAGCTCCCACATGATTGTCCGTAATAAGGGCAATCTTTTGTGGTTCCCAAAGTGACTTCACCCATTTACCGACAGTCTTAAGGGCTCCTTTTTCAATAATAATGTCATAAGGGTTATGTGTTAAATTTACCTCTAGTTTCATCGTCGTCCCCTCCTAGCTATTGTAAATATTTTCTAATTCCTGCCAAATGGTGTCTGTTGGCATGTCCTTGCCTGTCCACAATTTAAAGGCACCTGCTGCTTGATGAAGCAACATGCCAAGTCCGTTCACAGCCTCTATTCCCTGTTTCCTGGCCAAGGCCAAGAAAGGTGTTTCAAAAGGCTGATAAATGATATCAGCAACCAAGAGTCCCTTAGGAAATTTTGTATCTGTAGGAATAGGCAAGGATGCGCCATCCATACCTACACTCGTCGCATTCACCAATAAATCAGCCTGGACTAGTTCCTCTTTAAAATACTTAAGATCATTTAAAGCATGAAACTCCAAGTGACAAGTTGTCTGTTCAATTAATGACTTAAAGCTCTCTTTTGCCTTATCCAATGACTGAGGGCGAACATAGACACTTACTTTTTTGGCACCATCAAGAACTGCCTGCGTCACAATAGCTTTAGCCGCACCACCAGCACCCAAAATCATCAGATAGGCATCTTTAGGGCTAAAGTTCCTTAGACTAGCAAAAAAGCCAAAACCGTCCGTATTATGACCAATCAAACGCCCATCACGATTAACAACTGTATTGACAGCACCAATCAGTTGAGCTGCAGGACTAATCTCATCCAAAAAAGGAATGACTGCTTCCTTATATGGCATGGACAAATTGATACCGAACATGTCGTAACGTCTAATATTTTCAACTGTCTCGGCTAGGTCTGATTCCAGAATCTCCCAGGCCACATAAACACCATTAACTTGTGTCTTCTCAAAGGCCGAATTATGAATGAATGGCGAAATCGAATGCTTGATTGGATTGGCGACAACAGCTGCTAGGCGTGTGTGTCCATCAATCTGCATCCAAAACCTCCCTGATTCTGCGCATGTCTGCTAAACTAATTTGTCCTGGAGCACTGGCATTATCAAGACTGGCAAAGGTCCATGATGACCCTATCAAGTCGCCCGCAAAACGTGACAAACGACCTAGTTTACCCATTGACATGGTCACAAACTCCTGCTCAGGATTAAAGGCCTTAAAGCCACGTGTGAAGTTCATAAGGTCGAGAACATCCTGCTCATTCTTAGGCATAACTGCCACCTTAACCACTCGTGGTGTCAAGTTTGCCATCTCAGACAAAAGTTCCATGAGGTTTTCAGGTGTCTCCTCAAAGTTATGATAAGACAAAACCAAGTTTGAAAATTCGAGCATTTGATCAAAGACAGCCTTACGTGTGAAATACTCAAAATCAATATAATCTGGCGAATAAATCGCAGCTACATCCTTAATCAGTGCGACATATTCCGCATCCGTTAACTCAAGCCTACCACCCTCACGCGTTGTACGGATGGTAAAGACAATCTCAAAGCCTGCGAATTTCTCGAAAATAGCTGGAGCAACCGTTAAGATACTATCCTTATCTAAAAAATCTGCACGCCATTCAATAATGTCTGCCCCCTCAAAACGAGACAGTTCAAGCGCTTGTGCCTCCTCTAAACTAGTTGGCATAATCGGAACTACAATTTTCATTTATTTACCTTTATTGTGTATACTTTCAAATAATTTGATGTTGGATCATTAGGATTGACGGTAAAATCCGCTGGTAATTGTTGCAGGTTAACGAAGTCCGCTGAAACATCTCCCAAGCCCTTACGTAGTTGTTTCTTAAACTGTTGCACTGTCATATTAGCAGCATTGGTACTTGCGATGATTGTCCCATGCTCTGATAAAATATCAAGACTTTGTGCAATTAACTTGTGGTAATCCTTATTTGCTGAGAAAGTGCGTTTCTTATTTCGAGCAAAGCTTGGCGGATCGATGACGATAAGGTCATAAGATAAGCCTTTTTTCTTTGCATATTTGAAATAATCGAAGACATCCATCACGACCAAGCGATGATTTTCCATACTGAAGCCATTAGCTTCAAAATGAGCTGTCGATAATTCACGTGAACGCTTAGCCAAATCAACCGATGTCGTTTCAACCGCTCCCCCCATAGCTGCAGCCACTGAAAAAGCTGCCGTATAGGAGAACATATTCAAAACTGATTTTCCCAAAGCTAAGCCATTAACTAAACCATCACGCACTTCATGCTGATCAAGGAAAATCCCCGTCATAAGCCCATCATTGAGGAAAACTTCATAAGTTACCCCATTTTCTAAAATGGTGAAGGTATCAGCCGCCTCTTGCCCAAAAAGATGGTCTGATTCGAAATCAAGACCCTTGAAGCGGATTTTCTCATAGCCTCCCAAGACCTCAGGAAAGACCATTTGGAAAGCCTCTACAATATCATTTTTCAAGGAATAAACAAAGGCATTGTACCATGAAAAGAGGGCATAATCCCCATATAAATCAATTGTGAGACCACCAAAATCGTCACCATCTTGGTTGAAAAGACGAAAAGCTGTCGTCAACTCATTATCATAATAGGATTGACGTTTGGCCTTAGCCCTTTCAAAAAGTCCTTGAAAATAAGTCACTGTCAATTGTTGTTTTTTAGGGGACAGAAACCATCCTATCCCCTTATTTTGACTTGACAAATAGCCCGTTCCTAAAAAGTCTTTGGATTGGCTATATAGATAAACCAACTGATTATTTTCAGTTATATTTGGAAAATCTTCGGCTAAAAGAAGCTGTTTTCCTTGTTTGATTTTTTTCTCCGCAAAGGGACTTACCGTCAATATACTCATGTTACTATTATACCAAAAAAATGCTATTATTTCTGTTTCGTGACTAGATTTTATCAATTATATGTCAAGGAATATCACACTCAATGGCAGTAAATTTTTGAGAGTCATTATCTTATTTGGTATAATGATTAAGATAATATAGAATCAAAGGAAGTATTACTTTGAAAAAAATTAATGAAGCCTTTTGGAAAGGAGTTTCATCAAGACTTGGATTTATCCTCTTGTTACTCTTCTTTTACTGGCTAAAAACCATATTCGCTTATTACGTCAACATTAATCTTGAGTTGGAAAGCAGATATCAGGTTATGCTTTCGCTGATCAACCCTATTCCACTAGGATTAATGCTTCTAGGTTTAGGACTATACTTTAAGAAACGACGTTTCTTTTATAGCATTACCATTGCTATCTATGTCATCCTTAACCTCTTACTTATTGCTAATGTGATTTACTTTGGAGAATTTACAGACTTCATCACTGTAAATACCATCCTAGCAAGTTCTAGTTCGGCAGCAGGACTAGGAGACTCAGCCAAGAACCTTCTTGAGCCAAGCTATCTTTTCTACCTGATTGATGTTCCTTTCTTCATCTATGCTGGCTTCAGGAAAAAGCTTAAAATGGACAGCAAGCCATTTAATAAACGAGCTAGTTTCGCAGTTACTGCACTATCAACACTCCTACTCTCAGTTAACCTCTTCTTAGCGGAAGTTAACCGTGGCGAGTTGTTGACACGTGGTTTCTCAAATAACTATATTGTTCGTGCTATGGGGCTTCCCTTCTTCACAGCCTATTCTGGTAACTTAACTTATCAAGCTTCACAGGCTCGGTCATCTGCAACAGCTGAGGATATGAAAAAGGTTGAGGCTTACGTTAAGGAGCACTATGCGGCACCTGACCCTAAGTATTACGGAATTGCTAAAGGAAGAAACGTCATCGTTATTCACCTGGAAAGCTTCCAACAGTTTCTCATTGATTACAAGCTCAAAGTAGACGGTCAAGACTATGAGGTTACACCATTCATCAATTCCATTTATCACTCAAATGAAACTCTAGCCTTTTCAAACTTCTTCCACCAAGTTAAATCAGGGAAAACTTCTGATGCTGAAACCTTGATGGAAACGTCTCTCTTTGGACTAAGTACAGGGTCATACATGGTAAACTATGGTGGTACCAATACAGCCTATGCTGCGCCATCTATCCTAGCTCAAACAGGCGACTATACGTCAGCTGTTTTCCACGGAAACACTGGATCCTTCTGGAATCGTAATAATACCTATAAACAATGGGGTTATAATTACTTCTTTGACTCATCAGCCTTCACTGAAAAAACTGATGAAAACTCCTTCCAGTATGGTCTAAATGACAAGTACATGTTCCCAGATTCCATCAAATATCTGGAACAAATGCAACAACCTTTCTACGTTAAATACCTTACAGTATCTAACCACTACCCATACACTTCACTCTCAGGCGATGAAAAGGAACAAGGTTTCCCACTCGCTGAAACAAAAGACGAAACAGTCAACGGATATTTTGCAACAGCTAACTATCTTGACTCAGCAATCAAAGACTTCTTTGATTACCTTAAGGAAACCGGTCTTTACGACAACTCTATTATTGTCATGTACGGTGACCACTATGGTATCTCTGATACACGAAGCAGCAATCTTGCTGAACTTCTCGGTAAGAACCCTGAAACTTGGTCAAACTATGATAAAGCCATGCTTCAACGTGTTCCTTACATGATTCATATTCCAGGATATACTGGTGGCGGTATCTCTAATACCTTTGGTGGTGAGGTTGATGCCCTTCCAACTCTCCTTCACGTTCTTGGCGTTGACACTAGCTCTTATATCCAGATGGGACAAGACCTCCTATCTCCTGATAATAAGCAAACCGTCGCATTTAGAACCTCCGGTCAATATGTTACTCCTCAATACACCAGCTACTCTGGTCGACTTTATAACACTCAAACAGGGGAAGAAATTACCAACCCTGATGAGACAACTAAAAAAGATAACGAAGCCATTCGTAAGGCAGTAGCAACTCAGCTTTCGATGAGTGACGCTGTTCAAACAGGTGACCTTCTTCGTTTCTATACGCCAAACGGTTTGAAGCATGTTGATTCTAGCAAGATTTCCTACACTAAACAGATGGATCAACTAAAAGAAATCAATAAAAAGCTGAAAGATAAATCAACCAGCCTCTACAAACAAAAAGGCAATAAATCAACAGCTGATCTATTCAAGACCCCATCTTACAAGGAACTACATCCTGCAGAATCTGAATCGAGCTCAAGTTCAAGTGAATCAGAGCCAAGTAGCTCTTCAACGGAACAACAATAAGCCTTAAAAGCAGTCCTGTTTGGACTGCCTTTTTAGATTAAACAATTATCAATCGTACTTAACTGGAAAATCATAATCCTAATAGCACTCGCCTCAAACATATTTCTTGCTAGTTTACTATAAGCGTGATTAAATAGAGTTTGTAAGAAAACTTATAAAGGAGAACAGATATGAATCCAATGGACCTATTTAACCAAGTAAAAGAAATGATCGAAAAGAAAGATTTCGAAGCTGCTAAAAAGTTTGTCGATGACAACAAAGATGATTTGGGCGAATACTTCGACCAAGCCAAATCTCTTGTTTCAGGTAACGAAATGGTTAGTGGAGCTTTAGACAAGATTAAAGGTCTATTCTAAGACGAAGTCCCCTCAATCAATAAGATTGAGGGGACTTTTTATGTTTAGAGTTTCTATTTAGAGACAATGCATAACACAATCTAAGATTCTTTAGAAACACAAAAAAGAGATTCCTAAGGAATCTCTTTTTATTCTATATGACTATAGAATTATTTTTTCAAGTTGTAGAATGATTTCAAACCACGGTATTCTGCAACTTCACCAAGTTGGTCTTCGATACGAAGCAATTGGTTGTATTTAGCGATACGGTCAGTACGTGACAATGAACCTGTCTTGATTTGACCAGCGTTAGTTGCAACTGCGATATCAGCGATTGTTGAATCTTCAGTTTCACCTGAACGGTGTGATACTACTGCTGTGTATCCAGCTTCTTTCGCCATTTCGATAGCGTCGAAAGTTTCAGTCAAAGTACCGATTTGGTTAACTTTGATAAGGATTGAGTTAGCAGCGTGTTCTGCAATACCTTTTTCAAGGTAAGCTGTGTTAGTTACGAAGAAGTCGTCACCAACCAATTGAACTTTACCACCAAGACGTTCAGTAAGAGCTTTCCAACCGTCCCAGTCGTTTTCGTCCATACCATCTTCGATAGTGATGATTGGGTATTTGTTAACCAATTCTTCAAGGTAGTCGATTTGTTCTGCAGCAGTACGAACAGCAGCGCCTTCACCTTCAAATTTAGTGTAGTCGTAAACTTTACGTTCTGCATCGTAGAATTCAGATGATGCACAGTCAAATCCGATAAATACATCTTTACCTGGTACATATCCAGCAGCTTCGATAGCTTTGATGATAGTTTCAACACCATCTTCAGTTCCGTCGAAACGAGGTGCAAAACCACCTTCGTCACCTACGGCTGTTTCAAGTCCACGTTCTTTAAGGATTTTCTTAAGTGCGTGGAAGATTTCAGCACCCCAACGAAGAGCTTCTTTGAATGTTGGTGCACCAGCAGGTACAATCATGAATTCTTGGAAAGCGATTGGAGCGTCTGAGTGAGAACCACCGTTGATGATGTTCATCATTGGAGTTGGAAGAACTTTAGTGTTGAATCCGCCAAGGTAGCTGTAAAGTGGAACTTCAAGGTAGTCAGCAGCTGCGCGTGCTACAGCGATAGACACACCAAGAATAGCGTTGGCACCAAGTTTACCTTTGTTTGGAGTACCGTCAAGAGCAATCATTGCGCGGTCAATACCTTGTTGATCACGTACGTCGAATCCGATGATGTGTTCAGCAATAACGTTGTTTACATTATCAACTGCTTTTTGAGTACCAAGACCACCGTAACGAGCTTTGTCACCATCACGAAGTTCTACTGCTTCGTGTTCACCAGTTGAAGCTCCTGAAGGAACCATACCGCGACCGAATGCACCAGATTCAGTGTAAACTTCTACTTCAAGTGTTGGGTTACCGCGTGAGTCAAGGACTTCGCGTGCGTAAACATCAGTAATAATTGACATTACAATACTCTCCTTATGAGTTAAATTTTTTTACACCTATATATTACCATAATATCAAGGCTTAAGCAAATTAAAACCAGAATTTTCTAGCGATTTTCTATTTTTTAATATTTTCAATTGTTTTTGAAAATCTCAGAAAGCAACTCAAATGAAAAGGAATTCAAAATATTGTATAATACAAGTAGAAAACTAAGAGGAGATTCCTATGACTTCACTTGAAAACAAAGTGCTCCAATGCGCTAGTGGCGAAAAACGCCTAAATCCCGATGAACTTCGTCAGTATTTTGGAACCTATGCGGAACGTGTAGTCCTAGCTGTTCTATTGGAAAATACCGAAAAGAAAACTGTAATTGACAATTTTCCGCAAATATTAAAAGACTTATTAGCCGTTTACCCTAATCTTAGTCTCAAACTTTCGCCAAAATTAGCCGACCAGACACAATTTACCTATATCAAGACCGCTCAAGCACTAAATATTTCTGCAACTATCGTTGACGAGGCCAAGGCCCATTCACCATACGGTCTTATCGTACATAGTAATCATGCAGAGAATCTTGATAAAGTGTTATTTTCAGAGCTCTATCCTGATATCCTTGCTCCTAGTAAAACTGAACCTATCCTTGAAAAAAAGGGATTTTTTGCTAAACTATTTGGAAAATAAAAGCTGATGCAAAGTCAGCTTTTTCTTATATCACAATGTTTTACTGAGCTTGATGACATTCCCAATATTGAGTCCTGTGCGATAGAGATTCTCCTTAGCGGTAGCTAAAACTTGGTCTAACTCTAATACTTGTCCAATGATAGGGAAAGCAGCTGAGATACCTGCTACTGGAAAATCAGGCAAGTCATCCTTCAAACTACCACAGATAGCAATGACGGGAATAGCTGATGGTGTCCGCCTAGCCACCCCGACCGGTGCTTTACCAGACAAGGACTGGCTATCCATACGTCCTTCACCAACTATGACCAAATCAACTTCCTTCACACGTTGATCAAAATCAACGCAATCAAGTACAAAGTCAATCCCTGATTTAATTTCTGCGCCTGCAAAGGCTACTAAACCCGCTGCCATGCCTCCTCCGGCTCCTGAACCAGCCAGTTTTAAAACCTCAGGAGCAAAGTTTTCGTAGAATTGTGTCATGTCTTGGTCAACCTTTTTAAATTGTGAAGGAGCTAGGCCTTTTTGTCCACCAAAAATATAGGTCGCTCCATCTTGACCACACAAGGGATTATCTACGTCAGTAATCAGATGAATAGTAACACCAGACAAATCAATCTTATTTTTAGAGGATACCTTTTTAATAAGACCAAGATTAGCACCTATTGGCTCAAGCTCCTGTCCCTCAGAATCATAAAAACGATAACCCAATCCATATGCCATACCAATACCACCATCATTGGTAGCAGACCCACCTACGCCTATGATAAAATCTCGGATGCCAGATTGAACCAAATAAACAATTAGTTCACCCATGCCTTGTGTCGTTAGAGCTAGAGGATTTCGTTTATCCTTAGGAATCTGTTCCAAGCCACAAATCGCAGCCATTTCAAAAACGGCAGTCTGGCCATTGCTGGCAAAGGAAACACTTCCATCACTTGTATAGGCATGAGGAATCTTGATCCTTTTCTTCTCAAGATTTAGATTTTCAGCAAGAGCATCTAAGGTGCCCTCGCCACCATCACCTATTGGCATGAGGTCAAACTCAGTGTCGGGTAAGGCCTTTTCAAAGCCCAATTTAAGAGCTAAGGCGACCTCTTTTGCAGACAAACTTTCCTTAAAGGAATCAGGTGCAATCAAAATTCGCATGATGTCCTCCTTCTATTTTTCTTTTAGGTAAGGGGATAAGGACTGAACTAACTCATCTGTCATATGTCTTGGACCTCGAACAGTTTTGATACCTAAACTCTTTAGTCTATCACTGTCAAATTCGGTGTCATTAAAGGCGTATAAGGGTTTAATCCGCATCAACTCCTTAATACTCGCCTCTTCACGATAACCTTGATTAGGGATATTCGCTTCTAAAACCTGACAGAGGTAACGGATGGCCTTGGTAGGTGCCGTAATATAGATAGCCACCAAATCTCCCTTTTGCATACTGGCTTTCTGTGTCCAAAGAATCTCCTCATTTGAGGAGAACTCCTCTCCAATATCGTAGTATTTCAAATTTACCGGGATAATCCAATAATGAGGCTCAAAAGCCTTTCTAAGATGTTTTGGGGCCACTAGGGAGCGACTGTCACTAAGAAGTTCAATAATGGTTTGGTCCGACAATGTCTCGTCTAAAACAAGACTAATCCAGGTCTTCTTGGACATATGGTAGCTAGGAAAAACCCCATCCATTTCCAAGAGCTTATCCATTTGCTTTGGATTAACCTTCAGGTTAACCACATCAAAAATTAAATCCGCCTTTTCTCCATCAAGCCCTAGTTTTTCTCCCTTAAGAGGAAAAAACAAGGCATACCATTTACCATCAACCCTAAAGGACAAATAGCTTGGTTCCTTTTCGAAAGGATGGTCTGCTTGGTCTGAAAATTCTTGAACTAAAAACTGAGCTAGGCGATTAGCTTGTGGAGATGAGAACAATTGATTTTCATAACAAGAATCAGCTAGCTGTGAGAGAAGTTCTCCATAAGCTTCTCTGACTTGACCAACGTAAGTTCCAGTGGCCTGAGGACTCCTGAAGATATCATAAGGCTCATCAAGATCGATATCAACAACCTGTCCCGTCAACTTACCTTCTAAATCAATAAGCAATCGAGCTTCAAGTTCATCAGCTATCAGTGTTTTTCTGAACTCGTAACCTTGCTCGGTAGCTGTAAAACCAAAAGGCTCTAGGCTATCAGGTTTTAGGACTTTCTTTTTAAAATAAGCATCCTCAAAAGTCATTGGTTCTCCCTTTTTCTAAAAAAGAGAAGTTGAGACAAACTTATGTCCCAACTCCTTTTTTATTTTGTTGACTGACGTAAGGTAAGACCATGATTAAGAATAACATCTTTTTCTTCAAGCTCTTCCTTATTCATGATTTTAGTCAACATACGCATGCTAACTGCCCCTAAATCATAGAGAGGATGATTAATACTAGAAAGGTTTGGACGTGTGTAGCTTGTAATTGGTGAATCATTGCTTGTGATGATTTCGAAGTCTTCTGGAACTGATTTGCCTGCAGCAAAGAGGCCATTCAAGAGACCTGCAGCCAATTCATCTTCCCCAACATAGGCAGCAGTAGCACCAGAGTTCAAGACACGTTGTGCTAAATCAAAGCCGTCTTTATAGCTATATTTAGCTTCAAAGACAAGTCCTTCATTGTAGCGCAAATTATTCTTTTCAAGTCCAGCCTTATAACCAGCTAGACGGAGCTTACCATTAATATCATCGATAAGCGGTCCTGATACAAAGGCAACCTTTTCATTATTTTTAGCAAGTTGTGTTATAGAATCCTCAACAGCAGCTTTATAGTCGATGTTAACACTCGGTAATTGGTGTTCGAGGTCCACTGTTCCTGCTAGAACAATCGGCGTACGGGTACGAGAAAATTCTGCACGAATTTTTTCCGTTAAGTGATAACCCATGAAGATGATACCATCAACTTGTTTGGCAAATAGAGAGTTAATGACGGTAACTTCGTGATCGTCATTTTCATCACTAGATGCAAGAACAATATTGTACTTGTACATCGTTGCAATATCATCAATCCCCCTTGCTAAAGTAGCAAAATAACTATTAGCAATATTTGGGATGACAACTCCTACAGTAGTTGTTTTCTTACTCGCCAAGCCACATGCAACCGCATTTGGACGGTAATCCAAACGATCAATGACCTCAAGCACTTTTTTTCGGGTGTTTTCTTTTACATTTTTATTTCCATTTACCACACGAGACACAGTCGCCATCGAAACGCCCGCTTCACGCGCAACGTCATAAATAGTAATTGTTTCATCAGTATTCATAAAAACACTTCCTTTCTCATTTTACGCTCACTTATTCATTCTAATTGTATCAGATTCTGAAAACACTTTCAATTATTTTGACTGATTTTTTACAAAAAAATGAAAGGGATTCCTTCTTTATGGTTACGAGGAAGAAAGCCATTTCAGAAAAAGACCTCTCATTTCGTGTTTCCAAGACTATCCATCGCTTACAAAACTAGCCTAAAAAAGTCTCAATGAAAGAAAATGATTTAATGAAAAGCCAAAAAACAACTTGCATTTTCCCTATAAAAGTGACAGAATGAGTGTAAGAAATACAAAGGAGTTTTTTCTATGTCTAAACTTGATCGCATTCGTCATTTTTTGAATGAAAATAAAGCAGGGCTAGCTATTGTTTCAGATCCTGTAACTGTCAATTATCTTACTGGTTTTGATTGTGACCCACATGAACGCCAAATGTTCCTCTTCGTCTACGAAAATCGGGAGCCTGCCCTCTTTGTTCCTGCTCTTGAGGTTGCACGTGCCTCTGCTGTACTCGACTTCCCAGTCTTTGGTTATGTGGATTCTGAAAATCCATGGCAAAAAATCAAGGCTGGCCTAGCAAGTACAGACAGCCCTATTATTTATGCAGAGTTTGACAATCTCAATGTGACTAAGTTCCAAGGATTGCAAACGGTCTTTGATGGTCGCTTTGAAAACTTGACACCATTCATTCAAAAAATGCGCGTTATCAAGTCAGCTGATGAAATTCAAAAAATGATTGTTGCCGCTGATTATGCTGATAAAGCTGTTAATATCGGTTTCGACAATATTTCTCTCGACGTTACTGAAACAGACATCATTGCTCAAATCGAATTTGGCATCAAACGCTTGGGCTATGAAATGAGCTTTGAAACTATGGTCTTGACTGGTAACAATGCAGCCAACCCACACGGCATTCCTGGAAGCAACAAAATTGAAAAAGATGCTCTTCTTCTCTTCGACTTGGGCTGTATGGTGAATGGCTATGCTTCAGATATGACGCGAACAGTCGCTGTTGGAAAACCCGATGATTTCAAAAAAGAAATCTACCACTTGACTTTAGAAGCTCAACAGGCTGCCCTAGATATGATTAAACCAGGTGTAACTGCCAGCGAAGTCGATGCTGCAGCACGTAATGTTATTGAAAAAGCTGGTTACGGCGAATACTTCAACCACCGCCTCGGACACGGTATCGGAATGGATGTGCATGAATTCCCTTCTATCATGGAAGGAAATGACATGGTCATTGAAGAAGGAATGTGCTTCTCAGTTGAACCAGGTATCTACATTCCTGAAAAAGTTGGTGTTCGTATCGAGGACTGTGGTTATGTTACAAAAGACGGCTTTGAAGTCTTCACACACACACCAAAAGAATTGCTCTATTTTGATGTTTAATTAATCCAGAAGGGTCTTCAATTAAGTTGAGGACCTTTTCGTTTGCACTCAAATTCAATAGCCATATAAAAAGCTGACTCATCGTGAGTCAGCTTTTGCTATTTCTCCTCATGCTCTTGTCTAAGATAGTCAAGTCCTTCTTCAATCCATCCTGGCATTGCTTCTGCCAAAGGTTTAAAGCCATAGTTCAAACGACTATCAGAAAAACGATGACGATGAGGGATTTTATTTTTTTCTTCCTCAAGGGTTCTCAAAGAAAGACTGGCCTTTTGTGTAAATTCATCAAAATCAACAACTTGAACTAAGACCTCCTGGTCTACCTTTAAGGTATTGTAGATATTGTCGATATAACCTGTCTTAATCTCTGAGATGTGAATCAAGCCTGTGGTACCATTTTCCAATGAAACAAAGGCACCGTAAGGCTTGATGCCTGTGATAACACCCCTAAGCTTGTCTCCAATCTTCATCTTAGTCTGCTACCTCAACTGTTTCAATTACAACATCCTCAAGTGGCTTATCTTGGGCGCCAACCTTAACATTGGCAATTTCATCAAGCACCTTGTAAGAGTCTTCATCCACCAATTGACCAAAGACTGTGTGACGACGGTCTAGGTGAGGTGTTCCCCCATTTTCAGCATAAGCTTCTGCGATTGGTGCTGGCCATCCACCACGTTCGAGTTCCTTTTTAGCATAAGGAATTTCAGACGTTTGAACGATGAAGAATTGGCTACCATTTGTATCTGGTCCAGCATTAGCCATAGAAAGCGCACCACGGAGGTTATAGAGCTCTTCAGAAAATTCGTCCTGGAAGCTACCACCAAAGCTTGACTCACCACCCATACCAGTACCAGTTGGGTCACCACCTTGAATCATAAAGTCCTTGATAATTCTGTGGAAAATCACACCATCATAGTAGCCACTCTTGGCCAAATTGACAAAGTTAGTAACTGTTAATGGTGCATGATCAGGGAAGAGTTTAATAACCAAATTACCATGATTTGTTTTAATTGTTGCGACTGGACCTTCTACTGTATCCAAGTCAAGTTGTGGGAAATGAAGTTCTTTTTCTACCAATCCGAGTTCCTCCAAGGCATTGAAAATGCCATCTTCTTCTATTGTTCCTGTAACGTAATCTGCTTTTTCTTTCAATTCTGGTGTGGCATTACCCATAGCAATCTTAAGTCCAACATAGTCAAAGATTTCCATATCGTTTGGACCATCACCAAACATCATGGCATTGACTGGTTTAAGATTTTCATGCTCTAAGACATGCTCGACACCAGAGGCCTTTGAGATACCATTTGCTACGACGTCAGAGGAGTGTTCATGCCAAGGTACCATACGGACATGGGATGCGAGTTCTTCTGGTAATTCAAGGTCACCATCATTTTCCGCAAAAGTCCACATATGGTAAACATCATTCGACAAGTGAAAGTCTGGCTCCACATCACAAAGACCATAGACTGGTTTCATAGCATTATCAATCAAATCTGAACGCTCTGAGACAACTGGCTTATCCTTACCAGCAAAGCCCCAAGCAATTCCAATCTCTTTGCACCAAGCAACAAAAGCTTCTGTAACCTCACGAGCGAGGGGTTGGTTATAAATTTCTTCCCCTTTTCGATTAATCACATAAGTTCCATTGATGGTTACAAAATAATCGGGCTCTAGGTCTCGAATGTCCTCAACGACACCATAGTAGCCACGTCCTGTGGCAATCCCCGTCAAAATTCCTTTTTCTTTAAGCCCTTTGAAAACAGCCTTAATAGATTCAGGAATGTAGCCTGTCTTTTTAACACGAAGGGTGTCGTCAATGTCAAAGAAAACAATCTTAGTCTTCTTGGCCTTGTATTTTGTTTTAGCATCTACTGGCATCGCTAATCTCCTTTACAGTATCACAGTTAGAGTCAGGTATAGCTAGTATCCTAACTAAAGACCGCATAGTACTTTCATTATATCATGTCTTAAAGCCAAAAACAAAAAATCATCTAAGACTATAGTAGTCTTAGATGATAGGCAGTTTAACGGTTAACACTCTTGATAATACGTTTAATATCACGCTCTTGTTCACGACGCTTGATAGACTCACGTTTATCGTAATCGTGTTTCCCTTTGGCAATACCGAGCAATACCTTGGCAAAACCGTTTTTTAGGTAGACCTTAAGAGGAACTAGGGTCATTCCTGTACCCTTAAGATCATTTTGAAGTTTGGTGATCTGTTTCTTCTTGAGCAACAATTTTCTCGTACGGTCTGGATCTTGATTCCAAATATTTCCTTGCTCAAAAGGAGCAATATGGACATTGATTAACCAGGCCTCACCATTTTTGATTTGGGCATAGCCATCTTTAAGTTGGATGCGGGCCGCACGAACAGACTTAATCTCTGTTCCTGTCAGCACGATACCTGCTTCAATAGTATCAACGATACTATAGTCATGTCTAGCCTTTTTATTCTGAGCAACAACATTGCCTTCACCCTTTGGCATAGCAGTCCCTCCATTCTCATCCTATTTTCGTTTTTTAGCAACGTCCTTGTAAAAAGGTTTGTTCCCTTTTTTCTTACGACGACCACTCTCACGTCCCTTGTTATCATTATGAGGACGGTTTTGATTTTTACGTTTGTCTGGTTTCTTAGATGACTTACGTTTTTCGTCATAAGAGCCTTTACGACCATTACCATCTTGACGGTTACGGTTATCCCCACGTTTACCACGACGTTCGAAGTCTCCATTTTGACGGTCACGGCGTGGACCTCTATTGCGGAAGGCTTTCGCCTTCTCTTCACGTTCCTGACGTGCCTTGTGGTCTACTTTTTCAGTGACATCATACTCGCTTGGAAGGTATTGGAAGTCAATATCTCCGGTTTCCTTATCCGCACGTGTTAATTTGACACAGATAGGCTGACCAACTCGGAAAGTCTTACCAGTTTTTTCACCCTGAAGTGTCATGGTACGTTCATTGTAATTGTAAAATTCTGGAAGGGTAGTGATGTGAACCAAACCTTCGATGGTGTTTGGCAATTCCACAAACATACCGAATTTAACCACACTTCCGACAATACCGTCGAATTCTTGACCAACAAACTCTTCCATGTATTCCGCTTTTTTCATCGCTTCAACGACACGTTCGGCATCAATGGCACGGCGTTCAAGGGTTGAAGATGATGTCGCTAACTCAGGAATAACCTCTTCAAAATGTTCACGCGTTTCTTGAGACATATTGTTAGTGTACTCACGAATCATTCGGTGAACCAAGAGGTCTGGGTAACGACGGATTGGACTAGTAAAGTGGGTATAATACTGAGCCGCAAGTCCATAGTGCCCATGGTTGTGTTCTGAATAGCGGGCTTGTTGCATTGAACGAAGCAACATCATGTTCATGACCTCTGCTCCGGGTTTGCCTTGAACTCGCGCCATGAACTCTTGCAAGTCTAGTTGATCCATCTTATTGGCAGTTCCTTTGATTTGAACACCAAAGATAGAGGCATAATCCATGAAGCGTTGCAATTTCTCAGCTTTTGGCTCTTCGTGGATACGGTAGATAAATGGCAACTTAGCCTTAGCGAAATGCTCTGCCACACATTCATTGGCAGCCAACATGAAGGATTCAATCATTCGCTCGGCTGTTCCACGTTCACGCACCACGATATCCACTGGCATCCCCTTCTCATTTACCAAGATACGAGCTTCAGATGTATCAAAGTTAAGGGCACCACGACGCTCACGCATGTCTTCTAAAATCTTATGCAGTTCTGCCATAGCTGATACAGAGTCCATGATTGGCTTAAACTGCTCAATCTTTTCTGGATTTCCAGCCAACATCTCATTGACATCACTGTAGGTCATACGGAAGGTTGTATTAATCACAGATTGACAAATCTTATGATTAACCACCTTACCTTTTGGAGTAATTTCCATAATGGCTGACTGAGTCAAGCGATCAACATTAGGATTTAGTGAACAAATACCATTTGAAAGACGCTCAGGCAACATTGGCACCACACGGTCTGTCACATAAACCGAAGTCCCACGTGCTACGGCCTCACGGTTAAGAGCTGAACCTTCAGTGACATAGTAGGACACATCGGCAATATGAACACCAAGCTCAAAATTACCATTTGGCAAACGCTTAATATGGACCGCATCATCCAAGTCCTTAGCATCAGCTCCATCAATAGTAAAGGTTACCTCTTGACGAAGGTCAACACGACCAAGGAGGTCTTCCTGACTAGGTGCATCTGGTACAGCTTCTGCTTCCGCCATGACATCCTCTGGGAACTCTGAAACAATATCCATTGATTCTAAGACTTCCAAGACATCAATACCAGCATCCCCTTGATGACCAATAATGTCACGAACACTTCCTACGAAGTAATCATAGTGACGGTTAGGGTATTTTTCAATATCAACCTTGATAATTTCAGTACCGTCTAGGGCAACTGGTTCTTTCTTAATAAAAATTGGCTGCTGAATTTTTTGATTTTTAGACTTAATGTAACCAGCATAAGGTTCTTTCTCGTCGCTAAGGATAAATTTCCCTACAACAGTCTTAAGCGAACGTTCTACAATTTCAACAACTCGTGCTTCTGCTGCCGTCCCACGCAAACGATCCGCTGGCTTCTTGATAACAACAGCAACAGTATCACCGTCAATGGCATGGCCAACATCATTACGACCAATGAACATATCATCTTCACTGTCATCGACATGCAAGAAACCAAAACCGTTCTTATTGGCACGGAAAACACCTTCAACAGTCACCTGATTTGGATTTTCTTTCTTAGGACGCAAGGAAACAGAGCCATCTCGATTAAAACGCAACTGTCCCTTACTTTCCATGGCTGATATGGCCTTGATGAGCTGAGGAAACTTTTCTCCCCCAGCATGATTAAGAGCCTGGGCAATGTCGTTTACACTGGATTTCCCATGCTCCTTCAAATAATTTATAATAGATTCTTTCATGATTTCCTTTTCTTTTATTTATTGACTATAACGCAAAAAATGAGCCAACCTCAGTCAGCTCATTACTTACTTGAGAGAATGGAAAGGACGATTGCATCTACAATCCATAGAAAAACCATGATTCCTGTAAAGCGTTGCATAAAGGCTTCAAAACCACGTGGTTTACTACGTTCAAATAGTGCTTCTGACCCACCACCATCAAAGACATTGCTACTTGGATTCTTTTGTGGCTGCATGAATACCGCAATCACAATAATAGCTGACATCACCAAGAGCAGCGTTAATAATAAGTCGTACATAGTTATTCCTCCGAAAAAGTCCTTTTTATTCTACCATAGAACCCTTTAAGATTCAACATGTAAGGTTACTTTTCTATCCTTGGGGCAGAATTTGGGTACCTGAATTTTCTCAGGATGATTTTGTTTATTTTTACTTGTGAGATAGTTGATACTCCCACATTCACTACACTTTAAATTGATTTTAACTCTCACCTATATTCTTGACTCCTAGCGATTTTCTAAAGATGATTAAGGACCAGACAAAATTTCCAAAGACAATTATTGCGGTCACAAAGAAGACCCAGCGATAACCTAGTCCAGTCGCAACTGCTGAACCAACAAAAGGACCTAAAACTTGTCCAATGTATGAAAAGCTTTGATTAAAGCTAAATATTCTTGAGATTCCTTCCTTGGGTGTCATCTTGGTCAATAAAGAATTGACACTAGGCATAAGGGCACCCACACCGAAGCCATAGGCAAAACGTAAGATACCCAATTGCAAGGCTGAACCGGCAAAACCACAAAGGAAATACAAGAGGAAGCTATAAAATAGCCCCATTAAAAGCAAGCGATGATTCCCAATACGGTCTCCCAATTTTCCCAGAAAAGGGGTACTCAAGAGACTAGAGAAGCCCATAGCAGAAACAATTAAACCTGAGTAAAAAAGGATATTGTCCCTCTGACCTAAATAACGAATATAAAGGGCCAACATAGGCGCAATCGATTGGGCAGAAATCTGGATAATCATACTGGTCACAAAAAGGCCAATCAACATAGATTTGCTGGGAATTTTCGCAAAAATCTGAGAAAGAGTCATCATCTCTCCCTTTTCGATAGGTTGAAAATTCTCTCGCAAACCAAAGACAGTTAAGAGGCAGCAGATAAATAGAATGAGGCCCACCAATAAAAAGGTCCCTCTCATACCAAACGCCTCAGACAAGGTACCACCTAACAAAGGGCCAATCAGAACACCTGCCGTTAGACCCGTAGATAAGGTCCCCAGGGCATAGCCAGAACGGTTCTGAGGAACCTGACTAGCAATTAAAGCTGTGGCATTTGGAACATACCCCGCAAACAAACCATTCAGCGTTCTTAAGAAAAGCAGCCAGAAAACATTTGGGACTAAGGCAAGACCTCCCATTGTAAAAGTCATCACCATGCTGGCTCTAATCATCATGGGCTTTCGGCCATAACGGTCAGCCAAGCGTCCCCAAATAGGAGAAACCAGGGCTGAGGCTAAAGCAGAGATGGCAACAGACAAACCAGTATACCATTCAACCATGTCTCCTTTAACACCTAGTTCCTCAATGTAGAGGGCCATGAAAGGCATAACAATGGAGAAACTAGCTCCAGTAAAAAAGGTTCCTATCCATGCAATTTTAAGGTTACGTTGCCAATCAGTACTTTTAAGCTCTTTTTGGCGCAAATAATCATCTTCTTTCTAAAATTCACTATCCATTATATCACAATGACTAGCTATGAGGAGCTAGGTAAATCATTTATTGCGCTCTTCACTTTCTCCTTCAAATCATCGAGACTACCGTTATTATTAAGAATCAAGCTGGCATAAGGCTTTTTCTCTTCTAAAGACATCTGGCTAGCGATACGCATACTAGCTTCCCTTGAACTTAAGTGATTACGTTTCATCAAGCGTTGGCGCTGGATCTCAGGTAACACTGCCACCAACCAAATCTGGTCAAACCAGTCCTGATACCCATTCTCAATAAGTAAGGGAATATCCATGAAAAAAACATCTTCTTTCTTGGCCAAACAATCCCTTTGAGTTGCTAGTTCCTCTCGAATAATTGTCCCTTGAATCTCAGCAGACCGATGTCTCATCTCCTCATTCGAAAAAATCAGTTGCCCTAGTTTAGAACGATTCAATTCTCCATTAGGAAGGAGAATCTCCTCTCCCAACCAATCAAGCAAGGCACGATACAAACGGCCTCCTTTGGCCTGCATATCGTGGACAAGCTGATCAGCATCAATGACCTTGTAACCTGCCTCTTTAATCATTTCAACAACCGTTGATTTTCCTGAAGCAATACCACCTGTTAACCCAATAATCATCGTTTCTGACAATGAGGACACAAATGTGTCCCTCTCCCTCCTAACTTGATTTTTTCAATTGTGCTTGCGCAGCGTGGACAAGGCTGTCCCGTCTTTCCGTAAACCTGCAAATAGTTCTGCATGGTTCCGTCCTCACCAAGGGCATTACGATAGGTCCTTATGGTTGAGCCGCCTTTTTCAATGCCAAGCTGTAAAATGGCAATTGTTTGATCATGGACCCGCTTCATGGCTGCCTTGCTGAGTTCCTTTGCTGGCATTTCAGGATGAACCTTGGCCGCCCAAAGCACCTCATCAACATAGATATTTCCTAGACCAGCCACCAATTTTTGCTCCAAGAGGAGACTTTTAATGGGCTTTGCAGAACTCATCAAGGCTCTCTCAAATAGAGCGTATTTAAAGGTCTTCTTAGTAGGCTCAGGACCAAGCTTTTTCCTTGTAAAATAAGCCTCCTCTTGGCTTTTAGCAAATAAATCAAAGTTCCCAAACTTGCGGACATCTTGATAGACGAGGGTGGAGCCATCATCTAACTTAAAGAATAAGTGAAAATGCTTGTTGGTAGGAACTTGATCTGTAAACAGCAGGTATTTTCCCTCCATACGCAAGTGGGAAATCATAATCAACTGTCCAAAGTCAAAAATCAAGTACTTGCCTCTTCGTCGCAGGGCTTGAATGGTTTGACCAGGTAAATCAGTCAAAAAACTATCGTAGGAGGTCTTAATCATTTTTGGAACCTTGACCTCAAGCGACAAAATAGTCCGACCTACTACTAACCTTTCTAAACCTCGTCTAACAGTTTCTACCTCAGGTAACTCAGGCATCTGCTCCTCCTTCTAGCAAGAAAGCCGAGCAAGTGCCCAGCTTTTTAATATTCTTTTTCATTGTAACCAAAATCGGCCAAATCAAGTTTTTTATCACGCCAATTTTTCTTAACCTTAACCCAGGTTTCAAGGAAGACCTTGTCTCCAAGCATGACTTCAATATCTTTACGAGCAAGGGTACCAATTTTCTTGAGCATGGAACCTTGTTTACCAATAATAATACCTTTTTGGCTGTCACGCTCAACCATGATTGTCGCACGAATATGAATCTTATCAGTGTCTTCATCACGCTTCATCTCATCAATGACAACCGCAACGGAGTGTGGAATTTCTTCACGTGTCAACTGAAGGACTTTTTCACGAATCATCTCTGATACCAAGAAACGCTCAGGGTGATCTGTGATTTGGTCCGCTGGGAAATATTGGAACCCTTCCTCAAGGTTATCACTCAAGACATCCACAAGGTGGGAAACATTGTTCCCTTGGAGGGCAGATATCGGAATAATCTCCTTGAAATCCATTTGTGTACGGAAATCGTCAATCTGCTCTAGGAGCTGATCTGGATGGACCTTGTCAATCTTATTGATTACCAAGATAACTGGAACTTTAGCTTGTTTGAGGCGTTCGATAATCATATTATCACCCTTACCACGGGGCTCATCCGCTGGTACCATAAAGAGGACTGTATCAATCTCACGAAGGGTTGAATAAGCAGATTCTACCATAAAATCTCCAAGAGCCGTCTTAGGCTTGTGAATCCCTGGGGTATCGATAAAGACAATCTGTTCCTTATCGGTTGTGTAAATTCCCATAATTTTATTGCGGGTTGTTTGAGCCTTATCACTCATGATAGCAATCTTTTGCCCCATAACATGGTTCAAAAACGTTGATTTTCCTACATTAGGACGGCCGAGAATAGCCACAAATCCTGATTTAAATGTCATATAACTTCTTTCCTATTTCGTTTTAATTGAAAATTAAGTGCCAAATTTTAGGTATGAAAACAATCATCCCCGTAATGACTGCATAACAAGAAATCACTAAAACAGCTCCAGCAGCCATATCCTTGGCATTTTTGGCTAGCATCGAAAAGTGATAATTACTAGCTAAATCGACAACATTTTCAATGGCAGAATTAACAATCTCTAGGGCAATTACGAGAAAAACTGCCATCAAAAGAAAGAGCCATTCTGTCGCAGACACACGGAAAATCAAGCCAGCCAATACCACCAAGATAGCTGAAACCAAGTGCTTGCGCATATTGCGTTCTTCTTTAAAAGCCGTTATTATTCCTGTCAGAGCAAACTCAAAACTAGCTGTGAATTCTCTATTTTTCCACTTTTTTTGTGGATTATTGTCGCGTAAGTCCATAAGCAGTCAAAATTTCTTCCTGTAATCCAAACATTTCCGCTTCTTCTTCTGGGGTGTAATGGTCATAGCCATTGATATGGAGAAAACCGTGAACAACCAAGAAACCCATCTCACGTTCAAAACTATGTCCATAATCCTCAGCTTGTTCATGAGCCTTATCAACGGAAATAAAGAGTTCACCGATATAACTATCAAACTCTCCCATCATTTCAGCTAATTCAGGATTTTCAGCCAACTCTTCCTCATCAAAGCTAATATCTAATTCAGGCTTATACTCCAAACTAATGACATCCGTTGGACGGTCTGTATCACGATATTCCAAGTTTAGTTCGTGGCTACGTTCGTTGGTTACAAATGTAACAGCCATTTCCTTGTCTTCCTTGCCAAGTTTTTCTGCTGCAAAATCTAGCAACTCCAAGGTTTGTTCTTTTAATTTCTCAGAGACTTGTCCAGTCTCGTCAATCATTTCAATATACATAAGATTCTTTAGAAACGGCTATGCTCATTTCAAGCACAGAACCGCTCGCTTCCTTTCACTAACTCATTAGCTTTTTATAGAAATACTCAAATACATAGAATCCTAACTTTGAGTATTTTTAGTTTAATATTAATCACCTCATTATACCATAAGGACACAGAAAAAGCAGACTTAAGCCTAATTGTCTGCTTTTTGTATGGCCTCTCGGTGAATCGCTTACTTATCCAAACTATCCTTAAGACGTTGAATATGAATGGTTAAATAGACCTGTTCGTCCAAACTCAATTCAAATGTATAACCCGCCTTAATATAGTTAGCAATCTTTTGGGTACAGATAAAGGATTCTGGATAATTTACCCTAACCTGCTCGTAAGTCAAAACCACCCGTGAGAACGGGTGGCTTGCTCTTCGGCTGAAAGCCTCTGCTACCGGCCGAGGCCTAAAGGCCTACCGAATGGTTTCCCTTCAGCACCACCTTTGCTAGCTGACCCGTCTAGCGGGTCTCTTTAAGATTACTTTCTTTTATTCTTCTCACCTGTAAACGGATCATACTCCTCAAATAGACTTAGCTGATCTGCTATCACGTCTTCTTGTAATTGATTACGAATATATTCTTCAATTCGCTTCTGATTTCGTCCAACCGTATCAACATAAAACCCTCGACACCAAAATTTGCGATTCCCATATTTATACTTTAAATTAGCGTGTCGATCAAATATCATTAAGCTACTTTTGCCCTTTAAATATCCCATAAATGAGGAAATACTTAGTTTCGGTGGTATACTCACCAACATGTGAATATGGTCTGGGCAAGCTTCTGCTTCATGAATTTCAACACCTTTTCTTTCGCATAATAATCGTAAGATTTGACCAATACTTGCTTTGTATTTCCCATAAATTATCTGACGTCGATATTTGGGTGCGAACACAATATGATACTTACAATTCCATGTAGTATGTGCTAAACTATTATTATCCTGTCTCATCAGGGGTCCTCCTTTTGTATATTAGTTAGCGGTCGGGAAACCTTATCTAATATAACACTTTAGGGGGACTTTTTTGATACATCGCTAAAAGCTTTTCGGAACCACTAGCACAGCTAGTGGTTTTCGTGAGACAAGAAAAGCATCATTTTTACCACCACTAACCCCACTCACAATCCGTTGCGCTAGATAGCGAAGATGTGTAATAAATCGGTTATAAGAGAAACTATCCTCCTCCAAATCACAACCAAAATGAAGACGGACAATGTCACTAATTCCAACCACAATTTGAGTCATCTGTCGGTCTTTTTCATGGAGACCCGCATCCTTTTGTGCATTGACAAAATGTAAAGCGACAGAGGCAGCCTCATCATCTGCCAATTTAACTTCTAAATCCTTGACAATCAAACGAAGAGCTTGTTTTCCAATCTCATACTCCCGAGGGTAAAATTTTCGAACCTCCCAAGCCAAGGGATTCTGCAGAGAAATACCTTCTCCACTTCTTTCAATGGCGTAATGTAGGTGGTCAGCTAGGGCGATGAAAAAAGAGGGGTCAAACTTGGGTTGTAAGACAGCTTCAGCAAAAGTAAGGATATTCAAAAAGACCTGCATTTCACCTTCAGGCAAATTGACATAAACACGAGACCATTCATCTACTGCCTCTGTATTTTCCAAAACAAAAGTCTTTTCAATCTTTTCCTTATCAACAAAGTCTCCGACCTTCTTTTGAAAGCCCAGTCCCTTGCCCATGACAATGTATTCCACATTATTATCCAAAGCCTGAACAACATTGTTGTTTAAAATCTTTTCAATCTGCATCATGATCCCTCGTCATTAAAGCGTTTACTTTATTTTACCAAATTTTTAATGAGAAACCTACTTACTGCAAACAAAAAGCGCTGGACTTACCAACACTTTTCCTAAAGTTCTGTTCGATTTTCGATAGCTCTTAGCAAGGTCACTTCATCAGCATACTCGATGTCAGAACCAACAGCCAAACCACGCGCTAAACGAGTCACCTTGATTCCCGCAGGTTTGAGGACTCGTGAAATATACATAGATGTTGCCTCACCATCTGCTGTTGCATTAGTAGCAATGATAACTTCGTCAACCTCGCTATCCATAAGACGAGTAATCAAACTTTTCAAGTTAATATCATCTGGTCCAACACCATTCATAGGGGAAATAAGCCCTTGAAGCACATGGTAGAGACCACGGTATTCCTGAATCTTTTCCATAGCTGAAACATCTTTGGAGTCTTCAACAACCAAAATCTTAGTACGATCTCTCGTTTCATCTGTACAAATGTTACAGGGATCATCATCTGTCAAACGACCACAGACCGAACAATAAGTCAATTCACGTTTGGCTGCCAAGAGGTTTTTTGCGAAATCATTGACATCTTCATCAGACATGCTAATGGTATAAAAAGCTAGGCGTGTCGCTGTTTTAGCCCCAATTCCAGGGAGTTTTGAAAAACTATCAATCAGCTTCGCAATTGGAGTAGGATAAAGCATGAAGGTCTCCTGTTCTTTATATGATTTTATTCATCTCTTATCTTTTGTCACTGTCATGGATATGTCTTTACCCAAGAACAAATACTCAAACACTATATCACAGAAAAATCCCTCGTGCAAGGCACGAGAGATTTTCATATTTAGTGAGTATTTTGATAAAGTTCCATGATAGCTTTGACCGCATTTTGATGGGCCTTACTCTTCCAGTCTAGAGCATGTGGATACATAATCCCAACCGCCAACTTAGTACCATCTTTGGCAGTCGCATAGGCCACGGCATTAAGGTTAACCGTTGTTACAGAGTTACCGGAAGCATCCGTTGCATAAGTTTCGGCTGTCCCTGTTTTACCACTAATTGGAATGATAGAACTTGCCATAGCTTTACCAGTCGCAAGGCTAGAACCAGAATTAACGACATCATTAAAGCCTTGTTGGATAATCCCCATCTGCTCAGAATCAAGAGGTAAGGTATTTAATACACGTGTATCTACCGTTGAAGCTAGAGTTCCTAAGCTACCATTAGTACCAGCATCATAAATACCTCCCACAATATGAGGTGCTACACGTTTACCACCATTTGCAATTGAAGCAACATACTGAGCCAGCTGAATGGTTGTATAAGAATCGTACTGACCAAAGGCCTCTGTCAAAACGTTGGCTACATTGTAATTCTTAGAAATGTACCCTTCTGATTCTCCAGGCAAATCAAGTCCTGTAGATACCCCCATACCAAAATCAGCGTAGGTATCACGAAGTGTCGTCATGGCCTTATCCATATTGTCAGTCGACAAGGCCATGCCTGGAACATACTGTTGGCCAAGTAGTTTGATTGCAATCTGCACCATATAGGTATTTGATGAATATTCTAGAGCCTGTGTCGCGGTAATAGGACGGCTACCTTGATCTGTAAACCAAGACGTAATCGAGGCTGAACCAGCAATGTTGATTGGTTGGTCAGTCAAGACCTGATTTCCATAGATGGCACCTGAACGCCAACCAGCAGTTAGGGTTGCTCCCTTAACAACAGATCCTGGAATAAAGACATCAGTGATTGTTCCTAAGGCATTTGCTTTAAAATCTTGTGCTCCTTGTTCATGTTTTTGCCCCGCCATGGCAAGTACAGCACCAGTTTCAGCATTCATAACAACGGCATACATTCCTTCAGAATAGGTAGCTTTGTTCTCTGAAATCTCTGAAGAAAGCTGTTGACCTAGGATATCTTCAACTCCCTTTTGGAAATCAAGGTCGATGGTCAACTGTAGATTGTTACCCTTACTTCCCTTTTGAGTGATTTTATCACTAGCAACTTCGCCTTCCTTGTCTACTGTAATCTCACGAACAGTATGTTTCCCTTGTAGCTTCTCCTCGTATTCTTTTTCTAGATAAGAAGTTCCTACACGGTCATTAAGGGCATAACCTTTTTTGAGGTATTCCTTGGCATCTTCTTGTGGCAAACCTGCTTCTGAACTTGAGACTTTCCCGATGAGAGGTGACAAGGCCGAATCAACCGTATGACGTTCCCAATCCTTAGCAACCGTAATACCATTGAGTTCCTTCTGTTTAGCTGCTACAATCGCAATTTGTTCAGGTGTCAAGTCTCCTGTTTTCAATGTGACTGTTGAGAAATTAGAAACAGCATTCATCTGTGAGTAAATGTAGACAATCTTAAGCTCATCCTCAGTGTAATCCACTGCTTCATCAGGAACGGCATCAACAGCATTGTTGTAAATAGTAGCTTCAGCTAATTTATTACCAAACTTATCTGTTTTCTTGTCCTTTGGAAGATCATTAACCACACGTTTGTAGGTGGCAGAATCCGCTAGATAGAAATCGCGTTTCTGGCGTGCTGTTACCTTCGTCTCCGTTAGTGTTACCATGGTCGCTAACTTTTCAGCGACCTTCTTCATAGTATCTGATGACACCAAATTGCTACGTGTAAAGGTGATAACGTCCTTACTCTGGTTGGTCGTAAGAGCGACCCCCTTAGCATCAAAGATTTGCCCACGTTCGCTTGCAATTCTAACCGTATACTTGGAGTTATCCTCTAATTTCTTAGTATAAAACGATTTGTTATAAACCTGCATATAGGTCAAACGTGCAAAAAGCAACAAAAAAAGGACAAAGACTACACCAAAAAGCAAGTAAACACGACGTGAGATGTTTACTGGCTTTCTAGGTTTATTCGCTCGTTTTTCTTTTTGTTTTTGGCGCCGTTTTTCCCATTTTTGACTGAGTTTTTTCGAAAATGATGTCACTTTTTTTCCTCTATGTTCTCATAAAAATTCTCTTTTATTTTATCACAAATAAGCTTTAGCAAACTTAAAAAAATGTCGAAATCGAAAAAAACTTGCCTCAATACAAGACACGTTTTTTAGATTATAATGATAACTTTTTCATCCAGCTAGGAATAGCTTTACTGATATGTGTCGGCAAAACCACATAGGCATTTTTAGCCAGATCATCAGCGATAGCTGAGTGAAGCCAGGTAGCTACTGTGACAGCCTTATAGCGATCAATTGAAGGGAACTGGGCCAGAAAACCAGTAATCATACCAGCCAAGGTATCTCCCATTCCTCCTGTGGCTTGATAAGGCCCACCAACTTCTAAATGAGCTACTTTTTCACCCTCATGGACAGCCGTCTTGTGACTCTTGGCAACCAGGATTGTCCCAGCTCGGAACTCTCCCAAGGCTTTTTGAGTGTTGGAAACTGTCTGCTCTGGAATCCTTAAACCAGACAAGCGTTCCCATTCTTTTTGATGTGGGGTGAGAGTAAGGTGACAATCTGGTAAGTCCTTCTTATTTTTCTTAGCCAAAAGATTGAGAGCTGAGCCATCAACAACCAAATTTTGATCTGCCCTAATATTTGACAGCACCAAGTCCATAGCCTGACTAGCTGCACCATCTTCACCTAGGCCAGAACCGATTAATACCACATCAGCTGCCCTAAGATTCTCAAGAAATCTTTCAGTCTCTCTAAGGTCAAAAGCCATGGCTTCAGGGAGATGAGCATGAAGGGCTGTGATATTTTCACGATCCGTAGCCACTGTGACCAAGCCTGCCCCACTATTGACACAAGCTATGGCAGCCATAATGATGGCACCACCATAAGGATAAAGCCCACCAACTAAAAGCACTCGACCGTAAGAACCCTTGTGAGACTCTCTCAAGCGAGGTGTTATCACTTGCCTAGCTAAATCGTCATCAACTTTCATAAACTATCCTTTCGCACTACGAAGAGCAGCTTGATAGGTCTGTTCCATCAGCATAGTAATAGTCATAGGGCCTACACCACCTGGAACAGGCGTGATCATGCCAACCTTATCTTTCACTTGATCAAAATCAACGTCACCACAAAGTTTGCCTTCTTCATCACGGTTGATTCCCACATCAATGACAACAGCACCCTCTTTGACATATTCTTCTGTTACAAATTTTGCACGTCCAATAGCTACAATCAAGACATCTGCCTTGCTACAAACCTTAGCCAAATGCGGTGTTCGTGAGTGGGTCAAGGTAACTGTAGCATTCTTTTCTAGAAGAAGCTGAGCCATAGGTTTACCAACAATATTACTACGTCCGATAATAACTGCTGTCTTACCTTCCAATTCAACATTGTACTCACGAAGGATTTCCATAATCCCAGCCGGTGTACAAGGCACCATTTGACGGCGACCATTCCAGAGATTACCAGTATTCATAGGATGGAAACCATCGACATCTTTTTTAGGATCAATAGCCAAAAGAATACGCATTTCATTAATATGATTAGGCAGTGGCAATTGAACCAAGATACCATGGAAAAGCGGATCCTGATTATAGCGCTCAATAACTTCAATCAACTCTTCCTCACTAATACTCTCAGAAAGATTGACCGTCTGACTATGGAAGCCAGCCTTTTTAGCAGCACGTTCCTTATTACGCACATAAACCTGACTGGCAGGGTTATCACCGACCATGATTACCACGAGTCCTGGCACAATCCATTCCTTTTCTTTTAGACGTGCTACCTTATCATGCAATTGATCCTGCATTTTAGCAGCTAGGGCCTTACCATCCATTATTATCGCCATGGGTGTTCTCCAATACATACTTTTTTTCAATTATACCATAGTGAGGACTCTTTGTGACTAAATTTTCTAAATTTTCAAAAAGACGTTTCAAATGAAAACTAAAAAAGCTGGAATTGCCTTCCAACTTCTTCTGATTATCTTTCGTGACTAATCCACAAAACCATTTTGCTGACTCCACCCCTTAATAACCTTCAAGGTCTTCTGCTGGTATTTGCCACTTTCATACATGTGATCTGCACCTGTTAAGGAAACGAGAACAGAATCACGGTAGTTCTTAGCTGTTCTTCTAGCAATATTAGGATGAGTCATCTTATCCTTTGTTCCTGAAATGACGAGAACAGGACATAAAATGTTACTAAAGTCCACATCAGCTGCCTTTGTCTTATCAAACCAATGAAGAGCCATCTGAGTATAAACTTTTCCTGATTCAGGAACCAGACCAGCAAAAACTTCCTCTTTCAAAGTTTCCTCTTGTTCATTCATGCAATACTTGAAAAACTCCTTTTTATAAGGGGGCATGGCTTTTTTCCAAAAACCCCAGCGTAAAAAGTGTTTGCCAAAACAAGCTAACATGGTTGGATAAAAGGCATAAATATCTGCTGTCGGAGCAGGTCCCATGAGAATCATACCAGCAACTTCTGTCTTTTCAGCAACCATTTGAGCCACCAGACAGCCTAAAGAGTGCCCTAAAATGAGTGGTGGTTGGTCTAGACTTTCAATCAAAGCCACTAAATCATCTCGATAGTCCTGCAGGGTAACAGTCCCAACTTTAGCTAGGCACTCTTGATAAGGTAGGTCATGGTAACGAAAGCTAGGTGTATGCACCTTGTATCCCATTTGACGTAGACCTGTCGCAAATTCTCCCCAAACATTGCCATCACACCAGGTCCCATGAATTAGGACAATCTCTCTGTTCAAAACCATTCCTTATACATCTCCCTTTTTTGTTAAAAATTTAGATTATTTATCTATCTTATAGTATCATACTTCCAACCTACATACCTTTATACATTTCTTACAATCGTAAGAAAATGGTCTCTTATTCATTTAAGAGACCATTTTTCTATATATTATTAGCGATTAACCTTATGCATTTCTTCCTTAACCGGACAAGAACACTCACAATCGCCACAAGAACCTTTTCCTTTGATATAGTGACGGATGCCAAGACCAGCCAAAGCAAAAATAATGAAGGCAATGATAAACGTTGACATAACAATTCCTCCTAAACCTAAATATGGGCTTCTTGAAGATTATCCAAGCTAATGATTTGATCCTTAATCTGACGTGGTTTACGAACCACAAAATAAATCATGGTCACTAACAGCAAGAAAGCAACAAAAGTCCAAATTGTCATTGACTTGCCGTATAGGATAACTTGGCCAAACTGATAAAGAATTAAACTCACACAATAAGCTAGGCCTGTTTGAAAACCGATAGCACCAACCGTCCATTTAAGATTGGCCATTTCACGCTTAATAGCTCCAATAGCCGCAAAACATGGGGCACAAAGTAAATTAAAGACTAAGAAGGAATAAGCTGCTAGGGAAGAATAATCTCCTCGTAAAGCCGCAGCTAAACCAGCTTCACTGCTATTATGATAGAGAATACCAAAGGTGGCAACAACAGTCTCCTTGGCAGCTAAGCCTGTAAGAGCCGCAACTGTTGCCTTCCAATTTCCAAATCCAAGCGGATCAAAAATCCAAGACAAACTCCTACCGAGAGTCGCCAAAATGCTGGCTTCCGTATCTACCGTATGTAGCGTAAAGTTGTAGTTAGACATAAACCAGATAAGAACTGTCAAACTGAAAATGATGGTTCCCGCACGTTTGACAAAACTCATAGCCTTACCAAAGGCATAGCGCAAAACTGACATGGCTTTAGGCCAATGGTAAGCAGGCAATTCCATTATAAACGGACTGGTTAGGCCACCCAAAAAACTCGTCTTTTTGAGGGCAATACCTGATAAGATAATGGTAGCCATCCCAATAAAATAAGTACTTGGTGCTACTAATGAGTTACTAGGGAAGAAAGCTCCAGCAATCAAGGCAATTATTTCCAACTTGGCCGAACAAGGCATGAAGGTTGCCGTCATAATGGTAATGCGACGGTCCCTTTCATTTTCAATAGTTCGACTAGACATAACCGCTGGAACCCCGCAACCTGTCGAAATCAACATGGGAATAAAGGATTTTCCAGAAAGCCCAAAACGTCGGAAAATACGGTCCATAACAAAGGCAATACGACTCATATATCCAATGTCCTCAAGCACACCCAAACAGATAAAGAGCACAAAAATTTGAGGAAGGAATCCTAGTACTGTCCCAATCCCAGCGACGATACCATCAACAATCAAAGACTTAAGCCAGTCCTGAACTTGAAGAAAGTCAAGACCAGAAGTTACCAAATCTGGAACATACTTACCAAAAAGCACATCGTTAGCCCAGTCTGTCCACATGGTTCCAACAGTTTGGATAGATAAGAAATAAACCAAATACATAACTGCTGCGAAAATTGGTAAAGCCAAAATACGGTTGGTAACAATCCTATCAATCTTATCTGACAAGGTCAGGGCAAAATCTTCCGTATGACTTTGAGCCATCTGACAAACACGTTCAATAAAGGCATAACGCTCATTAATGACAATTGACTCCGCATCTTCTGTGAAAATTTCCTCAGTGATACGAATGATATCTTTGATTTCTTTTCGTTGGAATGGGGACAAGCCTAGCTCAGCCTCAACTAAAGCATCGTGTTCAAAGAGTTTAATGGCATAAAAACGCGCAGACCTTTGTGGTACCGAATTTCCCAAGACTTCCAAAATTTGTGAGATGGCAGCTTCTAACTTATCGTCATAAATTGGAAAGGCAATGTCACCGACTGTAGAAGTCGTTGTATGAGCTGCCTTCTTCACTACCTGATCCACACCAGTTTGTTTGAGAGCACTAGTAGCTACTACTGGGACGCCTAGATGATAAGATAATTTATCAACATTAATCTGTTTTCCCTGAGCCTCCAAAACATCACTCATGTTAAGTGCTAAAGTGACTGGAATACCTGTCTCAATCAACTGCGTTGTCAGATAAAGGTTACGCTCCAAATTAGTCGCATCAACCACATTTAGAATACTTTCGGCCCTTTGGCTCAACAAATAGTCACGCGCTACCTTTTCTTCAGGGCTATAGGGTGACATTGAGTAAATCCCTGGTAAATCCTGGATTTCTAAATCCTTATTCTTTTTGACCAGACCACTTTTTCGTTCTACAGTAACACCCGGCCAGTTACCAACACGCTGATTGGTCCCTGTTATCAGGTTGAATAAACTGGTTTTACCACTATTAGGATTACCTATTAATGCAATTTCTGTCATTTTTCCTCTCCCTCGTCCAGCATGACCACACTAATCATTTGCGCTTCCGACTTGCGTAGGGTTAATTCATACCCTCTCAAGCTAATTTCTAGAGGATCTCCCAAAGGGGCTACCTTACGCAATAAGACCCGAGTACGCTTTGTAATTCCCATATCCATAAGACGCCGTTTGGTCTCATTTGCTGAAAAAATATCAGTAACGATAGCCGAACGTCCAACTGGTAATTCAGAAAGAGGTATCTTTTCCTGATCTTCCTCCGCAGGTGCCAAATCAATCTTATCTAGAATCGAAGCATCAAAGGCTAAGCGACTCCCCTTTACGATAATAATAGCACTGTTCTTGGTCTTAGTTACCACCTCAATCATTTCACCGGCAGCCAGCCCTAGGTTAGATAAGTGCAAAAGACTATCCTTAGGGAGGTTAATGCCAAGAATCCGGTAAGGCGTTTTTAAGGCCGCATCATATATGAGCATTTTTCTTGACCTACTTTATTATTTTTGATACGGCATCATTATAGCATATTTATCCATCTTCTACGAAAAATTATCCTAAACAAGAATGATTCTAGAAAAGCAGAACACAAAAAGAAAAGGCCGGAAAAGTTCCAGCCTTCACAAACAATGTATACATACTTAATGAATATCTTACAAAACCTTACTCAAGAAATCCTTAGTACGATCTTCCTTAGTATTGTCGAAAATCTCTTGTGGTGTACCTTCTTCTACAATAACACCGCCATCCATAAAGATAACACGATCAGCCACCTCATACGCAAAGCCCATTTCGTGGGTAACGATTGCCATTGTCATCCCTGATTTAGCAAGGTCTTGCATAACGGCAAGAACTTCACCAACCATTTCTGGATCAAGGGCTGATGTTGGTTCGTCAAACAAGAGAACGTCTGGATCCATAGCCAAACCACGTGCGATTGCAATACGTTGCTGCTGACCACCAGATAGACTTGTTGGGTAGGCATCTGCCTTATCTTTCAAGCCAACCTTTTCTAAAAGTTCCATAGCTTTCGCGTCTGCATCAGCTTTTGAAACACCCTTGGTTTTAATCGGTGACAAGGTGATATTTTCCTTAACTGTCATGTTAGGGAAGAGGTTAAACTGTTGGAAAACCATTCCCATTTTTTCACGCATTTTGAAAATGTCGTTATTCTTATCTGTAATATCCACACCTTCAAAAGAAATAACGCCTTTTGTAGGTTTCTCAAGCAAGTTCATTGAGCGTAGGAAGGTTGATTTTCCTGATCCTGAAGGACCAATGATAACCACTACTTCACCCTTTTTAATATCTAGATCAATCCCTTTGAGAACTTCATTCTTACCAAAATACTTGTGAAGATTTTTAATCTCAATAATTGTTTCTGCCATTATTTACGTCCCTCCCCAAGTCGTTGTTCCATTTGTTTCAAGAGTGCCGTCATAGCTGTTGTTACAATCAAATAATAGAAGGCTGCGAACAAGAGCGGCGTCAAAGTCAAGTAGGTCGTTGTTGCAACAGTTTGTGCACCATTCCACAATTCCATAACCCCGATGGTTTGCAAGAGCGAACTATCCTTGATAATAGTGACAAACTCGTTACCTAAGGCAGGCAAGATATTTTTAATAGCTTGAGGCAAGACCACATAACGCATGGTATTCCATGGACGGATACCAAGTGAGTAGGCTGCTTCAATCTGGCCTTTAGGAATAGACTCGATACCTGCACGTACACTCTCAGAAATATAAGCACCACTGTTCAAAGAAAGGACGATAATACCCGGAACGATACGTGATAAATCAAGGTTTAAAATCCCAAACTGCACAGTTGGAAGGTTCATGTGGATGAGGTTAAAAGCAATCATAATCTGCACAACCATAGGAGTCCCACGGAAAACCCAAACATAAAGGCTTACTAGCCACTCCAAAGGTTTGATTCCAGAACGCTTGGCCAAGGATACCAAAACCCCGAGGATGGTTCCGAAGAAGACCACGCAGACCGAAATCATAATTGTTACTAAGACACCATAGTTAAAGTAAGACCAAAACTGCGGTAGAAATGAAAAATTCATCTAGATACTCCTTACTAATATTCTTCAATATTATATCAGAAGACTGTATAATAATAAAGTATTTTCTTATAAATGCGATATTTCAGTATAAAAACTAAGTTATAGACATCGCTATCAAATCTCTCAAGCAAGACACCTCAAGTCCTCATAAGATGACATCTTCCCAAAAGGTTTGTCAATGATTTGAAATACTGCCTATTTTGGTAACCCATACAAGCATTACCCGATGCTTTCATCCTGATAAAAATGCCTGAAACTCGATAGTTTCAGGCATTTTGAGTTTTTGGAACCTTGTAAAGTCCCCAAATGATTTATTAGTAAAGCAAATCGTAGATTTCCATTGCAATCAAGTCAATGCTATCAAATGAATAAGATTCACGTGCTTCAACGTCACGCAATGTGAAAACTGGACCATTTTCAGGATCGTTGCTAAATGATACTTCGGCAACAACCACTCCTTCACGTTCAAAATTACGTTTCAAATTACCACCATCAGCCGCCATCATTTCAAGACGGTTAATGATTCTCACCAAATGTGATTCCATGTTATTTCTCCTATTAATTGTGTATTTCTTACTTATTTTATCACACTTATGGGAAAAATGGGGGAATTTTAAATATTTTTCAAGGAATTGTACATAATGCCCTTAATAGAATGCATACGATTCTCAGCTTCTTGGAAGATGATGTCACTGTACTTTTGGAAGACTTGATCTGTAATTTCTAACTCTGCCAAACCATATTTGTCATAGATTTCTTTCCCAATTTGGGTATTGAGATCATGAAAGGCTGGGAGACAATGCATAACGATAACATCTGGATTTTCTGTCTTGGCTAGTAGGTCTGCATTAATTTGATAAGGCAAGAGTAAATCAATACGAGATTTAAAATCTACCTCTTCACCCATAGATACCCAGACATCCGTATAAAGCATATCCACTCCCTTGACCTCTGAAATATCATCTGTAATGGTTAAGTCGGCACCATTATTATGTTTCTGAGCTAAGGCTACAATCTCATCTTCGGGTTGCAGCACCTCTGGGGCAATAATCTTGACATTAACGCCTAAAATAGCCGAAGTGACCAAAAGTGAGTTGGCCATATTATTTCTACCATCTCCAATATAGGCGATGGTCAAGTCTTCCAAACTACCAAAATGCTCCTTCAAAGTCATGAAATCCGCAATCATTTGCGTTGGATGCCAGGTATCCGTCAAACCATTCCAGACCGGAACACCTGAGTACTTAGCCAAATCCTCGACATCTTCTTGCTTAAACCCACGGTACTCGATTCCATCAAACATAGATCCCAGAACCTTGGCCGTATCAACTACAGATTCCTTTTTACCTAACTGAATGTCTCCAGCACCAAGGTAGGTCACATTCATACCTAGGTCCTGACCGGCCACTGTAAAAGCTGAGCGAGTTCTGGTAGATGTTTTTTCAAAAATCAAGGCAATATTTAAGCCATCTAAATATTTATGCGGAATTCTTTCCTTCTTTAACTGTTTAAATTTTATAGATAAATCAATTAACTCCTCGAGTTCTTGCTTGGTAAAGTCGATTTCTTTCAAAAAGGATTTAGATTGTGTCATAGGTATCTCTCTTTCGTTCTGAATAATATAAAAACATTATATAATTTTTATACATTACAGACAAGTAATTTTGAATTAAAATTCAAAATCAGCACTCTTATCAAGAGAGTGCCAAACCTAAATACTTTTTACTTGCAATCTACCTTCTGCATGCTATAATGTAGTCATAGATTTGACCTTTTTTGACCAAGAATATTTTCAATAAAGGTCTTTCCCAATTCAGATAGAAAAGAGGTACTGATATGCTCTGTCAAAACTGTAACCTTAATGAAGCTAGTATTCATTTGTATACCAATGTAAATGGTAATCAGCAACAAGTTGACCTCTGTCAAAATTGTTATAAAATCATGAAATCTGACCCAGAGAACCCCCTTAATCAATTCAATCAAACTGGAGGTTCCAGCTTCTTCGATGATTTCTTCAGCGACCTAAATAACTTCCGTTCTTCTAACGGTGATCTTCCCAATACACCTCCAACACAAGAAGGTGGTAACCGAGGAAACGGTGGTAATACACAAGGGCCAGGCCGTCCAGGAGGACCACGCCAACAAGCTCCTCAACAGCCACAAGGTCTTCTTGAAGAGTTCGGCATTAACATCACTGACATCGCTCGTCGTGGAGACATCGATCCAGTCATTGGTCGTGACGAGGAAATCATTCGTGTCATCGAAATTCTTAACCGCCGTACCAAGAACAATCCCGTCCTCATCGGTGAACCCGGTGTCGGTAAGACTGCTGTCGTTGAAGGACTAGCTCAAAAAATTGTAGATGGTAGCGTTCCTCAAAAACTCCAAGGCAAACAAGTCATCCGTCTTGATGTGGTCAGCTTGGTTCAAGGAACTGGTATTCGTGGCCAATTTGAAGAACGCATGCAAAAACTTATGGAAGAAATTCGTCAACGTCAGGATGTTATCCTATTTATTGATGAAATCCATGAAATCGTAGGAGCTGGTAATGCTGGAGATGGCAATATGGATGCTGGAAACATCCTAAAACCTGCCCTTGCTCGTGGGGAACTTCAACTGGTCGGAGCAACAACACTCAACGAATACCGCATCATCGAAAAAGATGCTGCCCTTGAGCGTCGTATGCAACCAGTTAAGGTTGACGAACCAACTGTTGAGGAAACCATCACTATTTTGCGTGGGATTCAGCCTAAATATCAAGACTACCACCACGTCAAATATACGGACGAAGCGATTACTGCAGCTGCAGAATTGTCCAACCGCTACATCCAAGACCGTTTCTTACCAGACAAGGCCATCGACCTTCTTGATGAAGCTGGTTCGAAGATGAACTTGACCCTCAACTTTGTTGATCCTAAAGATATCGACAAACGTTTGATTGAGGCTGAAAACCTCAAGGCTCAAGCTACTCGTGACGAGGACTTTGAAAAGGCTGCCTATTTCCGTGACCAAATTGCCAAATACAAGGAAATGCAAAAGCAAACCATCAAAGACCAAGATATGCCTGTCATCACCGAAAAACATATCGAAGCTATTGTGGAACAAAAGACCAATATTCCTGTCGGTGATTTGAAAGAAAAAGAACAATCACAACTTCTTAGTCTTGCCGATGATCTTAAATCACATGTTATCGGACAAGATGCTGCAGTTGATAAGATTGCCAAAGCTATCCGCCGTAATCGTGTTGGATTGGGTGCTCCAAACCGCCCAATTGGTAGCTTCCTCTTCGTAGGTCCTACAGGAGTCGGTAAAACTGAGCTCTCTAAACAATTAGCCATTGAACTCTTTGGTTCAGCTGACAGTATGATTCGTTTCGATATGTCAGAATACATGGAAAAACACGCTGTCGCTAAATTGGTTGGTGCCCCTCCAGGATATGTTGGTTACGACGAAGCTGGTCAGTTAACTGAAAAAGTCCGCCGTAATCCTTATTCACTTATTCTTTTAGATGAGGTCGAAAAAGCTCACCCAGACGTTCTTCACATGTTCCTCCAAGTACTTGACGACGGTCGTTTGACTGATGGTCAAGGGCGCACTGTAAGCTTCAAGGATACCATCATCATCATGACATCAAATGCTGGTACTGGTAAAGTTGAAGCTAGCGTTGGCTTTGGAGCTACTCGTGAAAATCGTACCAATTCTGTTCTTAACCAACTTGGAGATTTCTTCAGTCCTGAATTCATGAACCGCTTTGACGGTATTATCGAATTCTCTGCCCTCAGCAAAGAAAATCTCCTTACTATCGTGGACCTCATGCTTGATAATGTCAACCAACGCTTGGCTAACAACGGTATCCACCTCAGTGTAACTGAGAAAGTTAAGGAAAAATTGGTTGACCTTGGTTACGATCCTAAGATGGGTGCTCGACCACTACGTCGTACCATCCAAGATCATATTGAAGATGCTATTACCGACTTCTACCTTGAAAATCCAAACGAAAAAGATCTCAAGGCAGTCATGACTTCAAAAGGCCACATTACCATTAAGTCTGCTAAAAAAGCCGAAAAAGCTACTCAAAAAGCTGAGGCAGCAAAAGAATCTGATTAAACAAATAAACCAAGTCATTACGACTTGGTTTATTTATCTTTTCATTTCCTATTTTCAAATTTATCCCTAATTCTGCCTAAATCAATAGGAAAATGAGCAAAATTTTAGTATAATATAGGCAAATAAACGTAAGGAGCAACTCATGAATCCAACATTTGGTGACAAGGTTGAGGGAGCTCATTATCAAACACGTTACGGTGTTTATGCTGTGATTCCTAACCAAGAAAAGACAAAGATTATTTTAGTCCAGGCTCCTAACGGAGCTTGGTTTCTCCCAGGTGGAGAAATCGAAGCAGGCGAGGATCACTATAGCGCATTAGAACGCGAGTTAATTGAAGAACTTGGGTTTACAGCCACTTTAGGACAGTACTATGGCCAGGCTGATGAATACTTCTATTCAAGCCACCGTGACACTTACTATTACAATCCAGCCTATATTTATGAAGTTGTAGATTTTTCAAAAATTGGCAAACCTCTCGAAGATTTCAATAACCTGGCCTGGTTTCCAATTGATGAAGCCATTGCTAAACTTAAACGTGGCAGCCATAAATGGGGAATCGAACAATGGAAAGCAAACAATATAACAACTGGCAAATCTTAGGAGGAAACTATGAAACTCATTAATACGACCCGTACACACCAAGAACTCGTTCAAAACCAACTAGACAACACGGATGCCTTTCTCGTAGAGACCTACTCTGCTGGGAATACTGATGTTGTCTTTACACAAGCACCTAAGCATTATGAACTCTTGATTTCAAATAAACATCGTGCTGTTAAAGACAACGAATTAGAAGTTATCCGTGAATTCTTCCTCAAACGAAAAATCGACAAAGATATCGTTTTGATGGACAAACTTAGAACAGTACACACTGACAAATTGATTGAGATTTCATTCCCAACAACTGTATAAGACAGAACAAGCAATGGCTAACACCACTGCTTGTTTTTTAGTATGTTACAAAGCTTTCGAAGCTTGATCCAGAACTTTCATAACCTGACGACTATGTTCCAACTGCTGGGCAACACTGTCAAAATCCTTGGTCGCCACCATCTTTTCAAAAGCTACAAATTCATCATACATACGATGTTGTGGACTATTGAGATTGACAACTCTCTCTTTCTGACCATTGAGAGTGACTCCAATTTCAGGAAGAGTGTTGGTTGCACCAAAAATAGTAATAGCTCCCTTATCCCCTTGAATAGTTGAACGAATCTCCGCACTACAGTCTTTAGCTCCAATGGCAACAGCCTTAAAGTTACCATAGTCCAAAACTAGAATTCCTGACGTATCCACTCCTCGCTCCACATTAGGTAGATATTCCACACGATTAGGCTTACCAAAAAGGCCAACAAGAAGGTGAATATTATAGATATTAAGATCTCTAAGTGCTCCCCCACCCATTTCAGGGTTGAAGACAGGAGCAATTTCCCCATGTTTGAAGGCATCGTAACGTGATGAATATTGGGAATAATTGATATTCACAATCTTAATATCCCCAATATCAGACAAGGCTTCCTTAATCGCTGTAAAATTAGCCAGATATTGATTGGTAATGGCCTCCATCAAGAGAAGCTTTTTTTCTTGAGCAAGCTTAGCTAGCTCTTCAAACTCTTCTAAATGAAGGGTGAAGGGTTTCTCACAGATAACATGCTTTCCGGCCAAAAGTGCTTTCTTAGCATAGTCATAGTGGGTATGATTAGGCGTTCCGACATAAATCGTATCAACTTCTGGATTAGACAAAATTAACTCATAATCACTAGTCGCCTGAGATAAGCCATATTGTTTAGCTAGGGCTTCTGCCTTATCGAGCGATCGTGGTGTCGATAAGATAGCTTCAAGCTCGATACCCTCAATAGTTGTTAACACAGGAAGAACCTCTGTCACAATCATTCCAGTCCCTAATAATGCAAGTTTCATCAACTTACCTCCTTCTTCCTCTAAACTCTCTTACTATACGGCGTAATTCTATAAACAGAACTATAATGAAGGAGGACTCAAATAGAAGTCCTCTAAAATTTAAGAACGGCCAAGCAGTTTCTTAACTCCTTGAATCGCTTTATATTTAAGCGGCTGTGGATAATAACGGAAGGTTCCCATCTTGCGAACGATATAACCATTAAAGTTTTGTTTAAATCGCAAAACCCCATCTGAACCATCAAAGATCCCCATAATACCAAGGAAGTTATAGAAAGTAATTCCACGTTTAATGGCTTGGGTCATCACATACTCTTGTAAGAGTGCTGGCGCATAAAACTTATTAAACTCCGGATAAGATCCACTAAAAAGATAAACAGCTTCTTGAGGTGTATAGACAAAAAGACTGCCAGCCAAAACAATATCTTCCTGACCATATTTATCAATAAAAGCAGTCGCTTCACCCTTTCGAACATCAAAGGTCTCAAACTGACTTGATAACTCTCTTAATTGGTTTTGTTTTTTCTCAGATTTTGGGTTAGCCTCTAAATCAGCCTGTAATTTGACAATTCTAGCTCCTAACTTCGCTTGATCACTTTCCAAATGGTCATAGTAATCCTGAAAATTCAAGGTAGCCACCATAAAATCAGCATTATCACCAAAAGCATCATAAAAATCTTGGTAATAATCTAGGGACTTGTCACTATACTCACGACGATCAGAGGTCGCCGAAGTGATTTCTTTAAAAATAGATAACTCATCACGTTTCAGTTTTTTCAACTTAATCCCGAAAGTTTTGGCTTTTTTAACCAATGGCTTCCCTTTTTTACTGAAAGACTTGATAAGATCTTTTTCTTCAATCCCAGATAAATCCTTAACATAGTGCCAGTCAGGCTCACCACCAGGATAACCTGTCTGTAAACCATCAAAGCTATAGCCTAAATCTGTCAATTGACTAATCAATTGCTTCTGCTCTTCACCAATTGGCTCACCATTACTATCAAAAGTTTGATAAGTATCATAAGGCTTGATTAACAGCTCAAGAGCGCCATTTGCCTTAGCATAATCCTTCAAACCCTGATAAAAGTCACTCAGATGAGCTGTATTTGAGTGAATCGGTCCACAATTCACCTCCATACGAAGCCCACCAGTCATAGGCATGCTGTAGACAATTGCTGAGACTTCTAGTTGGTTTCCTTCTTTCCAAGCGACATAGCTAATGCTAAATCCACGTTTTTCAAGAAGCTTAGCCATTTCCTCCGTTTGCATAAAAGAACGCTCAGACACTTGTTGAGCATGTGTGTTAAATTCTTCTTTAGTTACTTGAATGAAGCTCATTTTTTTCCTTCCTAAAATGGATAAAGTAAATGACGAGTGAGATAAAGAGCAAGATGGCAAGTACTGCCACTAATGGTATTCGAATCGGACGGATATTAAGCAACAAATCTCCACTAACTGCATAAACAATCGAGACTGGCGTCACTCCAATAAGGGTTGCCAAAATCCTCGTCCTTGTGGGTAAATTCATCTGAACACAAGCATAATTGACCAGAGCTGATGGTATAAAAGGAATAGAGAAGGCTAAAGAAATCCCAATAAAACGATGCTTAAAGTTTTCAATATAGTTTAGGAGTTTCTCCATACGTTTGGACTTCTCTGGCTTTTCAAGTCTTCTCAGAATTTCAAAACTAGTCAAATTTCCAAAAGTATTACCAATAATGTTCATCGGAATCGCAAGCAAAGGACCATAGAGTAGCCCAACAAAAATACAAAAAATAGAACTTGAAACTCCAGGAATAGCTGATGACAGAATCATAAGACTAATAAGGATAAGTGCATTTTGGAAATTAGCCTGCTTAAAAACTTCTCTTAAAAAGGCTTGATCATGCTTAGCGTTGATCCATTCCTTGATTAAGGGGATGAAGTTATTTAAAAGAGGCCATAAGAATACCAGTATTAAACCTGCTATCCCTATAAAAAATAGTCTTTTTTTGGTCATTACATCTCCACAATTTTAATCACTCCTTTTATTATAACAAAAAAATGCCTTCATTGATTTAGAAAGGCATTTTTTACTGTGATTACTTGTTAATCAAATTTGCTTGTGACTTGTTTTCCAAGGCACCATTTTTAAAGTTAAGGGTAAGGCTACCTGTTTCACCCTTCTTAGCGACAAGGTTTGATGACCAAAGAGCCTGTGTCATTGTTGCATCTGAAGAGACAGCGATTGAATAAACATCCGGTGTGCCAAGCGTTTTGACAGCATCATCATAGCTAGTTCCATTTTTGAGGTTTTCATACATCTTCAGTGTGATTTTGGGATCACGGACGTAAGAAAAGTTTGAAATTGACTTAACGACAGTGCTATTGTTAAAGAGTTTCGCTGTAACCACAACATTGTCATACTGCCAATTATAAACATCAAGCTTAGCATCTCCTGCTTGCTCTTGAGCAGTTGATGAGGGTTCACCAAACCAGCCCTTCAAGCTATCAAGATTTGAGCCTCCTGAGAATTCTTGAGAAGCATTTGCCATGGTGATTTTATCAAAGTTCTGGCGAACATTCCCATGCTTAACAGTTAAAATCTTTGAAGCTTCATTATCCAGAGATCCCTTCGTCTCAGTTTTAGACGAAGATTTTCCACAAGCAGCTAGAGTAAAAAGTGAGAGACCTAAAACGATCAAAGACAAAAGTTTTTTCATAATAAATTCCTATATACACAAATAAAAGGCTGACGCCTCAAGTATTTATGGAGCCGGTGGGAGTCGAACCCACGTCCAAACACCTGCCAACATATTCGTCTACAACCATAGGTTATGTCTTTCATTTAACAGATAGACGACACATAACTCAAGCCTTCTATCTGCGAGCCTATAAATCTCTTTTCAACCAGCTAGGCAATGGTCAAACGTAGCTTATAAATCAATAAAACCTCTAAACAAACATAAGCAATCTGCTAGAAGTCACGCGAGCAGGTGTTTAGGCTGCTACAGCGTAAGAATTAGTATTTTTTGCAGTTATATTTAACTGAGCGTTTACGTCGCCACACGAGTCGCAGAATATGCCTCATAATGCCTGTCGAATCCGTAACGACCCCAATATGAGATACTGAGTATTATAGCAAATTTATTAATAAATTGCAAAAGATTAGCCAAACTGTCTCCCCCAATAAATCCACTATAGAGACGCTAATACAGTAGTCAACTTTGATTTCAGGATAAGCTAGTAGCCATTCATCTGTATGTTTGCCTTTTTCCTTTCAACACTAAAAGAATTTACATAATAATTTCACTAAAACTTAGCAACTAAAAAAACGTTGAGCGAACAAATCTTTCAACGTTTTTCTTTTTGCACCCTAAGGGAATCGAACCCCTATCTCAAGAACCGGAATCTTACGTGATATCCATTACACTAAGGGTGCTCACAGTATACTATTATAGCATACTCTAAAATAGAAAAAAAGACATGTTTCCATGCCTCTTTTTTATCTTACAATTCGATATCTCCGAAAAGATCCGCCATTGAGAATCCAGATTGAGTTTCTGGAAGTTCGTAGTCACGTTTTTCTTGACGTTTTGGACGACGTGGACGTGATTGACGTTTTTCGTTGTTTTCGCCTTCAGCGTTAGCTGGACGTTCTTCAAGAGCTTTGATAGAAAGTGATACACGTTCTGCATCAGCGTTTACTTCAAGAACTTTAACAGTAACGTCTTGACCTACTGAAAGAACATCTTTTGGATTTTCAACACGTTTGTGTGAAATTTGAGAGATGTGAACAAGTCCATCGATACCTGGCAATACTTCAACGAAAGCACCGAAGTCAGTCAAGCGTTTAACTTTACCTTCGATAACATCACCAGCAGCAAGTTTTTGTTCAACGCCATCCCATGGTCCAGGTGTTGTTGCTTTAAGTGAAAGTGATACACGTCCTGCTTCTTCGTCGATAGCAAGAACTTTAACTTCAACTTCATCACCTACAGATACAACTGATTTAGGTGAAACGTTACGTTCGTGAGACAATTCAGTCACGTGAACAAGTCCGTCAACACCACCAAGGTCGATGAAAGCACCGAAGCTTGTCAAACGAGCAACTTTACCAGTTACGATTGAACCAACTTCAAGTTTAGAGAAGACTTCTTTACGTGCTTCTGCAGCTTCAGCTTCAACAACTTCACGACGTGAAAGGATGAAACGGTTTTCAGCTGGATCAACTTCTTTAATTTTAGCGTCAAATTCTTGACCTACAAATTGTTCAGTGTTACGAACAAAACGAGTATCGATCATTGAAGCTGGAATAAATCCACGAAGACCTTCAAATTCAACTGAAAGTCCGCCTTTAACAGCGCGTGTTCCTTTAACAGTAACAACTTCTTCTTCACGACCAACAAGTTTATCCCAAGCTTTGCGAGCTTCCAAGCGTTTTTTAGATACAAGGTAAGTTACAGTATCAGTATCTTTACCAACAACTTGACGAAGAACAAGCACTTCAAGTGTTTCACCAACTTTAACAAGGTCTGCAACGTTTGCGTCACGGTCGTTTGTCAATTCACGACGTGTCAAAACACCTTCGATACCAGTTCCTTCGATAACAACATTTGCTTGATCATTATCTACTGAGATAACTTCAGCTGTTACAACGTCACCTGTGTTAACTTCGCTAACACTGTTTAGCAATTCTTCAAATTCGTTCATTCTAAAAAGATCCTCCAACAAGAGCCAGCCAATTCTGACCCTTGATAACAATATATTTTTAAAGGTACCCGCAAAGACAATGGTTAACATAGACGGTGCCAATGCACCCGATACCTTTTACTGGGGTAGCTGGATTCGAACCAACGCATGAGGGAGTCAAAGTCCCTTGCCTTACCGCTTGGCTATACCCCAATAGCAAAATGCTATAAAAAAACATCTAAGTACTTGATATCGACTATCCCGATTCAGTTTCTTAGACATGGAGAGAGAGGGATTCGAACCCCCGAACCCGAAGGAGCGGATTTACAGTCCGCCGCGTTTAGCCTCTTCGCTATCTCTCCTTAAGAACAAGAAATAGTATATCACAGTTTCTTGACCAAAGCAAGCCTTTACTTTGGATTTTAATGATTAAGATTGTATGATTCAATAATGGCAGCTACTGCATCATCCATTTTTTTGTGGAAACCTGCAACATTTTCCTTGTCAACAACGGCAAACTTACCATCAATTTCCACAATTTGTCCAATCACTTTCTTGCCAACAAGAAGTTCAAAACCTTCGATGGTTGCTTTGTTGACGACTACTTTAGCATCATTAATTTGGATTTCAATTTTTTTATCTTTTTTACTCATAGATTTATACCCGATACTTGGCTCGAGCCATCCTTTCTTAATGTATCTCCTTAATTCTACCGAAAAAGAAAAAAGCTTGCAAGAGCAAGCCTTAAAATAATCATTTATCTATTAAGAATTAGTCAACTTTGACAATCCATCCTTCTGGTGCTTCAACATCACCAAATTGGATACCTGTCAACTCATCATAAAGTTTACGTGTTACAGGACCTACTTCTGTTTCTGAGTAGAAGACATGGAAGTCATCACCATGTTGTACCCCACCAATTGGTGAGATTACGGCAGCTGTACCGCAGGCACCTGCTTCAACAAATTTATCCAATTCAGAAATCTTAACATCACCTTGGATAGCTTTCATACCGAAGCGATTTTCAGCCAAGTAAAGCAATGAGAACTTGGTGATAGATGGCAAGATAGATGGGCTGAGTGGTGTAATGAATTCGTTATTAGCTGTGATACCAAAGAAGTTTGCAGAACCAACTTCTTCAATCTTAGTGTGAGTTGCTGGATCAAGGTAGATAACATCAGAGAAGTTACGGTCATGTGCAATCTTACCTGGCAACATACTTGCTGCGTAGTTACCACCAACCTTAGCAGCACCTGTACCATGTGGCGCAGCACGGTCATAATCATCTTGAATAAGGAAGTTTGTTGGAGCCAAACCACCCTTGAAGTAGTTACCTACTGGCATAGCAAAAATAGTAAAGATATACTCATCTGCTGGATGCACACCAATAATATCACCAACCCCAATCAAAAGTGGACGGAGATAAAGTGTAGCACCTGTACCATATGGTGGAACGTATTCTTCATTGGCACGCACAACTTGTTTACATGCATCTACAAATTTGTCAACAGAAACTTGTGGCATCAAAAGACGATCAGCAGTACGTTGCAAACGTTTGGCATTCTCATCTGGACGGAACAATTGAATAGAGCCATCTTTAGTACGGTAAGCCTTGAGTCCTTCGAAAGCTTCTTGACCATAGTGAAGGGCTGGAGATGCTTCTGAAATATGCAAAGTTGCATCCTCAGTCAATTGCCCCTCGTCCCACTTGCCGTCTTTGAAATATGAGATATAACGGAATGGAAGTTTACGGTAATTAAATCCTAGATTTTCCCAGTCTAAATCAACTGTCATGTGTATGTCCTCTTTTCTGTTACTATGTGCTTTCTAGTATAGTCCTTTTCATTGAAAATTTCAAGGTTGTGTTGCAAAATTCAGACAATTCTTTTTAAAATAGTTCTTTAGTCTCTTAAAGAAAAAACTCTGCTCTCTAGTAAGAGAACAAAGCTTTCTTATCATTATTTTTCAATAATCTTAGCAGAAAAGACTTCTTTGTCTGCCAACCCTTCAATAAAACTTCCATTGCTAGTACGATCTGAAAGATTTAGAAGTGACAAATCAACCTCTGCCGTTTCACCTGTCGTGGCTGTCACAAGCAAGGTCTGAGGAGTCTCCTCTGCTGGTGTTGCTAGAAGATCTATCTCACCAACAGAATTTTCTGTAAAGACTGGACCAGCCGTAAAGACGCGATGTGGTTTCGTCTTAAGCTCACGAAGAACTTGGAGACCTCGACCAGCTCGCTTAGCCTGTGGGATATCAGCTGTAGCCACACGTTTGAGACTGGCTCTTTGTGTTAGCAGGTAGAAACTTTGAGTATTTGCCACAAAAACAGCCTGAACGATATCATCATCCTTAAGATTTATTGCCTTAACACCTGCTGCCTTGGCCCCAACTACTGGCACTTCGTCCGCGTTAAAGCGAAGGGCATAACCTCTTTGAGTGATAATCATGATATCATCCAATTGAATTGGAGTGACTGTGACAATAAAATCACTATCATCCTTGAGTTTAGCGTATTTAACCGACTTAGACTTGTAGGTACGCCATGGCGTAAATTCCTTGCGTTCGAAACGTTTAATCTGACCAAGTTTAGTGGCTGCTAGGTAAGTACCAGCTTCAAAATCATCCAGAATTTCAGCATAAAGCACTTCTTCATCCTTAGATAAATTAGTGATGGTTTGTGATAAATGCTCTCCCAAATCCTTCCAACGAATGTCTGGTAGCTCATGGATTGGACGATAAATCACATTGGCCTGGTTAGTGAAAATCAAGAGGTGTTGCGTCGTCTTAGCTTGCTGAACCAAAATCAAATCATCATCATCACGTTTTCCGACTTCATCAATCGTTGAAGCATTGAAAGAACGTGGGCTAGTACGTTTGACATAGCCACCGCGAGTGATGCTGACATAGGTTTCTTCTTCAACAATCAAACTTGCGGTATCAATTTCAATGGTCTTGGTTTCCGCTTGCAGCTCTGAACGACGGTCATTACCAAATTTCTTCTTGATATCACGGAGTTCACGTTTCATGACATTAAACATGGTACGCTCGTCTCCAATGATGGCAGCCAAGGTCGCAATCTGCTCACGTAAATCGGCTTCCTCATTTTGGAGAGTAACGATATCCGTATTGGTCAAACGATAAAGTTGCAAGGTCACGATAGCTTCGGCCTGTTCTTCTGAAAAATCATAGCTGACTTTAAGATTTTCCTTGGCATCTGCCTTATTTTCAGAAGCTCGGATAAGGGCAATAACCTCATCCAAAATAGAGATGACACGGATCAACCCTTCAACAATATGAAGACGTTTTTCAGCTTTTTCCTTATCAAATTTTGAACGGGCAACGATAATATCGCGACGGTGGGCAATGTAGCTAGACAAAATCTTTTGCAAGCCCACTTGACGTGGAGTGAAATTGTCGATAGCTACCATGTTGAAATTGTAATTGACTTGAAGATCCGTATATTTCAAAAGATAGTTAAGAATGGTTTGGCTGTCAGCATCCTTCTTAAGTTCGATAGCAATACGCAACCCCGTACGGTCAGACTCGTCACGAACTTCTGCAATGCCAGGAACCTTGTTATTGACACGAACATCATCGATTTTTTTAACAAGAACTGCCTTATTAACATCGTAAGGAATTTCAGTAACAATGATTTGCTCCTTACCACCTTTGAGTTGTTCAATTTCAGTACGTGAACGCACAACGACGCGGCCCTTACCAGTTTCGTAAGCCTTGCGAATCTCATCTTTACCCTGAATGATAGCCCCTGTTGGAAAATCTGGGCCAGGCAAGAATTCCATCAATTTATCCAGTTTAGCAGATGGGTGATCAATCATGTAGACAACAGCATCAATGACCTCTGCCAGATTATGTGGTGGAATGTCTGTGGCATAACCAGCAGAAATCCCTGTAGCCCCATTAACCAAGAGGTTTGGAAAGGCGGCGGGTAAAACGGTTGGTTCCTTCTCTGTATCATCAAAATTCCAAGCCCATGGGACTGTGTTTTTATCGATATCTTGAAGAAGGTAGCCCGCAATCTCTGACAAGCGTGCCTCTGTATAACGCATGGCCGCTGGTGGATCACCGTCCATAGAACCGTTGTTACCGTGCATCTCAACCAAGATTTCACGATTCTTCCAATCCTGAGACATACGCACCATGGCATCATAAATGGAACTGTCACCATGGGGGTGGAAATTACCCATAATGTTACCCACAGACTTGGCAGATTTACGATAGCCCTTGTCATAAGTATTACCATCCTTATTCATGGAATAAAGAATACGACGTTGAACGGGTTTCAGACCGTCACGAATATCAGGAAGCGCACGCTCCTGAATAATGTATTTGGAGTAGCGCCCAAAACGCTCCCCCATGATGTCCTCAAGGGACATGTTTTGAATATTAGACATAAGATTTCTCTTTATTTTTTAGTTTAAGTAATGATTTGAAATAATATAAAAGACAAATAGTAGACCCCCTACTTCACTGCAACACCTCTAATTACAATGTTGTTCCTTGACTTTGTAACTGTAGAAGAATGGTTTTCACCTTCCTAGTTTCTATTTCACCAATCACAAATTGAACCACTGTGCTTATCGCAATTAAAATGAAAGATACACAAGATAGTGTCAATGAAGTAGAAAGTTCCCCAAAGAATAAAATAAGGTTTAAAATTGTTAGACCGGTCATTATGGAGCCATTGATCACGAGAACTAGAGCTAATGGCATACGGAATAGCTTATAATGATAGATACTTTTTAAAAGAGATGTGATACTACAAACAACACTTAGGGGAGAAAAAACATAGACATAGTAGAAAGCCAATAACAACCCCGTGTAGGTCCTCTGTGAGAAGGGATTATCTATCAAAGATAGAAGGAAGGTTATCACTACTAGTATAGGCAAGATCAAAAAACGTGTTTTTAGTGGTCTCTTTTTATAAACGCTTAAATAAGCTATTGCCCCTGCACATACAGGAAACACCACTTGAGGATAGTAAAGTAAAAAACTTAATACCTTAGATAACATAGGTTTACCTCATACTGTCTTTTCCTGACTTAGCAATATAGTCTTTATTTTTTTCATTTTCCTTTCCTCCTATTATAGTTTGAACAATACCAATTATCGCTAGGAGAAGAAAAATAAGGTACATAGATGAAGCAGGGAGAAATCCCAAAGACCCTTGTAAAAAGAGCAGATTGAGGAAAGCCAGTAATGTGGCAAAGAAACTATTAATAACTAGTAAGATTGAATATTTGGTTTGAAAGCGTATTAAATGTAGAAGACTTTTTATAAAAGCTATTAGCGAGAATGGCACATAAAACACTGAAAAGATCAACATATAGTAAAACACAAATAATAAACCTGAGTATGGACTTCCAAAATAAGAATAGAGAGGATTATCCACCACGAAGATTATGAGGGAAACTATAGATAGAAGAAAAAGGATAAAAAAGCGTGTTTTTATAGGTCGTATGCCATAAAAAATTAAGTATATGGTAGAAACAATGACCATAAGAATAATAGCAGGAAAAGCTACATCTGCATGGTAAGCTAGGTAATCGATAACATTAAAATCCATTTTTCTACCTCCATTGATTTCTAGTCAATGACACTACAAATAGTTAATAAACTATGTAGAAAATAAATGACTTGTTTCTTTATAAACCTAATTATCTATTGATAGTAAGCACTCTCCCTAACTCTATCTTATTACTTTCCTTTCTGGCCTGCAACCTAAAATACGCCGCTTTCTTCCAAGGTAAATTTAACGTTATCTTCGATCCATTGACGGCGTGGTGCTGCCTTATCTCCCATAAGGACTGAGACGCGACGTTCGGCACGTGCTAGGTCGTCAATAGTCACTCGGATAAGGGTTCTTGTCTCTGGATCCATGGTTGTTTCCCAAAGCTGGTCAGCATTCATTTCCCCAAGTCCCTTGTAACGTTGGAGAAGAGCACCTCGACCAAACTTTTGGCGAAGCTCTTCAAGTTCCCCATCCGTCCAAGCGTATTCGACAACTTCCTTCTTGCCTTTACCTTTGGACATCTTGTAAAGAGGAGGCAGAGCGATATAAACGTGTCCTGCTTCCACTAGTGGACGCATATAACGATAGAAGAAAGTAAGAAGCAAGGTTTGGATGTGAGCCCCATCGGTATCGGCATCGGTCATGATGATAATCTTGTCGTAGTTGATATCGTCAAGGTTAAAATCAGCTCCAACCCCTGCACCAATAGTGTAAATCATGGTATTGATTTCTTCATTTTTGAGAATGTCTGCCATTTTGGCTTTCTCAGTGTTTAGGACCTTACCTCGAAGGGGGAGAATGGCCTGGAATTTACGGTCACGGCCTTGTTTGGCTGAACCGCCGGCAGAGTCCCCTTCGACCAGATAGAGCTCATTTTTCTTAGCATTTTTAGACTGGGCTGGCGTCAATTTTCCTGACAAGAGCCCCTTGTCTTTTTTATTTTTCTTGCCGTTTCGACTGGCATCACGTGCTTTTCTAGCAGCTTCACGGGCATCACGGGCCTTGATAGCCTTACGTACCAAGTTAGAAGCTAGATCCCCATTTTCCATAAGAAAGTAGGTCAAATGCTCTGAAACAATACTATCAACAATAGGACGAGCTAAAGGAGATCCAAGTTTGTCCTTGGTTTGTCCTTCAAACTGAAGGTGTTCCTCAGGAACCAAGAGCGAGATAACTGCTGACAAGCCCTCACGATAATCTGACCCTTCGAGGTTCTTATCCTTTTCTTTGAGAAGTCCCGTCTTACGAGCATAATCGTTAAGAGCCTTGGTAATGGCAGACTTGAAGCCTGTTTCGTGGGTGCCTCCGTCCTTAGTACGGACATTATTGACAAAGGAAAGGATATTGTCAGAGTAACCGTCATTATACTGAAGGGCTACTTCTAGGTGAAATTCCTGCTGGTCTCCATCAATATAGATGACTGGTGTCAGCGTTTCCTTGTCCTCATTCAAGTAAGATACAAAGTCTTGAACCCCATTTTCATAGTGGAATTCTTCACGAACTTCTTCTTCGCCACGCAAGTCTGTCAATGTCATAGTGACATTCTTAAGAAGGAAGGCTGATTCTTTGAGACGTTCTGAAATGGTGTTAAATTTGAAGTCAGTCGTTGAAAAGATACTAGCATCAGGCATAAAGGTAACTTTTGTACCTGTCTTAGATTTAGGTGCCTTGCCGATTTTTTCAAGTCCTGTTACAGGGTGACCCCCATTTTCAAAACGCTGACGATAAACACTACCGTCACGGGTAATTTCTACCTCAAGCCAGCTAGATAGCGCATTAACAACTGAAGAACCCACACCGTGAAGACCACCAGAAGTCTTATAACCACCCTGTCCAAATTTACCACCCGCGTGGAGAACAGTGAAAATAACTTCAACTGTTGGTTTACCCATGGCATGCATACCTGTCGGCATCCCACGTCCAGAGTCAGAAACAGAAACGGAACCATCCTTATTTAGGGTGACAGCGATGACATCACCAAAACCAGAAAGAGCTTCATCGACCGCATTGTCGACAATCTCCCAAACTAGGTGGTGAAGTCCTGTTCCATCCGTTGAGCCAATGTACATTCCTGGGCGCTTGCGAACCGCATCCAACCCTTCTAGTACCTGAATGGCATCATCATTATAATTATTTACATTTATTTCTTTTTTAGCCAAGAGTGACCTCCAAAATTTTCATCCTTATTATTTTATAAGTTTTCAGAAGAATTTGCAAAGGAAATCAAGAAAGCTCAAAGGATATCTTTATGCTGACTGACTTTGTCAATTACTAGGCTGTATGCTATAATTATCTCATGAAAATCTTATTGTTAATCCTAATCGCCTACTTGTTAGGTTCCATTCAGACCAGCCTCTGGATTGGGAAACTATTCTTCCATACCAATCTTCGTGAGCATGGCTCTGGAAATACTGGAACAACCAATACCTTTCGTGTCCTAGGTAAGACTGCTGGTACCATCACCTTCTTGGTTGATATGTTCAAGGGGACTTTGGCTGTTCTGCTACCTATCTGGCTTGGTGTTACAGAGGTTTCACCTCTAATCATTGGTTTCTTTGCCATTATCGGACATGTTTTTCCAATCTTTGCTGGATTTAAAGGTGGGAAGGCTGTTGCGACAAGTGCAGGGGTGCTTCTTGGCTTTGCCCCACTCTACTGTGTATTCCTACTCTTGGTCTTTGTCCTAACACTCTATCTAACCAGCATGATTTCATTTTCAAGTGTCACTGCAGCAATTGTTGGACTTATTACGCTGGCTGTCTTTCCAGCCATCCATTTCTTACTAGATGGCTATGACCTTATTTTCACTGGGGTTCTTACCATCATGGCTTTGCTTATCATCTTCCGCCACACTGAAAATATGGGGCGCATCCGCAGGCATCAAGAAAACTTGGTACCTTTTGGACTTAATTTAACCAAACAAAACCCAAAGAAATAAACAATCCAGACCTACTAACCACTAGATTTACTAGTGGTTTTCTTGTTTTTCTAATCAAGCAATGCTTTCTAAAACAATAAAAAATCCGAAAGCTACACCTCGGATCTTTTTTAGGCTTAAGCTTTGAAGCTAACACCATTTTCTTTCAATTTTTTAACTGTCGCAGGTCCGACACCCTTGAGGGCAAGAACTTCTTCTTCAGTCACAGTAGCAAAAGCCTCTACTGAAGTCAAACCTTCATTATAAAGAGTTTCTACAAGGTTTGAACGAAGGCCTTCAACTTCTGGAAGTTCTACGAAAGTTTCAAGACTAAGGTCTTTGGCTGCTACTTCTTCCTTGGCAACTGTCTTAGTTTCAGCAACAGGTTGTGGTGCTACTGGTGGCACTGGTGGAACAGGCGCAACGGGTGGAACAGGGGCTTTAACATTATTGAAAAGTCCTTGTTTTTTCAAACGGTGTTTAAAAGCTTTCTTTTTATTTTTTACTTTAGCCATGTTTAGTTTTCTCCTATTTTGATAGACGATACCTTTCTATAAAGTAGTATCGCCATTTTCTTTTTCATCCTTTATTAATAGTGACGTTCCCCGAACAAGCCATCTGGCATATCATGGAAACCTTTGCCAGCACGATAGTTGGCAAACTTACCAATTAGGAAATTGTAAGCATCCAATTTAGCTTCATAGCGGTAACTTGCATCACGTGCACGTTCATCGCCGTCTTCTTCCCAGATTTTCTTGCTAGCGGCCAAGGCCGTTTCGTTTACTTTAACTTGGGTAACAACCCAGGCTTCGAAGTCTTTTAGAAATTCTTGTTCGTAGGTCATATTTTCCTCTTCATTTTAAAAACCAGCTTAACGCTGGCTTCATTTTCTACTAATAATGTGTAGAGCTCATAGCCTTACAGTCTCCTATTATAACAAATAATTAGAAATTTGACTAGGTTCTAAACTCTTTATATAAGGCTTTAATGTCATTTGGACGTGTGCGGCAGCAGCCACCTAAAATCTTAACTCCAAACTGTGCATGCCAATCTTTACTATGTTCAACTATGGTTAGAGCATCCTTATCCTTAGGTTTCCAAGTCTGCGTACTGCCATCATAAACCTCACCTGAGTTTGGGTAAGTAATGAGGGCTTTTCCAGCATTTTTAAGAGTAGCAAGAGCTTGATCATAAAGAAGAGGCGAACTACAGTTGATTCCTAGAGCCAAGATTTGGTCTGACTGGGAAACAAGCTTGGCAATCTCATCTAAAGAAGTCCCATCACTGATAGTGGCTGATTCTTGGACTGTAAAACTGAGATAAGCTTCTGATTCTGGAAATTCTTCAGCCAGGAGTTCAATCAAGGCTTGTGCTTCTAAACGATTTGGAATAGTTTCCAAAGCTAGCAAGTCCACACCTTGATCTAGGAGAATTTGAATCCTAGGCCGATGAAACTCCTTAAGCTCCTCGATAGTAATTTGACCATAATCACCACTATACTCAGAACCATTAGCCAAATAAGCTGCGTAAGGACCGACATCTCCAGAAATCAAAGGATATGGTCGTTTTGCTTTCTCAGTCTCATCTAATGCTGCCCATACCTTATCACGTGCATTCTTTGCCAACTGAACTGTCAAGACAATAATCTGCTCCGCTTCTTTCTCAGTAAGTCCAGCCTCCATCAAGCCTGGCAAGGTCGACTGATAAGACGATGTGGTAATCAAGTCAGCCCCAGCGGCTACATAGGTTTCGTGAATTTCTTGAATAACTTCTGGCTTTTCAATAAGGTACTTGGCTGACCAGAGCTTACCTGAAATATCATACCCCAAGGCTTCCATCTCTGTTCCTAGAGCTCCATGAAGAATGAGGGGAGATTTATTTTCCAAATAATCTTTAAATGTTGCCATACAAGGCCTCCTTACCATTTTTTAAAGCGAAGGTAGTGATAAAGGTAACAGAAAATCATGAAAGGAATACCGAAGTAAAGTCCCGCACGTTGTGAACTATCCCAAGCAATCCCAAGCACAGAAATGGCCAAGAGAACGATTGTGATATAAGGTAGGATTGGGTTAAAAGGTGTCTTGTAATCCAACTCATCATCAGAATGTTCTAAATTCCACTGTTTACGGAAGTTGATTTGTGCCAAAGGAATGGAGAGCCAGACAACAACAACTGCAAAACCAGCGATTGATACCAGAGCTAGATAAACCGTATCTGCAGCATAGATACTTGAAAAGAGCGATAAAACTGCTCCTGCCATGGAAATCAAAAGGGCTGTCATTGGAACTCCATGTTTATTAATTTTCACTAGCTTTTTATTGAGCATTCCCTCATTGGCCAAAGACCAAAGCATACGGCTTGAAGCGTAGAGTCCCGAATTCCCAGCAGAAAGAATAGCTGTCAGGATAACAAAGTTCATAATGTCTGCCGCAAATGGAATCCCCATCTTGTCAAAAACATCAACGAAAGGCGCTGAAGATACCCCTGCTTCTTTCATGGGAAGAAGCGAAGCCAATACCACAATGGTCAAGACAAAGAAAATCACCAAGCGTCCAATGGTCGTTTTAATGGCACGTGGAACAGCCTCTTTAGGATTATCTGTCTCACCAGCTGCGATACCGATTAACTCTGTTCCCGAAAAGGCGTAGTTAACCGCCAACATGACTGACACAATGGCAAGACCACCATTTGGAAATAGACCATTAGCCGTCAAATGCTTGAACATAATAGCTTCACGATGACCATCAAAGCTGACCAAACCAAACATAGCCCCCAGACCTAGGATGATGAAAACCAAGATAGCAATAACCTTTATAGAAGAGAAGAAAGATTCCGCTTCCGCAAAAGACCTTACGCTCAGAGCATTAATTCCAAAAATCACCAAGGCAAAGAATGCCGCAAACATCCAAGCCGGAACTGATGGAAACCAACGTTGCATCAACATGGCCGCACCCAGAAATTCTGTTCCCAAGGCTACAGTCCAACAAATCCAATAAAGCCAAGCTACCGTAAAGCCAGTTCCCGGACTGATAAATTTAGTGGCATAGGTGTGAAAGGATCCCGTTACTGGCATAGCAACAGCTAGCTCACCTAATGAAAGCATGACTAAGTAAACAACGATAGCCCCCACAAGATAAGATAGTATCGCACCAAGAGGGCCTGCTTATGCAATCGTATAGCCTGAGCTAAGAAAGAGACCGGTACCAATGACACCACCTAGCGAGAGCATAAAGAGGTGGCGTGAGGTCATCTTCCGTTGGAACTGACCTTCATTTTCATAATTATGGTTTTCCATAGATTCCTCCAATAGATATGATAAAACAAGCTTATCACAATATCATCCCCTTGGATAATAGGTGGAAACTATCAAAGAGATAGACAAAAACTATCGCAAGAAAAAAACTCGGATTTCTCCGAGCTCTTTTTATAATTCTGCTAAAATCGTATCCCATGCTTCATCATAACCGTCACGAGTGACAGATGAAAAGACGATGAAATGGTCATTTTTATCGAAATTGAGTTTTTTCTTAATAATTGATTCGTGCTTGTTCCATTTTCCGCGAGGAATCTTGTCAGCCTTAGTCGCTACAACGATGACCGGAATTTCATAATACTTGAGAAATTCATACATTTGGATATCGTCTTGAGTTGGTTCATGTCGGAGGTCAACCAAGCTAACAACGACACGAAGATTATCTCGAGTCACGAGGTACTCCTCAATCATTTTGCCCCATTTGGCACGGTCTTTTTTAGACACACGGGCATAACCGTAACCTGGCACATCCACAAAACGAAGCTTATCGTCAATATTGTAGAAATTAAGCAACTGAGTTTTCCCTGGTTTCCCAGAAGTACGTGCTAGGTTTTTACGACCAAGAAGTGTATTGATAAAGCTTGATTTACCAACATTCGAGCGTCCTGCTAGGGCAACCTCAGGGAGGTCATCTTGGGGATAGTGGCTCTTATTCGCCGCACTGAGCAAAATCTCAGCATTGTGCGTATTTAGGACTTGTTCTTCAGCCATAGAACCTCCTTATGCTGTTTCCAAAACTGGAGCAGCTGTGCCGTCAACGGCTTCTTTTGTAATACGAACCTTAGTCACATCTTCCTGACTCGGAATCTCAAACATGACATCCATCATGACTTCCTCAATAATAGAGCGAAGGCCACGCGCACCGGTCTTACGTTCAATTGCCTTACTTGCAATAGCTTCAAGAGCATCCTGGTCAAACTCCAGTTCAACCCCATCATAAGACAAGAGGGTTTGGTACTGTTTAACCAAGGCATTTCTAGGCTCTGTCAAGATACGAACCAAGTCGTCAACTGTTAACTGTTCAAGGGCCGCAAGGACTGGCAAACGTCCGATAAACTCAGGGATAAGACCGAATTTTTGAATATCTTCAGCCACAATTTCTTGCATGTATGATGAGTCATCATCAATTGCCTTATTATTTTGACCAAAACCAATGATTTTCTCACCAAGACGTTGCTTAACGATATCTTCGATACCATCAAAAGCACCACCAACGATAAAGAGAATATTCTTAGTATCAATTTGAATCATCTCTTGGTTAGGGTGTTTACGACCACCTTGAGGGGGAACGCTGGCTACTGTTCCTTCGATAATCTTCAAGAGAGCTTGTTGAACCCCTTCACCAGAAACGTCACGAGTGATTGATACATTTTCACCCTTTTTAGCAATCTTATCAATCTCGTCAACATAAATGATACCACGTTCCGCACGTTCGATATTGAAGTCTGCCGCTTGGATCAGTTTGAGGAGGATATTTTCCACGTCCTCACCCACATAACCTGCCTCTGTCAATGAAGTCGCATCCGCAATCGCAAATGGAACATTCAAGCTACGAGCCAAGGTCTGAGCCAAGAAAGTCTTCCCTGAACCAGTTGGTCCAATCATGAGAATATTTGATTTTTGCAAATCCACATCATTGTCTTCACGACTTTCTGTGAAATTGATACGTTTATAGTGATTGTAAACAGCTACCGCCAAGGCACGTTTAGCACGGTCCTGCCCCACGACATAGTTGTTCAAAATATCTAAAAGTTCTTTTGGCTTCGGAGTTTCAGCCAAGTCAGCCAAAACTTCTTCTGCCATTTCCTCACGAATGATTTCTTGTGACAAGGCCACACATTCGTTACAGATAAAGACGCCATTCCCAGCGATAATTTTCTTTACTTCTTCTTGGTTTTTGCCACAAAATGAACAATAAACCATTTCTTCATTACGATTTCCAGCCATTTATTCCTCACTCTTTTCTAAAATAGGGTGCCATAGAAGGCGTGAATAGTATTGACAAGGTTAGTAAAAGCATTTAAAAAGAGAAAAACTGCTAACCCATAACGTTTCTTGCGAAAGGCAGGAATGGCAGAGAGTACACAAAGCACCCCCAATAATGCAGTAAATAACCCAAAAACACTACGTTGCATGAACCTAGTCTCCTTCTTTTTCATAGCGACTTATGCTAAAGTCGTAGGCATTTTTATCATCCTTGACCACGCGGTCACGTGATACCTCTTTAAATGCCGTCATATCTAGTTGTGGAAAATACGTGTCTCCCTCTAAATCAGCCTCAATAGTTGTCTTGATGAGTGCATCATAATGTCCATCAAAAGCCTTGTAGACACCAGCACCACCAGCAATATAGAGGTCCTTATCTTGCTGTTCGAACCAAGCCAGAGCTTCCTCAACACTCGTAACAGTCGTCACACCCTCACAGTTGAATTCCTTGTCTCTTGTCAAAATCAAGGTTTCACGTCCTGGTAGGCAACGACGGTTCATGCCATCAAAGGTCACACGTCCCATGAGAATTGCTGAGCCCATGGTAGTTTTCTTGAAATGTGCCAGTTCAGCAGGCAAGTGCCAAGGCATGGTGTGATTCTTCCCAATAACATGGTTATGAGCTTCCGCCCAAATAGCAATGAGTTGTTTAGACACAGTATTTCCTTTTCTTTTTAAGTTTACAATCCATTCTAACAAAAAAAGAGAAAAAGAGCTTGGAAAAAACTTTGCCAGCTCTTTATGGGCTTAAATCATAAGCATTTATTAAATTGCTAAGTCAAATTTGAGTTGAGGTTTAACAGGGTCATAGTCAACCAATTCAAAATCTTCTGGTTTGATATCGAAGAAATTAGTCCCATCAGGAACATTGAGGACCAAGCGTGGTTGGCAATCAGAGGGCTGACGTTTGAGCAGTTCTTCGGCTTGCTCAAATTGATTGTCATAAATATGGAGGTTGTTGATAAAATAAAAGAATTTACCAGCTTTCCAACCAAAGTGCTTGGCAATCATCATCTGAAGGGCAACATACTGCATGGCATTAATATGATGAGCCACCAACATATCGTTAGAACGTTGCGTCAAAGTAGCATCCAAATAAATGTCCTCACCCACACGACGAACGTCAAACATGGTTTGGAAGGCACAAGGCTGAAGTCCTGCTGTCTCCTCGAAGGCCTCGTAATCCCAAAGGGAGATGACATTACGGCGATTCCACGGATTAGCCTCCAACTGAGCCAACAAACGGTTAATAATATCGTGCTTCTTAACGACCGCCCCATAACGCTGACCAATCGAACGCTTATCCCCATTATTGGCAGGTACGCCTTCAACTTCCCAGTCATTCCAATAATGCACATTATACTTGTCTTCAAGGACATCTAGGCTATTTGACTGGTCTTGGTAAATCCAAAGCACTTCTTTGATAGCAGATTTGATAGCAATAGGACGAAGAGTGGTAATAGGAAACTCTCCCTTGCTCAAGTCATATTCTGCAAAAGCTCCTGTGATGTATTTGGAATTAGCTGTGGTACCATCCTTGTATTTAGGGCGTGCTTGCTCCGACCAAACACCCTCTTCCATGATTTTAGTGATATTTTCTTTAAATATAGTGTCTGCTTTTGTCATGATTTTCCTCTTTATTCAATTGAAAACAAAGTATTTTTTGAGACTTTCCTTAAGTGATTACGGACGTCTGCGAACTTCTTCGAAGTTCCAAGACTAATTTTTGAGCCTATGGTCTCAAAAATCCAATTATCATTTCAATTTTACCTTATTCTAGTGCAAATGAGAACTAAAAGCTACGGCAATACCAAAAGTAAGTCTTGTGAAATCCTCTAGTTCCTATCGAAACAGAAGATATAACTAACTATCAAAGTTTTTTCAAGGCGAAAGCGCTCTTTTATGGTAAAATCACTATAGATTAGTATTCTCTGGATACTCTACAATGAAGAAAAAAAAGGAAACATCATATGTCTATTGGAATTGATAAGATTGGTTTTGCGACCAGTCAATATGTTCTAAACATGGCTGATCTCGCTCTTGCCCGTGGGGCGGAGCCTGAAAAATTCAGCAAAGGTCTGATGCTTGATGCAACCAGTATTACGCCGATTACAGAAGATATTGTGACACTTGCCTCTGATGCGGCGGCTGATATTTTAAATGACGATGACAAGCAAGCTATCGATATGGTCATCGTGGCTACTGAGTCTTCCATCGACCAGTCCAAGGCTGCGGCTGTCTATGTTCACAGTCTTTTGGGGATTCAACCTTTTGCCCGTTCTTTTGAAATGAAGGAAGCTTGCTATGCTGCAACTGCTGGACTTAACTATGCTAAATTGCACGTGGCAGCCCACCCAGAGAGCAAAGTTCTAGTTATCGCTAGTGATATTGCCCGCTATGGTGTCGAATCTTCTGGTGAGTCAACCCAGGGAGCTGGTGCTGTAGCTATGCTAGTCAGTCAGAATCCACGTATTTTGGAGCTTACAGATGACAACGTGGCACAAACTCGTGATGTCATGGACTTCTGGCGTCCAAACTACAGTTCAACGCCTTATGTTCAAGGCATCTATTCAACCAAGCAGTACCTGGACAGTTTGAAGACAACTTGGGCAGCTTACCAAGAGCGTCATCAGGCTGACTTTGCTGATTTTGCAGCTTTTTGTCTCCACCTTCCTTATCCTAAGTTAGCTCTTAAGGGACTTAATAAAATCATTCCAAAAGATTTGAATCCCGAGAATAAAGAGCGTTTAACAAACAACTTTGATGCTTCAATTACCTATAGCCGTCAAATTGGAAATATCTATACAGGGTCACTCTACCTTGGGCTCCTTTCTTTGCTTGAACAGTCGCAAGACCTTAAAGCAGGAGATAAGATTGGCTTCTTCTCTTATGGTTCTGGAGCTGTCTCCGAAATTTTCTCAGGACGTCTGGTTGAGGGCTACAAAGACCTGCTTCGTTCAGACCGTCTAGATACCTTTGCCAAACGTCACCCCTTGAGCGTTGCTGATTATGAAAAACTTTTCTATGAAGAGGCGCAGTTGGATGACACTGGCTCTACTCAATTCACTGATTACCAAACCGGAGCTTTCCGTTTAACTGAAATCTCTGAACACCAACGTATCTATAAAGGAAATTAATATGACTAAACTCTCTTGGACTGGTTTTTCCAAGAAGACACCGCAAGAACGTAAAGAGCATTTGAAAAAGAATGCTCTTTTGTCTCAGGAAAATCAAAATCTTCTGGATAAGGACCAACAACTTACCCTTGAAACAGCCAATCAAATGGCTGAAAATGTTATTGGTCGATTTACACTTCCCTTTGCCGTTTGCCCAGATGTATTGGTAGACGGTATAACCTACCAGGTTCCTATGGTTACTGAGGAGCCTTCTGTTGTCGCCGCTGCTTCCTATGCTAGCAAGCTCATTAAACGCTCTGGCGGTTTCACGACTACGATTCATAATCGTCAAATGATTGGCCAAGTTGCCCTTTTTGACGTTCCTGATAAAGCCACTGCTTCAAGTAAAATTCAAGCAGCCAATCAGGACCTCATAGAGATTGCCAAAGAGGCTCATCCTTCTATTGTTAAGCGTGGGGGTGGCCCTCGCAGGCTCTGGACTGAGGCTAAGGGAGACTTCCTCATTGTCTATCTAGCCGTTGATACCCAAGAAGCCATGGGAGCCAATATGGTCAACACCATGATGGAAGCACTGGTGCCAGAACTGGAAAATCTCTCAGAAGGTCAAAGTCTCATGGCCATTCTCTCAAATCTTGCCACCGAGAGTCTAGTGACAGCAACTTGTCGTCTTAGCACACGCTTCCTCAGTCGTAACAAGGAAGACGCTCATGATTTTGCTAAGAAAATGGAGATGGCTAGCCAGTTGGCCCAGGTGGACCCTTACCGAGCAGCTACCCATAACAAGGGAATTTTCAATGGTATCGATGCCCTAGTTATTGCGACTGGCAATGATTGGCGAGCAGTTGAGGCTGGTAGTCATGCCTATGCTAGCAAGGATGGTAGATACCGTGGTCTGTCCACATGGACTTATGACCAGGAGGCTAAAGAATTGGTGGGAGAATTAACCCTCCCCATGCCAATTGCAACCCGTGGCGGTTCAATCGGACTTAACCCTAGTGTTTCTATCGCCCATGACTTACTTAACAATCCAGATGCCAAAACCCTAGCTAGTATCATCGTTTCTCTTGGTTTGGCACAAAATCTGGCTGCTCTCAAAGCTCTGACTTCAACAGGAATCCAAGCAGGACATATGAAACTTCAGGCCAAATCTCTAGCCCTATTAGCCGGTGCTAGCCCTGAAGAGATGCCTCACGTTTTGGCTGAACTTCTCAAGGCCAAACATATGAATCAAGAAACTGCACAAGCAATTTTGGAGAAACTTAGAACCCCATAAAAAGAGATACTGAAGCAGTTTTAAAAATAACTCTGCCTTATTACATAAAAAATAAAGATGTTGGAAATATTATCTCAACATCTTTTTCATTTCTCGTAAGTTCTGACTTGACTTTAATTTCTATAATGTTATAATCTAGTTATGAAAACTAGATAAAGAGGTTTTTATAATTTGACAACACAACAATACCCTCTCTGGGAAGAATTACCAGAGATTGAACTCTATTTAGATCAGGTTTTGCTCTATGTCAATCAGGTCACCCAAAGTACTTTAGGACCAAACGACAAGGGGCTAACCGCCTCTATGGTCAATAATTATGTCAAACATGGCCATGTCGCAAAACCCATCAAGAAAAAATATAATGCTGCTCAGGTAGCTAGACTTATTGTCATCACTAGTCTGAAGACCGTCTTTGAGATTTCTGAGATTGCTAAAACCTTGGAAATCCTACGTACAGATGCTGATAGTCAAAAGAGTTACTACAATGACTTTGTAGCCTGTATGAATGGTCAGTTTCCCCAAGAGGCTCCGCAAGTCATACTCTCAGCCTGTCAGACGCTTCAATGCTACCGAGCTACACATCAACTTTTGAACGACCTTGAAGGAGAAAACAATGTCTAATACTGCTACTTTTAATACTTCTCCCAACCTCAAACTCAGTAAAAAACTTAGCTTTGGTGAGGAAGTGGCTAACAGCGTGACTCACGCCGTCGGAGCTATGGCCATGCTGGTCTTATTACCAATTACTGCTGTTCATGCCAACAACGGCTACGGCATGACTGCTGCCGTCGGGATGTCCGTTTTTGTCATCAGTCTCTTCCTCATGTTTTTGAGTTCAGCCATCTATCATGCTATGGATTATAACTCACCCCACAAGATGGTTCTAAGAATTATTGACCACAGCATGATTTATATCGCCATTGCTGGAAGCTACACCCCTGTTGCCCTCTCACTGGTTGGCGGATGGCTAGGCTACAGCATCATCCTCCTCCAATGGGGAACAACAATTTTTGGTATTCTCTACAAAATCTTTGCTAAAAAAATCAATGAAAAATTCTCCCTCTTCCTCTATCTGATGATGGGATGGTTGGTTATCTTCATTATTCCAGCTATCGTCACTAAGACAGGACCTGCCTTTTGGGGACTCATGCTTGCTGGAGGATTGTCATACACGGTTGGTGCAGCTTTCTACGCTAAGAAAAAACCATACTTCCACATGATTTGGCACCTCTTCATCATGCTGGCTTCAGCTCTCCAATATATGGGTATTGTCTACTTTATGCTTCCTTAAAGCCAATACTAGACATCAAGGTGTTATGGTATAATAAGGAAGTACGGAGGTAAATCATATGAAAAAAGAACTCAGAAGAGATCCAAACAACAAAATTATTGCCGGTGTTTGTTCTGGTATCGCTAAATATCTTGACATTGACCCTGTCATTATTCGCCTTATTTGGGCTGCAGCGATCTTCTTATTTGGAACAGGTTTTCTTTTCTACATCATTTGCTGGATTATTATCCCAGAAGAAAGCAAGTGGTAAGCTATAATTGAATATACAAAAAGTGATACAGATCTAAATTCTTACCATTTAGGTCTATATCACTTTCTTTTTTTATTTTCTCAAGCGGAAAATGAAATAGCTGACGTTAACTAGGAGTAAAACACTCCAAAGAATAAGGAAAGGAATATTTCCTCGGACAGCATTGTGCCAAATACCTAGGGCGTATAAGGCCATAAATACTAGTGATCCTAGAACCGCTGTCCCTTTATTGTTTTGTGGTTGTTTAGACATATGAAGCTCCTTTGTTTGCTTTTTCTGAACTGGTTTAAAGCCATAAACCATGGCGAGAAAAAGTCTGGCTTGACGTTTGACATCATTAGCCAAAGATCTGTGTGACTGGGCATAGATACCATTTAGATTGTAAAAAGACTTGTCAAAATGCTCAGGCTCTTTTCGGCCCCACTTCTTTCTCAATTTATTGGGTGATCGAAAACCCTTGGTCATCCGATTACGAAAGGCAGGATCATGTGGTTGAACCGGCTCCACATCCAGTTGCCAGTGGCGTTTGAAATTGCCATAGTTGAAACTAGCACCATTAACCACGCCACTCTCGGTCACCTGCTCCGCATCGATCTCATTGAGAAAATTTCCCTGACTATCTAGAATAAACTCTACGCGATTATAGAGGAGAATCTTGAGATTAATACTAGGAATCCCATCTGGATAAATCCCATTGCCATCACAGAAAGAAATCTTTTGGTGCAGACGTCCCTGATCAAACATGGTGAAAGGTTTCCATCTGAGATAGACAGCTAAAGCTTCTTTGTCTGTCATCCCCTTTTTTTTATAATGCGTCCGCACATACTGGGCCTGTTGACTCGAAATCAGGTAACGTAGCTGATGAATTTGGCGCTCTACAAGGCCTTCCTGAGACAAGCTATCACCAGGAAAAGCCAAATCTACCAACCTGGCAACATCCTTCCAGAAAGCATCATGAGGCGCCAAGTCAGGGTCAAAATAGGATAATAAACGCTGAGTTTCTTCTATCTCCCCAGATAGATCCTCTGGCATCTCTATATAAGCAAGCAATAACTTCAGCACCTGCAGTGGCTGGTATTCCTTTTGCCATTCCTTCCATAAGCTAGAAAAGGCTTTTGAGCCTATGAGCATCTCATCTCTCCTCAATAACATAAGTTAGTTTAATCAGTGGTCCCCTTTATGAAGTCCTCTATCTTAGCAACTACCTCTTTGGTCTGATAGTGATAAAGATAATGTGGGGCATCATAAAAAGTCAGTTCGATATTTTTCTGGTCCTTTGCAAATCTGGTCGCATAATTTCGCCACTCCTCCTTGCTAAAACTCGTGCCTTCTCCATTAGAAACCAAAAGTAAGGTGGAGATTTGTGAATTTATCTTAGCATCAACCTTTTTAGCATTTCCCTTAACAGATAGGCTCTCATTTAACATAGCTTGTGACAGTATTTGACGATAAGCTATTCGTTGATAGAGGCGTCGATCACTACTACTTAGATTTTCATTAGGCACATATAAGCGACTCGGTATATACCTTAAAAGACCTAATTGACTTCCCAAACGAGCCATACGTAAAATCTGGGAATGCATTCTCAATTGCGAATAACTCTCTGGTAGAGCCCAATCTAAGCCAATGATAGCTTTTATTTCACTTGGGTATTTTTCTTGCCACAAAAGCGTTTCTAAGGAGGCCATCGAATGAGAAAGGATAATATAAGGACCTGATACATGAGCCTTGGATAGGGCTTGACGTGTCTCAGAAAGAACCTCAGACACATCTCTAGACTTAGATGTATCCTCACTATAACCATAGCCAGCTCTCTCTACAACGACTATCTTATACTGCTTAGAAAGCCCATCATACAAGTCTTTAAAATCTAGAATGGGAGAGGCCGTTCCAGCACCAGATAGAAAAACTAAGGTTTGTGGACCATTTCCCTTCACAAAGACGCTCATGTCATGGCCATTAACAGACACCATTTGCCCCATAGGGTTGAGAGAGGCCTTTTCTCTTTGCAAGGCTAATCTATGATAGATAAAGCTAGCCAGTAACAAGACTAGAACTGCTCCCATCAGAAATAAAAGTCTTTTCATAAAAACATGCATGGTTTATCCTACTAAAAAGTCAGTTAGCTTAGCTAACCGACCCTTTTTTTATTCGGCATCTGGGCGTGATTTGCGAGCGATATCAGCAAGGATATTTTCTACAAATTCTGACACAGCTTCTGTATGTGTTTGTTTTTGTCCATAGCGACGAACGTTAACAGTTCCGTCTTCCATTTCCTTATCACCAACAATCAATTGATAAGGGATTTTTTGTGTTTGAGACGCACGAATCTTGTATTGCATTTTCTCGTTACGTTCATCCACTTCAACACGGATACCACGGTCACGAAGTTGTTTAGCAACTTCCCAAGCATAATCTGTGTGGGCTTCATTTGAAACTGGGATAACAGTTACTTGTTGAGGTGCCAACCAAGTTGGGAAGGCTCCTTTATAGTTTTCAATAAGAATAGCTGTAAAGCGTTCCATTGTTGAGATAACCCCACGGTGAATCATAACTGGACGGTGTTCTTCCCCATCAGCTCCGATGTATTTAAGGTCAAAACGTTCTGGAAGCAAGAAGTCCAATTGGATAGTAGAAAGTGTTTCTTCATTACCAAGGGCAGTCTTCACTTGGATATCAAGTTTTGGACCGTAGAAGGCAGCTTCACCTTCTGCTTCAAAGTAGTCAAGTTCCATGTCATCCATGGCTGATTTCAACATGCTTTGAGCATTTTCCCACATTTCGTCATTGTCAAAGTATTTGTGAGTATCTTTAGGGTCACGGTATGACAAACGGAAACGATAGTCAGTCAAGTTGAAATCTTCGTAAACATCGATAATCAATTGAAGCGTACGTTGGAACTCATCTTTGATTTGTTCAGGTGTTACGAAAGTATGACCATCATTAAGTGACATTTCACGTACACGTTGAAGTCCTGTAAGGGCACCAGATTTTTCATAACGGTGCATCATACCAATTTCAGCGATACGGATAGGCAATTCGCGGTAAGAGTGCACATGGTGTTTGTAAACTTCGATGTGGTGAGGACAGTTCATTGGACGAAGCACAAAGGCTTCACCATCTCCCATATCCATTGTTGGGAACATATCTTCACGGTAGTGATCCCAGTGACCTGAAGTTTTATAAAGTTCTACAGAAGCAATTGGTGGAGTGTAAACGTGTTGGTATCCTGCTGCTACTTCCTTATCAACAATGTAGCGTTCCAAGACACGACGGATTGTCGCACCATTTGGCAACCAGAATGGAAGACCTTGACCAACCTCTTGAGAAATCATGAACAAATCAAGTTCTTTACCAAGTTTACGGTGGTCACGTTCTTTAGCTTCTTCAAGACGTTTAAGGTAAGCCTTGAGATCTTTTTTATCGAACCAAGCTGTACCGTAGATACGTTGCATCATAGCATTATCGCTATTTCCACGCCAGTAAGCACCTGCAACATTCAAAAGATGGAAGACTTGGATACGACCAGTTGATGGTACGTGTGGGCCACGGCAAAGGTCAACGTATTCACCTTGACGGTAGATAGTCAAACCACCTTCGTCTTCTGAGTGTTCTTCGATCAATTCTAATTTGTATGGATCATTTTTGAAGATTTCACGCGCTTCGTCTTTAGTCACTTCTTCACGGATTGATGGGAAGTTTTCTTTAACGATTTTCTTCATTTCTTCTTCGATACGAGGAAGGTCTTCGTTAGAAATTTGACCAGCTTCATTGTCAGTATCGTAGTAGAAACCATCTTCGATAGCTGGACCAACACCCAAATGAATATCTGGGAAAAGGCGACGAGCTGCTTGGGCAAACAAGTGAGCCGCTGATTGACGCAAGATTGGAAGAGCGTCTTCGTGATCAGGTGTCACGATTTCGATGCTTCCATCTTCAGTGATCGCACGAGTTGTGTCAATCAATTTGCCGTTAAATTTACCAGCAAGAGCTTTCTTAGCCAAAGAATTGCTGATAGATTGTGCAATTTCAAAAGTTGTAACGCCAGATTCGAATTCACGAACAGCGCCATCTGGGAAAGTAATGTTAATCATAATTAAGATGTCAGAGCCCTAAAGGATGAGCCCCTTCTTCCTTTCTATTTAATCTTTTTGTTGTAATAATTTGTTTCTAGGATGCTTTGCAATTCTGTCTTATGCCAACCTGCACCAATCATCATCTTGTTGATATTAAAGTCTAGCTCCCTACCATCAGTTAGAACGAAACGAAGTTTGTAACCAATGAAGAAACGTTTCTTAAACTGATAGGACTTAATCATCTCTTCAGGAAGTGTAGCGATAATCTTTCCTAATTTTCCTAAAGGAGTAATCGAGATAATGAAAACCTCTTTTTCTGTAAAAACAATAAGAAAATAGGCATTGTCTGTTCCACCAAGTCTTTGGGTAGCATAGATAGCGTGCATACTCTCAGCAAGACTAGGATCTACACCGTGGTCAATCAAGTAGGCCTTGATAGCTTCATATTTGAACCCCATAAAATCCTCCCTCAACTAAAAAGATAGTGTCACCTCGTTCTAAACAATCCTTTTAGTAATCAAAGAGAAAATATTTAGTCACAAAGTAAAGCTTTTCTATCTAAACTAGACATTCTAAAAATTGTAAAGCATACCAAACAATACAAAAAGCGACATCCTCAAAAGGACGTCGCAACGTGGTTCCACCTTAGTTCATGTACGACAAAAAACGAGTCTGTCCTACACCTCTGATTGGCTCTAACGTGGCCACCGTTTTATGTTTGCATAAAAAGTTAATCGAGTAGTCCCAATCATGTCCTCTGCGTGATTTCCAGCACCACACGCTCTCTGAAAGATTTCCCATGACTGATATGTCTCTATGCGTTATTATAGCATGAAACTGTAATTTTTCAAGCTAATTATCTCTTTTATTAATCAATTCTAAGATTTTATCTGACTAGGAAAATCTGGTAGCTTTCCTAATCCAAAAGTTTCGTGATATTTCTGATTCTCTTGACCTGTTTGGCTGATCCTTTAAGGATACGAACAGAGCCATTAACAGGCAAGGTAATAGCCTTAGTCGGCAAATAAGTTACCATACGCGTCAAGCGCTTCATGGTACTATCTTCACCATTCAAATCATTGTGGAAATCCTTAGAAATCGTAAGGTCCAAGTAATACTCATAGACACGTTTTCCAAAGTTTTCCGCAGAAATTTCATAAAGCTTGTCATCCCACTTAGTTTCGTCTTTTTCTGGTATTGCAATGGCAGCTTCCAAAATGGCCCCGGCTAAATCATTATCATGATAATAAAGCGTTCCAAACATCTGGTCTGTAATCACATTATCCAAATAAGGATTTCCGTGGGCAATGATAGGGGTACCGCTAGCCAAGGCTTCCAGATAGGTCAAGCCTTGAGTCTCACTGGTTGAAGCCGAAATGAAGAAATCAGCAGCCTTATAATAAAGAGCTGTCTCACTAGGCGCAATCATACCTGTGAAAACCACCTTGTCCTGAATACCAAGTTTTTTGGCTTGAGACTTAAGATCTGGTAGGTAAGGACCGTCACCAGCCACAACCAAACGCACCTTGTCGTCTTCCTCCAAAACAGAAGGGAGAGCAGCCAGCACAGCCTGGATGTTTTTCTCATAGGACACACGAGAGAGGCTCAACAACATGGTCTCATCAGGAGCAATACCAAGCTTGGCTCTCAAGTCCGCTACATCTTCTTCGGTAATCTCTGGACGCTGGAATTTTTCAAGTTCAATCCCCGTTGGAATGACACGTTTTTCAGCAGCAATCTTGTACTTGAGTAAAAGGTCATAAACAATCTCGCTCGGACAGATAACCCCATCCAGATCGCTCATAAAGCCACGAACAATGTACTTAACCATACTTGGACGGATGACCATACCTTTGGCAATATAGCGGACATAGTCTTCATACTGAGTATGATAGGTGTGCACAACAGGAATCCTAAGTTCACGCGCAATGGCAATTCCTAGAAGCCCCAAGGAGAACTCTGTCTGCGTGTGAATAATATCAAGCTTGTACTGTTTTGCAATCTCTAGAGCCTTAGAAAAGCCACGATAAGCCACTCGGCGATCCTTAAAAGCAAAGAAAGGCACACTGGGAATACGGACAATCTGCCAGTCTTCATAGCGGTCAACATCTCTATCAGTCGTGGTAAAGATAAAGACTGTATGCCCCATTTTTTCCAACTGCGTTTTCAGTGTGCGAATACTGGTCGCAACACCTGATACCTGTGGAAAATAGGTATCTGTAAACAATCCGATACGCATTTAAATCTCCAATACTTCTTTGTAGGCTTCAACAAGTTTTTGGGCGACATCATCAATCGAGCGACTTTCCGCAACCTTGTAACCTTCTTCACGTTTGTCCACTTTACCATCGATAATATCTTGTAAGGCTACTACAAATTCATCCACGTTATGCCCGAATGAAGCAGATTTGTCATCAACCCAGCCCTCATAAACAGGAATATCACGCAAAACCACATGTTGGTGACTGGCAAAGGCCTCTAGCACTACGATTCCTTCAGTTTCCTCATAGGACGGAAAAAAGAAGGCATTAGCACCACTCATAGCTCCCTGGAAGACAGCTCCCTTGAAGTAACCTGGGAAGCTGACATTATCAGGATGCTTACCATTGACAATGTCTCGAATTTTCTTAGGAATCAGCCATTTGCTGATACTACCTAACCAAATGAAACGAACATGGGGCATCTTTTCGGCAACCTTGACGAAATCTTCAATTCCCTTGCGTTGGAAATAAAGACCCGCACAAATAACCACTGGCTGTCCTTCCTTAATACCAAAGTATTCTCGGAAAACTTCTTCCTTACGTGGATCCTTACCGTATTTTTTTAGATCAATCCCATTTGAAACAGCAATGATTGGTTTGGTAACTCCGTAAGACTGAATCAATTTTTTGGAATACTCAGATGGTGTAATCACGTAATCGGCCTTTTGATACATGTGGGCCAAATATTTCCCAAAAAGTGGTGCCAAAAGGTTAGAACCGATGAATGAATTCTCAAAGTCTTCACGTGTCGAATGACCATGCATGATGACCTTCTTGCCACGGCGTTTTGCAGTATGCAACAACATCAAGCTACGTGGACCATAAGTATTAATATGAACGACATCGTAATCACCCAAGATGTCCGTCGTATAGGGAATCCCCGCCAAGTCCAAGGCATGCATCTGATGGTGGAGAGCCCGTCCGATTCCTGATTTTTCAAGAACCGATTTTCCTTCAAGATAAAGTAGAACTTTCATACTCCTCATTATAGCTTAATTTAGTAGAAATTTCATCCTGCAGTTGGCTTTATCTTGATTTCTCATTTAATGAGATAGGCATTCCAACACTAAAAAAGATCGAGCATTCTCGATCTTTTAGGTCATCATCTTAAACGTCTTTACGGCGACGATGGCTATATGCTACACCCATGACTGCTGCCATTTCTGCTGCCACACCGAGGGCAAGCAAGGCAGTATCGTTAGCTTGACCAGTCTCTGGAAGTTGAGGTCCTGATTTCTCAGAGGATTGAACTGGCTTAGCTGGTTTTGGCGTCACTGGTGGAGTAGGCGGTGTTGGTGGTGTCGGCGGAACCACTGGTGGTTTAGGTGGGACACTTGGTGGTGTCGGTGGTGTTGGCGGAGTAGGAGGTTTTGGAGGAATGTAACTATTGTTAAATTCTGTATCCAAAGGAAGGAGAACTGCTGCTACAAGCAGATTTTCCTTTTCACCCACAGTCTTGGTAACAGTCACCTGGAATTTAGCTACCATGTTATCATAAACCACATCGGCTTCATTGCCCTTGACTTCTTCAACAGTGTAGTAGTAAACACCTGGTTTGTCATAGACAATGTTTTCAAAACTAATGTTTCCTTGTGCATTATTGGTCACTGTTTGGATAACATTACCCTTGTCGTCCTTAAGAACGAAGCTAAATTCACCATCTTTGAGGTTACGGCCCGTAAGAACCTTGGTCAATTCGAATTTGGCCTTGGCTGGTTGCACTTCTTTAACATAGTTATTAAAGACAGTGTCTTTTGGATTAGCGACCGTTGATACCAAAGCATCGCCATCTCGGGTCACTGTAATCCAGACAGTCGCTTTCATGCCATCATAGACGATATCTTCGTTAGTTCCCTTAACTTCTTCAACAGTATAAGTGTAAGTTCCTGCCTTATCAAAGTGAAGTTCACTAAATGCAACACGACCATCAGCTGTATTTCCAACAGTTTCGACAATATGGCCTGCACTATCTTTGAGGACAAATTGGAACTCATTAGCAGTCAAAGTTTGGTTAACACCTGCCTTAGTCAATTCCTTACTGAACTGAATAGCAGCTTTAGCTGGAGTCACAAACTTGTTGTTAAAGATGGTGTCTTTTGGATTAACTACGGTTGAAACAAGAGCATCACCATCACGTGTTACCGTGATAGAAACAGCAGCTTTCATCGTATCATAGACAATTGCATCATCCTTACCTGCAAGTTCTTCAACAGTGTAGTTGTAGGTACCTACCTTGTTAAAGGTCAACTCACTAAAGGCAACCTGACCGTCAGCTGTATTTCCAACAGTCTCAAGGACTTTTCCAAAACGGTCTTTAAGGACAAATTGGAATTGATCTGCTTTTAGATCTTGCTTAACACCTGCCTTGGTCAATTCCTTACCAAATGTAATTTTGGCCTTGGCTGGTGTTACCAATTTATTGTTAAAGATAACGTCATCTGGATAAACCACTTTGGCCACTAATTTTTCTCGGCCATCTGTGGTTTCTCTAGCTACTTGGACAGTCACATCAGCTTGGAGCTTATCATAAACGACGTCACTTTCATTACCAGGAACTTCTGTCACACGATAGTGGTAAGTACCTGGTTGGTTAAGTACAAGATTTGAGAAGACAATTTTACCAGAGGCATCATTGGTTGTTTCACCAAGATCAACCATCTTATTATCTGTCATATCAACCAATTTGAAGGTAAATTCCTTATCTTTCAAGGCTCTACCTGCCAACTCTTTGGCTAATTCAAGATTGAAATGTACCTCTTGTTCACCACCTGCATTTCCACGACCTCCAACTAAACGTACTTCAGAAGTATATGTTTTTGACTCAACATCTGCATGAAGGTCAACTTTATTCGTAGGATTATTAGAATCTGATGCTGGGTTGGTCAATCGTGTCTGATACCAAACATAAACCATACGGTCCAAACGACCAAGATTTAACTCAAATTTAGTATCGTCATGAGAGAAACTCTTAATCAATTCCATAGCTGAACCCTTATCAACCCATGGCTCAGCAGAATCAATGTAACGTAACTCTAAAGAATTATCAACAAATCTTTGATTATCAGACCAAGTATCGATCAATTGAAGATTATTCAAGACACGTCTTGCGTAATTAAGACGCATTCCCCAGTTAATCAGGGTTGGATCATTCTTGTCCTGACTACCCCATTTAGCAATGACTTCGTCACCAGGAATAGGATTTGCAGAACCAACTGTCACATTAACGACATGACCATTGAAATTGAGGTGCAATTTTTCGCCACCTTTGAGAGCTTCAGAATAAAGCGTATCTAACTCTAAATTCATATATTTCCCAATAGGGTGATCTTCGAAATAATGATTAAATGTGGTTACAACACTGTTATTCTTAGGATCTACCTGAGCAATACCAACAACTTCGTTATTAGGGTTGTAAACATTAACACTATAGCTTGTCTTAAATTGCAATTCACTTGGAAGAGTGAAGATAACTTTGTCACCTGAATTAATAGCTATATCGTTAGGGAATGAAATATCATGATAAACAACCTTACTTCTTGAGTAAATACTATTTCCGTCTGGAAATTGAAGCTCAACGTTAGGGTTTTGAACATGAATTTCAGTTCCTGTCTTAGTCACCTTAACATCCGCTGAGACGGGATTGCTCGAGTTGGTAACCTTAAGTCCAAAATTACCAGATGAAGTAGAACTACTATTACTTGCCGCTGCAAGTTCGCTAGCACTAGCTTCTCGTGTTTCACTACCAGTTACAGGTTTCTCACTAAGAGCTTCACTCGTCTTATCTTGTGATGAACTCGTTTGTTCAGAGCTTGCAACCGTTTGCTCTTGAAGCACAACTTCACTAGAAATAGCAGTTACTGAGATAGCACTTGTACTTTCTGCCTGTACGGTAGGTTCAGCTGTCACTTCTTTACTTGAGACGCTAGCGCTTGTCCTTTGGCCCCCACCATCAGACTCGCTAGCTTCCTCAAGTACACTCGTCGCTGGTTGGCCTTTAGGCTCTTCAGCTTGTTCTGCATTAGCGGTACTTACACCAAAAACTGCAGACGAAAGTAAGATCGAAGCAACACCCACCGTAAACTTACGGATGGAGAAACGCTGCCTCGAATCACCGAATCGGTTATTCATGATTCTATCCTCCCATTATTACAAATCTTAACATTTTTGTAACCCTTTTCATTCTGAATTATACACTATTTTCAGAACTTTGCAAGATAATTATTTACCCCTTTGGAGGTTTTGTAAAGATTTCTAAGATATCAATAGATAGTGAAATTTTTAAACCCTTATATTATAGGCTTTCTTTCGGAGTCTCTCTTTTAACATTGTTTTTCTTTCTCATTTTATTGTCATAATTTTAATTCAAATTTTGTCTAAAAAATACTAAAATTCAGATCTTCTCTTCGAAAAATGAGAAGATTATCCTGTCTAAAGGAAGAAAAAACTGCCATTCTTAAAGGAATAGCAGTCGTCTTTAAATTAATTAAGAAAATGAGCATAAACACTCATTTAAAGTATTTTAGGCAAGCTCTTTGAGAAACTCTACCAAGATAGCAGCTGATTGTTTCCCCGCCTGAATAATGAATTCATCAAAAGTAATATTAGCGTCATGGGCTGCTGTATCACTCATAGCACGAACAACGATGAAAGGTTTCTTGACACTGTGTGCAGCTTGAGCAATGGCTGCTCCTTCCATTTCCACGGCTAAGACTTCTGGAAAGTGCCCTTTAATAGCATCAATCTTATCCTGACCTGCAATAAAGCTATCACCAGTCGCAATAAGACCAATTTTAGAGTCGATAGAGGCTTGAGCCAAGACCTTTTCAAAAGTCTCTACAAAGGTAGGGTCACTTTCAAAGTAGAGTGGTTGCATAGACATTTGGCCATAGTCATAGCCAAATGCTGTCAAGTCAACATCATGATAGGCCAATTTTGATGCCACAACCACATCTCCGATTTTAAGTCCAGGTGCTACTGCTCCTGCAGAACCAGTGTTAATGAGGGCATCAACGCCAAAGTGGTCTGCCAGAACAGCCACAGACATGGCTGACATGACCTTACCAACACCTGATTGGACTAAAACAACATCTTGTTTACCCAAACGTCCTGTATAGTAGGTATTGCCCAAAACAATTTCTTCAACCTTATTTTCCAATTGCTCCACTAGAAGCACTAATTCCTGCTCCATGGCAGCGATAATTCCGATTTTCATATAGTTCCTTTTCAGCTTGTAATCTTTCTTGAATCAGTAGATAGAGCTATCTGACTCATAGACTTATTAGAAATAAAAGACAGCAATGAAGAGAATAATCAAGAGGACGACAACCCAAAAGAGGATGCGATTAAGCTTGTGCTGGAATTGATTGCGTTTAGCATTCTCAATCCGACGGCTCTTGTAAGCAGAGGGCTGATAATTAGCTTCATAGTCCTCATCATAGAACTCTTCCTCGTAGTCCTCATAATAAGGATGATCCTCTAAGTCAATTTCCCCACGCTTAGCCTGCTCAATGACATCGTCAGTCAAAAGTGGCTTACTCATAGCTTATTTTCCTCCGAAATGAAGTGCATAGTATTGGAGAGCGATGATGGTTTTAGCATCTTGAATTGCACCTGAAGCTACGAGTTCCATACATTCCTCATAAGTCAACTCATAGATTTCAAGAAACTCATCTTCGTCAAGTGGGCGTGGATTTTCAACAGGCTTGAGGTTTGTAGCCACATAGAGCTTGATTTTTTCATTACAGAAACCAATGGCTGTGTAAAACTCATGAATCAATTCGAGATCACCCTTATACTGAGTCTCCTCTTCAAGTTCCCGCGCTGCTGCAGCCATTTCATCGCCAGCTTCACCGACTTCCAGTTTACCCGCAGGAATCTCGTAAGAAACTGCCTCAATAGCCTTGCGGTATTGCTTGACGATAATGATTTTTCCTTCTGGGGTAACCGCTAAAACAGCTACTGCTCCCTTGTGGAAGATGAGTTCACGACCAGCTGTCTTACCGTCTGGCAAGAGGACTTCGTCTACTGCAACTTCAAAAATATGTCCCTTAAATTTTGACTCACGTTTAAGTGTTTTTTCTTCAAACTCCATGACTTGACTCCTTTTACTTCTGACCTCATTCTAAGCTGGTTTTATAAGAACAACCAAGCTCAGATAGCCTTAAGCCTACTTTTGTTGGCTTGGGTGGTGAGGTTTCTTAATGGCATAGCCTTCTTTATTGACCTGACGGCCACGTCCAATGGCTACGCTGTCCGCTGGCACATCATCTGTAATAGTTGAACCAGCCGCTGTGAGGGCGTTATCCCCAATTTCAAGCGGTGCAATCAAGGTTGAATTGCTTCCGATAAAGACATTATTGGCAATTTGTGTCTTGAACTTGTGTTGTCCATCATAGTTAACAGTAATTGTTCCAGCACCAAAGTTAACATCAGAACCAACTTCCGCATTACCAATGTAAGTCAAGTGTCCAGCCTTGGTATTTTCACCGATAGTAGAACCCTTAACCTCAACAAAGTTACCGATATGAACATCTTTTTTGAGGGTTGAATCCGGACGAACGTGGGCAAACGGACCAACGGTAACACCTTTTTCAACCACTGAATGCTCAATCATAGAGTTAGTGATAACAGTATTAGCACCGATTGTTGAATCCACAATATAAGTCCCATTGGTAAGCACTGACTCCGCACCAATCTTAGTTTTACCTTTAAGCGTCACATTGGCTTCAATGACAACGTCTGGCTCAATTTCCACATCCACATCGATATAAGTAGCGTTTGGATTTTGGAAAGTAACACCATTAACCATGTGAGCTTGGTTGATGCGACGACGCATAACATCTTCTGCCGTAGCTAAGGCAACACGGTCGTTAACCCCGAGACTTTCTTCAAAGTCACGAAGAGTGAAGGCACCTACTTTTTCACCATTCTCACGGAAAATAGAAATAACATCAGTCAAATAGTATTCCCCTTGAGCGTTGTTAGTGTTGATATTTTTAAGTGCTTCGAAGAGGCGTTTATTATCAAAAACGTAAGTCCCTGTATTGATTTCTTTGACCTGTTGTTCGAACTCGTTGGCATCTTTTTGCTCAACAATCTTAGTCACTTCGCCATTTTCGTTACGGATAATACGACCATAACCAAACGGATTGTCCGCAGTTGCAGTCAAGATAGTGGCAACATTTTTGTGATTAACGTGGAAATCAATAAGGTTTTTAAGGCTTTCACCAGTAATCAAAGGCGTGTCACCAGCAATAACAAGCGTTTGACCTTCAAGTCCAGCCAACTCTTCTTCAGCCATCATTACTGCATGACCAGTCCCCAACTGCTCAGTTTGCATAGTGAAGGCAGATTGACCATCCAAAACCTCACGAACAAGCTCAGCCTTATGACCAATAACAGTAACGTTTTTAGCTGGTTCGATAGCTGAAACTGCACGGAAAACATGCTCAAGCATAGTGATGCCTGAAACCTTGTGCAATACTTTTGGAAGATCTGATTTCATGCGAGTTCCTTTACCCGCAGCAAGGATAATAGCGTAATTACTCATTTTCTTTTTCCTTCTTAAGATTTTTTTGTGATGGTTTCCTTCGAGGCGGTCTTAGCCTTGAGCCCCAAATCTCAGGGCCTCCACCTCCCACTGGGATAGCCTACGAAAGAAAGGGGCCTTGAAAACATAGTCTCTCATTTCTTAGAAAATATGTCCTCATAACTGACGTTTTTTAGGGCCTCTGATTATCTATAATCGCCCTATTATACCATAAATGAAAAGGTTTTGGCAGAATGAAAGGTAATGAAAAAAGAGCTTAAGCTCTTTTTCTAAGAATAGTTATCCTATAACCATTCTTTGTATTTCTTAATATAGATATGCTTCACAAAGGTAACACTAAGCATATACAAAGTAATGATGATAAACAAGAGAATGAAATAGAGACCGTTTAGATGGCTGAGTTTTAAGAGACTAGCCAATGGACTGTATGGAAGAGAAGTCACAAAGAAAGCAGCAAATAAGGTTGTCACAACAACTGATAGTGCTGGGTGACTTTGAATAAATGGTAGTTTTGGTGAACGTAACATGTGGATAACCATGGTTTGAGACCACATAGATTCGATAAACCAACCTGTTTGGAAAATAATGATAAAGGCTGCTGCTTCTGGTGAACCATGAACATAGCCATGCCCCAAAATCATTGGCACAATGATAAAATAGAGCAAGATATATGTCAAAATATCAAATACGGACGAAATAGGTCCTATCCAAGCCATGAAACGCATGATTGATTTGGCTTCCCAGATATGTGGCTCTTTAAGAAATTCCTTGTCCACATTGTCAAATGGAAGGGCGATACAAGAGATATCATAGACAAGATTTAGGACAATCAAATGCACAGGTGCCATTGGTAGGAATGGTAAGAAAATGCTGGCAAAGAGGAGAGAAAAGATATTCCCGAAATTTGAAGAAACCGTCATCTTGATATATTTGGTCATATTAGCATAGACCTTCCGTCCTTCAACCAAACCTTTTTCCAAGACCATTAAATCCTTATCAAGCAAGATAACATCTGCAGTTTCTTTGGCGATATCAACAGCTGTATCCACAGAAATCCCCACATCTGACACCTTCATGGATGGGGCATCGTTGATACCATCACCCATATAGCCTACCTTATGCCCATTTTCCTTAAGGCTTAGGATAATTCGTGCCTTTTGGTCTGGGGATAACTTAGCAAAGACTGTTGTCGTTTCCACAGCCTTAGCCAAATCTTGATCTGACATGGTATCAAGATCACTTCCAAGTAGAATGTGCGTCACATCTAGACCAACTTTTTCACAGACAGCCTGTGTCACCTTATCATTGTCTCCAGTCAAAATCTTTGTGGTCACACCATACTCTGCCAAAGCCTTGATAGCAGGTGCTGCTGATGGTTTTGGTGGGTCAAGGAAGGCAAGATATCCCGTCAAAATCATGTCACTTTCATCTTCGACACTAAAGACGTCATTTTCATTAAGCTGTGATTTGTAGCTAACACCGAGAACACGCAAACCTTGTTCATTCAACTGTGCGACTTCCGCAAGGACCTCCTCGCGAACATCGTCGGTTAATGGGATAATGTCACCCTTGTATTCCACATAGTTAGAAACAGAGAGCATTTCTTCAAGGGCACCTTTTGTCACCATGCTGACAAAACCATCATTGTCTTTAACAATGACACTCATGCGACGGCGTTCAAAATCAAAAGGGAGCTCATCAATCTTGTGGAAGGTTTGGTCAAGGTCACGAACGATGTCGTGTTTCTTAGCTTCTCTCTCAGTTCGGCTAATAATGGCACGGTCCATAAGATTTTTCAAGCCAGTTTGGAAATAAGAGTTAAGATAGGCTCTCCGAAGCACTGATAGGTCAAGGTCACCATGGATATCAAGAGGGTACTCAAGAACGATTTCATCTTGAGTCAGGGTTCCTGTCTTATCCGTACAAAGGATGTCGATAGCCCCTAGGTCTTGAATAGCATTAAGTTTTTTGATGACCACCTTTTCCTTGGCCATAATGATAGAACCCTTGGCAAGACTGGCTGTGATAATCATCGGCAACATTTCTGGGGTCAAACCGACTCCCACACTAAGGGCAAAGACGCCGGCTTCAAGCCAGTCCCCATCTGTTAAACCGTTAATCACAAAAACAACAGGAACCATGACCAACATGAGTCGAATCAAGAGCCAAGAAATGGAGTTCATCTCACGTTCAAAGGAAGTTGGTTCGTCATAAGTATTGATGGTCTGCTCGATAGCTCCCATCATGGTGTCATCACCAACAACTAAAACCAAGGCTGTTGCACGACCAGAGATAACATTAGTTCCCATGAAAGCAAGGCTCTCACTCTCAAGCAAACTCTCTAGATTTTGACCATCCGCCTTAGACAGACAAGCCTTTTCCACAGCATCGCTTTCACCTGTCAAGCCAGACTGTTGAACAAAGAAATCACGAGAGTCTAGCAAGACCACATCCGCCGGAATCATATCTCCCGCACTCAGTTTGACCACATCTCCAACCACAATTTCATCGATTGGGATTTCTTGCTCACTGCCATCTCGAAGTACTGTTGCTGTATTGACAATCATGCGAGACAAATTACTGGCAGCCTTGTCGCTACGAAGTTCTTGAATAAAACGGATACCACCAGATATCAAAACTAGAGTGACAATGATGATAGAAGTCGTTGGGTCTTCTTCACCCGGTTTAGCAAGCCAGACATTGGTGATAAAGGAAACTAGAGCAATGACTAAGAGAATAACAGTAAAGGGATTGATGATAGATTCATAAATCTTTTTGATGATAGAATCCTCTTGTCCCTTGGTTATGACATTTTCCCCATAAAGGTCACGGTTTTCTTCTACTTGGTCTTCCTTCAAGCCATCCAAATGAGTCTTGTAGCGAGTAAGGGTTGTTTCAAGTGGCTCTTGAAGAGCAGCAATAAGTCTTTCTTTATTTGTTGACATTGGAATCTCCTTATTTAATCAGGAGCCAATCACTTATGGAGTCCCTAAGACACTAATCAGCGATTGACTGGTTAGGTGCGGTTCGGGGTGATCGTCGATTAGTCTCATAGGTTTCTCCTTTCATTTTTTTACATAGTGGGTGGACCTCAGACAAAAGAAAAGAGTCCTACCCATATACAGGTAAGACTCTATAAACTCGAGGTTGATTTTTTAATAGATTCTGTCAAAAAATGGACCGTTCAAGCTTTAGCTCCGCAAGGCGATGAAATGAGCTTAGTCTTGACCTTGGCGATCAGGACTGTTGACCAACGAGTAGTGTCTCCACTGCTTTGCGGTAGTCATCCGTATCCTTGTGGTAGCCTCACCTACCGTATTTCACTGAAAATAATACTCCTAAGGCGGTAACTTGTCAAGGGGAAAAGTTACTTTTTGCTTGAGTGGGTAATAAAAAAAGAGCTTCCGCTCTTTTTTGTAAGATATTCTTTTGTAAAATGGATTTTTTTAGACTTTCCTTAAGTGAGTGCGGACGTCATCGAACTTCTTCGAAGCTCCATGACTAATTTTTGAGACCCTTCACTTTTTAATTTCTAGGCTCAGGCTAAAACAGTTCCCCAAACTGTTTTACTCTCAAAAATTCCGAGTTCTAGAAATACAAGTATTTCTAGAACTTTTCTCACAGCGGAAAGTCTCGTTAATTGCTCACTTAGCTCGCTAGAAGCAAGGCAATCGATGACAAAAACAACCAAATTAGTCTTTTGGTCGAATGCGTTAAAATTGTCAAACCAAGATTGAGAAACAAAATTAAGGATTTTAAAAAAGAAACAATTTACTTCTTTTAAAATTTCTTTTGCTTAATTCTAGAAATTTCACGCTCTTTCCTACTTTCTTTGCTTGATATAAGTCCCTTGTAGCTTACCGTGTAAGATGTAATCTACAGATTTGAGCTCATCAACAGTTTGACAATCAAGGGCACACATGATGAGACGAAGGTCATCCTTCCAGCCATTGACAATAGCCACAACCTTATCCACAGGATTACGTTCCACCAATTCAAGAACTGTTCGTGAGAGGCCTACACCTTTTACTCCTAAGACCAGACATTTAACCATATCAAGTGGATTGCGCACGCCGCCAGAGGCTAAGATTTCCACATCTTCACGAAGGTCTTGGGCTTGCAAGAGGGTCTGAACGGTGCTTTGTCCCCAGTCATTGAGGTAATCACGGTTGCCGCCTCGACTATTTTCAATATAGGCAAAGCTAGTCCCACCACGACCAGAGATATCCACAGTCTTGATACCCTGAGACATGGCGTAACGAATGGTTTCCACATCCATACCAAAGCCGACCTCCTTGAGGACAAGTGGGCACTCTATTTTCTGTGCATAAGCCGCCACATTTTCCTTCCATGTATGGAAAATACGCTCTCCCTCAGGCATGAGAAGCTCCTGCATAAGGTTAACATGGAGCTGTAAAAAGACTGGGTTCATAGCTTCCACCGTCTTAATCCCTAGGTCCACAGACTTATCCACACCGATATTAGTCGCTAGGTCTAAGTCTGGAAACTCTTGGCGATAGTCAAAGGATTCTGGTGCTTCTCCCTTTAGAGCAGCACTATAGGACCCCGTCACCATGAGAATACCTGTTCGGCTGGCCACCTCAGCTAATTTTCGATTAACAGCACCACCCTTGGCGGAACCACCTGTCATGGCATTGATATAAAAGGGAAAATCCCAATCTCGTCCCGCAAAATGTGTGGACAAGTCAATCTGATCTAAATCATAAGTCGGTAGAGACTTGTGGATAAGTTCCATATCGTCAAAACTATTGTAGGGCGACTGGTACTTGAGGGCATAACGGATGTGATCGTCTTTACGATTTGTCATAGGTTATTTCTTTACTTTCTTGCGTGATAATGTCTACTTAGCTGACCACTAAACCTCATACAAGAGCTCTATTCCTTCCTCTTGCCAGCGCTCAACTAAGGTATCTCGGCTTGCTTGGTCAAAGGCAAAGGCAATACCACAGTCGCCACCACCTGCTCCAGAAGACTTAGCGATAGCATCAAGTCCTTGCTCTGCTTCTTTGAGTTTTTTCAGCTTGGCCACATAAATATCTGGACTAAGTGATTCCAACTGGTCACTGACAGCCTGAAGGCTGCTCTTAAGTAAATTCTTATTTCCTGTTTCCAGTGCCTTGAGGGCATCTTGGACGGCAACTTCTGTTTCACTTAAATACTTGCTTGATATGCGAGATTTGGCCATTTTAACCATGTCTTTTGAGATAGCAGCTTGCTTGGTCCACCCCACCAAAAAGTGAGCTTTGAGAACTGGCACTATAGGACTGATACGATAGCCCCAGTCTTTTTCCAAAAGCTCTGATAGAGTTATTTGGTCTATAAGCTCTGCTATTTTTGCACGGTCAAAGGAACGATAGGAAATCAGATCCTCGTATACGATACAAGCTAAATCTCCCATAGAACCATTATCTCCCTGCTTGAGAAGGCTGTAGCTAGCTAGCTTAAAGAGAATGTCTTTAGATAAGTCTTTCTGAAGGGCTGCTGCCAAGGCCTTGAGGGTCAATACCACAACAGAACCCGAAGAACCGATACCAAATTTAACCCCATCTCGTTCCAACTTTCCAGTGATGGAAAGGTCCAGAGCGGGTAACTTCTCACCACAAAAGGCCTCAAAAGTATTCAAGGCCTCTTGAATGAGGGCGTAATTTGCGTCTGACTCACGACTAACACTATAGTCAAACATGTCTGAGGACAACTGGGTAGTTTGTGCTTCCTTGACCTCTGCTGACATGAAAATGGGAATAAATTGGATTAGGGCTGTCTGCCCAGCTGTTAAGACTGAGTATTCTCCAGCAATGTAGAGTTTCCCACCTGTTTTTACTGTGACCTGATTGACCGACTGCTTAGGCATCTGGCAACTCCTTGGTGCGTGAAACAATGACCTGATAGTCCTGACTGAAATGGTCTGCTAGGCGGTCTAGGTCTTCTTCCAGACAGAGCACCTTAACATTTGGTCCTGCATCCATAGTAAAGTAACACTGCTCACCAGAGGCACGGAGGGCCTTAACCTTGTCCATAGCCTGATAAGAGGCTTCCGTTAGATATGAAAATGGTGGGTTAGCCGTACTTGTTGTTTGGTGCATACGAAGAGCATTAGCTTCAGTGAGCTCACCGACTGCTTGGAAATCATTAGCCTTGAGATAGTCTAACATATCCTTGTAATCCTGCTCAGACTGTTTAATCCACTCTGGGAAAGAGGTCGATGTTTCGGTGCACAATTTCATACCGTCCCGGCTTGATACGGGTTTCTTTTGATCTGTCAAAACCAGCATAATCATGGCCAATTTAAGGTCTGTTTCAACCGGGTAAACCTCACCACTATCCTTGTCCCAGGCTGCCAATGGTCCAAAGAAAGAACGTGATGATGAGCCTGAAGCAAACTTGGCAATTTGAGCTAATTCAGACTGCGTTTTTCCGACTTGGAAGAGCTCGTTAGCTGCTTTAACTAGGGCAGAAAGTCCTGAGGAACTTGAGGATAGACCCGCTGCTGTTGGCATGTTGTTCCAAGTTTCAATCTTGACATGTTGGTTTGGATTAGTACGGAAGAGATCTAAAACCTTGCTGGCCTTGGTTGTTTCTTTTTCCCCTTGGAGCTCATCATCGATATACATGACATCACCAGTCGCATCCTCAGGCAGAAAAGATAACTTGGTTTCCGTATACATATTTTCCAAAGTCAGTGAGATACTACTGGTTGAAGGAATCATACGCTCCGCATCCGCCTTACCCCAGTATTTGACAATAGCAATATTTGCGTACGATTTGACGCTTACAGGCTTTCTATCCACGTGTTTACGGCTCCTTTTTCTTGAAGTTTTTTAGCAATCGTTTGGGCTTGGTCTTTAGTACTTGTCAGGGCAATAATACAGCCACCAAGTCCTCCACCTGACATCTTGGCTCCCAGTGCACCTTGCTCCAGAGCAGTTGCTACTAGAAGATCCGACAAATCACAAGATACCCCTAAAGATTTAAGATGATTATGGGCTTGAGACATGAGCTGACCAAGAAGCTTTTGATCCTTGGCTTTGAGGGCACGTTCTGCCTTCTGACTTAATTCGCCCAGTTGGTTGAGATCTGACAAGGCATCTAAACCAATAGCCTCAACCTTTTCCACGGCCTCACGGGTATTTCCATGGATACCCGTATCAGCAATGACCAGATAGGCACCTAAATTGACCTCGATTTCCTTGAAACCGATATTACGCGTAAAGCTAATGGCTTTGTCACTCAAGCAGGTCTTTGCATCTAAACCACTAGGTTTACTATGGGCAATGGTCTCCGCCTGATGAACTAGCATTTCCAAGGTCTCCTGGCTAAGCTCCTGATCAAAATAATCAAAGACCGCTCGAATTGCCGCAATGGCTACAGCCGCAGACGACCCCATGCCACGCTTTTCAGGGACACTAGACTTAATAGCATAGCTGATAGGCTGGTTTTTGATTTCCAGATAATTAAGCGCTGAAAAAATCGCTGTCGTCAAGGGATCTTGAGCCTTGAGCGTCAAAGGAGTCTCAGCCGCCTGAATCTGACAGACAACCTCAATATCCTTAAGAGGGAGGGCAAGGGCAGGATGACCATAAACGACCGAGTGCTCCCCCATCAAAATAATCTTACTGTGAGCCTTGCCCACTCCTACTTTCTTAGTCATAAATTACACACACTCACAGACGAATTTGCAGGCGAGTGTCTTTCTAGATTTTTCATACAGATTCTAGTGGTGACTCAAGGTCAATCAAGCATTCAAAGGAGACAAAGAGCACCAATCTAAGGAATTTTCCTATGTCACTTCTATCTTATCATCAAAGCGCAAAAAAAGCGACATCTAACCTAGAGTGTCGCTTTGTATGGATGATATACTCACAAAAAAAGAGCCTCTCGGCTCTTTTCATTTTAAATCGCAAACAAATCATTTAGGTTCTCAGCCATAGTTGGGTGAGTAAAGATTTGTTTAGCCAAATCTGTATATGGAATGTGATGATTCATAGCTAGGGTAATTAGATTGATAATTTCATGAGATTCTTGACCAAAGAGTGTCACTCCCAAGATTTCCTTAGTTTCAGGGTTTACCACAGCTTTGAAAGCACCGCGCAAGTCACCGTTAACATGACCACGAGGCATGCCAGCAACTGGAAGTTCCTTGACAGCAACTGGTCCACCTGCTGCTCTGGCTTGGTCTTCAGTAAGGCCAACCTGTGCCAAAGGTGGGTTGAGGAACATGGCAGTTGGAACTGCTCCACGTGTTTCAAGGTTATAGCTACCATCCCCTGTCAAGTAATTAAAGACAATACGGAAATCATCTAGTGAAATGTAAGTGAATTGGAGACCACCATTAACATCCCCCACCGCAAAGACACCAGGAACACTTGTTTCCAAATGTTTATTGACCTGGATACCACCACGTTCAGTCAAGGTAATATCTGTATTTTCCAAGTGAAGGGGTTCGATATTAGGCTTGCGTCCTGTCGCATAGAGGAGCGCATCAAAACGGAACTCGCCTTTGTCAGTAACAACGACAACTTCATCACCGTCATTTTTTACTTCGGAAGTTTTAACACCTTGCTCAAAGACAATGCCGTCCTCTTCCATGTATTCCTTGGCCAACTTAGCAATAGATGGCTCTACACGTGGCAAGAAGCTAGTCGCTACATCCAAGACAGTCACTTGGCTTCCCAAACGGTTATAAAGGCCAGCAAATTCAAGACCGATATTACCACCACCTAGGACACCCAGACGTTTTGGCAAGGCTTCAAGGGTTTGAATACCAGTTGAATCGTAGACATGCTCAGTTGTTGTCAAACCAGGAATAAGCAAGACATTAGATACAGCACCAGTATTGATAACAATAGTCTCAGCTGTAAGCTCTTGGCGGTCATCACCAGCTACTACTTCAATAACCTTATTCGACACAAAATGTGCCTCTGCATCAATGACATCAACGCCATTGTCTGCCAACATTTTATAATTCTTAGCATTAAGACGACCAGTCACTGCACCACGTTCCTTCATGGTGTCGTCAAATGACCAGCCCTTCTCAGCCGCAACAATCATAGTCTTGGTTGGGATACACGCAATATTAATGCAAGTACCACCATACATGGCTTTACTGCGCTCGATGACAGCAACTTTCTTACCAGCTGCATTCATCTTAGCAGCCAGAGTTTTACCGGCTTTACCGAAACCGATAACAATCAAATCATAGTTCAACATTTCTGTATCCTCCTATCTATTGCCATTCTATCATTTAATTTTTCAGACCGCACATATCTGAACTGGAAAATAAAAAGAGGTTACAGTTTTATTGTAACCCCTTTCTCATCCGTTTTTAATAGATTTCCATAAGTCCACTACCTAAGTGTTTTCTCGCAGAAATTCTAATATCATTTTATTAAATTGCTTACTCTCAATAAAGACTGCGTGACCCTGTTTGCTAAATTCATAATAGGAAGCATTTGGAATGCTATTTGCAAGTTCCCTTGTACCATCCACTCCCAGAACCAAATCTTTTTTAGCTCCCAAGACAAGAGTCGGGCAGATGATTTTATCAAGGGACTTATGGTAATCAAACTCAAGAATTGACTTGGCTAAACGGACAAATCGTTCTTGTTTTTCAACACTCACAGTCTTCAGGAATAGTTTATTAATCACATATAATTTCTTTAAAACAGGTGACGAAAATGATTTACTCATGGAATCCATATTGAGCTTATCCATATCACCATTTTCTGCCATCTCTATCCACCCTCCGATGGTTTCTCTACTGATAGCATTATTGCGAGATAATGTCAGAGCTAATACTAGCTTTTTCACCTTTTGAGGATACTTGATAGCAAACAGCTGAGCAATCATACCACCTTGTGATATGCCTATGATAGAGGCATTAGCAATATGCAACTCTTGTAAAGAATGGTAGAGGTCATCAGCCATATTTTCAATTGAAATACCTTCTTCGATATGGTTCTTTCTATCAAAAATATAGACCTTGTACTCCCTAGCGTATCGAGAAAATAGTGAGTAAATAGTGAGGTTGGACATATCACCTAATCGTTGCAAACTTAACCCCGTAATGATAATGAGAGTTTTGTTCCCCTTACCAAAAGTGATATAGTCAACGCCCTGGTCTGATAAATGATTTCTTTGAATGCTAAACATTACCTTCACTCTTTCATTGCATTATCTAAGTACTATCGTGATTCCGGTGCATCATTTGACGCCAAAATGATAGTAGTCACCAAGACAACAAAGAAAACTTGCCAAATCATAAAGGACACGAAATCCCCACCTTTGAAAATGATGTGGTAAAAAACTAAAAAAAAGAAGAGCACAGCATTTTTTCTAAAAAGTTGGTCGCAATTTTTCCAAAAAGTTTCAAAAGAAATATCGGCTCCTATCTTACGAACAAGCCTCACATGATAAATAATTTCAAGCAGGGATGCCACACCTACTGTAAATATAAGCTCGGACAATGATACATTCATTTGAAGACCAAAATAAAAGACGACAAGCTGCGAGAAAATAATTGCTGTGAAAACACGAATATGATTGGCCACGATAAAACCTCCTAATGGCAAGCATTATAGATACTCATTACTCCCCTTAATATTTCTACTCATTATAGCATAAAATAAGACCAAAATTAGAAAAAATTCATCCTTTGTGAGAACTCACCCATCAACTAGCAAAAAAATGATTCACTTCTTGTCTCAGACCACAAAAAAAGAGCCAACCAAATCATGGTGCGACTCCTCTTTGTTTATGCTAAATAATCTATTTATGCCAATTCATCAATTGATGTATATTCTCTGTTTAGACCTTTTGCAACCGGTTTGCTAGTAATATGACCTTGGTAGGTTGTAACCCCTTGACGAAGACCTTCGTCGTCGTTAATTGCCTTTCTGAATCCTTTTCCTGCAAGGGCTTCGATATAAGGCAAAGTGACATTGGTAAGGGCAATGGTTGATGTACGTGCCACAGCTCCTGGGATATTGGCAACGGCATAGTGAAGGACACCATGTGTTTCATAAACTGGCTCATCGTGAGTGGTCACGCGATCCGCAGTTTCAACAACCCCACCTTGGTCAACGGCAACGTCAACAATAACAGAACCTGGACGCATTTGTTTAACCATATCGTCAGTAACGAGTTTCGGCGCTTTTGCCCCTGGTATAAGAACTGCACCGATAACCACATCAGCATCACGAACACTCGCTTCAATATTGAGCGGATTTGACATAAGTGTTTGAATTTGGCTACCAAAGACTTCCTCAAGGACAGACAAACGTTTGGCACTGATATCAAGAATAGTCACTTGAGCCCCAAGTCCAAGGGCAATACGGGCCGCATGTGTCCCTACGACACCACCACCGATAATAGTCACTTTCCCTTTAGGAACACCAGGTACCCCACCTAGGAGAACGCCAGAACCACCCTCTTGTTTGGTCAAGAAGTGAGCACCGATTTGAACGGCCATACGTCCTGCGACTTCACTCATTGGAACTAAAAGTGGTAGGTGACCTTCTTGGCTACGTACTGTTTCATAGGCCACACCTGTTGTCTTAGCATTGACCATAGCATCTGCCAATTCTGGCGCTGCTGCCATGTGCAAGTAGGTAAAAAGTAAAAGATCCTCACGAAGGAAGCCATATTCTGCTGAAAGAGGTTCTTTCACCTTAACCACAAGCTCAGCTGCCCAGGCTTCTGCAGCAGTTGCAACAATTTTAGCACCTTGTTTTTCATAATCTGCATCAGTAAAGCCAGAGCCAAGACCGGCATTGGTTTCAATAAGAACTTCATGACCTTTAGCTACAAGGCTTTGCACACCCGCAGGCGTTAGAGCCACACGGTTTTCGTTATTTTTGATTTCTTTTGGAATACCAATTAACATACGTTTCTCCTTATTCGGAAGTTATAAGGTCAACCATCAAAAAGATGACTTGACCACTTCCTATCTATTATTTTAAGATGATAACGCTTTCATTTTATCTAAAAAGCTCAAAAATAGCAAGTGAAAAATCTTCCCTCCCTTTCTAAGTCCTGAAATCTTGCTTCTAAAATACGACAAAAGAACCCAACCAATCGGCTGGATTCTTAAGTGTAAACTAAATGATCAAAAGATTTTTTCTACTTAAGCACGTCCTCCCTTTTCAATATCAAAAGTAGTACCAATTTAAAGTCCTTAAGCTTTATTTAAAACTCTTAACAAAATAATCAAAGAGTCCTTGGTCTTTTAAGAACTTATGTCCCAAGAGAAACTCAGCATGCCACTGAACACCTATAAATGGGGCGTCAGTGAAGCTCTCAACTCCCTAACAAGTTTTTCATTACTGGTAATACCGATTAAGGGAATGGTCATTTGCCTTTCTCCTTAAAATAGTCAAGTAGGAAAAGGGCGTTTTCCACATAGTAATTAACAGCTACTGGCAAGGCCTCATCTTTCACAAGGAAATCATCATGATGCCAGTCTGGTGCATTTTCTTCACCATTAGAGCCGATAAAGGCAAAGACTCCTGGTATTTCCTTTTGATAGGCCGCAAAGTCTTCGCCCCCTGTTGATGGCAAAGTTTCAATCACTTCTGCAAAGGCCTTAGAATTTTCAAAGATGAGTGGTGTGAGTGTCTGGTCATTGTAGGTCACGTAAGGTGAATTACCCCAAGTAATGTCAACTTGAGCACCAAACTGGTCAGCTGTCGCCTGAACAACTTTTTCAAAGCGAGCAATGACATCTTCACGAACCTTAGGCTCAAAGGTACGAATCGTTCCTTCGAAAAATCCCGATGCCGGAAGGACATTCCAGGTATTTCCAACTTCGATATGAGTGACTGACAATACAGCCGATTCAAAGGGAGACACCGTCCGAGCCACAATTTGCTGTAAATTGTTGATGATGGTCGTAGTAACCAAGACCGTATCCACACCCAAATCAGGACGGGCAGCATGGGACGAAACACCTTTAACATCAACCCTAAACTGCTCCACACCTGCCATGATAGCTCCCGAACGAAGACCAATCTGACCAGGTTTCAAGTGAGGATTATTGTGATAACCGATAATAGCTGACACACCGTCAAGACCACCCGCTTCAATGACCTGATAGGCCCCTTGGAAATTTTCCTCGGCTGGTTGAAAAATCAATCGAACGGTCCCCTTAAGCTCGGCTTCTCTTTCTTTTAAAAGCTGAGCAGCTCCGAGAAGAGAGGTCTGGTGAAAATCATGACCACAAGCATGCATGGCCCCATTGTCGCTGGCATAAGGAAGTCCTGTCTTTTCCTTAATCGGTAGGGCATCAATATCAGCACGCAAAGCAATAATCGGATGACCTGACCCAATCTCAGCGATAAGTCCTGTCTTCAAGGGATAATTTAAAGGCTCAATACCTAGATTTCTCAAATAGCCTTTCAAAAAGACTGTCGTCTCGTGCTCCTCCTCAGAAACCTCTGGATGTTGGTGAATCTGATGACGTGTCTTTGCTAAATGATTATAAAATGCTTCTGTCATAATGAACCTCCCTCTCTGATTAGACTTGGTCATTGCTCCTGACTTACTTCAGTTCTCAATCGAATTGATACCATCATACCACCAGAAACAAGGATTGAGAAATTAAAAAAACTTATGGAATGCCATAAGTTTCACTTATACCCCTAGAAAAGACCGTCGTTATGGACCTTACAGTATTAAGCCTAGTGATAGGATAGACCTATCAGGAGATTGAAAGTTCCTATCATACCTTAATAATAAGAAATGACTAGCCAAGATAAGTACGTAAGATTGCTTTTTCCGCTTCGGTCAACGTTCGGTAGGAACCTACAGCTATCCCTTCATCAAGCTTAAACTCTCCAAAAGAAATACGCTTAAGATAGGTTACCTTGACGCCATAAGCCAAAAACATCTTTTTCACTTGATGAAACTTGCCTTCCGAAATCGTAATTCTAGCACAGCTCTTGTCACTCGCAGAACTTAAAACTTCCAGCTGAGCTGATTTACAAACAGTACCATCTTCAAAAACAACACCAGACTCAAAAAATGCAGGTGCATTAGGCCCAAGAACATCATTGACCTCGACATAATAAGTCTTAGCCACATGATAACGTGGGTGAAGCAGGGCAAATCCCAAGGGACCATTGTTAGTAATCAGCACCAATCCTTCCGTATCTCTATCCAATCGCCCAACAGGATAAAGCCCCTTTCGCTGATCTTCAGGCTTAATCAAATCAATGACTGTTTGGTGTTCCTTGTCCCTTCGAGCTGACACCACCCCTGACGGCTTATTCATAAGGTAGTAGACTTCTGGGGCATGCTCCAGTTCCTTACCAGAAACCGTGATGGTTTGAAGACTAGCATCCACATTAAGATTATCTTGTTCAGCCAAGACACCATCCACGTATACCTGACGGCTACGAATAAGCTTCTTGACTTGATTGCGAGAACCATAGCCCGCCTGTCCTAATAATTTATCTAAACGCATAACCCTATTGTACCACGGATAAGCTTGGTCTAGCAGACTAAAAAAGCCTACCTAACATGGTAGACTTATCCATTATTAACACTTACACATTCACGTGGAAGATATGCCCGACCAAGAAGGTTACAAGCATGGTCAAGAGTCCTACTGTCAAATTACGCAACATAGCTTGTTTAATAGGTGCTTTTCCGAGCTTAGCACTGACATAGCCAGTCAAGAGCAAAGTCAGGGCAACCACAACCACTGTTACAGGAATACGGTAAGGCTCTGGGAACAGCATGATAGCTAGTGCTGGTGGCAAGGAACCAACCGAAAAAGCAAAGAAACTAGATACGGCAGCATGCCATGGATTGGTAATTTCATCCAAGTCCACTCCATATTTTTCCTCAACCAAGACCTTAATAGGATTTTTACTGAAGGCTTGATTGACCTTGACTTCGGCTGCTGTTTCGCAATCCCCCTGACTGAGGAAGGTTTGGTACAAACTCTCTCTAGCTGCTTCAGGTGAGCGATCCAGGAGAGCTTGTTCCTTAGCGATGGCAGCTTCTTCGGTATCTTTTTGCGTTGAGACACTGACATATTCGCCACCGGCCATCGAAAAGGCACCGGCAAAAATCGCTGACAAGGCAGAAATCAAAATAAACCAGATGTTTGATGTCGCACTAGCCACACCGATAACCACTCCTGCAATGGAAATAATGCCATCATTGGCACCTAATACACCTGCTCTCAAAATATTCAAACGCTCTGCAAAATTCTTATCTTCCAATTTATTTACTCCTTATTTAGAATCATTCTAAAAAATATTATAACAGTTATTTAGAATGATTACAAATAAGAAGTTTGAAAAAGCCGAGATTCCTCTCAGCTTCTTCTCTATTTAAACTTAGGCTGGTGTTACATCCAAACTCTCACCAATAGCCGCAAGGCGTGAGACAACTTCTTCTTGGCTCAAACCATTTTCAGAGACATAACGGTTACGTGGGTGAACACGGCATTCGTGTGAGCAGCCACGGAGGTATTTGTCTTCATTTTCCTCTGAAGCAAGGATACGACGGTTACAGAATGGGTTACCACAGTTGACATAGTGTTCGCAAGGCGTGCCATCGAACCAGTCCTTACCGACAACGATAGGGTCTACATGGTTGATATCCACAGCAATACGCTCGTCAAAAACATACATCTTACCATCCCAAAGCTCCCCTTGAACTTCTGGATCTTTTCCGTAAGTTGCGATACCACCGTGCAATTGGCCAACATCTTTGTAGCCTTCACGGACCATCCAACCTGAGAACTTCTCACAGCGGACACCACCAGTACAGTACACAACCACACGCTTGTCCATGAACTCTTCCTTATGATCGCGGACCCATTGTGGCAATTCACGGAAGTTGCGAATGTCTGGACGAATGGCTCCACGGAAGTGACCAAGGTCATACTCATAGTCGTTACGTGTATCGAGGACAACAGTGTCCTCATCTAAAAGAGCATCTTTAAACTCTTTTGGTGACAAGTAAGCACCTGTAGTTTCAAGTGGATTAATGTCGCTGTCAAAGTTGTCATCCTCTAAACCAAGGTGGACGATTTCCTTCTTGTAACGAACAAACATCTTCTTGAAGGCTTGCTCTTCTTCCTCATCAATCTTGAACCAGAGGTCCTTCATCCCTGGAAGGCTGTGAACGTAGTCCATGTATTTTTGAGTGGTTTCATAGTCACCAGAAACCGTTCCATTGATTCCTTCGTCAGCGACTAGGATACGTCCTTTGAGGCCGATTGATTTACAGAAAGCCAAGTGGTCTGCCGCAAATTGCTCAGCATTTTCGATCGGAAGGTATTTATAATAAAGCAATACTCGAATAGGTTTTGCCATTGTATGTCCTCTTTCTTTATGAAATATCTATATCTGTTGTTTGATAGTCAAAGTCAACTTAACTATTATAGCGCTCTCAAAGAGGAGTAGGCAATTGATTTGTTTGGAGGAGAATTGTCACAAAAGAAAAAGGATGAGTACCAGATGCCTCAACCTGAGTTTCGTAAGATTGTTTTTCAAAAGATAGTATTACAATTTCGCAGCAGCAGCCTCATCCAAGATAAGAGTCACGTCTGGATGATGTTGCAAGACACTAGCTGGCACTTCCTCTGTTACTGGACCCTTGACCATCTTGAAAATGGCATCTGCCTTCTTGTCACCATAGGCAAACAAAATAATCTTCTTGGCAGCCATAATGGAAGCAATCCCCATCGAAATAGCCTTTGTAGGGACTTGGTCTCGACTGTCAAAGAAACGGCTATTGGCTTCAATGGTGCTGTCCGTCAAGTCGACCACATGAGTTTGACTATCAAAAGGCGTACCTGGCTCATTAAAACCAATATGCCCATTACTTCCGATACCTAAGATTTGCAGGTCAATGGCATGTTGGGACAAGATGTCATCGTAGTCCTTGGCCGCCTGTTCTAAATCTTCAGCCATGCCATCTGGTAGGAAGCTCTCTTTAAATGGCTTGGCATCAAAGAGTTGAGCTTTCATAAAGGCATGGTAGCTCTGCTCATGGTCTGGTGCTAGTCCGACGTATTCATCCAAATTAACGCTGTAAAGTTCCGAAAAATCCACGTCACTCTCAACCATCTCTTGGTAAAGGGCGATAGGTGAACTACCTGTCGCCAATCCCAATGTCTGAGCACCCGCTGCAAGGCTCTCTTTAAGAAGATCAAAGGCAACTTGGCCTCCCTCAACTTGATTTTTAACTAAAATCTTTTTCATTCTATTCACCTCGATATTGGTATATACCATTTTTCTTTATTATCTCTTTTTTAAACCTTTTTGTCAAGCGCTTTCACTCGACAAGTTTAATGACGGTCGTCCTATATCGTGCTATAATAAAAAGGCTGAACATTTTTAAACGAGGAAAGAAATGAATACAAACGATTTTGATTTTGAACTACCAGAGGAACTAATTGCCCAAACCCCATTGGAACAACGTGATGCCTCTAAACTCTTGGTCATTGATCCCGTAACCAAGGAAATGACTGACACCCACTTCGACCACATCATCGACCAGCTTAACCCTGGCGATGCCTTGGTCATGAACAATACGCGCGTGCTTCCTGCCCGTCTCTACGGTGAAAAACCTGATACACACGGTCATGTAGAATTTCTCCTTTTGAAAAATACCCAAGGTGATCAATGGGAAGTATTAGCCAAACCAGCCAAACGCCTTAAAGTAGGTGCTAAAGTCAGTTTTGGCGATGGCCGCTTGACTGCCACTGTCACTGAGGAACTAGATCACGGTGGTCGAATCGTAGAATTTAGCTACGACGGTATCTTCCTTGAGGTCTTGGAAAGTTTGGGCGAGATGCCATTGCCACCTTATATCCATGAAAAATTGGAAGACCGTGACCGTTACCAAACAGTCTATGCCAAGGAAAATGGCTCCGCCGCTGCACCAACAGCTGGTCTCCATTTCACACCTGAATTGCTTCAAAAGATTGAAGCCAAAGGCGTAAAATTGGTCTACCTCACCCTCCACGTTGGGCTGGGAACCTTCCGACCTGTTTCTGTTGAGAATGTCGACGAACATGAGATGCACTCAGAGTTTTACACCCTCAGTCAAGACGCTGCCGATACCCTTAATAGCGTCAAAGCCGCTGGAGGCCGCATCATTGCAGTAGGAACTACTTCAATACGAACACTTGAGACAATCGGCAATAAATACGATGGTCAACTCCAAGCCGACTCAGGCTGGACCAATATCTTTATCAAACCAGGCTACCAATTTACAGTCGTAGATGCCTTTTCAACCAACTTCCACCTTCCAAAATCAACCTTGGTGATGTTGGTTTCAGCCTTTGCTGGTCGTGAATTCGTCCTTGATGCCTATAAACACGCCGTCCAAGAACGCTACCGCTTCTTCAGTTTCGGAGATGCCATGTTCGTCACACGACCTGCTGAGAAATAAATATTAATTTTGAGACTTCTCTCACTGGGGAAGTCTCTTTTATTGCTCGTTAAAATCAGCAAAAATCCACCAGTTATGAACTGATGGATTATTTTGTTTCTTTCTCTGCAAACTGACTATTATACAAATCGTAATAGAAGCCTTTATCTGCAAGAAGGGATTCATGGTTCCCTTGTTCAATGATTTGACCATCTTTAAGGACCAAAATCTTGTCTGCCTCTTGGATAGTTGATAAACGGTGAGCGATGACAAAGCTTGTTCGACCCTGCATGAGAGTCTTCATAGCCTTTTGAATCAAGAGTTCCAGACGAGTATCAACCGATGAGGTTGCCTCGTCCAAAATCAAGATTTTAGGATCAGCCAAAAGCGCACGCGCAATGGTCAAAAGTTGCTTTTGTCCCAGTGAAATGTTACTTGATTCCTGGTTCATTTCCATATTGTAACCGCCTGGTAGCGTACGGATAAAGTGGTCCACATTGGCAGCCTTAGCGGCTTCAACAATTTCTTCATCAGTTGCCTCAAGATTACCAAAACGAAGATTTTCCTTGATAGTTCCTTCAAAGAGCCAAGCATCCTGAAGCACCATACCAAACTGTTTACGATAATCCTGACGTGATAAGTTACGAATATCATGACCATCAACCGAGATAGAACCAGCCGTCACATCATAGAAACGCATGAGAAGATTGATAATCGTTGATTTTCCGGCACCAGTTGGGCCGACAATAGCGACCATTTCGCCAGGATTGACTTCAAGATTAAAGTCACGAATCAAAGGTTTATCAGCCACATACTGGAAGTCTACATGCTTAAAGCTAACCTGACCGGTCAAATCTCCTTCAAGCACTTCAGTAGCATCATTAGCCTCGTCTGGTTCATCCATGAGTTGGAAAATACGGTCCAAAGAAGACTTAGCACTCTGCAATTGTCCAGCTAACTGAGTCAAGTTCTGAATAGGTTGATTAATCTGCCAAACGTACTGAACAAAGGCCTGCATATTACCAATCGTCAAGCGACCAGCCAAAACTTGCAAACCACCTAGAACAGCGACAATGAGATAGGTCAAGTCAGATAAACCATTAAGTACAGGCATCATGAGGCCTGAAATGAAATTGGCCTTAAAACCTACCTTCTGAAGATCTTCCGTTATCTCTTTAAAGTCGTCTAAAGATCGATCCTCACGGCCAAAAAGTTTAAGCACATTGAAACCAGTCAGATTTTCCTGAACAAAACCGTTAAGAGTACCTAGAGCATCAGCCTGCTGCTTAAAGTAAGGTTGAGACTTACTCATAATGAAGCGAGCACCAAAGAAAGTAATGGGAATAGTGACGACAACTATAGCTCCCAATTGAAGATTAAGGTAAAGCACTGTTCCAATAACTAAGACTAGAGTAAAGACGGCATTAACAATCTGCAAGAATGACTGCTGCAAGGCATTAGATACTGTCTCAACGTCACTAGTAAAGCGGCCCAAGAGGTCCCCAAACTGGTGCTTATCAAAGTATGACACTGAGGTACGATTGATTTTATCGGTCATCTCATTTCGCATATCTTGAACCGTTGCTTGCACAGCATTGGTCATAAAATAGTTGGAATAGTAGGCAGCCAACTCATAAATAAGACCACGCAAGAGATAAACAACTAGAACCAAACCAACATAGGATACATTGATATGGGCGCCTTCTACCCCCTTAATGATATCCAGCGTATTTTTGGTCAGCTCTGTAATAGCTAAACCAATGACTACGGGTTCAATGACACTCATGATGACACTAACAATTTTCAAGAAAATGGCTAGGTAAAGTGGGAAACGATAAGCCTGCAAGTATGACCAAAGACGGCCAAAACTTGAGGAATGATTTGGTTTCTTTTTATTATTCTTCATTTTGACCTCCTTCTAGTCTTCCGTAAGACTCTTTTGATTCAATTGTGAATTAGCAATCTCACGGTAAATCTCATTGGTTTCCATAAGCTCTTCGTGACGGCCACGACCAACGATTTCACCCTTATCCAGAACGATAATCTGGTCTGCATCCATGATAGTTCCCACACGTTGGGCTACAATCAGGACTGTCGCATCTTGAGTCACTTCTTTTAGACGGCGGCGCAAGGTCGCATCAGTCTTGTAGTCCAAGGCAGAGAAGGAATCATCAAAGATATAAAGATCAGGACGTTTAACCACCGCACGTGCAATTGACAAACGCTGCTTCTGTCCACCAGAAAGGTTGCTACCACCCTCAGCCAAGTGAGAATCATAGCGTTCTTCCTTACTTTCGATAAATTCCTTGGCTTGAGCCACATCAGTAGCTTGATTCAATTCTTCATGACTCGCATTTTCCTTACCATAACGGATATTTTCACCGATAGTCCCTGTAAAGAGTAGGGCTTTTTGTGGAATAAAGCCAATCTTACGACGAAGAGCCTTAAGATTGTAGTCACGGACATCTACACCATCAACAAGAATGCGTCCAAGTGTTACATCATAAAAGCGTGGAATCAACTGTACAAGTGATGATTTTCCTGAACCCGTTGATCCAATAAAGGCAATGGTTTCACCAGGTTTTGCCTTGAAAGAAATGTTGTGTAGGACAGGACTTTCAGTTTCACCAGGATAGGCAAAGGTAACATTGTCAAATTCCAAATATCCCTTAGTCTCGGTTTCTGTCACGCCATCTTCATTTGGATTGATAGAAATCGGCATGTCCATAATTTCCTGCAGACGTTCACTAGACACCGCCGTACGAGGATACATGGTAAAGAGATTGGCTAGGAAAAGGAAGGACAATAGTGCATGGAAGCTGTACTCAATAAAGGCAACCAAGTCACCGATTGCCAAAGTCCCAGAACCTAATGGCTCAAGAGCAAACCAAACAATTGCCACAATCATGGCTATGATGATTTGCACAAAAAGTGGCTCGGTCAAACCAGTCAATTTGAAAAGTTTGTTTGAATTATCCGCATAGACAGCATTTTCAGAAGCGAACTTCTTCTCTTGAAAATCTTCTCTAGCGAAAGCTCGGATGACACGAAGTCCAGTCAGATTTTCACGAGCATACTGGTTAATCTTGTCGAGAGTTGCCTGTTGCTTTTCAGAAAGCGGACGCGTTTTTACCGCCACATACCAGACAACTACGGCTAGGAAAGGCAAGGAGATGGCCACAATCCAAGCCAAAGATGGACTTGTCGTCAAAATCAAAAAGACACTGGAAACCATCATCAAAGGAGTGATAACCCCTAGCTTAAGAACCTGATCCGCAAACTGCATAAGCACAAAAGCATCTGATGTAATACGAGTCACCAAAGAGGATACCCCTATCTGCTCATACTCGTGGTGGGAATACTCCTGAAGCTTAGCATAAATGTCATTACGCATGACTTGCACCATAGTAGTGGTCAACTTACCAACCGCATAGGACAGAAGTATACGACCAACAATCCCAGTCAAAACTACACCAAACATGACCCAAGCATAAGCGTAAAGCTTATCAACATCACCACGGTTTATTCCCTCATCAATCATTCTGGCAAGAACCGTCGGCAAACCCAAGTTAGCAATAACAAATAAAATGGCTGCCGTAAAATTCATTGCTAGCCACTTAGGATAACGTCTGAGATAAGACCAAATGTAAGCCATAAATTTCTCCTTTTCTTTTTAGCATTTACCATGCCTTTAAGATTTTTATAGTTATTTACAACCACTAAAGCCGTAAAAGACACAGAAAAAGGGCGTGACAAGCACGCACATCACCTACATTCTAACAAATGAAAATATTAAAAGCAATAGAAAAAACCAGAGCTGATGCCCTGGTTTTCTTTATTAAGCGACTTGATATGTTCACGGATAAAAAGAGGTTCACCAAGTTCCTGCTCCAAATCTTTTAACTGACGACTGAGTGTCGGCTAAGTAATCATCAGCTTCTCAGCTGCCTTGGAGATACTCCCCTCCTCAGCAATAGTAATAAAATAACGAAGCACTCTTAACTCCATGCCATCCTCCTAATTTTCCTCATAAGATTTAAACGGTTGATTCTTCTCAGGATATCGGTCTGGTGTAATGGCGAGTCCCATTTGCTCTTTTTCGTGATATAACTCTTTCATAAGCGACCACATCATCAACACTAGTACTATAGAAAATGGAAAAGCGACAATAATGAGCGTGTTTTGTAAAGCTGTCAATCCACCAGAAAACATGAGTGCAATAGCAATCAAGGCCAGCATGACACCCCAAATCACCTTTTTACGATTACTTGGATTTAGATTGCCATCTTCAGACAACATGGCCAAAACATAGGTGGCAGAATCCGCCGAGGTCACAAAGAAGGTTAAAACTAAAATAATTGCCAGGAGTGAAAGGACACTTCCCAGAGGATATTCATTAAAAGAGGCAAAAAGAATTTCTTCTGTGGCAAAACGTATCAAATTAACCCCCGAATCTTGTAGTGAAGTAGATAAGGTACCAAAAGCAGAAAACCAGATAAAACTAAGGACTGTTGGTGCCAAAAGTACTACTGTCAAAAATTCGCGAATAGTCCGACCTTTTGAGATACGGGCAATAAAGACGCCCACAAAAGGTGACCAGGAAATCCACCATGCCCAGTAAAAAATGGTCCATTGGTTAATCCAAGCCCGCTTGGTCTCATCAAAAGCCGCCGCCCGAAAACTCATACGGAAGAAGTTTTGAAAATAAAGGCCGATAGAGTCTGTCATGGTGTCAAATATCTTAACCGTTGGCCCCAAAACTATGACTCCAGCAAGCAAGACAACAGCTAAAATCAAGTTTGTATTAGATAGGATTTTAACACCCTTTCCTAAACCTGATAAGGCAGAAATAAGAAAAAGAATTGTCGCAATGATGATAATGATGACTTGCACAAGACTATTATTAGGAATACCAAAGACATAGGAGAGACCACCATTGATTTGTGAGGCACCAAAGCCGAGCGTTGTCGCTACCCCAATCACTGTCGCAATAATGGTGATGGTATCGATAATGGTTGCTATTGGTCCGTCCGCATATTTTCCAAAAAGAGGCTTAAAGACGACTGAGAGCTGATATTTCTCCCGTTTACGAAAGCCAAAATAAGCCAAAGACAATCCCACCAGGGCATAGACCGCCCAAGCATGAAATCCCCAGTGAAAAAAAGTAAAACGAAAAGCATCTGCGAGAGCATCCGCACTGCCTATTTCTGCATTGGGCGTCGAGATAGCAAAGTGACTCAAAGGCTCTGCTGCCCCATAAAAGACCAGACCAATCCCCATTCCAGCAGAAAACATCATGGCAATCCATGACGTCGTCGAATGCTCTGGCCGACTCGTGGGATTACCCAAGCGAATCTGCCCTATCGGACTTACAATTAAAAAGACACAAAAAATTAAAATCCCCGTAACCAATAACAAGTAAAACCAGCCAACACTAGTTGTTAAGAGATTTTTTAAGTAAAAACTAATATTTTGAAACTGCTGGGGAACAAAGAGCCCTAACAAGACTAAAATAAATATGATGACGAGTGAAAGCTGAAAAACTTTTGTTATTTTAGAATACTTCACCATTTTACCTCCTTATGTGTTCTTAGTTATAAAAAGTTTTTGAGAAAACTTAAAATTCTATATGGTTTCATTGTAACACAATTGTTTAATTTACACATATAACAACCGAATACATCCAACATATTCGCACCGTATTCTTCAAATATTTGACTAATCTTTTGAGAAAGAGATCCCTTTTTCTTTTGCAATATTCTTGATTTTAGCTTTGAAACTATTAGCATTTGAAAATTTCACGACAAGACCTCCACATATGATTGTAGTTTTTCGGTTACTTTAAATAGTTGTGCATAGTGATACAACTTGGCATAATCAACAGCTCCTTTTTTAAAGTAAGCTTGAAAAGCTGGAGCAATAACTTGAATATCGACATGATAAGCTGTTCTCAAACACTCCACTAATGTTCGTTCCATATCATATACTGAGATAAACTGTCCAGCCTGTCGCTCCAGTCTAATAATACCGATTTCATGATACTTTCTAGCGACAATTGGCTTGACACCAGCTTCTTTCATTGGCCTCGTATTTGTCCCGAAAGGAAAAGTCATCACAGGCTCAAATGGAATGGTAAGGGACAGACCATGTAACCAAAGTGCTGTTTCTAAGGAATAAATTCCTTTTTGAAAACGGTACTGTAAACTAAAATAGTCATCGATATAGGTATCTGGCAGATGATAGATACCTCTTTCAATTGATTCCACTTTCCCTTTTGAGACTAATTGATTCAATTGTTGATAAGAAAAGTTAAGCTCTTCCATATCACGAAAAGTTATTACTCCATGATTATTTTTAATATAATTATAAACGGGTTTCTCTAACAAATCCATATCACCACCTCCAAAACAATATGCTAACAAATCAAGTCATTGTTAGCATATCCTTTTTTATTTCGTCGTATACGCAAAACTCAAGTTACTATCCACTCCAGATAATTTACGGAAGGTATAGTTTGGATTGCCATTGTAATTGGTTTCGGAGATAAGGAATGAGCCATTTGGGTAGAGTTTTTCGACGAAAGCCACATGTCCGTATTCTGCTGGTGTGCCATGTCCTCCTCCCGCAAAGGAAATAATAGCTCCTGCTTGTGGACTTGTCGTCAAAATCAAGAAGACACTGGAAACCATCATCAATCATTCTGGCAAGAACCGTCGACAAACCCAAGTTAGCAATAACAAATAAAATGGCCGCCGTAAAATTCATTGCTAGCCACTTAGGATAACGTCTGAGATAAGACCAAATATAAGCCATAAATTTCTCCTTTTCTTTTTAGCATTTACCATGCCTTTAAGATTTTTATAGTTATTTACAACCACTAAAGCCGTAAAAGACACAGAAAAAGGGCGTGACAAGCACGCACATTACCTACATTCTAACAAATGAAAATATTAAAAGTAATAGAAAAAACCAGAGCTTATGCCCTAGTTTTCTATCTATTTTGCTATCACTGAATTATCTGTTTTATCGCTTCATTTAGCTAATTCCTTGAAGGCATCTAAATGACGAGACAAAACATAGTTAGCCACATCGTCGACTGTGACCTGCTCTGCAACTTCTGTCTCACCTTATTCATTTTTAATTAAGGTGTCATATTCTACCAATACATACTTGGGCTTATTATTTTTTAGAATCACTGCAGTCCCCTTGCTGTCGACCATACGAGCAACTTTAGAAAAATTTTGGTTAGCTTCAGAAATGGGAACTAAATTTTCAAGATTAATCTGCATCATAATCCCCTCCCTAGATTTATCATAGCATTTTTTTAGAGAAAACCAGTAAATAGGATATATTTGTCCTAGAAAGCGATTCTAAGACAATTAAAGTACATCCTTGTTTCAAAAGTTTGCAGATTTGAACTTCGTTTTGTTATAACATACATAAATAAACATTTGTTACGATAAAACATCGAAAAACTATTTAATCTGATGATAAAAAAATAACCTCAAGTACAGTTTACATGTACATGGAGGTTAGTGCACCTTTTCGATATTAAAAAAATAATCAAGATAATCACTAATTTCATTAGAGGTATTCGCTAATGACTTTTTGATATCAATGACACCTAATAGTTCGAGATGTTCATTAAATATTTTGTTATAATCAATATTCGCTGTCAATAAAATAATTTGTGCATAAATGTTACTCCTCCTAATTTTTTTAACTTTTTTCCATAATTACAATTCTTTGTAAATGTGATAAAATAAAGAGTGTTAGTTGCTGTAGTAATCCTTATAGAATTAAAATGATTGTTAACTTTAACTTTTAACTTATATTTTTTAATATACTTTTTAACAGTTATCAACAACCAAAAGTGCCTCACAATATTGAACATACTTCACCTCCAATTCCTATTTTTATTATAGCTTGGTTATACCATTTAATTTGTCATATATCATAAACGGTTCATTTTTTGTCATTTACAGTAAAAGTATACCGATATAATAGTTTCTAGAACTGTTACGATATACCGGTTTTATGACTACTATCATTACTTAAAAGTTTCCATACTTATATGTGTACTGCATGTTAGGGAAAATTATCTGTATTTGCAAAGAAACATGGATTTTTATTTAGACGTCCTAAAAAAACAAAACAAATATATTTTCATACTGGAAAAAGACTTCAATGTCTTTTACTACAGTACTAAATATTTTAGCGAATGAGGAGTACACTAATTGTTAAATATTTTTATTTTAGAAGACGAATTTTTACAACAAACACGAATAGAGACCGTTATTAAGGATGTTATTGCCAAAAAATCTCTAAAATGTAAAGGACCTGAGATTTTTGGAAAACCTAGCCAGCTACTTGATGCGATTACCGAAAGAGGTTCTCATCAACTTTTCTTTTTAGATATTGAAATTAAAGGAGAAGAAAAAAAGGGGCTAGACATTGCGAAAGAAATTCGAAAAAAAGATCCTAATGCCACAATTGTTTTTGTAACAACACATTCAGAATTTATGCCAGTCACTTTTAAATATAGAGTTGCTGCACTAGATTTTATTGATAAAGCTTTGGATGATGAAGAGTTTTATGAACGTGTGCATTTAGCAATTGAATATACCATGGATAAAATCGGTGCCACTATTGCCCAAGATTCATTTACTTTTGAAACAGCTACGGCCCATGTTCAAGTGCCTTTTAACAATATTTTATTTTTTGAAACATCTCCAACAATACATAAAGTTATTTTGCATACTAAAGAAGAACGCATGGAGTTCTACGCCAGTATTTCAGAAGTTGAACGAGCTGATGACCGCCTATTTCGATGCCATCGTTCATTTATCGTTAATCCTGAAAATATCGTTAGGATCAATAAAGAAGATAAAATGGTAATGTTTGAAAATAATAATGAATGTCCCATTTCGCGTACGAAATATAAGGGCCTCCTAGAAAAAGTTAAATCTCTGAAAAGCTAAGGTGTTTCTATGGATATAGTTATAAATTTATTGCTGTTCTATTCTAAGATGTTAGTGGTATTGTTACTGTTTCAACAGGTTAGTAACCAACCAATCAAACCTTTGTGGTGTATTATTGGTCCATTTTTGTATGTTCTACTCCTCATCATATGTCCTCCTGTTGGGTACTTTACTTTCTTTTTTATCTTTATTGCTTATAACATATATCAAAATAAGTATGGTAGTAAAACACTTGATATTTTTTATGGCTTGTACCCCGTTATCGTTGAAAGCTTGCTAGGTAGAATGTTAGCATTCTACGTTTTCCCTCTACTAGGAGTCTCTGTCTTCAATGAAGTCAAACTAAGTTGGTATGATATCTTAATTGAATTACTGGTTTTCCCTCTTCATTTACTCATAGTAAAATCTCTTAGGTTAGATTTTAACGAAATAAAAGAAGGTTTCAAGCGTTACTATTTCAAGTATTTATTGTTACTGATCAACATCTCTATGTTTGTATATATGCTCTTAGTTTCTATACTTGTTATTTATAGAGACAAATTAGCTGATGCAGATAATTGGAGAGGACATATTAATAACTTTTATATTGTTCTGTTTTTTGTAATGCTACTCTATCTCAATGCAATTTCAAAAGAAAAACTAGAGAAGGAAATAATTGATCAAAAAGATACTCAATTAAATGAACTATCTATTTACAGCCATCATGTTGAATCACTTTATGAGGAAATTAGAAGTTTCCGTCATGACTACATTAATATTTTGACCAGTCTAAAATTAGGAATTGATAATCAAGATATTGAAGCTATTAAAACTGTTTACAATGGCGTACTTAGAGATAGTGCAAACCAATTCTATGATAGTAAGTTTGATATTGCTAAACTTAGTAATATTAAGAATGATGCTATTAAAAGTATTCTTTCCGCTAAATTACTTGAGGCACAAAATAGGGGAATTTCAATTTCTGTTGAGATTGAAGAACCTGTTAGTAATTTTAGGATAGAATTACTAGATTTCATAACTGTTCTTTCTGTCCTTTGTGATAATGCCATTGAAGCCACCATTAAAGCCACAAGTCCTAGAATGACTGTTGTTTTCATAAATAATGATGATTCATTGGTACTTATCGTTGAAAATAGTATAAAATCAGAAAAAGTGGATGTTAGTCATATTTTTGCTAGGGGGTACTCTAGTAAAGGGGAAGGAAGAGGTCTTGGGTTACATAATGTAAATAGCATATTGGAAAAATACCCTAAATCTACGATTACCACTCGTAGTGCAAATCATCTCTTTTCTCAAACTATCAGATTTTGTAAGTAATTCTCTACTTTTAACTTTAACCTCTTTAATCGACTTAGGTTTTGTATTTGAATAGTCTGTTTCTAGTATTTTTTGCTACATAGCTTAATAATTTTTGGGACCACTAGCATAGCTAGTGGTTTTCGTAAGACCAAAATAAGACAGTAACTTCAGAATAGTTACTGTCTTTTTTATTTCATGTTTATCTTAAAGCCTTGATAGACTTGAAAAGTGGTTTATAAAGACTTCTTAATACTTTATCAATGCCCTACATCTGAATATGAAATATAATAACGTTGCCCATCTTTGACAAAACTATACCAGTTTCCATCAGGTAAAATTTCATATTTATCCCAATCAACATCACCTGCAGGCATTTTAGAAACAACCCCACTGTCTTTATCTGGTGCAGCATATACAGGGGTTTCCTCATCAAGTGTCAATGTTCCAGAAGTAGCTGTCCAAGCACCTCGACCACCTTCAACTCCCCCAACTTGAGAAGCTGGTGTTGTTGCTTCAGCCACTTGGCCACCTTCCGTAGCACCTACTTGGGCTTGTTCTTGAGAAGAAGCTTTTGGTGCTACTGCTGAAGCCTGATTGTCATTTTCTTTACTTGAAACTGCTGAAGTTGATGATTGGGCTGATTTCTTATCCTTCTTAACAGCTTTACTTGAGCTTGAAGATGATTTCTTAACCGTCTTGGCTGGGCTACTACTTGTGCTAACACGCCCTGACTCATGACTATTAAACTTAGTCACTAAAAAGACAGCGAGGATAACTACAATAAGAGCTGATAGGATACCAATGAGTTTAGTTGTTGTTTTCATGATTGACGTTCCTTTTCTTATGATTTACAAGATTAGTATAATATAAAGACAACTAAAGTTTCATTGAAGTCATAAACTGTAGTTTTTTCGTCATAAAAGGACAACATCTTCTATTTTTAGCGTCTATTTAAAATGATGGTCTTGATAATATTATTCGTCATGATACAGAATTAAATGAAAAACTTACACAACAAGAACGAGATTACTTAGAGGGCGAAAGACGTGATCCACCCCCTACTCTGCTATTTGGGTATGATGCTAAAACAGATAATGAATCAGATTTTCGTTGTGAAGAATTGACTATTGAAAATGAAAATTTATAAAAAGGGTAGTTCTCGTATTTTTTCTACGACTAGTATCAAACAGAATATCTTTAGAAAAATTGAAAATAAGGAGATAATAAATGATGAATCATATCAATTCCCAAATAAAAAATAGGAGAAGAAATACAGTTATTGCAAGAGGAAAAATCATAAATATAGAACATAATGAGGATTACTCTTACTTAAAATTATTTATTCGAAATGGCGCTGGACTAAGACATACTTACTTAACATTTAGATATGATCCAAAAATATTTTATATTAGTAAAAATCAATATGTGATAATTACAGCACATATTGAAAATAAACAAAACCAGTCTAAAATAGAAAAACAAAAAACTGCCAAAGAATTTTTGGTGGTTTTTTGGTAGGGAACCTATTAATTCAAACAGTTTCTCATAATCGCTTATCGCAATAAAAAACCAGAGCTTATGCCCTGGTTTTCTTTTTTAAGCGACTTGAGTCGTTACCTTAATTATTTAAGTTATCATACCACGTCATCAAGTCTGAATCAGCCTGATCGACCTTATTTCCTTCGACTGCAAAGGCAGGCTCAATACGAGCGGTAACCTGGTTTTTAGCCAAAATAGTTTTGATATAATCTATACTTGATCCTAGTCCATAGCCTCCATTTGTCGAAAATGGAATAATCGTTTTACCATCAAGTTCTTTGGCGTGGGTTTCGAAAAAGGTTGCAACAGGTTCTGCCATTGTCATGCCCCAAATAGGATAGCCGATATAAATGGTTTTATAGCGAGATAAATCTGGCATCTCTACGTCCAATTCAGGAGTGTTTTCAACATTTCGTTCCTTATTGGCCCGTTGTACCGTTTCACCATAATCAGAACTATACGTTTCTTTGGCAACCAATTCAATCACATCTGCACCAGAAAGTGCCTGAATCTTGCTAGCCAGTAACTCAGTAGAGCCTGATCGTGAAAAATAGACAATCAGACTATCGGCGTCTTCAGACAAGATTCGAGTCGGCTCTTGCTTAGAATTGGTATCTTTTCCATCCGAAACTGTCCCACGACTATTATTCCACTCTTCATCTGAGAGACCAACTTGCGGTGCTGCAATCTGACTTTGGTCCATTTTCCCGCTTGGAAGAACAGATGAAGATGAGGTTGATAAACTACTACTTGTAGTATTGTTATTTTGAACGGAGCAAGCAGCTAAGACTAGGACACTTACCAATAAAATAAAGCTTTTTCTCATAGATACCTCCTAGGGATTTTTTCCAAATTGATAAATAAAGATAAGGACAAAAAGCAAAGCGACTAGGCTAAAACCTGCCATCCAACCAAGACTGACATAGAAATTCGATGTCATAGCCATAATAACAGATAAGCCAATTGGTCCACCAATTTGATGCATGGCATTTGTCAAGCCACTAGCCGAACCTGCCAAGTCATCAGGAGCTTGATAGATACCTGCTGCCGTCACAGGTGCCATGACCATTGCTTGACCAATACCAATCACCATCATTGGCAAGGCAACAGCTTGCACATAACCCAACTCTAATGGTGATAGGCTAGCCCATAAAAGACCAAGTGACAAAGCGATCTCTCCAATGAGTAAAATACGATTATTACCGAATCGCTTAGTCAGTTTGGGGAGCAGAAGAGAAGTAAGGAAGGTTGTGATTGTCAAGGGCAGAAAGGCAAAACCAGACCCCAAGGCAGAAAAACCGTACTCAGCCTGTAATAGCTGTGGCAATAGGAACCAATAGGGCAACATAGCCATCATGAATAGAGCTCTGACAAGATAGGCACCAAAACGAACTTTATTTTTGAATAAGTCTAGTGGCATAATAGGTAGTTTTTGTCCTTTTTCATAGAAATAAAAGCCAATCAAGATAAGAAAACCAGCGATAACAAAGGCAAGGGGGTAAATCTCACCATCCAAACCATAGATCAGACTCGCTAAACCTGCAACTGACAATAAACTTCCCAAGTAATCTATTTTCTCTTGGTGTCCAGCCTTAGCAACTACATGGCGATGAGTCAGATACATCAAGAGCAAAGTCAAAGGGACATTGATTAGAAAGCCTGCTCGCCAGGATACAAAACTGGTTAGGCCACCACCAATCAAGAGACCAACACTTGATCCAATTCCAGCCGTCGCACCATAGTAGGAAATAGCTTTTGTTCGCATTTCACCCGTATAAGTATCCATCATTAAGGCAAGGGTTGTTGGCGCGATAATAGAACTTCCAATCCCTTGAATAGCACGTGCCAAGATCATCATAGATGCATTTTGGGCAAGGCCAATCACCAAGGAACTCAGTCCAAATATAGCTAGACCAATTTGAAAAATTCGCTTACGACCCAACAAATCAGACAAGCGACCAGATAGGAGCAAAAAGCCACCGAAGGTAAGCGTATAGGCATTCGATACCCAAGCTAGACTGGTATCTGTTAGGTTTAAACTCTCCCCAATCTGAACAGAGCTGGTAAAGATAATGGAATTATCCATTAAGATCAAAAAATAAGCTAATAGGGTAATGGGTAAGATGATCCCAAATGATTCTTTTTTCATATACTCACACTTTCTTAGTAGAAAACTGGTTTCGCTAAAGCTTCACTTCCTGGCTCCACGATTCCAACGCTCACACCCAAGTCACGACTTGGATCTTGCAATAAGTCCATAACATATTGGGCAACTGCTTGGCGGGTGACTTGAGCACCTTTATAGGGTTCTCCTTGCGGAATCAACTTGTAGGAGCGATTGCCTTCCTGATTATAGAGCCAAGTCATACGAAGGTAGGTATAATCCAAACCTGACTCATCCACTAACTTAGCACCGATGACCCGATTATTTGTTGGAGAATAAGCACCAATCATGGCTTCATTCCATCGACCAAAGTCTCCGACGACCTCATCATACACACCGAGAACCCCTGCTACAATGAGGCGTCTGATACCCTTTTCCTTCATGACGGCAATGGTTGGCTCTAACAAGGCTGGCGATGCTTCATTGACAAAGACAACATCTGAATCCTCTAAAGCCTGTCGGACATTATCAAGACGGGACATATCCCCATCCACATAGCGAATGCGGTCATCCTGATAAGACAAACGTTGACTGACCTTTCGTCCCGCTAGTGTCAATTTAAAATCGGTTTCTTCTAATACCCGTGGGATAAGAAATCCCGGAATTTGTCCTGCTGCACCAATAATTGTTAATCTCATATTTTTTCTCCAATTTCTATTTGTTGACTTGTTTTTCCCAGAAGGAAATGGCGTCATCAATCCACCCCTCTGCTACCGTTTCTTTTCCAATACCAAAGCCATGCCTCAAACCTTTATAGACTTGAAACCGGCTGTCAATCCCAAGCTTTTTCAAGTTCTTCAGTCGATTTTCCATCACTTGCCAATTGGCAATCCAGTCATTAGTACCACAATTGGCATAGGTCGGTGCATCATCTCTAGAAACAGATGAATAACCAGTATATTGACTAACAACCATGCTGGCTGGCTCTATGGATGTCCTTGTTAAACGTTGTAATTCGCTTTTGTTACCTAAGCGAATAGCCATCCTAGCTCCAGCAGAACCACCCCAAAGCGAATACTGGTCAGGGTCTATCTTCAATTCACCGGAGTGACTATAAAGATAATCTAGGGCCTGTGCTAGATCTTCATAGGCCTTCTCGGGGCGATAAATCAGAGCAAAGGCATTGTAGCCTCTTTGGCTTAAGGCCAAGGCTTGTGGGAAACTGTCGTGCAAGGCAGCAACATAATGAAAACCGCCGCCTGCATTGATAAGGGCAAATTTCTCATATTCCTTCCCTTTGAAGTAAAATAGCCCTGTTTCTCTCTTACTTGGATCCTTCACCATCTCGTCCTCATCATAAATGGGGAAAAAGATTTGTTCATTTTTTTGAGCACGCTCGAGTAAGTTGTTCAAAACCTCTAAACTGGTCTTTGTTTTCAGGTTTGAATACCAGATAAAATGATTTGAATCAGTCACATCTTGGACAGTCTCCTCAGGATGAAAGGCCAACTGAAGCGGGAATAATAAGTGTCCAAATCCTCTAAAACTAGGATGTTGGGTAATTTCTCTAATTTTTGTATCTTTTGTAAATACCATAATTCCTCCTTTAGACAGGAGTCTTCTTACTCCCTAAACACAGGTTCAACCCTTTTACAACGGCTAAATTTTTATGGTCAATAATCTCACTGTAACCAATGTCCAGCTGTTTGATTTGGTCTAAGTCTTCTTGGTCCAATTCAAAATCCCAAAGGGCTACATTTTCTGCCAAATGTACGGGATTTGTTGATTTTGGGATGACGCTATTGCCCATCTGCACACTCCACTTTAAAGCGATTTGAGCAATGGATTTCTGATGTTTTTTCGCGATATTTTCTAATACTGGATGCTGAAAGATATTTTTCATCCCTTCACAAAGCGGGCCCCAAGCCTGAACCTGAATCCCGTAATCCTTCATCAGTTTCCTTAGGGATGATTGATGAAAGAAAGGATGAAGCTCAATTTGATTTACTGCTGGAACAATTTTTGTATTTAAAATAAAATCAAGCAAGCGATCTTCAGAGAAATTCGATACGCCAATAGCCTTAATTTTCCCTTGAGTATAAAGCTCCTCTAAGGCACGCCAAGATCCATAAACATCCCCCATCGGTTGATGAATCAAATACAGGTCAATGTAATCTGTTCCCAAGCGATTTAGGCTTGTTTCAAACTCCTTCATCGTTGCCTCATAGCCATCAGAATGAATCCATACCTTGCTGGAAATAAAAAAATTCTCTCGAGCAATTCCTGAATCCTTAATGGCCTGCCCTAAATCTGCTTCATTACCATAGATACTAGCCGTATCAAATAAGCGATACCCAGCCTCAATCGCCTGTTTGATGTAGGTTTGAGTCTCATTACCTTTCAGCTGAAACAGCCCCATCCCAACCTGTGGCATTTCTATTCCATTATTTAATCTAATCTTATTCATACAGCCACCTCCACTTGATGTCTCTATTTTACAAGTGCTTTAAAAAATAGTACAATAGCAATCAGTTATGCTGCTATTCATAAAGTGAATAGTCACAAAGGAGAAGATATGATCAATTTACAGCACCTAGAACAATTGATTACGGTTGCTAAAGAAGGGACACTATCACGCGCAGCTGAGGTTTTGTTGATTTCACAGCCGTCTTTGACCCGTAATATGCGTCAGTTAGAAGACGACTTAGGCGTCCAGCTTTTCCAACGAAGCAAAAACAAACTTTCCTTAACGGATACTGGTAAATATACTGTTCAACAAGCAGAAGCTTTGCTCAACTATGAGCAACAATTTTTAAAAAATATCCAACGTTTTTCTCTCCAAGCCACGACTTTATTTGGCGGCATCTCAGCTCCTGGTGTAGAATGGGAAGTGAGGAATCGTTTGGCAGATCAGGACTTAGAACAAGAAGTCCATATCGAGTTACACGATAATGACTCCCTAATAGAAGGCCTACTTAGTCAAAAATTCCAGTTTATCGTGACAGACTTTCCAATTGAGCATGACGATGTGCTGACAACTGGATTCTTCAAAGAACAACTTTACATTTCCGTTCCACCTGCCCATCCCTATGCCATGCGTGAGGAAATTGCATTGGAAGATTTGGCAAACCTAACCATGCTCTTGCGGTCCGGTTTGGGGATTTGGCAACCACTTGTGGATCAGCTAACACAAACCAAATTTATTGTCCAGACAGATTGGGAAGCCTTTGACGAACTGATCTCTGCTTCTGCTTTGCCAAGCTTTTCAACCAATATCTCTCAGGCCGCCTCAGACAATCCAACCCAACGTGTGCATGTCCCAATCGTAGATAAGGAAGCCACAAAAACCTATTACATCTCAACTTTGAAAAAGAATAAAAGTATATTAATGCAATTCACTTGATAGTACAGAAAAAAAGTATGGTTCCCTCGAAAGAACCATACTTTTCTTTATTTGATAAGGATTACTGCCTAATTGCTCTAGGTAAAACGATGACCAAGAACGTAAACAACACCGCCCACATCATGGCAGAAGGGAAGACCGTCAAGGTCAAGACTAAACCTATTAGCTTTAGTGCAATATCAATTAGACCTTCCCTATCTAAAATGTTAAAACGGCTTGCTCCAACAGCATCAGGATTTAGTTTATGCAATTCGTGATACATCCAGACGTTACAAGCTGTTACCAGAAGAACAATGACCCCATATAAGGTTTGAGCAACTGAATTGTTAAAATCAGCCGAAACCAAGGCTGTGGTGTAGGGGAAAAAGGATGAAAAGAAGAGTAAGACAATCGAACTCCAAACCAAATTGGAGTTGATTTTATCAACCACATCCCAACTACGATGCAAATTAACCCACATGGTTCCCAACCAGAAGAAAGAAATGGTGTAGGCGAAAAAATTGGTCCCCAAATCCCATAGAGCCTGCCAGCTAATCGGATCCGGCCGTTTTAATTCCAAAACTAAAATCGTCATGATAATCGCCAAGACGGCATCTGTAAAAGCGATTAAACGCTCTTTTGACATTAAATTCATGTTCACTCCTCCTTAATAAAGAGTATTATACCAAAATTTATTTCTTGTGAGAATAAAGTATGTTTCCCTCGAAAGAACCATACTTTTCTTTATTTGATAAGGATTACTGCCTAATTGTTCTAGGTAAAACGATGACCAAGAACGTAAACAGCACCGCCCACATCATGGCAGAAGGGAAGACCGTCAAGGTCAAGACTAAACCTATTAGCTTTAGTGCAATTTCAACTAGACCTTCCTTATCTAAAATGTTAAAACGGCTTGCTCCAACAGCATCAGGATTTAGTTTATGCAATTCGTGATACATCCAGACGTTACAAGCTGATACCAGAAGAACAATGACCCCATAGAAGGTTTGAGCAACTGAATTGTTAAAATCAGCCGAAACCAAGGTTGTGGTGTAGGGGAAAAAGGATGAAAAGAAGAGTAAGACAATCGAACTCCAAACCAAATTGGTGTTGATTTTATCAATCACATCCCAACTACGATGCAGATTAACCCACATGGTTCCCAACCAGAAGAAAGAAATGGTGTAGGCGAAAAAATTGGTCCGCAAATCCCATAGAGCCTGCCAGCTAATCTGATCTGGCCGTTCTAATTCCAAGACTAAAATCGTCATGATAATCGCCAAGACGGCATCTGTAAAAGCAATTAAACGCTCTTTTGACATTAAATTCATGTTCACTTCTCCTTAATAAAGAGTATTATACCAAAATTTATTTCTTGTGGAATAAAGAGTTGTTCTCTCTTTCCATAGAACTTTTAATATCCTATCTCAGTAAACCATTCAGCTACTTCTGAGCTTGTAGCTGATGAACTAAACCGTTGCCCTTCTTACCTAGACCGTAGTCAGAGAGCCAACAAGGAAAAGACTGTCAAAAACCCTAGAAAAATAAACTTAGTTTCTTCATGAACCTCTCAATTTCTTACCTAGTTATCATACCCTTGTAGTCCATTCCATACAAGCCGGCATAACGGCTCATGGTGTAGTTCCCCAAATCAAGAACTTCCTGCGTCGGAGCTGAGCCTTGAAAGATGAAATACAACACTTTTCCGTTGAGCTGTTCTTCGACACGACTATACTGTCGATCCAGGAAATTCCGTACCAAACCATTGATGCTATGCCAATAGACTGGTGAGCCAATCACAATTGTATCTGCTTCAAATAGCTTTGCTAGCACCTCTTCAAATTGATCATCTGAGAAATCTTGTCCGTAATCATAAATTTTATAATCTGCTAGATGAAGCGTTTCAAAAGATTGATCTCCTAATAATTTTTTTGCTAAAGCGACGGTATTGCCATTTTTATTGGGACTACCGTTTATAAATAATGTTGTCATTCCATTTTCTCCTTATCTACCACACTTTATACCTATTAAAATGATTTTCCAACAAAGCTTGCCAAAAGTTCAACTGTTTTAGCTTCGTGATGATCCGAGAAGACAGTTGTGTTCGTGTTAAGAGTCGCAATTTTGTCCATATCTTCTGCTGATAATTCAAAATCAAAGATGTCAAAGTTTTGACGGACACGTTCTGGATTGGCTGATTTTGAAAGGGAGACAATGCCACGTTGCAACTGCCAACGAAGCATAACTTGTGCTGTTGTTTTGCTGTATTTTTCTGCAATTTCTTTTAAAACTGGATTATTAAAAACATCAAATTGTCCTTCAGCAAAAGCGCCCCAACTCTCTGTTTGCACCCCTTTTGAGAGCATATAGGCTTGCTCATCTTCTTTTTGGTTGAAAACGTGGAGTTCAATCTGATTGACAGCTGGAGTAACTTCATTAAAGGCAGCAAGGTTAGCTAATTGATCTGGTTTAAAGTTTGAAACTCCAATCGCTTTGATTTTTCCTTCTTTATAAAGTTCTTCTAAGGCACGCCAAGCTCCGAAAATATCCCCAAATGGTTGATGTAAGAGATAGAGATCAACGTAGTCCAAATCTAATTTACGTAAGGATTCATTAAAAGCGTCTTTAGCAGCCTCATAACTAAAGTCAGAAATCCAAAGTTTGGTTGTGATAAAGAGCTCCTCACGGGGAACACCTGAGGCCTTGATAGCTTTTCCGACCGCTTCTTCATTACCATAAACTTGGGCGGTGTCAATCAAACGATAGCCCGTTTTAATCGCTTCTTCTACAACTGTCTGCGTTGTTTTGGCATCATGGATTTGGAATACTCCAAATCCAACCATAGGCATTTTGATTCCGTTATTAAGTATTGTGTATTGCATTGTTTACCTCGTTTTTATCTATTTTCATTATTCAAATGGATAGTTAGGATTAAATATTTTTTTCAAAGAAAGGTATGATTGCCTCAAAGGCGACATCTACAAAAGGATGGAGGTCGTACATGTCAAAGTGGCTTGCTTCAGGGACAACTACCCATTCTTTTACATCACTCTTGGCTGCATCAAAGATTTCACGAGATGCTGGTTGGCTCCAGGCATTTTCAGCAGTAACAACCAAGTACGGTTTGGTCATATCTTTCATGATATTGGTCACATTGTAATTAATCAGCTCTAATTGACTCCAAGCCACGACTTGATTGCTCCACCGTGCACGATTCCCACGAGCAGAATAGTAATATTGTGCCCCCTCTTCAAAGGCACGAGGTTGGAAATTAAGTGTAATTAGGTCACCTGTTCCATTTTCATAAGCTTCTTTAGCTGCCTTCACTTCCTCTTCAGGTAAGAAGAATGATGTCATTGGTGACGTTGAAATATCAGAAATTGCTGGCACAACTGCGGTAATAGCTTTTAAACGACTATCTTTGACACCAGCAACTGACATATAAGAACCTGACCCACACATGCCTAAACCACCGATACGGCTATTATCAACGTAAGGAAGGCTCTCAAGGAAGTCAATAGCCCCTTCGATATCTGATTGTTTGACATCAGGAAGCTCTTGCTGGCGTGGGAAACCTTGACTTTCGCCAAAATAAGCGCCATCAAATACCAAGGTAACGTAACCCGCTTCTGTAAGTGCATCGGCATAAACGGCTTGAGCTTGTTCTTTTACGGAAAGCATGGGCCCCGTTACAACAATTGCCGGGTAATTGGTATTCAAATCGAAGTTTGCAGGCAAGCGAAGGATACCTGCGAGGCGAAGGTTTAAATCTTTGTTCAAAAAAACAACATTTTGTGTTTGCATTATCAGTTCTCTCTTTCTTATTTATGGGCACCTCTATAAACTCCCAAAATTGTGAATTTGGAGTTCTGAAAGCCTTGTTAAATCAACATTTTAAATTTTAGAAAATTAGTTTTTAGAGGTCTCCTTATGAGTCTATTTTATTCTTAAAAGAGTGAATAGTACAATACTTATTGTTTATTGCAGTATTCATTTTATAAATACTGATAGACTATTCATCTGAGTCAGCTTTTTTAGTTCGTTTTGTCAAAAAACGTTGGGAGCATATTGTACAGATATTCTTGAACAGCAAGAAGGTCATGACTAGAACCTATACTAATATGAAGTGTCAGATTATCTTGAGAAAATGGCTGTCGTGTCCACATCATACCCTGGAGGAAGATAAACATAGGCTACTTTTTCAATATCTTGGTTAGCATCTGCATAATCTTTGCTATAGAGGCAAGAATAAACGGTAATGTTTGAATCGTGACATCCAACAAAGCCTGCACATCAAGAGCAAAGGCACGATCGTAATCTGCCATTGGCAACTCTTTAAGTGGTGTAACAGGTGCCCAACCAGCATTATTTACCAAGATATCTAACTGACCATTAAAATCAGTTTCAACGATTTTAACAATTTTAGCAACGTCATCTGAATTTGTAATATCAGCCACAACATAAGAAATATTCTTATTGCTATCTGCCACTTCTTTCAAAACATTTTCTCGACGTCCTGCGATAATAACTTTTGCTCCTTCGTTAGGATAACGTTCAGCAATACCACGACCAATTCCAGAACCGCCGCCCGTTACAACGGCAACTTTATTTTCAAAATGAAAAACCAGCTTTGAACAGCTGGTTTTGAGCTGTTTTATTCTGATACAATAACTAAAGATTTAATTGCTTCGCGTTTATCCATAGCTTCATAAGCCGCTTGAATATCATCGAGATTGAAGCGTTTGGTAAAGACTTTACCTGGATTAATTTTTTCAGTTAAGACAGCATCAAGAAGTAGTTCTTTGTCATAAGTAGTTACTGAGGCAATACCACCTCGTAAACCAATATTTTTCCAGAAGAGTGCATTGGTGTTCATTTCTGCTTTTTGAGGAACACCTACACGACCAATCACAGCACCTGGACGGCAGACATTGACAGCTGTTTCAACTGATTGTTCTGTTCCGACGCATTCTAAAACAGCATCGACTCCAGCACCATTCGTTAGCGCCATAACTTTTTCAACGGCTTCATCACCACGTTCAGCTACAATGTCAGTTGCGCCGAATTCTTTTGCTAAAGCTTGTCGGTCAGCATGGCGGCTCATGGCAATAATACGTGTTGCACCTAATAGTTTAGCACCGATAACACCACACAAACCGACGGCACCATCTCCCATGACAACAACAGTATCGCCAGCTTTGACTTCTGCTGTTTTAGCAGCATGATAACCAGTTGCCATCACATCAGCCAAAGTCAAGAGGGAATTCAATACGTCATCTGAATAGTCAGACGGTTGTCCAGGAATTTTAATAAGTGCCCAATCAGCATTTGTAAAGCGGAGATATTCACCTTGATAGCCAGCGTTACCACCTGGTTCCATATTGGTACAATTGCCATCAAAACCAGCACGGCAAGCAGCGCATTTACCACAACCATGTGTAAATGGAACAATGACAAAATCACCAGATTTAACTGAGGTCACCGCATTTCCTACTGTTTCAACAATGCCGATAGCTTCATGTCCGGTATAAGAATTTTGTTCGCGTTTAGAAATACCTCTAAACCACCAAAGGTCGGAACCGCAGACACACGCGCGAACAATCTTAATAATGGCATCTGTGTCTTTTTGAATTTCTGGTACAGGTGCTTCAGTAACTGTCATTTTCCCTGATTCAATAAATGTTGCGACTTTCATTTTTTCTCCTTCTCTATTTATCTTAATAAACAGGACGTGTCAATCCTTGAGTATCGGGGTCTGCAAGACCTATACTTTCTCTATTGAGGTAAGTTGGATCAGCAATCATTTTGACGACAACGTCTGCAATACTTTGACGTGAGCCAGAGACACCGACATATGATTCTCCTTTGTGCGTAATACTGTATTTCACCTCATCACGGTCATTTAACCAAGGCAAACGTAAAGTTGTGTAATCTAAGCCTGATTTTTCTAATAATTCGTCAGAACGTCGAGCTCGATTGAGCCCTGCTTGCGTAAGCATTTCTGTATTCCAACGACCATATTCTCCAGGAACTTCTCCGTAAATTCCTAAAACATTTGAAGCTATAACACGTTTAACATCATTTTTAATCATTGCTGCAATAACACCTTGAGTCAGTTTGTTATCAGGGTCATGGTCAACATTTGAAATAAAAACAATATCTTGTCCTTGAACAGCCTTGTCCAACATTTCTTGGTCGTGAATGTCAGCATCTACTGTCCTTACACGCGCAGGTTTAATAGCCACTAAGTCATCAACACGATGACTTTTTCGTAAATAAAGTGTCAATTGAACATCATCTTGTTCGCTCAAAAGACGTTTCGCTACAATCCGTGCAATTTGTCCATTGGCACCCAAAATTAAAACATTTTTCATTTATTATTCCTCAAACAATCTTAAAAATTAATCATTAGCATGAATGTCATAAGCTGACAAGAGATAATCTCCAACGCCTGGTGCGTCTGGGTCATGAGCACCTTTTCCTTTGTCAAGGGCACGAATCTCTGCCATTTCTTCAGCGGTCAATTCAAAATCAAAGAGTTCTTTATTTGATGCCATGCGAACTTTCTTGGTTGATTTTGGCAAGACAATGATACCTTCTTGCACTTCAAATCGCAAAATAATTTGCCCAGCATCTTTGCCATATTTGTTAGCCAAAGCTGTGATGATTGGTTCGGCAAATAAGTCTTTATTTCCTTGTCCGAGTGGCGCCCAAGCCTCGATTTTAACATCATCCTTTGCAAGCAAGTCACGTAGAGCTTTTTGTTGGAAATATGGGTTGAACTCTACTTGGTTAACAGCTGGGATAGTTGCAAAATTTGGAATAAATTGATTCCAAAAGTTTGGCGTGAAGTTTGATACACCGATGGATTTGATTTTACCAGCAGCTTTGGCTTCTTCTAGAGCTTTCCAAGCTTCTTCGACTTTGCCATAAGGTTGGTGAAGCAGGTAGAGGTCAAGGTAATCAAGCCCCATTTTTTCCAAGATTGCATCAATGGTTGCTTTAGCAGTTTCGTAAGCATAATCTTGAATCCAAAGTTTACTAGTGACAAAGATTTCATCACGTGAAATGCCAGAATCCTTGATAGCCTGTCCAACTTCTTTCTCATTGAAATATGCTTGAGCCGTATCGATATGACGGTAGCCAACTTCCAAAGCTTCTTTCACTGCTGTATAAGTTGAACCATCCGCTGGAATTTGGAATACTCCAAACCCAACTGCTGGAATACGATTGCCATCATTTAAAGTAATTGTTTTCATCTTTAGTTGTCTCCATTTTTTCTCTGTTCAATCAAACGCAAGAACATGTCAACTGTTGAAGGATCTTGGTGATTGAAAAACAGACTTTCTTTTGTATCAAGTTCTGCAATAGCTGTCATATCTTCATCCGTTAAGTTAAAATCAAAAACATCAATATTCTCAGCCATACGCTCTGGTTTTACTGATTTTGTCAAGCAGACGATACCACGCTCCACCTGCCAACGAATCATAATTTGAGCTGTGGACTTACCATATTTTTCCGCAATCGCCACTAGTGTCGGATGAGAAAAGATGCCATTTCTACCCTCTGCAAAAGTAGCCCATGACTCCATCTGAACATTGTTTTTGATCATATTCTCTTGTGCGAAAATCTGTTGATTAAACGGATGGGTTTCAACTTGATTGACCTGTGGTGTGATTTCATTAAAAGCCACCAGATCACTCAGACGATCGGGATAGAAATTGCTGACACCAATGGCACGCAGTTTCCCTTCTTTATACAAGTCCTCCAAGGCACGATAAGAACCATAATAATCTGAAAAGGGCTGATGAAGGAGCATCAAGTCTAGATAATCTAAGCCCATGACCTCCAATGAATGTAGAACAGCTTTTCTCGTTTTCTCATAACCGTAATGCTCTAGCCAGACTTTGCTAGTAATGAAAAATTCTTCCCTTGGCAAACCTGATTCTGCGATAGCTTCACCAACTTCTTTTTCATTGGCATAAGACTGAGCCGTATCAAAATGACGATAGCCAACCTTAATAGCATCAAGTACGGCCTGCTTGGTTTCACTGGCAGGAATTTGGAAAACACCAAATCCAAGAATTGGCATCTTCACTCCATTGTTCAAATTAACGTGTTTCATAGTATTCATCTCACTTTCTGTATATATTATAATCCTCTTTCATTTACCTGTACAATAGCAAAGAAAAATAGCAGTATTCATTTTTTTAATACTGCTATCTATACTAAACCTAATCCTCCTTCAGTTGACTTGGAATCACAAGGACTACCAGAGTCAAAAGAACGGAAAGAAGCATGGCTGGCGGAAAAATAGTAGCTGACAAGACAAGACCGATGACTTTCCCAATCGTATCAAAGAATATCCATTTCTTCATGTCTTCAATTTGTCGTTTTAAGAGAGGATTGTTTGGATCATCTTGATAAAGCGAACGATAAAGCCCTCTGTTTGAAACGGTAATGAATAAGACAACCAAGCCATAGACAACTTGTGCTAACGAATCGGTAAAATTAGTTGAAACAATAGCCGTCACATAGGGGAATAACGAGGAGGCAAAGAGAAGAATCATCACCCACCAGAAAGTTTTACTGGATATTTTTTAAACATAGAGCCATTCATTATGAATGATGATCAGCATACTGCCTAACCAGAAAAACGTTCACTCTCAAACAAGACTTTTGGGAGTTTATAATAACGCTCTGATGTCTTATATTGATTAACGGTAATACGTTTCATGATTATCCCTCCTAGACTAAAAGTCCAAAATTCCCGAATTCATCAAATCGGATTAAACCTGTTTGTTCCATTTCATTTACCAGTTGAGTTGCTTTTAGATTATCAACTCCCATGATGGTCATGATATGGCTCTTCACGATTTGACGTGATGACTGTTCTTCCTTTTGCATAATTACCTCCGAAACGCAAAAAAAGGAGTAGACAATCTAGTGTCTACCCCCGAAAGTTTATTAAAACAAAAATCCTGCCAAAGAATTTTTGGCAGGATTTTTGGCAGGAAACCAAATCAATTTATCAGTTTCTATCAATCGCTTATCGCAATAAAAAACCAGAGCTTATGCCCTGGTTTTCTTTATTAAGCGACTTGAGTCGTTACCTTATTATTTAAGAGTAACTGAAGCTCCAGCTTCTTCAAGTTTAGCTTTGATTTCTTCAGCTTCAGCTGCAGCAACACCTTCTTTAATAACTGATGGTGCACCGTCAACGATAGCTTTAGCTTCTTTAAGACCTTCGCCTGTGATTTCACGTACAACTTTGATAACGCCAACTTTTTTGTCGCCTGCAGATGTCAATTCAACGTCGAATGAATCTTTAGCAGCACCAGCGTCAGCAGCACCAGCTGCAGCAGCAGCTACAGGAGCAGCAGCAGTTACGCCAAACTCTTCTTCGATAGCTTTTACAAGGTCGTTCAATTCAAGGATTGAAGCTTCTTTAATTTCAGCAATAATGTTTTCAATGTTCAATGCCATTGTGATTTCCTCCAAATGTGTTTTTTAATATAGTGTTTTAAACGTAGCTTAGGCTACGAGTTGTGAAGATGGGCTTATGCAGCACCGTCTTCTTTGCTTTCTGCAACCGCTTTGACAGCGTATGCAACGTTGCGCACTGGCGCTTGAAGTACAGAAAGGAGCATAGAAAGCATACCTTCTTTGTTTGGAAGTGATGCAAGAGCGTTGATTTCTTCGACTGAAGTGAACGCACCGTCAACAACACCACCTTTGATTTCAAGAGCTTCTGCGTCTTTAGCAAATTCGCTAATAACTTTTGCTGGTGCGATAACATCTTCGTTTGAGAATGCTACTGCAGATGGACCAACAAAAAGTTCTTTAAGGTCTTCAAGACCTGCTTCTTCAGCTGCACGGCTCAAGATAGAGTTTTTGATAACTTTAAATTCAACGCCTGATTCACGAAGATTACGACGAAGAACTGTATCTTGGTCAACTGTAAGTCCACGAGAGTCAACAACAACGATAGATGCTGCTGCTTTCATTTTCTCAGCGACGATAGCAACCTGTTCAGCTTTTTTAGCAATAATAGCTTCACTCATTAGTAGTTTTACCTCCGTTTTTATTTTTGGGCTAGGCACAAAAAAATCGTACCTAAACCTAGACACGAAAGTACAATACGTTACAAAAAAATAGTTACGTTTTGTGCCTCGGTTGGATGTTTACGAGTCTTGCTCCCCAACTGTCTTAGGTCAGTTTTTTCAAACCTTATTTATAATATCATGACCTAAATCAGACGTCAAGAAAAAAATGCAATTTTTTTATTTTTTTCTCTATCTTTTTTCGAAGACCATAAAACCTCTCAAAATCTAAAGATTTCAAGAGGTTATTTCTAATCATACCTAAGGGCCTCGATAGGATCGAGTTTTGAAGCTTTATTAGCCGGTAGAAGGCCAAAGATAATCCCTACAGCTGCTGAGAAGGCTATGCTTCCCATGGCTACACCAAGAGAAACCGTCGCTTTAAGGTCCATGGCATTCCCAATTGGTCCAACAACTAGGGCTGCAAAGCCTAGCCCAATCAAACCTCCCAGAATGGTCAGAACCATCGACTCAATCAAAAACTGAGTCAAGATTTTACGACGTGTAGCACCTAAAGCCTTACGAAGACCAATCTCTCGTGTCCGCTCAGTTACCGAAACCAACATGATGTTCATAACACCGATTCCGCCAACTAATAATGAAATCCCAGCAATAGCTCCGACAACGGTGGTAATGGTTCCAAAGATCGTATTCACCTGATCTAGGGCCGAACTCATATCTGCTGCCTTATATTCTCCATTGTCATCTTGGGCCAACTGGGTCAAGCGTTTAGCAGCATCCTTAGCAACGCTACTACTATTTTTCACATCGGTCACATGGAAAAAAATCTGGCCAATAGCATCAGTGTTATTTTCAGCCGCTAACTGGGTATTGGCCACAAGAGCTGTTCCAATTTCACCATAAGCACCGATTGCTGTGTCTTTATTCTTATAAACACCAATCACACGATAATCATTGTTCCCAATAGTAACCACTTGGTTAAGGGCATCCCCATTCGTCTCAAAGAGTTTTTTAGCCACCATCTGATCAATGACAATAACTCGTGAAAAGTTTTTATAATCATTGTCTTGCAAGGAACGTCCTGTCAACATTTCTAACTTTTTAGCTTTAAAGTAGCCCTGACTGGCACCTGTGATATTAACATTCTTCACGGTCTTTTTTTGGAGGGAGATAGAGGAAGTTAGGCTGTTAGTCACAAAATAACTATCAATACCAGGCGTCTGCCTAGCCACTTGCTCCAACCAAACTTCTTTAACCGGTTTGGTAGGTTGTGCCAAATCTGCATAGGCAGGATCTAGCTCCTCACCCTTGGCTTCATAGTAGACTTGAACTGTATCCTTGTCACCAGTCACACTATCGGTAACACTCTGACGCATTCCATTTCCTAGCCCCATGATAAGTACTACCGCAGCAACACCAATGATAATTCCCAACATGGTCAGGAAGGACCGCATCTTGTGTGAACGAATAGAACTAAGAGCAAATTTCCAATTTTCCATTCTTACCTCCTAGTCAATCCGAACGCTGTCCGTCGTGTCCTGGGTGATTTCACCATCACGAATGACAATCTTACGTCGGGCATAGTCCGCAATCTCTGGCTCATGAGTAACCATGATGATAGTCTTTCCTTCACGGTTCAGCTGGGTTAAGAGCTCCATAATCTGCATCCCTGTCTTGGTATCAAGAGCACCTGTAGGTTCATCCGCCAAAATGATTGCCGGATCGTTAGACAGTGCACGCGCAATGGCAACCCTCTGCTTCTGTCCACCAGACAGCTCCGATGGTAGGTGATGGCTACGGTCTGACAAGCCAACTTTTTCCAAGAATTGTTGTGCCCTTTGCTTACGTTCACGTGGAGATTTCCCTGCATAAATCAAGGGAAGCTCTACGTTCTTTTGGGCACTTAACTTTGGCAAGAGAAAAAACTGTTGAAAGATAAAGCCAATCTGGTCATTTCTTACCTTGGCTAGACGATTTTCAGAGAGTTCAGCCACATCCTCGCCCTCGAGTTGATAGGAACCTGTAGTCGGTTGATCAAGAAGTCCGATAATATTCATGAGGGTTGATTTCCCTGAACCAGAAGGACCCATGATAGCCACAAAATCACCTTCTTCAACTGACAAGTCAATACCCTTAAGGACCTGCAAAGACTCTTGACCATTTTTGAAAGACTTGGTGATGCTCTTTAAAACCATAAGTGCTGGCTTAGTCACTAGACCTCACCTCTTCTCCACTAGTGTCTTTTGATTGTTTGCTATCAGCATCCGTCACATCTTTTAGGGTTTCGCCATCCTTAAAGGATTTATCTGCCCTGGTGATAACTTTTTGACCTTCTTTAAGTCCTGAAGCAATTTCCTGTTGCTTGGCATCCGCATTGCCAAGTTTAACCTTGACTTGCTTAATTTTCTGAGTTTCATCATCGTAAACCCAGACATAGTTGTCAGAGCCTTTCTTGGTCACAGCAGTTACAGGAACCAACAAGGCATCATCATCTTTGGTCACTTCAAGTGATACATTAAAACCTTGCTTCAGTTTTCCGATTGGACTGGTCAATTGAACCTTGTATTCATACTGAGAACCTGACTGACCTGAGTTGCCAGATGTCCCCGTTGACTGGTTGGCATTTTGCTTAGGATAATTGGAAACATAGCTGACCTTCCCTGTCCAAGTTTGGTCTGGGTATACTTTGGAAGTAATCTTGACCTTTTGCCCCACTGAAATATTTGGAATGTCATATTCTGTTAAGGTCCCTTGAATCTCAAATTGGCCTTCACTTGTCACATGAACTAGGGTTTGGCTCTCTTTTGAAGCAGGGTCCACAGAGTCCGCAACTTCTACGACTGTTCCATTAGCATCTGAAACAATCACTGTTTGGTTGAGAACATCTTGTGCCTTTTCTAGCTCTGATGCTGCATTGGCAATGGCATCATTATAATCTTGCAAGGTTTGGTAATTACTTGCCTCGGTTTGCTGACGCTGTTGAGGACTAACGGTAGTTGTCGAATCATCCTCATCCGAATCACTACTTGTTTGCGCTGAAGCCGCAGGAGCCGTCCCATACTGTTGGAAATAATTACGGTCACGAACTGCCTTATTGTAGGCACGACTAGCCGTATCATAAGCCGCTTGGGCTGAGGTGCTGTCGTATTGGACCAGTTGCTGACCGACGCTAACTTCCTCACCAACAGAGACTGTCACAGTGGCATTGCGTCCAATGGTATTGTCAAAATAAACATACTGTTCCGACTGAGCCTTCACCATACCAGTCAGAAGGGTCGACGAGGCCAGCTGCCCCTTAGTTACCTTACTTGCTGTAGGGGACTCAGAAGCCTTATCATTCTTGCCACCACCTGCAAAAAGGTTAAAGACTAGGACCAAAAGGACAAGGAAGCCAATTCCTCCAATGATCCAAACTCTTTTTTTATTTTTAAATAACTTTGGACTGATTTTCTTTCGCATATATCTCTCTTTTCTTTTTGTATCACATGGATAAAACAATTGTAATACTTTTAACTTTCAGTGTCAATGACCTTCGCTGACATCCATGACACCATAATGCAGCTTTTGATTGGGCCGAACCTGGCGTTCAAAACCAAGTTCTTCAAAAACGGTATCTCGAAAATGTGCCTTGATGATAATTTTTTCCCGTACAACACGTTTAGCTTCTTTTAGCCATTCTTCTGTCAGACGGCTACCATTGGCCAGAGGCTTGATAGCCTCTAGATTTTCCGATTCCTTGATGATCTCTGAAAACATAGGATCGGCATAGATGATATCAAAGGCATTGTCAGCTTGAGCCTTCAAAAAAGACAAGCTATCGCTCTTAATAGCTTTAATAGAACGCATGGCCTTTTCAAACTGCTTATCATCCGTCTGATAAGAGGCAAGACCACGAGAAACCACCTGAAAAATCACATCTTGACTCTCAAGGGCAGTCACCTGATTTCCCGCTGCTACCATCACTAGGCTATCAGAAGCCAGACCCATGGTCGTGTCAAGAATAGTCTTGGGAGACTTACCTAAAAGACTGACTAAAGCGTCATGGGGAGCCTTAATCCTGAGAGCAGCCGTATCTGGATGGAAGGTCAACTCACTAGCATCCGCATTAACAAAAGACAATCTGTCTTTATATAGGAGATAGAAAGGTCCAAAGCGCTCTAAACATTTTGCCAAGGACAACTTGCGACGAGGCTGGTAGTCAGCTCCTAACTCAAGAGCTAGTTCTTGGGCACGCGCAATCAAGGTCTCGTTTTCCCGTAAAGATGTCGTAATAATCATGTTTCTAGTATAGCAGAATTTAAGTAGTCTAAACCATGGTCTTAGCTTTCATTTTTAACTTTCTAGCTTACATTTGTGTAAGAAAACTCCTCAGTAAGGCTGAGATTCAGAACATAATTAAACTATTTTTAAATATGAAATAGATTTTGCTGACCTAGTCAGCTTAGACCGAGACTTTTGGCAGTGATGAAAACGCCTGAAGCAATTTGTCTCAGGCGTTCGGAAGTTTTGAGACGTTCGGCTCAAAACTTAGTCATGGAACTTCGAAGAAGATCGCTGACGTCTGCCATCACCCAAGAAAAGTCTCAAAAGAAAACTGTGCCTTCAATAAAAAAAGTCCCAGCAATGCTGAGACTCTGTTTTAAAATTAGATAGCTTCTGTTGTAAAACTACGGCTTTCAAGCACACGCACCATGGCATCTGCTGTATCAAGCGCTGTGAAGAGTGGGATTCCTGCTTCAATAGCAGAGCTACGAATTGCTGCTCCATCTTCGTCATAAGTACGTTTGTTACCAACCGTATTGATAATAGCTTGCGCTTTACCTGTACGGACAAGGGCTGGAATGTCGTTGTCGTCATTTTCACCTAATTTGTTAACAAGCGTTGCGTGAACTCCATGTTCATTCAAGAACTTAGCTGTTCCTTCAGTGGCGTAGATACCGTAACCGATAGCATCGAAACGACGAGCCAAATCAAGGGCTTCTTCTTTCGTATCATCATGAATAGTAAAGATGACATTACCAAAGGTTGGCAAGTGGAGGTAAGAAGCTTCAAAGGCTTTATAGAGGGCTTTTTCAAGAGTCGCATCTGTACCCATAACTTCACCAGTTGATTTCATTTCAGGTCCAAGGAGACTATCTACCTTAGCCAATTTTGTGAATGAGAAGACTGGTGCTTTAACATGGACATGCTTGCTTTCTGGGTAAAGACCATCTTTGTAACCTTGTTCAGCCAATGATTTACCAAGAATCAAGTTTGTAGCAACTTGTGCCATTGGAATATCAGTCACTTTAGACAAGAATGGTACCGTACGGCTGGCACGTGGGTTAACCTCGATAACATAGACAGTTTCGTCCTTAATAACGAACTGAATGTTCATCATACCAATACAGTTAAGACCGATAGCCAAGCGTTTAGTGTAATCAGCGATAGTCTCTTGGATTTTCTTAGAGAGAGTTTGTGGAGGGTAAACTGCCATTGAGTCCCCTGAGTGAACCCCTGCACGTTCGATGTGTTCCATAATACCTGGAATCAAGACATCCTTACCATCAGAGATGGCATCTACTTCACACTCACGTCCAATGATATAGCTATCAACAAGGACTGGGTGGTCTGGACTTGCCTTAACTGCTGTACGCATGTAAGAACGAAGGTCATCTTCATTTTCAACGATTTCCATGGCACGTCCACCCAAAACGTATGATGGACGAACAAGAACTGGGAAGCCAATCTTACGAGCTGCTTCAACCGCTTCTTCTTCATTTGTCGCTGTTTGTCCTGGTGGTTGTGGGATATCGAGGTCTTTAAGGGCTTGTTCAAAAAGGTCACGGTCTTCGGCACGGTCAAGGTCAGCAACCTGTGTACCCAAGATTTTCACACCAGCTTTAGACAATGGCTCTGCCAAGTTGATGGCTGTTTGACCACCAAACTGAACCACGACACCCTTAGGTTGTTCCAATTCGATAACGTTCATCACGTCTTCGAAGGTCAATGGTTCGAAGTAAAGTTTATCTGAAACTGAGAAGTCTGTTGAAACCGTCTCAGGGTTAGAGTTCATGATGATGGCTTCGTAACCTGCAGCCTGGATAGCTTTCACAGAGTGAACTGTCGCATAGTCGAACTCAACCCCTTGTCCGATACGGATAGGTCCTGAACCAAGAACGATGACAGATTCTTTATCAGATTTTATTGATTCATTTTCCCACTCGTAAGTTGAGTAGAAATATGGTGTTGATGACTCGAACTCAGCCGCACAGGTATCAACCATCTTGTAAACAGGAACAATGTTATTTTCCAAACGTGTCGCACGAACTTGGTCAGCTGTTTGATTCCAAAGATCAGCAATCTTACGATCAGAGAAACCGTTACGTTTAGCTTCTTTCAAAACAGCAACATCGCCTACGTGAGTAGCCAATTCTTGTTCCAATTCGAAGATATGAAGCAATTTGTCGAGGAAGAAGATATCAATCTTAGTCAACTCTGACAATTCTTCAATAGTATAACCACGACGGATGGCTTCAGAAAGGTAGAAGAGACGGTCGTCTTGAGCTTTGACAATCTTTTCAACCAAGGCATCGTCTGTGACGTCCGCAAGCTCAGGCATTTCATTGTGGTAAACACCGATTTCAAGTGAACGGCAGGCTTTAAGAAGTGACTCTTCGATGTTACGACCGATAGCCATAACTTCACCAGTTGCTTTCATTTGAGTACCAAGACGACGTTCCCCATGTTCAAATTTATCAAATGGGAAACGCGGAATCTTAGCAACCACATAGTCAAGAGCTGGCTCAAACATAGCGTAAGTTGTACCAGTGACTGGGTTAATCATTTCATCAAGTGTCAAACCAACAGCAATCTTGGCTGCCAATTTGGCGATTGGGTAACCAGTTGCTTTTGAGGCAAGGGCTGATGAACGAGACACACGTGGGTTTACTTCGATAACATAGTACTTGAAGCTATTAGGGTCAAGAGCCAACTGTACGTTACAACCACCCTCAATTTTAAGGGCACGAATAATCTTCAAGCTGGCATCACGAAGCATTTGGTTTTCAATATCTGACAAGGTTTGCGTTGGAGCAAATACAATTGAGTCCCCTGTGTGGATACCAACTGGGTCAAAGTTTTCCATGTTACATACCACAAGAGCATTGTCTGCGGCATCACGCATAACTTCGTATTCGATTTCTTTGAAACCAGCGATAGAACGTTCAATCAAACATTGGGTTACTGGTGACAATTTCAATCCATTTTCAGCGATTTCACGAAGTTCTTCTTCGTTGGCACACATACCACCACCAGTACCACCAAGGGTAAAGGCAGGACGCACGATAACTGGATAGCCAATCTCCGTCGCAAAGGCAACTGCTTCTTCAACCGTATTTACAATCTCTGATTCTGGAATTGGCTGTTCCAAATCTTCCATCAATTGTTTGAAGAGGTCACGGTCTTCGGCTTGGTCAATCGCAGACAATTTTGTTCCCAAAAGCTCTACTCCAAGCTCTTCAAGAATACCAGCTTTTGACAATTCCATTGCCATGTTCAAACCAGTTTGTCCACCAAGTGTTGGCAAGAGGGCATCAGGACGCTCTTTACGAAGAATACGTGTGACAAACTCAAGCGTAATTGGTTCAATGTAAACCTTGTCTGCGATTTCTTTATCAGTCATGATAGTCGCAGGGTTAGAGTTAACAAGAACAACACTGTAGCCTTCTTCTTTCAAGGCCAAGCAGGCTTGCGTACCAGCGTAGTCAAACTCAGCAGCCTGACCAATGATGATAGGACCAGACCCGATAACCATAATTTTTTTAATATCAGAACGTTTAGGCATAATTTATGATACAAAGCCCGTTAAGGACCCAGTGAAAATAGGAAACGTGACGACGACGCCTAAGCGTCTAGTCACCGTTTATCTTTTTCACACAGTCCTTAGGGCGTGTTCACTTCCGTGAACCTGTATCTTCTCCTTTCTATTTGACAACTCTCTGGTTGTCATTAAATAAGGTAGTAGACTGGGGCGAACAAGAGTCACACCCCACTATAGTCACTAGACAGTTGCAATTAACGACGTGCTTTTTCAGCTTGGAAAGCATCAATCAATTCCAAGAACTCATCAAAGAGATAGCTCGCATCGTGTGGACCAGGCGCTGCATCTGGGTGGAATTGCACTGAGAATGCAGGGAAGTCACGGTGACGAACACCTTCAACTGACTTATCATTAATTTCTTCGTGTGTTACCATGAGGCAATCTGGAAGTGTCTCACGGTCAATGGCATAACCATGGTTTTGGCTGGTGAAATCAACACGACCAGTCGCAATTTCACGAACCGCATGGTTAAATCCACGGTGACCAAACTTCATCTTGTAGGCCTTGGCACCATTCGCCAAACTAAACAACTGGTGACCCATACAAATACCAAAAATTGGAATTTTGCCTTGAATGCCACGAATCATATCAAGTGCATACGGTACATCTTCAGGGTTACCTGGACCGTTTGACAACATCACACCATCTGGATTAAGATGGAGAATTTCTTCAGCAGTGATATCATGTGGCACAACAGTCACGTTACAGTCACGTTTTGAAAACTCACGCAAGATAGAGTGCTTGAGACCAAAGTCAACCAAAACGATATTTTTACCAACACCTGGTGCTGGGTAGGCTGTCTTAGTTGATACCTGCTCAATATTGTTGGTTGGCAAAACAGTCGCACGCAATTGATCTTGCAAGTGCTCGATACTGTCACCAGGATTAGCCAAAGTCGCTTTCATGGTACCGTGTTGACGGATAATCTTAGTCAAGGCACGTGTATCAATACCAGAGATACCAGGGATGTTTTTTGCTTTCAAAAACTCATCCAAGGTCATTTGGTTACGCCAGTTGCTGGCACGACGGCTAGCCTCTGACACAACAACACCCTTGGTCGTTGGCTTAATTGACTCATAGTCGTCACGGTTAACGCCGTAGTTACCAACAAGTGGATAAGTAAAAGTCAAAATTTGACCATTGTAAGACTGGTCTGTGATAGATTCTTGATAACCTGTCATACCAGTATTAAAGACGATTTCACCCGTCACATCCACATCAGCACCGAAGGCCTGACCTTCAAAAATAGTGCCGTCTTCCAAAATAAGTAAACGTTTTGCCATTATAGTAAATTGTTCCTTTCACTAAGATACAAAGGGCGTTAAACATCTGAATGAAAATCAAATCTAACAAAGAAGCTCTAACCTCTATGAAGATTTGTCTCTTTTCAAAGATTTAGCCCATGTTCTTTTTCGTCTGATTCTCTCAGGAATCTGTTAACGTAGTTTACGCTTTGCCATTTAAAATAGCTTCAATAATTGCCATACGGACAAAGACCCCGTTTTGCATCTGAGCAACGATACGAGCCTTAGGCGCCTCAACCAGGCTATCAGCAATCTCCACATCACGATTAACCGGAGCTGGGTGCATGATGATTGCTTGATCTGCTAACTTGGCATAACGTTCTTCAGTCAAACCATAGAGAGTATGGTAGTCTTCTTTTGAAAATCCTTTATCGTCCCCATGACGTTCGTGCTGAACACGAAGCAACATGAGCACATCCAAGTCCTCAATGACGTCGTCAATAGCCACATGCTGACCATAGACATCGAACTCATTCGAGTACCACTCTGCAGGACCAGCAAAATAAAGCTGAGCACCCAAACGCTTGAGAATCTGCATATTGGACTTAGCGACACGCGAATGCGTAATGTCACCTGCAATACAAATCTTAAGATTTTCAAAGGTTCCGAACTCTTCGTAAATGGTCATCAAGTCAAGCAAACACTGACTTGGGTGTTGCCCTGAACCATCACCACCATTGACAATAGAGGTCTGGATAGTCCTACTATCAATCAACTGCTTGTAGTAATCGACTTCCGAGTGGCGAACCACACAGATGTCAACGCCCAAAGCAGACATGGTCAAAATGGTATCATAGAGAGTCTCACCCTTATTCACCGAGCTAGTTCCAGCATCGAACTCAATCACATCCAAGCCAAGTTTTTTCTCAGCCACTTCGAAGGACTTGTGTGTTCGTGTTGAATTTTCAAAAAAGAGATTGGCAGCGAAATACTGTCGATCCAGCTGGAAATCAGCTCTGCCATTTTTAAAATCTCCACCTCGACGAATCAGGCCCAAGACCTCTTCATTCGTGAGGGTTTCCATGGTCACCAAATGCTTCAGTGACACTTTTCCATCTGCAATCGCCATAGTTTTTCCTTTTAAATTGATTGACTAATCTTTGCTACCCTTTTTAGGATCAGGCAAAATTTGGTAGAGCAAAATACCAAGAATGGTTGAGCTTGCCACACCCGTGATTTGAAGACCACCAAGGTCAATCATCAAACCACCGATACCAGAAACCAAGATAACACTAGCAATCAAGAGATTCTTTTTATTATCAAAATCAATCTTATGTTCAACTAAAATTTTCAAACCGCTAGCAGCGATAACCCCAAAGAGGGCAATAGATAATCCCCCTAATACAGGAGTTGGAATAGAATGCAAGAGTGCTGATAGCTTACCAATAAAGCTCATCAAGACCGCAATCACTGCTGCGCCCGCAATAACGTAAACTGAGTAGACCTTACTGAGGGCCATAACCCCAATATTTTCACCATAAGAAGTTACCGGAGGAGCTCCAAAGAATCCAGCGATAATCTGTGCCAAACCATCACCAGTAAGGGTACGGTCAAGACCTGGATCTTTAAAGTAATCACGCTCAGTCAAACTGTTTAGAACCATGACGTGACCAAAGTGTTCAGTCATCGTCACAAAGGCAATCGGAGCCATGGTCAAAATCGCACTTGGATAGAGCTTGAAGCTATAATCCACAAATGGAATGTCAAAGTTTGGAACCTGAATCCAATGTGCCGCTGCTACCTCTGAGAAATTGATAAAACTATGTCCTGTCAGCAAACCAAGAACCGCTGAGAAAATATAGCCCACAATTAAACCAAGTAAAATTGGGATAACACCGATAATCTTCTTGCCATACATGTTAAAGAGGATAACCGCAAAGAGGGTCACCATTGAAATCAAGAGAGCATAGATACTATAGCTTTTATTTAAAGTTGTCGCATCATTGACTGCATTAGCCGCAAGGTTCAAACCAATCACCATGATAATAGGGCCAACCACAATTGGTGGAAGGACCTTATCAATCCAGTCTTTACCCGCATACTTAACAATCAGAGCCACAAGCAAGTAAACCAAACCACCTGCCATGGCACCTTGAGCCACTGCCGCAATGCCATCAGTCTTCATAAGTGTCTGCATAGCCGCAATATAGGCAAAACTAGACCCCATGTAAGCTGGAATTTTGTACTTGGTCACCGTCAAGTGAGCCAAAGTTCCCAAACCAGATGAGAAAAGAGCAATAGCGGGATCAATCCCAACCAAAATCGGCACAAGCACCGTCGCACCAAACATGGCAAACAAGTGCTGAAATGACAAACCAACCAATAAACCAGGTTTTGGCATATCATTCACATCATATTTTACGTTATTCACGATATCAAAGGACTCCTTAAAATAAGATACAAAGGGACGTTTTAGCGTAGCTAAACATTTCTGTAGAAAAATAGGAAGTCGACAAGGCACTCCAAAGAGTGCTAGGAGACTTATCTTTTTTCCTAAGAAATGAGTCCCGTGTTCAATTAACAAGATACAAAGCCCGTCTAAAGCCTAAAGCAAAAATAGGAAATATGATGACGGAGCGCCAGCTCCTAAGAATATTTATCTTTTTTGCACAAGGCTTAGGGCGTGTTCAATTAAACAAGATACAAAGGGCGTATAAAGAGCACAGTAAAATTAGGAAATCTGACGCCGAAGCTTTAGCTTCTAGGAAGATTTATCTATTTTACACAGCTCTTAGCCCGTGTTCAGTTAAACAAGATACAAAGGGACGTTTTAGCGTAGCTAAACATTTCTGTAGAAAAATAGGAAGTCGACAAGGCACTCCAAAGAGTGCTAGGAGACTTATCTTTTTTCCTAAGAAATGAGTCCCGTGTTCAATTAACAAGATACAAAGCCCGTATAAAGCCTAAAGCAAAAATAGGAAATATGATGACGGAGCGCCAGCTCCTAAGAATATTTATCTTTTTTGCACAAGGCTTAGGGCGTGTTCAATTAAACAAGATACAAAGGGCGTATAAAGAGCAAAGTAAAATTAGGAAATCTGACGCCGAAGCTTTAGCTTCTAGGAAGATTTATCTATTTTACACAGCTCTTAGCCCGTGTTCAATTAACAAGATACAAAGGGCGTTTCACCCTATCTGTCAGCCAACTTAGCTTGGATCAATAATGTTGACACTATCTTTGCCATCAACTTCTGTCACCAAAACTTCGATTTCTTCTGACTCACTTGTTGGGATATTTTTACCAACATAGTCAGCACGGATTGGCAATTCACGGTGACCACGGTCAACCAAGACAGCCAAACCAACACGCGCTGGACGTCCATGGCTAACGATATTGTCAATAGCTGCACGGATAGTACGACCTGTGTAAAGCACATCATCCACAAGGATAACATCCGTTCCATCAATTTCAATAGGAAAAACAGATGTGTCTTGTTCAGCCTTAACATCATCACGGAAAGCCTTAGTATCAAGCTCAATCAATGGCACATCAAGGTTTTCCAACTGTTTCAAGCGCTCTTGGATACGCTGAGCAATATAAACACCACGTGTCTTAATACCAGCCAAGACAATCTTGTCGAGATTTTTGTTACGCTCAATAATCTCATAAGTGATACGTGTAATGGCACGTTTCATGGTTACGTCATCGACGATTTCTTTTTTCTTCATAAAAAGAACCTTTCTAAATACAAAAAAATCCCCTCGAAAACAAGGAGATACACAAAAATATGAGTACAGTTCACCCGTACACTTCTCATGGCTCCTTGCCTGCCTCTCTGGACAGTGATTAAAGGACTTATTTAATTAGGTAAATTATAGCAAATTTCAGACTCTTTTACAAGAAAAAAACGGACGCCTCTCCCAAGAAAGACTATCCGTTTAATAACTGTTAAACTTCTCTCAACTTATCCAAGGTTTCCTTGAAAATAGCAGGTTCTTCCGCTGTAAATTCGACCAATTCTCCAGTCGTAGGATGCGTGAAACCAAGGGTCTTGGCATGTAGAAATTGGCCATGGCCCTTGAGGGTCTTGCGTGGCCCATAAAGAGGATCTCCCGCCACCGGGTGACCGATATAAGCCATGTGCACACGAATCTGGTGCGTGCGACCTGTTTCCAGTTGCAACTCTACCAACGTATAGTTGCCAAAACGTTCAAGAACGGTAAATCGTGTAACTGCAGGTTTTCCTTTAGCTGTAACCGCCTGCTTCTTGCGGTCCTTGTCTGAGCGCCCAATCGGAGCCTCAATCACGCCTCGATCGTTAGGCAGATTGCCATGCACGATAGCCACATACTTACGAAGGGACTTCTTATCCTTAAGCTCCGCCGCCAAAGCATTGTGGGCCTTATCATTCTTAGCAATCATTAGAAGGCCTGACGTGTCCTTATCGATACGGTGGACAATCCCTGGACGAACCACACCATTGATAGACGAGAGGTCCTTGACATGATACATAAGGGCATTGACCAAGGTACCAGACGTGTGACCAGCTGAAGGATGGACCACCATGCCTTGAGGTTTGTTGACCACTGCCACATCCGCATCTTCGTAGATAATATCCAAAGGAATATCCTCAGCCTTGTATTCCAAGACCTCTTCTTCTGGCAATTCATAGGTGATGACATCACCCTCTTTAACCGCATACTTGGCCTTTGCCGACTTACCATTAACCAAGACTGTCCCAGCCTTGATTGCTTCATTGGCCTGACTACGTGACAATTCTGTCAAATCTGCCAAAGCCTTGTCCAGACGGTTTCCCGCCTCTTTAATGATGACTTCCATTTTCCTCTTTCCATAAGATTAAAATCAAGAGTAGCACGCCCACCGTTAGATAGGAGTCTGCCACGTTAAATATCGCAAAATCAATAAAATCAAGCTGAACCATATCAACCACGTAACCCAAGTGCAGACGGTCAATAAAGTTACCAATACCACCTGAGATAATCAAAACCAAAGATAGCACCAGCCAAAGACTCTTCTGATAATTCTTAACCAGATAAACCAGAGCCGCACCAATCACTAGAACCGTCAAAATCACAAAGAAATATTTCTGATCCTGTAAAATCGAAAAGGCAGCACCACGGTTCTGTAGATAGGTCAAGCTGAAAAGTCCAGGAATAGCCTTGATAACTTGGTTAAGGGCAATATTTGCCACAACCCAATGCTTGACCCACTGATCCAAACCAATCAGAGCTAGAATAGCCAAAGGAATCGCAACCTTACGCATAAATCCTCCTATGGTTTGTATGTATCAAAGTAGTCAAACATAACATTGACAAACTTGAGAGCACAAGACGACAAGTTAATACCCTTACGACGGACATAAACCATCTTGTTATCCAAATTATCCTCAAGCGGAATCACCGTAATCCCATTCACACTTTGTGCATCCAAGAAGCCAGACCCCGTCGCATAAGCATCCGTCCGTTCCAAGATACCGTTCAAAGTCGCACGGTCTGTCACGTTAAACATAAGAGACGAATCTGACGTATCCACAAAGTTCTCAGAATAGTAAAGATACTCGTCCTTCTCCTGAGTGAAACGTACCGTAGGCAAGGCCACCAAGTCCTCCATGACCAGACTTTCTTTTTTAGCCAGAGGATGCCCCTTACGGAGATAAATGTGCGTCTTAAACGGAATCAAATCAATAGCCTCAAGCCCAAGCTTGTCCATATTTTGCTGGATTCCCTTGCTATTTTGACGATTCAAATAGATAATCCCAATCTCACTGTGTCCCTTGGCTACCTCATCCAAAATCTGAATGGTCGTAGACTCAAAGATACGGAAATCCTTGTAATCAGGGTAGCGCTCTGAAAAAGTCGTAATCAAAGGTGGCAAAAAGTCATAGTGCTGGCTGGCAATCGAATACTGGTTACCCTTTTCAGAAGCATTGAGATAGCGATTTTCAAAACTATCAAAACTGCGTACCACCTCAAGTGCACGTTCGTAAAAGGTCATGCCCTGACTAGTCAAGACAGCCCCCGTCGTTGTACGGGTGAAAATTTGAAAATTCAGCTCCTGCTCCAAATCCTTGATAGCCACTGATAGGCTAGGCTGGCTCACAAAGAGCTTGCTGGCTGCCTCACGAAAGGTTCCGCTGTTGGCAATGGCTACGACATAACGTAGTTGTTGTATGTTCATCTGTGACACTTCTTTCTTGAAAAATCAATCAGTTCTATTATACCAGATTTTATCCTCTTTTGTTGATACTAAAAAGCCCAGGCAACCCTGAGCTTAAATGACTAACAAAGTAGTCCTATTCGTCTGATTTGTCTGTCAAGAAGTACTCGTTTTCACGTTTGTCATAGTCGAAGGTCAAACGAACAGTATCTACCTTACCATTTTCTGGATTATAATCACGGTAGCTAAGACTCACTGACTGAGTGAGATCGCCCTGTTCAGTTTGTGTCATTTCATGATAAGTGAAGCTAGCCTCTGGGTGTTTTTCAACCACTTCAGAAAGTCGTGTCCCCTTAAGCAAATCAGCTTGTGTACCTACAGCCAACTTTTCATAGTCATCTTTTGTCCAGTTGCTATGATAGTCATCGACTTCTTTGACCTTATCATAGTCGAAGGTTGCTGAGGCAGATTTCAAAACATAGACACCGTCTTTTTTCTCAAAAGTCAAACGCACATAGTTGTTTCCATCTGTGTTTTCTTTTCTATAGGTGAGGTCTAGCAAATCTGGTTTATCTTCCTCGTAAGCCTTGCTATACTCGGCATCAGTCGCCTTACCGTGAGCGTCCAAGACCTCATCCAATGTCAAAGTACCAACCTTCAACTCCTTAAACTGATCCTCAGTCCAGTCAAACTTATAATTCTCATCGATGTACAGATAAGCTCTATCGTGACCTTCACTTTGGAACTGTTCAGCATGGTTCATGACATATTTCACCGCTTGATAACCTGCTCCAGCAAGCGAAGTCATAAAGAAGATGATTGACATGACTAGGGCAATAATAGATAGTGCCTTGCGTGTCGACTTCAGACTCAAAACCAAAGTCACAATAGCCAAAATGATAAGGAAGAAAGCAAGGAAGGTAAAGACAAAACCGATAGGAAGCGTCCAAGACAAAATGACAAATAGCATCCCCAAAACTAGGATAATAATTGGCAAAGCAATATTAACAAAAGCATTGTTCTTGGTTACTTTTGGCTTGTAATAAGGGTTTTCCAAAGGTATCTGACTTGCCTTTGGAGCTTCTTTTTCTTGCTCTTTCTCCAGATTCAACTCAGGCATGTGATTAGGAGCCTCCTCCTCTAATGTCACCTGAACTTCGTCTGGTTGCGTATCTGCTACTGAGTCAGCTGTCACCTCTTCAGTAGTTTCAGAGCTATCCACCTGCTGAGCCTCAACCTGCTCAGACACTTGGACAGTTGATTCCTCCGAAGCAATGACAAAGCCCTCTTTCTTAGCTTCCATAAACTCCTCAGGACTTGGTTTACGACCATTGACGTCCTCAAAGTGACGCACCCATTCTTCTCTAGTTGCCATAGCTGACTCCTTTATCTCTTTTTCTTTATTTTATCATACTTTAATCTGGTCTTATGAAAATAAGGTCGGATATAAGAGATAATTTTTTGAGACTGCCTGATGTGCTTTAGTGACATAATACATTATGAAAATGGATGGAAGAAGAAAAGAAACTACCCCAAAAAGTTAGATTTTTTCTGTCACACTTTTGGGGGCAATTCACATTATGGTTTATTTATTACTCATCAGATAACATCAATTCATCTATCTTTTCTCTATCTTCAGCAATACCCTTATATGACTCGATTGTATTACTAAGGAATTCCATACTTACTTCGTGATTTCCTTCGTATAAATATATTTGTGCACCTAATGTTTCAAGACTTTCTAGGAAGGTCCTCATTTTTATTAATTCCTCTAAATCTAGAAAATTACATTCTAATAAAACTTCTCCCTTTTGAATCCTATTTTTTACCTCTCCAATTGGTATACTCATAAAGTTTCTTACCAATCTATAAGCTTCAAAAATATTATTTGACATTTTTACTTTTGAGTAGATTACTGACATAACTCCATCCTTTAGAAATCTTGCACATATATACAGTCTAGTATTAGTAAGAGTAGTTTTTTATATTTATATGTATATCTAGGTATCTAATCCTTTTTGATTTCCAAACTAAGCTTATAAAAACTATAAAGGCTATAAGATATTGCAATAATTCCCAAGAAACCAAAGTATACATTATCCTTTAAACTCTTCATATAAATGCCAATTATTACAAAGAGAAAGGTATTAATCAAAATGACTAATCTTTTATTTTCTATCCTGCCTATTTTAACTACCAATAGTCTAATAATAAGTATCGATGGAGAGAATAAAACGGCAATTATTGCAAGTAAAATATTTTTTCTGCTAATTAAATTAGCTTTAATATCTTTTTGAGATTCTTTTTCAATATTCATCTCTTTAAATAATAGTTCCAGTGAAACATTATCAGGTTCACTTTTTCCTAATTCCCATTTAGAAATGGTCTGACGAGTAACAAATACTTTATCTGCAAGTTCTTGCTGAGTCATACCTGTTTTAGTTCTATATTCTTTAATCAACGTAGCAATGTCCATTTTAATACCCCTAGCTTATTTCTATTCTTTGATAAAAGGTTCTGCTAGCAAAATTACTATTAATATTATATAGAGAGGATGTTTATGAATAAAGTAAACGGCAATAAGTAATAGAAACAGTAAAATTCTCGTAACCCACGGATATTCGTTTGATAAATTAACCAATAAATTAACTAAAGGTCTCAGTATCAGTCCCATTAATCCAAAAATAAGCACCCATATAAAATTAGTTTTGTTTTTCTTAATAAATTGTAACATTAAGAATACCTCCTCAAATTTGTTACTTTAAATTTATCAAGACCCATGACTAAAAGCACGCAACGAATAGTACAATATGCGCAACGTCCTTAGAAACTATGGTGCAACGCTCCAAGTCATTACGCAACGAGGAGAATAGTACCTCTTAAAAGTACGAAATGGTAGTACATTAAAATCTAAAGACAGTAAAATTTTATAATAATTAAGCCATACTATTTTAAAGTCTATATTTACATAAACTTCTGTTTGTCTTCGAGACCAAAACGTTGGACTGCGACCATCATATTTTGAAGTATATACTTTTGTAGTTACACTTTCATTAACTTTGAGTAGTCTTTGCTACGTTTCCATCAATCTTATAATTTACTTCAAAAACTGTTAGGCTTCTCGAAGTCCCCTAACCAAACATCCTCCTATACTCCTTCGATTTCACGCCATACCAATCCTTAGCTGAGTAGTCAAACTGCTCTCTAAATTGCTCAGAGTATTTGAAGAGGTAATAACCTCGTAGCAAATCAATGGAAAAGACATAAGTCGCAAAGACAAATATGGCAGGCATGATAGGCATCAACACCGCATCAATGCTCCCTCTAGTGTCACTTCCTGTGGAGCGGTCAAAGAGTACAAGCCCAGCTGTAATCCCCGTTCCACCTAAAAAGACCAAGCCATCTGAAATCTTTTCAGTCACAAGAGCTACCATAGGGCTAAACTCTGTCTGATTTTGAAGAGCTTCTTTCAGTTTACGGGGAACCGTTCGAATCAAATAATAAATGGAAAGAAGAAACATAGCTCCCGATAGTATACTGACAATATTTCGTCGTGTCATCATCATTATACCAGCACATACCGTAAAGATAGCGAGTAAGACTACCATGTAAAAGTAGGTGCAAAATTTTAGTTTCATCGGGCTTCTTCTGTGCTTAATCGAAAAGAAAAGATAGACCAAATACATGACTACATAGAAAAGAATGATTGGCCACTGAATCCAAGAAAATGTTGGATTTTGATCAAGCGTCAATCCTTTTATAAACATGGGTGTGGCAATGGAGAAAAAGTAAATAACAATTGAAGTGATAAACAAGCCAATAAATCGTTTCCAGCTTCCTTTTTGATTGAGCTTTTCTACGGTCTCCTTAGTGACAAGAGACTGACTTTGCTCGAATGTATAATTTAAAAATCTCAATAGTTTTCTCCTTTTATCAAGAAAAAACAGGAAGGTTTCCCCTCCTGTTCCTTAATTAATCCTCGCCATCTGGACCTGATTTATAAGTAAGGTAGAACGTATCGTCATCTTCTTTGGTATCAAATGACAAGTAAACACTCTTGAGTTTACCATCTCCAGCCTCATAGTCACTATAAGAAATGCTCATTTCTTTTTTGAATTCACCTTGACGAGATGTTGAGATTGTGTATTCTGCACTTGAAGCTTTAGGGTGATCCTTAACGATATCTTCAAGTTTCGTACCGTTTGATGGATCAGTGTAATCACCCTTAGTGAGAGCATCAAACTGTTCTTTTGTCCAGTCAGCTTTGTAAGAGCGATCAACTTCTACCTTATCTTGAGGGAATCTACCTGAAGCATATGACAAGATAAAAGTACCGTCATATTGTTTCTTAAAGTTTAGGTAAACACTTTCACCATAGTCTTTACCAGAGTAATTCAACTTCATCTCATCGCCAGAGATTTGTGCATCAGAAGCCTTACCATAAGTCTTGATGATAGACTTAACGGTATCCTTACCTGCTTTCAACTTCTTGAACTTAGATTCATTCCAGTCAAATTTAGCATTTTTGTCAATGTAATCGTTGACGTCAGTGCTATCACCTTTTGAATCAGATTTAGAATCAGATTTAGAGTCAGATTTTGAATCGCTGTCATCATCTTTCTTGTCAGCGTCATCATCATCTTTATCAGCAACTTTTGATGTCTTGCTTGAGCTTGTGTTGTCACTAGCGTTTTGAGAGATTTGGAAAATCAAACCACCAATAGAAACAAAGAGCATGAGACCAGCAACACCTGTTGCAATAATTGAGAGCAATTTCTTACTTGATTTAAGGCTAAAGACAAGTGAAACAACTGCCACCGCAACTGCGAGGACTGTCAAGATGATGAAGAGCCAAGCAGGACCTACGAACCATGCCAAGATTGCAAAGATTACTGAAAGTGCAATCGCAACGATTGGCAAGATAAGATTGAAAAGAGGTTTATCTGCTGAGCCAGCTGCTGCTGGATTAGGAACTGTTCCAAATCCTTGAGCTGAAGAGATAGGTGCCTTTTCAAACATGCTTGAATCAAATTGTGGGGTTGGTTGTTGCACAGGTGCTTCTGAGAAAGCTTCTGCACCAACTGGTGATTCACTGCTTGCTTGTTCTGCGACAGCATCTTCAGCTGTTTCAGCCACATCTGCGATGTCATCTTGTTCTGTGACTTCTTCAGTAGCAACTGGTTCTGTCGCTACTTCTTCAGCGACAGGTTCATTAGCTGGTGCTTCTACAGATGCTGCTTGAGCAGTCAAAGCGCTAGTATCAAAGTCAGCTGCTTTAGCGTCCAAAAATTCTTGGGGGCTAGGTTTACGCCCATGTACCGACTCAAAGAGTTCAGCCCATTCTGCTTTAGTTGACATAAAAATCTCCTTTTATCAAGAAATCTAAACAAGAGGTCCCTTCGACTTGGCGAAGTTTTCTATAGTTTGGATTTAGACACCTCTCTCTGATAAGAGCAAGTAGCATATGTCCCTTAAAAAGTCCGACCTCACTTTATAACTTGAGGCAACCTTTCCCTATATCTAGTCCCGTGTTCATTTTCTTGTTGATAGTTCCATTCTACCATATTTAAAGACCTCTGTTAACCGTTTCCCAAAAGGTTTTTTTCTGCTACAATAGTAGGTATAATGCACCAAAGGAGTTATATATGAAAAACATTAAAAAGTACATTCCATTAATTATTGTACTTGTTATCGCAGGCCTAGGTTTTGCCTTTCGTGAGAACATCTCACGCGCCGTTCGTGGAGATGCCTACGTTGATAACAAGATATTCACTAAACAATTAGAAAAGGCTCAAAAATCTGGAAAAGATGCCTTTCCACAGTTGTCAGACAAGGTTGGTAAGGACGAAGCTGAAGTTATCCTCCACACTTCAAAGGGGGATATCACAGTCAAACTCTTCCCTACACTTGCTCCTAAGGCTTCTGAAAACTTCTTGAAGCACGCCAAGGATAAATACTACGATGGTCTTACCTTCCACCGTGTTATCAAGGACTTCATGATTCAAAGTGGTGACCCTAAGGGTGACGGTACTGGCGGAGAATCTATCTGGAAGAAAGGGTTCGCTGTTGAGCCTACACCATTCCTATACAACATCCGTGGCGCACTTGCTATGGCTAATACTGGTGCTAAAGAGTCAAACGGCAGCCAATTCTACATTGTTCAAAACAAGGATGATCAAAGCAAACAGCTAGGAAATGCTGGCTATCCAAAACCTATCATTGACGCCTACAAAAAAGGTGGTTACCCAGCTGGCGATACTAAATATACCGTCTTTGGTCAAGTCATCAAAGGCATGGATGTCGTTGATACCATTGGCAACCTTGAAGTCGATGACAACAGCAAACCAAAAGAAAATGTAACGGTCAATTCCGTTGAAGTCGTTAAAGACTACAAATTCAAATAAACAAAAATCCGAGAAGCTGATTCTCGGATTTCTTTTTTATTTAACAGCGGTGAGGAGATAATCACCAGTGTTAACACGAGCTTCTTTAGTTGTTAAGACATCATCAAAGTCAGCTGTATTGGTTACAATGACTGGTGTGATAACTGGTAATTTAGCATCTCGGATAGTTGCTAGGTCAAATTCTATAAGTTTTTGACCCGCTTCTACGACATCCCCTGCTTTCACATAGGTCTTGAACCCTTTTCCAGCAAGAGAAACAGTGTCCATACCAATATGGATGAGAAGCTCTGCACCATTTTCAGTTGTCAAACCAACCGCATGACCAGTAGGAAAGACTAAATTCACCGTTGCCTTAGTTGGTGCAACAACAACACCATCGGTAGGATCAATAGCGATACCTTTACCCATAGCTCCTGAAGCAAAGACTTGGTCAGGAACTTGGTCAAGTGGTACGACATTCCCAATAAGTGGGCTAGCAATGATTTCTTGTTGAATTTCCTTAGGAGCAGGTGCAGCTTCCTCAGCTTTTTCTTCAACCTTAGCTTCTCCACCACCGTATAGATTTGGTACTCGTACAAAGAGTTGGATGAGGAAGGCAAGAACACCACCCACAATGGCAATGACAATGGCAATGATAACTTTAGAAAGATTACCGTCAGGCCCAATAAGGCTTGGGAAGACAAAGACACCCAGACCACCTATTGAATACGTCTTAATATCTAGGGCCATCATGGCAGCCCCCATAAGTCCTGAAACACCACATGAAATGTAGAATGGCGTTTTCATTGGAAGGGTTACCCCATAGATAGCCGGTTCTGTAACCCCAAAAATAGATGAAATGAAGGCTGGCATAGAGATGGTACGGACTTTTTCTTCTTTTGTCTTAAGCATGATAGCTCCCAACACACCTGTTTGCGTGAAACATGGAAGGATAGCCGCTGAAAGAATAGTAGAACTTCCGTTTGTTGCCACATCTAAGATAGCAAGGGGAACAAGTGCCCAGTGCATTCCGAACATAACCAAGACTTGCCACAAAATACCAAGTATAAGACCAAAGACAATCGGACTAAAATTCATGATTGCTTGGAAAAGGCTTGTCAATCCATCAGAGAAAGTATTGGCAACTGGTCCTACCACCAAGAATGTTAATGGGACAGTAATGAGTAATGTAAAGAAGGGTACTACGAAGACTTTAATGACATCTGGAGTAATCTTGGTAAAGAATTTTTGAATGTATGAAGCCACCCAAACGGCCAAGATAGAAGGCATTACAGTTGAGAGATAGCCACCTGCAGGAAGCGCAAATGGAATAACTCCTAGAACATGACCTTGACCAGCCTTTTGAAGAGCAGTCACCAGCGTAGCAATATCAGGATAAACAAGTGCCGCTGCAATCGCAATAGCTGTAAACTCGTTAACCTTGAAACGACGAGCAGATGTCAAAGCAATTAAGATTGGCAAGAACTGGAAGAAACCATCTCCTGCTGCATTCAAGATGACATACATAGGACTCGTTGCAACTGACAAGCCACAAGCTGCCATGATAGCAACTATCCCTTTGATAATCCCCGCCGCAGCCAAAGGTCCAAGGAAAGGTTGGAAAATACTTGAAACCAAAGATACAAAGCGGTCAAAAAGATTCCCTTTAGGCGCATCACCTTCATCAATATCAAGACTACCACCTGCTGGAAGACCGCCAACTTGGAGAACCTCCGCATAAACATCAGGGACATGGTTACCGATAACCACCTGATATTGACCACCTGCCTTAACAACAGTAACAACACCGTCACGGTTCTTAAGGTAGTCATCATCTGCTTTAGACTCATCTTTCAAATCAAAGCGTAAGCGTGTCACACAGTGTTTCAAGCTATTGACATTTTCCTTACCACCAACATGTTTGAGAATGTCTTCAGCTAATTCAGTATATTTAGCCATAAGGGCTCCTTTCTTTTCTAGGATTTTAGTTCTTTCGAGGCTTTTTCAACGAAAAAAACCTAAATAAATACCAAGAACCAATTAGGGCGAGTATACACTACTCCCATTAGTTTTTCGTATTTATCTAGGTTTTGCCTGCTGACCAGTAACAATCCTTTTGCTATGGTTATATAATATCAGAGTTCAAATATTTTTGCAAGCCCTTACAAAATTATTTTTTGTTTTTTGAGGTAAAATCTTGACCAAGATAATAAGTCATGATAAACTATTGTTAGTTTATAAACTAACAGAAAGAGAGTTACACGATGAAAACAAGTGCAATTATTGAATTTAAAGATACATACGCTAGCATGGAATGCCACGAGCTTGGTTACCAAACCAAGGAAACTGCCTTAGCTATTACTTCTCCTACTGGACATATTCTATCAAGTACACCGCTTTTCAGAAAGGTATATGGTTCAAATACCGCTCACATCGACCAACTTCCTTTCAATATAGATAACCTTAGTATCACAGCAAGAGGTCTTAGTAAAAAGGCTAAAGCCAACTTGGAAGATTGGATTACCCATACTATAATTCTTCCAATGGACTATGATAAGTCCTTTACTAAGCATCAAGAACTTTTGCACCTCTTAGCAGATTCACCTATCGTTGAGTCTGTCCAATCTTTAACTTATAAGACAGTAAAGATTCTTTTTTCCGAAGCACTCAATGATGAACATATTCGCCAACTGCAAGGTTTTATTCTCGCTCAAGCAGGCATCTATAGCTATATTGGGACATCTACAGTCTCAGACCGAAATGCCCACCAGGCTCTTGAATGGGCTAAACTTGATGTTAATGGTCGTTCGCACAACGATCACAAGCCTGCTATTTTCCATCGTAGTAAGGGCCTCTTAAGTGGTTTCTTTCACCATGGAAGCCAAGAAAGTATTGCATAGATAATAATTGGGACACCTTGTGTCCTTTTTTGGCAACTAAAAAACCCACCATAAAGGTGAGCTAAATCGATTTATTTACTGTGTTTCCAGTTACTGTAGATACTAAACACTACAATCCAGATGGTTGCTCCGATAGCTCCGACAACTGTTGACTTTTGCAAGAAGAGACAAACAAAGACGAAGATGAAGAAAAGGATAGTCAATGGATTAAGAATCTTATAGGCTGGCATAAGGAAGCCATCTGCCATAAACTCTTGAGACTTACGGTACTTGAGATGAGCAAGCATGGTCAAAATATAGATGGCAATGTAGACACCTGATGAAGATGCGGTAATCAAAGCGAAGGCGTCAGATACACCAGGTAAGACGTTGATGAAGGCTGAAACACAAACTACAATGGCTGAAACAATGATAGCACGTGAAGGAATACCATTACGGGCCAAGGTATCAAGTTTCAAAGCTTTCATAACCTTACTGTTTGGTGTTTCCCTAGCGATTTGGAAAAGGTGACGACCTGTAGAATAAAGCGTTGAGTTCAATGATGAAGCCGCTGCTGTCAAAACAACAAAGTTAATGAAAGCCGCTGCCCACTTGATACCAGCCATTTGGAAGACCGTTACGAAGGGTGATTCATTAACTGGGAGTTTTTGCCATGGGAAGATAGCCATGATGGCAATGAGGGCACCCACATAGAAAATGACAATACGAATCGGAATCTCCTTGATTGCCTTTGGTAAAACCTTACGTGGATTTGCTGTCTCAGATGTTGTAATCCCTACAAATTCGATGGCTTGGTAGGCAAAGAAGACCATTTGGAAGGTCATAACAAAGCTCACCCAACCTTTAGGGAACATCTGGAAACCTTGTGTGATATTGTTAAGACTAGCATGTCCAGCTGGCGTTTCAAAGTTAGTTGCTACCATAAATATCCCTGTAGCTATCAAGGCAAGAATGGTGACAATCTTGATCATCCCAAACCAAAACTCAACTTCCCCGAAAATCTTAACCGCAATCAGGTTAACCGAACTCAGGATAATCAAGAAGACAATCTGAATCTGCCAGGCAGGCCAACTTGGAAACCAAAACTGCACATAGTTCGATACAGCCGTAATTTCTGCCATACCAAGAAATACCAGTGATACCCAGTAAGACCAACCTGAGAAGAATCCCCAGCCTTTACCAAGGTATTTCGTAATAAAATTAATAAAGGTATGTTGGTCCGGGTCCATGTAGAGCATCTCACCGATAGCTCGCATCATGAGGTACATGAAGACACCTGTCAGCATATAAACAAGTATGATTGAAGGTCCTGTTAGGGAAAGGGAACGCCCTGCCCCAAGGAAGAGACCTGTACCGATTGTACCAGCGATGGCAATCAGCTGGACGTGACGGTTTTGAAGACCACGCACCATCCCATTCTCAGTCTGGTTGTCGTCGTCTTTATGATGTTGCTTTTGCGACATTTTTTTCACTCCAATTCTATTAAGCAAGACTCATTGAGTCCTGCAATTTTTAACATAACTTATATTGTACCATTTTTGAAATAATTGGTCAATATTATACAGAATATTCAGAATTTTATACTTCAAAACAAGGGCTTGGAAAACTTCCAAACCCTTGTTACTAGTTATTATGATTCAGGATCATCAAGGCTACGACCATGCAAGCCTTTTTCACGTTGGACTTGACGTAGTTTTTCAGGTGTCACATCGTTACCTTCTTCGTCAACCACTTTAATTCCTTCGATGTGGTGACGAACTGAGCGACGATAACCCTCAATGTATTCTTCACGAAGTTTTGCTTGTTCTACCTCTTCTTCTGGTGTCAAGCCTTCTGTTTTTTTCTTTTTGGCAAGCTCATTGATACGAGCAATTTTTTCAGGTGTCATAACAAGACCTACTTTCTACCTGTCAACAGGTACTTATTTTGTATTCAATTGATTAAAGGCTGCAACAGCTTTAGCTTTCGCTACGAGACCTGCAAGAAGGGCCAAACGGTTATTTTTAACAGTCTCATCCTCTGCCATTACCATCGTGTTGTCAAAGAAGGCATCGATGACTGGGCTAAGAGCAAAGAGCTGAGCCAATTTGTCACTAGCTGAACCAGTCAATTCAAGCTCTTCAATTGCTTTAGAAAGGGCTTTTTCTTGATTATTTTCAAAGAGACTGGCATCAACTGCTACTGAAGCATCTGCTTTTTCTGCCAAGTTGAAGGCACGTGAGAGTGATTCAACAGCTGCCTTGTAACCATCAGCCTTAGCAGCTTCTGAGAGGGCGTCAGCTGCTTCAAGCAAATCCGCAACCACGAAGTTTGAACCAGCAAGAACGGCTTCTTTGATATCTTTTGATGTGCGTCCCATCATCTTGTCCACACGCGCTTTGATGAAGTTGATGACTTCTGCTTGATTGTCATAAGAAAGACTATCAAATGAAAGGGCGTAAAGGCTGTCGATCAACTCATCCATAGGGATGTGCCAACCAAAAGCATCCAAGATACGAACAATCCCTTGCGTTGCACGACGAAGCGCATAAGGGTCATTAGAACCTGATGGAATCAAGCCAACTGAGAAGAAGGAAAGGAGAGTATCCAATTTATCTGCAAGCGCAAGGATGGCACCAACCTTAGTCTCTGGAAGAGCTCCGTCTGCTGAATCAGGAAGGTAGTGCTCACGGATAGCTGTCGCAACCGCAGCATCCTCACCAGCAAGGAGGGCGTATTTTTCACCCATGATTCCTTGCAATTCATCGAACTCTCCGACCATACCAGTCAAGAGGTCAAATTTATAGATTTCAGCTGCACGCGCTACGGCTGCCGTTTCTTCGGCGGTCAAACCAGCTTGCTCAGCCAATGACGCGGCAATGACACCAGAACGGGCCATGTGTTCTGAGAGAGAACCGATTTTTTCATGGAAAGTCACGTTAGCCAATTTAGCAACGAGGTCTTCAATCTTAAGTTTTTGGTCTTCACGCCAGAAGAATTCACCATCTTCAAGACGGGCCACCAATACTTTTTCATTTCCTCGGATAACATTTTCCAAGTGCTCAGCGTTACCATTACGGACTGAGATGAAGTTTGGTTTAAGCTTACCGTCAAGGTCACGTACAACAAAGTAACGTTGGTGCGTTTCCATTGATGTCACCAAGACTTCTTCTGGAACGTCCAAATACTTAGTATCGAAACTTCCCATAAATGCAGTTGGGTATTCGACCAAGTTCAAGACTTCATTCAAAAGTCCTTCTTCGATTTGGACTTGAACACCTTGTTCTGCTTCGATAGCTTTGATTTGCTCACGAATCATGTTTTCACGTTCTTTGCTATCCGCAATCACGTAAACAGTACGAAGGTCTTCCTCATAAGAATCCGCATTGGTAATTTCCACTTCATGTCCAAGGAAACGATGTCCACGACTCACACGACCTGACTTGATATCCAAGAAGTCGAGGTCAAGCGCTTCGTCGCCCAAAAGAACTGTCAAGGTGTGAACTGGGCGAATGTATTCAAATGTGTTGTTAGCCCAGTGCATGCTGACAGGGAAAGTCAATGAAGCAAGCACTTCTGGAACGCCAGCCAAGACTTCTTTAGCAGGTTTTCCAGCTTCATGTTTCGTCACGTAAACGTATTCTTCACCCTTAACTTCACGGAATTCGATATCGTCAACAGTCAAGCCTTTCCCACGGACAAATCCTTGCGCCGCTTTTGAGAAGTTACCTTCTGCATCCAAAGCGATTTTCTTAGAAGGGCCTTTAAAATCTTCGGTCAAATCGGATTGTTGATCAGCCAAACCAATCACACGGACTGCCAAACGGCGTGGTGTTGAGAAGGTTTGAATGCTTTCGTATGAGAGACGGTTATCATCCAAGAAGGCTGCCATTTTCTCCCCGAGTTGTTTTTCACTTGGTGTGACAACGTAGGCTGGCAACTCTTCAAGTCCAAGTTCTACTAATAAGTTTTTTGTCATGTTTCTTCCTTTACAAAATTCTTTTTTTGATAGGTGCCTTAGGTACTGGGGACGTTGCTAACTAACTTTGTGAGGCTGTAAGGAAATCTGGTGTCTCCTTGACAGCGATTTCCAACAGTCTCATCAAAGTGGATTTAGCTAACTGATTTTTGAACCTAACGTTTCAAAAATCCCCATATACCAGTACGGCGGCGCCTATCCCTTTAGCAAGTCTTCGACTTGCCTCTGGGTAGCCATGTGGGCTCACTAGGTTCGCCCATTTTCCATTCTTGTAACTTTGCTTATTCTTCCTCTTCTGCTAGGAGTTTTGCGCGTGTGGCTTCATCAAGAAGTGGGTAACCAAGTTTCTTACGTTCTGCGACGAAGGTTTTAGCAACGACACGGGCCAAGTTACGGATGCGGGCAATGTAACCGGCACGTTCTGTAACAGAAACAGCGCCACGAGCATCTAGCAAGTTAAAAGTATGTGAACATTTCAAAACGTAGTCATAGGCAGGGTGAACAAGACCCAATTCCAAAGCACGTCCTGCTTCTTTTTCAAATTTTTCGAAGTTTTCAAGAAGCATGTCTTGGTCAGAAACTTCAAAGCTGTATTTTGAGTGTTCGTATTCTGGTTGAAGGAAGATTTCCCCGTATTTAACGCCTGGAGCCCACTCAATATCGTAAACAGAATCTACTTCTTGGATGTAAGAAGCCAAACGCTCCAAACCGTAAGTGACCTCAGAAGTTACCGGACCAGTTGCCAATCCACCAACTTGTTGGAAGTAGGTGAACTGAGTGATTTCCATACCGTCAAGCCAAACTTCCCAACCAAGACCAGCTGAACCAGTTGATGGGTTTTCCCAGTTATCTTCAACGAAACGAATATCGTGTTCCAAAGGATTGATCCCCAATTTTTCCAATGACTCAAGGTAGAGCTCTTGGATGTTTGATGGAGAAGGTTTCATAACCACTTGGAATTGGTGGTGTTGGTAAAGGCGGTTTGGGTTTTCTCCGTAACGACCATCTGCTGGACGACGAGATGGCTCTACATAAGCCGCATTCCATGGCTCAGGACCAATGGCACGAAGGAAGGTGTAAGGACTCATAGTACCCGCACCCTTTTCATTATCATAAGCCTGCATGAGCATACAACCCTGGTCATTCCAGTATTGTTGCAAAGTCAAAATAATTTCTTGAAATGTTAATTTCTTAGACATTGAATACTCCTTGATTAAAAATGATTTCTTGCGACACGAGTCTGCCTCGTCGATTATACGAGGCAAGACGAGTTAGTACTGCGTCTAGCTCAGGCACCCTAGTGCTGAGCGTGAGGCAGTCCGACTGTAAGGAGGTCTCTGCCACTGACGCAGTGGAAGGTTAGTTTTTTAGACATTATTTACTCCTTTAATTTATATTATCTTTTTAGGTTTATTTATCAAGCAACCAAGAAAAAGCTGGATCCTGAAAAATATGACGTTTGGGAATAGTTTGTAAATTCTGATAGCATTCATCTATTGTACCTAATTTCAAAGCACAGACTTCTGGTATATTTTCTTGAACAGTGAAAATTTGACTATGACAGTTCTGGCAGTAATAGCGCTGTTTTCCTGGAGAAGAACTATACGTAACAAGCTTTTCTTTTCCATGCAATACTAGATTTTTACTGCTAACTTTAGCATTAACTGTATAGGCAGACGCAGTTGCTTTCCGACAGAATGAACAGTGGCAAAAAACTAATTCAGATAATTCCTCATCTAGAGTGTAAGTCACTGCTTTACATAAACAAGATCCTTTAAGCATTGTACTCCTTTCTACTTAGGCATTAGACCAATTCAAAAAGAACCGAATTTCAACACCCAAGCCTTGCGACTAGGGGCGTCAGAAACGCGGTTCCACCCTAATTTATTACTTCATTTTATCTGTTTGTCTTCAGCTATTTGCTGAGAGAAAGCGCCACTTGCCTACTTTGCTCTACTTGGCTTCCACTGTCCCAAGCTCGCTAGAAAAACGCCATAAGCCCTTCTTTCTTGTCAGTATTATAGCAGAAATAGAGAAACTTGTAAAATAAAATTCTAATCCTTCTTACTAATCCCCATTTCCTGACGAACATGTGCATGGGAGTCTTCATGGAGAATATCATTATCAAGAATTGAGGCTTCTCGAAGTTCTTCGGCCTTTTTCTTGTCCCGATGGGTCAAGTCTTGATTGGGATTATAAGCTTTCTCAACGATAGACAAGAGATGATTTCGAATTTCCTTCTCCTTACGAATCTTAGCTTTTTTGCGGTAGCTAGCAACAACTAGCACTACCAACATCAGCATTCCCAAATAACCGATAATAGGATACATAACCGCTACCAGTTGACGGAAACCCATGAAGGAAATAGCAAAACCAGCAAGGGCAAATGCAGCCACAAAGAACTTGAAGCGTTTATCACTACCTGCTGAGAAGCGTTTTCCAAGAGCATAGTAGAGACTAAAGACGGTATTAAAAATCAAGCCAAAAATCACTAAAGCGTAAAGTGTTGCAAAGATAGGATTCACTTCCTTAGCAATAGCCAACATAGGAACATCCGAGCTAGCAATATTATCACTGTTAGCAAAGAGGATCAAGGTTGTGACAAAGAAAATCACACCAACCATAAATCCTCCCCAGGCTCCACTCTTTTCGGCTTCATTGATTTTGAGAATAGAGCCACCCATGACAAAGGCCATGGCTATGGCTGACATGACACAAACAGCAAAATAATTAACCACAGACAGCCAAATACTTGGGAAGGGAGATTGAATGGTTTGCGACACCTTATCCATCTCAGCAAAATCCCAATGACGTCCTAAAACATTGGTCACGAATATCATGGCAATCATAACCAAAATCATAGGGGTAAAAACTCCAATAACACCTATGATTTTTTTGAAATCTAGGAAACTCACAAAGATTGTCAGAGCTGTACACAGGAAGGCACCTACCCAAATCGGAAAGCCGAACTGTTGGTTTAGGTTAGCCCCTGCCCCCGCTGTCATAACAAAGCCAAACAGGAAACAAGTGATAATCAAAGCGATATCCAAAATACGGTAGATAACAGGATGACTGATTTCTGCCAGGACTACTGAATGATCGTCTGAGCGATAATAACTTCCCAGAGCAATCATGAGTCGCCCAAAGCCAACATGCAAGATTCCTAGAACTATGACACCTATCAGTCCCCAGGCTCCAAAACTAACAAAATACTGTAAGAGGTCCTGTCCTGAAGATACCCCTGCACCAATCATTACACCAACATAGGCCAGGGCAATGCTCCAAATACGTTTTGACATATTACCTCCTGTAAAATACAAAGTATTTCTATTTTACACTACTCTAACACCTTTGTAAAAATCAATAAAAAACAGCACCTTCATAAGAAAGTGCTACTCATACTCTTATTTTTCCCAACCTTTTCGTCCATCAACAAAGGTTGCCTGTAATTCCAAGGAGTCATCTAATACAATAAAATCAGCTGGTAAACCTGCTTTTAGGCTTCCGCAAGTATTTTCAAGCCCAACCGATTTAGCTGGAACACTAGTGGCCATTTGTAAGGCTTGAGCAACTGTCACAAGTCCCCAATCAACCACATGTTTGACACCGTCTTTAAGTTGTAAGATAGATCCAGCTAGATTACCACCTTCTTTGAGGCGGGCGGTACCATTTTCAACAATAACAGGAAGTTCGCCTAACATATAGTCGCCGTCCGGACAGCCTCCCGCTGACATACAGTCTGTAATTAGGGCAACTCCTTGAGGTGTCTTTTGCTTGATAAGAACCTTACAAGCTGCAGGGACCACGTGATGACCATCTGCAATCAGTTCACCAATAGTTTCAGGACTATCGAAGGCTGCACCAACCATACCTGGCTCACGATGGGTAAAGCCACGCATCCCGTTGTAGACGTGAACCCAAACGGACGCCCCGGCTTCCACTGCTGCCACGGCTTCTTCATATGTGGCATTGGAATGACCTAGAGCGATTGTCACACCTTGCTTGGTTGCTTCTTGGATAAATTCAGCCACTCCCTCACGTTCAGGAGCAAGGGCCAATTTAATCAGTTTTCCTTGAGCCGCCTCCTGCCATTCCTTCAATTGTTCCACACTTGGATTGCCCATATACTTAGGATTTTGAGCTCCCTTGTAGGTTTCAGTGAAATAAGGTCCTTCAAAGAAGAGCCCTTGAATTTTGGCACCACTCTCCTTTCCAACCGTATTAGCTGTTGTTTGGCAAATAGCCTTCAACTCTTCAAATGGCGCTGTTAAAGCTGTCGGTAAGAAGGAGGTTACACCTGCTGAAAGCAAGGCTTGACTCATGCCTAGAAGACTTTCCTCAGAATTATCCATGACATCATAACCCGAAAATCCATGAATGTGAGTATCTACAAGACCCGGAGAAATCTGATAATCACTGTAATCTAGCACCTCTGCACCTTCTGGTACATTTTCCGTCCAGTCACCAAAACGGCTATCCTCAACCGCTAGGTAGCCACCTTCCTTGATTTTATGTTCAAAGTAAAAACGTTTGGCTGAAATATAATAGGTCATAGGACCACCTCTCATCATTTTTCTATGTTTTTAATACGCTTTCATTATAACAAAAAAGCCGAGAAATTTTCTCGACTTTCTCTATTAAATCACACCTTCTGTAACCTTTTCAACAAGGTTAATCGCATGGTCTGCGATACGTGTGTAATGTGAGAGGTAATCAACATAGTTGATACCTGCTTGCGCAGTACACTCACCATTGTTAAGACGTTTGGTATGTATTTTACGCAATTGTTTTTCAAGTTTTTCCAACTCTTCATGGCGAAGGATGACTTGACCTGCAAGTACCTTATCGTCATCTACAACAACACGAATACTATCAAGGGCGATACGGTGAGTACGGTTGTAAACATCCGCAAGCTCAGCCTTGGCAGTATCAGAAAATTCAATTCCCTTATTATGAATGTGTTGTGAAAGGTTTGCACTTGCAACTGCAAGGTCACCAATACGCTCCAAGTCACGAACAGAGTCAAGCACACTTGCCAACACTTCATTTTCAGAAACGCTTAGAGATTCGTTAGAGATGTCAATCAAATAAGTTGTCAACTCTTCGTCAATACTATTAACTGCTGTTTCATACTTCTCAACCTTATCGAAGTATTTTTCATCTCCCTTAGCAAAGAAAGCATAGGAAGCTTCCAAAGACTGGATGGCGTACGATGCCAAGTGCACCAATTCTTTCTTAGCATTACCAAGGGCGATAGCTGGTGCTTGTGTGATAAGCAAACGGTCCAAGTAAAGTGCTTCGTACTTGTTAATCTCATCTTCACCAGGAATAATCTTAGTCACAAGGTAAGCCAAGAGTCCGATGAATGGGAATTGAACAATAGTATTTGCGATGTTAAAAGTACCGTGAGCAAAGGCGATAGTCATCTCAGGTGTCAAACCAAGCACAGACTTAAACCATTGAATCAAGGCTGTGAATGGTACCAAGAGAATCAAACACAAGACCGTCCCAATGACGTTGAACAGTACGTGGGCCCCTGCCACACGTTTAGCTGCAATGTTCGAACCAAGAGCAGCTAGAACCGCTGTAATAGTTGTTCCGATATTATCCCCAAAGAGGATTGGAAGGGCACCTTGCAGGTCAAGCAAACCACCTGAATAGAGACTCTGAAGAATACCGATGGTCGCTGCTGACGACTGAATCAACATGGTCAAGCCAGCACCGATGATAACCCCCATGACTGGGCGATCACCCAAGGTTGCCAAGTAGTCCTTAAAGGCTGTAACTGACTTCAAAGGTTCTACCGCATCTCCCATAAGGTTAAGGGCAAAGAAAATTCCCCCTACACCAAACAAGATACGACCTAGGTTATTGAGCTTCTTATTGCTTGTAAAGAAGAGAAGCGCAGCCCCCAGGAAAATCACTGGAAGGGCATAATCACCTAGCTTGAAACCAATCATGAAGGAAGTTACGGTTGTACCGATATTTGCCCCCATGACAATACCAATAGCCTGACGAAGACTTAAAAGCCCTGCCGAAACCAGACCGACGACAATAACGGTAACCCCTGAACTCGACTGAATCAAGGCCGTCATGACAATACCAATCAAAACCCCTAAAAACGGATTACTGGTATACTTATCGATGTAAAAACGCAACTTATCTCCGGCTGCTTGTTGAAGACCATCTCCCATGTACTTGATACTAAAGAGGAAAAGCCCCAAACCACCGAGGAAAGAAAACGCAATATCTTGCCAATTTACTGACACATTTTTGTCCTCATTATTTAAAATTTTTCGGTAAAACCGACCTTTCTATTGTATCTATTTATTAGGGAATAAACAAGGCTTTTCCTCAAAATAATAGAAAGATCAGAAGAAAATCTGACCTTTCTAGATATCTCAATTAATCCACTTGAACATAACGGCGAACACCACTATAGCTGATGTAAGAAATCCAACTATGACCATCTTGAGTAACCTTCATATCAAAGTTAATCTGATCACCTGCTTCTAAGTAAAATTCAACTGGAGCCTTATCACTAGGAGTATTTTTGACAGCCGTACGTTTGGTAAGCTTGTAGCTGCCAGATTCTGCTATACCACCATCAATTGGAAGTTGATTGTCAGTAACTGTCACGTCTTTAGGTAGCGTCATATTATCTGATTCTTTTAAGTAGACCTTTGTTCCTCCAGTACTGGTTACTTGAATGGTATCTTGTTCGTAGCTTGGACCAGAAATAGCTGCTTTTTTAGAGACAAAGCTAATATCTCCAACGATACCAGAGGTGTCCCCCCTATCTCTTGAGAGGGTAGCATCATACTTACCTGAGCCCTCTTGATAATCATCTTTCGGGTGTACATAATTATGAACTGTCGCTTGGCCTTGTGCAGTTATATCTCCTACTAGGCTAGTATTGTCAAAGACCAAACGACTGCCATCACTAGACTTCCAAGTTCCGGCAATACTATCAAACTGACCACGCGCTACCGCACTCACATCCATATCTACAGTGGTCACTTGCGTATCCGTTTTAGCTTGAGCTTGGCTGCTAGATTGACTACTTGAAGCTTGACTATCACTTGAGCTCTTCGGAGCTTGAGATTGACTCGCTGAAGACTTAGGAGCCTGGGACTGGCTGCTTGAGGAAGCTGATGAACTCTTTGAAGATGATGATTGAGACTGACTGCTACTCGAACTTGGGGCAGAAGCCTTTTGACTACTTTGCGCGCTTGAAGATTCCGTCTTTGAACCCGAAGATTCCTTGACCTTAGCACTAGACTTGCTAGTCTTACCGCTATCTTTACTAGATGATTTAGCCTTACTTGATGAGGTCACCTGGCTGCTATTAGGCGTCTTATCTGCTGAACTGGATTCCTTATGGCTGGAACAGGCCGTCAGCAAAGCCATTGAGGAAAGGGTAACCATTGAAAGCACGATTGCTTGGGAAAATTTGTTTTTCATAATCATTTCCTCATTTCTAGTCTATCACATAAAGTAAAGATAGGACCTATGTCACAAGGAAACACAGGGTTCTCTCTACTTTTAAGGGAACAATCTTATCTACACTTTTATTATATTATTTTCTAATGTAAACGCTAACATATTAGCGCTGTAAATCCTAAAAAAGAGATGAAAATATCTTGAATCCTTGTGATATAATGGAGACAAAAATTGAAAGTTATACCATGACAATCTATCTTCTAGCACAAGTATTCTCAGCCATAGGTGCCCTATGTGTCGCCATATCCTCTTTTGCAAAATCAAAAAATAACATGCTCGTCTGGCAAATTACCGACTATATTTTTACTGCTATTGCCAACCTACTTCTAGGGGGCTATACGGGTGCTTTAACCATTAGTATTTCCATCATTCGTAATAGCTTGATGGTCAAAAAGAAGATGACCAAAACTATCTTGACCATCCTCATCATTATTCAAATCATCGTCGGAACCTATCTCAATCAACTGGGGATTATTGGTTATTTACCTATAATTTCCTCCGTCTCCTATAGCCTAGCGATTGCTACCACACCAAACCTTCAGTGGCTTCGCTGGGTCATTATTGAAAATATGTTACTCTGGCTCATTTACGATTTGACCATTCAGGCTTACCCAGCTGCCATCACTGATGTCACTATCACACTTACTACTCTCATTGCCATTATCAGAAATCGAAAAACCTTTAGCAAACAATAAAGCTAAAGGTCTTTTTGTCTCACGAAAACCACTAGCTGTGCTAGTGGTTCCGAAAAGCTTTTAGCGATGTATCAAAAAAGTCCCCCTAAAGTGTTATATTAGATAAGGTTTCCCGACCGCTAACTAATATACAAAAGGAGGACCCCTGATGAGACAGGATAATAATAGTTTAGCACATACTACATGGAATTGTAAGTATCATATTGTGTTCGCACCCAAATATCGACGTCAGATAATTTATGGGAAATACAAAGCAAGTATTGGTCAAATCTTACGATTATTATGCGAAAGAAAAGGTGTTGAAATTCATGAAGCAGAAGCTTGCCCAGACCATATTCACATGTTGGTGAGTATACCACCGAAACTAAGTATTTCCTCATTTATGGGATATTTAAAGGGCAAAAGTAGCTTAATGATATTTGATCGACACGCTAATTTAAAGTATAAATATGGGAATCGCAAATTTTGGTGTCGAGGGTTTTATGTTGATACGGTTGGACGAAATCAGAAGCGAATTGAAGAATATATTCGTAATCAATTACAAGAAGACGTGATAGCAGATCAGCTAAGTCTATTTGAGGAGTATGATCCGTTTACAGGTGAGAAGAATAAAAGAAAGTAATCTTAAAGAGACCCGCTAGACGGGTCAGCTAGCAAAGGTGGTGCTGAAGGGAAACCATTCGGTAGGCCTTTAGGCCTCGGCCGGTAGCAGAGGCTTTCAGCCGAAGAGCAAGCCACCCGTTCTCACGGGTGGTTTTGACTCTTATAGAGCCCAAGTACGAATGGCGTGTGCCACACCTGCCTCGTCATTTGTCAAAGTCACATACTTACACAAAGCCTTAATGTCGTCACTCGCATTACCCATGGCAACGCTTTGACCGACGAATTGAAGCATTTCAAGGTCATTAGCAGCATCACCTAGAGCCATGATTTGATCTGGGTTAATGTCAAGCTTTTCTGCTAAATGTTTAAGCCCGCTAGCCTTTGTTGCCCCTTGTGGCATAATTTCAAAGATATAGTCTTGACTACGAACTGTGCTATAGCTCTGACTAAGTCCATCTTGCACGGCGTTTTGGAAGGCGTCCAAAGGTTCAGAATCTGCCATATACATGGCTTGGAAAATCACTTGCCCTTCCGCAAAGATTTCTTCCAAACTCCTAGCTTTCGCTTCTGTGAAGACAGTCCCAGCATCATAAGCTACTAACTCAGGCACCTCATCGCCCACAACATAGTAAGTCTTTTCTCCAGTCAAGGTTAGAGCCACCTCTGGAAAGTCTTCGCAAGCCTGCAAGAGTTCTTCCATCTCAGTGCGAGATAAACTTTCATATTGCAGCAAGGTCCAATTTTTTGTCTCATAAGTTGAACAACCATTGTTCATGATAATATACTCTTCTTCACTCAGTCCTAATTTCTCAAAATGTGGAAGAATGCCCGAACGTGGGCGACCTGTACAAAGTACGATTTTAATGCCTGCTTCAGCCGCTTCTTGAATAGCCTTAATATTCTCTTCAGGAATCTCTTTTTGGCTATTTAAGAGCGTCCCGTCCATATCTATTGCAATGAGTTTCACTTGGTTCTGATTCATTTTACTCTCCTTCGACCCTAATAAGTATCATAAATAGTTAACTGATATTGTTCAATGATGCTGTTTAATTTGTCTCCATAGGTTGTATCCGTAGCATAGACCCCTGTTAGGGCAGCTGTGGCATCCTTATAATTCTTAGTCTTGGAACGGTGTACCCCTACATAGTAGCTGCCCTCAAGGAAGTCTACGTAGTCCTGTAAAGAATTTTCCACAGAGCCATAAGAACGAAAAGCTGCATCAATATAGTAAGGATTGCCCTTACCATCATCCTCCCAGGTTGGTAGGGTTACACTTTGACCATTGTAGTCCCCCTTAATTCCAAAGAAGTTATAGGACGGCTTCTGACTCAAAGTAGATTGTCCAGAGTCAGATTCCAAGATGGCCTGAGCAATCATGACAGATGCATAAAGATCGTTTCTAGCCGCCAAATAGCGGGACGTCTCGCCAATCTCGGCAATAAAAGCAACCGTCGTCTCATCCGTAGATGTCATGTTCTTTTCCATGGTCAACCTTGGAAAATTCAAACTAGCAAGGAGTCCCAATAAGGCAAATAGCCCAATAAAAATCAGACTCCACTTCTGGAAAAATTTTGGAAAGAGCAAGAAAGACTTCTTTTTCTTTTTAGTTTTCTTAGGTCTAGCTTTCGACTTGCTTTTCTTTTTTCCTTTTGCCAATTGGTCACCCCCTCAATCATACTAACTTCTCTAAGTATATCAAAATTCACTAAAAAAGACCCAAACTAACCGGTTTAAGCCTCCATTATATTATATGGCGTCTCCACCGCGTTCACCAGTACGAATACGGATAACATCATCAATAGGAACAATAAAAATCTTCCCATCACCAACTTCTCCTGTCGCCACGGCTCTACGAATAGCATCAACAACTTCGTCAACTGCCATGTCCTTGACTACAATCTCAACCTTAACCTTAGCTAATAAGGTAGGAACAATGCGCTGTCCCCGAACAAACTCTGCAAAGCCACGTTGATTACCATAACCTAGGACTTGACTTACAGTCATTCCCTTAGCCAGACCACTACCAGTCAAGGCATTTTTCAAATCTTCTAATTTATCCGAACGAATAATCGCTTCTACTTTTTTCATCTGTATTCTCCTACGAATCTAAGCCCATAAAGGTTGGATAGGCTGTTTCCTTGTGTTCACAGTCATCGAGACCAATAGCTTCATCACGGTCACTAACACGTAAAGGCATATAATGAGCAATTACTTTAATAATACCATAGGTCACAAGAGCAGACCAAATAGCTGTAAAAATAATAGCCAAAAATGTCACAATAAACAGATGCGCTTTTCCATAAATCAAGCCAATATTGGCCTTATCTAGGGCTGAATCTGGTGTCGTAAAAATCGCAGTGGCAAAACCACCAAAGATACCTCCAACACCATGGCAACCAAAAGCGTCCAAAGCATCATCATAAGCAAAACGTTTCTTCAAGACTGAAATAGCATAGAAACAAATCGGACTAACCATAAGACCAATTAGAATAGCACTCCAAATTGAAACAAAACCAGCTCCAGGTGTGATTGCAACCAGACCTGCCACCAAACCGGTTGAACCACCAACCAAGGATGGATGTCCAGTGACATGTTTTTCAATTGCCAACCATGAAAACATGGCTGCAGCAGCTGACACATGAGTGGTTACTAGCGCGTGAACTGCCAAACCATTAGCAGCCAAGGCTGATCCTGCATTAAAGCCAAACCAACCAAACCATAAGAGACCCGCTCCCAATAGGACAAAAGGAACATTATGAGGACGGTGTTCTAAAATGCCAAAATCACGCCGTTTACCAACAACGATTGCCAAAACTAGGGCTGATACACCTGAGGTAATATGAACCACATCACCACCTGCAAAGTCAATCGTCCCCCATTTTGCAAGGAGCCCTTCATCCCAAACCATATGTGCAAATGGATAATAGACAAAAAGTAACCAAAAGACAACAAAAATGGCTAAAGGTGTAAAGCGCATCCGTCCTACCACTGAACCCATCAATATCGCCACACAGATAATCGAAAACATCATCTGAAAAGCAGCAAATAACATATCAGGAATGGTTAAACCACGGCTTGAGGCCGTTTCAGACACACCATTTAAAAAAAGGTGACTGAAATTACCGAAGAAATTCCCATGACCGCCAAAAGAAAGCGAGTAGCCAGCAACAATCCACAAGAGAGAAGCTATAGCTAAGGGAAGAACAGACATCATCATGGTATTGATAACATTCTTACGACGTCCAAGCCCACCATAGAAGAAGGCCAAGGCCGGTGTCATCAAACAAACCATGGCAGAACAAATCAATATAAAGGCACTGCTACCTGTATCCATGAAACCACTCCAATGCGTAAATTATTTTATGTCAGATAATATAACACAAAATTATGAGGCATACAAGCTTATTTACGGAATTTTTCGATAATTCTTTCTTTTCTAACATCTTGTGTTGCCACAAAAAAAAAAGAGCCTCTTAAACCCCATGAAAAAGGTTATAAAGCTCTTGTCTATTCATTTTTCGCTCTTTAGCAACGGTTTTTATAGCCTGATTAGGTTTCATTCCAGAGGCAATTAAAGCTTCTACAGCCTCTACCGGGGTAACATTTGATGTTAGATTTTCTTCCTTATCATTTTCAGAAGCTCCAGCCACAATCAGTAAACATTCACCCTTGAGAGGATTACTAGCAATATAATCTAAAACTTCTGAAATAGATCCTCGTTGGTACTCTTCATAAAGCTTGGTCAATTCTCGAACTAAAGTTACTTGACGGTTGCCATAGACCTCATGCATATTTTCAAGAGTATCCGCCACACGGTAAGGTGACTCGTAAAAAATCTGTGTCTCAGGATAAGACAGTTTTTCCTTGAAGAAATCAATCTGCTGTCCTTTTTTACGGGGTAGGAAGCCATAAAAAATATGAGGTTGGGGTGCTAAACCACTGGCAATCAAGGCTGTAATACCAGCCGATGCTCCCGGTAAGGCCACCACTGGAATATCCTCTGCAATGGCAGCTTTGACCAAATCATGCCCAGGATCCGAAATAGAAGGCATCCCCGCATCAGAAACCTGAGCCAAAGAAAGACCTGACTTCAAGCGCTCCAGTAAATCTGGAATTTTCTCATAAGCATTGTGCTCATGAAAAGAATACTGCTTCGTTTCAATCTCAAAATGCTTGAGCAAGAGACCCGTATTGCGCGTGTCCTCCGCACAAATAAGATCCACCTCTTTCAGGATTTGCACACTACGAAAAGTCATATCCTGCAAATTCCCAATAGGAGTGGGAACCAGATAGAGGGTGCCGTAGCTAGATTGCCCCTTAAAACTCTTTTGAACCTGCATGTTTAGTCTCCGTACAACAATTCTGCACAGAAGCCACAAGCTTCATTATTATCACGACGTTGGCCATAAAAATCTGGACAAATATGGAATCCATCATCATAAATAGCCTCGAGATTTACCTTGCCATGAGACATTTTAGTCCCTGTCTCCTCTTGAACCACTTGACTCAAGTGCTCACGTAGCTTGTCGTTTTCCAACTTGAGGGCCGTATTTTCATCAAGAATCCCTGAGAAGTTCGCCTTAATTGCTTCCACTTCTGCCAACATCGACATCAAATTTTGTGATAATTCCTCGAATTTATCATACAATTCACGCTTTTCCATTTAGCTGAACTTCCTCCACTCCATAAGTTAGGGGCGCACGCCCTTTTTCAAATACAACCTTAATAGTCCCTGCAATTACATCAATGGCAACGACCTGACCTGTGCCATCCTTGGTTTCAATGTCATCACCCAAGTCAGGATAACTAGCCTTGCTATCTCGGTAAAAGTCATCTTCATAACTGAGACAACACATAAGTCGACCACAGACCCCGTTCATCTTACCAGAATTCAAAGATAAACTTTGGTTTTTAGCCATCTTAATTGATACTGGTGGGAATTCACCCAAAAAACTAGAACAACAAAGTGCCCGCCCACAAGGTCCTAAGCCACCATAAATCTTTGATTCCTCACGACTTGAAATTTGGCGCAACTCAATACGTGTCTTAAAGTAAGAAGCCAGATCTTTGAGCAATTGACGAAAATCTACCCGTTTTTCAGCAACAAAACTGATTAGCACATAAGAGCAATTTAGCGGAAAGACAATGTCAACGACCTTCATTTCTAGCTGATTTTGAGCAATTAAATCAGCTACTACTCCCATACTCTTTTCAGCCTTCAAAAGATTTTCATCATATCTAGCAAAATCTTTCTCTCCTGCCAATCCTTCAACCCGATTCAAATCCGCAGGCAAACTAACCTCAGGAAAATCAGAGTTTTCCATGACAACCTGGGCTAGGCGTTTATCTTTTTTCTCCAAAACGACTACAAAGTCATCTTTGGCATAATTTTTATCAGGAACAACATATTCTACTGCTCCAGTTTCTTCAAATTTTATTCCAATGACTTCTGTCATGATAATACCATATACTCCATCGCATTTTGAAAGCTGACATTAGCTAGCCACATTTTTCGTGCCTCATAAACTAAGCCTAACCATCGTCTTGCTTGTGGATTTTGTATATCCTTCCCCAATTGATAAGTTAAAAAAGCCCAGACCATCTCTTGTTCCGACTTTTCACTACACTGGACAGCCAGTTTTGCAACATCCAAATAAAGCAGGTCCTGATTAGATAGCAGGGACTGTGTGAAACGCTCTACTGTATTAATCAGATCAAGAATCCTATTATCCTTAGCTAAGTCTAAAGCCTGAACATCATCTTTAGCAAAGTCCGCCAACACTTTGGCTTGTGTCAGCAACAAGCCTTCCTTCTGCAGCAATTCTTCTAGATAAGCCCGATTCTTAGGAAAATAAAAGAGTTGAGCTCGACTTTTAATCGTCGATAAAATACGACTATCATCAGCTGTCAAAAGAAAAATATAAATCTGACTTTGAGGTTCTTCAATAAACTTTAATAGACTATTGGCAGCATTGACATGCATCTTATCTGCATCACGAATGATAAACACCTGAGCCTGCCCCTCAAAACTCGATTGACTAAACTCTCTGGTCAACTGACGAATCGTGTCCGTCTTAATAATCTGTCCTTGTGGTTCTACTAATTTAACATCAGAAAAGTCCCCCTGTGCAATCAAGCGACAGGGACGACAATGACCACAAGGTAGACCATTCTCAGGAGTCACACAAAATCGACTCTGTGCTAGCCAAATAGCCATGTCGAGACTTCCAAAATCACCCGAAAACAAATAAGCATGACTCAAACGATTTTCCCTGATAATTTGTGAAAACTCTTCAAATAGTTTGCTTTGACTTTCAGCTAACTTCATCTTGCTCCTTATAAATAGCCTTTAATTACTTTCCAAGCGTCCTCTACAACATCTTCAAAAGCCTGTGAGGCATCGATTAGCTTGATACGTTCTGGTTCAGCCTGTGCTAAATCTAAATAACCTTGACGTACACGCTGATGCAAGTCAAGCTTCTCTAAATCCAACCGATTGACTTCACGTTCACCGCTGGCTGCAATGCGGGCCAAACCAGTCTCAGAATCCACATCAAACAATAGGGTCACATCAGGTTTATGCCCATCAGTCGCATAGGCATTTAACCAGGCAATCTCATCCTGATTCAAGCCACGACCAGTACCTTGATAGGCAACTGATGAATCAATAAAACGATCCATGATGACCATATTGCCTTTTTCAAGCTCTGGTAAGACCTTCTCAACCAGATGTTGACGGCGAGCCGCAATATAGAGCAAGAGCTCTGTCTTAGCATCCATAGCCGTATTATCCACATCCAAAATAACCTCTCGGATTTGCTCTGCAATAGCCACTCCGCCTGGTTCACGTGTCGTCACGACTTTAGCTAGATAGGCTTCTCTAAGACGAGGCAAAAGCGCCTCCAAAACTGTAGTCTTTCCAGCACCGTCTGGCCCTTCAATTGAGATTAATAACCCTTTTGACATGATACTTCCTTCTGATTTTTTTCATCTTCTATTTTATCAAATTTTAGCTTAAATGAACAATCTAGGACAAAAGAAAACAGAGGTTTCTAAAAACCCCTTTTTCTATCTGAATACTTCTGACCATGCCGATTGCAGGTTTCGAACCTGTGACCTACGCGTTACGAGTGCGTTGCTCTACCAACTGAGCTAAATCGGCTGACACAGTCATTCTAGCACTATGTCCTAAAAAGTCAAGTTCTGTATGAAATTTAGAAAAAAGAACTTGGACGAACCAAGCTCTTTCTTTTCTTACAATGATTTGTAAAGTTGACTTGCATTTTCAACAGTGAAACCATATTCTTTAAAGATACGGTCACCAGGTGCTGAGGCACCCCAAGTATCAATAGTAAGTGTCTTACCTGCAAGACCAACGTATTTGCCCCAACCAAAGCTAGTTCCAGCTTCGATAGCCAAACGTTTTGTCACAGCTGCTGGAAGGACTTCTTCTTTATATGCAGCATCTTGTTCATCAAAGAGGTTTTGTGATGGCATTGAAACAACACGAACATGCACACCTTCAGCTTCAAGAGCAGCCTGCGTATCAAGTGCCAATTTCACTTCAGAACCAGTTGCAATGATGATACCATCAAGATCACCTTTTGCTTCTGAGATGATGTAAGCTCCTTTATTGACACCAGTTTCAGCATTTTCAGCAGTACCATCAAGGACTGGCAAGTTTTGACGTGTCAAGACTAGCATTGTTGGACGTTCAGTCTCAGTCAAGGCACGTTTCCATGCAGCATTAGTTTCATTACCATCTGCAGGACGGATAACGTTAAGGTTAGGCATTGAACGCACACTTGCCAATTGTTCGATTGGTTCGTGAGTAGGTCCATCTTCACCAACTGCTACTGAGTCGTGTGTCATAACATAAGTTACTGGCAAGTTTTGAAGAGCTGCCATACGTACTGCTGGAAGCAAGTAGTTTGAGAAGACGAAGAAGGTACCACCATAAACACGAGTACCACCATGAAGAGCAATACCATTCATCGCTGCAGCCATAGCAAACTCACGCACACCAAACCAAATATTACGTCCAGCATAGTTGTCTGCTTGGAAATCAGACTCAGCCTTAACCATTGTATTGTTAGAAGCTGAAAGGTCTGCAGAACCACCCCAGAATGAAGGAACTTGTTCAGAAATCTGTTGGATAGCTTGTTGGCTTGATACACGGCTAGCTACTGCTGAACCCAATTCATGAGCATTCAAGTTAACGTGTACAGGTTCATTTGCAAAGGCAACCTTGTATTCAGCAGCCAATTCTGGGTAAGCAGTTTCATATTCTGCAAATTTAGTTTGCCAAGCATTTTCAGCAGCTTCACCACGGAATTTAATACCAACTTCAAAACGACGAGCAACTTCATCTGGAACTGTAAATGCCGGTGCATCATAACCGTAAACACCTTTTGCGTGATCAATGCCATCTTGACCAATTGGAGCACCGTGGACAGCTGATGTTCCTTGCCCTTCAGCTCCATAACCAATGATTGTCTTAACTTCAATGATAGATGGTTTATCTGTCTCAGCCTTAGCTTCTTCGATGGCTTTAGCAATAGCTTCCAAATCATTACCATCTTTGACAAGAATGTGTTGCCAACCATAAGCTTCAAACTTAGCCTTAACATCTTCTGTGAAAGCCATTGAAGTTGGTCCATCAAGTGAGATATCATTTGAATCGTAAAGAAGCACCAACTTACCAAGTTTAAGGTGACCAGCAAGACTGGCAGCTTCTTGAGAAACACCTTCCATCAAACAACCATCGCCATGGAGGGCATAAGTATAATGGTCAACAATATCAAAACCAGGTTTGTTAAATTTAGCTGCCAAGTGTGCTTCAGCCATTGCCATACCTACAGCATTAGCAATCCCTTGACCAAGAGGACCTGATGTTGCTTCAACACCATCAGTATGGTTAACTTCAGGGTGACCTGGAGTCTTAGAGCCCCATTGACGGAAATTCTTCAAGTCATCCATTGTTACATCATAGCCAGAAAGGTGCAATAGACTATAAAGCAAGGCAGAACCATGACCAGCAGAAAGAACAAAACGGTCACGGTTTGTCCAGTTACGGCTAGTCTTTGGATTAACATTCATCACATGGTTCCAAAGCACATAAGCCATTGGCGCTGCACCCATAGGAAGACCTGGGTGCCCAGAATTCGCGGCTTGAATTGCCTCGATCGAAAGCGAACGAATAGTGCTGACCGCCATTTGGTCAATTGCATCAAAAGTCATGATTCTAACTCTCCTTTTTTGGAAAAAAATGCGGAGCATACAGACTATTAGCGTCTGAGCTCTAGTTATACTATTTTAATTATAGCATATTATCTATCTCTTTGGGCAATCCAATTCTATTTGTGAAACCCTAAACCTATAAAATACAGGACCTAAAGCGTTCGTTTTTACAAACCAATAGCATTTGTCTTATCCCAAGCAATTATTAAATCTATTTATCAAAAAACAAAAAAGCCAAGGGAAACCCCGACTTTATGTAAAATTATTTAACGAAGTCAAGCAATGCCAAGAAGCTTTCAGCTTCAAGTGATGCACCACCTACAAGAGCTCCGTCAACGTCTGGACAAGCCATGTATTCAGCAACGTTTTCAGGTTTAACTGATCCACCGTATTGAACACGTACTTTGTCAGCAACTTCTTGACCAAAGTCAGCAGCTACAACGTCACGAACAACTTTACACATTTTTTGTGCGTCGTCTTGTGAAGCTGATTTACCAGTACCGATAGCCCAGATTGGTTCGTATGCGATTACTGTTGAAGCTACTTGTTCTGCAGTCAATCCAGCAAGAGCAGCTGAAACTTGAGCACCTACGAATTCTGCTGCTTTACCAGCTTCGTAAGTTTCAAGTGATTCACCACAACAGATGATTGGAAGCATACCGTTAGCAAAGATTGCTTTTGCTTTTTTGTTGATGTCTTCATCAGTTTCGTGGAAGTAGTCACGACGTTCTGAGTGACCGATAACAACGTAGTCAGTACCGATTTCTTTCAAAACTTGTGGGCTAGTTTCACCAGTGAAGGCACCAGCATTTTCAAAGTAAGTGTTTTGTGCAGCAACTTTAAGGTTTGAACCTTTAGCAGCGGCAAGTACAGCTGTCAAGTCAACTGCAGGAGCTGCGATACCAGCTTCAACAAGATCTGATGAAGGAAGTTTTGATGCTACAGCTTCAACGAATGCTTTTGCTTCTTCTGGATTTTTGTTCATTTTCCAGTTACCAGCGATAAATGGTTTACGTGACATTTCACATACCTCTTCTTTTATTTATTTACTCGTTTATTTTATCACAAATCCCTTACTATTACTAGGATTTTAGGAAAATTCCGAAAACTCGACTTCCTTTATGACTTTTTAACACTATCAAAACTTAGCTTAAACACCTTAAACAGTTTAAAAGTATAGAATCACAAGTATTTTTAAACACCAAAAAGAGCCGAGTAAACTCGACTCTCTCAATTATTGTCTGACGAATAATTGTATTGGGAACTTAATATTAATTAAGCTTCGATTTCAGATACGATACCTGAACCAACAGTACGTCCACCTTCACGGATAGAGAATGTTGTACCTTGTTCAACGGCGATTGGGTGGATCAACTCAACGTCGATAGTCACGTTATCACCAGGCATAACCATTTCAGTACCTGCAGGAAGTTCGATTGAACCTGTTACGTCAGTTGTACGGAAGTAGAACTGTGGACGGTAGTTGTTGAAGAATGGAGTGTGACGTCCACCTTCTTCTTTAGAAAGGATGTAAACTTCACCTTTGAATTTAGTGTGTGGGTTGATTGAACCAGGTGCAGCCAATACTTGACCACGTTCGATTTCATCACGTTGGATACCACGAAGAAGGACACCGACGTTATCTCCGGCAATACCTTCGTCAAGTTGTTTACGGAACATTTCAACACCAGTAACAACTGCTTTTTGGATTTCTTCTTTAAGACCAACGATTTCAACTTCGTCATTGACACGAACAACACCACGGTCGATACGTCCTGAAGCAACAGTACCACGACCAGTGATTGAGAATACGTCTTCGACTGGAAGCAACAATGGTTTGTCAGTGTCACGTTCTGGTTCTGGAATGTATTCGTCAACAGTGTTCATCAAGTCCATGATGATGTCTTCGTATTTAGAATCACCTTCAAGAGCTTTAAGAGCTGAACCTTGGATAACTGGAATGTCATCACCTGGGAAATCGTATTCTGAAAGAAGGTCACGGATTTCCATTTCAACCAATTCAAGCAATTCTTCATCGTCAACCAAGTCAACTTTGTTCATGAAGACGATAAGGTGTTTAACACCAACCTGACGTGAAAGAAGGATGTGCTCACGAGTTTGTGGCATTGGTCCGTCAGTAGATGCTACTACAAGGATCGCACCGTCCATTTGAGCGGCACCAGTGATCATGTTTTTAACGTAGTCCGCGTGTCCTGGCGCGTCGATGTGAGCGTAGTGACGTTTTTCAGTTTCATACTCAACGTGTGCAGTGTTGATTGTGATACCGCGTTCACGTTCTTCTGGAGCAGCGTCGATTGAAGCGTAGTCTTTTGGTGTGTTAACTGCGCTAGGAAGACGACGAGCCAATACAGTTGTGATAGCAGCTGTCAAAGTAGTTTTACCGTGGTCAACGTGTCCGATTGTACCAATGTTAACGTGTGGTTTACTACGATCGTATTTTTCTTTTGCCATTTAGGAAAAGCCTCCAATAAAATATATTTTATAGATAGACAGTAGGCAATACAGTCTAACTTTACTCTACTATTCTATCAAAATGTCATAGAATTGCAAGTATTTTATATAGTTTTCAGTTTTTCTTTAGAGTAATTACAAATATTCCTTTCAATAATTCTATTTCTAATGCTCCTATTAGCTTTCACTATCTTCATACTACTGCCCAACACCATCTAACGAAAAAAGAAGCCGTATTAACGACTTCTTCTTAAAGGTACGATTTTTTCATCTTGATTTTCCAATTCTTGAGTCTGAGATAACTCATCCTCAATCGCTTGAACAATATTATCACGCTTTTCATTAGCAGCGATGTTCAAGACAAAGGCTATCCCAACTGAAGTCACTAAAAGAGAGTTACCTCCTTGCGAAAGGAAGGGGAAGGTAACCCCTGTTGATGGAATCAGCCCTGAGATTCCTCCGATGTTAACGAAGACCTGCATTAGCATTAAGGCACCTACACCCAATGCCATCATAGAGTTAAAAGGATTTCGTGCCTTGACTCCCACAATCATAACACGAAGAATGAGGAAAAAGAGGAGGGCCAGAATCAAGCCAGCTCCGATAAGACCTAACTCTTCAATGACAATTGAAAACACAAAGTCTGTTGTAGCTTCTGGGAGATAACCAGTTTTTTCAATCGAATTTCCAAGTCCAAGACCGAACCAGCCCCCATTACTCATAGCATAGTAAGAATGAGATAGCTGGAGACCAGATCCAGTCAAATCCTTGAACGGATTAAAATATGCTGCGAAACGCTTGGCAACATAACCGAAGATAGGTACCTTAGCCATGGTTTGAACCCCAACCAAGGCAATTAAACCAAGGAAGGCTGATGAAATCCCTACAATGCCGGCAAATAAGGCCGTGAACCAACGGTAGCCAACACCAGAAATTGAAAACATAACTACCGTAGTCAATACAATGATAGCCGCATTCCCCAAGTCAGGTTGGATAGCAACCAAACCGATCATACCAAGCAAATAAACACGCCAGTCATTAAGTTCCTTACCATTCCTAGGAATCCATCTATTCTTCGTCAATGCTTGGTAGTCATAACGTTCTATGGCAGACTGTTTTTTTGAAAAAGTGTGTGCCAAAAACCAAACAACAATGATTTTAAGGTACTCCGCTGGTTGGAAAGACAAGGGACCAAGCACAATCCAACCATTGGCACCATTGATTTCCCTGGTGAAAAATTTGGCAATGACCAAAAGTAAAATCTCAAAGGCAATAACAACACCCAAAATCTTATCTTTCCTGAGAAAGTTCAACTTCAGTCGGTAGATGAAAAAAATAGAGAACAAGGATACCAACCAAAAGGCTCCTTGATTTATAACAGATGCGAAGGGATTGGCTCCCAAAGCTACTAAACGAGCACTTGTTGTTGAATACACTACTATTAAACCAACTATGGATAAGATTAAATAAGGTATCAAGATGGTGTAATCTAAAAGATGCTTCTTTTCAATTTTCATATCTTTAAAAAACTCATACTTTCTATTACGTTACTCTACATTTTCTCTTAAAATATAAAGCTAACAGCATATATTATAACACTTTGATACCTTAAACTAAAGTAAAAGCTAAATTAACCGTTTTCAGGACTGGAAATCTGATTTTTATCTTACCTTCAGATAGGTTTTACAATGAGCTTTCTTTGATAACTTTGCTACTTCTCATGTTTTCTTTTACGACAAATAAAAAACGGGACCAAAGTCTCGTTTTTTGTTGTCTTATTTTGTACCGACACTGATACGATTAAGTGCTCGACGGAGAGCAACCTGAGCACGTTGAACTTCATCAATACGGTCAGATTTAGTTGCTTCTTCCAAGTCACGTTCGGCACGTTGCTTGGCACGTTCGGCACGAGAAACGTCAATGTCGCGTTCACGTTCTGCTGAATCGGCAACGATAGTAATAAAATCATCTTTAACTTCGATGATACCACCGTTTACGGCAATCCAATCGACGTGACTCTCGTCATCCACACGACGAACCTTGAGTTCATCCACTTCAAGTGGCGCAATCAAGTTAATATGGCCTGGCAAGATACCAATTTGACCATCTTTAGTAACCGCGTGGATAAAGCTGGCATGGTGGTCATATTTCAGACCATCCGGAGTTACCACTTGTACGGTCATTTGTGCCATATATTCACCTCATTAGTAGCCCATAGCTTTAGCTTTAGCTACTACATCCTCAATTGGACCTACGCTACGGAAGGCATCTTCTGGAAGATTGTCATATTTACCTTCAAGGATTTCTTTAAAGCTACGAACGGTTTCAGCAACTGGAACATAAGAACCTGGTTGACCTGTAAACTGTTCAGCAACGTTGAAGTTTTGTGACAAGAAGAATTGGATACGACGAGCACGTCCAACCAATGTTTTTTCTTCGTCTGACAATTCATCCATACCAAGGATAGCGATAATATCTTGCAATTCACGGTAACGTTGAAGCACACGTTGAACTTCAGTCGCAACAGCATAGTGTTCTTCACCAACAATTTCAGGTGAAAGGGCACGTGAGCTTGATGCCAATGGGTCAACGGCTGGGTAAATACCCATTTGTGTCAACTTACGTTCAAGGTTGGTTGTTGAATCCAAGTGAGCAAATGCTGTAGCTGGCGCTGGGTCAGTATAGTCATCGGCTGGAACGTAGATGGCTTGGATTGATGTAACAGAACCTTTTTTAGTTGATGTGATACGTTCTTGCAATTGACCCATTTCAGTAGCAAGTGTAGGTTGGTAACCAACGGCTGATGGCATACGACCAAGAAGGGCAGAAACCTCAGAACCCGCTTGAGTGAAACGGAAGATGTTATCGATGAAGAGAAGCACGTCTTGACCTTCGACATCACGGAAGTATTCCGCAATTGTCAAACCTGTAAGAGCAACACGCATACGTGCTCCAGGTGGTTCGTTCATTTGACCGAAGACCATGGCTGTTTTCTCAATAACGCCAGATTCTTTCATTTCCCAGTAAAGGTCATTACCTTCACGTGTACGTTCACCAACACCTGTAAACACGGAAATACCACCGTGCTCTTGGGCAATGTTGTGAATCAACTCTTGAATAAGAACGGTTTTACCAACACCGGCACCACCAAAGAGTCCGACTTTACCACCTTTAAGGTAAGGGGCAAGCAAGTCGATAACTTTAATCCCTGTTTCAAGGATTTCAGTAGATGTTGACAATTCATCGAAAGTTGGTGCTTTTTTGTGAATTGGTTCACGCTCTGCATCTTCTGCAAAAGGTGCTTCCAAGTCAATGGTATCACCAAGAACGTTAAAGACACGTCCAAGGGTATCTTTACCAACAGGAACGCTGATTGGACGACCAGTGTCCAGAACTTCTAGTCCACGAGTCAATCCATCAGTAGATTCCATGGCAATGGTACGAACCACACCTTCTCCAAGTTCAAGAGCTACTTCGAGCACGATACGTTTAGACTTTTGTTCGTCAGTATAAACGACCAATGCATTGTTAATCTCAGGGAGTTTATCACCAGCTGCAAACGCTACGTCTACAACAGGACCAACAACCTGAGCAATTTTACCTGAGCTCATTGTTTTCTCCTTATGATAGTTTTTTGGATGACAATCATCCCTTTTTCATGTGTGTCTAATTAAGACAAATCTCTAGCTATTCAAGTGCACTTGCACCACCAACAATTTCAGTAATTTCCTGAGTGATGGCAGCTTGACGCGCACGGTTATATTGGATTGTCAAATCGTTAATCACATTCTTAGCATTATCAGTGGCTGTCTGCATTGCAGTCATACCCGCTGCGTGCTCAGCTGTTTTGGCATCTACGATAGCACCGTAGATAAGACTCTCCGCATATTGTGGTAAGAGTTGATCCAAAATAGTGTCACGATCTGGTTCCAATTCAAACTTGGTCAACACATGACCTTCTGATTCATTGGGATCCAAATCAGCGATAGGAAGCATTTGTTCCACACGAACTTCGCTAGACAAACTGTTAACATGGTGGTTATAGCACACATAGAGTTCATCAAAAAGTTCATTTTGATACATTCCTACAGCTTTAGAAATGATTTTTCCGACTTGATCAAAACTAGGTTGATCTTCAAGGCCACGAAGTTCAAAAGCAACATTCATGTTACGAGCCTTGAAGAAATCTGAACCCGTTCCACCAATAGAAATGATAGCATATTCATCTTCAGAATCATGGTCACGTTTAATCATGTCCAACACAGCTTTAAGAATTGTTGAGTTGTAACCTCCAACAAGTCCTTTATCTGAAGTAATGACAATGTAACCTGTCTTACGAACTGGGCGTGCATCCAACATTGGATTTGACGAACCATTAATCAATTCTGAATGTAGAAGATCTGTTGTGATCTGTCTAATTTTTGAGGCATAGATTTGGAAATCTTTAGCAGCTTGCTCAGAACGTGTCAATTTTGAGGCAGAAACCATTTGCATGGCTCCTGTGATTTGACTCGTTTTCTTAGTTGAAGCAATTTTTGCTTGGATTTCTCTTAGAGAGCCTGCCATATGCTGTCCTCCCTATTTCTATTTGTATTCTGACTGATCTTTGAAAGCTTGGATAGCTTCATTAAGTACAGATTCCTCAGGAATATCCTTAGTTGTACGAATAGTTTCAAAGATATCCTCATGGTGACTATCAAAGTAGTCATAGAGTGCTTCTTCAAAATCCAAGATTTGATCAACCGGAACACTATCTAAGAAACCATGTGTCAAAGCGTAAAGGATAACAACTTGTTTCTCAACTGGAAGTGGTTTATGAAGCGGTTGTTTCAAAACTTCGATTGTACGACGACCACGGTTCAATTTCGCTTGAGTCGCAGCATCCAAATCTGAACCAAATTGCGTAAAGGCTTCAAGTTCACGATATGAAGCCAAGTCAAGACGAAGTGTACCTGCAACCTTCTTCATTGCTTTAATTTGCGCTGATCCACCTACACGTGATACGGAAGAACCCGCATCAATGGCTGGACGAATACCTGAGTTAAACAAGTTTTCTTGCAAGAAGATTTGTCCATCTGTGATTGAGATAACGTTTGTTGCGATATAAGCTGAGATATCTCCGGCTTGCGTTTGGATGATTGGCAAGGCAGTAATTGAACCACCACCAAGATCATCTGAAACTTTAGCTGAACGTTCCAAAAGACGTGAGTGGAGATAGAAGACATCCCCTGGGTAGGCTTCACGACCTGGTGGACGACGGAGAAGCAATGAAAGTTCACGGTAGGCCACGGCTTGTTTAGACAAATCATCATAAACAATCAAGACGTGTTTTCCGTTATACATGAACTCTTCAGCCATTGCAACACCAGCGTAAGGCGCGATGTAAAGCAATGGTGATGGTTGTGATGCTGAGGCAGTCACAACGATTGTGTAATCAAGAGCACCATGTTTACGGAGAGTTTCTACTTGTGTACGAACTGTTGATTCTTTTTGACCAATAGCCACATAGATACAGATCATATCTTGCCCTTTTTGGTTCAAGATAGCATCAATGGCTACTGAAGTTTTACCAGTTTGGCGGTCCCCGATGACCAATTCACGTTGACCACGTCCAATTGGAACCAAAGCATCAATCGCCTTAAGACCAGTTTGCAATGGCTCAGAAACTGATTTACGTTGCATAACACCTGGAGCAGGTGTTTCAACTGGACGGAAACCTGTTGTTTCGATGTCACCAAGACCATCAACTGGTTGCCCAAGTGGGTTTACTACACGACCGATAAGGGCTTCACCAACTGGAACTTCCATGATTTTTCCAGTACGTTTAACAATATCGCCTTCACGAATTGCTACGAAATCCCCCAAGATAATGATACCGACATCATTAGTTTCAAGGTTTTGGGCCATACCATAGGCACCATTTTCAAATTCGAGCAACTCACCACTCATGGCATTATCAAGACCACGAGCACGTGCGATACCGTCACCGATATAGGTAACGACACCAGTTTCAGTGACGTCAAAGTTTGGCTGGAAGTTTTCAATTTGCTTTTTAATTAAAGCGCTAATTTCTTGTGCGTTAATTGCCAAAAGTCACACCACTTTCTATTTCAAATTCGTTTTAAAGGTTTGCAATTGACTGCGAATTGACGTGTCAACAACCTTATTTTTTGCTTTGATGACGAATCCTCCGATGAGGTCCTCATCAATTTTTTCTACTAAACGACGTGTCTTAATCTCAAATTTTTGTGAAACAATCGCCAAAAGTCGGGCTTTTTGCTCCTCAGACAAGGGACTTGCTGATGTCACTGTAACATCGTAAGTATTGTCTTCTTGATCAAAGAGATCAAGGACCAATTTCAACACATCATAGAGAATGTTGGCACGGTCATTGAGTAAGATTACCTCAAGAAAATTGTTCATATATACTGAACAAGACTCTTGAAACAAGCTCAAACTTTCTTTTTTAGCTTCACTTGTCACATTTTCCTGCGACAAGAAGGTTTTTAGATTTGTTTCAGCAAAAACTGTTAGGATTTGCCTTACTTCTTCTTGGATTGTTGACACGGCGTCTTGTTCAAAAGCGACTTCTACCAGGCTTCTGGCATACTGCTCAACAAGAGCTTGTGTTTTCTTATCCATTAAGCATCTCCTAATTGATCAAGATAGCTATCAATCAAGTCAGATTGCGCTTTAGCATCAAGGTTTTGTTTCATAACTTTTTCCGCCAAGAGGACAGTTAAGTCTACAACTTCACCTTTAACGCCAGCAAGTGCTTCCACACGGCTTTGGGCGATGTCTTGATTTGCTTTTTCTTTCAAGCGTTTAGCTTCATCATGTGCTTCTGCAATGATTTTAGATTCTTGAGTTTTACCAGTTTCCTTGGCCCCATCAATAATTTGAGCTGCCTCAGTGCGAGCACCTGCCAACTCATCTTGACGTTTTTGTGCCAAGCTTTCTGCTTCTTGACGAGCATTTTCAGCACTATCAATATCTGTGGCAATTTTCTTTTCACGAGCAGCAAAGACTCCTGTAATTTGATCCCATGCGAATTTACGGATGAGGTAATACAAGAGAAAAACTGAGCCGAGTGTGATAATGATATTACCAAGTGTCGTACTATTAATCAGTAATGACATTTCATTTCTCCCTTTCTTAATTATTCTTCGTTGACTTTATCACCAATATAGTTTGAACTTAGGATAATAAAGACATAGGCTTGGATAAAGCCGATAAAGGCTGAAAAGGCAACCCAGACAAGGTTCAAAGCAAAGGATACAGGTGCTGCAAAAGCAGACCAGGTCACCAATTGAAGAATCAAGCCAGTAAGTACCTCACCAGAATAAATGTTACCAAACAAACGCAAGGCCAATGAAGCAAGGTTGGTTAATTGTTCCAAAATGTTCATTGGGAGCATAGCTGGGTATGGTGAAAGGTAGCCCTTTAGATAGCCTTTAAACCCTTTTTTACGGATCCCCTCAATATGACTAATGAGGGTAATAATCAAAGAAAGAGTGATAGTAACACCGAAGTTCGATGTTGGAGAAGTCCAAAAATTGTAATGCTCACTTTTTACAGACACAAGCAAACCTAAGTTGTTTGCTGTAAAAACAAAGGTGAAAATTACAAACAAGAGCAAACTATAATTCTTCGTGAATTTTCCAAGATTTTGAGAAATGGTACTGTTCACAAACTCATAGATGAACTCAAGCACATTTTGTTTTCCCTTTGGTTTAATGGTCATCTTACGACTTGACCAAAAAACCACTCCAAAAACGATAATTACTGTCAAGAGAGACATGGCAAGGACAGTCAAGTCAAAATCAATCCCAAATAATGAGACGGTTGGATTACTTGTAGTTTCCACTGCTCATCCCTCCTTCATCTTTTATTTGTCTATTAGACAATGTAGCTAAGGGCAAACAATACGAAGAAGGTACCTTCGATAAAGGCAACACCAGTAAACATCAATGTTTGAAGTTTGCTAAACATCTCAGGTTGGCGAGCTGCAGCTTTAGCGATATTGGCAACGAGGATACCCTCACCAAGAGATACACCCATAACGGCCAAACCGAGGGCTAAGATAGTTAGATTCATAGTAGAATTCTCCTTTTTATTTATTTTTACCCTGCTATTTTAGTCCTATTTTCCACGAAAGTCAATGAATTGACGGTTTTTCAGACGTTTTCACTGACTTTGCCTAACGTTTTCATTTTACTTACACAAGCGTTTACTTTTAATGAAAAACTTTCTGCTTATTTCATAAAAACAAGCCTAACCTTGTGAGATTAGACTTGTTTGGGAGATTTATGAAAAAAGAAAGATACACTGTCTGACTTAAAGCCAAGGACCGTGAGTGCCACTGAACCAAGTTCAGCAATACTTATTAGGATGGTTATAGTATAGCTTGAGTTACTTAAAGAAAGCTGAAGGGGGAGAATTATTTATAAAATATGAAAATAATTATTTATTCTTCGCCACCCATCCAATAGCATCTGATGGAGGATTATCAATATCAATCCAGATAAACTCTATACCAATTTCACCGTTTCTGAATTTGCTGAGACGAATGCCATTGATCTCTAATTCATGTTGGGCCGTTAGGATTTCTCGTTCAGCAAGTTGGAATACTCCTCTCAAAATCCAATTCCCAAGAATATCCTGTTTATCTATAGACTGGATTGCTTTCCCAGAATCTTGGTTAATATAGGCAGTAATCACATCACCTGATGATAAAAATCGTAACATAAAGGTCCGCTCTTCATGGAAATGTTTGGAGTCTGGAAGAGGGATATATACTTCACTGACTGGACGATACACCAGCTGCTCAATTTCTTTGACTAGTTTTTCATCCCCCGTTTCGTGTACAAAACGAATCAAGTCCTCACGAACGGACGGCACTGCACCCATAAAATGAGACACAAGAAAACACTCCTGTTGAAATCTGGTAAACTAGAAACAAGAGTGTTTTGTTATGGTCAAAAAAGCATATTCAGTCAAAACTAAGCTAGCCTGTATCGAAATGAAGAAGGCAAGCAAATCAAATAAAGTTATCATGGATTCCCTCGGTATCAAAAATGCTAGTCAGGTCAAGACCTGGTAGAGATGGTATCAGAAGCTACCTCAAGGAGCACTTTTACACAGCGACAAAGAATCTGTCTACACCTCAAAAGCCTACTATCAAGCTTGTACGGAAAAAGGCATCACCCGCTCCATGTCCCGAAAAGGAACACCAGCAGATAATGCCTGTATCGAATGGTTCCATTCTGTTCTCAAATCTGAAACCTTCTATCTCCATAAGTGGAGAAACTTAACTAAAGATAGTATAACAGATATTGTTAAAAATTACATCATATTTTCTAATGAAACTAGAATTCAGCAGAAATTAAATGACCAATCTCCTGTAGATTACAGAAAACTGATCGCATAAGAGTTTTTTCTCTTATCCCATTATTGGGGTGCAGTGCCAATAAATCAGGAGGTTTTTATTACTTGCTTATTACTCAAAATAGCTTAATGGCAAAAAATAAACTATCTGAATCAGAAAAAGTTGAAAATTTCGAGAGTAAAAAGTTTATTTAGTTCTGATGTGACAAAATACGTCTTCTTTCCTCATCAATAATACTAATTGCTTCATCAATCTCATTCTGAGAAAATTCTGGTGATAGAATATTATTATCAATAGCTTTGTACATTATGTTAGACTTAGTCTCTAGTTTCTTATAAATTTGTTGATCAATATAACCTGGATCACCGCTATCATCTGATTCGCATTTAGTTTGTAGATAATAATATCTTGTATATTGGTTATCTTCTAACCCTAATCTGTGAATTCTATCTCGAGATTGAAGCATAAAAGTTAGATTAAAATTGTACTCAAAATACAAAGCATCATGAACCTCTTTATGCAAAGATACCGATTCACCAAGAGTTTGAGGGTTAGAAATCATAACCATAGTATTACCAAATCGAAAATCATCAATCAGATTCTGTCTACCAGAAACATCCGTACCACCATACACTAAATTAGCTTTCACTCCAACTTGGTCTAACCTATTTTGTATTTTTTTCATGGTATCAACAAATATTGCCCAGACTATGACTTTTTTCCCCTCTGATATGAGCTCTTGAATTTTTTCAATACCTTTTTCAAATTTAGGAGAAATCATACTTGAAAAATCATACTCATTATATCCTTTAGCTTCTCTGATTCCCGAGTCCGAAGTAATTTGAAGTCTATTATTAAATATTTCTTCAGATATTTCAACGGTGTCATCTTTATCATTATCGTCTGCAAACCACATATCTTTATATTCAATCCTTCTGTTAAGTAATTCAGGATTTGTGGATGCTTGTATCAAACGAATCAACCTAGCTAAACTCGATGATTCATTATAGTATATGGACTGTGCTAATTGTTTCTGCTCTTCGCTAGGTTCTACATCCAAAAAAATATCTGGATCTGGTTTAGGTACTCCTAAGTCATCTTTGTTTAAGCGCCAGAAGAATGGAATTAAAGCTTTATTAATCTCTTCAATTTTCCTAACACTAGGATTCTTTAATTCATCTAAACTCCATCTAAAAAATGAATTGTACTCATTTGCATAAAGCAAATGAAGAAAGTTATAGATATCTTGATAAGAATTAGGTATAGGTGTGCCGGTTAAAACAAACTTAAATCTTGAATCCTTAACTAGCTCCAAAGCAGCTTGAGCACGAATTCCGAAAGGGTTTTTTATTCTATGAACTTCATCAAAGACAATCATTGTCTTAATTGACAGCAATTCCTGCAACTTGTCTTTGTATTTTGTCAACGATTCATAATTCACTAATACAAGATTTGATATTTTCCAGTTCAAAGATAAATCAAAATCAAAATTTTTGGAACTTTGACAATCAATTACTTCTAACCGTTTCTTATTTCCAAAAACTTGTTTAAATTCTTCTTTCCAACTGTTGAAAGCATTAATAGGACAAATAACCAATAAATTATCTACGTGCTCACTTTCAACTTTCTTGGAATTCAAAAATGCAAAAACAGCCAAAATCATAGCAGTTTTACCAGAACCTGGCACAGAGAAGTTCGCAGCTCTAGCCATCCTGTATTCGTAGAAGGCTGCCTCAAGTTGCAATTTTTTAAACGGACGTACAACCTCTGAACTAACAACAGAAACAAACTCTTCAAACTTTTCTTGCTCCCCATGAATTGTATATTGTTCAGGTGATTTTAAATAAATTCCTAACTTACTATATTGCTCAATAGAGTACTGTTTTAACTTTAGGTAGTCTTGTACTTCCTCTGATACTTCAACTATAATATTTTTTCTATCACATCTCTTCCTTGTTTCTTCAATAATGTAGTTTATATCCATATAAGAAAATTCTGACTTGATAGTTGAGTTATCATCTTCAAAATATTTATTGGACAAATCTGATCCAGGCTTTAGTTTTCTATCTGAGTTAGTAATTTGTATAGAAGAGTTATCTTGACGTACAATTATATTTCCACTTTTTAAATAAAAATAGATATTATTATCTGACTGATTTTCTTTAACTTTATTTATTGTGGAATATTGCTGGTATTTTTTTATTTCATCATAAACAATTTTTGTAGCATCGATTGTCAGAATATCTTTCTCTTCATTTTTCCATAATCGGTTAAATCTATTTTTGTTAGCTAATATTCGCGTTTGAACATTCTTACTTGAATCCCAAGAAACGTCTACGGAAATACTCTCATAATTATATTCTAAACCATTTCTAGTTTCATTAACAGATCCATTAAAAAAGACAGTTTCATCATCTGAATCAATAAGACCAAATTTATCATGAAAAATTCCTTGTCCTCTTGGAATAACTGCAAACTTTACCTCTGCATGGTTACTTGCAATCATGAATGCCAGATTACCTAACGATTCTTTTGTTTGATTATTTAGAATAGTTTTCCTTAACTGAGCAGGCAAATCTACTAAACTATTTTTAAGAGCATATCCTTCTTGAATTTTTTTAAAATCTTCTTCAGAGATATCAGTAGAAATGATAAATTGAGCAAATCCATTATTTCCAAATAATTTATCCAACCCCTTCGAATATAATCCCAGTCCCTCACTAGAAAAATAGGCTGAAACTCTTCTATAAATAGTAGCTTCAGATAATACCGGTTCATAGAATTCTTTAACTAAATTTCCACTTTGATATGTAGGTTGTATTAGGTTTTTAAGTTTTAGAGAAAATACCATTCCTTTTCCCCTCTTCTCTATTTGGATAATTTAAATGCTAAATCTCTAATTTCTTGAAGAATTTCTTTTGCCTCAAAAAATTCTTCTTCATGCAGTTCTTTTAAATCTTCAGAAGATAAATCTTCTAATGTATCTCTGATTTCCTGCAATTTTACCAAGGATTGTCTGCGATTTGCTGTTATTTGGCCTTTGTTTGATAATCTGTTAGTTGTTTGTAATAATTTACTTGAAACTTCTGCTATCTCAAGATTATTATTTAGATTATTTTTTAAATCACTTGCCTTATCTATTGGATTAGACTCAAAAAAGTCAATAATATTATCTACATGCTCATCAGTAGCACTTATGAAATGTTCTTTCATTTCAGGATTATCTAAAATATTATATTTGACATCTCGGATTTTTCTAGTGATATCTCTATCACCAACTTCAGACTTTGCAATCTGGACTGCTAAAATAGTTAGTACATTTTGAGTTATCGTCTCTTTATCTTTTTTTAATTTATTAATTGTTCTTTCAATATCTTCCAGAGGTCCATCTAACTTCAATTCTCTAGCAAGATAAAATTTATCAATAGGATTTTCGTTGGGAGCGACTATAGATAAGAACTTGATAATCAATTTAGCAAGTCGTAAGTCTTTGTTAATTCCCTTAGTGTTACCAGCACCACTTGCTTTTTTATATTCCTCAGGAGTCATTAGTTTTTGAACTTCAATTGTATTGTATACATCAAAAATACGATCAATTGGATCATAACTAACTCTTTCTTCACGACCAAGCTGCAAATCTAATTCTAACTCTTTTATTTTCTTTTCATCAATTTTTTTACTGATATCAAATGAAAGTATAACAGCTTCGAAGTATTGTTGGATTTTTGTTTCTTTTTGTATTCTACGGAGAGCTGTAAATCTACGATTTCCATCAATAACTCTTCCATCTGAAAGAATTACACCAGGTTCTTGTTGTCCTTTCTCAGAAATAGAAAATTGAGTGTTCTTTAGAGCTTGCTTCTTAGACTCATAAATAAAACTTTCAAATTTTTCATTATATTTTGAATCTCCAATTTCTGGTGTTAATTTACCATGATTTGATATGTACTGATGGTAAACTGTATTAATACGACCATTTTGATCATTATAGTATAAATATTTTAACGGGAATTTGTATACTGGATAGTCTTTTGTTTCTCCCCCAATAGTCAAACGTTTTTTTAAAGTTGTTTTTTCAATATCTCCATTTTTTATTAATTCATTCAAATCTTGATTCATATTCATTCTCCATCAGTCTATTTTCCATAAATTAGTACAGGTACTAAGTAAAGTGACATTATCTGACTTAAAGGTATTTTATCTTTAAGCTGAGAAAGATTCGTATGATAAACATCTATTTCTGAATCTCCCCCATAACTAATAAGATGCTTTTCGATTAGCTGTCTAATATAATTAATAACATAATATGGATGTGAAACATCATCCTCATGAAATCCATACCTTTTGTTTTCTTGATTTAATTGATCTATGGAGTATCGCTTAATAACTCTGTCATTATCTAATTCAATGATTAAGTTTGGTACTAAGTTCTTAAGAAGAGATTTAGCTTCCATTTGATTAAATCGTGAAACAATAATTTTTTTAAATCCTTTCCCTGTTCCCGCATGTGCAACAACACCCCAATTTCCACTTTCTCCATTAACTTTATTAGTTAGATCCACGGTCATGTTTCCTGATTTAATAGGAAATTGTCTAAACAATGCTTTCTCACTTCGCGTAGGAGGATTATCAAATTCCTTTAATTTTTTACTATCTAAATATTTAAATTGGTTAATATCTTTATCAATAATCTTAGCGGGTAATTTTGGAAATTTTATTAGTTCCAGAATTTTTATAGCTAGAGCAAAAGATAGTTGAACACAAACTGCATTTCCTACCTGTCTCCACTTTGTAGACTCATCACCAAAAAATTGGTAATCTAAAGGATAGCCCATAATGCAAGCAGCCTCTCTAACAGTCGGCAAACGGTACTCTCCATCTCCTACTCGATTGTTACTAGATTTATACAGTATAGCTTCTCTAGTGCTAGCTGATTGTGTTGCCATGATAGTACGACTTGGCTTGTTCATGTTTTCTGGAAACGACATCTTTCCCATATAAGGATGTCTCTGTTTTAAATCTCTAGCCTTTTGCCACTGCACTTGGTAGACACCTGTATCATAAAAATGATCTTTAAAGTTCTCAATTCTAACTTTTTCCATTGGATAATTAGGATCAACCACAAAATTACTCGATGACTGATTAAGAGGTTTAGGAAAATCTTTAAATAATTTATTTAGAGTTATTTTTTCCTGATTAAGTTTATCAGGAAATGGGAATTCTCCAGTATCTATAATTTCTCCACTAACAAAACGCCTTCTTGATTGAGCAGCACCATAATCATCTGCATGTAATATACCGCCATTATATTTAGATTTAATAGCAACAGATTTTGGATTTAAATTTTGTGATATTGCCCAATTAGATAACCCTAATTCTTCAAAGGTATATTCTTCTTGAACATAGTTCTGTGAATTAGGAACATTCTCCATTAACCATGCTTTTAACTTAGAATTCTTTTGAAACTTTTTTACTGCAATTACTTTATAAAAAGTTTTAATCAAATTAATACCTGAATCTTTATTAGCGTTTCCTCCTTGATTAGAAAGAGAAAACAATTGACATGGTGGACTACCAATAATAATATCTGTGTCAGGTAACTTATTTATTTCTTCTATATCCTCAAAATCAAGTACACTTTTTACATTATCATTTAGTCCGTGATTAAAATTATGTGTTATAATTGCAGGCTGCCAGACATCAATCCCCATTATTACATCATATCCTGCTCTTCGGAAACCTTCTGAAAAACCACCTGCTCCACAAAAAAAGTCTACTACAGTTAAACGGTTTAATTCTTGCATATTATCTATAAATCTTTCTATATTTCTAACTTATTTTAACTTTTACTTAGATAAAAAAGCATTATATTTCTAATAACATCAATCTATAACCAATTAATTTAGGTAAAAACTTAAAAATATTCTATAATATGTCTAAGCAATAAAACGCCTCAAAGCTAGATTTTCCAAGTAATACTCTCAGGTTGCATTTCATCTACAATTATGTACACTAGTCCATAACAAATTATTTTTAATAAAATTTTTCTTTTCTTGAGAATATTTTATTGCTTTATAATGTTATTAATATAATCCTTTGAAATCCAAAATGTTTGTTTTGGAAGTTGTTCTCCGTTTGTAAATAAAAATAAATCCTCTTTATTTATCGCTTTTGGCTGTACATAAATAATATCTCCATTGTTTACGCTAGGAAATTTACTAGTTTCACCTTCAATAAATGCATTGATTGTTTCTTTATATAATCGTTCCACCTTCTCGCTATTTTCTTCATCTAACATATTAAGACTAAAGTCACGCTTCATAGTTATATGTGTTATTGATTGTTTACCGTTACGATCTTCTTCAACATCAATTACATATATGTTATACTTTTTGTCTAATTCACTGTATAAGGTGGACTCAGAAAAAGTTTTAAAATCACTTTCTTTGATTTCCATGTCATTAATAAGTCTATCTTCTATACTTAAATTTTGATAGAGCTCTGAAAAAGTTTTAGAAGACAAGTAAAAACCTTCCATTACATTACCATTTACTTTTCTGATGACTCTTATATTATCCATTTGATTCTTATCATAGTTAAATTTTAATATTAAAGGTTGATATTGTAAATCAGAACTGTCATTTAAGAATTTCTTTAACTCATCATAATATGCATCATCTAAATTTTTATTAACATCATTACTCTCTTTCTGTTTTTCATATTCTTCAATTATTTCATTATATAGATTATCGTTTTTAAAACTGTTATAATTATATTCTTTTTTTGAAATAATCTCTTTAAATTTCTCAAAATAAACTTCGAAGATTTTTTCTTTTCCTTCCGCATCTGCTATACTTTCATAATGCTTAATCACAAAACTCTCAAAGTAATTTTTTGCATATCTATCTATTAAATCCTTTTCTTTGGTCTCTCTATTTTTCTTTTTCCACCAAGATTCTACTTCATTTAGGAATACAATTTTTTGAATCATTTCTTCAGATTTTGATTTTAGTTTTATTTCATCTCCATCCTCAAAGACAATTTCCGAATAAATTGAGTTAATTTGATCTTCTAATTCACCTTTATTAAAGTTTTTACTTTGGCCTGGTTTGTTGTCCACAATCAAAAATTGTTTTACAAATTGCAATGGGGTGAGTCCTCCATCTCGTTCAACTTCACCTGTTTTTAAAATATGTATCTCTGAAAACAATTTGTTTAGATTCGTAACTTTTTCAGAAATTGCAATGAAATCCTCATCTGTAATTGGATTTTGTGTGTTCAATCCTCTCGTAATAAAGTTAGAGTAATTGTCTTTCCCTTGAATCACTGTAAGTTTTACTTTTATTTTAGAAATTAATGATTTCAATTTTTTCAATTTTTCTTCATCCGATTGATACTGATATTTTAATTCGCTATAAACCAAGAAAAAATTTGTTATTGTCTGAGCACCATTAATTACACTACAAAAATTTCGATTCAACGTAATCTCATCATTTTGAAACTTAAAATTTCTAGGGTTTTCGTTATCTACAAATACAGTAATTCCATTATGGCTAAACCAGAACAATCTAGGATCATAATCATCTTGGCCTCCTTCACTGTCAGCAGTATCATCAATTATTGATAAGTATTTACTAAAGATTGAGCGAATAGTTGATTTATTTGAAATTATTCCATTCCTTACATTTCTTCTAAATAACTTCACTCCCGTGCAGTTATATAGCTTTTTAATTTCAGATAAAGAACAATTAACAACCATAGCTGATAAATTTTCACTTTGTTCAGGTGATTCTAAATAGTTTATTCCATCATCTTCTACTTGGATAGTAATATCATCTGAATCCTGAAAATATACAGAATTAAATAAAGCAAAGTTATTCTCAATTTTATTTTTTTTAGTAGCACTGTTTTCTTTTTGTTTTAGCTTCTGTATCGTTTCACGCTCTTCTTCCCAACTATTAAAAGAGACAAATACATCACGTTGACTTAATTTCGCATCAGTCATTTTTGTAAGTAATTTTTCATACTCAAAATCTTCACTTTTGAAACTCCCATGAAATTGATAAATAAGAACATCTTTATAACTATCATCATCACTCATATCTTTAAATAATACTAGTCTATTCTCATCAATTTTTTTAACTTGTGATTCATCAATTTCAGAAATAGCAGGTAAAATGCCTTCTTTTACCCAGTTGTCTATCTGTAAATCATTCATTCTCTTCCCTCTAATCTTTCAAACTAATTTTTAATCTATTAAACTCATTTTGTATTTTTTTATAAATCTCTTCTTTTATATCAGCATCTATAGTCAAAATTTTAACATATTCTTCTAGATTCCTTCTTTCCTTCCGTAACAATCTTAGTATCTTTTTTCTATCAACTTCTAATCTAGAATGTATCTCAAATGATATTCTTTCTAAAGCAGTATCAATTTCCTGTTTATAAAAATTATTGTTTTCTAAAAAACTATCATCCTTAGATATTGAGTATAACCGTTTCTTTATTAGATCTCTTTTTTTATCTTTTTCTGGATAAATGGTAGATTCATTAATATTGAAAAAAATATCTAACTCTTTAAGAATTTCATCTTTATCTTTAGCTTCAATTTTATAACTCTTATAGTAATTATTTGGAATTCTTTTTATTTTTTGACCTGGAAACAAAATAAAGCCACCGCTTTGAGATTTAATTCTACTATTACTTTGGATATGTGAAAGGACTTTGAAATTTTGATAATAAGGCTCAATTTCTCCATTAATTAATTTTTCATAATATTTATTAATATAATTCGAACTGGGGGAATAGGCTTTTGGGAATCTAAATATATAAATATACCCATCTTTATCTTTTGCAGATGAAGATGCAAAAAAAATTGATGGTAATATACTAAAAGTAATATCAAGTAACCTGCTTAGTGCTAAAAAATGCTGTCCTTCAATTGCTTTTGACAGAGGATTCAAATTTTTATCATCAACTATTTTATAATCAGTTATCAAATTGATTAGTTCTTTATCCGGTATACTACCTCCAATTTTCTTCTCCCTAAACAATGTAGGTGTCAGCTTTGTAGCTTTATAATCTTCTGCTTCACCCCTAAAACAAAAGGTAAATTCTTGATTATCGTCTTTATCTTCAAATTCTTCAATTTTTGAATAGATTTTTTCAATAATATTTTGTAAAATCATGACTCACTTCCAACTCTATTTCTAGTTTCATTATTTTCTCAAAATATAATTTTAAGAATGATAATATTTCCTCCATTATACCAAAAAAACACGGCATTCCGCCGTGTTTCTGTGCTTATTTCACGAGTTTCTTCATCTCATCGATACGTACGACTGTCGCATCGTATTTCGCTTGGTAATCTTCTTGTTTGTCGCGTTCTTTTTGAACGACTTCTGGTTTGGCATTGGCTACGAAGCGCTCGTTAGAGAGTTTCTTACCGACCATATCGAGTTCTTTTTGCCATTTGGCCAATTCTTTTTCAAGACGAGCCAATTCTTCTTCAACATTAAGAAGGTCAGCGAGTGGCAAGTAGATTTCTGCGCCTGTGATGATGCTTGACATAACCAAGTCAGGCACTTCGACATCTGCTGCAATTTCCAAGTGTTCTGGATTTGTGAAGCGTTTGATGTAGTTGACATTATCATTAAAGAAAGCATCGAGCTTGCTGTCGCTTGTCTTAATTAAGATAGTGATTGGCTTACTTGGCGCTACATTCACTTCTGCACGTGAGTTACGTACAGAACGAATCACATCTTTAAGTGCTTCAACGCCAGCTGCTGCTTCTTCGTTTTCAAACTCTGGACGAACCACTGGGTATTCAGCAGTCACGATAGTTCCTTCAGAGATTTGGCCGTAGATTTCTTCAGTTACGAATGGCATGATTGGGTGAAGGAGACGCAAGATTTGATCCAAGGTGTAAAGAAGAACCGAACGAGTGATGACTTTTTCGTCCTCATTGTCGCTGTAAAGCACTTCCTTAGTCAACTCAACATACCAGTCCGCAAACTCATCCCAGATGAAGTTGTAGAGGATGTGACCAGCCACACCAAACTCAAACTTATCAAAGTTTTCAGTGACTTTGCCGATGGTTTCATTGAGGTTATGGAGAATCCAGCGGTCTGTGACATTACCTGCTTGACCAGCAGCTACTTTAGCCACATTTTCACGTGCCGCATCCAAGGTCAAACCTTCATTGTTCATGAGGATGTAACGAGAGATATTCCAAATCTTGTTAATGAAGTTCCATGAAGCGTCCATTTTTTCATAAGAGAAACGCACATCTTGCCCTGGTGCAGAACCGTTTGAAAGGAACCAACGGAGGGCATCAGCACCGTATTTCTCGATAACATCCATTGGGTCAATCCCGTTACCGAGTGACTTAGACATCTTACGTCCTTGCTCATCACGGATAAGACCGTGGATCAAGACATTCTTAAATGGTTGGCGTCCTGTGAATTCCAATGATTGGAAAATCATACGAGACACCCAGAAGAAGATGATGTCGTAACCTGTAACCAAGGTTGAAGTTGGGAAGTAACGTTTGAAGTCTTCTGCTTCCACATCAGGCCAACCCATAGTTGAGAATGGCCAAAGGGCAGAACTGAACCAAGTATCCAAGACATCTTCGTCTTGTTTCCATCCGTCACCTTCTGGTGCTTCTTCACCAACGTACATTTCACCCTCAGCATTGTACCAAGCAGGGATTTGGTGACCCCACCAGAGCTGACGAGAAATAACCCAATCGTGGACATTTTCCATCCATTGAAGGAAGGTATCGTTGAAACGAGGTGGGTAGAAATCAACCTTGTCGTCTGTGTCTTGGTTTGCGATAGCATTTTTGGCCAATTGATCCATCTTAACAAACCATTGTGTAGACAAACGTGGCTCAACAGGCACACCTGTACGTTCTGAGTGACCAACTGAGTGAGTCATTTTTTCAATTTCGACAAGGGCACCGATTTCTTCCAATTTCTTAACAACAGCCTTACGTGCTTCAAAGCGGTCCATACCGTTGAATTCACCAGCCAATTCATTCATGGTACCATCATCGTTCATAACGTTGACTTGTGGTAAGTTATGACGTTGACCAACCAAGAAGTCATTAGGGTCGTGAGCAGGAGTGATTTTAACCACACCAGTACCGAATTCAGGGTCTGCGTGTTCGTCCCCAACGATTGGGATTGGCTTGTTCAAGATAGGCAAGATAACATTTTGACCAATCAAGTCTTTATAACGGTCATCGTTTGGGTTAACCGCTACGGCAGTATCCCCAAACATAGTTTCAGGACGTGTTGTTGCCACTTCAAGGGCACGTGAACCGTCTTCCAACATGTAGTTCATGTGGTAGAAGGCACCTTCCACATCCTTGTGAATAACCTCGATATCAGAAAGGGCTGTACGAGCTTTTGGATCCCAGTTGATGATAAATTCACCACGGTAGATCCAGCCTTTTCTGTAAAGCTCTACGAAAACCTTACGAACGGCTTTTGAAAGACCTTCATCAAGGGTGAAACGCTCACGAGAATAGTCTACAGAGAGCCCCATCTTACCCCATTGTTGCTTGATAGTTGAGGCATACTCGTCTTTCCATTCCCAAACTTTATCAAGGAATTTTTCACGGCCAAGGTCATAACGAGAAATGCCGTCTTCAGCCAAACGCGCTTCAACCTTAGCTTGAGTGGCAATACCTGCGTGGTCCATACCTGGAAGCCAAAGCGTATCGAAACCTTGCATACGTTTTTGACGGATGATGATATCTTGAAGAGTTGTATCCCAAGCGTGACCAAGGTGAAGTTTACCAGTTACGTTTGGTGGTGGAATAACGATAGAATAAGGCTTAGCCTTTTGATTGCCTGAAGGCTTGAAAACATCCTCATCAAGCCATTTTTGGTAACGACCAGCCTCAACCTCGGCTGGATTGTATTTAGGTGAAAGTTCTTTAGACATGTGTGTGTCCTTTCTCTATATAAAAATTATCTAAATGGAATGAATTGCTAAATAATTTACATTTTACGATTTATATACTCCATTAAACTCTCATGTAAAATATCTGACTTTTTAGTAGCATCTTTTAATTTTTGGTGTATCTCCTCTAAACTTTTGACATATTCTTCAAATTCATTAGCTAAATCTTTAGGAAACTCTTCAAAAGAAATTTTTTTTACACCATACTTATTTTCAAAGTAATCCATATAAGTTTTTACTTTCTTTTTTCGCTCCTCCAATACATCTTTTGGAATTTTTTTTAACCTTTTAGATGTTTTAAAAAAATCATCTACCCACTTATTTCCTTTGGAAGAATTACAAGATGAACAGGCTGGGATAAGATTCGAGATTTCATGGATATAACCAGAAGGTCTCTTATCTACAATTAAAGGTCGTATATGATCCCAGGAATTTGCCCTGTTCTCCCCACAATAGACGCATAAATAATTTTTGTCCTTATCCAACTCTACCAATTTTTTAGAAATGATATCCTCATAATCCGATTCAGTTGGCTTAACATAAGGAATAATACCATTAAAAAAAGCATTCGTAACAGAAGAAGAACGGCCACTCGGTTTAGTTCTACTCATAGCTTTCACTTCAATAGGCATTCACAACACCTCCATTTATAATATTAAGTATTAATTTAAAACATCACATCCAAATATTAACGTGGTTTAAAGCAATAGAAAATCCCTGCCATAACTATGACAGGGACGAATGTGTATCCGCGGTACCACCCAGTTTTGAGTGGTAACCACTCACAGCTTTCTTGATTCAATTTGACCATCAGCAACCAGCTTTGACATTTGTGCGGATTTCTCAGTACCACCGCTTCCTGTGACAAATGGGCTTCAAAGCACCTCTGAATGGTCTTATTTTATCACAATTTTAAGACCAAGACAAATGAAATTGTGATGGAAAACTTATTGATTTTTGAATTTGAAAGTATGTCCTCTGTCTTACTTTTCCTCACAATTTTCAATGGCTACTATTACCTTTCATGACAAGTTCTATCTTTGCTTGGCTCTCCAAATATCTCTTACGGTAAGTTATTGCCATCGTTTTATACTCTTCGGAGGACATTTTATAAAAATCTGATTCTTCTTTGTAAGATTCTACAAACTTTTTGTAATAATCGATATCTTTTATCAGATTCTTAATAATCTTATCCATCAACACATAAATCCCTAAAAATACACCACCAAGAATCATCCCAAGAAAATAGGGCGCCACAAGAAATGATTTAATTAACTCCATGAAGTTCACCATCACTTTCCTTCAAAATCCTTCTGAAAATGTTCTTTATGAACTTTTAATTCAAGCCCACAAACATCTTTGAGCTTTTTCCCAGCTGCAACTCGTCTTTGATGTGCTCTTATTAAAACATGTTCGGACTGTGTATGACTAATAAAATAACACAATATCAGGTAAGTAACTATAACCCCTAACATCATAGTAATTATCCTAACCACCAAGAAAATCATCTCTCTACTCCTCTCTTAAGGAACTTGCTGAAACCATTGTAACAAAACATCGGATAAAATCGAGACCTTTTTCACAAGAAATGGCTCATTTATCATAAGTAAAAGCATTTATTTTATTTTGAGTACATGAATGATGGTATTATAGATATTTCAAGACAGATAATCTACATTCTAGATAACTTTATTTTCCATTAGAAAAATCCCTGTCTTTCGACAAGGATTTCATCTTATTTTTCTTCCTTAGCTCTTTCTTCTTTTAGCCATTTTTCATAGCTTTCGAGTAGATTGATAGCCATTTGGGTTGCCAAGGCTAGTGAGAAGGCTTCTGTACCTTCAGTTGTTTCGTCTTGGACTTCCAATTTACTTTCTTCGTAAATGGCTTTGAGAGCCTTATTGCTAAGCGTGTCTTTAAATGCTTGGAATTCTTTCATGGTCAAAGCCTCCTTGATTCTACGGCAACATCTACAGCTACTGTTACCGTTTTCACTTTAAGTCTACACCATTTCAGAGAAATTGCAAGGATTTTCCTTAATAATAAGGAGAGCTTTCACTCTATCTGCGACCTACTGAGCAGGAGTCACAGCCCCTGTGAGATACTCAGTCGTATAGGCTACGATAGCTCCCGAATCAGCATTTACCGCATATTTATAACGTAGACCACTAGCAGCATAGTCAAAGCTGATATTGTAGACCTTCCCGTCTCCTTCAGTCTTCAATTCCGTTTTCAAGTTTGTCACAGAACCTTCAGCTAGGCCAGCATGGTTAAGAGCTGTTGTTTGCGCAGTCTCTTTTGATACAGCTGTCTCTTCCTTGCTTTCACTAGGTTGAGTCTCGTCTTTAGGTTCTTCACCTTTTTGAGCGTCATCCTTAGTTGTTGGATGGTCACTCTTATGTTTCAAAATAGATCCTGACTGACCATCAATTGTATACTCAAAATGGTTGTCTGACGTTGTGAAACTAATCTCATAACTTCCGTGAAGCCCAGAACGTGCTTTCGAAACTGTTGATTGAGAAATATCAGTAGTTTTGACACCTGCATTTTTGTAAGCAATGTCTGCCGCATCTTGTTCTGACAAGCGATAACCTGACCCGTTAAAAATAAACAAGGCTGCAGCGATGGCAACTGGGATAGCGAGCAGAATCAGATAGCCCACTAGCTTTTTCATTTTTCGCATAAAATTCTCCGCTATTTTAATCTAATACTACTATTATATCTTAAAGTTCTAAAATTGTCAGATAAACTTGTCTCATTTTTAGGACAACATCATAAAAAGTTCCCGATAGCTATCAGGAACTTCTACGAAATGTTATTATTTGGCCAGTTACAAAGACTAGTATGGCCATCCAGATAAAGAGGAAGCCTTTCAACTCTCCAAAGCTGACCGTCTCACCAAAAATGAGGATGGCTACGAGAAGTTGAATCGTAGGATTAAGATACTGGATGAAACCAATAAGGTTAAGCGGTGCCCTTTTGACTGCTTCTGAGAAGCAAAGCAATGGAACAGCCGTCACCACACCGGATATGGCTAGGAGAAACATTTCCATGCTCGAATAGGAAGAAAATGATTCTGGAGAAAAGAAAACGAGATAGATAGCTACAAAAGGTAGTAGCAAGCCACTTTCTACTAGCATGGCTACGTCACTGGAAAGCCTAACCCCTTTTTTAATTAGACCATAGAAACCAAAGCTCAGAGCTAACCCCAATGAAACCATGGGAAGTTTTCCTGTATTGACAACAAGAACTATGACTCCTATAAAAGCTAAGACTACTGCTGCCCACATGGTTCTGCTTAGAGATTCACGAAGAAAAATGAGAGCAAATAGTATGGAAACAATAGGCATAATGTAATAGCCCAGGCTAGCCTGCGTCGCTTGACCATGACCCACAGCATAGATATAAATCAACCAGTTAGCTGCTATGAGAAAACTAGCAAGTAGCATACGAAGCAAGGCTTTCTTATCCTGCCAAAGTTCCACAAGCTCCCCTTTGAAACGTGTATTTTGCTTAGCGACTAGGGCGTAAGTCAACATAGTCACTACTGTAAAAACAATCCGCCACGAGAAGGTGTTGTAAGCCGAAACACCTGCTAAAAGCTTCCAAAAAAGGGATAAAAATCCCCATTGAATATAGGTAGCTAGACCAAAGAGTAGCCCTTGATTTTTTCTAGTCAACCACAACACCTGCTTTATCCACAGACAGGATGAAGGTTTCACCATCTAAACCAAGACCATCGATAGCCGTTTTAAGAGCTTCAGCCTGATCATTTGGCGTCAAGGTCATAACTGTTGGGCCAGCGCCTGAAAGATAGGTCGCATAAGCACCGTATTGACCTGACAATTCCTTAATAGTAGCAAATTCTTTAACCAATTTTTGACGGTAGCGTTCGTGGAACATATCCCCTTGAATAGCATGTCCCGCCTTAACCAAATCGCCTGCAAAGAGGGCAGCAATGGCAACGTTTGCAATAGATGATGCAGCTACAGCTTCTTTGTAAGACAGGTCACTTGGAAGTACCCCACGTGAATCAGACGTCTTAAGTTCATAGCTCGGAATAAAGGCTACAAAGGCACACTCTGGAAAGTCTGTCACGATGCTATTAACATGTTCATCCACATAAGAGGCTACAACGAGATTCCCAAAAATAGCTGGGGCAACATTGTCCGGGTGACCTTCAATCTTGGTTGCAATATCAAGTTTATCATCGTCTGAGAGCTGCAAGTTTGCCAATTGATTGGCCAACTCGATTCCTGCGACAATAACAGAACTTGAAGAACCTAGCCCACGCGCTAAGGGAATATCTGATGTCATCACCAATTTATGGGGCTGCAAATCAGACTTAACTTGCAAGGCAGTTGAAATGAGGAGGTTATTTTCATCTGAAGGAATATCTCCCAAATCATGTTCGATATGCCATGCATCCGCTGGTTCAAGCACCTCGATTGTCAAATATTTAGAAACGGCAACACCCACAGAATCAAAACCTGGACCAATATTGGCAGATGTTGCTGGAACAGTAATTTTCATAATAATACACCAAAAGGAGGAAAGCCATCAGCGACTTTTCTCCTTGAATACCTTTCTTATATGCACCAGTATGGGCTTATCAATTAGTTAGACAAAACTTTCAATGTGTTGACAACAGTGAAGTCTTCTGCTGCTTCAAGTTTTTCAGTAACAGCTTTGAGTTGTGTCTTAGACATAGCATGTGTAATCACAACGATACGAGCTGTTGTGCCATTCGCTTTTTGTTGCAAGACTTGTTCAAATGAAATATCTTCTGAGTTGAAGATTTCAGACAAGTGAAGGATTTTACCTTTTTCATCTGGTGTATCAAGGGCAAAGTAGTAGTTGCTCTTAACATCTGCTGGATTAGCCAATGGCAAGTCACGACGGAACTCGTTAAATGGTTTACCAACATTGCCATCTGAAAGACGACGAGCAATACGGATAATATCTGCCAAAACAGATGTTGCTGTTGGTTTTTGACCAGCACCTGGACCGTAGTACATTGATTCGCCAATACCGATAGATTCAACAAAGACTGCATTCATGACATCGTTGACGCTAGCAAGTGGGTGATTTTTTGGCAAGAATGTTGGGGACACTTCTGCTGAGATACCTGATTCTACTTCACGCACATCACCAACCAATTTGATGACATAACCTAATTCTTGAGCGACAGCTACATCATCAGTAGAGATGTTTGTAATCCCCTTGTGAGTCACATCGTCGAAATCAATTGTGGCACCAAATCCAAATTGGCTAAGGATAACAGCTTTATAAGCAGCATCAATACCTTCAACGTCGTTAGTTGGATCACTTTCGGCATAACCAAGTTCTTGGGCAGTCTTAAGAGCGTCCTCATATGACCAACCTTCGTCAACCATCTTAGTCATCATAAAGTTAGATGTTCCGTTAAGCACACCAAGGATACGTGTCACCTTGTCAGACGTCAAAGAGTTAGCCAAAGTACGCAAAATTGGAATACCACCAGCAACAGCAGCTTCATAGTAGAAAGCCACTCCCTTATCTTGGGCAAGAGAAATCAACTCTTTTCCATGAGTAGCAATCAAGTCTTTGTTAGCAGAAACAACATTTTTACCTGCTTCAAGTGCTTTTGTGATGAAGGTACGAGCTGGCTCGATACGACCCATCAATTCAACCACGATTTGAATCTCTTCATCGTTAAGGATTTCGTCAACATTTGTGACAAAATTGTAGTCGTTTCCGGCAGTGATAAGACGATTTTTTTCCTCGTCATCTTTAACCAAAACTTTGGCAATTTCGAGTTGGTCACGTGAGGCTGCAAGAACCTTTTCACCATTTTCCTTCAAGAGGAAAGGAATACCGCTAGCTACTGTACCAAAGCCAAGCAATCCAATTTTAATAGACATTTACGATTTCTCCTTAAAAACATACATTTCTTTAATTGTACCACATTTCTATCGGAATTGACAGAATATTGTTGCCATTTAAGGAGGCAAGGATTCTTTTTACTGAAAATTCTGTGCATTTCCATCCCATTTTTGTTAGAATAATAGCTAGACCTATTTGAAAGGGGATACAATGACTTCTCAAAAGAAAAAAACAACTCAAGCTAACAGAAAGAAACTGAACCTTCTTCTGCTTTTACTAAATATTCTCCTTCTTGGCTTACTAGCAGTCTTTATGCTTAACCGACCAAATCAGTCGAAAAACAAGCAACAACAGTCTCAGACCAGTCAGTCTAAGACGACAGCTAAATGGAAAACCTATGACGAACCTGTCCAAATCCCTATCCTGATGTATCATGCGGTACACGTCATGGATCCATCTGAAGCCTCCAACGCCAACCTTATCGTTGACCCAGACCTCTTCGAGGCACAAATCAAGGCTTTGTCAAAGGCAGGTTACTATTTCCTAACGCCTGAAGAAGCCTACAAAGCCTTCACTGAAAACGCCCTACCTGCTAAGAAGGTTGTCTGGCTGACCTTTGACGATGGTAACGAAGATTTCTACACCATTGCCTATCCTATTCTCAAAAAATACAAGGCTAAGGCAACCAATAATATTATCACTGGCTTTGTCAAGAAAGGGAACGCTGGAAATCTAACCGTCAAGCAGATGAAAGAAATGATGGCACACGGTATGAGCTTCCAGTCTCATACGGTTAACCACCCCGATTTGTCAACCACTGATAAGGCGACACAAAAGGTTGAATTAACGGATTCTATTGACTTCCTTGAAAATAAACTCAATACCAAGGTCAATACCATTGCATACCCATCAGGTCGCTACAATCAAACGACACTTGACCTAGCTAAGAAAACTTACAAGTTAGGACTAACAACCAACGAAGGGCTAGCCAGTGCCAAGGATGGTCTTCTCTCACTTAATCGTGTCCGTATTCTGCCAACAACAACAGCTAAAGGACTTCTCAGCGAGATTGATACTGACAATGAGTAAAAGAAATCACTTGATTCAAGAATCAAGTGATTTTTATGTTCTAGTCAAATATTTCTGATAGGAGAGCCACACCCTTTTCAATTTCAGCAGCACTTAGGGTGATTGGTGGCAAAAGACGAATCACGTTTGTCCCTGCAGTTAAGACAATTAACCCCTTATCTCGAGCCGACTGGACCAATTCTCCTAAATTGTCAGTAGTCTCAATCCCAATCATATAGCCCAAGCCACGTACAGTGGTAACCGTCTCTTTATCAGATAAAGCTGCCTGCAATTTTGCTTGTAGCTGGTTTCCATTTTCAAGGGCAATATCTAGAAAACCTGGGACCAACATAACTTCAAGCGTAGCTTTGGCCGCCGCCATAGCCAGTTTATTTCCTCCAAAGGTAGAGCCGTGACTTCCGTAAGAGAAGGCTTCTCCAAGAGATGACTTAGCAAGCATGGCACCAACTGGCACCCCATTTGCCAAACCTTTTGCCAGAGTAAAGATATCTGGTTCAATATCGTAGTGCTCATAAGCATAAAGCTTACCAGTACGACCAAGTCCTGTCTGAACCTCATCTACAATAAGATAAATACCCGTCTCCTTACAAAAGTCAGACAAAGCCTTAACAAAGTCCTTATCAGCAGGTTGAACACCTGATTCCCCTTGAACCAACTCCAACATAATAGCCGCTGTTTCGTCACTAGCTAGTGCCTTGACACTATCTATGTCATTGAAAATAGCATAGCTAAAGTGGGGCACACCCTCACCAAAGCCTTGTTTGATTTTATCCTGACCAGTGGCAGACATGGATCCAAACGTTCGACCATGGAAGGAATTTTGGAAGGTAATGATTTCTTGTTTACCCGATGCCTTTCGGGCGATTTTTATGGCTGCTTCATTGGCCTCTGCACCACTATTACAAAAAAAGGCTAGATAGTCCTTGTCACCAATTAAAAGTCTAGCAACATCTTCTTGCAACTGATTGTGATAAAGATTAGGCTGGTGCAAAATCTTACCCGCCTGCTCTGTCAAAGCCTGATTGACATGGGGATGATAGCCCAGGTTAGTTACCCCAATACCAGATGAAAAATCCAAATAGGTCTTACCAGTGGTATCTGTCAAATAATTGCCTTGAGCCGAAGCGAAATCAATCGCTGCCCGTTTATAGTTTGAAAATAGTTTTGTCATCTCTTACTCCTTGATTATGGTACCATCTGTCAGGTTATCACCAATAATGACCTGCTCGACACCGGCTTGAACTGTCTGAACAGCACTTTGAATTTTAGGAATCATGCCCCCAGTAATCACACCTGAATCTATTTTTTTCTGAACGTCCACAAGATTCAGATGCTCCAAAACTTGTCCATTCTCTAAAACACCTTTGACATCTGTCATGAGGATAAGTTTTTTGGCACCTAGACTAATTGCCACAGCTCTAGCAAGGTAATCCGCATTGATATTGAGCAAATCTCCCTGCTCACTATAGCCCAAGCTAGGAATCAAGGGAATCTTGCCTTGAGAAAGGAGTGCTACTAAGGTCTGATTGGTGATGTTTTTGACTTCACCCACAAAGCCATAAGTCTCTTGATCCAAAAAATCAGCATGAACAAGGTCCGGAAGCTCATCTATGACCTGATAGGCTGGCAAACCTGCAGTTGTCAGCTCACCTGCTAAGTTTTTCCCAACTATGTCAACCAAAGCTTCTTTAATCAAGGCCATATCTGACTGACTCGTCACACGAAGACCATTTACCTTATGGATTGGGATGTCATGTTCCTCCATGAGTTGGTTGATAGCAAAACCACCCCCATGGATGATGATTATTTTTTGACCAGCCTGCTGCCATTCTGACAGTTTAGCCAGTATCTCAGGAGTTAGCTGTTTACTGGCTACTCCACCAATCTTAATTACAATATATTCAGCAGTCATCAGTTAACTCCTTTTCCTTAGATAGTCTAAGTGTGATAGAGGGCATTAATCTTAACGTAATCGTAAGAAAGATCACACCCCCATGCGGTTCCCTTTTCATGTCCAGCATGAAGATCTACCGTAATGGTCACTTCATCCTCATGCATGATGTCTTTCATTTCCTCATCATCAAAGATCACAGGACTAGAGGCAAGCATGACTGGCAGACCGCCAAGCATAATATCAACATTGTCCACAGGAACGTCCACACCGGCATAGCCAACAGCAGCTAGAATACGCCCCCAGTTAGGATCTTCACCAAAAATGGCTGTTTTGACCAGGCTTGAACCGACAACAGATTTTGCCATCATACGAGCATCAAGGGCATTAGGGGCATTAACCACATCAACTTGGATGAGCTTATTGGCACCTTCACCGTCCTTGGCAATTTTCTTAGCCAATTCTTGCATCACGAAATTAAGCATTTTTGAAAACTTATCAAATTCTGGTGTACCTGGCAGTATCTCTTCATTGAGCGTGCAACCATTTGACATGACAAGAACCATATCATTAGTTGATGTATCCCCATCAACTGTAATCTGATTAAAGGTCTTTTCCACATTTTGGCTCAAGGCTAATTGAAGGGTGTCACTAGAAATATTGGCATCACAAGTAATAAACCCAAGCATGGTTGCCATATTCGGGTGAATCATGCCTGAACCCTTAGCAACACCAGCCATAGTCACAACATCACGTCCAAAAGTCTCCGTCACAGCAATGGTCTTAGTCGCTGTATCTGTCGTCAAAATTGCCTTGGCGAAATCATCAGCATTACCATTAACCACTATCTTGGAAAGACCATTTTTCAGCGTATCCATTGGTAGCAACTCACCGATAATCCCTGTAGAAGCCACACCAATCATATCAGGTTCAACACCTAGCTTTTCAGCGGTCCACTCCTGCATGGTGTAAGCATCCTCCAATCCTTGAGTCCCTGTACAAGAATTGGCTACACCTGAGTTAACAACGATGGCCTTCATTTTCCCAGCCTTTTTAACTGAGGTCTTGGTCACAATAAGAGGAGCTGCAATAACCTTATTAGTCGTATAAACTCCTGCGACACTGGCTGGTTTTTCAGAGACAATCCAACCAAAATCCATTTTTCTCTTTTTAAATCCTGCATGTAGCCCATCTGCTGAGAATCCCAACGGGCTGGCAATTGTTCCTTCAATGACTTTCATATTTTTTCTCCTAACTCTATGCTTACATCTACAAGTATGACGGTGTCAGAAGCAAACCTTCCGTCTCATCCCACCCCTGCATGAGGTTGAGATTTTGAACCGCTTGACCAGCAGCACCCTTGATCAAATTATCAATGACCGAAATAACCGTCAGAACATTGGTTTTTTCATTATAGGCAAAGCCAATATCTGTAAAATTCGATCCAATAACGTTGTGTAGTTCTGGCAAACTGTCTTGCACACGTACAAAGGGTTTATCACTATAAGCCTTTGTAAATGCTGAAGCTACATCAGCTACAGTCACGTCCTTCTTCAACTTACAATAAACCGTAGCCATGATTCCACGATTAACGGGTAAAAGCGACGTTGAAAACTGAATCTCAGGCATTTCCGGATTAAAGACCTGCAAGGTTTGAACAATCTCAGGAATATGCTGATGATGATTGAGTTTATAAGTCACGTAATTATCGTGAACATTAACAAAATGACTAGACTCACTCAAAGCCTTACCTGCACCAGTTAAACCAGACTTAGCATCCACAATGACACTCTCCGTCTCAATCAAACTAACTGCCACCAAAGGAATCAAGGCTAACTCTGTCGCTGTCGCATAGCATCCAGGATTGGCAATAAATTTCTTATCCTTCACATCTGCATATTCTGATAATGCGTATGTAAATTTATTCAAGACACTCTGCTTAGCAGGTGATTTTTTATACCATTCTTGATAAACATCTGCTGGCAAGCGATGATCGCCAGACAAATCAATAATAGGAAAATCAGCCAGAACAAATTCCTCTGCTAGCGAACTAGCGACTCCTGAAGGTGTGGCAAAGAAAACCAAATCCGCTTTTTGCATAATCTTTTCCGCATCGTAAGCTTCAATTTCTAAGTCACAAACACCTGTCAGATAGGGATACACATCAGACAATCGTCGGCCCACTTCCTTGGTTGCGTGAATAGAAACAAGTTCCACTTTTTTATGATTATTCAAAATTTTAACTAACTCTAAACCACTATAACCAGTGATACCAACGATTGAAATTTTCATTTATGCACTCCTTTTGAATAAATATGTAATTAGTTTATTGTATTTTTATTCATTTGTCAAGAAAAAATTGAAATTAACATGAAAAAAACAAGCAGTCTTTTTCAACTACTTGTTTCATGATTCTTATCTAGTTATTAAATAATTGCAAGTCGGCAATACGATCGACTGCTTCGACCAGACGTTCTGGCTCTACCAAAAGCCCAATACGAACATAAGCATCTCCTGCAGGACCAAATCCTTTACCTGGTGCCACAGCAACATGGGCTTTCTCAAGCAAAAGATCCGCAAAACTCTCACTAGTGTAACCCTCTGGTACAGGCATCCAAGCATAAAAAGAACCTTTGGATGGAAAGGCCTTCCAGCCAATCTTAGCAGCTGCCTGGACAAAAGCATCTCGGCGGCTATCATAAGTCGCATTCAGTTGAGCAACAGCCTCCTCAGATTTAGGATCTAAGAGGGCTGTAATCCCAGCCTCCTGCAAGGCAGGAAAGATTCCCACAAAAAGATGGTCTTGAATCAGATTTAAGGCTTCAATCATTTGGTCATTCCCAGCAGCAAAGGCTAAACGCCAACCAGCCATATTGAAGGTTTTCGAGAAAGTATAGAACTCAATGCCCACATCTTTAGCACCAGGTGTTGATAAGAAGCTAGGATTCTCATAGCCTCGATAGCCCAAAGCTCCGTAAGCTAAATCACTCACCACACCAACTTCGTAAGTCTTAGCCCAGGCAACCAACTTTTCATAAAAGGCCTTAGTCGCCACAGCACCCGTAGGATTATTTGGATAATTGATATAGATAAACTTAGCACGGCGAGCTGTCTCTTCAGGGATGGCATCCAAATCTGGCAAGAAATCATTTTCAGCCGTCAAAGGAAAGGTCTTATAGGCTACACGTCCTAGACTCACTCCTGATAAATAATCAGGATATCCTGGGTCAGGTAGGAGCAGGAGGTCACCTGGATTCATCAAAGCTAGGGGCAATTCCACAAGCCCAATTTTAGCACCTCCCATGACACAAATCTCACGCTCCGAATCCAAATCAACCCCATAATGGTTCTTGTAAAAACTAGCAGCTGCTTCCTTAAATGGACGGTTGCCACGAAACTGAGAATACTTGTGGCTAGCTGGATTATGAGCTGAGCTACATAAGGCCTCAACAATATGATCATAAGTTGGCTGGTCTGGATTTCCCTGGCCAAGGTTGATAACATCTGCGCCTTCAGCCACCTTGGCATTCACCTTAGCAACCAACCCTGCAAAAAACTGTTCTGGCAATGCCTTCAATAAGTCAGATTCTTCAAATAACATAAACACTCCTTAATGATACAAGTCCGTGCGACGATCCTCAAAAACAGGAATCTGACCTCGAACCTTATCTACCTCTTCAAGATTAATATCAGCCGTAAAAACGCCCTCCTCATGCTCCTTGGTTTGTAAGACCATATTTCCAAGTGGATCTATAACCATAGAATGTCCTGAAAAGATATCGTTGGGTCCTGCTCCAACACGATTGACAGCAACTACAAAAGCTTGATTTTCAACTGCACGCGCCTTTAACAAAATCTCCCATTGCTGCACTCGAGGTTCCGGCCACTGCGCTACCACAAAAAGCACCTTGGCCCCTTGTGCCATCTGTGTTCGCACCCATTCAGGAAAACGGATATCATAACAAATGACACTGGCAGCTATCACACCATCAAGCTCAAAAACAGACTCATTCGACCCAGCAGACATGTACTGGTCCTCTGCCATAAGGCCAAAGAGATGGACCTTGCTATAGGTATTGATTAAGTCCCCAGACTTATTGTAGACATAGGTCGTGTTGTAGAATTTGCCATCTTTCTCAATAGCAACGGACCCTCCAATAATAGCTACAGCATGTTTCCTAGCAAAATGAGACAAGAGTTCTTGAGAGTCCAATCCATCCTTATCCGCAAGCCCATCAAGTTCATTTAAAGCATAGCCTGTATTCCACATTTCAGGAAGCACAATAACATCAGAATTGTCATCAAGCGCCCTTTCCAGCATCTCTATGACGTGTTTTTTATTTTCCACAGGTTGTCCGTGAACGACATCCATCTGTACCAACGCGATTTTCATAATAACCTCGATTCTATATTAACCATTATAGCACTCCAAAAGACGTCACAAAAATTGAAAAATTCAATCTCATGATAAAGAAAGGCTATCAAAAAAGGCTGGACATAATGTCCAACCTAATCATTATTACACTAAGCAATATCAACGTAACGACGGGCACCGCTTGCTGTCATGTATGAAAGCCATTGATGACCATCAGCTGTCAAAACCTTATCGTAGTTAACGCTCATACCCTTGTCATAGTAGGCCAACTCTGGGCTTGAAACCTTAGCTTCTGCCTTAATTGACGCACGACCTGTGAAGGTATAATGACCTGACTCTGGGAGACTTGGTTTATCGGCTGGCTTAGCAACCGGTTTTGTTTCTGGTTTAGCTTCTGCCTTGGCTGCTGCAATATCAACATAACGACGAGCACCACTTGTTGTCACGTATGAAAGCCATTGACGACCATCGGCTGTCAAAACCTTGTCGTAGTTAACGCTCATACCCTTGTCATAGTAGGCCAATTCTGGGCTTGAAACTTTAGCTTCTGCCTTAATTGACGCACGACCTGTGAAGGTATAACGACCTGACTCTGGGAGACTTGGTTTCGCAGCTGGTTTGCTTGCTTCTGGCTTAGCTGCTGCAATATCAACATAACGACGAGCACCACTTGTTGTCACGTATGAAAGCCATTGACGACCATCGGCTGTCAAAACCTTGTCGTAGTTAACGCTCATACCCTTATCATAATAGGCCAATTCTGGGCTTGAAACCTTAGCTTCTGCCTTAATTGACGCACGACCTGTGAAGGTATAAGTGCCTGATTCTGGGAGACTTGGTTTATCGGCTGGCTTAGCAACGGGTTTTGTTTCTGGTTTAGCTTCTGCCTTGGCTGCTGCAATATCAACATAACGACGAGCACCACTTGTTGTCACGTATGAAAGCCATTGACGACCATCGGCTGTCAAAACCTTGTCGTAGTTAACGCTCATACCTTTATCATAGTAGGCCAACTCTGGGCTTGAAACCTTAGCTTCTGCCTTGATTGACGCACGACCTGTGAAGGTATAAGTGCCTGTCGCTGGAAGGTCGATGACACCTGTAGTGGCTGGTTTGCTTTCAGCAGGTTTGCTGCTAGTAGCATAATCGCCACCTTCAATACCAAAGTACTCTTCCAAGCTCAATCCTGAATCGTGGATGTCTTTAGCTTCTTTACCTACATAGCGGATATGCCATGCTTCTGGCATGTAGCCAGTTGAAGCTTCTTTACCTGCTTGGAAACGCACGATAAAGCCATAGTTATGTGCATTGTCTTTAAGCCATTGACTAGCTCGTGCATCCTCAAGCAAGTTACCTGATTTATCAGTCAAGTCAAAGACCAAACCAGTTTGGTGTTCGCTGAACCCAGGACGAGCTGAGTAACGGTCCGCAGCTACTTGACCATCACGGCTTACGTAGTTGTCGTAAAGAGTCTTTTGATAATCGTAAGAACGGAAACCACTGTATGAACGTCCGACATTCAAACCTTGGTTAATCATATCATCACGAAGTCGAACAAAAGCTGCCTTAGCTGTAGGATTTTCACCTGGATTGTAGTCCTTAGAAAGACCATGCTTCTTATTGACAATGATAATATCATCGTATTTACCACGAACACTGTAGTAAGAACCGTTATTGGTCAATTTCCCTGTCACTTGAGTTTCAGTGATTTGAGGGACTGTAGCTTTAGTTTCTGTGATATAGGTTCTCTTACCATCCAACATGTAGTAAAGATGCACAGAATAGGTACCAGCATCACCCTTGTGGCTGGCTTTATCTACATGAACCTTGTAACTTCCATCTGACTGTTTATCAGCATGGTACCATGTAAGGTCGTCTTGGCCATTCTTATCTGACCAGATTGGAACACGGACTTCTTTAACTTCTTTGCCACCACCTGAAACATTGGTTACGACAACATCAAAGCCGTTAGACGTTTGGTTGGTAATCGTCAATTTTCCTGTTACTTGAGATTCAGGGACTGTAGCTGTAGTTTCGGTAATATAAGTTCGTTTACCATCCAACATGTAGTAAAGATGCACAGAATAGGTACCAGCATCGCCCTTGTGGCTGGCTTTATCTACATGAACCTTGTAGCTACCGTCTGATTGTTTGTCGGCATGATACCAAGTGAGGTCATCTTGGCCATTCTTATCTGACCAGATTGGAACACGGACTTCTTTAACTTCTTTGCCACCACCTGAAACATTGGTAACGACAACATCAAAGCCGTTAGACGTTTGGTTGGTAATCGTCAATTTTCCTGTTACTTGAGATTCAGGAACTGTGGCTGTAGTTTCGGTAATATAAGTTCGTTTACCATCCAACATATAGTAAAGATGGACAGCATAGGTACCAGCATCGCCCTTGTGGCTGGCTTTATCTACATGAACCTTGTAGCTACCGTCTGATTGTTTGTCAGCATGGTACCATGTAAGGTCATCTTGACCATTCTTATCTGACCAGATTGGGACACGTACTTCTTGGACTGTCTTGCCACCACCTGAAACATTAGTTACGACAACATCAAAGCCATTAGAGGTTTGGTTGGTGATCGTCAATTTTCCTGCTACTTGAGATTCAGGGACTGTGGCTGTAGTTTCGGTAATATAAGTTCTCTTGCCATCCAACATGTAGTAAAGATGCACAGAATAAGCACCCGCATCACCCTTATGGCTGGCTGTGTCTACATGAACCTTATAGCTACCGTCTGATTGTTTATCAGCATGGTACCATGTAAGGTCATCTTGACCATCTTTGTCTGACCAAACTGGAACACGTACTTCTTGGACCGTCTTGCCACCACCTGAAACATTAGTTACGACAACATCAAAGCCATTAGAGGTTTGGTTATTGATTGTCAATTTCCCTGTTACTTGAGATTCAGGGGCTGGGCTGACTGTAGCTTTAGTTTCTGTAATATAAGTTCGTTTACCATCCAACATATAGTAAAGATGGACAGAATAGGTACCAGCATCGCCCTTGTGACTGGCTTTATCTACATGAACCTTGTAGCTACCGTCTGATTGTTTATCAGCATGATACCAAGTGAGGTCGTCTTGACCATCTTTATTTGACCAAATTGGAACACGAACTTCTTGGACTGCCTTGCCACCACCTGAAACATTGGTAACGACAACATCAAAGCCATTAGAGGTTTGGTTGTTAATGGTAAGATTACCAGAAACACGGTTTTCTTGTGGTTTAGACTCAGTAGCTTTCAAGGTAGCAATATCCACATAACGACGTGTACCACTGTAGCTAATATAAGAAATCCATTGGTGGTTATCCGCAGTCAAGACCTTGTCATAGTTCACTTTGTAGCCTTTTTCCAAGGTATAAAGTGTTTCTGCAGAAGCCTTAGGTTCATTTTTAACATTCAAGCTACGTGTCACATTATAAGTACCACTTGCTGGAAGCTTTTCAGCACCAGTAACTTCTGGTTTTGCTTGATTAGTCTCTGTTGGTTTAACAGTTGGTGTTTCAGCTTTAGCAGGTGTCAAAGTCGCAACATCTGCATAATAGCGAACATAGTCATAACCAAGGTAAGAAATCCATTGGTGATTATCCGCAGTCAAAACTTTGTCATAGATAACATGGTCACCCTTACTGAAAACAAAAGTAGGTTTGAGGTCTGCTTTTGGTTCTTTCTTAATATCTGTGTCACGTGTAAAGTAGAAAGTTCCTGTCGCTGGGATGTTCAAAGCACCTGTTGTGGCTTGAGTGCCATTAGAAGGCTTACCATCCCCATTACCACTATTACCGTTACCACTACCAGCTGCCACTGGTTTCACTGGCGCATAACGACGCACGCCAGAGTATGATTTGTAGCTAATCCATTGGTAGCCGTCAGCTGTCACGACTTGATCGTAAAGAACGCTGTCTCCTGGATTTACATAAAATTCAGCCTTGGCAGACACCTTAGGTTGATTCTTAATCTCTGTACGTTCCTTGTAGACATAAGTTCCTTGACTTGGAAGGTCGCTGTCTGTAGTTGTAGCTGGTTGGCTCACCAAACTAGTATTGACAGCTGCTCTCGTTAAGGCAGATACATCAAGGTTAGTGGCTGTTTCAGATGAAGCATTTGTTTTCCTTGTCGCTTCTGAGCTAGCAGTTGTTGATTCAGAAATTTTATCTGCTGCTTGTGAGGTACTAGCACTCACTTCACTTCTAGCCTCGCTAGTAGCAGTTTCACTAGCGGTTTGGCTAGTTGTTGAGACTTGGCTAGCTTTCTCGCTTGATGCTCCCCCATCGGTCGCTACACCACTGAAAATATCAGCTGCTGTCACAGCATCACTATCTGAGGTAGCACGCAAAGTGGCATCTGAAGGTGTTGAAACCTCATGATGCTCATCAGCCAAAGCTTGACCTGCAAAGACCAAACTAGCTCCTAAAAGAACTGATGCTGCCCCAAATGAATATTTACGAATGGAAAAACGTTGTTGTTCGTGTAAAAATTTTTCTCGTTTCATATCAATTATTCTCTCTATCGAATTGATGTTACTGTTTGATTGTAACACTCGGTGACAAATATTACAAGTGTTTTACAGAATATTACTAAATATTTCTCACTTGTCCATTAGTATACCAAATTTATTTGACTTGTTCACACCTAAATCATAAACTGTCCAATTTTTGTCATAATCGGAAAATGACTAATTATACTTATATATTCGTTGTTTTTCCAAAAAAATGGAAAATAAAGTAAAAACACGACAGCTTTAAATGCCATCATGTTTCATTTTTGAACCTTTTATCAATGTCCTACATCTGAATATGAAATGTAGTATCGTTGACCATCCTTAACAAAACTATACCAGTTTCCATCAGGTAAAATTTCATATTTATCCCAATCAACATCCCCTGCAGGAAGTTTAGAAACAGCTCCACTGTCTTTATCTGGCGCAGCATAGACAGGTGTTTCCGCATCAAGTGTCAATGTTCCAGATGTAGCTGTCCAAGCACCTCGACCACCTTCAACTTGAGAAGCTGGTGTTGTTGCTTCAGCCACTTGTCCACCATCTGTAGCGCCTGCTTGAGCTTGTTCTTGAGAAGAAGCTTTAGGTGCTACTGCTGAGGCCTGATTTCCATTTTCTTCATTTGAAACTGCTGAAGATGATGATTGAGTTGGTTTTTTATCCTTCTTAACAGCCTTACTTGAGCTTGAAGATGACTTCTTAACCGTTTTGGCTGGGCTACTACTTGTGCTAACACGCGCCGACTCATGACTATTAAACTTAGTCACTAAGAAGACAGCGAGAATAACTACAATAAGAGCTGCCACGATACCAATGAGTTTACTTGTATTTTTCATGAGTGATATTCCTTTTCTGATAATTTACTAGGTTATTATAATATATAGACAGCTAAATTTTTCATTGAAGTCATAAACAGTGGTTTTTTCGTCATAATCAAACCACATCTTCTATTTTTAGTGTCTGTTTAAAACGATAGTCTTTAGATTGTGTTGACAAAGAACAATTAGGATACTTCCCTAAAATCTCTCGAACAGTAGACAGACCTATACCACGTCCTTCTCCTTTACTTGAGCGACCAAGTTTAAAGATACCGACTGTATTGATAGATTCTTGAGCAATGGTATTCTCCACTATCACCACCTTTGTCTCTCCACTGATAAGAGCAATGTTTACTTCTTTAGCACTGCTATCCAGACTAGCTTCAATAGCATTATCCAAAAAAATAGACAACACTGTTATGAAATCCAACAATTCCATCCTCGATACTTCAAAGATATCACTGACCTCAAGGTGAATGGTAATAGACTGTCCCTGTGCTTCCAAAATTTTACTAGCCAGGACACCTTTAACGGCTTCATCTTTAATATTAATCAAGTTGGCAATTTCGTACTGTTTCCCCTCAATCCGAGTCTTTGTTTTTTCAAGGATGTTATCGTAGATATCGGAAATAATAGCCATATCCTTGGAGTCAATGCCATATTTGATACTAGACAAAACATTTAGGTAATCGTGCCTGAAGCGACGAAGATCCGTATAGAGTTGCTCGATTTGTTGACTATAATGAGCCAAATCACTCATTTGCCTATCTTTTTGGAGTAGGACTTCTTCTTTTAGTCTCTCACTGAAGGTCGCATTGATATAAACAAGGGTCGCAAGAAAGAGTAAAGCATAGGTCACCACGAGATAAACATGCCAATCTCTTCCTCCAGGGCTCTGTTGCACAAAAAAGGTAATATATTGGAGAAGGAGGGCATAAGATAACATTGATATATCTATAAGTAATAAAAAGTACTTTGAAAATGACTTTCGAAAACCATAGTTCAATGCTTTGAAATCCACTTTTAAGGTCTTAATGATTAACCAAAACACAGGAAAGACTAGCAACTCAATGACAAGGTTTAAATGAAAATGGTTAAGTACAATCAGATAATGACGATTGATGACCAAGGCAATCCCATAAATAATAAGATTGTGAACAAGACTTTCTATGATGATTGGAAACAAGCCATAGAAAATATCTAATAACCTATTGCCATAACGATTTCTGTAGAGGGAATAAACAACCAAGAGGGCATGCCCTAAAACATAGGACAGGGCTGGAGAAAGCACAAATAAAAATCGGATAATCAAGGGGATGATAATATACCATCTTAGCTTTATCTTCTCGGAGGTAATGTATTGATAAATGAGAATAAAGAGGATAATCTCCGCTAAAAAGTCTAGATTATCCAACAAAAAATTGATTGCTGTCATAGGCTGATTCTCTCAAGCAATTTCTTTAGTTTCAACTTTGAAACATAGCAAACGCCACCATTTTCAAAATAGACTGTCCCCGTACTTTTATCTAATTTGATGATATTTTCTGGATTGATAAGGAAAGATTTGTGGCATTTAAACAGTCTAGGGTCACTCTTTTCGATTTGTGAGAGACTGCCATAAAACTCAATCTGCTCCTCTTTAGTATAAAGGATAACCTTATGAACAATATCTGACGTCTCAAAGTACAAGATATCATGAAAAGGAACCTGAATAACGGTCTTAGCATTCTCAATCCGAAAAGCGTCTTCTGGATTCTGACTCTGTATCTTTTTGCAGGTTAATAAGATAATACTTTCCACACGCTTTTGAAAGTCCTCACCCTCCAAAGACTTATCAATAAAGTCTAGAGCTGCCAGTTGGTATTGAAAAGTCAAGGGAAGATACTCTGAATGGGTCGTGAAGAAAACAATATTGGCATAGGGATCATTCTTGCGAATCTGCTTAGCCACTTCCAAACCTTTTTTAGTATCGTCTTTAATTTGAATGTCCAAGAAAAAGAGCTGATGAGACCCTCGCTCGGTAATAGACTCTAATAGCTGATTGGGTTTGTCAAAAACCTCAAAGTCGCCTACTTTAATGTTATTTTTCTTAAAAATCGTATGAATAACCTCTTCAATACGATTTTGTTGGATAAAATGATCCTCTAAAACATAGATGTTAAGCATAACTTAACTCCTCTAGCATAATCTTAAGAGATATTCCAAGATGGTGCAGTTCCTTTAATAAACGAATCTCTCTTATTTATTCAAAATGAGATTTTTTGTTCTCTTTACCTATTTTACAGTTTTATTACAAAAAAGCAATAGTTTGTAACATTTTTTTGCTTCAATCAACTAAAAAAACACCCCACAAAGTGAACTGCACCCCAAAAGTTAGACTGAAAAAATCAAACTTTTGAACTGCACCCCAAAAGTTAGACTGAAAAAATCAAACTTTTGAGGTGTTTTTATTATGAAATTAACTTATGAGAACAAGATTCAGATATATGAACTGAGAAAACAGGGGAGAAGCTTCAAAGAGCTTTCAAAAAGATTTGGTGTGGATGTTTCTGGACTAAAATATATGGTGAGGTTGATTGAACGTTACGGAATAGAAATCGTCAAAAAAGGGAAGAATCGTTACTATTCTCCCGAATTAAAGGAAGAAATAATTAATAAAGTTTTGCTTAGAGGTCGTTCACGAAAAAGTGTATCTTTAGATTATGCTCTACCCAATCCTTCTCTGTTGAAAAATTGGATAGCACAATACAAGAAAAATGGGTATACTATTGTTGAAAAAACAAGAGAGAGAGTACCTAAAATGGGACGTAAACGTAAGAAAACTTGGGAAGAAATGACAGAACTAGAACGACTCCAAGAGGAGAATGAACGCTTACGTACCGAGGTGGCTTACCTAAAAAAGTTAAAAGAACTAGAAGACAGGGACGAAGCCTTACAGCGAGAAAGGCAGAGACAATTAGAGGAATGATCACAGGAGGATTTCGACTAGATTTACTTCTTGAAACGGCTGGTTTAGCTCGCTCAACTTACTACTATCAGTTGAAACAACTAGATGGATTTGACAAAGATAAAGAGCTTAAAGCTGAAATTCAATCAATTTATTGTGAGCATAAAGGAAATTACGGCTATCGTCGAATGACTCTTGAATTGAGAAATCGTGGCTTCATGGTAAATCATAAGAAAGTGCAACGTCTGATGAAGGCTCTTGGTTTAAGTGGTCGAATTCGTCGTAAACGTAAGTATTCTTCATATCAAGGAGAGGTTGGTAAGAAAGCAGAGAATCTCATTCAACGCCAGTTTGAAGCATCAAAACCAATGGAAAAGTGCTACACAGATGTGACAGAGTTTGCCATTCCAGCAAGCAGCCAAAAACTCTATCTATCACCAGTTTTAGATGGTTTTAACAGCGAAATTATCGCCTACAATCTTTCTACTTCACCCAACTTAGCACAAGTAAAAATGATGTTGGAACAAGCCTTCACAGAGAAGTACTATGAGAAAACTATTCTACACAGTGATCAGGGATGGCAATATCAACATGATTTCTATCATCATTTTTTAGAGGAGAAAGGAATCCAACCCTCCATGTCACGTAAAGGCAATAGTCCAGACAACGGCATGATGGAATCCTTCTTTGGTATTCTGAAGTCTGAGATGTTTTATGGTTATGAGAAGACGTTTAAGTCAATTGAGCATTTGGAACAAGCTATTGTAGACTATATTAATTATTACAACAACAAACGCATTAAGATAAAACTAAAAGGACTTAGTCCTGTGCAATACAGAACTAAATCCTTTGCTTAAATTATTTGTCTAACTTTTTGGGGTCAGTACAAAGTTAGATTTTATCTGTCTAACTTTTGGGGTGCAGTTCATAAATAGCAGTCTTTTTCGTACTAGTTACGATAATAAGGGAAACCCTCAGCAGTTTGGTCTTGACCAATAACAAGGTAATCAGAACCGTTACTACCTCCAGAGATTGCTCTCAATGCAGCTGAGCTTGTATCTGAGAAAACTCCTGCATAAAAAATATTATCTGAAACTCTTTGAGGCTTCAATTGAGCAGTGTAACCTGTTGAATTTTTGATAATTGTACCATCAGCGTTAATTGTAACTGATTCACCATTCGCATTAGTCCAAGTTCCCACAAGAGAGCTAATATCACCATTGTCAAGGGCACCAAAGTCAAGCGATGATTGACTATTATTTGTGTTCTTTTCAGATTTAGCCTCATCTGTTCCAGCTGCAGATTCAGCCACTTGTCCGCCATCTGTAGTACCTGCTTGAGCTTGTTCTTGAGAAGAAGCCTTAGGTGCTACTGCTGAGGCCTGATTGTCATTTTCTTCATTTGAAACTGCTGAAGATGATGATTGAGCTGATTTTTTATCCTTCTTAACAGCTTTGCTTGAGCTTGAAGATGACTTCTTAACCGTTTTGGCTGGGCTACTACTTGTGCTAACACGCGCCGACTCATGACTATTAAACTTAGTCACTAAGAAGACAGCGAGGATAACTACGATAAGGGCTAATACTAAACCAATAAGTTTACTTGTATTTTTCATGAGTGATGTCCTTTACTGATAATTTACTCGGTTATTATAATACAAAAACAGCTAAATTTTTCATTGAAGTCATAAACGGTCGTTTTTTCGTCATAATCAGAAAATAACATTTAAAATAAAAATACTATATACATCAAACTGCTATGGTTTTTGGAACAAGCATCTTAGCAACAATCTCTTTTTGTTTAGCTTTTGAAACTAAGCATGACTCTCCGTTTTCAAAATAAATAATACCTAACTCTTTGTCCAATCTCACAATGTTTTCGGGATTTACAACAAATGATTTATGGCATCTATATAGTCTGCAATCTTGTTTCACAATTTCTGACAATTGACCATAGAACTCGATCTGCTCTTCCGTTGTATAAAGAATCACCTTATGAACTGTTGGAGATGTTTCAAAATAAAGAATCTTATGAAAAGGAACTTGTATAGTTGCATTCTTTGTATCTACCGTAAAAGCACACTCTATTTGGCTAAGACCATTTTTAGAAAGTGCTAATCCAATATCAGAAATAATCCTATCTTCATATTCATTATCAGGCAAATTCTTATCAATAAAATCAAGTGCAGCTAAGCGATACTGAAAGGTTGAAGGTAGGAGTTCGGGATGTGCTGTGATGAAAACAATACTAGCATAAGGATCTCGCTCACGAATCTGTTGAGCAACCAATATTCCCCCTTCGATATCGCTATCAGATCCAATATCTAGAAAAAAGAGTAAATGCGAGCCCCTTTCCGTAATACGCTCTAATAATTGATTGGGTTTATCGTATAAATTGACCTTCCCAATTCTTAAAATATATATTTGTTTAGACTTGTGGATGGCATCCTCAAGACGAGCTTGTTGAAAATAATCTTCTTCTAAAACAAAAATATCTAACATGCTCAATACCTCCGTTTTATAACATTTCCTTTCAATAACTTGATGAATTAGCTACTTATAGAACGAATCCTATACTTTCATCTTGATTCTACAACTTTCGCTAATTTACGGCAAATATTTTCAAAACATATTGAACAATATATTTATTCAACTCTTGAAACTAAAAAAACACCACCCTCAAAAGAGAGTGATGTTACAACTCTTAAGCAATGTCCACATAGCGTCTTACACCACTATAGGTTACATAAGACAACCAGGTATGGCCATCAGCTGTAAGGACCTTGTCATAGCGAACGGACATGCCTTTATCATAGTAGGCTAACTCTGGGCTTGCAACGCTTGGTTGAGCCTTGATAGAGCTAGGTTTGGTAAAGGTATAAGTACCGGTTGCTGCTAGGCTTGGACTTGCTGGTTGAGTAACTGCTGTTGCCTTAGCATCAATAGCAACGTATCGGCGGTTGCCTCCATGGCTGACATAAGAGAGCCATGTATGACCATCTGCAGTCACCAATCTGTCATAGTTAACGGACATACCAGCATCATAGTAGGCCAACTCTGGACTTGCGACGCTTGGTTCTGCTTTAATGCTAGAGCGTTCTTTGAAAGTGTAGGTTCCAGATGATGGTGTACTTGGTTGAACTGGTTGTTCTACAGGTTTAGTCACACTTGTTGGTGCGGTAGCCACATAGAAACGATGTCCTGAATAGCTAAGGTAAGAAAGCCATGTGTAGCCATCATTATTGACAACCTTGTCATAGTTAACTGACATACCTGAATCATAATAGCTAACATCTGGGTTGGCTACCAAAGGTTGAGTCTTAATGCCAGAACGAGCAGTAAAGGTGTATGAACCTGAAGCTGGAAGGTTATGGCGAGTTGCATTTTGAACTGGAACAGTTGTGCTAGTGCCTCCGATACCTACCATCTTACCGTCTTGAACATAGTAGAGATGGACAATGTATTCGCCTGCTTCAGTCTTATGGTCGCTAACATTTATACGAACCTTGTAGCTACCATCACTTTGTCTGTTAGCTTGGTGCCATACAAGATCGTCTTGACCGTTTTGAGCTGTCCAAACTGGAACACTTACGCCTTGGATAGCTTTATCACCACCAGAAACATTAGTGATATGAACATCAAAACCAAGGTTAGAGAGATTTTCAATATTGATAGTACCGCTTGGTTTGCTTTCTTGTTGAGCAAGTTTAGCCACGGCTACATAACGGCGGTTGCCATTGTAGCTGAGGTAAGAAAGCCATTGGTAACCATCACCACTGACAATCTTGTCATAGTTGACTGACATACCAGCATCGTAGTAGGCCAACTCTGGACTTGCCACACGAGGTTCTGCCTTGATGCTAGAACGTTCTTTGAAGGTGTAAGTTCCTGAGTCAGGAAGGCTATAGCTAGTAGTTGTATGAGTTTCTTCAACCTTGGCAGGAACTGTGTAAGTTGTGCCCCCCACACCAACCAATTTACCATTAGTTTCAACATAGTAAAGATGAACATTGTAGAGACCACGTTCATTCTTGTGGTCAGTTAGACTGACGTTAACCTTGTAGTTACCATTGTTAAGACGAGTCGCATTGTACCAGATGATATCATCTTGACCATTCTTTTCAGACCAGATTGGAACAGATACCCCAAGAATACCGTTTTGATCTGATACATTACTAATAACCACACTAAAGTCACCATTATCATGGCTTTCAATAGCAATATCGCCTCTTGGTTTAGCTACAGCCTCTGCTGCTGCACCTAGATCGACGTAACGACGAGTACCATTGTATGACACATAAGAAATCCAACGGTGGTTGTCAGCAAGCAAAGATCTATCGTAGTTGACTGACATACCTGGATCAAAATTGAACTCAGTCTTAGCGGTCAAGCTAGGTTGGTTCTTCACATCTGCAGGTTTAGTGAAGTAATAAGTACCACGTTCAGGGATGGTTTCATCTCTAGTCGCTTCAGTGTTGCTACTAGTATTTTCAGCCTTCAAAGCTGCGATATCAGCATAGTAGCGTTCATAGTCGTAACCAATGTAAGAAATCCATTGGTGATTGTCTCTCTTCAAGACCTTGTCGTAGATAACATGGTCGCCTGCACTAAAGACGAAGGTAGGTTTGATATCCATGACTGGAGCTGTACGAATTTCAGTTGTGCGACGGAAATAATAGGTGCCGTTTGATGGAATATCAAGAGAACCATCAGCAGTCACAGGACCATCCACACCAGGTTGAGGAGTATCCACAGCTTCTCGGTCAGTACCTCTAACTTCTGCTACTTCTGAAGTTGCTGAACGGTTAGTCTCACTTGCTGCTTCAGAGCTAGCTACTGATGACACTTCAGAACGTGGGCTAGCCACTTCTGATCTAGATACAGAAGCAACAGCAGATGCAGAATGGACAACCTCTGCCGGTACTTCCAAAGAAGCAGCCTCGCTAGCCACTACACTACTGGCTTCAGAAGAAGCAACCTCACTGCTAGCAAGCTTAGGTCTTGGCGCTTCAGATCTTGAAGCTGGTTGATTGAGGACATCGGTAACAGCTTCTGAAGTTGCCTGGTCGATTTGAAGTGGTTCAGAATTATTTACAAAAACTTCATAATCCTTGCTGGTACTTGTGCTGTTGGCTTGTTCCTGAGCCAAAGCATGTCCACCAAGCATCAAGCTCGCACCAATCAAGACTGATGCAGCTCCAAAAGAATATTTACGAATTGAGTAACGTTGACGTTCCTTAACAACATATGCCTTTCTCATTTTGATCACTCTCACTTTCTAGGCTGTTTGATAAACATTGGAACCGTTTTCATACTTCTATTATACCCCTTTGAAATATTTTTTACAATTATTTCAATATTATTACTAAAGTTTTTAAAGTAAAAAAGATAGGATTTTCATCCTACCTTTTCAAGTTACTTTTATTGTATCACATCTTAGAGCTGTTCTGCTACTGCTGAAAGAAGATCTTGGATACCATTGGCATCGCTACCACCGGCCATGGCCATATCTGGTTTACCACCACCACGACCTGATACGATTGGTGCGAGAACCTTGATGACATTACCTGCGTGAACATCTTTAGACTTGCTTGCTACAAGGACATTAACTTTTTCACCAATGTGAGCTGCAAGGACAAGGACGTCAGAGTAGTCTGCTTGTTTCCATTGGTCAGCAAAGGTACGAAGGGCACCTGCATCAGAAACTTCTACTTGGCTAGCAATGTAACGAACACCGTTAGCTTCTTTAACATCTTTGAAGACGTCACCAGCTGCAGCTGCAGCTGCCTTTTCTTTAAGCGCAGCATTTTCTTTTTGAAGGGCATGCAATTGCTCTTGAAGGCTGGCAACCTTGTTAGGCACTTCTTTCAATTGTGGTGCCTTAAGTGTTGCTGCGATTGCTTTGAGGGCATCTTCTTCTTCACGGTAAGCAAGGTAAGCTTCACGTGATGTCACTGCCAAGATACGACGTGTTCCTGAACCGATACCTTCTTCTTTAACAATCTTGAACATACCGATTTCAGCAGTGTTGGCAACGTGCGTACCACCACAAAGCTCAACAGAGTAATCACCGATTGAAACGACACGAACATTCTTACCATATTTTTCACCAAAGAGGGCCATAGCTCCCATTGATTTAGCAGTGTCAATGTCTGTTTCAATAGTTGTTACTGGAGTAGCTTTCCAGATTTCTTCGTTAACTTGTTCTTCGATAGCACGCAATTCTTCTGGAGTTACAGCCTCAAAGTGAGTGAAGTCGAAACGCAAGAATTCTTGTTCGTTAAGAGAACCGGCTTGAACAGCATGATCACCGACGATGTTATGAAGGGCAGCGTGCAAGAGGTGAGTCGCTGTATGGTTCTTCATGACACGGTGACGACGTGTGTGGTCAATTTCAAGTTTGTAGTTAGCCCCTACAACAAGTTCACCTTCAACTTCAACAGTGTGAAGGGCTTGTCCATTTGGTGCACGTTGAACATCAACAACACGCGCAACGACTGTACCAGCTGCATCTGAGATCGTACCGTGGTCTGCTACTTGTCCACCCATTTCAGCGTAGAATGGTGTTTGTTCAAAGACAAGGAGGGCTTGACCAGAGTTAACACTATCATGACGAGCATCATCAGCAACGATTACGCTCAAACGGCTTTCTGCAGTTTCTGCTTCATACAAGAACTCAGAAGGTTCCGTGATGTTAGCGAGGGTTTCATTTTGCATTCCCATAGAACCACCTTTAACCACGCTAGCACGCGCACGTTCTTGTTGTTCTTTCATGGCAGCTTTGAAACCTTCATGGTCAATCTTGAAGCCTTCATCTTCAGCCAACTCTTCTGTCAATTCCACTGGGAATCCGTAAGTATCGTAAAGTTTAAAGATGTCTTTACCTTCAAGCGTATCTTTACCAGATTTCTTAAGGTTAGCAAGAAGCTCGTCAAGCATGCTTGAACCTGCATCGATAGTACGTGCAAAGGTTTCTTCTTCACGTTTAACAATCTTCTCGATAAAATCTTTCTTCTCAAGAACTTCTGGGTAATAGCTTTCCATAATTTGACCAACAGTTGGAACAAGTTTGTACAAGAAAGCATCAGAAATGCCGAGACGACGACCATGCATTACTGCACGACGGAGAAGACGACGAAGGACATAACCACGACCTTCATTACCTGGAAGAGCACCATCACCGATGGCAAATGCCAATGAACGAATGTGGTCAGCAATAACCTTGAAGCTCATTGTGTCACCATCTGGATCGTAAGTTTTACCAGACATTTTTTCGATTTCACGAATGATAGGCATGAAGAGGTCTGTTTCAAAGTTTGTTTTAGCCCCTTGCATTACGGCTACAAGACGTTCAAGACCCGCGCCCGTATCAATGTTTTTATTAGGAAGTTCCTTGTATTCTGAACGTGGAACTGCTGGGTCTGCGTTGAATTGTGACAAAACGATGTTCCAAATTTCAATGTAACGATCGTTTTCAATATCTTCTTCAAGCAAACGGATACCAATATTATCAGGGTCAAAGTCTTCGCCACGGTCAAAGAAGATTTCAGTATCTGGTCCTGAAGGGCCAGCACCGATTTCCCAGAAGTTATCTTCAATTGGAATCAAATGACTTGGTTCAACACCGCAGGCAATCCAACGGTTGTATGAATCTTTATCATCTGGATAGTAAGTCATGTAAAGTTTGTCTTTTGGAAAATCAAACCACTCTGGGCTTGTCAAAAGCTCATAACCCCACTCAATAGCTTCATCACGGAAGTAGTCACCAACTGAGAAGTTACCAAGCATTTCAAACATTGTGTGGTGACGAGCTGTCTTACCAACGTTTTCGATATCGTTGGTACGGATAGCTTTTTGTGAGTTAGTGATACGTGGATTTTCAGGAATTACTGAGCCATCAAAGTATTTTTTCAAAGTGGCAACCCCTGAGTTAATCCAAAGAAGGGTTGGATCGTTAACTGGAACCAAGTTAGCTGATGGTTCAACAGCGTGACCTTTTGACTTCCAGAAATCAAGCCACATTTGACGAATTTGTGCTGAAGTAAGTTGTTTCATTGTTTCTCCTTAATCAATTGTTTCTTATTTTGAGCTATTCTCGAGCATTTCCACATAGTCAATAGCGACACATAGGGAAATGGCTAAATCGGCATAAGTATTTTCATAAACGGTAACAGTATAAGTCGATGTCAGATGAAAGAGCTCCTTTTGAATCCTAGCAACTACCTGATTTTGACTATTAAGCAGTTGAAAATCCAGGTCCCAAATATTCCCCTCTATTCGCAAGCCAAGATTATCGACATCATACTTATCACGAAGAAAGGTTAATTTTTTACGAATGTAAAAACTCGAACCATCCTGTAAATCCACCGTAAATTTGGGTAAGAGACTAATAGGCTCCTTGGTGATATGACTGATTTCACGACCATCCTCGCCAAAAATCGTAAAGGTCTTTGGAATCTTAAAAAAGGATCCTTCAACCTGATAGGCAACTCTACCTTGATCATCCTTGATATCAAATCGTTCACCGCCCAATCGAAACTTCTGTTTGACAAAATAGGCTTTCATACGCCACCTCCACTATTGCCACACACTTCATTCAAAAAATACTAAAAGAATAAAAGACAAGACCACTAAACGAAGGGCGACGTGAACCGCGGTACCACCTTCATTCAATGAACTTGTCATTCTTATTTGTCTTTAATTGTGAACTTTGAGTAGCAAGTAACCAAATTCGTCCATGGCTCGCAGCGACCGCCATTTTTCTGTATCAGAAGCAATGATTACCAATCTCAAAGGGATGGCTAAAAATGTCATGATGTTAGAACTTTTAGCCACTCTTCATTTTAACGTGTTTTAGGTCTTAGGTCAAGCTGATAATAGCATTATCAACTCTATCTTGTGATTTATTTGCTAGAGCTTGATGATGAACTTGATGAAGCCCCAGAACCAGTCACATACTGGTCAAGAATTGCGCTGAAGGCCTTGTCTACAACTTTAACATTGTATTTCTTAAGGACCTTAGCAATCACTGAGTTAGTGAAGTTAGTATCAGCTTTCTTACCATTGATGATAACTTTAGTCAAATCATCCTTATAGTTTTTCCAATCTGCATTTTTCTCAGCTTTTGAAACAGTTTTGACGATATAGTAAGTTGCAGCACCAGTTGAACTGTTTGAAACGGTCACTACGTCAGAAACGGCATTAGCATCTTGTTTGAAGGCTGCTGTCAAAACATCTGCTGGGAAGTCTTGAGAAGCTGAGTTAACTGTCTTAGAAGCCACTTCCAAGCTGTTATCTTTAGCAACTTGTGAGAAGTCTGCTCCTTCTGCTTTAGCTTCAGAGTCTACCTTATCTGCCACTGCTTTATCAGTAGTTGAAACTACTTGTACCTCTGTATTTGGTGTGTAGTTATCATAGGCGGCCTTGTAATTTGCTTCAGTCAAATCTTTTTGTGCGGCTTGGTTAACAGCATACTCAACCAATTTTTGTGTACGGATTTGAGTACGGTATGACTCTTCTGTTTGACCATAGGCTGCAAGTACTTGTGAGAATTGATCTCCGTATTGTTCTGAAGCTTGCTTATAAGCTTTGTCTACGTCTTCTTTGCTGACTTTGCTACCATATTCTTTTTCAAGAGCCTTTTGCAAAGTTGCACTCAAAACACTTTGTTGTGTTTGGCTGCTACCTTTAAGTGAATCAAAGACATCACCGACAGTAACAGTATCACCTTTCATAGATACCAAAGTTGTTTCTTCAGTCGTTTTGTTACCTAGAGAAACATACATAGCACCTGCACCAACGAGAGCTGAAACAGCTACAAGGGCAAGACCTCCGAGGAAGCGGCCACCTGAGCTTGGTTTACCAGCATCACGTGTCTTTTTCGTTTTAGCACGTTTAGCTTTTTCTTTCGCTTTTTCACTAGCGAGGGCGATGCTTTCCTCTTCTTCTTTTTGGCGATCAAGATGCTCTTGTTCTGCGTCTTTGTCTGCTACAACCTCTTCAACAGTTTCTTCTGTCGACTCAAGGTTTTCATTTTCTTTAGCCATTCTATCTACTCCTTAAATTGTCAATATCTTTGTTATTATACCACACTTACTTAAATAATGCTTAATCTGGCAAGATAATATTTTCAGAATTTTTCCGAAGCATAAGAAGTCCGTCACTCATAGGTACCAAACTAGCAGTCAAACCAGGGTTATCTAAGGTCGCATCAAAAAGACGATGCAAACCACGGTAAATCGTACGCTGACCACGACGAACCTCCATGATGTCTTTGGCAATATCCCCCCCTTGGAAGATATCATCAAAGACAATGACACCACCTACCTTGAGACGTTTTAGGATTTCAGGCAGAAAGACGATATATTTAGACTTGGCTGAGTCCATAAAAACAAAATCATAATCAGTGTCCAAATCTTGCAAAACTTCTGCTGCATCACCTTCAACTAAGGTAATTTGTTTGCGGCTGTCATACTTGGCTAGATTTTCCTTGGCAAAGCCAATCATTTCTTCATTACGATCAACCGTCGTAATCTGAGCATCAGGGGCGTACTCAGCCATAAGAAGAGCTGAAAAACCAATAGCCGTTCCTACCTCAAGGATTTTCTTAGGCTGCAAGGTCTGTAACAAAAATCGGAAATAAGCAACAACTTCGTGCTGAATAATTGGAATATTTTCCTTACGAGCAAAGGCCTCCAGCTCAGCCAAATGCCCTTTATTTTCCTGAAGATGCGTTCGCATGTAATCCACGATATCCTTGTTTACTACTGGGCGACGCATGTTGTGATTTGCGTTTTTACTATATGATTTAACCATGTGTTTTATTATATAAAAAATCCCTAGCGAGTGCTAGAGATTTTTCTTATCTATAACTCAAATCCTCATCATTAGACTACTTGACGAATAACCTTCTTTTTCAAGAGGTAAGCAATAACCAAAGCTACCACGTAAAGAGCAATGAAAACAAGCAAGGTCATCTGGTAAGATTTTGTCAATTCATAGGTTACCGACAGGAGCATTGGTCCCACCAAGGCTGCCATAGCCCAGGCAGTCAGAATATAACCATGAAGGGTAGCCAATTCCTTTGCCCCAAAGATATCGCTAAGGTAGGGAGGAATCAAGGAGAATCCTGCCCCGTAGCATGTCATCAGAACAGCCATCGCAACCACAAAGACAAGTGGAACTTGCAGGACAATTAGGAGGATAGCCATAACGATATTAACCACAAAGAGGAGGATAAAGGTCTTCGGACGCCCAATATAATCCGACAAGCCTGCCCACAGAAGGCGACCAAAACCATTAAAGATTCCCATAACACCGACAACAACTGCTGCTGATTCCGCTGACATCCCAACCATATCTTGAGCCATTGGAGAAATTGCAGAGACAAGGGCTAAGCCACATGAAATATTGATAAACAAGATAAGCCATAACCAGTAGAAAGTTGACGATTTCAGAGCTTCATTAGCCGTAATTCCCTTGCTTAAATCAGCAGCTTGACGGTTCGGACTCTTGTCAGCCAACAGTTGTGCTTCCTCTACACTTGGTCGTTTAATGAATTGTGAGACAAAAAGCATCACAATAAAATAAACAACTCCCAAGATATAAAAGGTCTGCTCAACACCACGTGCCTGAATCAGATATTGGGCAATAGGGCTGGTCAAGAGCGATGCAAAGCCAAAGCCCATAATGGCAAGACCAGTCGCAAGCCCACGCTTGTCAGGAAACCACTTAATGATGGTTGAAACAGGCGTAATATACCCCACACCCAGTCCTAGACCACCAAGAATACCGTAACCAAGATAAAGTATCCACAGCTCTCCCTGAGCAATGGCAACTCCTGTTAGAATGTTACCTCCGGCATAGAGAACAGCCGACATACTCCCAGTCACCCTAGGACCAAATTTTTCAACCAAACGTCCCATGAAGGCTGCAGAAAGACCAAGACAAAAGATGGCCAATGAAAAGGCAAAAGAAACTGAAGATTGATCCCAGCCAGTCTGGGCCATAATAGGATTACGATAGATACTCCAAGCATAGGTAGACCCCAACATAAGATGGAGTAAGACACCACACGTTGCTACAAGATAACGATTGGTTGTTTTCACAAAAACCTACTTTCTATTTCTGAACACTATTCACTTATCAATTATAAAACGTTAGGTTTTTAGTCTATCATGAATATAAACAAGGAGCTATAAATATGCTCATTAGTAATTTTCCGTAGTAATTAGGACTTGCATGCTGTAAATGTTCGTTTTTTAGATGTAAAAAGAACCACTCTTATCCAGAATGATTCTTTCATATAGTATAGTAACTTCTTTTTAAGAAAGGTGAACACCTTTTTCAACCAAGACTTCCAATTCAACGAGACGGTCTTCAAAAACTTTGAAGGCAGCATCCAAGTAGTCGGTATTGGTCATATCAACACCAGCTTTCTTGATAACTTCCAAAGGATAATCTGAGCTTCCCGCCTTAAGGTAAGTAAGGTAAGCTTCTTTATCCTCCTCAGTACCGTGAACAATTTTTTCAGCCAAGTAGCTTGCTGCTGCAAACCCTGTAGCGTATTGGTAGACATAGTAATTCATGTAGAAATGCGGAATACGTTCCCACTCAAACTGAATTTCGTAGTTATCTTCAGCTTTAAGGTTATAGTATTTCTCATTGAGGTCTGCGTAAAGTTTATTCATGAAGTCGGCTGTCAAGATTTGACCAGAGGCATCTGCTTCATGGATAGCATGCTCAAACTCAGCAAATTGGGTTTGACGGAAGACAGTTCCCTTGAAACCATCCAAATAGTGGTTAAGAATAGCAAAACGTGTTTTGTCATCTTTAACCTCTTTAAGAAGCGTTTCTGTCAAGATATTTTCATTAGTTGTAGACGCAATTTCCGCCAAGAAGATTGGGTAATCTCCATAAACATATGGTTGTGTCTGACGTGTGAACGTTGAATGCAAGCTGTGGCCAGTCTCGTGAACCAAGGTAAAGAGATTGTCCAGAGTGTCTTGCCAGTTCAAAAGCATGAAAGCATTTGTATCATAGGCACCGCCTGAGTAGGCACCTGAGCGTTTTCCTTTGTTAGGGTGAACGTCAATCCAACGTTCCGTAAAGGCTGCATGAACCCCTTTACTATACTCTTCACCAAAGATTGCCAAGACTTCTTCTGCTTTCTTGAGGGATTCTTCATAAGTAAGAGCAGTTTCAGTCTCAGAAAGTGGTGTGTAGACGTCATACATCTTAAGCTCGTCAAGCCCCAAGACCTTCTTACGCAAATCAAGGTAACGGTGCAAAAGTGGCAAATGCTTATTCACTGATTCCAAGAGTGAGTCATAAACACTCTCTGGAATAAAATTAGCCGCAAGTGCTGCATGACGTGCCGAATTATAGTGACGAACTTTGGCTTGGTAATTGTGAACCTTAACAACGCCTTGAAGTGTTTGTGCATAGGTATGTTGGAACTGCTCGTAAGTACCGTACATCGCTTCATAAGCACCCTTACGAATGTCACGGTCCTTAGATTCCATGAGGGTGATAAAGTTACCATGTGTCAACTCAACCACATCCCCTTGGCCATCTGATACCCATGGGAAGAGGATATCAGCATTATCCAAGACATTAAAGGTATCCGTTGGACCGTTGAAAATATCACCGGCTGCTGCCAAGAGTTCTTCCGCTTCTTGAGAAAGAACGTGATCCTTGTTGGCCAAAAGACGTTCGAAATAGTGGTCATAAAGTCCAAGACCTGGCTCTTGTTCTTTAAATTCAGCTAATTTCTTATCATCCAAGGCCATAAATTCAGGCTCAAAGTAAGCAAAGGCTTCACTCAACTGTGAATAAAGGTTTGAGGCCTTTGCTTGGTACTCTTGATACAGACCTACTGTTGTGTCTTGATCATTTTTCATTGACGCATAGACATAGATTTTCTCCAAGCGACGCATAAGGCTCATATAAAGTTCTGTTGCCTCAAGCAAGTTCTTAGCAGAATCCAAGAGATGACCTGCATAAGCACTAGCCTTCCTCAAATCCTGAACAGTGCTTTCATATTCGGTCTCCCAATCTGCATCTGTCGCAAAAATGGTCGTCAAATCCCATGTGTATTTTTCTTCTAAATGAGTACGATTGTCTGACATAATATTCTCCTTAATTGTGTCTATTCTTTTCTATTTTAGCATAAAAGGTGGGAGGGTAGAGAGTTTGTCGATAAGAAAAATGACTTTTTCGATAATATTGCTTAAAAAGCTTTTCAAAACCTTCAAGTGACTGTCTAATTTGTACAAAACCCTGCCTAGATTCAGGAAATCTTACTTGTGGGAAAAAATCTTGATCAGACAGACTTAACAAATTCATCCCCTTAAGATAAGCCGCCTCCTGCCTTCTCATCCATCTTGGATTTTTCCCCATTAATTCCCGTTGAATCACATGTGAGACTTTCTTTCGCTGAGTCACTTGATAGGTCTCAACCTTTTCTGCTTGATAGGGAAAACGTAAAACCGTCATGAGATTCTCTGTTAAAGACCAAGTCTTAGTTAAGTAATAAACTCTCCCAAAAATATCCTCATAGATGAGATACTTAAGTCTAATTTCCTCTTTCTTCCAATCAAGCTCCCATAGATGAAATCCTATCTTAGCCGTAAAATAGAGAAAGTCCCGCTGTAAGTCTGTTAAACGCCGTCCCAACCATAGGTCTTCCCCCAAAAGCCAACGCACTTCATAACCTGCTTGGTGATAGGTGCGTGTGCGTTCTCTTAAACGTTTCTGTGATAAACGAGAACACTGAACTTCCAGAGCCAGGGAATCGCCAACAAATAAATCTGCAATTTGCCCCATCTCGGACAAAACCTTTTCAATACGTACTTTTTCACCATGATTAACCAAAGATTTATATAAGGCTGCCTTAAGGGATAAATGTTGGGCCGATTCATTCTCCGAGAAGAACTGACAATCTTGTAAAGACTTATGAGCAAAATGCGGACACATTACCTGCCCCTGCCTCAATAGGACAACTCCCTGACAGCCCGGACAGCTGTAGGATTCCTTACGTTGCAAACTAGTTTCTAGAGCTGAAACGAGGTCTCCCTCCTGATTTTTTGCAATTAACACGACACCCTCCTTCATGCACTCTCTTACTTATTCGTAAAAGAATTCACAAAATAAAAAACATCTAGATTACTCTAGATGCGTCCCCCATTCAAACTGAAACTTGCTCCCTGCTGTATGGAAACTTAGGTTTATAGGTGTATTGCTTACCTTGGGATACAAGTGCCGCTCAGTCCATTTGATCTCTTTTCAATAATCTCGATACCTAAAGGAAAATCCCCCAACTTTCCTAGGAATCAGGATCTTGAAAACAGTTTCTATTCCACACGACTTTTAAAAATAGTCAATGTAGCATAGACAGATGCTCTCACAAACATCTAGTCAAATTCCGTCGCTAAAACATCATCCCAATATGCTTCTTACCTTTTTGTTCCTGAATCTCAACTTGAACTTAATCCCTCGAGTTCACGTTGTGATAAAACAATTTTTTGACTTTTTTGAAATGTAAAGTCTTTATTTACTAACATTGAACCACCATTTCCCTAGGTGCAGTTCAATACCAACAAACGCAAAACCGTGTTGGTCCAAAATGGTTTCTAGTCAAGAGTATCTTATGATTGATAGTCAGTCAATCTGAAAAGCTTTCCCTCTAGCTTCTTTACGCAGAACGTCTTACTGCTTACAAGATACTATTTCCTAGAAGAGTATTGGCTAAAAACGCCACTCTCATAACATACCACCTATCAGTCATTAGGTTTAATCCACCTTCTGATAGGTATATTAGCAGTTACTGCTTTATTTTCTTTCCCTCTTCGCTTTTGAAGATTAGTCTCTACCGATTCTGCTGTTTTTGAATCTGTCGTTTGCTCTACACGGATTAAAAATACCGCTAGCTCCCGCTACGATGATGCTGATGTTTTAAATCGATTAATCTGATTTGTTTGCTGTTTAAATCTTCTCTTTTTTAAATCATCACAATGAAACATTGGAATTTGATAACTTAGAATTCCGGATTCTAAGCTAGTCTTTTTTGGACTAGGGAGTCACCCTGCCAAAAAAACAAACTCTTCCTAACACAATCTATTATACTGTATTATAATTTTTTGTCAATTAATTTATTTCATATTTTTTGAAAATAATATTTAGACCCTTATTTTTTACATGGTTAGCTATAGAGAAAAGCCCATAATATAGGCCTTGTTTGCAGTTTTGAAAAATTAGAAAATGTATATCATTTTTTCTTTTTTGAGTCTAAATCAAGTAGTTTCACTAAATGTCAGAAAATTTCATCTTCCTTGTTTCTAGCTAACTTGATTCTTCCAAACCAAAAAAGCTAGGAAAATTTCCTAGCTTTTTTTGTATTATCTTAGTGTTTACGTTTGTAAGTTGAGATACCGAACAAGGCCAAAGCTGATGTCACCATAGCTGCACCTGCTGCAGAAGCTGCTGTTGATTTTTCACCAGTAGCTGGAAGAGCTGGAGCTTCTTCTTTTACAGGTACTGATGTTGGTGTTACAGGTTTACCTGGTGTAGGTTCTGTTGGAGTTGTTGGTACTTTAGGTTTTGGTTTCTCAGTTGTTTCTTCAACAGACACAAAGTTTTTGTGGTAAGTAACTGATGCTGAAACAGTATTTGGAAGAACTGGTTTATTTGGTTCTTCTGGCAATTCAGGAACAACTACTGTTGAGTTAGTTGCGAACCAGTAAGCAGTTGGAACGTTAAGGTTATTTCCGCTTACGATGAAGTCCATTGGTTCACCCTTGAAGATTGTTGCAGCTGCACCGTAGTAGGCATTCGTCGTACGAGGTGTTCCATCTGGGTTAATAGCATCCCAACCTTCATCTGTGACTTCACCAGTTGTTGGATCAACTGTTGGGTCACTGTTAAAGCGAGAACCGTTAGCAACAAATTCATTATCATTTGTTGCATAAGCATAACCATCTTCATGCAAAGTGATAGATGAACCAGGGATTTGAACGTATTCATTACCATTCAAACCAACTTTTTCAATGTGGTTTCCTAGCTCAGTGTTCCAGTGGTTAAGTGATGAGATACTCAAAACTGAACCATTTTTAGACAAATCAAGTGGTGTCACTGATGACTCAGTTTCAAAGAAGTTCAAGTTCATCTTAACATGAAGTTTTTTGTTAGTGTCGTCAGTTTGTGAACCAATGAAAAGTGTCTTCGTTGGATCGTGGTACAACTTAACAATGGCTGAACCATCTGTACTTGGTGTTTCTACCAAAGTGTAAGTTGCAACGATTTTCTTAACTGGAGTACCATTGAATGATGTTCCGTTTAGATTGTTGTATGTTACAGTCAACGTTTGACCTGTAGCCATCTTCAACCATACATCTTCAGTATATTCACCATCAGCATTGATAGTGTACTGTGTACCGTTAGCTGCACTGAAGTCACTTGGAATGTAACGAGATGTGTTGAATTGCTCAAGGATTTCATCTACTGAGTGACCTGATTGGATTGTTTTATCCAAGTAGTCAACTGAACCTGCTGAGTTTTCAACAGTCATAGTAGCATTAGATTCTGTTTTATAAATCAAGCCAGTGGCATTTTCAGCCAAGCCCTTTGTCAAAAGACGAGCTGTTGTTCCACCAGTATATTCCTTGTATGATTTTTCCCAAGCAGCATAAGCAAGAACGTCTTGGTAGTATTTGTCCAATTGTGTTTTGTAATCTGCAAGTTTTTGATTATATTCTGAAACCGCAGTTGTCAAAGCTGTTGTTTGAACTTTGTTGTCATTGTTAGCAGCTTCGACGCTAGTGTGTTTCACACCTGCTTCTTCTGTAGCTGTGAATCCTCCTGTTGCAACAACATTTGCTTTAGCAGATGTAAGAGCTGCATCAGCTTCTTCACGAGTCAATTTATTTTCAGAAACAACTGTATTTGAAGCTTCTTGAGCATCTTTAGCTGCTTGATCTTGAACAGCTTTAACATCAGCAGAATCTTTTGATGCTGCTGCAGTCGTTGTTGCAGCCTCAACAGCGTTATTGAAGTCAGGATTTGAAACTTCAGCAATAGCTTTAGTTGTTGTTTTTACAGTAGTATCTGTTTCAGTAGTAGTTTTTTCTTCTGTTCCAGGTACTGTAGTGACAACTGCTGCATCACCTGTTGTTTTAACAAGATTAGCACTTGATTCTGCAGTCGTATTTGATACGGTTGCATCAGTATCAGTAGTTGCTGTTACATCTTTAGCTTCATCCGCAGCTGCTACGCTTGTAGCCGCGAGTCCTGCAAGCAATACGCTTGAATACAATGTTGTTTTAAATGGATTGACTTTCATTTACACTTTCTCCTTCTTGGTTAACATTTTATTAACCTATTTTCTTCACCGTTTAATATACTACCGTGATTTTCAAAATTTGGCAATAGTTTTCTGAAAAAAATATTATATATTTGCTACATGTTTTTAAAATTTGACACACTTTTGTTATAATTCAATCATTTCTTTACAATTAATTGTAATTCGTAAGGGAATCACAGAGTTTTCACTTATTACTTTCTTACAGCCGTTCATTTTTTTCTCATAAAGGACTGTTTCTAAGATAGCATATGTTTTCTACTATATTCGGGTTATCATGAAGTGACCTCTTCATTACTAAAAACACATAAAAAACACCTTCAAGACCTTGACTTTAAGCGTTTTTCGTCATATACTTGAAAAAAATGTTAAGAAAGTTGGGGGACTTTTCAATGACTAAAAAAGAAATGAGATTGCTGATCCTTCTTGGGATTAGTTTTATTTTAGCGAACCTTGTACTGCGTTTGCTTCTTAGGCCTCTGCCTGAGAATATAGGTTATCTCATTAAAACGCTTGGCCTTATGTGTCTATACTATTTCCTCGTACAGAGACGCCTTGGATTAAAGATCAAATCGACTAAAAAGATAAGTTGGTCTGAAACCTTAGGGGTTTGTTGGTTTCTTCTTTTGGCAGATTTCTTCTATGTTTCTGCGGTTGCTTTTGGGATCAGTAAAGCACCTTACATGATAGGAACTGCCTTGGTTATTGCCTTAGGAGCCGGGTTTTTTGAGGAATATTTTTTTCGTGGACTTTTCCTTAAACTCGCCTTCCAAGATGGTATTAGATCTTCAAAACAGGTTTTAGGAGTCGTTTTCTTATCTGCCATAATTTTTGGACTAGCCCATCTTGGAAACCTCACTCACCAGCCCTTGAACGCTACCTTGTTCCAGGTTTATTATGCGACAGCTATAGGAATATTCTTTGCTGCTATTTACCTACGTACTGGTAGCCTCTGGTGGACTATTATTCTGCACTGTTTGGTTGATTTTGCCAGTGTCCTTCTCTCGCAATCAACACAGGCTGCACCAGCTACAAGTATCTGGCATTTCATTTTCTGGCTACCTTTAATTGCCCTAGGACTCTTCCTTATTCGTCCTAAAAAATTGAAAGCCATTAGATATCTTAATGACTAATATTTCAAACTGCATCCCACAAGTTAGATTTTTGGTGTCTAACCAGGGGATGCAGTTTTTCATTTATCAGCACCACATTCTTACAACTTATCTCAATTTCCATTATTACTCCAAAAACGATTTAATCATAGAAATTTCATATCAGGTCTTCATCTATTCCTATCAGAATTTTGCTGATTTTAGACTTCTCATTTTGTTATAATATGACCTACAATCATATTTTTTTAAAGGGGATGCTTATGAATTTTCAACAATGTCGCTATGTTCAGACTATCGCTGAAACAGGGTCTTTTAGTAAGGCTGCTAAAAAACTCTTTTTGACTCAACCTAATCTCTCAGCATCCATCCGTGATTTAGAGGAAGAACTTGGAGTCCAACTCTTTGAACGTTCCAATACAGGGGCTAAACTAACTGATGACGGTCATGATTTTCTCAAATATGCCAAACGTATTCTTGGAGAGCTAGATCTACTAGAAGGACGCTATCGCAAATCCTTTAAGAAATCATTCACTGTTGCCAGTCACCACTACGATTTCTTGTCACTTCCCATGGCTCACATTGCCCAACGTTTTCGTAGTGATTATCAAGAATTTCAACTGATTGAAACAACAACTAGGAAGATTCTCAAAAGCGTTGAAAGCTTCGAAAGTGACCTGGGGATTATTTATCTAGATGAAGATAACGACCATATCCTAGAACGCAGTTTCCAACACATGGATTTAACTTTTACCCCACTTGGAGAGTTTGAAACCAAGATTTTCTTAGGTCGCCAACATCCCCTAGCTCACAAAAAATCCCTCAATCTCAAAGATTTAGAGGGATACCCACAGGTCCGCTTTCGTCAAGAAAGCTCTGGAATTCATTTTGACGAAGATCCTCTCGAGGTTCTGCCTGACCAACAAGTGATTTACAGTAATGACCGAGGCAGTGTCATGAATTTGCTCTGTGCCTCAGATAGTTACGCTTCTGGCCTCGGTATTGTTAATAGTTTCATTAAGGACCAAATTGTTTTACTTCCACTGAAGAACAGTCCAAAGCACACCTTGGGGTTTGTGACAAATAATAAACAGAAACAATCCGCAATTATTCAAGCATTTATCGAGGAAATTCAGGATAGCTTACTACCCCACCACTAAGGAGAAGAAAATGGAATTTCAAACACTTAACAATGGCATCAAAATACCCGTGCTTGGTTTTGGTGTCTGGCAAATTTTCGATCAAAAGGAATGTCAAAAAGCCGTTGAAGATGCCCTTTCTGTAGGCTATCGATTAATTGATACTGCTAGTCTTTATCGAAATGAGGAAGCCGTGGGACGTGCTATTAAGGCATCTGGTATCCCTCGAGAGGATATTTTCTTGACTAGTAAAGTCTGGATTAGCCAGCTCGGCTACGAAGATACCAAATTAGCCCTAAAAGAAACACTTCGCAAACTAGATACTGACTATCTTGATTTATATTTGATTCATCAACCTTTTGGCGACTTACATGGTGCCTGGCGTGCCATGATTGAGCTTAAGCATGAAGAACTTATTAGAGCCATTGGTGTTTCTAACTTCTCAACAGGACGTTTGGCGGATTTTGCCTTGCAGACACCTGTCATTCCAGCGGTCAATCAAATCGAGTTGCATCCCTATAAACAACACAAACTTATCCAGAAAGCTGATAAGGAATTTGGTACCCTAACACAAGCCTGGGCTCCTTTTCACAGAGGAGAGGATGGTATTTTTCAGGACTCAACTCTGACTGCTATCGCTGAAAAACATGGCAAGACAGTCGCTCAGGTCATCCTCAGATGGCAAACCCAACAAGGCATTCTGACCATTCCTAAAAGTACTCATATCGAACGGATGAAGGAAAACTTTAATAGTTTTGACTTCCACCTAGACCAAGCAGATCTTGATGCTATTAGTAGACTGGACCGATACCCAGACGCCTATGGACCCGATGAAAGCGTGGAACGCATTAAGCATTTATTGAAATATAGTGTATAAGAAAAACGAGTTCGACTGAACTCGTTTTTCTTATACACTAGCTCCTCTTGTGGCTTTCCTTAAGTAGTGACGGAGCTTAGGTGACATTCTCCAGTAAATAATTTTCAGTTTTAAGGAATCAGAACTCCTAAGTGCTAGACTTAGATGTGTTTCAAGCGCTTTACTCACAACCGAAGATTAGTAAAAAAACAGTTTAGCAATTCTACGAATTGGAAAACTGTTTTTATATGATATTTTACCCAATCACACTTCCATTTGGAACAGATGGATCTACTGTCAAGACAGTGAGTTTGCCATCATGCTCTGCGGAAAGAATCATACCTTGGCTGACATATTTCTTCATCATCTTACGTGGTTTAAGGTTAGCCACGATTTGGAGTTTTTTGCCGACCAATTCTTGTTCATTTGGATAGAATTTAGCAATACCTGAGAGGATTTGGCGGTCTTCTCCGTCGCCAGCGTCAAGACGGAAGCGAAGCAATTTATCTGAACCTTCGACTTTTTCCACTTCTTTAACTTCAGCGACACGGATTTCAACCTTGTCAAAGTCGTCAAATTTGATTTGGTCTTTTTCAGACTTAAGTTCGACCTCTTCTGGGTTCCATTCTTTCTCTTGAGGTTTGCCTGCGTTCATTTGAGATTGGATGTAGGCAATTTCTTCGTCCATGTCAAGACGTGGGAAGATTGGAGTTCCTTTTGAAACGACTGTCACATTTTCTGGGAAGCCAGAAAGTTCAAGATTTTCAAGGTCAAATACTACTGGCAATCCAAGTTGTTCCATAATGGCATTTGAAGTTGTCATCATGAATGGTTGGATGAAGTGGGCTACCACACGAAGGCTAGCCGCCAAGTGAGCCATAACCGCTGCCAATTGTTCCTTGTCACCATCCTCTTTGGCAAGTACCCAAGGAGCTGTTTCATCAATATACTTATTGGTACGTGAAATGATGTTCCAAACGGCGTCCAAGGCACGTGGGAAATCTACAGCATTCATTTGTTTGTGGAACTCTTCGATATTTTCAGCCACAACCTTAGCCAAATCAGCATCAAAGTCTGTAACGTTCTCAACATAGGCAGGCACTTGACCACCGAAATACTTGTTAATCATGGCAACTGTACGGTTGAGGAGGTTCCCAAGGTCATTAGCCAACTCGTAGTTGATACGAGCCACATAGTCTTCTGGTGTGAAGGTACCATCTGAACCGACAGGAAGACTACGCATAAGGTAGTAACGGAGTGGATCAAGACCAAAACGCTCTACCAACATTTCTGGATAGATCACGTTTCCTTTAGACTTAGACATCTTACCGTCTTTCATGACGAACCAACCGTGGGCAACAAGACGTGTAGGCAATGGCAAATCAAGAGCCATAAGGATGATTGGCCAGTAGATTGAGTGGAAACGAAGAATATCCTTACCAATCATGTGGATAATTTCGTGGTTTTCATCATTTTGCCAGAACAAATCAAAGTTACCATGCTCATCCTGACCATAACCAAGGGCAGTAATATAGTTGATAAGGGCATCAATCCACACATAAACCACGTGTTTTGGATCTGACGGTACTTTTACTCCCCAAGTGAAGGTTGTACGTGACACAGCCAAATCTTCCAAGCCTGGCTCGATGAAGTTTTTAAGCATTTCATTCATACGACCATCAGGTTGGATAAATTCTGGGTGTTCTTTAAAGAAGGCAGTCAAACGGTCTGCGTAGTTGCTGAGTTTAAAGAAATATGATTCTTCAGAAACCAACTCTACTTCATGCCCTGATGGAGCTACCCCACCAATGACATTACCTTGCTCATCACGGTAAACTTCTTCCAACTGACTTTCAGTGAAGAATTCTTCGTCTGAAACTGAGTACCAACCTGAGTATTCACCAAGATAGATATCTCCTTGTTCCAAGAGACGCTCGAAAACTTGAGCAACAACTTTTTCATGGTAATCATCAGTCGTACGGATGAATTTATCGTATGAGATATCCAAAAGTTGCCAGAGATCCTTAACACCAACAGCCATACCATCCACATACTCTTGTGGTGTGATTCCTGCTTCTTCAGCCTTTTGTTGAATCTTTTGGCCGTGTTCATCAAGCCCAGTAAGATAGAAGACATCGTAGTTCATCATACGTTTGTAACGTGCCAAGACGTCACAAGCAATGGTTGTATAGGCAGAACCAATATGTAATTTACCAGATGGGTAGTAGATAGGTGTTGTGATGTAGAATGTTTTTGTCATTTTAATTTCCTTTCATGTGTTAACAAATGGGCTAACACTGATGATATAACATCTTATTATAGCACGTTTTGGACACTAAAAAAACCAGACTAGCTGGTTTTAAATAATATTAATTTGAGAGGAACATAAGATCCACTTTGAATGACATTCGCAACTAAAAGCTTAATATTAACTTTTTCAACTCCCTATCCTTCTTAGAGAATTTATCATAGTCAGATTGTAATTTCTCCTCTTTTGCTTTGGACAAGCGTTTGAAGGTCCGCACAGAATGAATTTCCCCATCTCCATCATAGCTAATAATTGTTAGTCTGTCTCCTATTAACTTATAACGATAAGTCCTTTTCAACTCTGATTTATACCTTTTTCTATATTCTTTTATGTCTCTCTCAATTCCCGACTCAGTTTTAAGAGGAGCACCCTTATAGTATTTTCTTAGAAGCTTACCAACCATATCTTCATATTCTGAAAGTGTCCAAGTATGCTTAAGACTCCTTGACCAAGCGTCACAGTCGAAATTATAACCAGTCATATAATCTATCTTATAAACATAGCCTTCGCCATTACTTAAAAAATAATCACATGTTTTTAAATGATTGCCTCTTACTTTAACAAAGTCTCGAACATATATATCGATGGATTCATTATACTCTAAAACATCAACCATCTCTTTCTCATCTTTGTCATAATAATAGTGAGATTCAATTAGATAGGTTCCCTCAGGAATTTTACCTCTTTGCAGGTGAATAAAGGCGTAGGCACCCAAGGAAAGTACCACTAGAAGAATGGTCCCAACTAGAGAAACTATTATGATTTTTGCCTTCTTAGACAATCCTGTTTTAGGAGTCCTAACTTGTAAAACTGGTTGTGTCACCTGTTCTCTGAGTTGAACTTGTGGCTTGACTTTCTCTACCCTAGGCCCTTGAGAAATAAATTCCCCATTAGCTTTTGCTTGTTGGATTTCTTCCTCTGTCGGCTTACGATTATTGATTGTTTCGAAATAATCTAACCACTCTTTTTCGTTCATAAAAGTCCCCTTTTTCATTGATATTTCCATTCTACCAGAAAAAAGACTCCAAAGCTATTTGACTATTTTCATAAAAAGAAAAGCGGTACCAAGATGGAGTTTTAGCTCTCCTTCTTGTACCACTTTGCTCATTTACATCATTGGCTGATTAAATTTTATCAATGCCTCTTTTGCTGCTTTTACTATCGTCAGAGCCTGATTTAGAACCACTACCATAGTCATCGCTGTAACCATAACCGTAGTCACCTCCATAACCATAATTAAAGTAATCCTTATACTCGTCGTACTGATCACTATAAGTCTTCAATTCTTTCTTATAATCTTTAATTGCATCCTTATAATCATCCCAACGCTCTTCAGCATCCCCCTTACTCATACGCTTAAAAGTAACACGGGATTGAAGCTCTCCATCCTTGTCATAAGTAGATAGCGTATACTCGTTACCTTTTTTGACGTAAGTTCGTTTTTCTTTGAGAGATTTCTTGTAAGATTTTACAGATTCTTTAACGGCTTCTTTTGTAGCGTCTTTAGTGTAAAAAGAATAATCCTTAGACATATCTTTCATGAAGTCTTTGACTGTAGATTCAAGCTCTTCAACTGTTAAAACTTCTGTCTGAGTTTTATTCCATGGATCGAACTGCTGAGGGATTTCATGTTCATACTCTAACAAGCTAACATAAGGTGATTTATTGTCCTCGAGATAAGAATAGTATCTAGATCTATTATTTTTTACTTCTACAAAGGAGTAGACATCATCAAATTCATCGAAAGCATTTACCATCTTATCTTTATCTTCATCACGATAAGAATAGGCCACTACCTCATATGTTCCATCCGCAATCTTACCTGATTGGTAGCGCCATAGTGAATAGCCTCCAACGATAAGTAAAATCGCTGCCAAGGAACCTAAGACTGATGCCAAAATAATCTTAGTTTTCTTAGACATACCTTTTTTAGGGGGTACTACTTGTTGGAAGGTTGCTGTTGCTTGGGCAAACTGAGGCTGTTGCGTCATAGCAATTACAGGTTCAGCTGGTTTAATCGGTCTTTGCTCCGTCACTTGTCCATTTGAGCTAAAAATATTAGGTCGTTCAAGGATAAACTCGCCTGCTGCTTGAGCTTGAGATAACTCTTCGGGAGTTGGTTTACGACCGTTGACTAATTCAAAGTACTCAATCCACTCTTGCTGGTTCATAATAATCTCCTTTTTTATTGGTCTACTGTTCTATTGTACCAAAATAAATGGTGAAATAGTATTTGACAATTATCATAAAGACTGTAAGTTTTTTTAATAAAACATTTGGCTATGATTCTCGATAGTAAAGAGGTACTTGGTCGGTAAGTAGTTCAACGCCAGATGAGATAATCCCCATCATGCCTTGAATAATTATAATACTTCAAGGAATACTCATAATCCCAATCATAACCACTTTTGACCTCTTTGGCTTCCTCTGAGCTCAATCGTTTAAAAGTTCTACGCGACTCAATATGTCCATCATCAGCATAAACAGTCAGAACGAGACCATTAGGTCGCTTTTCATAAGTTCTTTTTTGCTTCAACATTTTTTTATAATCGTCTACACACCTTTGGACAGATACTTCCTTTACGTTTGAGTACTCCTCTCCCTTTTTAGAAATCTTATCAATATGAGAAATCCCTAGAGCTTTATATTCAGAGACTGTTAAATCCTGTTTCAAAGTCCCAGTATGTGGGTCAAAAGTCTGTGGAAGCTTTTCATCATGCTCAAATGGTAAGACAAAAGGTTCCCCATCCCCCACAAAAACATAATAAAATTGAGATTTCATATTCTCAACAACTATAAAATCCTCATATAAGCTATCATTATTCTCTCCTCGCTCAGTCCAATTTATCAATTCATTGGAATATGCCGATTTAGCTTCATATTTTACCATCTGATAGGTACCATCTGGAATATAGTTCTGTTGATACTTCCAAAATCTTCCCTCTCCTATGGCAATCAAAACTGTCGTAACAAGTCCTAGAAAAGCAATAATCCCAATCTTCCATTTTTTTGCCTTAGTCATACCTCTCCCCTTCATATTAGCCTACTCTTTAATACTATTTTACCAAAAATAGAGAGGAAATCTGTGACTTGACTACCAAAGAAAAAGAGGTTGGGAACTCATACTCTCAAACCTCTTTTCATCTATTTACTTTTTAAGATCCTCAGCACCAATGACTGGGTATTCGGTCAATCCTGATACTACTTCTTTAGCCTGGTCTGATTCTTCTGATTTTTTCTCAAGATCAAACTTAGGTGCATCTTTTTCATAAGCATTAATGATATCGGCAACAACTGGGTGACGTACGACATCACTGGCAGAGAAATGAACAAAATCAATAGCCTTGATTCCCTTCAATTTCTCCATGGCATCGACAAGACCAGATTTAACACGACGTGGAAGGTCAATCTGGCTCATATCTCCATTGACAATCATCTTAGAATTAAACCCAAGACGAGTCAAGAACATCTTCATCTGCATGATGGTTGTATTTTGCGCTTCATCAAGGATAACAAAGGCATCTTCGAGGGTACGACCACGCATATAAGCAAGAGGGGCAATCTCAATAATTTCACGTTCCATTAGGCGAGTCGTTTGCTCTTTGCCAAGAATTTGATAGAGGGCATCATAAACTGGACGAAGGTAAGGATCTACCTTTTCCTTGAGATCGCCAGGCAAAAAGCCAAGACTTTCACCTGCCTCAACCGCCGGACGCGTTAGAACAATACGTTTAACTTGACCACGTTTAAGAGCTGTAACTGCAAGGGTAACCGCTAAAAAGGTCTTCCCTGTACCGGCTGGACCAATCCCAAAGACCACATCATGATTTTTAATGCTATCAACATAGACCTTTTGTCCTAAAGTCTTCACTCGGATAGGCTTACCACTATTGTCCTTGATAATCTCTTCTTCATATAAAGCAACAAACTTATCAATCGAACCATCTTGAGCCATGGTCAAGGCTGCGACAACATCTGAAGTGTTAACTAACATCCCTCGCTCCACTAAAACAAGGAGGGCTTGAATGGTCAAGCGGGCCAATTTGACACTTTCTTCGTCATCTCCAAGGATTTGCACACGCTCTGTTCGAGCATGAATGATAACATTTAGGTTTTCTTCGATAAGTTTTAGATGGCGCTCATTGGTCCCAAAAAGTGACAAGACATCATCTGGGTGATTTAGGGTAATTTCAACAGAATACTCTTGCAAATAGAGTTCCTCTTTCTTTCGTCTTTTTCTCCATTATATCAAAAAAATCACGCCAGGCGTGACTTTTTGTAATTCTTAATTATGCGTTGAATGATACGTGAACGTGGTCATAGTGGTTTTCAGTAACGCTACCACGGTCAGGCATTTGGTTCCAAGTGTTGGCTGGTCCGTAGATATTATCTACTGGTGCGTAGAATTGTTGTCTGTAGATGATGTATGAAATACCTGCATTTGAGATATTGTCTACAGCATATTGTGCGACTTGATTACCAACTTCTGAACCAACTGGTACCATAACGTCAACGGCAAGTCCTTGACCATGGTCTTGTGGGTCACCTTCACGGTAACCACCGATATCAGTAAGACCGAATTGTGCTGCTACATCTTGACGGAAAGCTTCAGCTTGTGGTTGAAGGTGTGGATCCGTTGGAAGTGTATTTGTTGATGCAGGTTGTGCTGCTGGTGCCTCTGAAGCCGCTGGTGCTTCTGATGCTACTTCTGATGTTGCTGCTGGTTCTACCGCTGGCTGTGCTGCTGGTGCCTCTGAAGCCGCTGGTGCTTCTGATGCTACTTCTGATGTTGCTGCTGGTTCTACCGCTGGCTGTTCTGCTGGCGCCTCTGAAGCCGCTGGTGCCTCTGAAGCAGCTTCTGATGTTGCTGCTGGCTCTGCAGCTGGTTGTTCTGCTGGTGCCTCTGAAGTTGCTGGTGCTTCTGAAGACGCTTCTGATGTTGCTGCTGGTGCTTCTTCTTTTACTTCAGGTTGTTCTGGTGTTGCAGCAGCTGGAGTAGTTTCTGCATCAGGTGTAGCTTCTGCTGACGCAGTTACATGATCAATAGCATCAGCAACTGGTTGTTCAGTTTCTGCGTATGCTGGTGCTTCTGATGCTGATGCGATAGCTTCTGTTACTTCTGAAACAGCTTGAGTTGATTCTTCTGTAGCAGGTGCTTGAGTAGCTGTTGTGCTTACTGTTTCAACTGGAGCCGTCAAGTCCGCCGCAACTACAGATTGACCGTTTACAGTCACTTCGTTAGTTGTCAAATTAGCTTCTGCAACTACAGGTGTGGTTGATGTTTCTGAAGCTGGAGTTTCAACTTTAACAGAGACTGCTTGATTATCAGAATTGTAAGTTGCTGTCAAGACTGTTCCAGGGTAAATCAAATCAATGTTTGTAATTTGATTGATGTTAGCCAAAACGTTCACATTGATACCCATTGCTTCAGCGATACTTCCCAAAGTATCACCGTATTGAACTGTATAAGTTTGTTGGTTATCACTTACAGCGATATCTGCTTTGATTTGATCTACTGAACGTGCTGCCCAGTTTGAAGTTTCATCGGCATGTACGTGACTTGCAGCAAAAAGTGAAAGTGCTGCGGTCGAGTATAGAAGAGCCTTTGTTGTTTTAGATTTTGATAACATGTATAATTCATTCCTTTTTAACAATTTTAACATCTACAATAATACCACACTTTCCATCAAAAAAGTTATGATTTACTGCTCTTTAAAGCAATTACTAACTAGTTGTAACAAGCCTAATTTATTGAAAAACATCTGATATATTTGTAAAAAAATGTAACAATTCATCCCATTTCAAATGGTAATTACTTTTTAAAGAAAATGCTAAAAGTCATTATGCTTATCGTAAACTTAGTCACTATTAATGGGCTAGATAATCTTCCCAAATCTGGTCAAACTGCCCTAGATTAAAGGAAAAGCTAGCTTGATCTTCCAAGTAACGACTGACTTCTTCAAAGTCATCAGTATGCTTCGGGAAGGTTGAATCTTCAAAAGCCAAATCAGCCAAGATTGCTACTGGTTCATTGGATTTGGGATTACGCTGGGCCATCAGCCAAGTATAAAAGGATTTTCTCATGCCTTCTCCTAACCGATTAATTCTGTTCCAAACTGATCTTGTTTGATTTTTTTTGCCTTCATTAGACCACCTAGAGCCTTCTTAAATTGACCCTTAGAAATACCGAAGGTTGCCTTGATATCTGCTGGTGATGACTTGTCATTAAGTGTCATAAAGCCACCATTGCTCTCTAAATAGGTCAAAATCATCTGAGCATCATTTTCAAGCATTTCAAAAGAACGTGGCTTAAGAGAAAGATTGAGGGTTCGGTCAACTTCTCTGAACCCAATCACACGCGCTTCAAGGACCTGACCTAAACGTGGCTCTGCATAACGTTCTGATGGATGGATGAAACCAAGCATGTTATTCTCTGGCAAATAAACAAAAGTTCCTGACAATTTGAGACGGTAGGCAATAGCTGGCCATTTTTGGTTTTGCATATTATCATAAGCAGGTCCAGCCATACGTTGAAAGACCTCAGGTTCGGCAGGAAGTCCCCAAATACGGTCTTTTTTGTCAACATCGAGTTTGATGAAGAGTTTATCCCCCTTCTTAGGCCAAAGCTCTTTGAGTTCTGGCAAAACATCGAGAGAGACAACAATCTCCTTATCTGGAATTCCTACGTCTACAAAGACACCCAAATCCTTACGGACTTCAGTGACCTCTCCCCAATCATAAGAATCACGAGTTGCCTTGATTTCCTTTTGTGTTAGACGTGATTTTTGCTTGCTATCTGTATAGGCGAAGCCTGTCACCATGTCACCAATAGCGTGTTCTCCTTCTTCTTTAGATAAAGCAAAAGTCACACCGTCCTTTTGTACAAAGTAAAATTTATCATTTTCATCAGTTACTAGGGCAGTAATGATCGTTCCAAGTAATGTATTCATCTTTTTCCTCTAAAAAGAGAGTCGGACAAGGAAGCTAACATAGTCCATGCTCTTTTGCTTCTGTCCCACTCTCCTTATTTTTCTATTGATTAAACAGTAAGGAGTTCTTTTTCCTTTTCTGCTGTCATGCTGTCAATCTTCTTAACAGCGTCATCAGTTGCTTTTTGGATATCTTTTTCCAAAGCTTTTAATTGATCTTCTGTGATTTCTTTGTCTTTTTCTTGCTTCTTAGCTTCATCCATAGCGTCACGGCGGATGTTACGGATAGCGATTTTAGCATTTTCGCCGACTTTTTTCACTTCTTTAGCCAACTCTTTACGTGTTTCTTCTGTAAGTGCTGGGATAACCAAGCGCACAACAGAACCATCATTAGCTGGGTTGATTCCAAGGTCAGATTCATTGATCGCACGTTCGATATCAGCAATTGAACCTTTATCAAATGGTGAAATCAAAAGGACACGTGCTTCAGGAACCGTGATTGAAGCCAATTGGTTAAGTGGTGTTGGAGCACCATAGTATTCTACAGTGATACGGTCAAGAAGTGAGGCATTGGCACGACCTGCACGGATAGAGCCAAATTCACGGGCCAATGACTCGTGTGAGTGGGCGAAACGTTCTTTTGCTTTTTCAATAATTGCGTTTGTCATAAATTCTCTCTTTCTTACTTGTGTGATTCTGCTTTGTTAGATACGGTTGTTCCAATTTGCTCACCAAAGATAACACGTTTGATGTTTCCTGGTTCGTTCATGTTGAAGACAACAAGGTCAATGTCATTATCCATTGAAAGGGTAGAAGCTGTGGCATCCATAATTTTCAAACCACGTTTGATAACTTCCACGTGTGTCAATTCATCAAATTTGACAGCATCAGCGTTTTTACGAGGGTCGTCATTGTAGACACCATCAACGCCGTTTTTAGCCATAAGAATAGCATCAGCTTCAATTTCAGCTGCACGAAGAGCCGCTGTTGTATCTGTTGAGAAGTATGGCGAACCAATACCTGCTGCAAAGATAACAATACGACCTTTTTCAAGGTGACGAAGGGCACGACCACGAATATAAGGCTCTGCCACAGATTTCATATCAATCGCTGTCTGAACACGTGTATCAACACCGAGTTGTTTCAAACTATCTGCCATAACAAGGGCATTCATAGTTGTTCCAAGCATACCAGTATAGTCTGCTTGAACACGATCCATTCCTGCTTCAGCTGCAGGTTCCCCACGCCAAAGGTTACCACCACCGATAACTAGAGCAATTTGAATACCTGAATCCGCTACCTCAGCAATTTCTTTAGCCATAGCTTGGACAGTTGGAAGATCAATCCCAACACCTCGTTCACCAGCTAGAGCTTCACCTGAAAGCTTAATGAGGACACGTTTGTATTTTGGTTCTGCCATGATTTCTCCCTATTAACTATTTTGTTTTATGATTTAATTCTTAGCTGAGATTCATCTTTCCTAAGTCGTCAATTACCATCCTTTTAAGGTGGTTAAGGGGCTTATTCGAGCAACTCCTTTTTATGATTAGGATAGGAAAATGTTTTCTTTTTTTGCAAAGAAAACACTAAATCTTCATCCTTACTATTTTATCATAAATTAGGGTTTTCACCTAGTCAAATATTTAAAAAATATCCTTACAAGATAACTGTAAAGGTGATGGTGTCATTTTTATAAGAGGCAAAGATACGCCCCTTAAATAATTTGACCATACTTTGAGCCATGGACAGGCCAATGCCAAAACCTTTGTGTTCTTTGTTATTATGGGATTCTTCAATACGATAAAAACGCTCAAAAAACTTGCTATAGTCAACAGTCTTACCTTCTTTATAGGTGTTTGACACTTCTAAACGAGCCCGTTTTCGCGTTCTTCCAATCTGACGAAGTCTTACCGTAACTGTCCCTTCTGGATCACAATACTTGTTAGCATTATCCACAAGGAGAGTCACAAGTTCAAAGAGGGACTTCTCCTCTGCCTTTACATGAATATTCGGTGTGATGTCCATGACAAAAGATTTACCGTCTCGAACGACAGGTCCCTTAAAGTCCTCTGCTGCATCCTCAGTAATATAGGAAAAATCGACATCTTGAAGAACAATATCCGGCTGCTCCTCCAGACGAGATAGGGCTACCAGAGAATTGATTAGAGTGGTCAAACGTGCCACCTGGTCATTCGTTGACTTGGTCCATTCGTTCTCTCCAGTCATGAGTTCCTGTAGCTCCGTATTGGCAGAAATAATGGCCAATGGTGTCTTTAATTCATGACTAGCATTGGTAATAAAACGTCGCTGCTTTTCGTAGTTTCGAATGAAGGGACGAATGACGATTCCTGATAAGGCACTGACAATGACGACAAAAAAGATAAACCCAAACATTGATAAGAGGATAGAAAGACTGAGCAAGGCTTGGGAAGAATTGTAATAAGAGGTCGTGTCCAGGAAGACCACAAGAATCTTATTTTTGCTGACTTTGCTAACCTGATAACTCAGATTGATATTTTTTTCTCTAATTGTTCCAAAAGTATTCGTCATACGGCTAGCTGCAAGTGCATAGCTAACAGCTTCTTCATCATCTATTAAAGAAGTATGGCTGGTATCCTGACTGACCACTTTATCACCAGATAAGGTCACACTGAAAAAACGAAAACTATCCGATGGAATTTCACGCCCTTGATTGGTCTCAATTTTTTTAGTTTTTCCGAAACTACCATTATTTTCTGTAAGCGTGTTGAGAACCTTACTAATTTCCTGTTCTGTCTGAAAGGACCTCACAGTATTGATGATTCCCACTGTAAAAACCAAGATAAAGAGAATAGCCAAGGAAGCAATCGTAATAAATTGAAGTCGTAAACGTCTAAACATGAACTACCCCTCTCTAATTGGCAAGAAGGCAAAAGTCACCACCCTTTTCACCAAGAATGCTGATATCAGCCTGGATGGCTTGCAATTTCTGACGTAAATAGGAAATATAGACCCAGACAATCGACTCGTCCACATCTTCCTCATCATCCCAGATGGTCTTAAAAAGGTGCTCAGTCGTTAATTTCTTGGCAGGATTGAACATGAAGTGAGCCATTAGCTTGGTCTCTCTGCTCGAAAGTCTAATGGCGTTGCCAGCTACCAACTCCTGTTCCTCCTGATCCAAACGTACAGAACCAAGTGTCAAAATTTTGGCAGTAAAGGTCTCACTAACACGACGCTCTAGCGAGCGCAAACGAGCCAAAAGTTCTTTAAGAGAAATCGGCTTGGTCAAGTAATCGTCTGCCCCAGCGTCAAGTCCTGTCACACGATCATCAACTTCAGCCATGGCCGTCAACATAATGACATGCGTCGTATTCCCAGAGGAGCGAATCTCTTTCAGGGCCTCAATACCTGTTTTAATGGGCATCATGATATCCATAATCATTACTTGATAGGCATTTTGTGCAGCTAGGTCAACTGCCTCTTGACCGTTAAAGGCCTGATCCACCTCATAGCCTTGATGCTCAAGAGCCGCCTTGTAAACTCGAGAAAGAGCTTCCTCATCCTCAGCTAGTAGAATTTTCAAAGCCATTCTAGTCCCCTCCTTCTTGAATTAAGTTACGGATGGTCTGCATGGTCAAATCACATGAAGCTAATTCATCCGCACAGCGCTTAAGCTCACGGGTAATCATTTCTGGATTCTTGATATCGTGCTTGTACTTCATCTGATGCTCCAAACTGGCCCACGAATCTTGAGCAATGGTTCGAAGCTGAACCTCAACAAAATAGGTTCCTCTCTCATTTCCTAAGACATCTGGAAACTCGGTTTCTACTTCCAAAATGAGATGATATGAACGATAACCATTAGGCTTAGCATTTAAAATGTAATCTTTCTCGTTATAGATAGAGACGCCAGGGATAGTCTTAATGACATCGATAGTCTTGTAAATATCATCGACAAAGCCACAAACAATTCGAAGCCCTATACTGTCACGGATTTCCTTGAGGGCAGACTGACTGGTTTCAGGCAAATTTTTCCGACGACACTTTTCACGCATAGAATCGCTCTCTTTGATTCGTGAAATAAAATGTTCATAGAGTTTGAAGCCTGTTTCTTTTTTGCTAGTAATATTAGCCGCAATAATCGGGTCTGTTATTTCTTGTAAAATCTTGGGGAGATACTGAGCATATTCCCCATAAATACTTGGAGTTAACATATAAACCTCCTCTAATACCATTCCTTAATTATAGCATAGATAGGCTTAAAAATAAGGAATAAGCCAGCTATGAGAGTCTCTTAAAGAATAAGAAAAAATCCAGCCGAAGCCAGATTCAATTTGCTTATCTAAGTTTTATTAACACAAGGCTATGCATCAAGTGGTTTGACAAAAGGCCAGTTGCCCAATTTATGCTTCTCATAGGTCAAGACCTTATAACCACATTGCTTGTAGCCATTTTTCTCATAGAAAGGCACATTGTAATCGCGATTGGTAATCAAGCCAAGACTACGACCTCCTGTACTACGTACAAAAGGTTCAACCCCTTCAAGCAAGAAACGACTTCCTATACCTTTTCTTTGATAATCTGGAGTTACTGCTAACATCATCAGGTACCAATCGTATTCTGCAGAATCCTCCAGATGTCTTTCAGACTCTTCAACAAAATTAAAGTACTTAAACAACTTAGTGATGCTTATGAAACGGAAAAGCTTGGTCGCTCCGTTCTGGAGATAGTTAAGCATAGAAATCGTCTGATGCTGTAAAATAGCTGCCGCAACAATGCGACCATCCTTTTCAGCCACCAAACACGAATCCATCTTTATAGCTAAACGCACCAACATTTCCTGCAAGGCTAAGACAAATTCCTCATACTGTTCAGGATTCTTTAAATTAGTGGCAATCATTGAAAGATAGGGATAATCTTCAAAGGCATCTGCACATACTTGTGCCACTTCCTGAACTTCGTCTAGTCTTGCTTTGCGATATTGCATCTTAATCTCCTAATCTGTCTGTTTTTTTCAGTATAACACAAAACGCATGACTGACAGTCATACGTTCTATGGTTTTTTGTAAAATCTTATAATTTTATAAGAAAAGTTTAGGCAACTTCTTCTGTAAATTGACTATTATAAAGATCAGCATAGAAACCATCTGCTGCCATGAGCTCATCATGATTTCCTTGTTCAATAATATTCCCATCTTTCATCACAAGGATTAGATCAGCATTTCGAATGGTTGATAAGCGGTGAGCAATGACAAAGGAAGTCCGACCTTCCATAAGTTTGTCCATGGCTTTTTGAATCAATTCTTCTGTTCTGGTGTCAACAGATGATGTCGCTTCATCCAAGATAAGAAGAGGGGCATCCTTCAGAAGGGCACGTGCAATGGTCAAGAGCTGTTTCTGACCAACTGATAATGTCACAGAGTCATCCAAATAAGTGTCATAACCTTTTGGAAGTGTGGTGATAAAGTGGTGAACACCGACAACCTTGGCTGCAGCAATAACTTGCTCGTCAGAGATATTTTCTTGGTTGTAAATTAAATTATCACGAATAGTACCTTCAAAGAGCCAAGTATCCTGAAGCACCATAGAGAATTGATCATGAACAGTTTCACGCTTCATGTCATTAGTATCCACACCGTCAATGGTGATACGACCTTGGTCGATGTTATAGAACTTCATAAGTAGGTTAACAATAGTCGTCTTACCAGCACCCGTTGGACCAACGATTGCAATCTTTTGACCTGGCTTAGCAAGAGCTGAAAAGTCATGAATAATAGTCTTTTCAGGAGTATAACCAAAGGAAACATGGTCAAAGACTACTTGACCTTTAGTATCTGTCAACTCAGCTGTCTTAGCTGACTCGTCGTCCATATCTTTTTCTTCCAAAAATTCAAAGATACGACCAATGGCTGCAGTAGCTGATTGGAGTTGTGTAATCCCTTGGGCAATTTGAGAAAGAGGTTGTGAGAAGATACGAACGTAGGTCATGAAGGCTACCACATCACCAATAGTCAAGCTACCATCAATAACTTTGATAGCACCCACAAGACAGACCATGACATAACCAAAGTTCCCTATGAAAATCATAAGTGGCATCATAATACCTGAGATAAACTGTGATTGCCACATCGATTTATAGAGTTTATCATTAAGCCCCTTGAAAGCCTGACTGCTTTCTTGAGCGGCATTGTAACTCGTTACGACTGCTTGACCTGTGTAGATTTCTTCAATATAACCATTAATATTAGCCAAATTTTCTTGTTGGCGCTTGAAAAGGGGTTGCGAGAAGCCCATGATGAAGGCTACCAGAACAAAACCTATCAAGACAGAACCAATCGCAGTGAAAGCCATAGTGACATTTGAGTAGAACATCATAATAATGGCTGCCACCAAGAGAACACTTGAAGTAATCAAGGTACCTAAGCCTTGGCTAAGCGATTGTCCCAAAAGGTCAACGTCATTGGTCACACGAGAGAGGGTGTCCCCTTGAGAGTGACTGTCGAAATAATTAAGAGGGACACTGTTGATTTTCTTTTGGATAGCTGTACGGAAACGTTGCGAAAAGCGTTGTGTAACTGTCGCAACCGTAAAGCTTTGTAAGTAACCCACAATGGCTGAAATCGCATATAAAACAGCCAAGGTCATAGCAATACTTGCTACCTTGTCCAAATCAATACCTGGAATCGTCCCCATTTTTGTAGGTGTGATACCTTCAGTAATAGTATTGGTAATTTCTTTAAGCTTATCTGGTCCAATAACTGTAATGACCGCTGAAATAATTGCTCCAAAAATCGCAAGGACAAACGGAATTTGGAAACCTTTAATATAGGGTTTTAAGCGTTTATAGGATGATGTTTTTGGCTTATTTTCCATTTTCTAACTCCTCCTTAGACAATTGTGAATAGGCAATTTCTTGGTAAACCTCATTATTTGCCAAGAGTTCCTTGTGAGTTCCTTGACCAACGACCTTACCTTGATCAAGTACCAAGATTTGGTCTGCATCCATAATAGTAGAGATACGTTGAGCTACAATCAACTTGGTCATATCTTGTGTTTTTTCAGCCAATTCTTGACGTAACTTACGATCGGTCTTATAGTCTAAGGCTGAAAAAGAATCATCGAAAATCAAGATTTCAGGCTTACGTGCCAAGGCACGCGCAATAGCCAAACGTTGTTTCTGTCCACCTGAGAAGTTAGACCCGGCTTGGGCAACTTCTGCTTTAAGTTGACCTTCTTTATTTTCAACAAAGTCTTTTCCTTGAGCCAATTCGAGAGCTTCCCAAATCTTAGCATCATCAAGGGGACTGTTATTGCTCGTTCCCATCGTCATATTTGACGTAATATCACCTGAGAAAAGCACTGCCTTCTGTGGAATATAACCGACTATATTGTGCAAGGTTTCATGGTCATAATGTCGCACATCGACACCGTCAACCTTGATCGTTCCTTGCGTGGCATCATAAAAACGTGGGATAAGGTTGACAAGCGTTGATTTACCAGATCCAGTCGAACCAATAAAGGCAACCGTGTCACCTTTTTTAGCTTTGAAGCTAACATGCTCCAAAACAGGCTCTGAAGTTTCAGAATAACGGAAGGAAACATCATCAAATTCGACAGTACCCACTTCTTTAGGTTTTTCAGAACTATTTTCAGGATAAGAGACTGAAGATTGGGTATCTAGAACTTCATTGATACGACCAGCTGCTACAACTGCACGTGGAAGAAGGAAGAAAACAACAATCATCATCATGAATCCCATCACAACCTGCATGGCATAAGATGAATAAACCACCATGTCTGAGAAGAGACGGACCTTATTTTCCATAGCACCAGCAATCTTAGTTGGATCTGTTGGAATCTTAACATCTTCAATCAAATGCGCACCAATCCAATAAATAGCCAGTGTCAAACCACTTGATACAGCAGTCATCACGGGTGTCAGTAAGGCAAAAGAACGACCGATAAAGAGATTGTTTTGGGTCAAATCAGTATTGGCCTTTTCAAATTTATCCTCTTGGTAACTTTCGGCGTTATAGGCACGCACCACACGAATTCCTGTAAGAGATTCACGCGTTACGCTATTCAGTTTATCAGTCAGAGTTTGAATCAAGCGTTGCTTAGGCATAACCATAATCAAGAGGAAAAGCATGAGAATGGCAATCACTGACACAGCGACAAGCAAGGCAAGGAGCCAATTTCCATTTTTATCGGCAATCTTTGTAATCGCCCAAATGGCCATGATAGGCCCCTGTGTAATAACCTGTAACCCCATGGTAAGTACCATCTGCAATTGGGTAATATCATTTGTCGTACGGGTCAAAAGACTAGGAATTGAGAATTTCTTGATCTCTGCATCCGAAAAATCTAGAACCTGATGGAAGATATCATCACGAAGACGGGTGGTAAAACTTGCCGCTGTTCTGGCAGCTAAGAAACCAACCACTACAGAGGCCATAAAGCCTGCAAATGACATTAAAAGCATTCGCATCCCTGGGGCATCCGTATTCCAGGCAAAAATATCCGACGCCTTAGTTCCCTTAGTTGATAAGAGTGTCGTAATATCAGACATATAGTCTGGAATTTTCAAGTTTAGATAGACGTTCAAGCAAACAAAAATCACCACTAAGACAATCATGATTAACTCTTTTGTCGTCAAACGTTTAAAAATTTTAAACATAAGTTACTCCTTATTTTTTTCTAAATTCTTACGAATTTGGTGAAAGACACGAAAGGCTATTTCAGCATCTTCTTTGGAAATACCTTCTAACAGCTGTTCATGGATGGCCTCTCGAAAATATTTGACATCTCGAGCTTTCTTTTTACCCAAGTCTGTCAGATGAACATACTTGTAGCGTTTATCCTTGTCCGATGTCACCAACTCAACAAAACCATTTTTTTCCATTCGTTTGACCAAATTACTAGCCACTGATTTAGAAATACATAGTCTTTTTTCAATGTCTTTGATAAAGATTTCTTTATCTTGATTGTCAGACAAATACTTGACAGCAAATCCTTGTGGGCCAGCTAAATGCTCAACCCCATGGACCTTTCCTAACTCTTGCACGCGAGATTCCATAGTATTGATGAATTCTCTAAATTCACTAAAAGTATCTTTTCCATGCATCGCAAGTCCCTCCTTGAATAATTCTCATGGAAACTATTTTAGTTCTTATGAGAACTAATGTCAAGAAAAAAGTTCTTATGAGAACTAAAAAGAGTGAGAAAGAAAATTGCTTTCCACTCTCACTCCCATAACTATGAGTATTAAGGCTTTGAACTCAAAAACCTAGCCCACTTGGGCTAGGCTATCTAAATAATAATCCCCTCCAAATGATCCAATTCATGTTGAATAATTTGGGCTGGCATGCCAGAAAAACTTAACTGTTTAGGCATCCATTGTTCATCTAAATAAGCAACCTCAATCGACTCATAACGTTTTGTTGGACGATTTCCCTCTAATGACAAACAAGACTCCTCTGTTTGAAAAGGTGAGGACTTGCTGACTAAAACAGGATTAAACATAACTAGATTAACAAAACCGATATTGACGATAATAACACGCTTTTTAACGCCAATCATATTGGCAGCCATCCCCACACAAGCATCCTTATGAAACTCCAGTGTATCACGTAAATCTTTAGCCAAATAGAGGTCTTCTTTAGTCGCTTCTGTCGATTTTTGTCCAAGGAAAAAGACATCCTTTACGATAGTTTTTATCATCTATTTACTCCCTTTTCTTATCTAAACTATGAAATCATATACCCTTCTTTTATCGAAACCAAAGGTTTTCAATTTCATATTAATCACCTTGACCTATTATATCAAAAGGCTTCCCTTCTAGTAAAACAGACAAAAAAAGAAACCCACAGGCTTCTTTTTAGTCATCTTTCTTCACTCTATACAAATAACCAATAAACGCCAAAAGACTAATAGTTGATACACCCATTGCCAATTTGGCAACTGGGGTATAGCCATAGGTCAAAACGACACCATGCTTACCTGGTGGTAGGACTAGATTAGTTGGATTCTTTTCCTTAGCTAAGTAAGTAGTTACTCGCTTTCCATCAATCCTCGCTTCTTGTCCTTTATAGTAGAAAACTGGTAGCGACAAGACTTTAGCTTCTTTTGACTCGTTATCTACTGTAAGTGCTAGCTCCTTTGGAGAACGGCTGATGGTTGACTTAATTTCCTGATTATCCAAGAAAAGATGTTTGTCAAAGACAAAGCCAAAGGGCACTTCTTTATTGGTGTAATCGCCATTTATATTTTTATAAGTTCCCTTAGCTAGCATCTCTCTCGTGACTTTTGTATTGCTTGGCAATATATTCTTGGCTTTAGTCATCTTATCTTGGACAGTAACAATCTGAAACATATTCAGGCAAAGACCAAACAAGACAAGTATCGTCGTTGCCTTCATAGACATATTTTCCAAGATATTAGCCAAGGCTAAACTGAAGAAAAGCAAGGCAAAACTCCATAATCTCCAAGGAAATTGAAGGTTGGATACTGGACTCTCCTGTAATAACTGCCAAGGAAAACTATTCAAAGTTAAAAAAGCCAAAACAAGAGAAATAAAAAGGTAAATTCTAGCTTCCTTATCCTTCACAAAACGCTTAGCAAAGATTAGGCTTAGCACTAGACCCAGGAGATAGAGAAGATTAACTGATGGAGTCCTTAAATCGCTTTTTAGAATCAACTCCCAGTTGTCTGCCAAACTTAAGGCAGTCTTGGATAGGAGCGGTTTAAAAGTCGTTCGTAGGGTGACATACTTGAATTGCTCTATCATAGGAACAAAGAAAGCTAGAGACATACTAAGAGTGACAAGAGTGGCCTTAAGAAATCCTAGAATACGTTCTTTTTTATTATCCCAAATCCCAAAACTAGCTACCACTGCTATGAAAATCATAAGAGAAGCCAAAACGACAGACAAGACATGGGAATAGACTAAACCAAGCATGCCAAGAGTCAAAACCCACCATTTCTTATAATCTCCAAATGTTATCAAACGAACGCCAACGAAAACTAGGGGTAAAAAAATCATAGCCAGCGTTTCGCCAACGGCTGCCCGGTAATAAGAATTGTGCAAGAAATAACCCGAAAAGAGATAAAAGGTAGCAAATACCATCACCTGTTTATCAGAATAGTTCAATAAACGTAATCCGTAAAAACTAAGCAAACAAGTTACAAAGCGAACAAGAAATTGAAAACTCATCCAGGCTACAAAGACTGACTGAGTCAGCTTATAGATTATAAAAATAGGATAATAGGTTAACCAGGGATAAAAGGTATTGATTAATTGTCCGGTCCCTCCGTTAGTTGTAAAATTGATAGGACTCTTCCAGACAGTATCCAAGGATAACAGTCGGTTAATGTGAAAAACAATATCATCACCATAAAGCTTGTCCCTAAAAAAGAACATAGGCAGTATTGACACTATGCTGATCAAGAAACTGATTAGAATGACTGTCTGATTAGTATACTTCTTTTCTTTTGCCCCACAGGGATCCTTTCCAAGACTCACGATTACTCCTCTCGTATTCTAATTCATCAAAATTTACTCTAGAAAGAGATTTCTTACTAGCTCATTATACCAAAAAAGGACAAATCTCCTCTTCCTCCTAAGTCTGTCTAAACAAAAAAAGAAACCCGCAGGCTTCTTTTCTTATTTTATTGAGAGGCTATTGGTAATAGTCTATTAATTAAACGATACCTTGTGCTGACATAGCATCTGCAACTTTAAGGAAACCAGCGATGTTGGCACCTACAACAAGGTTACCTTCATGACCAAATTCTTTAGCAGCTGTTGCAGCATTTTCGTAGATACCTTTCATGATATCGTAGAGTTTAGCATCAACTTCTTCGAATGTCCATTGTGTACGTTGGCTATTTTGTGCCATCTCAAGAGCTGATACAGCAACACCACCAGCGTTAGCAGCTTTGGCAGGACCAAATGATACACCAGCTTTAAGGAAGACATCAATAGCTCCCAAAGTTGATGGCATGTTAGCACCTTCTGAAACAGCCAATACACCATTTGCTACAAGTGTTTCTGCATCTGTTTCATCCAATTCATTTTGAGTTGCACATGGGAATGCCAAGTCAGCTTTAACTGACCAAACTGTCTTTTCACCACCAGCAGGTGTGAAGGTTGCATTTGGACGAGCTTCTGCATATTTAACGATACGTTCACGTTTAACTTCTTTAATTTCTTTCAACAAGTCAACGTCGATTCCGTCTGGATCATAAACAAAACCAGATGAGTCAGAACATGTTACCGCTTTAGCACCAAGGCTTTGCAATTTTTCGATAGCGTAGATGGCAACGTTACCAGCACCTGAAACAACTGCAGTTTTACCGTTAAAGTTTTCACCACGTGCATTAAGCATTTGTTCTGCAAAGTAAACAGCACCGTAACCAGTTGCTTCTGTACGAGCAAGTGATCCACCCCAGTTCAAACCTTTACCAGTAAGAACACCTGTGTACTCGTTACGAAGACGTTTGTATTGGCCGTAGAGGTAACCAATTTCACGTCCACCAACACCGATATCACCTGCAGGTACGTCTGTATCTGCACCAATGTGTTTGCTCAATTCAGTCATGAAGCTTTGGCAGAAACGCATGATTTCGTTATCTGATTTACCTTTAGGATCGAAGTTTGATCCACCTTTACCACCACCGATTGGTTGACCAGTCAATGAGTTTTTAAAGATTTGTTCGAAACCAAGGAATTTGATGATTGATTGGTTTACTGATGGGTGGAAACGAAGACCACCTTTGTAAGGACCAATAGCTGATGAGAATTGTACACGGAAACCACGGTTTACTTGTACTTGTCCTTTATCGTCAACCCATGGCACACGGAATGAAACGATACGTTCTGGTTCAACCAAACGTTCCAAAAGGTTTTCTTCAATATATTTAGGATATTTATCGAAGACAGGAACAAGTGAATCGAAAACTTCTTCAACTGCTTGAAGGAACTCAGCCTCATGGCCATTTTGAGCTTTCACTTTTTCAAAAACGCTAGCAACGTACTCTTTACCTGTTGTCATATCAATGTTTCCTTTCAAATAATTACCTTAGTAATTCAATTACATGAATAGTATAAATTTTCAGAATCTTCTTGTCAAGTATTTTCTGCTATTTTTTTGATTTTTATGTTAGGTTTTATGACATATCGAGTGATCTATCTTTTTTAAGCTACTCCTAAAAAGTTATCAATTCAACAATGTAAACGGATTCTATTTTTCTAGTTTTTCTCCAAAATTTTTTAAACTTTTTTTCAACTTTAAAGCTAAAATATTCTAAAAACAATTTAGTAAATTTACTATTTTTACATTTACAAAGATCCCCAACTATGTTATTATGAATTTAGTAATTTTACTAAATCTCGAAAAGGATCATTTTTTATGAAAAGAAAGCAATTATCAGGAAAGCACATCGGCATTGTTTTTGGAACTTTCGCTCCAATGCATGTTGGGCACGTTGACCTTATTACCAAGGCAAAACGTGCTAATGACAATGTGCTCGTCATCGTAAGTGGCAGCAACACACAAGAAGATCGGGGGACACGTGCAGGCCTATCACTCAACCGCCGTTTCCGTTATGTTCGAGAAGTTTTCTATGATGATGAATTAGTCGTTGTGGATAAATTGGATGAGGCTGGGATGCCAGCCTATCCCGAGGGATGGGTACCTTGGGTTAATCGTGTCAAAGAGCTTATCTCTAAAAATACGGATAATCCTGAAAAGATTACCTTCTATGTTGGAGAGCCAGAGTACGTGACCGAGCTCAATCGCTATTATCCTCAAGCTCAGGTAGAACTCATCGAACGCTCTATTATCAACATCTCTGCTACCGAGATTCGCGACAATCCTATGGAAAATTGGCGTTTTATCACCAAGCCTTTCCGTCGTCACTTTACTCATAAGGTTCTTGTCGTGGGCTCTGCTAGCGGTGGAAAAACTACTCTTGTTAAAGATTTGGCCCGAACTTACAACGCTCCCTGCTCTCTTGAATATGCTAGGGAATATCAAGAAAAGTATAATGTACGAGATGACGAGTTAGATACTAACGATTATATTCACCTCCTAACAGATCAATATGCCCAGACCTCTGATATCATTGATAAAGGGCAGCACTCAGGACTTATCTTTGCCGATACCAACTCAACAGTCACAAAAGTTTATATCGACTACTATTTGAAAGAAAATATTTCTAAAGAAGAATTTGATATGCTGGATCGGCTCTATCAAGTAACTCAAGCTCGTGAAAAATGGGATTTGATTTTTGTAATTCTGCCAAAATCAAACTATGTGGATGATGGCTTCCGTGACATGACTATGGCTGATAGCCAAACACGTGACTGGTTTACCAAGCATCTCTTAGACCTCCTATCACCATTCAAGGATAAAATCGTTATTTTAGGGGAAAATAGTAATAGTGACAGCTTCTTTGCGGACAACTACCACAATGCCAAAAAAGCAATCAAAGAACGTCTGCACATCGAGATTTAAAAGACCAATCCAACGTAATCATCACTTAAAACTTACAATACAAACATGGAGGAAACATATGACTAGAACCTTCGAAAACTCTGGTAGCGAAAAGGAATTTTTGGACATCTATCAGCGAGAGGAAATGGATAAGTACGTTAAGCCCTCAGTGACCGTTGACTCGGTCATCTTCCGCTATTATGAAGGAAGAGTCCAAACCTTACTTATCAAGCGAAAAAACCATCCCTTCATGGGGAAATACGCCTTCAGTGGTGGCTTCGTTCAGGAGCAAGAAGATCTCAATCTAGCTGTCTGTCGCGAAGTACAGGAGGAAACATCCATTACACTCAATCCTAATCATATTGAGCAACTTATTACTGTGGGAACACCTTATCGGGATCCTCGAATGTGGACTATTACAGTGGCTTACCTCTGCTTCATGACCTTCAATGACATTCAAGTGGAAAAGGCTGCCGACGATGCAGCGTCTACGCATTGGTTAGACATTGCCATGGTAGACGGTCAACTGCAACTTGTTGATGGTGATAAGACGCTGTCACATGATGACCTTGCCTTTGACCATTGGGAAATTCTCTTAACAGCTATGGAACGTATCAAGGGACGACTCGAATACTATCCAACTATCCTTTCCATTATGCCCGAGGAAAACACCTTGACCACCTACCGCCAACTTTTTGGTACCTTCAATGAAGACTACCTCAAGATGGATTCCACAAATTTCTTGCGTCGCTTTAAACACCTCTTCCAAAAAACAGGTCGTCAGGTAGCTACTAGAACCAGAAAGGCTGCCACCTACACATATCATATCAAGCCACTCTAAACTAAGGTCTTTGTTTGACAATTTGATACTTACATAGTAGTATTAAGAAAATTAATAAGAGGTATCCTATGAAAAGTTTTACATTGATTAGTGGAATTCTCATTACACTCTTGGGTGTCTTTTTCTTCGCTAATCCTACAAATCTTCTTGCCATCGTTGGTTGGCTATTTGCCCTAGTGATGCTGGTGTCTGGTGTTTCAAGTCTCATGGTTTATTTTAAACGAGATAACGAAAACCGCTCCTTCTTCCAACTGCTTCAGAGTATCATTTCCATCGTTTTTGGTATTATCCTGCTATCAACATCAGCATGGGTACTCTCGGGCGTAGCTGTAACCATTATCGCTTGGTGGCTTCTTGTCTCAGCATTTACGCAAGGCTTTCAAGCTTATCGCCAACGTCAATTCGGATTCTCAGGTCAACCTGCCCTATCAATCGCCTTGATTTGTCTAGTCTTTGGACTCCTGCTCTTTAGTGCTCCGTTTTTCTCAGCCTTTCTTATTGGGCGCTTGGTAGCTTCCTTAATTATCTTCGCGGGGGTCTCTGTTCTCTCCTTTTCGTTCCGCTTGTGGTAGGAAGAAAATAGTCACTACATAAACATAAAAAAGCCTTGCAATTCACATTTGCAGGGCTTTTGTCATACTTTGATTACTAAAGAGCTTATCCTTCTAGCTCACTCAAATACTCATAGCGTTCATACTTTTCAAGCAAGGTTTCGTTAGCAGCATCCAAGTCTCGTTGGAGGGTGGCTAACTGTCCATAATCGCTAGCATTTTCAAGCATGGCTGCTTCAATCTCTTCGATTTTGGCTTCAAGGTCAGCAATCTCATCCTCGATAGTCGCCCACTCTTGTTTTTCAAAGTAGCTCATGCGTTTTTTGTCTTCTTTGACTTTCTCAACTTTAACGCTAGCTTGCTCTTTTTCCTTCTCTAAGAGGACTGCTTGCTCTTGTAAGAAAGCTTTTTCATCGAGGTAGTCAGTGTAGTTACCAAAGAACTCACGCACACCACCCTCTTCAAAGGCTAGAATCTTGTTCGCCACCTTGTCCAAGAAATAGCGGTCGTGACTTACGGTAACGACAGGGCCGCCAAAACCATTAAGGAAGTTTTCCAAAACCGTCAAAGTCGCAATGTCCAAATCATTTGTCGGCTCATCCAAGAGCAGAACATTAGGCTTTTCAATCAGAATCTTAAGTAGATAAAGACGTTTCTTTTCCCCACCAGAGAGCTTAGCAATCTGTGTCCCATGGGTAGAACGAGGGAAAAGGAATTGCTCTAAGAGCTCTGTGATACTAGTTGTTCCAACCGTTGTCTTAACCTCATCTGCAACTTCTTGCAAGTAGTTAATGACACGCTTGCTCTCATCCATGTCCTTAATTTGCTGCGAGAAATAACCAATACGTACCGTCTCACCAATATCCAGAACACCAGCTGTAGGCACAAGGTCACCATTAATCAGATTGAGCAAGGTCGATTTCCCGACACCATTATCCCCAACAATACCGATACGATCACGGTTTTGCATGATAAGATTGAAATCACTGAGAATTTGCTTGCCATCTTCATAAGCAAAATCGACATGCTCGAAGTTCACTACCTTCTTACCAATACGGCTAGTCTCAAAGTTAATTTCAAGATCGTCATTATTGACCGTTTGGTGAACCTCACCCTTAAGCTCCTTAAAACGATTGATACGAGCTTGTTGCTTGGTCGCACGTGCCTGTGGTTGCGTTCGCATCCATGCCAACTCCTGCTTATAGAGTTGCTTTTTCTTGTGGAGAGCTGCTGCATCTCGTTCATCTTGTTCAGCTTTTAGACGCACATAGTCTTGATAATTTCCCTGGTATTCAATCAGATTAGCCTGGTCTAGCTCAAAGATACGTGTGGCCACATTGTCCAAGAAATAACGGTCGTGGGTAATAAAGAGTACCGTTTTTTTAGAAGACTTGAGAAAATTCGTCAACCAAGCAATAGTATCAATATCCAAATGGTTGGTTGGCTCATCCAAGAGCAGAAGATCTGCATCATTCAAGAGAACCTGAGCCAACTGCACACGACGACGAAGACCACCTGAGAGGTCCCCGACCTTTTGCGAGAGGTCTGACAATCCCAACTTAGACAAAACTGTCTTAACCTCGCTCTCAATGGACCAAGCATCCAGACTATCCATCTCAGCCATAATCTTCTCCAAGCGAGCTTGATTCTCTTCAGAATAATCTGCCATAAGGGTTTCATATTCACGAATCAAAGCCATCTCACGAAGGTCTGAGGACAAGACCGTATCAAGCACTGTCTTGCTATCATCAAATTCTGGCTCCTGAGTCAAATAAGCAATCTTATAGCCATTAGCCTTAGTGAAAGGTGACACATCACCATCAAAACCAATACGCTCAGAGACAACATCTAGCAAGGTTGTCTTACCTGTCCCATTGACACCAATAATCCCAATACGATCCAAATCATGGATAATAAATGAAATCTCTTTAAAAACCGTCTTGTCTCCAACGGACTTGGTTAATTTTTCAACAATAAAATCTGACATCTTACTTCCTTCTTACAAATAACACCGCTACGGATCCTACGCATGCTCTGTAGCGGTGTGTCATTTTTATAACGTCCATAGACTTATTTCATCGCTTGAACAAAGGCCATAATGGCTTCCTTGTCATTAGCTAGCTTCCCATCAACAATGGTATTTTCGATGGCTTTAAGTGCACGACCAAGATCCGGACCAGGTTTGAATCCTAGCTCCTTCATCAGTGTGCCACCATTCACAACGATTTCGTGCTTATCATGGATGAGCAACTGACCATCCAAATCGGCAATACGCTCATAATCGACATCCAAGCCCTGAGCCTGTCTCAAAGTTTCAGCCGCCTCTAAGAGCTCCTTACCATACTGATAAACATCTTGTTTAGTCACGGCTCTCTCCAAACGGAAATTGAAAATCTCAATCAAGGACTGAACTATCTTTTGGAAATTAACAGACGTCTTCCATTTTTTAAGGAAAGAGCGTGGATTATCATGCTTGAGAGCCAAAAGAGTTGCCGCCCAAGCCTGTTCAGAACTTGTAAATCTAAAGTCCTCCACATAGTCTGCCACAAAAGACTGCCATTCTTCAGCAGTTTCTTGAAAATCCGGAAGGTACTGATAAGCCTTAGTCGCTAGAAGTGCCTTGATTCCCTTTTTCCAATGTGGAGCCAAAAGCAACTTATCAAATTCGATGAAACTTCGCTCAATCGAAATCTTTTCCAAAAGAGGAGCATGGGTGGTCATAGCCTCAAAGGTCTTTTCTTCAATATCGAAATCTAAGCTCGCTGCAAAACGTAGGCCCCGCATGATGCGAAGAGCATCCTCGTTAAAGCGTTCCTCAGCCTTACCAACAGCCCTTAAGACACGGTTGTCCAAATCAGCAAGACCATTGAACTTATCAATAATCTCAGCATTTTCATTAAGAGCAAAAGCATTGACTGTAAAATCACGACGCTTAAGATCCTCTTCCAATGAACGCACAAAGGACACGCTAGACGGACGACGGTAATCCACATAGACGTCCTCTGTTCGGAAGGTCGTCACCTCATACTCACCGCCATTTTCCAAGACCAAAACGGTCCCATGCTCAATACCAATGTCTACCGTACGCTCAAAAATCTGTTTAGTCTCCTCAGGATAAGAAGACGAAGCAATATCAACATCGTGAATGGGACGGTTGAGAAGGGCATCGCGGACCGATCCACCAACAAAGTAAGCCTCAAACCCTGCAGCCTTAATTTTCTCTAATATTGGTAAAGCCTTCTGAAATTCAGAAGGCAAATAACTTAATCTCATAGTAAATGTTCCAAACCATAAACAAGCTGATTACGTTTAACAACTTCTTTAATCCCAAGATTAACACCACCCATAAAGGAAATGCGGTCGTAAGAGTCGTGACGCAAGGTCAATCCTTCTCCTTGGGCACCAAAGATAACCTCTTGGTGAGCCACAAGACCTGGCAAACGCACACTGTGAATACGGAAACCATCAAACTCCGCACCACGTGCCCCAGCAAGTGTTTCCACCTCATCCTCAGCTCCCTGACGTTTAGTCTCGCGAACCTCACGAATAAGTTCAGCCGTTTTCACTGCTGTACCTGAAGGCGCATCTTTTTTCTTATCATGGTGAAGCTCAATGATTTCAAGATCTGGGAAATATTTGCTAGCTTCTGCCGCAAACTTCATAAGTAAGATCGCACCAATAGCAAAGTTAGGCGCAATCAAACCACCAATAGACTTGTCTTTAGAAAGGTCTGTTAATTCCTGAATTTGTGCTTCAGTAAATCCTGTTGTACCCACAACTGGTGCAAAACCATTCTCCAAAGCAAAACGAGTATTTTCATAGGCAACAGCAGGCATAGTGAAATCCACCCAGACATCTGCATCAAAGCCAACCAAATCCGCTTTATCTGTGAAGACAGGAATACCGTCCACTTCTTTTTCTGTCGCAAATGGGTCAAGCAAGGCAGCCAAAGTCAATTCGTCATCTCCCTTGACCATCTCAACCGCAGTTGAACCCATTCTTCCTTTAAATCCAGCAACAATAACTTTAATAGACATGTCATTTTTCCTCTCTATTGATCTTAATCATAGACAAGCCCCATCCCACATGGATAGTACTTATTTGGTAAATTTAGGTGTTAGACCTAACACTAGTGCTCCTTCACCCAAGTGTGTCGCAATTACGGCACATAAGGATACCACTGTTGAAACACTAATTCCCTGTGCTTCTAGCTGTCTTTTAAATTCCTCAGCTTTTTCAGGAGCATTAGTGTGAAGGATACTAAGCTCCATTTCACGATTTTCCTCAGCTAGGGCAACCAAACGTTTCACAGCTTTCTTCTCTGTACGCACCTTTTCAAAAACAACGATTTTTCCTTCGTCATTAAAATTCAAAATAGGTTTGATAGACAAAAGATTTCCTAAAATCGCCGAACCATTCGACAAACGACCACCCTTAACCAGATGATTAAGATCATCCACAAGAATATAGGCCGTCGTTTGGTCAACTTGCTCCTCAAGCTTCTTCAAAATGTTCTCAAAAGACATTCCTTGGGCTGACCAATGCAAAACGTTTCTCACCATAACTCCCATAGGAGCTGCTGTGATTTTTGTATCAGGAAAAGCAATCTTCAACTTGGCATGGTCCTCAATCAAAAACTGACTATTGGCCCAAAAACCAGAGATTCCTGAAGAAAGGAAAAGCCCAATGACATGGGTATAACCTTCCGCCTCCAACTCCATAAGCAAGTTATCCAAGTCAGCTAGATTTGGTTGTGATGTCTTGAGCAGTTCCTCAGAGTTTGCCATTTGTTCATAAAACTGATTGACATCCAAGTTTTTTCCTTCAACAAAAGGCTGCCCCTCAATGATGACTGGAATATCTAAAACATAAACATCAGCATGGCCCTGAATCTCAGCAGGGAGATTAACCGATGAATCCGTAATAACTGCAAGAGACATCTTAGAACTCCAAGTTGATACCTGGGCGATCCAAGGCAATTTCAGTTACTTCATAAGTCAAACGTTGAAGCGTATCCAAGAGCGGTGCAGCCAAGGCTTCTGCTTCTTCTTGTGAGAAGTCTTTTGGTTCATTGACGATACGGTTTTGAATATGGTCCATTTGAGAAACAATCCCTGAGATAACAAACTCATCACGGACAATCATAAATTGCAAAACAGCTACAACAGACGTATTGTTAGCTTCTTCATCTTTATTGTGCAACTGGAAAGTTACTTCAACATTTGTTTTAGGCACACCATTCTCTTTTTCCCACTCATGGTTACGAACATCATAGTGGTAACGGTTAACAAATACTTTTTCGCGAATTAAATCCATTAGTCATATTCTCCTTGATACAATTACTCTTTATTATAGCATAAATATGCTTTATTATGGGAATATTATTGACAGAAAAATGAGTATTTAGACTGAGTTTGACAGCAATAATAATCACTAGAAAAGTAGGAGCTTTGATTTAGGTCTAAGAACACTAAAATAAGGCTCCTTCATCAGAAAAGAGCCTTACATTGACAGCTAACAATCCCTCAAAGAACGTTTCTGCTGTCCCTGTTCATCAAAATTCTCAGGAGACAACCAATTCTCAAATCGTTTCTTAAGTACTGGCCACTCACTGTCAATAATCGAGAACCAGTCCGTATCACGGCTACGTCCCTTATAGATAGCATGGTTACGAAAACGCCCCTCATAGGTGAACCCTAAACGCATGGCTGCATTGGCAGAAGGGTGGTTGAGACTATCACATTTCCACTCATAACGACGATAGTTAAGATCTTCAAAGACATATTTCATAAGCAGATATTGAGCTTCTGTGGCTGCTCGAGTCTTTTGTAAGGCAGGTGCCAAAATCACTCGCCCCATCTCAACACTGCGATTTTTGGGTGTAATAGCCATAAGTGAAAAGGTTCCCAGAACCTTACCTGAAGCCTTATCCCTGATGGCAAAGAAATAAGGATTCTGGGATTGCTCATAATCCTCCAAACACTGACGTACAGCTTCTTCAGATTCAAAAGGGTCTGCATACATATAGGTCCAATCCGAAAGAATCTGATTAGTAAAGTAAAAGTCTAAAATGTCCTCATAATGCTCTGCCACTGTCAAATGTTCAACGCTACAATAACGACCTTCTAATAGAGCAACATCTGGCATTTTACCCGGACTGGCATCTGCTAGACTTGGCCCTACTTCTTGTTGGTAGTGATTTAAAGGCATAGGATTCTCCTTTTTTCATAAAGAAAAGCCTACACAAAAGTGCAGACTTTAGCTTAATTATTTAGCAACTGGGTATACAGATACTTGTTTTTTGTCGCGACCTTTACGTTCGAAACGTACAACACCTTCAACTTTAGCGAAGAGTGTATCATCACCACCACGGCCTACGTTTACACCTGGGTAGATGTGTGTACCGCGTTGACGGTAAAGGATTGATCCACCTGATACAGTTTGTCCATCAGCTGCTTTAGCACCAAGACGTTTAGCTTGTGAATCACGACCATTGGAAGTAGAACCCCCACCTTTTTTGTGGGCGAAAAGTTGCAAGTTTTCAAGAGTTTTCAACATAAGATTGTGTCCTTTCTTAGTGATTAGTCGCTAACTTACGCGTTGATAGCGTTGATAACAACTTTTGTATAAGGTTGACGGTGACCTTGTTTACGGTGGCTACCTTTTTTAGGTTTGTATTTGAAAGTAACAACTTTCTTTTGTTTACCTTGTTTTTCGATAGTTCCGACAACAGTAGCTCCCTCAACAACTGGAGTACCTACTACAGTTTTATCACCACCGACAAGAACAACTTCGTTAAAAGTTACTTCTGATCCAGCTTCAGCGTTGATTTTTTCAACGTAGATCGCTTGACCTACTTCAACTTTAACTTGTTTTCCACCAGTTTTGATGATTGCGTATGTGCTCATGATGCACCTCCTATTAAAATTTTTAATGTGTCTGAGGTTTCCCTCTGTGAAGACTCGCCTAGTACTGCGGGGACGAACCCACTTGCAAACAGTAGTCGTGCGGTTGCACAGGACGTGCATTTAGTCAACGTTACAATTCTATCATTTTTTCCCTCTAATGACAAGAGAAAAAGTTATTTTGATTATTCTTATTCTGCTCATTGAAATTTATCAAAGTAACGATTACCCTAATCAACTCTTATTCCATATCTTCCTAAGAAAGTCTTAGCTAAAGCCCGCTCCAGATCAACTAAGGAAAGGCTCTTATCCGTTGTCAAAATTTGATAACGTTCACTTCCTTCAAAATAGAAGTGATTCAATGCCTGATAGCCATTTCGTTCATAAAATGCTAAACGTTTTAAACGTTGAGCCCGATTAGAGACTTGCTCCTCATCCATAGGTTCAATCGTAAGCACACACGGTCGTACCCCTGCTTTTTTCTTAACTTGTGCCAAAATCTGACTGCCATATCCCTGAGACTGTTTACTTTCTTTAACCGCGAGAAAGAGTAGGTAGACCAGGTTATCAGTACAGATTGCATAGGTAAAACCAATAAAAACTCCCTGATCAAAATAAGCCAAGAAAGATTGTCCATTTTTCAAACTGTTCCAAGACAATTGCCAAAGTGGGAGTCTCTCCTCCACAGGAAAAGCCGCTTCATAAAGCGAAGCGACCATCTTGAATGTTGGTGTCAGAGGATAAATATTACGAACCTCTAGTGTCATTTCCCTAACCAATAACCTTCTTATAATCTTCTGGTGTCGCCACATGAGCATGCTCACGTTGACGATCAAGCAAGTGACTAAGGAAGTCACGGTTGCCCAAGGCTTCTTTAAGGGTTTGTTTAAATTGCCCAGCATTCATAGCTGAGAAAATATTGCTTGGTGCAGTATAATCTGGACCATGGCTTGTGTTCGTGAAAGCCAGGATAAGCAGGTTATTTTCAAAGGCAGCACGTGTCGCTGACAGGATTTCATTTTGGTGGTTAATATCTAAATAGAAATCAGCCTCTTGATAGAGACGCTTAACCTGTTCTGTTGTAATATTCGGATAAAGGCTAACATTACTATATTTAGCTAAATCCATCAAACGACTTGACATTTCAGTGATTGCACCAATATGGTAGTGCATGGTAGGCACTTCACTAACAATGTTTTCCAAGTGTTCAATCTGATCTGAGTTGGTCAAGATCAGTGCTTGATTTTGGAAATTATTCTGACGAGCAAATGGATACATGAAGCCAAGGAAAGCCACGCGAGAAGCCTGCTCTGGACTAACCAACTTTAGAAGATTCGTATATGCTGTGTATTCTTGCACTACAATCTTAGTTTTACGGTGATTGCTATCAAGAAGGAGGCGCATATTCCCAGGGACTGAATCAGTGATAGGCTCTTGCCAGAAGAGGACATCTTGACCAGAATTCGGAAGATTCATAGCTGTCAAGAAAGGCGTTGACAAGGAGTTATAAAGGATACGTCGCAAATCATAGCCAGCTTCTTTAAGATAAAAGACTACAAACTCCGATTTGTTTTTGAAAATGTAGACCTTGTCTTTCCAATTCAAGATAACGTCTTTGGTCAAATGGTTAATGACGATAACTTCCTTGTTGTCTGGAGTGAAATAACTAGTAATGGTCGCTTCTTGCTTAACATTGTAAGTTGTTTGTGAGAAACGATACCCCTTATTATTGTAGCGATCAGTCACACGCAGGCGACCTGACTCATCATACCAATCCACAGCTTTAACTAGACGCTGATGAGCAGGATGCGCATAGTGAATATGACCACGTTTCTTATCAAAACGGAAGATTTCCGCGTTGCTATTTGTTCCTAAAATCTCCCAGTAGTCAGGCACAGGAACCTGATTAAAGTAAAGTGCAGAACCTTGAACCTTGTCAAAACCAGTGAAATAAAGGTAAGGTGAGGTCACATCACTAGGCAGAAAGCCATCATCTGAAAGACAAACTGTTGTATTCACATAGCCAGCAACAATCAGCGAGTAATGGAGATCCCAACTACCTTGACTATAGTTCTCAAATAAATTAATCATGATTAGTCATCTCCTTTACTAAGTTAAGCCACTTCTGCTCGATTTCCTCTGTCAAAAAGCCTTTGGCGATATCATAAGAGACTTGATGAACATGATCTAAATCTGAACGATTGAAGAAAGCTACAATTTTCTCTGCCAAGGCAGCCACAATAGCAAGCTCGTCATCTTTTTCAAATCGAGGGATTAAGTAACCATTTTCATTATCCTTGATAAAAGTTTGGTTCCCATAACGGACATCAAAACCAATCATACCAAGGCCCGATCCAACAGCTTCTAGAAGTGTCAAGCCAAAACCTTCACTCTTAGAACCTGATAGGTAAAGTTCGTAATCCTTGTAGACTTCTGTTAAATCTTGGTGACCCTTAAGATGGATGTAATCCTGAGCGTGATTTTCCTCGATAATGGCCTTAAGCTTAGCTTCTTCAGCACCTGTACCAAAGATATCAAAGTTCACTTGTGGCAGACTTTCTTTAGCCTTAACAACAGCCTTAGCCAACCAGTCTACGTGCTTTTCATTGGCCAAACGTGAAGCTGTGATGATTGAGAATGGTTTACGCTCTCCCTCAGGCTCTCTCAGTTTATCCAAACTTCCCACAGGAATCGTTACGATATTAGGTGTAAATGGTGTGTATTTGTTGAACTGATCTAGCATAATGCTACGTTGACGCTCTGTCGCTGTGATGAAGAAATCAACCTTATCTGCATTGCTGAATTGGTACTCATAGAAGTTATTCCATAAAATAGTCTTGTCTGTCACAGCATTTTCACTAAAGTGCTCTGCATGGACCACAACCCCAAGCTTAGCAGGTTTGGTATTGCGGAAAACAGCCTGCCCTGTGCCAGTTGCACGGTCCAAAATAACGATATCCTGGTCAGTTAGACCAAGTTGCGACATGAAGTAGGCGATAAATTCATGTTTAGATGACAAAATCTTATCTGGGAAACGGAAGACACTATCCTTACCATCAACAATTTCATCATAAGCAATACTGCCATCTTCATTGAAGAAACGACGTTGATAGAGGTGGGCCTTGTTATCTACAGGGGTGTAGTACTCCGTGAACATCTTAGTGTAAGAGTAAAAGTCTTTACGAATTAAGCAACCACGCGATACTTTTTCCACACGGTGAACGATATCTTCACCCTCTTTACGCAAATAAGCGGCGTAGAAAATATCTTCCTTGGCACAAAAGAGCTTAACCACCTTGCCATTAATCTCACGACGCGTGATGTCATAAGGGATTTCCTTTTCCAAATCCTTGACAGTATAGGTCGTTGGAGCAATTTTCAGGTCTGTAAAATAGCTGTATAGCCAGATGACGTCTTCATCTTCAAACCCCATGTTACGGGTCAAATCAGAAAGATTGTCCTGCAGGAACATATCCATAAAGACAAATTTGGCCTTAATACCTGTGTTTTTGAAAATTGTAGAACGATAGGCCTGGGCGTACTCAACACCACTTGATGCCCAACCGATTCCTAAATTGATGTTATAAACAGTCATGTATTTTCCTTTCTGGGTAAAAGCTCAACATCGACATTTCTTTTTGGACATACCTAACTCTAGTAGCACCTAAATACTACTATGTTAGTACTATATCCTCCTAGACTAGAGCAAGTCTTCAATAAGTGTATCCACTTCGTCTTGCGCTTCTTCAATAGGTGTGATTTCAGTCACCATGATTCCCGCAACCGCACGTTCAACCAAGGCTTCAACATCCATACGACGTTCATATTGTTCAACATTTTTGATTTTTGGATTAGTCTTTGGACGGTCAGGTGCAAAGATAGTACAGCAATCCTCAAAAGGTTGGATGGAAATGTCAAAGGTATCAATTTTTTGTGCCAAATCAATGATTTCCAACTTGTCCATAGTGACAACTGGACGAATCACTGGCGTACATGTAACAGCATTAATCGCCTGCATAGACTCCATAGTCTGACTAGCAACCTGACCAAGACTCTCACCATTGATAATCACAAGACCTCGACGTTCTTCTCGAATGCGGTCAGTAATACGCATCATAAAACGACGCGTCAAGGTCATCAAATAAGCCTCAGGCGCTTTTTCTTTGATTTCCTCTTGGATTTCAGTAAATGGTACTTCGATGAACTGGATATTACCACCAAACTTGGTCAACTTACGGGTCAAATCTTGAGCCTTTTTCAGTGCACCAGGACTGGTATAAGGAGGGCTTGCAAAGTGGACAGCTTCAATATCCACACCACGTTTAAGTGCAAGATAACCTGCCACTGGCGAATCAATCCCACCTGAAAGCATGAGCATTCCTTTACCGGCAGTCCCTACAGGTAGTCCACCTGCTCCTTTGATTTCCTCGTGAGAAATATAAGCCGCCTCGGCACGAATTTCTACCTTAAGGTTGACATCTGGGCCCTTCATCTGAGCCTTAATGTCAGGCAATACATCAAAAACTGCATTTCCTAAAGTAAGATTGAGCTCACGACTATCGAGAACAAAATCATGGTCACTACGTTTAGCAGTCACTTTAAAGGTAAGACCGTCACGATAGAGCCCAGTCATAATGTCTTGAACAGCCTTTTTCAAGACCTCGACATCTTTTTCAAACTTGTAAACAGGACTAAAGGCTTGAATACCAAAAATTTGCTTCAAAGACTCTGCTACTGGCTCATAGTCTGTACCGTTGAGGTAGATGTGACCACGGTCTCGGTCAAAAGTCACTTTAACATCTGGATAGATGGATAGAACATCCTTGATGTTATTTCTAAGTTTATTGATAAAGCGCATACGGTTTTTGCCCTTGGTAGACAATTCACCATAGCGAACCATAATTTCTGAATATGTTAGTGTCATTCCTTTTCCTTTTAAATTTGAATTTAGTTTTATTGTTTAATTGCTTAAATCTTACTATCTCACTTTTTGTGTCTTGGCGTAGACCTGCTTGAAAATTGTGAGAAACTGTTCTACCTGTCCCATATCATTGTCATCATCAAGACTGATACGTACAGCCGTTTGAGCTAATTTAGTCGGAACACCCATAGAAATGAGAGTCCCTGCTGGTTTTCCCGCCTTAGATGAACATGCAGATGTCGTTGAAATATAGATTTGATGCTCTTCAAAAGCATGGACAATAACTTCACCACGAACACCCTTGATTCCAAAGGTCAAAATATTGGGCGCAAAGTCTTCACCCTCACCTGAGAAAATAGTAATGTCCTCATACTTAGCCAATTCGTCAAAGATAATTTTTTTCATCTTGGCAATTTTCGGAAGAGAAAACACCTCTTTGTCAGTAACTAATCGCAAGGCCTTAGCCATACTCGCAATGCCAGCAACATTCTCAGTCGTTGAACGAAAGTCTTTTTCTTGACCACCACCTGTTAAGAGCGGCGTAATCTTTTTCCCTGCCTTTTTGTAGACAAAACCGACACCTCGAACAGCATGGAACTTGTGACCAGAAAAAGTTGCAAAGTCAACACGGTCTGTTAAATAAGCTGATACAGGAATCTTCCCAATGGCCTGAACAGCATCCACATGGAAAGATATCGTCGGCTCATCAGCCAATATATCCGAGATAGCTTGAATAGGTTGGATTGATCCGATTTCGTTATTAACGGCCATAACCGAAACCAAGATTGTATCAGGGCGTAATAATCCAGCAAGAGCTTCAACATCCACAAATCCTTGCTCATTAACTGGTGCATAGGACACTTCAAAACCATGCTCTGAAAGCCATTTAGCAGACTCTTTTACCGCAGGGTGCTCAATATCAGAAACAATGATGTGTTTGCCATAAGGTTCTTTTTCAAAAGCCACTCCTTTAATGACCCAGTTGTCGCCTTCAGTTCCTCCAGACGTAAAGAAAATCTCATCGGCTGATTTTCCAATGAGGTCCGCAACTTGCTTACGAGAAGCCTCCAAAATACGTGTCGCAGATGTTCCTAATTGGTGCAGGCTGGATGGGTTCCCAAAAATTTTAGTAGCCACTTCTTGATAGGTTCTAAGTGCCTCTGGATAAGGCACCGTAGTGGCTGAATTATCAAAATAAATCATGATTTTTCCTCGATTTTTATTTACTATTTATTATAGCATAATTTTTTTAGCAATTTTTGCGAGAAAATCATATAATAGAAAGTACGAAATATTTTTAAGGAGAGCATCATGTCTGAAAATTACTCACGCCGTAATCATTCATCAAAAGAAGAAAAAAAATCTGCCCCAAAGGTAACTGAACACGTTACAAAAGGCTTCACTGCCTTCCAAAAAGTCCTTACTGCCGTCGGGACAATTTTGTCAATCATCGTGGCTTCAATCACCATCATGAATTTCACAGCCTCTAAAAATAAGGACACTTCTGATTCATCAGCCAATCAATCAACTGTAGTCATCAAAGAAGGCAATAATAAGACTCAAGAATCAAGCGCCGCTTCATCTAGTTATGGCAATGCGACTGATTCAGAAACACAAACAAGTAGCCAAGCAGGAACTAACACCTATTCGTCATCTGCAGACACAACAACGGGTGGCAATACGACTACCTCTTCATCAGCAGCTACTGCAGACACAACATCTGGCAATGCGACTACTGGTGGCGCAACAACTGGTGACGCCGCTTCTAACTAAGACATGTAAAAGGCTAGGAAACCCTGCCTTTTTTCTATAATCCTATGAACTATACAGAAACTCTAAATTTTATCCATTCTTTCAAGGGCAATGGCCGTCGCCCTCAACTCGAACGTATGCGTTGGCTTTTGAAACAAGCCGGAAATCCTCAGATTCACTTTCCAACGGTACATATTGTCGGTACCAACGGTAAGGGATCAACAACAAGCTACCTACAAAATATCCTAACAAAGTCAGGCTATCAGGTCGGGACCTTTACCTCACCTTATATTACTCGTTTCAACGAACGTATTAGTATAAACGGTACAGAAATCCCTGATAAGGATTTGATTAGCCTTGTCGAGAAAGCTCAGGTTCTTCTTGATGATTTAGAAGAGCACACTGCTTTTGACCGACCAACGGAATTCGAGTTGGTCACCTTACTCATGTTCCTCTACTTCGACCTTAAACAGGTTGATATGGCTATCATTGAAGCAGGTATTGGTGGACGCCTTGATTCGACCAATGTCCTTTCGCCAGAGCTTGTCATCTGTACTTCAATTGGCTTTGATCACACTGAAACCTTGGGCAATAGCCTTTTGGACATCTCCAATCATAAAGCAGGCGTCATGCGAGAAAACACACCTATCTTACTTGGTCGTGTCTCTGCAGAAGTTGAACATTTTTTCAACCAAAAATCACATGACCTACGAGCTCCTTTAGCCGTCATTGATAGGGAAATTCAGCTGCTTCCGAAAGACAATCAAACGATCCAAGTTTCTTATGACCATTGGGAAAGTCCAGATCTTAAGCTACCAATGCTAGGACGACATCAAGAAAACAATGCTGGGTTAGCTGTCACTGCTGCCCATCTCTTGACTCCAACATTTCCTAAGATTACTAATAAGAGCATTCAAGATGGTATTTGTGACACACACTGGCCTGGTCGTAGTGAGTGGATAGGAAACAATATTTATCTAGACGGTGCCCATAACCCTCAAGGAATTGCTAGCTTAAAACAGGTACTAAAAGATAACTTTGCCAATCGTAAAATCCATATCCTCTTTGCAGGACTTAGACGAAAACCTTTAGCAAACTTACTAGGAGAACTGAAAGAGTATGACATAACGGTAACCAGCTTTGACTTTTTTGAAGCACTGCCCTTGGATGACTATCCCCAAGACTTCAAACGTGCGGCCGACTATAGAGACTGGCTAGCACAAGCTGAATCAGCAAATCCTGATGACCTATTTGTTGTTACAGGATCCCTTTACTTTATCTCAGAAGTAAGAAACTACTTATTAAACGAAAGAAAGGCCTAAAGGTCTTTTTTATTTAGACAATATACAGTTACACACAAAATATATAGGTTGTTATTTGAACACAAAGAAAAGTCTATCTATTTGGCTAGACAGACTTCACCTTTTTATCTCATCGTTACAAATTCTTCTGAGCCGGTTGGATGAATGGTTTCCATAGCCAAAAAGGCTATGGAAATTCGCAAGGGACTTCCTTGCGATCACTTTCAATTGAGGCCATTCAGACACAAAGAAAAGTCTATCTATTTGGCTAGACAGACTCCACCTTTTTATCTCATCGTTACAAATTCTTCTGAACCGGTTGGATGAATGGCAACCGTATTATCAAAATCAGCCTTAGTTGCTCCCATCTTAATAGCCACAGAGAAGCCTTGAATCATCTCATCGACACCGTAGCCAATGCCATGAAGACCGATGATTTTTTCATCCTCACCAAGTGTTACTAATTTCATAGTTGACGGCTGACGATTGTTTGCAAGAGCTGTATACATTGGAGTGAAACTAGATTTATAGACCTTGATATTCTCCGCACCATATTTAGCAATTGCTTTTTCCTCAGTCAAACCAACAGAACCAATGACTGGGTGGCTAAAGACCACAGTGGCTACATCAGTGTAATCAAGCTTAGCATCGGCTTTATTGTTGAAGAGTCGCTCTGACAATTGACGTCCCGCCTTGATTGCAACTGGCGTCAAATCTAGTTTACCAGTCACATCACCAAGGGCGTAGATACCAGGAACTGATGTATTTTCAAAGGCGTCTGAATAAATGTTACCTCGTTCAGTCAACTCAACGCCCGTCTTTTCAAGACCAAAGCCAGAGGTATTGGCTGCACGACCAATAGCCCAAATGAGGCAATCAACAGTAATCGTTTCTCCATTGTCAAAGCTAATGGTCAAAGAATCGTCAGCATTTTTCACTACTTCTGTAGCATTAGCATGCGTGTGAAGGGTCGGACCTGATTTAGCCATCTCATCGACTAAGACATCGATAATATCCTTGTCAAAGGTACGTAATGGGCGATCCTTACGAACAAAGAGATGCGTGTCACTACCAAGAGCATTGAGAACACCAGCAACCTCAACGGCGATGTAGCCAGCACCAATAACAGCTGTACGTTTTGGTACTTCATCTAACTCAAAGAAACCATCTGAAGTAATCCCATATTCACTACCTGGAATATTTGGATAAAGAGCATGACCACCTGTTGCAATAAGGATATGGGGTGCTGTATAAAGCTCCCCCGCTACTTCAACCGTATGAGGATCAACAAATCTTGCATACTCGTAGACACGTTCAACGCCATTGCTATCAAAACCACGCTCATAAGAGCCATGGATACGGTCGATATAAGCCTGACGATTGGCCTTAAGCCTTGCAAAATCAAACTTATTAACCGTCACATCAAAACCATACTCACCTGCATAACGGTGAAGGGTCTCAGCAACCTGAGCACCATACCACATGACCTTTTTAGGTACACAGCCCACATTGACGCAGGTACCGCCGACCTCTTTTCCTTCAAAGAGAATAACCTTAGCGCCGTGCATAGCAGCACGATTAGCACTGGCAATCCCGCCAGAGCCACCACCGATGACAATATAATCGTATTCTTTTACCATATTTTACCTCTTATGTTTCTTTATACAGCGTATTAGCTACTAGATAAGCCATTTCTGCCTATACTTTATCATAAAATAGGTACCCTGACAAAAATCTGCTACGACACAAAAAAACAACCCCGTACTCAACGAGATTGTTTAATCATATCTTATTTATCAAGTGGTTTGCGGAGAAATCCGAAAAGGATACCTGATACCACAGCACCAATCAAAATGAAGAGAAGGTAGAGAAGGGCATTTGATGTGAGGGCAATAACGAAGATACCTCCGTGTGGTGCCATCAATTTGATTCCTGCCATACCTACGAGAGCACCTGTAATAGCTGAACCGACGATAAAGCTTGGGATAGCGCGTGCTGGGTCAGCTGCACCGAATGGGATTGCACCTTCAGTGATGAATGAAAGTCCCATAACGATGTTTGTCAAACCAGAGTTGCGTTCTTCTTCGGTGAATTTATCTTTAAATAAGAGTGTCGCTACAAAAACTGCCAATGGAGGAACCATACCAGCTGCCATAACTGCTGCCATAACAACTGAACCACCTGAAGTTACTGTTGCTGCGAGAGTACCTGTACCAAAGACATAAGCTGCTTTGTTGACTGGTCCACCCATATCCACTGCCATCATACCACCAACAAGGAGACCAAGTAATACGGCTGAGCTTCCTGACAAGCTTGACAAGAAGTTATTAAGACCTGTATTGATTGCTGCCATTGGGATATTCACTGCCAACATCAAGAAACCTGTAGCAAATACACCTAGAAGTGGCAAGAGCAAGATAGAACGGATTCCTTCAAGAGCACGTGGGATACCTGCCAAGAGTTTACGAAGAACGAGGATAACACCACCTGCAAGGAAACCACCAACAAGAGCTCCAAGGAAACCTGAAGATACACCGGCAAGGGCAAGGGTTGCTTTACCACCTGAACCAAATGGAACACCACCAAAGGCTGCACCACTTGATGCGATAGCACCAGCTACAAAACCTGAAACCAAACCTGGTTTTTCAGCGATAGAGTAAGCAATGTAACCTGCAAGTACTGGAAGCATGAAACCAAAGGCCGCACCACCAATTGCTTTGAATTGAGCAGCAATTTCATGGTAAGAACCAAGTTGTGACAATTGATCTTTAGGAACACCCATGATTTGGTCAAGCAAGAAGGCAAGCGCAATCATGATACCACCACCGATAACGAATGGGAGCATTTGTGATACCCCACTCATCAAGTGTTTATAGAAGGCACCACCGAGGCTCAATTTCTCACTTGATTCTTGAGCAGCTCCAGCATTTTCGGCATGGAAGACTTCAGCCTTACCATCCAAGATATTTTGGATTAATTCTTGAGGTTGACGAATACCTGCAGCGACTGGTTTAGAAAGCAATTTTTTACCATCAAAACGTGCTGTTTCAACTGCCTTGTCTGCCGCTACGATAACACCTACAGCCTTACTGATTTCTTCAGCAGTCAATGGTGTTCCGACACCTGAAGCACCGTTAGTTTCAACACGAACATTGACTCCCATTTCTTCACCCGTTTTAATCAGTGATTCTTCAGCCATGTAAGTGTGAGCAATACCAGTTGTACAAGCTGTTACAGCTACGATAAGTGGTTTATCGCTTGAAGCTGCTTCTTTAACAGCTTGTGCTTTCTTAGCTTCCTCAGCTTGTGCTTCTTCTTCGCCAGTATTAAAAGCAGCAATCACTTCATCTGGAGAAGTCACCTTACGCAAACGATCTGCAAAACCATCTTGCATGAGGTATTTTGACAATTCAGCAAGAGCTGCCAAGTGAGTGTCGTTTGCTCCCTCTGGAGCTGCAATCATAAAGAAGAGGTCGGTAGGTTGACCATCAAGTGATTCGTAATCTACACCTTTATTAGATTTAGCAAAAAGTACTGTCGCTTCTTTTACTGCAGCATTTTTGCTGTGTGGCATAGCAATTCCATCACCCAAACCAGTTGATGTTTGTGCTTCACGAGCCATAATACCTGCTTTGAAAACATCAAAGTCAGTCACAACACCATTGTCAACCAGGCTGTTAATCATTTCATCGATAGCAGCTTCTTTTGTAGTTGCTTGAAGGTCAAGCAACATGACTTTTTTGTTCAGTAAGTCCTGAATTTTCATAGTTTTTCTACCTCTACTTTATTGTATGTTTCTTTAATAAATTCAATTGTCGCTAAGTCATCTGAGAAAGCTGTAGATGTTCCACACGCCACTCCCCACTTGAGCGCCTCAATTGGGTCCCCTGATTTAACAAACTCACCAGTGAAACCAGCAACCATTGAGTCACCCGCACCAACAGAGTTTTTAACTGTCCCCTTAATTGGTTTGGCAAAGTAAGCAGCCTCTGGTGTGACAAGCAGAGCTCCATCACCTGCCATTGAGATGATAACGTTCTGTGCACCCTTAGCAAGGATTTCACGCGCATATTTTTCAACATCAGCCAAACCATTAAGTTTGACATTGAAAATAGCTTCTAACTCATGGTTATTTGGTTTTACCAAGAGTGGTTGGTAGGCCAAGGAATCAAGCAAGGTTTGACCTTCAAAGTCACAGACAACCTGTGCACCAGTTTCACGCACTAGTGGAATCAATTTGTTATAGACCTTGTTTCCAAGATTGCTTGGTGCTGATCCAGCAAAAACAACCACATCATCAGCACTTACACTTGAAAGAACTGCTTCCAATTCAGCCAATTGATACTCATTAATGACAGGTCCTGCACCGTTAATTTCAGTTTCTTGATCAGCCTTGATTTTAACATTAATACGTGTGTCTTGATCCACAGCTACAAACTTAGTTTTAATAGCTTCTGCATCCAAACCATCTGTCACAAAACGTCCTGTAAAACCACCGATGAAGCCCGTTGCAGTATTATCAACACCTAAACGTTGCAAAATACGACTAACATTAATCCCCTTACCGCCAGCGAACTTATCATCACTCTCCATGCGGTTAACTTCACCAATCTCTACTTTGTCGATACGAACAATGAAGTCGATTGATGGATTCAGCGTTACAGTATAAATCATACTTCAATAACCCTCGTTTTCTCTTTTAATTCTTTTAGGAGCTCTTCTTCCGAAGCATTTGTAATTATGGTTACTTTCTCGACCTCGGCTACCTTAGCATAGGTAATCTGACCAAGTTTAGAGGCATCCGCTAGAACGTAGGCTTTTCGCGCATTAGCTATAACCGTCCGTTTAATAACTGCCTCCTCCATGTCTGGTGTGGTGAAATAATTAGCATCAACGCCATTAGCACCAATGAACGCACAATCAAAATTCAGTTGTCTGATTTGCTCTTGAGCAGTACTTCCAATAGAAGCATCCGTTGAATGTTTAACCTTTCCTCCAACAATCCTAGTGCTAACACCATGATCTACCAGCTTAACCGCATGGTGGATAGAATTAGTCACAACCGTTACCTGACGATTAGCCAAATGTGGAATCAAAAGTTCATTTGTTGTACTAGCCTCAAGAAAGACGACATCACCTTCCTTAATCAAATCGGCAGCATAACCAGCTAACTGAGCCTTTTCTTGAACGTTTCTAATAGCTTTTTGACTATTGGCAATTTCTTCCTTTAGACCATGAATGCTTTCAGCACCGCCATGAACACGTTTAAGTTGGCCATCTGCCGCTAACTCGTCCAAGTCGCGACGAATCGTCGACTCGGAAGTATCACTTAACAAAACAGTTAAGTTTTCCAAAGTGACAAAACCATCTTGTTTCAACTGAGACAAGATAATCTGCTTACGTTCAGACTTTAGCATAATCTCTCCTTCTGTAATCGTTTACAAAATCTATTATACTAAATTTTTAATAACTGTCAACTAGAAACAGTCAAAAAAAATCAAAATATTTCATTATGAAATACTTATCTACCAAAATGACGCAATTTGATAAGAAAGTTCTTACATTTTCAAAAAGAATATCCCTTTCAGTATGAAGGGCAAAATAAAAAAGCCTTTCGGCTCTCTTATCTTATTTGGCATAGTCAACCGCACGGAATTCACGAATGACTGTAACCTTAATATTTCCTGGGTAATCCAAATTCTTCTCAATTTGTTCACGTACCTTGTGAGACAAGATCGTAACTTCATCATCTGAGATTTTGTTTGGATGAACCATAATACGAATTTCACGACCAGCTTGAAGGGCGAAGCTTGTTTGAACACCGTCAAAGCTTGATGCAATTTCTTCCAAATCACGAAGGCGTTTGACATAATTCTCAACAGATTCATTACGAGCCCCTGGACGAGCCGAACTCAAAGCATCTGCTGCAGCTACAATAACTGCAATAACGCTCTCAGGTTCTACATCGCCATGGTGGCTGGCAATGGCATTGACCACAACTGGATGTTCTTTGTACTTACGTGCAAACTCTGCACCAATCTCTACGTGGCTACCTTCGACTTCTTTGTCAATGGCTTTCCCCATATCGTGAAGGAATCCAGCACGACGAGCAAGGGCAACATTTTCACCCAATTCACCAGCCATGATACCTGCTAATTTACCAACTTCAACTGAGTGACGAAGGACGTTTTGACCATACGACGTACGGAACTGCAAGCGTCCCATAATCTTAATCAAATCAGGATGAAGATTCATAGCGCCAATTTCGTAGGCTGCCTCTTCACCATACTCACGGATACGGTTGTCCATTTCTTGACGGCTCTTCTCAACCAACTCTTCAATACGAGCCGGATGGATACGACCGTCCTTAATCAAGGCCTCGAGAGTCATACGTGCAATTTCACGACGAACTGGATCAAAACCAGAAAGGACAACCACTTCTGGAGTGTCGTCAATAATAACGTCAATACCTGTTAGACTTTCAAGCGTACGGATATTACGCCCCTCACGTCCAATGATACGACCTTTCATATTGTCATCTGGAAGGTGAACAGTAGTTACTGTTTGTTCAGTAACATAATCTCCAGCCAAGCGTTGCATAGCTTGCGCCAACAAGTTTTTGGCCTTCTTATCAACAGTATCTTTAACCTGTGCTTCTGCATCTTTGATACGTGTTGCAATCTCATGAGTCAGATTATTCTCAGTCTCCGTTAAGATTACCTCACGCGCCTCTGCAATGGTCATCTGACCAACACGTTCAAGTTCAGCTTGCTTCTCAGCCTCCAACTGAGTCACATTCTCTTCACGCTCATTAAGATGTTTAGATTTGTCAGCAAGACTCTGCTCTTTCTTCTCGAGGGTAAGTTCTTTACTTGATAGATTTTCATCCTTACGGTCAAGGCTGGTTGCACGTTCTGTTAAACGATTTTCCATTTGTTTAAGCTCTTGACGTTCAGATTTGAATTCTTTTTCAATATCTTCTCGATATTTTCTAGCTTCCTCTTTTGCTTCTAACAAGAACTCTTTACGTTGAGCCTTACTTTCGCGTTCAGCAGTCACACGCAGATGATCTGCATCATGTTCTGCCTGACTGCGAAGATTCACAGCGTCTTGTTCTGCCTTTAGCAAGGTAGTTTCTGCTTGTTCCTTAGCTTTGCTAAGTTTAATAGAAATTGCTAAATATCCAACGACTAAACCAATGAGTGCAAAGACAACTAAAATTATCATGTTTATCATGTCTTTACCTCAACTTTTCTAAGGTTTCCCTAAAGAAAACCGTCTTCTAGTGTATCATATTTATAGCTTTTTCTCAAATAAATACTAGAAGTTTAAACTGATTTTGTGGTATCATAACTCTATTAGAATAGGGAGGTATTACCATGCCAAAAGACGTTACTGTTGAAAGTTTTGAACTTGATCACACTATTGTAAAAGCACCTTATGTCCGTCTTATTTCAGAGGAAGTTGGACCTAAAGGAGATATCATCACAAACTTTGATATCCGTTTGATCCAACCCAATGAAAACAGTATTGATACAGGTGGTCTTCATACTATCGAACACCTACTCGCTAAACTGATCCGTCAACGTATCGATGGACTTATTGATTGCTCACCATTTGGTTGCCGTACAGGTTTCCATATGATTATGTGGGGTAAACAAGATCCTACAGAAATTGCCAAAGTTATCAAATCTAGTCTTGAAGCTATCGCTAACGAGATTACATGGGAAGATGTTCCAGGGACAACCATTGAATCTTGTGGTAACTACAAGGATCACAGTCTTCATTCAGCTAAGGAATGGGCTAAACTTATCCTTGAACAAGGTATCTCAGACCAAGCCTTCGAACGCCATACCGTATAAAAAAAACATTGGGGTAAATCCCAATGTTTTTTAATATTTTCTAAAACGTTGATAACGCGCTTCAAGTAAGTCTTCTGTTGATAATTGGCTTAATTCTGCCAACTCATCTACAATTGCTGTCTTAATTGCTTCAATAATTTCACTTGTAAAGTAACCACGTTCTGGGATAACCTTATCAACGATTCCCATGTTAAGCAACTCACCTGATGTAATCTTCATCAACTCTGCCGCCTCTTCTGAACGTGAGCCATCTTTCCAGAGGATAGTTGCAAATCCTTCAGGACTCAAGATAGAATAGATGGTATTTTCAAGCATCCAAACCTTATCGGCTACTGCCAAGGCAAGAGCTCCTCCCGAACCACCTTCACCAATGATAATGGCAATAATTGGCACCTTAAGGTCGCTCATTTCCATAAGGTTACGCGCAATTGCCTCACCTTGTCCGCGTTCCTCTGCCCCAACACCAGGATAAGCACCTGCAGTATTGATAAAGGTAACGACTGGACGACCAAACTTTTCAGCCTGTTTCATGAGGCGAAGAGCCTTACGATAACCCTCTGGATGAGGTTGGCCAAAGTTACGGTTGAGGTTATCTTGTAGGTTTCTACCTTTTTGGATACCCACTACAGTAACTGCTTGGCCATTTAAACGACCAATACCACCAATAATGGCACCATCGTCACGGAAATTACGATCGCCATGAAGTTCGATAAAGTCATCGAAGATTCCTTGGGCAAAGTCCAAAGCAGTTAAACGGCCTTGGTCACGCGCTTCTTTTAAAATACGTGCTACGTCGCTCATTGAACACCTCCATGGAATGATAAGAGTGTGGCAATGGTATCAGCCAACTCTGTACGTTTAACAATGGCATCAACAAAACCATGTTCTTGAAGGAACTCAGCCTTTTGAAAATCATCTGGCAAAGTTTCGCGAACTGTGTTTTCAATGACACGACGACCTGCAAAACCAATCAAGGTTTGTGGCTCAGCTAAGATGATATCACCTTCCATGGCGAAACTTGCTGTAACCCCACCAGTTGTTGGATCTGTCAATACAGTCAAATACAACAAGCCAGCATTCGAATGACGTTTTACAGCAGCCGAAATCTTAGCCATTTGCATCAAACTCATGATTCCTTCTTGCATACGGGCCCCACCAGATGCTGTAAAAATAACAACTGGAAGTTTTTCCTCAATCGCATGTTCAAAGAGTTTAGTGATTTTCTCACCAACAACAGTTCCCATTGAAGCCATAATAAAGTTAGAATCCATAATGGCCAAGGCTGTTTTTTGCCCCTTGATAGTTGCAACACCAGTCACGACAGCTTCATCAAGACCAGTTTTTTCCTTAGTCGCTGCTAGTTTCTCCATATAACCTGGAAAATTCAATGGATTTTCAGTTTTAATGCCTGTAAACAGTTCTTGGAAAGATCCCTCATCAACTGTTAAATCGAGACGTTCTTTAGCGGAAATACGGAAGGTATAAGAACAATTTGGACAAATTTTAGCTTGTCCCAAGTCCTTTTGATAAATAGCTTGTTTACAACCAGGACATTTTGCAAAAAGTTCATCTGGAACTTCTGGCACTTGGTGATCAATCCCATTACGTACAGAACGGTTAGGATTGATACGGATATACTTTTCTTTTCGATCAAATAATCCCATAAACTCTATTCCTCACGATTCTGATAAGCTGGTAGGAAGGTCTCCATCAAGAAGGAAGTGTCATAATCCCCAGCGATAACGCTACGATCTGAAATCAAATCCAACTGGAAGTCAGCATTAGTCACAACACCATCGATTTCGAGCTCGTAAAGAGCACGTTGCATCTTCATGAGTGCCTCAAATCGATTTTCTCCATGAACAATGATTTTGGCAATCATTGAATCATAGTAAGGTGGAATAGTATAGCCAGGATAGACTGCACTGTCTACACGGAGACCAACACCTCCACTAGGTAGGTAGAGATTGCTAATTTTCCCTGGACTAGGTGCAAAGTTGAACTTAGGATTTTCTGCATTGATACGACACTCAATAGCATGTCCCTTGATTTCAATATCATCTTGGGTCACAGAGAGTTTTTCACCTGCGGCAATACGGATTTGTTCTTTAACAATATCCACACCACTTACAAATTCTGTAACTGGGTGCTCAACTTGAACACGGGTGTTCATTTCCATAAAGTAGAACTGACCTGTTTTCTCATCAAGAAGGAACTCGATAGTACCCGCATTTTCATAATTAACAGCCTTAGCGGCACGGACAGCCGCTGAACCAATTTCATGACGAAGTGTCTTACCAATAGCAACTGACGGTGATTCTTCCAAAACCTTTTGGTTATTACGTTGAAGAGAGCAATCACGCTCACCTAGGTGAACAATATTACCATAGCTATCTCCCAAAATTTGAACCTCGATATGACGAGCTGGGTAAATAACTTTTTCAATATACATCGCCCCATTACCAAAGGCTGCTTTAGCTTCTTGTGACGCAGATTCGAAGGCAGGAGCTAACTCATCTTCAGTGTTAACCTTACGAATCCCCTTACCGCCACCACCAGCAGAAGCCTTAAGCATTACTGGGTAACCAAGACGGTTGGCAACCTCTAAAGCCTCCTCAGCTGTAAAGACTTCACCATCTGAACCAGGAATTACAGGGACATTAGCCTTAATCATTTCAGCACGGGCATTGATTTTATCACCCATCTTGTCCATGACTTCGCCTGAAGGACCAATAAACTTGATGTTCATTTCTTCACAGAGAGTGGCAAATTTAGAGTTTTCACTCAAGAAACCAAACCCTGGATGAATAGCTTGAGCCTCAGTCACAATAGCAGCTGATAGGACACGATTCATATTCAAATAAGAATCCGTTGATTTTGCAGGCCCGATACAAATAGCTTCATCAGCGAGCATAGTATGTAGAGAATCCTTATCCGCTTCAGAATAAATAGCAACCGTTTGGATACCCAATTCACGCGCTGCACGGATAATACGCACTGCAATTTCACCACGATTGGCAATCAATAATTTTTTAAACATAAAATAAGATAACATCAGACATTTTTTGATAGTCTGTGTTGATTTCCTTTCTATGTGATAGACCAATATCTAAAGAAAAATCCTTTCCGACTGTCGCCAGAAGGATTTTCACAAAACATTAGCTTCCAATAGCAAAAGTCAAAGTACCTGATGCAGCAAGTTTACCATCGACTTCAGCCTTAGCTTCAACAACAGCAATTGTTCCGCGACGTTTAACAAACTTAGCTGTCATAACAAGTTGGTCACCAGGAACCACTTGTTTTTTAAATTTAACCTTATCCATACCTGCATAAAAGACTAATTTGCCCTTGTTTTCAGGTTTAGACAATTCAAGAACACCAGCTGTTTGCGCAAGAGCTTCCATGATAAGAACGCCAGGCATAACTGGGTATTGAGGAAAATGTCCATTAAAGAAAGGTTCATTGATCGTTACATTTTTAATAGCTGTGATTTCGTCTTCTGAAACTTCTAGCACACGGTCAACCAAAAGCATTGGATAACGGTGCGGTAAAGCTTCACGAATAGCATTAATATCAATTGTCATTTGATGCGTACCAATCCTTTTCCGTAGTCAACAACTTCTTCATTCGCTACCAATATTTCAGTAATAACACCATCTTTAGGTGCTGGCACTTCATTCATCACCTTCATTGCTTCAACAATAAGAAGCGTTTGACCTTTCTTAACAGTATCACCAACAGAAACAAAGGCTGGTTTTTCAGGTGATGGAGACAAGTAAGCCACACCAACAAGTGGACTTTCAACCACTTCACCTTCAGCAGCTTGAGCAGGAGCAGAAGCTTCTTCAACTGGTGTTGCTGGAGTTTCAACAGCGGCAGGTGCTGCTACTGGAGCAACTGGGGCTTGAGGAGCTGGCGCAACTACTTCAACTGTAGGAGCTACTGGGGCAGCTGTTACTGAACTTGTTTGATTTTTGCTCAAATTCAATTCTTCACCGTTATTTTTGTATGAAAATTCACGTAAAGTTGATGCATCAAATTGAGCCAATAAATCTTTGATTTCAGAAATATTCATGAATTAAGCCTCCCAACGTTTAAAGGCAAGAACAGCATTGTGTCCACCAAAACCGAAGGTATTTGAAATTGCATACTCAATATCAGCTTCTTGACCTTCACCATAAACAACATTAGCTTCGATGTAGTCAGACAATTCTTTTGTACCAGCAGTTTTCGGTACATAGCTATGACGAATCGCTTCGATTGTTGCAATAGCCTCAACTGCACCAGCAGCACCTAGCAAGTGACCTGTAAATGATTTAGTAGATGAAACTGGAACATCTTTACCAAGGACAGAAACAATGGCACCACTTTCACCCTTTTCATTAGCAGGTGTTGATGTCCCGTGAGCATTGACATAATCAACATCTTCAGGTTTGATACCAGCTTCATTGATAGCCAATTTAATTGCTTTAGCAGCACCTGAACCGTCTGGAGTTGGTGTTGTCATGTGGTAGGCATCACAGTTTGATCCGTAACCAACAATCTCAGCCAAGATGTTAGCACCACGTTTTTGGGCATGTTCCAAGCTTTCGATAACGAGAACCCCTGCACCTTCACCCATAACAAAACCATTACGGTCTTTATCAAATGGAATTGATGAACGTTCTGGATCCTCTGTTGTTGAAAGTGCTGTAAGAGCATTGAAACCACCAATACCAATCTTAGTGATTGAAGCTTCAGCACCACCAGCCAAGACAACATCATGCAAACCGAATTTAATTTCACGGAAGGCTTCACCGATTGCATCATTGGCAGAGGCACAAGCAGTCGTCACTGATTTACATACCCCTTGAGCACCAATTTTAAGAGCAATGTTACCAGCACCCATGTTTGAAAGTGCTTTAGGGATAAACATTGGTTTGATACGTTTCATCCCACGTTCGTGCATACGAATGATTTGATCTTCAAGTTCTTGAAGACCACCGATACCAGATGACACGATGACACCAACACGATCACGATCTTCTTCTTCCATGTTAAGTCCTGAATTTTCAAGAGCTTCCATAGCAGCATAAATCGCATAAAGTGAGTAAGTGTCCATACGGTTAGTATCTTTTTTCACAAAGTACTTATCGAACGGGAAATCTTGGATTTCACCAGCGTTAAAGACTGGAATTTCAGAAGCATCGAACTTCGTAATTGGTTTGATACCAATTTTACCGTCATGAAGACTGTTCCAAAATTCTTCTGGTGTATTACCGATTGGTGAGGTTACGCCGTAACCTGTAACAACAACACGATTTGTAGACATATATATTCTCCTTTTGTCGGATGGATATTCTAGTAAATGATTTTTTATATTGACATTCAATTATTGCATGGTCATACCACCATCAATAGCGATGGTTTGACCTGTGAGATATTCTTGACTAGCCAAGAATGCTGCAACTTCAGCCACTTCTTCTGCTTGACCAATACGTTTCATTGGCACTTGAGCAATCATAGCATCTTTCATTTTCTCTGGAATAGCGTCAGTCATATCTGATTCAATGAAACCAGGAGCAATAGCATTGACACGGACACCACGAGCCGCAACTTCACGCGCAACTGATTTTGTAAAACCAATCAAACCAGCTTTTGAAGCCGCATAGTTAGCTTGACCAATATTCCCCATGAGACCTACAACAGATGACATATTGATGATGGCACCTTGACGAGCCTTAGACATTGGTTTTAAGACAGCCTGTGTCATATTGAAAGCACCAGTCAAGTTGATTTTCAAGACACGTTCAAAATCTTCTTCACTCATCTTCAACATCAACTTATCGTTAGTGATCCCAGCATTATTAACTAGAACATCAACACTACCAAGCTTTTCAATAGCTTCAGCTACCATACGTTTAGCATCTTCACCGTTAGAAATATCACCTGAGATACCTACAACAGTTACACCATAATCTGCAAACTGTGCAAGCAAGTCCTCAGAGATTTCAGAACGTCCATTTAAAACAACATTGGCACCAAGACTAGCAAATTTGTGTGCCACAGCTAATCCAATTCCACGTGTTGAACCTGTTACAAAAACATTTTTATTCTTAAGTTCCATGTTTACCTCGTTTTAAGCATTAAGAAGGGCATCAAGACTAGCTTGATCTTCAACATTATGAGTTGTTAAGGTTTTATCAATTTTCTTCAAGAAGCCTGACAAGACTTTTCCTGGACCAATCTCAATTACTTCATCTACACCAAATTCTTGGATAGTGGCAATCGAATCATAAAAACGTACAGGTTCCATCACCTGACGAGCCAAAAGTGCTTTGACATCTTCTGACTTCATGATTTGAGCCTCAGTATTACCTACTAAAGGAAGCGTAAAGTCCTTGAATGACACTTTCTCAAGTTCTGCTGCCAATTTTTGACTAGCTGATTCAAGTAAAGCTGTATGGAACGGCCCTGAAACATTAAGAGGAATCAGACGTTTAGCACCAGCTTCTTTAAGCAATTCCACAGCATAATCAACAGCCTCAACTTCACCACCAATAACAATTTGTGCTGGAGTATTATAGTTAGCAGGCGTTACTACACCCTTTTCAGATGCTTTTTGACAGATTTCTTCAATCAAAATTGGATCTGTATTCATGACAGCAACCATTTTCCCACTTCCAGCAGGAGCAGCTGTTTCCATGAATTCTCCACGTTTAGCAACCAAGGCTACCGCATCCTCAAATGAGAGTGCTCCAGCCGCAACTAGGGCAGAATATTCACCCAAAGAGAGACCGGCAACAATATCAGGAGTGATACCATTTTCTGCCAAAAGGCGATAAATGGCTACTGACGTTGTCAAAATAGCTGGTTGAGTATAGCGTGTCTGATTAAGTTTTTCTTCGTTAGAATTAATCAATTCACGCAAATCATAACCTAGAATACGACTAGCCGTATCAAATGTCTCTTTGACAACGGGATAAGTCGCATACAAATCGCTCGCCATGCCCAATTTCTGAGCCCCTTGACCAGCAAATAAGAACGCACGTTTTGTCACTATCCTAATCCTTTCGACGTTTTTAGACGTTTACATCTGCCCAACGAGCAGCTTCTTCTTTAATCACCTTGGCAGCACCTGTGTATAGGTCTTCCAAAATTTCTGCACATGTTTCTTCTTTACGAACAAGACCTGCAATTTGTCCAGCCATAACTGAACCATATTCCACATCTCCATCAACAACCGCGTTACGAAGGGCACCTGCACCAAGCTCTTCAATTTCCTCTTGAGTCTTCTTACCAGCCAAGAAATCTTTTTCAGCTTGGTTATATTCAGTAGCCAATTTATTCTTAATCGCACGAACTGGGTGTCCAACAACTGAGGCTGAAATAACAGTATCAATATCTTTAGCCTTCAAAATCTTATCTTTGAAGTTTTGGTGTGCATTAGATTCTTTGGCAACAGCAAAACGCGTACCAACCTGAACAGCTTCTGCTCCAAGCATAAGAACAGCAGCCATACCACGTCCATCAGCAACACCACCAGCTCCAATAACTGGGATAGATACCGCATCAGCAACTTGGCGAACAAGTGCCATAGTTGTCAATTTACCGATGTGACCACCAGCTTCCATACCTTCTGCGACAACAGCATCTGCTCCAAGTTTTTCCATACGTTTAGCAAGTGCTACCGATGGAATAACTGGGATTACTGTAATTCCAGCTTCGTGGAAACGCTCCATATATTTACCTGGGTTTCCGGCTCCTGTTGTAACAACCTTAACGCCCTCTTCGATAACGAGGTCGACGATGTCATCTGCAAATGGTGACAAAAGCATGATATTAACACCGAATGGTTTGTCAGTGATTTGTTTTACTCTATCAATGTTAGCTTTTACCACTTCTTTAGGGGCATTACCACCACCAATAATTCCGAGTCCACCAGCATTTGAAACGGCTCCTGCCAAGTCGCCATCAGCAACCCAGGCCATACCACCTTGGAAGATTGGATATTTAATTCCTAACAGTTCTGTAATACGAGATTTCATTTTGCACCTTTTTTCGATTTTCTAATCAAATAAATAGTTTAATAATCAAAGTAATTGTATAAACAAAGGAGAATATCCCAAATAAGAATATTCTCTATGCCCTGCTTATTTAGTTTTTTCTTCTACGTAAGCAACAAGGTCACCAACAGTGTTAAGACCTTCTTCAGTTTCGATTTGGATATCGAACTCATCTTCGATTTCTGAGATAACTTGGAACACGTCAAGTGAGTCAGCGTCAAGTTCGTCAAAAGTAGTTTCTACTTTTACTTCTTCTGCATCTTTCCCAAGTTCTTCAACGATGATTTCTTGTACTTTTTCAAATACTGCCATTTTAATTTCTCCTTTAAGATAAATATATTTCTTATAATCTATGCTGGTGCATAATTTATATAACTAGATTTTAACAATAAGACTGCCCCATGTCAAACCCCCACCAAAACCTGATAAGAGAATTGTTTGACCTCTGTCTAATTTTAAGGTCCCATTCGCCACGTTTTCAGAAAGCAGAATTGGGATACTTGCCGCACTGGTATTACCATAAGACATCATGTTTGCCAAGAATTTGTCACGACTGACATCAATTTTCTTAGCCATAATATCCAAAATACGAATGTTAGCTTGATGAAGAAGGAAGTAATCAGGCTCACCTTTTTCTTCAACCAAGGCCTTAATACTCTTTGAAACCGTCTTAACGGCAAAATCAAAGATTGCTTTCCCATCCATTTGCATATAGGGATTAGGCTGATCAGACTCATCTGAATAAGGCGAGATAACTGCAGAGGCTCCTGACTCAAGACCACCCTTGCTACCATCGGTATTTAAAGATTCTCCCAAGAAATGTTCTTCATCAGTTTCTTCCAAGAGGACTCCGCCAGCACCATCTCCAAAGAGGACAGCTGTTGTACGGTCAGACCAGTCTAATGTTTTAGAAAGGACTTCAGCACCAATGACTAGACCTCTTTTGTAGACACCTGACTTAATCAATTTTTCTGCGGTTGCCAGGGCAAAGACAAACCCACTACATGCCGCAGTAATATCAAAAGCAAAGGCATTGACTGCTCCAATTGTTCCTTGAACACGCGCTGCCACTGACGGCATCGAGCTATCAGGAGAAATCGTTGCAACTAAAACAAAGTCTAGCTCCTCAGGAGCTAATCCTGATTTTTCTAATAGCTGATGAGCAACATTGGTAGCTAAATCACTCGTATTCTCATTCAATGAGATGCGACGTTCCTGAATACCGGTACGTGAGCGAATCCACTCATCGCTAGTATCCATGATTTTTGATAGGTCATCATTAGTCACGACCTGAGCAGGTGCATAATGGGCAACCTGACTAATTTTTGCAAATGCCATTATTTCAACTCCTCAAGAAATGCGTGGAGATTTTCCAATCCCTTGCTCATAACCTTCAATTCCTCGTCGTTAAAGCCTTCTGTAATCCTCATCACCATTGATTTATGAAAACGACGGTGAAGACGATATACCAAACGACCCTTTTTAGAAAGCGAAAGATGGACCACACGACGGTCAACTGATGAACGCGTACGGACAATATAACCTTTCTTTTCAAGTTTATTGAGAGATGTTGTTACAGTACCAAGAGTTAGCATGAGTTCTTTAGCTACTGCACTTGGTGTCGTATCTGGATGTGTACCGATCACATCAATGGTATGCATTTCCTTGAGGGAAACATCGTTAAACTTTGAATTCTTTAAACTTGCTTCTTCGATAATAACTACGTTATTAAAAATATCAACAAGATAGCCATCAATTTTGTCGTAATTCACACCAGACTCCTTTCAATAAAACTTTGACTTTCAAATTATATCAGACTCAAACTAATTTCGCAAGCCCGATTAAAAAACTTTAGTTTTTCTTTTAGAAAATGTGGCTATTTTCCTTGGAATTTAGGTCGACGACGCTCACTATAAGCACGTACCCCTTCTTTGAAGTCTTCTGTGAAAGCAAGAGATTTTTGCAAGTCAAGTTCCAACCTAGCGTAATTTTCCCATCCTGCAAATTCAGATTCCCAAACCATTTCTTTAATGGCTTTAAAGGAATTCACTGAAGAACGGTTCAATTTTTTAATCAATTGACTCACAGTTTTTTCAAGTTTTTCTGACTCAATAACTTTGTAGGCAATTCCCCAGTCCAAGGCTTTTTCAGCTGATACTGGTTCTCCTGTCATGGTAATTTGAGTCGCACGGTTAATACCGATTGAACGTGTCAAAAGGTAGAGACCTCCAGCGTCAGGTGCCAAACCAACACCTACAAAAGCTTGGATGAATTTAGCTTTATCAGATGCAATCGTAAAGTCTGCTGCAACAGCTAAGTTAGCTGCAGCACCTGCACATGGTCCATCAACTACCATGATGACTGGCTTAGGCAATTTTTTTAGAGCAAAAGAAATTTCATTTACCTGCTCAGCAATACGGACCAAAGACTGTACATCATCTACAGCAACCGCTTTTTGCATTTGATCAAGGTCACCACCAACAGAAAAGACTTTTCCATTAGCATTGATTACCAAGAATTTTACTGACGCATCTTGTTTAGCTTCCTCAATTGCAGCCATAATCTCATCACAAACTGGAATATTAAATCCATTTTGCACTTCTGGACGATTAAGCGTTAAAGTTGCTACTCCATCTTCAACACTATAAAGAATTGTTTCGTAAGCCATTTTTTGCATTCCTCCGATAACTAGTTCCTATATGAAAACCCGTATGTTCTTTATATTTTTATCACAATTTTATTTGATGAATAGATAATTTGATTATCAAATCATTCATCGTTAATTTCTAGTATACCATAGTCCATCTAAAGGTCAACAAAAACTTAGAGTTTTTTAATTTGATACATCAAAACACCGAGTTCTACAACTCGGTGTCTCTTCTATTTTAATAAATCTAAAACATCCATAAGGTTATCCAACAAGCCTTTGGCTGCACCTTGATCCATGCCAAAACGATTATCTTTAATGGCCCAAACCTCAACACCTGCTGCAACTCCAGCAGCAATCCCCTTTTCGCTATCTTCGATAATTAGCGCCTGATTTGCTTCCACGTTCAAATGCTGTAATGCTGTCAGATAAATCTCTGGATTGGGTTTACTCTCTTTAAATTCTTCTCCTGAGAGAACCACATCAAAGAAACCATTCAAATGATTTTCCTCCAAAGCTCTAAGGATATCTGCCTTTACTGAGCTAGAAGCTAAACCTATTTTCAACCCTCGAGAATTCACTTCATTCAAGACCTTGAAAACATCAGGAAAGATTAATTCTTTATAGGGTAAGGGGTTGTCTTGTTTATAGGCATTATACTCTTCTTGTAAAATTGGCACATCCCAGTTATCATAGTCATCTCTGAGAATATTTTCCCAAACTTGCTTGGTATTTCCACCTATAAAGAAAGACGGGGGTAAATGGTCTATTGAAATTCCCTTTTGAGCTAAGAAATTTGCACGTCGATCATAATAATATTTTTCAGTGTCAAAAAGGACACCATCCATATCAAAAATAATTGCCTCTACCACGGGATATCCTCCTTTTCTTTCCTTATTGTACCATAATCAGACTAAATCTTACTTGCTTTTAAAAACAATGTGACAAATTGTCAGAATTTTGCTATAATTGTAGAGTAATTTAAAATTTTTGGAGTAACTATGAAAGTCATCAAATTCGGTGGAAGCTCACTTGCTTCAGCCACACAATTAGAAAAAGTCTTAAACATTGTAAAATCTGACCCTGAACGTCGCTTTGTCGTAGTATCAGCCCCTGGTAAGCGTAACGATGAAGATACCAAAGTCACAGACGCCTTGATTAAATACTATAAACACTACACAAAAGGTGCTGATGTCAAAGCTGACCAAGAATGGATTATTAACCGCTACCAAGCTATGGTCGATGAGCTAGGCTTCAAATCAACAGAAATGGCGAAGATTGCTAAATCTATCAACGATCTTGCCACTCTTCCTATTGAAGACAATGATTTCCTTTATGATACTTTCCTAGCTGCAGGGGAAGATAATAACGCAAAATTAATCGCAGAATATTTCCGTAATAACGGTATTGAAGCACGTTACGTTCACCCTCGCCAAGCTGGTATTTTTGTCTCAAGCGAACCTGGAAATGCTCGTATCCTTCCAGGAGCTTATGATAAGTTGGAAGAGCTTCGCGAATCAGATGAGGTTCTTGTTATCCCTGGTTTCTTCGGTGTTACCCCTGATAATCAAATTTGTACTTTCTCACGTGGAGGCTCTGATATCACTGGTTCTATCGTTGCAGCTGGAGTTAAGGCAGATTTATATGAAAACTTCACAGATGTAGATGGTATTTTCGCAGCCCATCCTGGTGTCGTTCATGAACCACATTCAATTCCAGAGTTGACTTACAAGGAAATGCGTGAATTGGCGTATGCTGGCTTCTCAGTTCTTCATGACGAAGCCCTTCTCCCTGCCTACCGTGGTAAAATTCCACTCGTTATTAAAAATACAAATAACCCAGACCACCCAGGCACACGCATTATTCTTGAACACAAGGGTGCAACTGTTCCTGTCGTTGGTATCGCGAGTGATGATAAATTCGTCAGCATCAATATGAGCAAATACCTCATGAACCGTGAAGTTGGTTTTGGACGTAAGGTTCTCCAAATTTTGGAAGATTTAAACATCCGTTGGGAACACATGCCTTCTGGAATCGATGATCTCTCAATCATTATTCGAGAACGTGAACTTACCCCAATCAAAGAACAAGAAATTCTTTCATACTTGACTCGTGAACTCGGTGTTGATGAAGTTGAAATTGAACATGGCCTTTCAATCCTCATGATTGTTGGTGAAAATATGAAAGACCACATCGGTGTTACAGCGACAGCGGCTAAAGCGCTCTCTGAAAAACATATTAACCTAGAAATGATTTCTCAAGGTTCTAGTGAGGTTTCTGTTATGTTTGTAATTGAAACTGAGCAAGAAAAAGCAGCTGTCAGAGCTCTTTACGATGCTTTTTTCCGTAGTGACGGCTAATCTAAAAACCGATTTCCTTCAAGGGATAGGTTTTTTCTTTATGAGAAATACTAAGTCTAACAAATAGCAAATTCATTGATCAATTATGCATAGCTATTGCAAACCAAAAAACACTAACTTTCGTTAGTGCTTTTTTTACAAGATGTTTTCGTAAGTTTCACGAACGGCATCTGGCCAAACTGAAGTTTGAACCTCACCAATATGTTTCTTACGAAGCAAGAACATAGCCATACGTGATTGACCAATACCCCCACCAATTGTTAGTGGGAAAAGGCCATGTAACAAGGCTTGGTGCCAATCTAATTTCAAACGATCTTGGTCGCCAGTAATTTCAACCTGACGTTTAAGGGCATCTTCATCAACACGAATACCCATTGATGACAATTCAAAAGCATGTCCTAATTGTTCATTCCAAACCAAAATATCCCCATTCAAACCATGGTAACCATTCTCAGACTCAGTTGTCCAGTCATCATAGTCAGGTGCACGACCATCATGTGGTTTTCCATCAGGAAGAACACCACCGATACCAATCAAGAATACAGCACCATATTCCTTAGTAATAGCATCTTCACGCTCTTTTGGTGTCAAATCAGGGTACTTCTCAACAAGTTCTTCTGAATGGATGAAGGTAATTTTCTTAGGTAAAATAGCTTCAATATCGTAACGTGCTTCAACTGCTAGCTCAGTCAAACGAATAACCTTATAAATGGTTTCAACAGTTTCTTTCAAGTAAGCGATATTACGATGTCCGTCAGGAATAACTTTTTCCCAGTCCCATTGGTCAACGTAAACAGAGTGCGTTGCATCCAATGAATCTTCATCTGGACGAAGAGCCTTCATATTAACCACGAGCCCTTCACCTTCATTGAAGCCAAAACGAGCCAAAGTATGGCGTTTCCATTTTGCTAATGAGTGAACAACTTCGTATGTCGCGTCTGGAATCTGAAGCACATTAACAGTTACAGGATTCTCAATACCGCTCAAATTATCCTGCATACCATCCCCGACCTTACTCAAAATAGGCCCTTGCACTTCAACGACGTCAAGTTTATCAATCAAATACTGTGTAAAAGTATTCTTCACAAAAGAAATTTCCTCTTGTTGATGAATGAAGCTCTTTTTCATACGCTCCTCCTTTAAAAAATCGATAAGCCTATTATACTCCTATTTTTCAGAAAAATAAAGAAATTTTCCAACAATTTGGAAAATTTCTTGTTTTTTATGTTAGGTTTTATCACATTTTCTTAGTCAGCTTCACAACTGCTTCTGTTCGAGCTGTATGAGGAAACATGTCTACTGACTGAATATAATTAACATCATAAACTTTAGCCAAAGAAACTAGGTCTCTAGCCAAAGTAGATACATTACATGAAACATAAACCATTTTTTCAGGAGTGTAGGCCAGTATCGTTTTAAGTAGCTTATCATCTAAACCAGTTCTAGGTGGATCCACAATAAGAGCATCTGTTCGATAGCCTTCCTTGTACCAACGAGGAATAATATCCTCAGCCTTACCCACCTCATAGTGAGCATTCTCCAACCCAAGTGATTTAGCATTCTTTCTAGCATCCTCAATAGACTCTGGAACAATATCCATACCTCGAATACTCTTTACCTTATTTGCAAAAGCAAGTCCAATAGTACCAACCCCACAATAAGCATCAATAAGGTGTTCAGCCTTACCTACATCCAAAGCTTCAACGGCCTGACCATAGAGTACCTCTGTTTGTTGAGGATTCAACTGGTAAAATGCACGAGGAGAGAGAGCAAAGTTATAGTCCAGTACCTCTTCTTGAATAGTGTCTTGCCCCCAAAGAATTTCCGTCTCTTGACCATAAATCTCACTGGACTTCGAATAATTATAATTGACAGCAATTGTTACAATTTCTGGAAAACTTTCCGTCAATTCCTTAACTAATTTAGTGAAAGAAACTGATTTAGAGGTTACAAAAATCAACTGGACCTGATTTGAACCCAAAGCACGTCGTATCATAACAGTACGAATTCCAGCAATTTTACGCTCATTATAAATTGGCAACCTGTATTTATCTAACAAATTTGTCACCTTATTCATGATGACTTGAGTTAGCTCATCCTGAACTAGGCAATCATCAATATTAATGAGGCGATGACTCCCTTCCGCAAATAAACCAGCTTTGACTGAACCACCAAAAGAACGGGTTTGAAATTGTAGTTTAGCTCGGTAATGTTGTGGTTGCTCCATCCCTATTGTTGGACGAATGTCATATGACTCAAAATTAGCCGGTTTAAACTTCTTCAAGGCTTGTCCTAATAAGTCAGTTTTAAACTCTAATTGCTTATCATAACGAAGATGCATTAACTGGCAACCGCCACAGTCTTCATAAATACTACATGCAGGTTCAACACGAAACTTAGAAGGCTTATTAATCTTTAATAATTTTGCCTGAACAAAGTTTCTCTTAACAGAAACAACCTGACAGAATACTTCTTCACCCTTCAAAGCCCCTGGCACAAAAACTAGAGTTTTCTTATAAAAACCAATGCCTTCGCCATTGATTCCCATGCGTTTTATCTTAAGCGGGATACGCTGTTTCACTTGTAAATTCATACTACCATTCTAACATTTTGATATAATAATAACTATGAAAATCACAAAAATCGAGAAGAAAAAGAGACTTTATCTCCTTGAGATAGACAAAAAAGAGAGTCTCTACGTTACAGAAGATACCATCGTTAAATACATGTTGACAAAAGAAATGATACTGGACAAAGATCAACTAGAGAATATTAAATCCTTTGCCCAGTTCTCGCATGGTAAAAACTTAGCCCTCTATTTTATTTCATTTAAACAACGTACTGAGAAAGAGGTAAAAGATTACCTTTTTAAACATGAAATAAACCCTCATATAATTCCAAAAATTATTGATAATCTAAAAAGAGATCACTGGATTGATGATTACAAACTCCTAGAAAGTCTAGCTCAACAAAATCTGAATTCAGGCGATAAAGGAGCCTATGTGCTGAAGCAAAAATGGCTTCAAAAAGGTTGTAACAAACAGATCATTGACGATGTTTTAAGTCAATTTGATTTCTCAGAAATAGCCATTAGAGTAGCTTCAAAACTGTTACGAAAATATCAGGGAAAACTACCATCTAAAGCCCTAAAAGATAAATTAACTCAAAGCCTTATCAATAAAGGTTTTTCATTTCAAGAAAGTAAACTAGCAATCGATCATCTAGAACTTGAAGCAGATGAAGAAATTGAACAAGCTCTCCTTTATAAAGAAATAGATAAGCAATATCAAAAATTTAGTAAAAAATACGACGGTTATGAACTTAAACAGCGCTTGACACAATCTTTAGCCAGAAAAGGTTATGACTTTGATGCCATAGCATCCGCTCTAAGAGAATATTTATAGGAATTCCCCCCTCTTTTCACAAAATTATGATACAATAGTGGGGATAACCCTTATTGTAGAAAGAGGACGCCATGAAATTACCAAAAGAAGGCGACTTTATCACAATTCAAAGTTATAAGCATGATGGTAGTTTGCACCGTACTTGGCGCGATACTATGGTACTAAAGACAACTGAGAATGCTGTTATTGGCGTTAACGACCACACCCTCGTTACTGAAGCAGACGGAAGACGATGGGTAACACGTGAACCTGCTATTGTTTATTTCCACAAAAAATACTGGTTTAATATTATAGCCATGATTAGGGATAACGGCATTTCCTACTACTGCAATTTAGCTAGTCCATATATTTTGGACCAAGAAGCACTAAAATATATTGACTACGACCTAGATGTCAAAGTCTTCGCTGATGGTGAAAAAAAATTGCTAGATGTAGATGAGTATGAAACACATAAAAAAGAAATGCATTACTCTCCTGATATTGACTATATCTTAAAGGAACATGTTAAAATCTTGGTAGATTGGATTAACAATGGTAAGGGGCCATTTTCACAATCTTATGTTAACATCTGGTACAAACGTTATCTTGAACTAAGGAATCGTTAAAGTTGTCATAAAAAAGACTAGTAATAATACTAGTCTTTTTTTGCACTAAAAACGAATGCTTCGGAATCTAAGTCCATATTCAAAAGATAACGCCCTTCTTCTACTTGAACAAGATACCCTAATAATACTAAAGCATCGACAAAAATATTCCTCCTCTTTTGAAGTACATATTGCTTCCTTATGTATTTTAATAGAAAAGTCGTTACATGTTTCAAAAAGTATTCAGGATTAACATCCCCTAATATGTCATATAATCTATTCTGCTCTTCAGATAATGGTAGATTTTCTCTTAATTTATAGAAATAATTTGAAATCGTAAGTTCGTCTCTCGTGATACCCGTTTGTTCGATAATAACAACATCATTAGTAGAATTAGATATCTTAGTAACAAAACTACGATTTAATAGTTCTAAATAACAAGAAGAATTATCATTAATAAAAAAATGCTGGTCTAAGTCAATTTTAGAAGAATCCGACACAAGACTAATTAATAAACGGTAACGTTTCTCAAATCGTTCAATATAGCCTGCTTTTACAAACTCCTCAATTAATTTATCTATATTCTTTTGAAAAGGAAACTCCCTTTTTATTGCTCTCAGGGTCACAGGCTGATTAAGATATAGATAATTCACTATTTCCATAAAAAAAGCTTGCTTACATAGTTTGTTTGGGTTAAATTGTATTATCATAAGAAGTATTATACCATTAATCAGACAACTAAAAAAAGGCCTGACGGCCTAATTTTATGCATTAAAGCTTTCAGTCAACTGTGGTACTACTTGTTTCTTACGAGAAACAGCTCCTTCAAGGAAAGCATGATTATTTTCTAAAACAAAATCAAAAGCATTTTCAACTTTATCAGTATTTGAACCAAGTGCAAGAATTTCTGAATTTGAATTAAGGATATCAGTAATCATTAAGACAAAGTCAGAGTATCCATTGCTTTTAATTGAGTTATTAATAGCTTCTTCGATTTCCTCTTGACGAGAAAGAACATCTGCAATATCAACTGTATTAACTTGTGCAACACGAACTTGATTACCATTCAATTCAAAAGTTTTGGCATCAATATCAATAAGTTCTTCAGCAGATTTAGACGAAAGATTAGTACCAGCTTTAAGCATAGCAAGTCCATATTCTTCCAAATTAACTCCAGCAATTTCTGCAAGTTCAGCTGCTACTGCAGGGTCTGAAGCATGTGTAGTTGGAGATTTAAGAAGAAGAGTATCTGAAATCAAACCTGACAGGAGCAAACCAGCCACTTCCTTAGGAACTTCAACTTTGTTTTCTTTGAACATACGATAAACAATTGAAGATGCTGATCCAACAGGTTCCAATCGCATCATTAATGGATTAGCAGTTTCGAAGTTAGCTACACGGTGATGGTCTACTACCTCAATAACCTCAACATCCTTAATATCTGAAATAGATTGTTGAAACTCATTATGGTCTGTAAGAATTACTTGATTAACTCCCTCTGACAAAGCTGAGTCAACAACTCGTGGTGCCTCAACACCAAAATAATCAAGAACGAAAGCAGTTTCTTCGTTAGGAGTACCTAAAGCAACAGCTTCAGCATCAACACCAAGTTGACGTTTCAAATAAGCATATCCATAAGAAGACCCGATCGCATCAGAATCAGGGTTTTGATGACCAAAAACAAAAACTTTAGACATAAATTCACCTCAAAAATAGTATTATAAGCTATTATAACATATAAAAAAAAGAAACAAAATAAAAAGAGTAACCTAAGTCACTCAAAAATATAGTCCGTACGGGATTCGAACCCGTGTTACCGCCGTGAAAAGGCGGTGTCTTAACCCCTTGACCAACGGACCATCTTTATGCCGGCTACATGACTTGAACACGCGACCCTCTGATTACAAATCAGATGCTCTACCAACTGAGCTAAGCCGGCTAACTTTTCTAATGCGGGTGAAGGGACTTGAACCCCCACGCCGTTAAGCGCCAGATCCTAAATCTGGTGCGTCTGCCAATTCCGCCACACCCGCATATATGACCCGTACTGGGCTCGAACCAGTGACCCATTGATTAAAAGTCAATTGCTCTACCAACTGAGCTAACGAGTCTCAAATATTTCTACTTGAACGGTCCCGACGGGAATCGAACCCGCGATCTTCGCCGTGACAGGGCGACGTGATAACCGCTACACCACGGGACCTATGGGAGTTAACGGGATCGAACCGCTGACCCTCTGCTTGTAAGGCAGATGCTCTCCCAGCTGAGCTAAACTCCCTTTGTGCTAAGCGACTACCGTATCTAACAGGGGGCAACCCCCAACTACATCAGGCGTACTAGGGCTTAACTTCTGTGTTCGGCATGGGAACAGGTGTATCTCCTAGGCTATCGTCACTTAACTCTGAGTATTCTCAACTCAAAATTGAACATCTATACTGTATCAAGAAACCAAATCGTTGTCAATATGTCTCAGTTACTTTCTTTGGATAAGTCCTCGAGCTATTAGTATTAGTCCGCTACATGTGTCACCACACTTCCACTTCTAACCTATCAACCTGATCATCTCTCAGGGCTCTTACTGATATAAAATCATGGGAAATCTCATCTTGAGGTGGGCTTCACACTTAGATGCTTTCAGCGTTTATCCCTTCCCTACATAGCTACCCAGCGATGCTCTTGGCAGAACAACTGGTACACCAGCGGTAAGTCCACTCTGGTCCTCTCGTACTAGGAGCAGATCCTCTCAAATTTCCTACGCCCGCGACGGATAGGGACCGAACTGTCTCACGACGTTCTGAACCCAGCTCGCGTGCCGCTTTAATGGGCGAACAGCCCAACCCTTGGGACCGACTACAGCCCCAGGATGCGACGAGCCGACATCGAGGTGCCAAACCTCCCCGTCGATGTGAACTCTTGGGGGAGATAAGCCTGTTATCCCCAGGGTAGCTTTTATCCGTTGAGCGATGGCCCTTCCATGCGGAACCACCGGATCACTAAGCCCGACTTTCGTCCCTGCTCGAGTTGTAGCTCTCGCAGTCAAGCTCCCTTATACCTTTACACTCTGCGAATGATTTCCAACCATTCTGAGGGAACCTTTGGGCGCCTCCGTTACCTTTTAGGAGGCGACCGCCCCAGTCAAACTGCCCGTCAGACACTGTCTCCGATAGGGATAACCTATCTGGGTTAGAGTAGCCATAACACAAGGGTAGTATCCCAACAACGCCTCACTCGAAACTGGCGTCCCGAGGTCATAGGCTCCTACCTATCCTGTACATGTGGTACAGATACTCAATATCAAACTGCAGTAAAGCTCCATGGGGTCTTTCCGTCCTGTCGCGGGTAACCTGCATCTTCACAGGTACTAAAATTTCACCGAGTCTCTCGTTGAGACAGTGCCCAAATCATTACGCCTTTCGTGCGGGTCGGAACTTACCCGACAAGGAATTTCGCTACCTTAGGACCGTTATAGTTACGGCCGCCGTTTACTGGGGCTTCAATTCATACCTTCGCTTACGCTAAGCACTCCTCTTAACCTTCCAGCACCGGGCAGGCGTCACCCCCTATACATCATCTTACGATTTAGCAGAGAGCTGTGTTTTTGATAAACAGTTGCTTGGGCCTATTCACTGCGGCTGACCATAAGTCAGCGCCCCTTCTCCCGAAGTTACGGGGCCATTTTGCCGAGTTCCTTAACGAGAGTTCTCTCGCTCACCTGAGGCTACTCGCCTCGACTACCTGTGTCGGTTTGCGGTACGGGTAGAGTATAATTAACGCTAGAAGCTTTTCTCGGCAGTGTGACATCACTAACTTCGCTACTAAACTTCGCTCCCCATCACAGCTCAATGTTATAGATATAAGCATTTGACTCATATCACACCTCACTGCTTGGCCAGACACTTCCAATCGTCTGGTTTAGTTAGCCTACTGCGTCCCTCCATCACTATATACTCTAGTACAGGAATATCAACCTGTTGTCCATCGGATACACCTTTCGGTCTCTCCTTAGGTCCCGACTAACCCAGGGCGGACGAGCCTTCCCCTGGAAACCTTAGTCTTACGGTGGACAGGATTCTCACCTGTCTTTCGCTACTCATACCGGCATTCTCACTTCTATGCGCTCCAGCACTCCTCACGGTACACCTTCTTCGCACATAGAACGCTCTCCTACCATACCTATAAAGGTATCCACAGCTTCGGTAATATGTTTTAGCCCCGGTACATTTTCGGCGCAGGGTCACTCGACTAGTGAGCTATTACGCACTCTTTGAATGAATAGCTGCTTCTAAGCTAACATCCTAGTTGTCTGTGCAACCCCACATCCTTTTCCACTTAACATATATTTTGGGACCTTAGCTGGTGGTCTGGGCTGTTTCCCTTTCGACTACGGATCTTAGCACTCGCAGTCTGACTGCCGATTATATCTCGTTGGCATTCGGAGTTTATCTGAGATTGGTAATCCGGGATGGACCCCTCACCCAAACAGTGCTCTACCTCCAAGAGACTTAACATCGACGCTAGCCCTAAAGCTATTTCGGAGAGAACCAGCTATCTCCAAGTTCGTTTGGAATTTCTCCGCTACCCACAAGTCATCCAAGCACTTTTCAACGTGCCCTGGTTCGGTCCTCCAGTGAGTTTTACCTCACCTTCAACCTGCTCATGGGTAGGTCACATGGTTTCGGGTCTACGACATGATACTAATGCGCCCTATTAAGACTCGGTTTCCCTACGGCTCCGTCTCTTCAACTTAACCTCGCATCATATCGTAACTCGCCGGTTCATTCTACAAAAGGCACGCTCTCACCCATTAACGGGCTCGAACTTGTTGTAGGCACACGGTTTCAGGTTCTATTTCACTCCCCTCCCGGGGTGCTTTTCACCTTTCCCTCACGGTACTGGTTCACTATCGGTCACTAGAGAGTATTTAGGGTTGGGAGATGGTCCTCCCAGATTCCGACGAGATTTCTCGTGTCTCGCCGTACTCAGGATACTGCTAGGCATAAAGACTATTTCGAATACGAGGCTATTACTCTCTTTGGCCTACCTTCCCAGGTAGTTCTTCTATAATCTTTAAGTCCACGTTGCAGTCCTACAACCCCGAAGAGTAAACTCTTCGGTTTGCCCTCTTGCCGTTTCGCTCGCCGCTACTAAGGCAATCGCTTTTGCTTTCTCTTCCTGCAGCTACTTAGATGTTTCAGTTCACTGCGTCTTCCTCTACATTACCTTAACAGTAATGAGTGACAGGCATTACCTGCCGGGTTCCCCCATTCGGACATCTCTGGATCATTGCTCACTTACAGCTCCCCAAAGCATTTCGTCGTTAGTCACGTCCTTCATCGGCTTCTAGTGCCAAGGCATCCACCGTGCGCCCTTATTAACTTAACCTTATTTTGGTCTTGCGACCTAACTCATTAAATATTCACAGCGTTTCGGTTTATTTTCTTGTTACTATCTATATGTAATTAATTACATATGGAATTTGATATAGATATTCAATTTTCAATGGACAATACTTGAATCTTTCGATTCAATGGAGCCTAGCGGGATCGAACCGCTGACCTCCTGCGTGCAAAGCAGGCGCTCTCCCAGCTGAGCTAAGGCCCCACAAGACCTCTCAAAACTAAATAAGAAACTCAAGTGCATTCCGTTTTTCCTTAGAAAGGAGGTGATCCAGCCGCACCTTCCGATACGGCTACCTTGTTACGACTTCACCCCAATCATCTATCCCACCTTAGGCGGCTGGCTCCAAAAGGTTACCTCACCGACTTCGGGTGTTACAAACTCTCGTGGTGTGACGGGCGGTGTGTACAAGGCCCGGGAACGTATTCACCGCGGCGTGCTGATCCGCGATTACTAGCGATTCCGACTTCATGTAGGCGAGTTGCAGCCTACAATCCGAACTGAGATTGGCTTTAAGAGATTAGCTTGCCGTCACCGACTCGCAACTCGTTGTACCAACCATTGTAGCACGTGTGTAGCCCAGGTCATAAGGGGCATGATGATTTGACGTCATCCCCACCTTCCTCCGGTTTATTACCGGCAGTCTCGCTAGAGTGCCCAACTGAATGATGGCAACTAACAATAGGGGTTGCGCTCGTTGCGGGACTTAACCCAACATCTCACGACACGAGCTGACGACAACCATGCACCACCTGTCACCGATGTACCGAAGTAACTTTCTATCTCTAGAAATAGCATCGGGATGTCAAGACCTGGTAAGGTTCTTCGCGTTGCTTCGAATTAAACCACATGCTCCACCGCTTGTGCGGGCCCCCGTCAATTCCTTTGAGTTTCAACCTTGCGGTCGTACTCCCCAGGCGGAGTGCTTAATGCGTTAGCTGCGGCACTGAATCCCGGAAAGGATCCAACACCTAGCACTCATCGTTTACGGCGTGGACTACCAGGGTATCTAATCCTGTTCGCTCCCCACGCTTTCGAGCCTCAGCGTCAGTTACAGACCAGAGAGCCGCTTTCGCCACCGGTGTTCCTCCATATATCTACGCATTTCACCGCTACACATGGAATTCCACTCTCCCCTTCTGCACTCAAGTTTGACAGTTTCCAAAGCGAACTATGGTTGAGCCACAGCCTTTAACTTCAGACTTATCAAACCGCCTGCGCTCGCTTTACGCCCAATAAATCCGGACAACGCTCGGGACCTACGTATTACCGCGGCTGCTGGCACGTAGTTAGCCGTCCCTTTCTGGTAAGCTACCGTCACAGTGTGAACTTTCCACTCTCACACTCGTTCTTGACTTACAACAGAGCTTTACGATCCGAAAACCTTCTTCACTCACGCGGCGTTGCTCGGTCAGGGTTGCCCCCATTGCCGAAGATTCCCTACTGCTGCCTCCCGTAGGAGTCTGGGCCGTGTCTCAGTCCCAGTGTGGCCGATCACCCTCTCAGGTCGGCTATGTATCGTCGCCTAGGTGAGCCGTTACCTCACCTACTAGCTAATACAACGCAGGTCCATCTTGTAGTGGAGCAATTGCCCCTTTCAAATAAATGACATGTGTCACCCATTGTTATGCGGTATTAGCTATCGTTTCCAATAGTTATCCCCCGCTACAAGGCAGGTTACCTACGCGTTACTCACCCGTTCGCAACTCATCCAAGAAGAGCAAGCTCCTCTCTTCAGCGTTCTACTTGCATGTATTAGGCACGCCGCCAGCGTTCGTCCTGAGCCAGGATCAAACTCTCATTAAAATCTTTAATAATTGTTCGAGCGTTAACTCATTTCCGTCATCTGACGATTTATTCTTGTAAATTGACAGGTTATAATTTCTTCTATCATAACCCTGCACTTGGTTTCTTATTCAGTTCTCAAAGGTCTTTGTCTCTCTTGAGACAACTCCTATATTCTAGCAAATCTAGAATAGCTTGTCAACACTTTTTTTGAAGTTTTTTCACTTCTCGTGTTCGCCGCCCCTTCCGAAGCAGCTTATTTATAATATCATCTCTGACTTATCTTGTCAATAACTTTTTTAAAGTTTTGGAACCTTTTCAAGTTTGTGGCAAGTCTGTTAAGACAACTTTTATATCTTATCACCTAAATCAATACTTGTCAATAGGGTTTTAAAAAAAATAAAGGAAGCACGTTTCTCAACCTACTTCCCTTTTTTATTATTTAGCTTCAATCAGACCGTAGTTACCGTCTTCTCGTTTATAGAGAACATTAGTTGTATGATCTTCACTATCAGTATAGATAAAGAAGTCATGACCCAACAATTCCATTTGAAGGATGGCTTCTTCAACATCCATTGGTTTCAACTCAATGTTTTTAGTTCTTACAACTTCAACAGCTGGTGCTTCTTCAACTTGTTCGTTATTAAAATCAGCTGAGAATACTTCTCCTGTTGGAACTTTTTCACGATGCTTACGTGCAATTTTTGTTTTGTTTTTACGGATTTGTCTTTCAATCTTATCAACCACCAGGTCAATAGAACCATACATATCTTGCGAAACATCTTCTGCTCTTAGTGTTACAGAACCTGTTGGAATAGTAACCTCTACTTTAGCTGTCTTTTCGCGATAAACCTTAAGATTTACACGTGCATTCAATTCTTGGTCTTCGTTGAAGTATTTTTCAACTTTGCTAAGTTTACTTTCAACATAGTCACGAAGTGCTTCAGTTACTTCGATGTTTTCGCCACGGATACTATATTTAATCATAAAAGACCTCTTTCTCGCTTGTTAGCGTTTTCTTTATCTTTATTATATCCTTTTCATGAAAATTTGCAAGGATTTTTATTATCTAGCTAGTGAAAAGGTCAAAACTTCTTTAATACCTATACCTTCTAACAGTTGAACCATCTGATATAAAGTGGAACCCGTTGTATAGATATCATCCACTATAATAATCTTATCTGGTAGATTTATACCTTCCTTGAGACAGAAAGCATTATCTTGACTTAGACGCTCCTCGCGTGTTTTTGAGGATTGCTTCTCAATATCTCTTTTCTCAAAGATATCTCGATAGGGAATTCCCTCTATCAATCCCTCAACTTGGTTGAATCCTCTTTCTGCCAAGCGTTCTTCCGATAATGGGACTGGCACTATGGTATAACCTTTCTTCAAAAATGGTTTTAAGCTGTTTTTAATATCTTGTTGAAATATTTTTCTAAGACAATAGTCTCCCATAAATTTATAGCGACTAAAATACTCTTTCATATTTTCCTCATATCGATAAATAGCAAGGTGCTTAGGAATATAGCCTTTTTTCATCCAAAGTTTACAATCAATACAAGCATCTCCATATAACTCTTTGTTACAATTTTGACATCTTTCTTTTGAGAGGTTTTTAAACTGATGTTTACAAGATCGGCAAGAGTACTCTTTTCTTTGGTTAAACATAATGAGGTCTCTTAATTTTGGTAGTGATTCAATCCAATCATTACATAGCAGACACTTCATTGTTAAACCCTCCTTTTTTATTCATAACCTTTATCTCTTCTCGACACCGAAGCATTGATTTGGATAGTCCTTCATGAAAGAAATAAAGCTTTCCTGTCGGTCTATCTGGTGATCTTCCAACTCGACCTCCAATCTGAATAAGACTCGAACTAGTGTATAAGTGATGATTTGCCATACAAACAAAAACATCTACTTGTGGAAAGGTTACACCACGTTCGAGGATAGTTGTTGTAACTAAGATAGACAGTTCTTTTTCTCGGAACTTCTCTACGATAGTTGAACGCTCCTCGCTTTTTGAGGAAACAAAGGCCATTTTTTCATCTGGAAGATATTTTTGTAGAATACTTGTAAACTTTTCACCTATCGCTATATTTGGAAAGAAGATTAATAGAGGAAATTTTGATTTACGTTGCTTTTTAATCTGATAAAGAAGAGGTCTTGGAAGGTTACCTCTTGTCAGAGATTTTTGTAATCTGCCTTGCCAGAAGAATTTAGGAAGTACTAAAGGATTTCCATGGAAACGTCTAGCAAGGTGATGCTTTTCTAAAGTCCCAAGTCGAACTTGCTCTTCTAAAGATAATGTTGAAGTCGCTGTTAAGTAAATAAATCGACCGGTTTGGGTCTTCGCCTGTTCTACAGCATGATTTAACATGACATTTCCTACAAAAGGATATGCGTCTACTTCATCTACAATAACTAAGTCAAAACTCTGGTAAAACTTTAGTAGTTGATGTGTGGTAGCTATTACAAGCGGACTACCATCATATGGTTCACTCTCAGCATGAAGCAGGGAAATACTACAAGTAAAATCCCTCTTCATACGTAGAAATAATTCTCGACAAACATCAACCCGAGGACTTGCGATAGCTACATGACCTTTATTTTCCAGAACATAGGCAACGATGTTATAAATCATTTCTGTCTTACCAGCACCGGTCACAGCATGTACGAGACTATCTTTCTGTTTTTGATAAGTTCTCAAAAGTTTCTCTGAGACCTTAGCTTGATAGGGAGTCAGTTCTCCAAACCACTTCAAAACAGGAAATTCAATTTCTGATGTTTTGGAAGGAAAATAATAAAGTTCTTTTCCTTCTTGGTTTCTACCAAAGACAATACATGCTCTACAATAATACTGACCTCCCGGTAATTGCCAATCTTCCTCTATCCGACTGTAACATCTTTTACATCTAAGTTGTTTATCGACCTTTATCATACTTTCTAATGTTAAAGCCTCTGGGTGATAGTTCACTGGCAACTGCTCTTTCGTAAATAGTCGTCCATAATATTCTTTAGGTACCATATCTTTCTATTCGAAAATATGTTTGAATTCATCTTTTTATGATAAAATTTTTTTATGGATTACAAAACTATTGCCAACGATGGAATCGTTGAAGAAGAAATAAAAAAATCTCGTTTTATTTGTCACTTGAAACGTATCAGCCGTGAGGAAGAAGGAAGAGAATATATCGCTCAGATTAAGAAACAGCATCACAAGGCCAATCATTCTTGCTCTGCAATAATCGTTGGTGATGATGGCCAAATTAAGCGTTCCAGTGATGATGGTGAACCTTCTGGAACAGCTGGGGTTCCTATGCTTACTGTTCTAGAAAAACAAGGTCTTACTAATGTCGTAGCAGTTGTGACTCGTTATTTTGGAGGAATCAAGCTTGGGGCAGGTGGTCTTATCCGAGCTTACTCTGGTAGCGTTGCCCATGCTATTGAAGAGATTGGCCGAGTTGAAGTCAAGGAATTAACAGGACTAACCGTAGAGTTAACCTACTCTCAATACCAAGTCTTTTCCAACTTCCTTGAAAAAGAAGGACTCCAAGAATTTGATACAACTTTCTTATCAGATGTTTCTACTACTTTATTTGTCGAAGAGTCTGAGATTGAAAGACTCGGTCAGGAACTAACCGAATTCTATCAAGGGAAAGTTACTTATGAAAAATCTGGAAAGAAAATCGTTGAAATTCCTATCTGATAGTCAAACGTTATCACAGTGATAAAGAAGATGTATTTTACAAGTTGGCCCTACCGTCGTATACTTAGAACCATCAATCAAAGATTAAGAGGATTTTAAATATGACAATTTACAACTCAATTACCGAACTTGTTGGAAAAACACCTGTTATTAAACTTAACTCTATTGTTCCAGAAGGATCAGCAGATGTTTACGTTAAACTCGAAGCATTCAACCCTGGTTCTTCAGTAAAAGACCGTATTGCTCTTCGTATGATTGAAGATGCTGAAAAAGCTGGTACGATTAAACCTGGTGATACCATTGTTGAACCAACTTCAGGTAACACTGGTATCGGTCTTGCTTGGGTCGGTGCTGCTAAAGGCTATAAAGTTGTTATCGTAATGCCTGATACAATGAGTGTTGAACGTCGTAAAATCATCCAAGCTTATGGAGCTGAGCTTGTTTTGACTCCTGGTAGCGAAGGAATGAAGGGTGCAATTGCTAAGGCTAAAGAAGTTGCTGCTGAACGCAATGGTTGGGTACCTCTTCAATTTGCTAACCCATCAAACCCAGCTGTTCATGCGGCTACAACTGGCCAAGAAATTCTTGAAGATTTTGGTGCAGAAGGTTTGGATGCTTTTGTTGCTGGTATCGGTACTGGTGGTACTATTTCAGGTGTTTCAAAAACCCTTAAGGCTGCCAATCCAAATATCAAGGTTTATGGTATCGAAGCTGACGAATCTGCTGTCTTGAATGGTGATAAACCAGGACCACACAAAATCCAAGGTATCTCAACTGGTTTCATTCCTGACACATTGGATACAAAATCATATGACAGTGTTGTGCGTATTCCTTCTGATGAAGCTATCGCAACATCACGTACATTGGGTAGCCAAGAAGGTTTCCTAGCTGGTATCTCATCAGGTGCTGCTATTGCTGCTGCCCTAAAGGTTGCCGCTGAGCTTGGCGAAGGCAAAAAAGTCTTGACACTCTTGCCTGACAATGGTGAGCGCTACCTCTCTACAACACTTTACGATTCTCAAGAATAATAAAAAAGAAGCTGGAGCATAATGCTCTAGCCTCTTTTTATTGTATAAAGTTAAGCCTGTAGTTCATCAATTACTAGAAAAGTAAGGATTTTAATCTCATTTCCACTGAACTGTTCCTACAAACTTTCTGTTTTTTATCCTTGTTATTAGTCTAACTCTTTTGCTTCTGTTTCTGCAATTTCAGTAACTGTAAATCCTGCTTCTACAAAAACCTTCTTGAGTTGTTCAATCCCAATCTCTCCTTCAACTTGAAGTTCAACACGAAGTACAGTGTCATTTTTAGGGGCAACAATTGTACGTTCGATGTTGAGATTCTCACTAGCAATAAGGTTCGCAATTTTTTCCAAAACACGTGGAGTATCTGTAACTTCCAACCCAATACGAATTCCAGCTTGACCATAACCAGAAATTTCCAAGAAAGCACGAAAGACATCTTTATCTGTGATAATTCCTGAAATTTGGTCATTGTCCACAACTGGAAGGACTCCAACCTTATTTTGAAGCATGATATAGATTGCATCCTCAAGGCTAGCATATTTGGAAACAGTAAGGACATTCTTGATCATGATATCTCCTACTTTTGTCTTATTAAGGAGATAATTCATTTCATAAATTGACAAGCTTGTTGCTTTTGATGGTGAGGCCTCCGCCATTGTACCTTCTGTAACAAGCCCAACAAGTTTATCGTGTTCAATTACTGGCAAACGGCGCAAACCTTTATCACGCATAATATCTGCAGCTGCTGCAACTGTTGTTTCTGGTGAGACATAAACTACACGTTTCGTCATAAAATCTTTTACTGCCATGTTTCATTTTCCTCCGAATGATTTCTTACTTGTATTATACCACACTAATTGAAACCGATTGCAATATTTTACTGAAAAATTAGTATTTTACAATCAGCATAAGACGATAGAAAAACGCCCTCGGGCGCTTTTTCTTATCCTCCAAGATAGGCTTTACGAACTTCATCTGATGCAAGAAGTTCTTCACCAGTACCTGAAAGAACCACTTTACCAGTTTCAAGAACATAACCGCGATCAGCAATTGACAAAGCCTTATTGGCATTTTGTTCAATCAAAAGAACTGTAGTTCCTTGCGCCTTAATATCTTCGATAATATCAAAAATTTCTTGAATAAAGATTGGAGCAAGTCCCATTGAAGGTTCATCCAAAAGCAAAAGTTTTGGACGACTCATAAGGGCACGACCCATTGCAAGCATTTGTTGCTCACCACCAGAAAGTGTCGCTGCATCTTGATTCTTACGTTCTTCTAGACGTGGGAAACGTTGGAAGACTTTTTTCAAGAGAGCTGCGTTCTCTTCTTTATTTGTATGAAGGAAAGCTCCCATTTCAAGATTTTCCATTACGGTTAATCCTGCAAATACATGACGTCCCTCAGGTACTTGAGCCAAACCTTCGGCAACAATCTTACGTGCTGGTGTTTTGTGGATGTCGTTTCCAAGATAAGAAATGGTTCCCTCAGTTGGACGAACAAGACCTGAGATGGTACGAAGAATTGATGTCTTACCTGCACCGTTAGCTCCGATAAGAGTTACGACTTCACCTTCATTAACTTCAAAGCTGACGTTTTTTACAGCTTCGATCGATCCATATTTAATTGAGAGATTTTCAACTTTCAACATTGCCATTATGCTTCACCTCCCAAGTAAGCTTCAATAACGCGTTTGTTATTCTTAATTTCATCAGGTGTTCCTTCGGCAATCAAGCGTCCATATTCCAAAACATAAATACGCTCAGTAACATCCATGACCAAACTCATATCGTGCTCAATCAAGATGATGGTAATTCCGAAGTCTTTTTGAATTTGACGAATATGAGCAGTCAGTTCAGCTGTTTCTTGTGGGTTCATACCCGCAGCTGGTTCATCAAGGAAAAGAATTTTTGGTTCTGTTGCAAGTGCACGAACAATTTCCAAATGACGTTGTTGTCCGTAAGCCAAATTTTTCGCAAGTGTATCTGCCTCACCATCCAAGTTGAAGATAGCCAACAGTTTCATAGCTTTTGCTTTTAACTCTTCTTCACTTGAATAGTACTTAGGCAAACGCAAAAGAGATGCAAAGAAATTTGAAGGTTGCTTATTTGATAAACCAACAAGAACGTTTTCAAGTACAGTCATGTCTTTGAAAAGACGGATATTTTGGAAAGTACGTGACAAACCGAGTGAAGCGATTTTATAAGGTGCTTTACCGTTTAGGACTGTACCATCAAGTATAACAGTCCCTTCACTTGGCTCATAGACACCTGTCAAAAGGTTAAACAAGGTTGTTTTACCAGCACCATTTGGTCCGATAAGCCCAACCAACTCACCTTCATTGAGTTCCATTGAAACATCACCAACGGCAGTCAAACCACCGAAATTTTTAGTCAGATTTTTAACTTCAAGAAGTGCCATTTTTATTTGCCCTCCTTAGATTTATTGAAGAATTTTGAGAGATAGAGTTCTTTTGTTCCAAGAAGTCCACCTGGACGGAAGAGCATTACAAGAATCAAAGCCAAGGCGTAAATAATCATACGAAGGTTTGAAACATTTTGTAGGAACATGTTGATAATACCAAGAACAACAGCGGCAATGATAGTACCTGTGATAGATCCAAGACCACCAAGAACGGCAATGATAAGGTAATCAATTGATTTCATGATGGTGAAGTCTTTTGGCACGACTGTACCGATGTAGCTGACATAAAGTGAGCCAGCAATCGCTGAAATCATGGCACCGATAACAAAGATAAGAACCTTCATTTTTGTGACATTAACACCCATTGACTCAGCAGCAATTTCATCTTCACGAAGAGTGATTGCTTGACGTCCAGTTGCTGAACGTAAGAAATTAAGCACCAAAATTGTAATGATTACCACAAAGAAATAAATTACAGGCCAACTAGTATAGGGAAGGATACCTGTCAAACCAGCGGCACCATTGGTCAATTCACCACCATTAACGATAATGATACGGATGATTTCAGCCATACCAAGAGTTGCAATGGCAAGGTAGTCACCTTTCAAACGAAGGGTAGGTAGACCAAAGATAAGGGCAACAATAGCTGCGATGATGACACCGACAACCATTGAGAGGTAGAAACCGTCATATGTTGGCATCATACCAGTGATGATAGCTGATGAATAGGCACCAATTGCCATGAAACCAGCTTGCCCAAGTGTAAATTGCCCTGAGAAACCAAGAACCAAGTTAGTACCAAGTCCCATAAGGATTGAGATTCCAATCCCCATTAAGATTTGGATATAGTAAAGGTTCATGATACCTGAAAGTTCAAGAGCTTTCAAAACAAGGAAGAGCCCAATGATAAGACCAAACCAAATAAGGTTTACTTTTAGATTTTTCTTCATGTCTTACACCTTCTCTTTCACATTTTTACCGAGGATACCCGCTGGGCGAACCAAAAGGATAACAATCAAGACACCATAAACGATGGCATCACGGTAACTTGACAAACCAATTGCAGTTGATAATGTCTCCAAAATACCGATAACAAATCCACCAAGTGCTGCACCAGGGATAATACCGATACCACCAAGAACAGCGGCAACAAAGGCTTTAATACCTGGCGTCATACCCATAAGAGGTTCGATAGAGTTATAGTAAAGACCAATAAGGACACCCGCTGCCCCTGCTAGTGATGATCCAAGAGCAAAAGTGAAGCTAATAGTGTTATTAACATTAATACCCATCAATTCAGCGGCATCACTGTCTACAGATACGGCACGCATAGCTTTACCCATCTTAGTCTTTTTAACAATCAATTGAAGAGCAACCATAAGCACAAGCGCAACTACCAAGATAAGCAATTGCACATTTGTTACAGAGATTGATCCAAGATGATAAGTCTCAATTGCAATCTTTTGAGGGAATGAACGTGTATCTGCCCCTACAAATAGAACCATGATGTACTCAAGGAAGAATGAGACACCGATAGCTGTAATCAAGGCAGAAATACGTGTCGAATTACGGAGCGGGCGATAAGCCAAGAACTCAATAACAACCCCTAAAATCGCACAGACAAGCATAGCAAAGACAAGGGCAACCCAGAAATTCATTCCAAGGCTATTAATCGCATAGTAACCAACGAAGGCACCCATCATATAGATGTCTCCATGGGCAAAGTTAATCAATTTGATAATCCCATAAACCATGGTATATCCAAGGGCAAGTAGGGCATAGATACTACCCAAGATAATACCATTGACTAGTTGTTGGGGAAGTTGTTCAAAAAACATATATAACCAAACTTTCTAGTTCATTTTCAGTATAGATAATAGATTATTTTTCAATTTCAACGGCTTCCGCTGAAACTTCTTCACCATTATCTCTTTTAACCATAAGAGCTGCTTTAATAGGGTTATGATCCTTATCAATCGTCATTTTACCAGTAACCCCGACAAAGTTTTTCAAATGTGCTAAGTTATCAGCAATATCAACTGATGTTTTCGCATCTTTAGATGCTTCTGCAATCATATAAACTGAATCGTACGCTAGAGCAGCAAACATATTTGGTTCAGTTTTGTAAGCTTTTTTATATGCTTCGATGAATCCTGATGCTTTGTCAGAAAGAGAAACATTTGTTGAATATCCTGATACATAGTAGACGTTTGACGCATTCTTTTTACCTGCAAGCTCAGTGAATTTCGCATCACTGAATCCATCAGGTCCAAGGATTGGTTTATCAATTCCAAGGTCACGTGCTTGTTTAGTGATAATACCAGTCTCAGTATAGTAACCAGGCATTACAATCGCATCATAATCAAGGTCTTTAAATTTAGTCAAAGCTGACTGATAGTCCTTGTCACCTGAAGCAAAGGTAGCTTCAGTAACGATTTTACCTTTATATTCACGCTTGAATTCATCTGCAATCCCCTTAGCATAATCCGAAGCATTATCATAGTAGAGAACTACTTTCTTAGCATTCAAATTACTGTAAGAATAAGCTGCCAAAACTTTACCTTGGTAGCTATCTTTAAAGGTTGTACGGAAAACAAATTTCTTAGCTCCGTTAGCATCTACCGTAAGGTCATCCTGAGTACCAGAAGGTGTCAACAAAGGAACCCCTGTTTTTTGTGATACGAGGCTAGCCGCAGCGACAGCACCTGATGTCGCTGGACCAACGATAGCATTTACATTACTCTGAATAGCCAAGTTCGTTGAAGAGGTTGAAGCTTCAGCGTTTTCAGATTTATTATCTTTTGTGACAAGCTCAAGTTTTTTGCCATCGACGCCACCAGCTTTGTTAATTTCATCAACAGCCAACTTAATACCATTTTGCTCTGCCTTACCATAGGCTGCAACGGCACCTGTCAACTCCATATTAACACCAATTTTGATGGTATCGCCAATCTTAGTACCATTGGCATTAGCAGTCACATCTGGTGACTTGCCACAGGCAACCAAGAAAATGGAAGCAAAAAAGGCTAACACAATAAGTGTGATCTTTTTAGACATAAGATTTCTCCTTAATATTTTCTTAAAAAAGTCCACCTTATAGCTTACAGAATTATCAGACAATTGTCAACTACACATAACTAAGCTTTAGCCACAGTAATCGTTTCCATTACTTTAAGAATAACTTTTTGAAAAATCATAACCACCCGTCTAACGGGTGGTTTGAGCAAGGGCTATAAGCCCATAATACCAGCCAGCGCCTAAAGACGCTGGCTTTCACTTTGTTCAAGCCTTATTGCTTTTGACTCGTCACAAGCCTCTCAAAGAGGCATTCGCATTACTTACCATTATCCCTAAAGGGATTTTCATATTCTTTAACGCTTAATTTATCCAAAGCGATATCATGCTTCTCTTGTTCCTGAATATATTTCTTAATTGTGGATTCATTAAGTCCTACCGTACTTACATAATAACCTTCTGCCCAAAAATGTCTGTTACCAAATTTATATTTTAAATTAGCGTGTTTATCAAACATCATCAATGCACTTTTACCTTTTAAATATCCCATAAAACTAGCTACACTCATTCGTGGTGGAATACTTACTAGCATATGAACATGATCTGGCATTAAGTGGCCTTCTATGACTTCAACGCCTTTATATTGGCATAGTCTATGAAAAATCTCTCCCAGACTACTCCTATATTGATTATAGATTATTTTTCGTCTATACTTAGGTGTAAATACAATGTGGTACTTACACATCCATTTTGTATGTGATAAACTGTGAGCTTTTTGCGCCATAGTCTTAACTCCTTTCGTTTTACAATTGGCTTGAACACCTATATTGTAACTCGTTTGGAGTTTTTTTGTTATGACGGTATAACCTTCAATGCGCACCCGCATAGCGGGTGGTTTATTTGTTCCGCACCTTCGGAGCGAAACGGACTTAAAGTCACATAAATAAAAAAAACTTTTCTCCTATTAAAGAGAAAAGTTCTTAAACGGTTCAGGAACTGAGGTGTCGTAGCGTTCCAGACTACCTACAAAGTCCATATCAATATCAGAATAGTAGGAAGGCAGAACTTTTTTCACTGCTTTCATTCCATCGAGCTCTTTCAAAATATCCTCGACCTTGTCCTCATCTACATAAAGGTGCACATAACGCATCTTATAAGAATGGTAGACAACATCCCCAAACTTGGTAATTTTACGTAAGTCTCTATTGTAGTATAAATAAACAATAATGCCTTGACGCTTAATCATGACTCATTTTCTCCTTTATGTTAGTGTCTCCCTTTTTATGATGCGGTTTGTGAGGGGCAAGAGGTAGCCCAGAATCGATAAAAATCTGGTCTGAAACAGCTTGGGCAATCTCCTCACCAAGATTGGCTAAAATAGTCTGCAAATCGAACTCTGCCTGACGATAGCCAATAACCACCTCGTTCAAATCAATTTGGCGCTTCATTCGCAAAACCTGACGTTTCAACTCTCTCACATCTGGTCTAAAAGCTTCGTACTCCTTAGCAGTATCATAGCTATCCTTTAATTCCTGAAATGCAAAGAGTTGCTCTTGAAGTTCTCTGTCATTTTCGAATTTCTGGCGTTTCAAACGGTAATTTTCTACCTCAGGTAGCTTTAGAAAATACGAAACAAGACAATCTATAGCTTGATCAATAGCAAGCAACTCCTTATTGATTATTAACATGTTTTCTATTATAACACAAAAAGCCAGATGAAACGGTCCTTATACAACCGATTTGCATCTGACTTTTATTTAAGACAAGCTCAGTCTATTTTAATTGGTTATTAGCCATGATTTCATCGATAAAGCCATATTCAAGCGTTTCTTGGGCACTCATCCAATTGTCACGTTCAGCGTCTACATGAACTTTTTCAATTGGCTGTCCAGAATTATCCGCCAAGATTTGCTCCAAGTTATTACGCGTTTTGAGCAAATGTTCAGCTGCGATAGCCATGTCTGTTTGTTGCGTACCACCACCAGTACCACCCATTGGTTGGTGAATCATGTACTCTGCATTTGGCAACATGAAACGTTTACCTTTGGTACCGCTTGAAGCAATAATTGTTCCCATAGATGCTGCCATCCCCATAACGATAGTCTGAACATCAGACTTGATGAAGTTCATTGTATCAACAATGGCAAGACCTGCCGAAACTGATCCACCTGGTGTATTAACATAAAGATAGATATCTTTTGTGTTGTCTTGAGCATCCAAGAACAAGAGTTGGGCGATAATTGAGTTTGCCATATTATCTTCAACAGGACCTGTTAACATGATGATACGATCCTTGAGCAAACGTGAGTAAATATCATAAGAACGCTCACCGCGTGATGTTTGTTCAATTACTACAGGAATCATATGAATCCTCCTTTTAATATTGTCTTGATGCTATTATATGATTTTAGTCAAATTAGGTCAAATAAAAAACATCATTCTTAGCACTCTTTTCAAAAGAGTGCTAAATCACTCTAAAACAATTTCACTTGAAACTTATTAATCTAGTAAAAAAAGGGAAATTTTCCCTTTTTCAACCTATTTTGTACCAAATAGACGGTCACCTGCATCTCCAAGACCTGGAACAATATAACCGTTTTCATTAAGTTTCTCATCCAAAGATGCTGTGTAGATATCGATATCTGGGTGAGCATCTTGCAATTTTTTGACACCTTCTGGTGCTGCAACCAAGCAAACAAACTTGATATTAGCTGCACCACGTTTTTTAAGTGAGTCTACTGCCAAGATTGCTGAACCACCAGTCGCAAGCATTGGATCTACTACAAAGATCTGACGTTGATCAATGTCTTCTGGTAATTTAACTAAGTACTCAACTGGCTCAAGAGTTTCCTCGTCACGATACATACCAATATGACCAACTTTAGCTGCTGGTACAAGGCTAAGGAAACCATCGACCATACCAATACCCGCACGAAGAATTGGAACAATCGCCAATTTCTTACCAGAAAGTTGTTTTTGTACAGTTTTAGTAATTGGTGTTTGAATTTCAACCTCTTCGAGAGGAAGGTCACGAGACACTTCGTAACCCATGAGCATAGCAATTTCATTAACTAGCTCACGGAAGTCCTTAGTAGAAGTATCCTCACGACGGAGGATTGAAAGTTTATGTTGAATCAGTGGATGTGAAATAACTTGAAATTTACCCATAATAGTTTCTTCCTTTGCTTTATATTCACTCCATTATATCAAAAAGGCAAAAAAAACGCTTGCTTTACTGCAAACGTTTTTGAAAAGGATTATTTTTTAGGCAAATGAATCTTTCCTGTGACCAAACCATAGCCAAGAAGAGCTAGACTTGCAATTGCTGCAAAGATAGTCGCCAAGATTGAAAGAATGTTGCTCTTTGAACCTTCTGAATCACTTGGTGTCTTAGGAGTCGTAGCAAGTTTGGCAGCAACTTTAGTATTGTTGTCTTTACTTGACTCATCAGACTTAGTTACTTCATCAGCTTTAGCGACTCCGTGAGACTGAACTTCCTCTTCAGACTTAGCTGGTTTTGGAGCTTCTGTTTCAGTGACAGACTCTTCTTTAACAGGAGTCGTTGAAACAGTTGGTCCAGTTGCTACAATAGCCTCTGGTACTGGTGACGCAATCTCTGTAGCTTGAGCTACTGGACGACGGTCACCCACAGAACTCTCTGTTGAAGGTTTCGCAGGAACCTCTACATGATGATCATCTGATGAATTATTATCATTAGATGGGCGGTCTGTGAAATAAGGGAACGGATTACGAACTGGAGAATCTGGATTCGTCGGCGTTGCTGGTTTATCTTCTTTATTAGTTGATGGTTGATTATTGTCTGCTGGTTTAGAAGGTGTATCTGGTTTGTTAGACTTATCATCAACAGAATGATTACCTTCTGTTGGATTTACTGGTGTTTCTGATTTATCTGATTTCTTGTCTTCACCATCTTTAACAGTTACAGTTAAGACACCGCGAGCTTCAGAAACGCCCGGTGAACCATCAACTGTAGGATAAGTATGTGGTTTAAGACCATAATCTGACACTGCATAATAATCTACGTTATAGTCCTCATTTGGCAATTTAGCACTGTTTTGATCGGCCACGTGTACCAAGCTTTCACTAGATTTATCCCAAATCCAGTCCCCTTGGTTGGTCATCTTAGGAAGAACTTCTGTAGTATCATCTTCATTCATCTTAATGAGGAAGCTTGGAGCCCATGTCGATTTATTCTCAGCACCAGCAATACCACCACGGTTAGTCATGTAAGAAGTTACCAAAAGAGTATCTGATGATCCTTCAACAGGAACCGCATAGTAAGAATAGGTAGATGTACGCCAGTCAGCTGGAACAGAGGCTGTCAAGACCACACCTGAGCCGTTAAGTGGACGGTATTTCCCACGGAGGCTGTCTGATACGAATCCAAGCATGACAACGTCATCACCGACAGCTTCACGCGCTGCTACAGTACCTTCAGCATCCGTAGATTTGTTGATACGTGAAGCAGTGAAGAGGTAATACTTGCCACCCATCTTAACAACACTTGGACGTTCTACTTCATCAGTAACCATGTGGCTAGTGACAAGCGGTGTGTAAAGTTCAGCTACAGATGGATTTTTCTCATTATCATCAAGTTTCAAGATACCGATAGAACCATTTGCCCATGATGCAAGGTTGTAAAGGTGTTTATTATTAACAATATTGAGGAATGACTTAAGGTTAAAGGCGTCATCTCCTCCATAGTTTGACCATTTGTAAATTTGTTTTTCGCCTTGGTAGTTTTCGTCACCTGTATTTGATTCAAAAATAAGGTAACGGCTACCGTTATCTTCAATGATGTGTGGGTCACGAAGACAGTAGTTATCCGTACGGTCTGGATTACCATCATGGTTATGGTCATCATCAAAAGTACTCATAAATTTAGGATAGCTTTGATAGTGATAATTATCTCCACCAAAGAGAATGTGGTCATTTTCAACTGACTTGATAACAACTTCGTCGTTTTCAACAGCCAAGTTAAGTGTAGCACTAGCCAATTGTTGCCAGTTTAATTTACCACCACTAGTATCATTCTTAGTGTAATAAAGTTGGATACTACCATCAGAGTTAACAGTCGCTGAACCTGACCATTGTTGGTCATCTTCAAGGGCATTGTAACCAAAGATTGGACCCGCATTTTTCCAATGAGTAAAGTCATTATCCCCATATTTTCTATAGAGCAAGTAAATGTGGTTTGAATTTTTATTTGGTGCACCGGCCATTGAAATAACCAACTGGTAACCATTCCAGTTGCTAACTACACCTGACTTAGCATCTTGGACTGGCCAAGAATCCCAAACGTCGATTTCTTCTTTTTTCATCGTTTGGGCATCAACAGTGTTGAAAGCAGGCATATTGATGATTGTATCTGCTTTAAAGTAAGGAACTGCCAATTTGCTGTCTTGCTTCAAGAAGCTAGCAACGATATCTTTCAAGTTACGGTAAGTCAAGCTAGTACCTGTACCCTTGATTGCATCATCACTAAAGTCAACTTTATTAAGTGCTTTAATTTCTTCCTCAGTCAAGGCAACGATTTGATCTGAGGTCATATTATCTTCAACAATAGACTTGATACGACCATTAAGTTTGCTAAGGTTTGCATTAGCAGCGCTGTTTTCAGTAGGTTTAAGGGCTACTTCAGTGTGTGTATCAGCTGTTTCTGAGCTTGCTGTTGAAGTTGGTGCTTCTACTGCAGCCTCTGATGTATGAGCTGGAGCAGAAACCGCAGCAACTGTTGATGAAGGTGTTGTTGCATCTGATGAAGATGTCACTACTGTGCTAGACGCCTTTTCTTCGACTACTGATGGAGTTGTGTTGCTTGGTTGTGTCTCTGTAACTGGTGTAGTTGCAACCTCTGAATGTGCAACTGAAGATTCAACTGCTTCTGAAGTTGCCACACTTGTTGCTGTTTCACTGGCTACCGTTAGAGATGCTGTGCTTGTTTCTGGTGTTGCTGTCGCAGTAGCTACCGCTGGTGCTGTTTCTGTAACTTGATCAGCTTTTACCTGAGTGGCACCCAAAAATGCCAAGGTACCAACGAGCGCTGATGTTGCCCCTACTGTGGCAACCTTACGGATGCTATAACGCATCTTTTTGCACTCTGCTTGCTTTGGTGCTACTGTATTTGACTGTGAATTAACTGTACTATCCATATTAAACTCTCCTTTTAGGTTTTCACATGTTTTATTCTATCATTTTTTAATCTAAATTCCAATCTTTTTTTAATGACAAATTTATATTTTTTGTAAAAAACTATTTTTTTGTTAAAATAATAACTACAAAATAAGTAATTTTATCAGGAAATATCACTATATGGAATCAAAATATTCACCTCTAATTTTAGCTCTCGTTTTTTTAATTTTATTTTTTGTTTTTATAATAAAAAATGAGAACGTTAACAATTCTTCTCCACAGACAAATAAAACTTATCTGAGTCAAACCTTTCATCTAGCATCTAATAATGGATGGTCTAACGACCTACAGACTATCGTGTGGAATCAAGAAAAAAATTACTATGATATCTATTTTCTACATTCTGTAGATGGGGCTACTGATCCTTTTGGACCTAACGGTCAAGATTGGACACATACAACTACTAAAGATTTTATCACCTATAGTAAGCAAGAGACTGCTATACCAGCAAAGGGGGGTGACTCTAAAGAAGGTTGGCATTCTGCTTGGACAGGTAGTGTTGTCACAGATAGTCAAGCTATCTCTGGTATTCAAAACGAAGAACCTATCGCCTATTTTACTGGACTCATGGATGATGGAAGCCAAGCAATCTATGCTAGTGCGTCGAATGACAAGGGAGCTAGCTTTACTAATGCCTTAAAAGATGGTAAACCTTTATTGACAAAGGAACAATCCTATAACGGTAAAGACTTCCGCGATCCTTATGTCTTCCACTTCAAAGACAAATTACTCATGTATGTCGCTGAAGGTGATGTCTTAGGTGTTTATCAATCTCAAGATGGTATCAACTGGACCAAAGCAGATAGCAAGGGAGGCTCCAAAATCCTACCCGAAACATTTTTTAAGGGTCGAAACTGGCAGGACAACGCACCTATCGAGTGTCCCGTTCTCAAAACAATGACAACAACCGACAGTCAGGACAAGCAAGTTCTCTTTTTTGGAGCCAAGGATCAAGCTTCAGGTGAAACAACTGGAACCTACTATACTGTAGGGCATTTAGATGGTAACGGCTTATTTATTGCAGATACAGAAACAAAACGCTTAGATCAAGGTTCAGACTATTATGGCGCTAACTTCACTGGAAGCGATCGAATTGAAGAAAGCAACCATAACCTTATCAGTCTAGGCTGGGTTGGTAATTGGAACTACTTCACGTCAGGCATTCATAGTGACCAAGAGGCTAAGAGTGATTTTCTAAAAACAATTGGTTTTTACACTACACCTAGACAGCTACAACTGGATAAGGACGGTATTATTCAGTCCACTCCTCTTTATAAGAATGAACAATTAACCCTCCAAAATCAAAATGGCAACATCTCAAGTCAAAGACCTCTCACCAGTGACAATAGAAAACCTTGGATTGATAAAAGTCACAATCAAAATGCTAATGGCCTCCTTGACCTGGCTGGAAAAAATAGTGCAGGGTATTACCAACTGCATTTTTCAAATATTAAGAAAGAAGGAGGCTATATCTACATTGATATCTGGCAAGGCTCTGATTACGTTAAAATCGCCTACCAAATAACAGGTGGTACCTATCAGGTCTCTTCTTATGCTGCTGAACTGAACAACAGCATGGATGATAGCCAAACTGCCTCTTCTTACTATTACGATGGACTCTTGGGAAATGGTCAAGGTTATCAAGCTGACAGTCGCTATAAGGAAACTGATAATATTACTATAACGCTTATTACAGACAATCGTAGCTTAGAAATCTTCTTTCCAAATGGCCAAACCTACACTCTAGCTAGGTTTAATACTTCTGGCAAGCAAGATATCAAGGTCTTCTCCACTCAGAAAGACCTTCTACTAAACTTGAAAATCTACGATGTGCACTCATAAGAATAAGAAAAGTGATGCAGACAGCATCACTTTTCTTATTTTCCAAAGACAGAAACGAGACGTTTCACCCCTTCTGCAACAACAGTAGTCGGTGTAGCTACGTTAAAACGGAAATGTTTTTCTCCTTCGGAACCAAAGGTAATACCGTCATTTAGCACTACCTTGGCTTCTTCTTTAAGCAAGCGTCCAAGTTCATTGTGATCTTGATCATAGGCTGAAAAATCAAGCCATACCAAGTAGGTTCCCTCAGGTTTCATGACTTTGATATTAGTCTTTTCACTAAGTTCCTTGGTTAAAAGGTCAATATTAGTTTCAAAGACAGTCTTCAATTCCTCTAACCAAGGTTGCCCATAGGTCAAAGCTGCTTGCGTTGTAATCAAACCAATGGTTGGAATTTCATGTTGATTATTTGCTAATTGCTTTTGTTTAAAGGCTTTACGTAAGTCTTCATTTTCAATGATGGTAAAACTATTTTTGGTACCAGCAATATTAAAGGTTTTAGTGGCCGAACTAAGCACCAAGGTAAAGTCCTTGTAAGCATCTGAAATGGTATTCATAGAGATGTGCTTATTCCCATATAAGGCTAAATCTTGGTGGATTTCATCAGATACTAAAAGGACACCATGTTTTTGGCAGAGGTCTGCCACCTTGGTCAATTCTTCCTTAGTCCAGACACGCCCACCTGGGTTATGTGGGCTACAGAAAACATAAAGTTTAACCTCATTATCGACGATATCACGTTCCAATTGTTCAAAATCAATTTCGAAATGTCCATTAACCTTAACAAGACTATTCTCAATCAACTGACGATTATTCAAACGGACAGAACGAGCAAAAGGCGGATAAACTGGTGTGTTGATGAGAACAGCATCGCCTTCTTTCGTAAAGGTTTGAATAGCTGTTGAAATGGCTGGGACAACACCTTCAATGAGCACAATACTCTCTTTATCAACGACGTAACCATGTTGATTTTTTTCCCAATTAATAATGGACTGATAAAGCTCATCACTTGGATAAGGATAACCAAAAATATGTGTCTCAGCATAGTTGATGACTGCATCCCTAATCTCAGGAACAGGTAGGAAGTCCATATCAGCAACCCAAAGCTCAAGGAGTTCTGGATTACTTTCGGCTTCGTGCCATTTCATGGTGTTTTGATTCAAGCGATTTGGTTGTGTTGTAAAATCATAACGTGTCATAGATAACTCCTTAAAGACTAAGGGCATTTTCCAAGTCAGCAATCAAATCTTGTGCTGCTTCAATACCAATTGAAAGACGAAGCAAGTCGTCTGTCAAACCATAGGAAGCACGTACATCACCTGGAATATCTGCGTGGGTTTGTGTCGTTGGGTAGGTAATCAAGCTTTCGACACCACCTAGGCTCTCCGCAAAGGTAAAGACCTTTAGAGAATTGATAATGGTTGGAATCTTGTCTTGATCAGCCACTTTGAAGGAAATCATCCCACCCTTGCCTGGATAGAGAACTTCCTTAACAGCCGGTGACTTTTCTAAGAAAGCTACAACTTCTTGAGCATTAGCTGTCGATGCCTCCATACGAAGTTTTAAGGTCTTAAGACCACGCATGAGCATATAGCTATCAAATGGTGATAAGGTAGGACCCGTAGTATTGAGGTTATAATAAAGTTTATCGTAAAATTCTTGGTTGCTAGTCACAACAACACCAGCCAAAACGTCATTATGACCTGATAGGTATTTAGTAGCTGAATGTACAACGATATCAGCACCTTGAGTAATCGGTGTTTGATAGATTGGGCTATAGAAAGTATTATCAACAATAACCACTGCACCCTTATCATGAGCAATTTTTGCCACTTTTTCAATGTCAAACTCAATCATAAGTGGGTTTGTCGGTGTTTCGATGTAGACAATATCAGTATCATCAGTGATAGCCGCAATCATCTCATCTTCTGTATTAGTGTATTCAAAAAAGAAACGACCTTCTTTTTCCTTGTCGTTAAACCAACGGAAAGAACCTCCGTAAAGGTCACGCGCAGCTACAACCTTGCTACCTACTGGGAAAATTTCAAAGGCCAAAACAATGGCGCTCATCCCTGAACTTGTCGCAATAGCATAATCTGCTTTTTCAATAGCTGCAAGTGTTTTTTCCACTGTTGCGCGTGTTGGATTTTTAGTTCGTGTATAGTCAAAACCAGTAGAATGGCCAAATTCTGGATGTTGGTAGGTTGTTGAAAAATGAATCGGTGAAGCCAAGGCTCCTGTTGCTTCATCCGAATTGATTCCTGCGTGTGCCAAAATGGTTTCTAATTGATATTCTTGTGTCATAATGTGCCCTTTCTACATGGTAAAGTGGATATACTCCATATCTATGACCTCTATTTTATCACTATTTTCTGAAAATAATGGTAAGTTCATCATACGGATTCTTGATAGTTAGTTATAGTTTATTTCTATAACCTAAAAATACAGGTAGTTGCTGGCTATAATTTAAAATAAGCCCAATTTTTGAGAATGTCGAAAATAAGTTTTCAAACGTCAAAAAGTGCCTAAAACATTATAGTTTCAAGCACTAAGAAATGATTTAAAAGTCTTGCTTCAATCTGAGGTTAGCCACTGACTTACTTTTTATCAAATAAGCGATATCTAATTTCTTCCAAAACCATAATAACAAACGGACAAGCAAGTAAATAGAGCCAATCATCAAGTCCAATAGGCGCAGTGTTAAATAGCGTGTGGAAGAGAGGCACGTAAGACAGGATGATAAAGAGAACAATTTCTAAAACAATCCCTAAGCTAATAATCCGATTAGCAAATGGTTTAATTTGGAAAATAGATCCCCTACCCTTACGGCTATTCATAGCCATACCAATTTGGGTAAAGATAATAGCACCTAAGGTCATTGTGGTTGCCTCTCGGTAGAGAGGACCTGAGCTAGCCAAATGGTTTAAGTTACCTTGATTAACCCAATAATTAAGGAAGAAAGCCCCCATAGCTAAGGCTGCTTCAATCAGTCCATACCAGACAAAAGCTTTAATCAATAGTTGGCGATTGAGTAAGCGGTCTGATAAACGTCTTGGTGGCTTATCCATCACTCCTTCTTCAGGTGGTTCAACCCCCAATCCCAAAGCAGGTACCATATCTGTCCCCAAGTCAATAGCTAGGATTTGCATAACCGTTAAGGGAAGAGGTATGCGTCCCAAAGAGAACAAGAAGAAAGCAGAGGGTACAGCTTCAGGTGTATTGGAATTAAAAATATAAGTCAGGAATTTTTGAATATTTCTATAAACCGCACGACCTTCTTCAACAGCATGTACAATCGAAACAAAATGATCATCTGTTAAGATCATATCCGCAGATTCCTTGGCAACATCGGTTCCCGATACCCCCATAGCTACACCGATATCAGCTTTTTTAAGGGCAGGGGCATCATTGACACCATCACCAGTAACAGCGACAACCTCACCAAGCTCCTGAAGTGCATTGACCACACGGTATTTCTGTTCAGGTGCTACACGAGCAAAAACAATTTCCCCTTTAAGCGCTTCTTTGAGCTGGTCGTCATCCATGGCAGCTAGTTCAAGTCCCGAAACAACACGCGCATCATCACCTTGTACAATTCCGATTTTCTTGGCAATGCTAAGAGCTGTCAAACCATAGTCACCTGTCACCATGATAATACGAATACTAGCTCTATGGCATTTTTCAATAGCCTCTCGCACACCCTGACGTGGCGGATCACTCATGGCAACCAAGCCTAGAAAGACCATATTGTCCTCCAGGGTCTGCATGTCCCACCGGTCTTCTCCAATATGCTCGCTATCTAAAGGTCTATAGGCCACAGCTAAAACACGTAGACCATCACGGGCAAACTGATCGTTAGCCGCAAGGATAGCCTGACGCTCAGTAGCTGTCAATGATTTAATCATCCCTTGATTATCAAAGTAATCTGAGCAAAGCTCCATCACTTCTTTTGGAGCACCTTTGGTGATAGATATATGATAACTACCATCCAATCCTGACTCAAGCTTATGCACTGTTGTCATCCGTTTACGATCAGAATCAAAGGGAATTTCCTTGATGCGAGGGGCCCAAGTATGATTGTCATTTAAATTAATTCCTGCTTTTTCAGCGAGAACATTAAGACAAGCCTCCGTCGGATCACCTAAAATCGTATAATTGGGATTATCAGCACTAGGAACTACAACTTGAGCATTACTAGCCAAATGTGAGAATCGGACCAAACGATTAAGGAGCTCATTTTCTTCAAGAGAAACAGGTTGTCCTTCCTGCTCAATCTGCCCTTCCGGTGCGTAACCTAGCCCAGTTACCCCATAACTCTCTGACAAGGTCCACAGGTGGTTAACCGTCATAGCATTTTGCGTCAAAGTCCCTGTTTTATCCGAACAAATAACAGAAGTTGCTCCTAGCGTCTCTACCGAAGACAACTTCTTAACCAAAGCATGATCCTTAGCCATACGCTGAACTGCCATGGCTAGAGAGAGAGTAACTGTGGGAAGAAGTCCCTCTGGAATAAAGGCCACAATCATCCCCAATGCAAAAATAAAGGCTTGAGACAAAGGCTGATGGACAAATAGAGTCGCTGCCACCATAAAGAAGAGACCTACAGATACTGCGATGACCGAAATCTGTTTGGTTAAATGGTCTAGTTCCTTTTGCAGTGGACTTTTTTCCTGAGCTAGGTTTTGCGTCAAGTCTGCAATTTGTCCAAACTCAGTTTTCATACCGATAGCAGATACTATAAAATGTCCAGAACCAGAAGAGACTGTCGTCCCTGCAAATACCATATTGTCATATTCTAACTCAGTCTTGTCGGGAGTCAAATCTGCTTGATCTGACTTATAAATAGGATTAGACTCACCAGTGAGGGCCGATTGATTAACCTGCAAATCTGTCACAGTGACCAAGCGTCCATCAGCAGAAATACGGTCCCCTTCTTCAATGAAAACCAAGTCACCTGGCACCAAGTCTTGAGCTAGAATCTTGTCCTCCTTACCATCACGAAGAACTCGTGCATAGGATGGAAGAAGCTTGTTAAGAGCTGCCGTAGCCTGACTTGCCCTATATTCTTGAATAAAGCTAAAGAGACCATTAATAATGTTGACCAACCAAATTGCAATCCCTAACTCCAAGCTATGAGAGAGCATAGCGATAAAGCCACCAGCCCACAATAAGAGAGCCATGAGACTAGTAAAATGTCTGAAAAAGGTCAGCCAAATAGGCTCCGTCTTACTTTCCTTCAATTGGTTAGGGCCATACGTCGCCTGCCTCTCCTTAACCTCTTGTGAGCTCAAACCTTGATGGCTTGTCTGCAAGACTTGGTAAACTTGTTCAGGAGGATAGGTCCCTAATTTTATATTTTCTTGTCTAGAATCAGTCATAGTCCTTTCCTCGATTCTAAATCATTAAAACGATTTCATTTTTTCACCCCTATTATACTCCTTTTTCAGAAAATGTTGAAAAGAAAAAACCAAGCCACACGACTTGGTTTAAATCTTATTTGATATGTAATTTAGCACGTAGGCTAGCTGCTCGGGTGCCAAGCAATTGATCAGCCATACGAGTTACAAGAGCAAGAACGCCATAGACACCAATTCCAAGGCCTCCTCCAATGATCAAGTAAATCACACTGCCCACACGGCTTGTTGGTGAAAGTACAAACTGGAACACCCCATAGAAGACTGCAACTGGAATAGCCATGAGCACTGTAAGGATACAGATGAGTAAGGCTTTTCTAAACACTGTCTTACGACTAAAGTGCGTAACAGTGTGGAGGCGATTATACATCAGAGCAATTGGAACACCTAAGCCGATGGCTGTTGAAATAACTGGTCCAAGAGCTCCTAGGAAAATAATCAATGGTAACTGTAAGATTCCCTTAACTAAAACCCCAATCGCAAAATAATTGATAGCTTTACGGGTCTCAAAGATGGCCTGAAGCATAGGTGCTAAAACGCTATACAAGGCCAAGAAAATAACTTGAATTAGACTGGCTACAAAGAGCAAGTGGGCCTGGCTATCTGGTGCCCCATAAAAAACTGTGTAGAGTGGTTTAGCCAGAATCACTGATCCTGCAATGGCAGGTACAATAAAGAGCAAGAGTAACTGAAGATTATTGATAATCAGTTTAGCCGCTCCCCTAAGATCCTTCTTAACCATATTTTCTGTCAAGAGGGGAATCCCAACTCCAGCAATAGAAATAGCTACGGCAATCAAAATCATAGTAATCTTACTTGGGTTTGAAGACAAGTAAGCATAGAGAACCTGAAGCTGACTGTTACTATAGCTTGTAAACTTCTCCATAGTACGGATAAAGGTCCATTGGTCAATCAACTGGAAAAGTTGGACCGCTGACCCAGTGATAATGAAAGGAATGGCTTCCTTAAAGGTTTCAATAACAATTGCAGTTGGATTGATATCAGGATGAACGGCCTGCTTACCAAAAAGACTCTTGAGCTTACCTTCCTTCCAAAGGTAGAAGAAAAGCACCCCATAACTAGCCAGCATACCGATGAAAGCGGCAAAAGTCGATTGGACAACTGCTGTCACATAATCGCCTGTCCCAATTTTCATGATGAAGAAGGTCGCCAACAGCATCCAAATAACACGGATAATCTGCTCCGCAATCTGACTTAAGGCATAAGGCTTCATGTTGTTAAAGCCTTGGAAAAAGCCTCGTAAAACAGACATAGATGGGAAAATAACAACTGCCCAAGAAAGACTACGCATTACGCGAACCAGATCCTCGTCTCCCCCAGAAAGGTAAGACATCCACGGCGAAGCAAAGTACATGAAAACGCCAAAGATCAGTCCGAGACCAATCATGTAATACAAGATACGCTTGAGTAAGAAGAAACTCGTCTCCATCTTTCCAAGAGTGTTGTATTTAGACACCTGTTTGGCAATTGCGACTGGAATCCCTGCTGTCGAAATCAAAAGGAAAAGGGCATAAATATTATACCCCTGACCAAAGAGGGCATTGGCTTGGTCACCATGTTTGCCCATCCAAGCATACCAAGGAATAATGTAAAGTGCCCCTAATAGACGACTGATAATATTGGATGCTGTCATCCACGCCGTCCCTCTTAGCATCTGCTGCTGCTGTGTGTCAGTTTTAGTTTCAGTCATAACTTTCTTTCTAAAGAATAAAATATAATCTAGTTTATTATAAACTTTTGGCTGTGACTTGTAAAACAAGAACATTAAGGCTAAAATAGGAACTATGATTACTATTGAACAAGTTCTAGAGGTTCTCAAAAAGGACCGTAATTTTAGAGATATTATTGACCAAGACAACTACTACTATTCATGGACTGGAGTAACTTTTGATCATCTTTCTTACGACAGTCGTGATGTCACACCATCTTCCCTCTTTTTTGCCAAAGGGGCTGCCTTTAAGCTTGAATTTTTAGAGAATGCTGTCAAAGCTGGCTTGAGTTTCTATGTGGCTGAAAAAGATTATCAAGTGGGAATTCCTGTCATTATCGTAACAGATATCAAGCAGGCTATGAGCCTCGTTGCTCAGGTCTTCTACCAATACCCCCAAGATAAACTAAAATTGCTGGCTTTTACTGGGACAAAAGGGAAAACAACAGCAGCCTACTTTGCCTTCAATATTCTCAAGCAAAGTCATAAACCTGCTATGCTTTCAACCATGAACACGACACTAGACGGAAAAAACTTCTTCAAGTCTACCCTAACAACACCTGAGAGTTTGGACCTTTTCCGCATGATGGCTGAAGCTGTTGATAATGGCATGACCCATCTGATTATGGAAGTCTCAAGTCAAGCCTATCTGACTAAGCGTGTCTATGGACTGACTTTTGATGTAGGTGTCTTTCTTAACATCAGCCCAGACCATATTGGACCTATTGAACATCCAACCTTTGAAGACTACTTCTACCATAAGCGTCTTCTCTTGGAAAACAGTCGAGTTGTTATCGTCAATAGCGGTATGGATCACTTTGCTTTTGTCGCTGAGGAAGTTGCGGATAAAGAGCATGACTTCTATGGTAAAAACTCCGACAATGCTGTTAAACATGGCTCAGGTTTTAGCTTTAAGGCAAGTGGGGAATTAGCCGGTGACTATGATATCCAACTTATCGGTGACTTTAACCAGGACAATGCTATGGCTGCAGGTCTAGCCTGCCTACGTCTTGGAGCTAGCCTTCAAGACATCAAAGAAGGGATTGCTCAGACCTCTGTTCCAGGGCGTATGGAAGTTCTTACACAAACTAAAGGAGCCAAGGTTTTTGTGGACTATGCTCACAATGGAGATAGCCTAGATAAGCTCTTACAAGTCGTAACCAGCCATCAAGATGGCCATATTAGACTAATTCTAGGGGCTCCTGGAAATAAAGGTGAAAGTCGTCGTAAAGACTTCGGACATGTCCTCAATACCTACCCTGATGTTGATGTCATCCTAACAGCTGATGATCCTAACAAGGAAGATCCTCTTGCTATCTGTCAGGAAATTGCTAGCCACATCAGTCGCGAGGTTCGTATCATTGTCGATCGAGAGGAAGCAATCAAAACAGCAATGTCTGAGACTACAGACTCTAAAGACGCTGTGGTTATCGCTGGTAAAGGTGCTGATGCCTTCCAGATCGTAAATGGTAAACGTGATAACTATGCTGGCGATATTGAAGTCGCTAAGAAATATTTGTAAAGATTTAATTAAAAAGATTCAATGATGTGTCATTGAATCTTTTTAATTCATCTCATTTTTACAAATTAAAGCAATACTACCGATAACGTCTCAATTGAGGTGGTTCATAAGACTGGACGAAAGCTTCAATTTCTGAAAAATCATCTGTAAAGAGGAATTTTGCTGCTGTTTCAGCCTCCAAAAAATCATGAGTAACCATGGTATCTAACATCATTTTCATAGCATCATAATAGCCATTGAGATTGAAGAAAACACAGGGTTTGTCCAACTTACCGACTCGAGCAGCTGCAATAGCTTCAGAGATTTCTTCCAGTGTCCCTAGACCTCCTGGAAGTGAGATAAAGAGATCTCCTTGCTCTAGCATGGCAGTCTTTCTTTCTGCCATAGTTTCTACTATCGTCATTGAGGTCAATCCCTCATAAGCTATCTCCCTATCTTTGAGGAATTGTGGCATAATGCCATGAGCCTGTCCACCATTTTCCAAAACCGTATCACCAAGAACTCCCATAAGTCCCATCTTACTGCCACCATAGACTAGGGTATGCCCATTTTTAGCAATCCACTGACCCAAGGCAATTGTTGCTTTTTTAAAGCTAGGATTATCCCCCATATTAGCTCCCAAATAGACCGTTACTTTCATTGAAGTCCTCCTTTTATTCTATTATAACGCAAAATTCCTGTCAGTTATGGCAGGAATTTTTTCTTAGTCTTTACGCTCCAAATTACGAAGCATTTCATCAATTTTATTACCGTATTCGATAGACTCATCCTTAATGAAGGTCAAATCCGGAATCTTATACATGGTCAATTTTTTACCAAGTTCACGCTTGATTGTCCCAGTAGCCTTTTCAAGACCAGTTTGTGCTTTTTGGTTATCTGAGGCCAAGGTTGAATGAATAGTGTAAAAAATCTTAGCAGCTGACAAATCGCCTAGCATTTGCACATCTGTGATAGTGACATCTTGCACACGTGGGTCACGAACTTTCTTTTGAAGAATTTCATTGACCTCACGTTTGATTTCCATACCAACACGGTCTACACGAAATGAATTTCCCATAGTCTTATCCTTTCTCTCTTATTATGATGGAACAAAAGCCAGGCCAGATGACCTAGCTTTGTCTCCTAAGTAAGCTTTCTTAAAAGCTAACAAAATTAACGTTTAATTTCTTCCATAATGTAAGCTTCGATAACGTCATCAACTTTAATATCGTTATAGTTTTCAATCATCAAACCACCCTCTTGAGCGTTTCCGACTTCTTTAACGTCATCTTTAAAGTGTTTCAAGCTTGCCAATTTACCATCAAAAATAACGACACCATCACGAATCACACGGGCACTTGAGTCACGAGTGATTTTACCACTAGTAACCATGAACCCACCGATTGTTCCGACTTTAGAAACCTTGAAGGTTTCACGGATAATAGCTTCACCAATGACTTTTTCTTCAAATTCAGGATCAAGCATCCCTTTCATGGCATCTTCGATTTCTTCGATAACCTTGTAGATGATGCTGTGAAGACGAATTTCAACTTCATCAGTTTCCGCTTGTTGACGTGCTTGTGGTGTAGGACGAACGTTAAATCCGATAACAACAGCATCTGAAGCTTCCGCAAGAGTAATATCAGATTCGTTGATAGCACCTACCGCTGAGTGAACAACATTAACACGAACACCCTCAACATCAATCTTAAGAAGTGATGCTGCCAAGGCTTCAACAGAACCTTGTACGTCGGCCTTGATGATAACATTAACAGTCTTCAATTCACCAGCTTTAAGGGTATCAAAGAGGTTATCAAGACTAACACGATGTGTTTGTTGACGTTGTTTCATAAGGGCACGTTTAGCACGTTCTTCACCAGCTGCACGAGCTGCTTTTTCGTCTTCATAAACGGCAAAATGGTCACCCGCCATAGGCGCTTCGTTCAAACCAGTAATTGAAACTGGTGTTGATGGTGCTGCAGTCTTAATACGACGACCAAGGTCATTGGTCATAGCACGGACACGTCCGAAGGTATTACCAACAACGATTGGGTCTTGAACATGCAAGGTACCTTGTTGAACAAGGAGGGTTGCAACCGCACCTTTACCTTTATCCAAACGCGCTTCAATAACGGTACCGATGGCACGAACTGTTGGGTCAGCTTTAAGTTCTTCCACTTCAGCCACAAGAAGAACTGTTTCAAGTAACTCTTCAATGTTTTGACCAAACTTCGCTGAAATTTCAACGAATTCGCTATCGCCACCCCATGCAGTTGAGATAACGCCATGTTCAGCCAATTCACCAATTACACGCTCTGGGTTAGCACCTGGTTTATCAATCTTGTTAATCGCAACAATGATTGGAACACCAGCAGCCTTAGAGTGGTTGATGGCTTCAATAGTTTGTGGCATAACACCGTCATCCGCAGCGACAATCAAGATAGTAATATCTGTAACAGAAGCACCACGGGCACGCATAGATGTAAAGGCCGCGTGTCCTGGAGTATCAAGGAAGGTGATTTTCTTACCACCCTCTTCAATTTGGTAGGCACCAATATGCTGTGTGATACCACCAGCTTCTCCAGTCGCAACACGTGAGTTACGAAGGGTATCAAGAAGGGTTGTTTTACCATGGTCAACGTGTCCCATGATAGTAACAACTGGTGCACGTTCTACCATAGCATCTTTATTGAGGTAGTCTTCGTCAACAAAGAAACGTTCGATATCAGCATTATCGACTTCTTCTTTCTTAGTTGCCTCAATACCGTAGTCAACCATCAACAACTCAATAGTATCCCCATCAAGAGATTGGTTTTGAGTTGCCATAACGCCCATCATGAAGAGTTTCTTAACGATCTCAGCTGGCTCACGTTTAATACGTTTTGCGATTTCTGCAACCGTCATGCCTTCAGTATATTCAAATTCTTTTGGTAATTCATGGAATTTACGCTCTGTTACTGGTTTTGGAGCTGAATTACCACGGTTATTTTTACCTTTTTTATTTTTGTTTTTATTCCAGTTACTATTTCGTTGATTTCTCACTTGGTTTTGATTATTCCACTTATTATTTCTTGTTTGCTTAGGTCCATCTTCATTCTCGCGACGATTATCACGTGATTTATCTGGACGTGCCTTTTTACGACGTGTATCTTGTGCTTGCGCAGCTGGAGCTGGTTGAGCAACCGGTGCTGGTTTGGGAGCTGGCTTAGCTTCAGCAACTGCTTTTTGAGCAGCGACTTCAGCCTGTTGTTTTTCTTTTCTTGCCTTTTCTTGCTCTTTCGCACGGCGTTGCTCTGCAGCTTTTTCTTCACGGAAGCGTGTTTCACTTTGACGTGAATATTCTGCATTTTGCTCTGCTTTCAAGGCTGCTGCACGCGCTTTAAAGTCAATACGTGGTCCTGCCTGATTGTTACGGGCAGCATCGTTACGTTTATTTCGACCTTGATCATTGCGCTGTTTACCTTTGAAATTACGGTCACGATTACTATTGTTACCGCGGTTCCCATTATTACGGTTGCCTTGACCATTTCCATTTTGGTTGCGACGATCATTATTCTGACGTTTACCTTGATCGTTCCCTTGTTGATTTCGGTTACGATTACGGTTGTCACGGCCTCCGCCGTTTTGACGACGCTCTGCTTCTGCCTTGGCACGTGCTTCACGTTCTGCCTTAAAATTACGGCTTTGTGGTTTTTTCGGAGTCGCAGGGGCTTCTTTGACTTCAGCCTTTGATGTTTCTTTAGCTGGAGCTGATTTGGCAACAGGTACCTTATCAACCTTAGGCGCTACCTTTTCCTCTTTAGGAGTTGGTGTCGCTTTAGGAGCTGGCTTGCTTTCAGCCTTAGCTGTTCCCCCTTTTAAACTTGAAGTGATACGATTAGCATCAGCTTCTTCAACTGATGAGGAATGGCTCTTCACAGAAAGACCAAGTTCTTGAGCTTTCGCAACAACAACCTTACTTTCTACACCAACCTCTTTTGCGATTTCATATAATCGTTTCTTTGACACGTGATGTCCTCCTATTCTTTAGTCCATAAGAGTCCTCATTTTCTTTGAAAATCCAGCATCAACTACAGCAACCGTTTTTCTTGGTTTACCAATAGCCATGCTTAATTCCAGTGCGTTAAACACTGTGGAGACTTCTATATTATAGTAGTTACATTTATCAGTCGTCTTTTTAGTCACGTTACTACCAGCATCATTGGCAAGAAAAACTAGTCTCGCCTGTCCTGATTGAACTGCCTTGATGACAAGTTCTTCGCCAGAAATAAGCTTTCCAGCTCTTTGTGCTAGTCCCAACATATTTGACAATTTTTCTGTGTTATTCAAGACCTAACTCTCTTCTTTTGACCTTGTGATCCACATAAGCAATGAGTTCATCATAAAAACTTTCAGGAACATCCATGGAGAAACTATGGTTAAAAGCACGTTTCTTTTTAGCTTGGAGAGCTTCTTCATTATCTAATTTAATGTAAGCACCTCGGCCATTTTTCTTTCCTGTTGGATCAATGAAAATCTCACCATCTTTAGTTTTTACAATGCGGAGCAAATCACGTTTATCAATGATTTCTCCTGAGACAACTGATTTGCGTAAAGGTATTTTTCGTGTTTTAGCCATCAAACACCTCTATGTTCTTCTTATTCTGCTTCTGTTGTTTCAGTTACTTCTTCTGTTGTGACTTCAACAGGTGTAGCATCTTCTGCAACAATCTCGTCAACAACTTCCTCAGTAGCAGCCTCAGCTTTTTCAGCTTCGAGTGCTTCATATTCAGAAGCTGACTTGATGTCAATACGGTAACCAGTCAAATGAGCTGCCAAACGAACGTTTTGCCCACGACGACCAATTGCAAGAGATAATTTGTTATCTGGCACAACTACTGTTGCACGTTTGCTATCAATTTCGTCGAAGAGAACATAGTCCACTTCAGCCGGTGCAATAGCATTGTAGATGAATTCAGCTGGATCTTCAACCCATTGAATAACATCAATATTTTCCTCAACAGGAACTTCAATTCCTGTCTTAGCATCCAAACGTGTTGGGTGGAAACGGCTGACAACTTTCTTAATATTGCTTCCACCACGACCAACGATAGTACCAATAGCATCAACGTTAGGATTATGACTGCGAACAGCAACCTTAGTACGATCACCTGCTTCACGAGACACACTCATGATTTCTACAGTTCCATCAAATACTTCTGGAATTTCTTGTTCCATGATACGTTTGATGAATTCTGGATGGCTACGGCTGACAAAGACGTTAACACCTTTAGGGTTGTTTTCAACTTTATAAACATAAACATCAATGACATCATGTGACTTAAAGCTTTCACCAGGAATTTGATCTTGGCGTGACAATTGAGCTTCGAGCGTTCCAAGATTGACATAAATGAAACGTTGGTCGAAGCGTTCAACTGTTCCTTGCATGATTTCACCTTCATGTTGCTTATAGTCATTATAAGTGATTTCACGCATCTGCTTGCGCATTTTTTCCATAATGGTTTGTTTGGCAGATTGCGCTGCAACACGACCAAATTCATCTACTGACTCTTCAAAACGAATCTTGTCACCGAGCTCGTAAGCAGAGCTGATAGCAAGTGCATCTTTCAAGCTAATTTCCAAACGACTATCAAAGACTTCGTCTACAACTTCACGAACGGTATAAACTTGAAAATCACCTGTTTTTTCATTGAATTCAACTACAGCTGATTCTGACTGACCATAACGACGCTTGTAGGCTGACTTAAGTGATTCAACCACAGCATCGATGATGTCTTCCTTGTTAATGTGTTTTTCTTCTTCCAAGACACGGAAGGCTTCTAGCATTTCTTTGCTCATATTCTTTGTTGTTTTAGCCTCTATTGGCCAAAACTGGCATCCTTTCTTTATTTACACTAAGAGTTTTAGAGTTTGACTGCCAAACGAGCTTTAGCAACTGTTTGATAGGGAATCTCAACAGTTTTATGGCGAGTCTTATCAAGGTAATCGATTGTTAGGGTTTCCCCATCAAAGGCCACCAAGTCACCTTGGAAAATCTTGATCTTATCAATAGCCTTGTAAAGACTAACATTGATATACTGACCAACAGCATTTGTCAAAGCTTCTTTGGTTTTTAAGGGACGCTCTAACCCTGGACTAGAAACTTCCAGCATGTATTGATCCGGGAAAGGATCAGGCTGAATAGTATCCAAGAGGGGACTGATAATTTCAGTCAAGTCTGCAGTATCTTCTACAGTAATACCACCTGGCTTATCAATCAAAACTGACAAGACATAGTCACCGCCAAGCTTTTCGTACTCGATATCGACCAGTTCGTATGGCTCAGGAATAGCTGGAGCTACGACTGCCGTCACGAGATCAATAATTTTTTGCGACATTATGACCTCCTTACACACACAAGAGACGAAGTTTCTACTCCGCCTCTCTTTCGTTATTTTTCTATATTATAGCATAGCTAAAAAGCCATTGCAAGGAATAACCATATCGCTGTCATTTCAAAGCAAAAAAGTTGGGAATCACCCAACCTCATTTATTGTGCCGCTGGAACAGTGCTATAGGTAGTCACACCCGATCCATTATTATTGTATGTAGGGGTTGTCGTACCTTGTTCCTGAACATAATTACCTGTGTTTTCACTATAATTATTACTATAGTTAGTACCTCCATTATAGGTACTTACCGATCCACCACCTGCTGCCTCAGATGGCCCAGCCTCATAATTTGAAGATGCTTCACTTGAAGCCGCACTTCCTTTAGAATTAACGAAATCATCTGAACCATAGTTAGAGCTACCAGATCCATAGAGAACCAAACTAGTCTTAAGATTGGATTCAGAGACTTTTTTCTTACCAACTTCCTTCTTAATACGGTTTTGCACCTTAAGAATATCCTCAGTAGAGGCCACTTGATAGCTTCCTCCGTTGATCATGGCATCCGAACCAGCCAATTGGTATGACTTAATATTTTTAAGTGCATCGCTATAGCCCATCAAGCTACGCAGAGTATTGGTATCACCAAGATCAATGCTAGTTTGAACATTTGAACTTACAGCTGACAAGATTTTCTTGTAAGAACCAATCGAGTCCATCTTCAAGAGCTTAGCTACAACTTTTTGAATAACCTCACGTTGACGTTTTTGACGACCATAGTCACCATCAGGGTCATCGTAACGCATACGTGAATACACTAAGGCTTGCTCACCGTTGATTCTATGGGTTCCAGGCTCAACTTTTGCCTGAAATTCTGGTTCATTTTCTGCAATTGAAATAGGGAAATCAAAATGATTCGTTACTTCAATTCCACCCACGGCATCTACCAGATCAATCATACCCTGCATATTAATCAGGGCATAATAGTCAATATCAATATCTAAAACCTTTTGAATAGTTGAAATAGCCAAGTCAGCACCACCCTCAGCATAGGCTGAATTTAGTTTTGCTTCCCCCGACCCCTCAATATCTGTCAAAAGGTCACGTTCCAAACTGGTCATGGTTGTTTTCTTAGTCTTAGGGTTCACTGTTACCAAGATCATGGTATCAGAGTTCCCTTCCCAGGTATCCTTACGTTCTTTGGATCCTGTATCTACCCCCATCAACAGAATAGTTATAGGCTTAGTCTGTTGAATGGCCTTACTATTTCCAGAAGTTGCTTTAGAAGCCCTAAACGTTTTTGACAATTCGCCTGTGGCGTAATTATAAGTTGTCGTTAGGTAAATACCAGCAGCTACTACTGTCGTTGCAAAAATCGCCAACAACATCAATAAAATTTTTCGTCCAAGTTTCATGTTTTTTCCTAATCTATGAGTTTAGCCATAAGGTAAACATCTAGAAATTCTCCATTTTTAGTTCTTGCACCACGTTTCTTAGTGCCTTCAATGTCAAATCCAAATTTTTGATAGAGGTGAACCGCCCGTTTATTACGTGCTTGAACCGTCAACTCTAAGCGGCGGATAATCGGTGTATGATCTGCCCAGTCAATCATTGTTTCCATCAAAAACTGACCAACACCATTTCCCCAGTAGGGTTTAGCAACCGCAATAAATACGTCACCAATATGACTAGTCTTAGTGTCTTGATCAGAGGTAACATTACAAACACCAATGACCTCATGACCCAATTTCGCCACCAAACAAATCTCATTAAGCCTATGCTGATGACCTTCAATATAAGTGGCTAACTGTTCAGCACTCAGTATAGAACTTCTATCATCTTGTGCTAGAAAATCCGATTCCAAGGCTACATTCTCTAGTAAACGAGCTAGAGAGGCAGCATCCTCTCTTTGAGCTTCCTCAATGACTAATTCTTGCTCAGCCATTTACCATTTCCTCCTGAATCTCCTTACTTCTAGGACCGAAAGATTCAAAAAGCAACTGACGTCCATCTCCATGATGAGATATCGAAATTAGGAGATAATCCCCTAACAGACTCTCGTCTAGGAGCTCACCCCACTCGATGATTGTCACACCTTCACCATACAGAAAATCATCTAAATCAATAGAATCTGGATCATCACCAATGCGGTAGACATCTAAATGATAGAGTGGCAGTCGCCCCTCATACTCCCTTACAATAGTATAGGTTGGACTCTTTATCATCTGTGAAATATCCAAACCTTTGGCAATCCCCTTGGTTAAGGTTGTTTTGCCAGCTCCCAGATCACCTGAGAGAACAATTATATCTCCAGAATCGAGCAGTCGACCTAGCTTTTGGCCGATACTAATCAATTCTTCTTCATTTTGACTGTAAATCATGTTTTCATTATATCAAAAAATAAAAATATGGACTAGAATCCACTGTAAAAATACAGTAGAAACTTATAAATATTGAATCATCTAAGCAAGAAATTAAGATGAGTATTTTAATTTTGTGTTTATTTTGACCACATTAATCACTCGTAGATTAGAAATGTTTTTGTAAAACTTACTATAGTTTCAAAAGTTAACCAATAGTAACTCTCTCACATTCCTCCAGATAAAAATCGCAAAAGAAAAAGCCTGACAAATGTACAGACTTTTTACTTTCAAGCTTTAGAACACAGCCATACTGATGAAGTTAAGGATAAACAAGATATCCAAAATCCACATAATAAAGTGGACATCCTTAGCTTGACCTTTGACGATTTTGACCAAAGTATAAGTAAGGAAACCAGCTGCGATACCATAAGTAATACTATATGAGAATCCCATGAAAATAGAAGTGAAGAAGGCAGGAATAGCTTCAGACAAGTCTTCCCAATCGACACTCTTAAGGTTAGAGAGCATCATAACACCTACAATAATAAGAATAGGCGCTGTTGCCGCATTTGGAACGATTGACACCACTGGACTAAAGAAACTAGAAATGGCAAAGAGTACAGCAACCACAAGAGCTGTCAAACCAGTACGTCCACCAGCACCAATACCTGCTGCAGATTCAACGTAAGTTGTAACGTTTGAAGTCCCTGCAATGGCACCAATACTTGTACCAACAAGGTCAGAGTAAAGAGCACGGTCAAGAGCTTTTGATTCGTTGTTATCACCTGTTGAAGCAATGATACCAACCTTCTCACCAGTACCGATTAAGGTACCGATAGTATCGAAGATATCAGTCAATGAGAAGGCAAGGATAGCCATAAAGACACCAGGCAAACGAGAAACGTCTGCAAAGAGCGATCCCAATCCCTTAGATCCAAGCGCTGCACCAAAGACCTGACCAAGATCTTTAATAGATGACGTCAAGCTAGCTGCGTGCCAGTCAATGCTTCCAAGATCAACGACACCAGCAAAAATAGCAATGATAGTCGTTACAAGGATTGAAAGAAGAACACCACCACGAATACCTTTAACAATAAAGAAAATCGCAATCGCAAGACCAATCAAGCCTACAATTACAGTTGGGTTATTGAAAGCAACCAAACCTGGTGTAGCTGACGATGAAGCTGTAATTGAAGCCTTGGCCATATCAGCACCTTTACCTGCAACAGTGTAGGTATGTGGATTAATTGAGAATTTCAAGAAACCAGCATTTTTAATCCCAACATAGGCAAGGAAAACACCGATACCTGCTGAAATAGCAGATTTGAGAGCTGTTGGAATAGACTCAATAATCATCTTACGTACTTTAGTTACCGTGATGATCAATGAAATAACACCACATAGAAAGACCATTGCTAAGGCCTCTTGCCAAGTGTACCCCAAAGAAAAGACCACTGTGTAGGTGAAGAAGGCATTAAGCCCCATACCAGGCGCTTGAGCGTATGGTAGGTTAGCATAAAAGGCCATCATCAATGTCCCTGCAACCGCACCAATAATTGTTGCTAAGAAAACACCTTGTGCAGGCATTCCTGTTTGGGCCAACATCGCTGGGTTAACAAAGAGGATGTAAGACATGGCAAAGAAAGTTGTCAATCCAGCAGTCACTTCTGTACGGACGTCAGTACCATGTTCTTTCAATTTGAAAAACTTTTCCATGAAAGTTTAGACTCCTTAATAAAAAATATTGTCAAAATCCGAATAATTTCGGAACATTCTCACGTAGAATGCAACATTACTATTCTACATGAAATTATTTGACGGTGCAAGGTTTATTTCCTGAGACTTTTCTTATGAAAAACCGAACGTTCTTAGAAAGCTCTTTCTTAATCACCAACAAAGGACAGATTTTTGATATAATAGGAACATGACAAAAAAATTGATTGCACTAGATCTTGATGGAACGTTATTACGCCCAGATGGAACTATTTCAGAATTTACACAAAAAACGATTAAAGACGTACAAAACAAAGGACACCAAGTCGTTATTGCTACAGGTCGTCCTTATCGTATGGCTATTGACCATTACAAAACACTAGGGTTAGAAACACCACTCATCACCTTCAACGGCTCTTTGACCAATCTTCCAGACCAAGACTGGGCTTATGAGCATTCGGTTAAATTAGATAAGAAATATCTGATTAGCCTCTTACAACGCCATGATGAATTAGAGATGGATTTTCTGGCTAGTGAATATCGAAAACACTTCTATATCACTATGAATCACCCAGAGCGTATTCAACCACAACTCTTTGGTGTTGATAAAATTATTGAGGCTATGCGTTTAGAACCAACTAAAATCACGCGCAACCCTAACGCTCTCCTTATGCAAACTCGCCATGAAGATAAGTACCAACTAGCCGATGACATCAAGAAAGACTTCAAGGAAGAAATTGAAGTTGATTCTTGGGGTGGCCCACTTAATATTTTGGAATTTTCGCCTAAAGGTATTAACAAGGCCTACGCCCTGAACTACTTACTTAAGGCCATGCGTAAATCAACGGATGATTTGATTGCTTTTGGTGACGAACACAATGACACAGAGATGTTGGAACTTGCTAAAACTGGTTATGCCATGAAGAATGCTAGCTCTGTCCTTCTTCCCCACGCTAACGAACAAATTGAGTGGACTAATGAAGAGGATGGCGTTGCTCGCAAACTTCAAGAACTCTTTTTATAAACAAGAAAAGACACTGAAAATTTCTTCGGTGTCTTTTGTTCTGATTAAGGTAAAATAGCCACTGCACGCACTGGGGAACCTGTCGCCTTGTCCCAGTGAGGAAATGCAATTGAAATCAAAGCACCAACGGCTGGAACTTGATTCAATTGGTTCAAGACTTCTACCTGATAAATGTTTTGTTCCAAGAGGTAGTATTCGTTAACCAAGCCATGTTCTGCTGCTGGAATACCAGCATCTGTATCAAAAGTCTCATGACCGACAGCCTTAACATGGCGTTCATGAATCAAGAATTCTAGAGCTTCGCGGCTCCAACCTGGACTTTGCTGAACCCCATTTTCATCAAGGTTGCGCATAGCATCTTGATCTGGCCAACGCTTCGACCAATCACTACGAAAAGCGACAAAGGCCCCTTCAACAATTCGTCCATGTTCTGCTTCAAAGTCTAAGATATCTTGTTTGCTCAAGACAAAGTTTGGACTCGCAGCAACTTCTTTAGACTTGTCGATAACATAGAGTGGTAAAAGAAGATCTTTGAGGGCAATCTCATCCAACCAACGACCACCTTCTACAAAGTGAATCGGTGCATCAATATGCGTTCCGTATTGACCAACCACTGTAAATTTTTGAACATGGAAACCATCTTTTAATGTGAAAAGATCTTCTTGTTTCAAAGTAGGAAGGGCTGGGAAATGTGGACTTTCCGCATTAATTTTGTGGGTCAAGTCAACCCATTTCTTAGATTGCAATTCATTATAAATACTTAGTAAATCTGACATAAGGAGGCCCTCTTTTCTTATAGATTTAACCTTAAATAGTTAATTGAAGAAATTATAGCAGCCAACACCAGCTATTACAAGCTTTTATCTCATTTTTTCTTAATCCTATTTCCTCTAGTTAGATATAGCTTAAAACTATATTTAACACTTATTGTCTGAAAAAAAAGTATATTTGCAATAATTTGATGTTTTTTCAATTATATGACACTTTTGTTACGAAAACCATTGACAAATTCATGGTAACGTCCTATAATTAGAGTGTTCTAATTTTCGAGGGACTAAAAAAATATTGTTGTCATTTCATACTGATCGATGCTAATACCAATAATCATTTTTCTATTCCTAAGAAACAATATATAAAAGGAGGAAGAACACTAATGGGTATCGGTATTATTATTGCTAGCCATGGTAAATTCGCTGAAGGTATTCACCAATCAGGTTCTATGATTTTTGGTGAACAAGAGAAAGTTCAAGTGGTTACTTTCATGCCAAATGAAGGTCCTGACGACTTGTACGCTCACTTCAACGACGCCATTGCACAATTCGATGCTGATGATGAAATTCTTGTTTTGGCTGACCTTTGGTCTGGTTCACCATTTAACCAAGCTAGCCGAATTGCTGGAGAAAATCCAGATCGCAAGATTGCTATCATCACAGGACTTAACTTGCCAATGCTAATCCAAGCATACACTGAACGTATGATGGATGCTAACGCTACTGCAGAGCAAGTTGCTGCTAATATCATCAAGGAAGCTAAGGGTGGTATCAAGGCACTTCCAGAGGAGCTTAATCCAGCTGAGGAAACAACAGCAGCTCCTGTAGAAGCTGCTGCACCTCAAGGAGCTATCCCAGAAGGGACAGTTATCGGAGATGGTAAACTCAAGATTAACTTGGCACGTTTGGACACACGTCTCTTGCATGGTCAGGTAGCAACTAACTGGACACCTGCTTCTAAAGCAGACCGTATCATTGTTGCTTCAGACGACGTTGCTAAAGATGAGCTTCGTAAAGAATTGATCAAACAAGCAGAACCAAACGGTGTTAAAGCAAACGTTGTTCCAATTCAAAAATTGATTGATGCTTCTAAGGACCCACGTTTGGGTAACACACACGCGCTTATCTTGTTCGAAACTGTTCAAGACGCACTTCGTGCTATCGAAGGTGGCGTGCCAATCAAAGAACTTAACGTTGGTTCTATGGCTCACTCAACTGGTAAAACAATGGTTAACAACGTTTTGTCTATGGACAAAGACGATGTTGCTTGCTTCGAAAAATTACGTGACCTTGGTGTTGAATTTGACGTCCGTAAGGTTCCAAACGATTCTAAGAAAGACTTGTTTGACCTTATCAAAAAAGCTAACGTTCAATAATCTTCATCCGGATAAATTAGTTGATAAACTCAACTAATCACAACTCAATAGAAAAGGAATTATTACCATGTCAGATATGTCAATTATTTCTGCAATTTTGGTCGTAGTTGTTGCCTTCCTTGCTGGTCTTGAAGGTATCCTTGACCAATTCCAATTCCACCAACCACTTGTTGCATGTACCCTTATCGGTGCTGCTACAGGTAACCTCACTGCAGGTATCATGCTTGGTGGTTCTCTTCAAATGATTGCCCTTGCTTGGGCTAATATCGGTGCCGCTGTCGCTCCTGACGCTGCCCTCGCCTCTGTTGCTGCTGCCATCATTTTGGTTAAAGGTGGTAACTTCACAACTGAAGGTATCGGTGTTGCGACTGCAACAGCTATCCCACTTGCGGTTACCGGTCTCTTCCTAACTATGCTTGTTCGTACAGCATCAGTTGCCCTTGTTCATGCTGCAGATAAAGCAGCAGAAAGCGGAAACATCGCTGGTGTTGAACGCGCACACTACCTTGCCCTTCTTCTTCAAGGGTTGCGTATTGCTGTGCCTGCAGCTCTTCTTCTTGCTATCCCAGCACAATCTGTTCAACACGCCCTTGGTTTGATGCCTGACTGGCTCAACCACGGTATGGTTGTCGGTGGTGGTATGGTCGTAGCCGTTGGTTACGCCATGGTTATCAACATGATGGCAACTCGTGAAGTTTGGCCATTCTTCGCCATCGGTTTTGCTTTTGCAGCAATTAGCCAATTGACACTTATCGCTCTTGGTGCTATCGGTGTCGCTATCGCCTTCATCTACCTCAACCTTTCTAAACAAGGTGGCGGAAATGGTGGCGGAACTTCATCTGGTTCAGGCGACCCAATCGGCGATATCTTGGAAGACTACTAGGAAGGGGTGCTCTCATGGCTGAAAAAATTCAATTATCTCAAGCAGATCGTAAAAAGGTTTGGTGGCGCTCACAATTCTTGCAAGGTTCATGGAACTATGAACGTATGCAAAACTTGGGTTGGGCTTACTCACTCATTCCTGCTATCAAAAAACTCTACACTAACAAAGAAGACCAAGCTGCAGCTCTTAAACGCCACTTGGAATTCTTCAATACCCACCCTTATGTAGCTGCTCCTATCATGGGGGTTACCTTGGCTCTTGAAGAAGAAAAAGCTAACGGTACTGACATCGAAGATGCTGCTATCCAAGGGGTTAAAATCGGTATGATGGGACCTCTTGCCGGTATCGGTGACCCTGTTTTCTGGTTCACAGTTCGTCCTATCCTTGGTGCCCTTGGTGCATCATTGGCACAAGCTGGTAACATCGCTGGTCCACTTATCTTCTTCATCGGTTGGAACCTTATCCGTATGGCCTTCTTGTGGTACACTCAAGAACTTGGTTACAAAGCAGGTTCAGAAATCACTAAAGACATGTCTGGTGGTATCTTAAAAGATATTACTAAAGGGGCATCAATCCTTGGTATGTTCATCTTGGCTGTACTTGTTGAACGTTGGGTATCTATCGTCTTCACTGTAAACCTTCCAGGTAAAGTTTTGTCTAAAGGTGCCTATATCGAATGGCCTAAAGGCAATGTTAGCGGTGACCAACTTAAGACTATCCTCGGCCAAGTTAATGACAAACTTAGCTTCGATAAGATTCAAGTTGATACCCTTCAAAAACAATTGGATTCATTGATTCCAGGTTTGATGGGACTTCTCCTTACTTTTGCATGTATGTGGTTGCTTAAGAAGAAAGTTTCACCAATCACAATCATCATCGGTCTCTTTGTAGTTGGTATCATTGCAAGCTTCTTCAAAATTATGTAATAAAAAGGGTAAGAGTTTAGCCAAGCTGAACTCTTTTCTTATGCTATAATAAAAGTACTACAATCGAAAAGCGAGATAGATATGGCACAATCATTAAACAAAACAGTTGAACTGCATACAACAGGCGTTTCCTACATGGCTATCGGAGGTAAAGTCGGTAAGTTTCTAATAGGAGATGTGGCTCTTGAATTCTACCCAGATGTCAATGTCGAGCAATACATTCAAATCCCATGGACAAGCATCACTCAAATCGGTGCGAATGTCTCCGGAAAGAGAATTAGTCGCCACTTTGAGGTTTTGACAGACAAGAGCAAATTCCTCTTTGCTTCTAAAGATTCTGGAAAGATTCTAAAGATTGCTAGGGAACATCTTGGTAATGAAAAAGTCGTCAAGTTGCCAACTCTCATTCAAACTATCGGCACTCGACTCAAAGGTTTATTTGCCAAAAAATCATAATTTTTGTATAATATAACAGACGGATAAGTACTAGCTAGATCCTTTCAGAAAGCCTGCGGTTGCTGCGAGCAGGTAGGGTTAACCTACGAAATTCTACCGTTTCTAATAATTAAAAACATAAACAAGTGCACTCCTGTGAAGTTGGATGGAACCGTGGCTCATGTCACTCCAACACTTTCACTGGAGTGTTTTACTTTTTGGAGGAACTTATGTTAGATGTAAAACGTATTCGTAACGACTTCGATGCCCTTGCCGAAAAATTGGCTACACGTGGGGTTGCTGCTGAAACTTTAAATGAACTTAAAGAGCTTGATGTTAAACGCCGTGAGCTTCTTATCAAATCTGAAGAACTCAAAGCTCAACGTAATATCGCTTCAGATGGTATCGCTCAAGCTAAACGTAACAAAGAAGATGCTTCAGAACAAATTGCAGCCATGCAAAAAGTTTCTGCAGAAATTAAGGAAATTGATGCCGAACTTGCTGCTATCGATGAAAAGCTTAATGCCATCGTTGTGACACTTCCAAATACACCAAACGACTCTGTTCCAGTAGGTGCTGACGAGGACGAAAACGTAGAAGTTCGTCGTTGGGGAACACCTCGTGACTTTGATTTTGAAGTTAAAGCTCACTGGGATCTTGGGGAAGACCTTGGTATCCTAGACTGGGAACGTGGTGCAAAAGTTACAGGTTCTCGTTTCCTTTTCTACAAAGGACTTGGAGCAAAATTGGAACGTGCGATTTACAACTTTATGTTGGATGAGCACGCTAAAGAAGGCTACACTGAAATGATCACACCTTACATGGTTAACCACGACTCAATGTTCGGTACTGGTCAATATCCAAAATTCAAGGAAGATACTTTCGAGCTTGACGGTACTGACTATGTCCTTATCCCAACCGCTGAAGTTCCTTTGACAAACTACTACCGCGGTGAAATCCTTGATGGTAAAGAATTGCCAATCTACTTCACAGCCATGAGCCCTTCATTCCGTTCAGAAGCTGGTTCAGCTGGTCGTGACACACGTGGTTTGATTCGTCTTCACCAATTCCACAAGGTTGAAATGGTCAAATTCTCAAAACCAGAAAGCTCATACGATGAATTGGAAAAAATGGTAGTTAACGCTGAAAATATCCTTCAAAAACTTAACTTGCCATACCGTGTCATCACTTTATGTACTGGCGATATGGGATTCTCAGCTGCTAAAACCTACGACTTGGAAGTTTGGATTCCAGCACAAAACACTTACCGAGAAATTTCTTCATGTTCAAACACAGAAGATTTCCAAGCCCGCCGTGCACAAATCCGCTATCGTGACGAAGCTGATGGTAAAGTAAAACTTCTTCACACTCTCAACGGTTCAGGACTTGCTGTTGGACGTACAGTAGCCGCTATCCTTGAAAACTACCAAAACGAAGATGGTTCAGTAACTATCCCTGAAGTTCTTCGTCCTTATATGGGCGGTGCTGAAGTGATTGCACCGAAATAAGAAGAAAAATCTCCAGAAAATAACTGGAGATTTTTTAGTTTTGATTAGCTTTCTCGTAATAGGGTCTTAATGTTTCAAATCCATCAGCAAGCTCTTCTACTAACTCTTTCATAGTTTTACTAGTAGTCACTACCACATCATACTTAACCAATACCTTGCGGATACGACCATCTCTAACTGATTCTTTAAGCATCTGACGATTCTCTTCAGTTCCTTCCACACGATAGCTGACACCATCTTCCTGGGCAAAATAGTATAGAGAGGGGGCAATCGGTAAGTCTAGGACCTTATGTTGCTTAGCTAGAGTAGTATCTGATTTTTTCCGCTCGACAAAGCTAACTTCTACTGAAATCCCCCATTTTTCAGGCTGACCATAAAGGCGAATCGCCATCGCAACATCGTCTAAACTGTCCTCAGGGTCCCTATAATAGCACCAAAAATGTGGGCGACATATTTGTGCCTGATTGGCCCAATTACTGACACGATCCATCTTAAAGGGTGCCAAACGCTCCTCTAAAACTTTTGCTAAAGTCTGCATTTCCTTACGAGCTGCTTGACCAAGTGCCTTGAGCACTTCCATCTCTTCTTGATGCGGACCCGCTTTTTCAGGTTTGATATACTTAACTCCTTGTTTAGATAAATAAGCTTTAATATTTTCTAACATCATTTTCTCCTTACAATGACAAAAGACCAACCTATAAAGATTCTATTCTGGTTGGTCTCTTTTTTTATTTACGTTTACGAGCAATCAAGTGGATTGGTGTTCCTTCAAAACCAAAGGCCTGACGAATTTGATTTTCCAAGAAACGCATGTATGAGAAGTGCATAAGCTCTTCTTCATTGACAAAGATAACAAATGTTGGTGGTTTAACCGAAACTTGTGTGCCGTAGAAAATCTTAAGGCGTTTTCCTTTGTCAGTTGGTGTTGGGTTGATGGCAATGGCATCCATGATAACATCATTCAAGACAGCCGATGAAATACGACGGTTTTGACTCTCACTGATGCGTTTAATCATCTCTGGCAACTTGTTAAGACGTTGCTTAGTTTCAGCCGATACAAAGATAATTGGTGCATAGCTCAAAAATTGGAACTGCTCACGGATATCCGCTTCCCAGTTGGCAACAGTATGGTTGTCCTTCTTAATCGTATCCCATTTGTTAACTACGATGATAATCCCTTTACCAGCTTCATGGGCAAAACCAGCAATACGCTTGTCATACTCACGGATACCTTCTTCGGCATTTATAACCATAAGGACAACATCAGAACGGTCAATAGCACGCATAGAACGCATGACAGAGTATTTCTCTGTATTTTCATAAACCTTACCAGATTTACGCATACCAGCGGTGTCAATCATGGTATACTCTTGACCTTCACTGTCCACAAAGTTTGTATCAATGGCATCGCGAGTCGTACCAGCAATTGGGCTAGCAATTACACGGTCCTCCCCCAAAATGGCGTTAATCAAACTTGATTTTCCGACGTTTGGACGTCCAATCAAACTGAAACGGATGATATCTGGATTTTCTTCTTCAACTTCTGTTGGGAGGTTTTCAACGATAGCGTCGAGAACATCCCCTGTACCGATACCATGAACAGATGAAACTGGATAGGGATCACCAAGACCAAGAGAATAGAAATCATAGATATCTGCACGCATCTCAGGGTTATCCACTTTATTTACCGCCAAGATAACTGGCTTGTTGGTCTTATAAAGAATACGGGCAACGTACTCGTCCGCATCTGTCACGCCTTCCTTACCTGAAACGACAAAGACAATAACATCAGCTTCAGTCATGGCGATGTCGGCTTGGTGCTTAATTTGTTCCATAAATGGTGCATCAACATCATCGATACCACCAGTATCAATCAAGCTAAACTGGCGATTAAGCCATTCAGCAGAGGTATAAATACGGTCACGTGTTACCCCTTCAACGTCTTCGACGATAGAGATACGTTCACCCGCAATTCGGTTAAATAGGGTCGATTTCCCAACATTTGGGCGACCCACGATAGCAACTGTAGGTAATGTCATATGTTTAAGTCCCTGATTAAAATAGGGATTCCTTTCTTCATTTAGCAGTCTCACTTCCACCAAGGGAAGCAAACTCTCTTATTCTTTATCATAATTAGATTCAACTTAGCGGCGATTAACACCCTTCAAGTGAACCTCTTTGGCAAGAAAACGAATACGCTCCATCACACGTTTGGCCTGCCAAGTCTCGTCTCCTTGACGTCCATTGGATAGCTTAGCTTCTAAATCCGCAAAACTATAGTTAGATGTAAAGAAAGTAGGCAGCTCTTCAATCATACGATGTTGGAGGATGACTTGCAAAACATCATCCCTAATCCAAGAAGAGAATTGCTCTGCACCAATATCATCTAGAACCAAAACTTCTGCTTGTTTGACAGCGTCTATTTGTTCCTTGACAGAACCGTCCTTAATTCCATTTTTAACATCAATGGTAAAAGATGGGTAATGAATAATGGTCGTCGCAACCTTCTTGGTTTCGGAAAGTTCATGAGCCATAGCAGCCAACATGAAGGATTTTCCAACCCCCATGTCTCCGTAGATGTAGAGGCCTTTCTGGTCTGGACTAGGGTAATTCGCCACAAAATCCACGAGACTCTCAAAGGTATCCACACGCGCCACATCATCTAGAGCAATATCCGCAAAGGTAATCTTACGATAAGACTGAGGCAGACTCACCAAATTAATCCGTTTAGCGATAGCCTGTTGTTCTTGTTGCTCTTTGAGCTGACGCGTCTCCTTATAGGTCACATCAGCGTAGCCTTCATTCATGGTCAGAATCGGCTCATACCCTTTGGCAATATAGGAGGCATCACCTTCTTTGACCTTACGGCATTCCACCAGGAATTGATTAAACTTAGGAAGACTACGTTTGATTTCATCCTGGCTTAGGCTATGCTCTTGAATAAAGCTAGCCACTCTTGGATCCGTCAAAATTTGCTTCGTTAAATCTGTTGCATTGCCAGACCCATGATGCCCTGTTCGGTTTAGGGTTTGTCCAACTCTTTCCATAGGCTACTCCTTTCCTTTTTCTAGTTTTGCCAAAGCCCGACGTCTAATTTCATCCAATTTAGCCTGATCAGCCTGACTGGTTTGATTATCATAATCTGGATTACTCCAGCTCGGCACATTTGTTTTCTTCTTAGAATCAGCTTTTGCTTGTTGTGATTTCTTGTTGTAACCACTACGCAAAGCTAAAAGCCCTTGTTCGGCAGTGAGGATATTCTTAAAGTCAAAGTCGTTAGCAAGTTTAGAGATATACTCTCGATTCACATTCGTCGAACGTGTCCGTCCCAAACTGTAGGCAACCATGAGGTTAATGACCTCATCCAGAAAGCCTCTTTGTGCCAAATCTGTGAGAATCTTCTTCTCAGAATTAGTCAAAGCACCACCAGGACCCTTGGCACTTTGTAGATAATCAATAGGCTTTTCGGACCTAACCGCCTTAAGAATTTTTTCTTCAGTCTCCGTCAAAGCAGAGTCACCACCTAATGTTTGAGCTTGAGCCTGCTCTAATTGCACCTGCATACGCTTGACAATAATCTGGTGGTTGACGGCTGTCTTTTTAGCTAAGAGATAGGTATCATACCAATTCATGCCATGAGTCTCAGACAATTTATATATTTCTGGCACATCTGTCTTTTCATCTGTAAATACAAGCCCATCAGCCTGCATACGATTCCTAAAACTAGTTAAATCAAATGAATTTTTAGGCTTGATTTCAGACACAGACTTTTGAGCCAAACGCTCATCGGTAAAGACATCCGAAAAACGTTTAGATAAATCTTGCAATCCTTGGAGACCTGCCGGTTTCAAAGCGTCTACTGCTGGTTCACTAATCTTTTGCTCTAGAAGTGAACTATAAACGGCATGTTTTAGAAACTGCTCAATTGTTAAGGGAGACTTAAGCTCTATCACATAAAACCCTTGAGGTGACTGGTAAAAGGCCAAGAGATCTACTGCTGTCAGAACCGCCAGTGCTTCTTGAAGGGGCTGCATTCCAAAGTTAAGGTGATTCAGAATAGCCGCAAACTTATGGCGGCGATTACCATTGTCATAAAAAGCCACGAAATACTGGTAGAGAGCGTATCCCTCACTCCCAATAATGGGATAATAGCAACGCATTAAACTTGCCTGATCGGGAACGATTACCTGATTACCAACATAGACAAATTCTTCAATAGGTCTCATTTTTTAGACTCTTTTTTCGCACGTACAGTCTTGGTGATTTCTTGAAGCAACTCTTCAATCTCATCAACATCTTTGAAAGAACGGTAGACACTAGCAAAACGTACATAAGTAATTTCATCAAGGTCAGCGAGTTCTTTCATCACTAAATTCCCAATGACATCACTATCAACCTCTCCATCATGGTTACGGCGAATATTTTGCTCAATACGGGTGATGGCATTTTCGATATCCTCACTAGAAACCGGACGCTTCTGAGCACTCATCAAGATACCATTGAAAATCTTATCGCGAGAGAATTGTTCACGAGTACCGTCTTTTTTGACAACCAAAAGTGGAACTTCTTCCACTCGCTCAAAAGTTGTAAAACGAGCATGACAAGAATCACACTCACGACGACGACGAATGGTATTCCCATCCTCTGCCTGACGGCTATCGATAACACTAGATTTATTATGTTGACATTTTGGACAACGCATGCACTTCACCACCAATCTTTGAAATTCGGTACTCTATTTTACCATAAAAACACATAAAAAGCACGCCCTAAACGAGGCGTGCTCACGACCAAGAATCACTCTAAGACTCTTATAAATTGATTTAAAGCTCAAGTTGAGGTGTCGTCGTTTCTCCATCCGCAAATGGAATGTAAAGGTCGAAACGTGTTCCAACACCAAGTTCAGAACTAACATTAATACGGCAGCGATAAGCTTCCACAATTTAGTAAAGGATTGACAAACCAATACCAACACCAGATTGCGTTGTCGTACGATTACGTGCCTTATCTGAACGATAGAAACGTTCAAAGATATGCTCAATATCTTCTTTAGAAATCCCTTCACCATTATCTTGTACTTGTACCAACATTTCATCTTCCAGAGCCTTAATTGTAACCTGGATTTCCTTGTTAACAGGAGAATACTTGACCGCATTATCAATCAAAATAGTAATCGCCTGTTCAAAGTGTTGGCTGTAAATCTGTGCTGGACGCTCTGAGCTCTCAAAATCATTGAGATAGAATTGGTAATCTTCATGCAAGACACGGAAGTTACCAATAACCGTACGGATTGAAGAATTCAAATCACACGTATCATTTCTATGATTTTCAAATGATCCTTTGACACGGATAGAATCCAACATATCATTAATCATAATCGTCATACGGTTGGCCTCGTGACTTGCAGCCTCAAGACTCTCCTCAAGAATCTCAGGGTCATTTTTACCCCAACGTTGCAAGAGGTCCATATGGCCCTTGATAACCGCAATCGGCGTACGTAATTCATGACTGACGTCACTCAAGAAACGCATCTGCATCTGATTATTTTCTTGGATTTTATCCATCATACGGTTAAAGTTAACCGCCAAATCACCAATTTCATCGTGACTTTCAATCTTAGAACGAAGTTCCAAATCACTTGGCGAATCGGTGATAACTCCCATCGTTTCGTGCAACTGTCTCATCGGACGAAGAATAGATGTCAAGACAACCACAGTTGCTGCGATAACTAGGACCGTCATCCCCACTTCTAGGAAAATCAATAAGAAAATCAAACGCTCTTTCAGAGCATAGTAGAATTCCAAATCATGGAAAATCTGGGCATAACCAACGATGGTCTTTTTATCCTTACCGTAAATTGGAACTTGTAGTAAGAAACCACGCTTTCCTTTATAGGACACTGACTTCAGTTTGTTTACTTCAGACATGCCTGGAGGAGAGTCTGTGTTTTCCTCAGAAGTAAAGATAAACGTTCCCTTTTTGTCATAAACAAAAACAGATTGGTTAGAAAATAATTTATTAGAAATTGCAACTTGACCATCCAAAGAGTGCTTTTCAGAAAGCACACCATTAATGATTGATGCATAGATATTTTTAGGCGAATAAAGGGCCGCTAAAAGCGGTTCTGGACTCAACTCTTCATCAGAATCCCAGTCCTTTTCGATATAAGTAACAACTTTCGAAATTGTGTTATTTACATTTTGACGTTCACGTTGCAAAAGAAGCGTATTGGCCGAGAAAACAACAACCAGAGTGAACATCGACAATACAAGAAAGAAGACCACAGCAGTTGTCATGGTCAACTTTTTTCTAATGGTTACTTTACCAAATAATTTATCTTGTAATTTACTCATTTTTCACGGATAACGTAACCCATTCCTCGCACTGTTTGAATGTATGATTCCTTACCTGGAACATCGATTTTTCCACGCAAGTAACGAATATAAACGTCTACAACGTTTGTTTCGATTGCATCATCATATTTCCAAACTTGAAGCAAGAGTTCCTCACGGGTCATCACTTGGTTCATATTGCTCAAAAGTGTGTTCAACAAATCAAACTCACGTTTTGTCAATGGAATTGCTTCATCACCACGAACAACTGTACGGTTTTGAACATCCAATTTCAAATCACGATAAGTTGACGCTTTAGCTGGTGCATTCTTAGCAGCTTCGATATCTTGGCGACGGAAGGTTGCACGAATACGTGCCAATAGTTCTTCAATCGCAAAAGGTTTTACAATATAGTCATCAGCACCACGGTCCAAACCAGCAACAATGTCCATGATTGAATCGCGGGCTGTCATCATCATAATATAAGTATCTTTTTCTTGTTGGAGACGACGTGTTACTTCAAAACCGTCCATCTCAGGCAACATAAGGTCCAAGAGAATAAGATCGAAATCTTTCTCGAGTGCCATTTCAAGTCCTTCACGTCCGTTGTCTGCTGTCACAACGTCGTATCCTTCGTGTTGAAGTTCAAGAGAGACAAAACGAGCAAGGTTTTTCTCATCTTCAACAATCAAAATGCGTTTGCTCATAATAAGTATTTACCACTTTCTTAAAATTTTTTGACTTCTATTTCCCTTAAAAAGTCTGTAGATTTACCCTATAAATAAATCCGAAAATTAACTTCTAATGATATAATAATACAGATTTTTAAAATTGTCAAACATTTTTAGTTTATTTTTTTGAATTAATTTTCGTCAAATAGACCGTTCAATTGGGCAAAGGGATTACTTGCCTCTTTTTTCTCCTGTTGAAGTGCGGCAAAGTCCTCTTCTGACAAGACTTCCCAGTCATTACCTGAGAGCGAAATTTGTCCTGATTCTTCCTCAGGTGTTAATACTCTCAAAGGAATATTAAGAAGAATATTATCTAGAATACTCTCATCAAGATTAATGGTATCCCCATCCAAGATAAGAACTAGATTTTCTTCGACTAATTCCTTTTGAAGAGCAGCATCTGCCTCTTGTATAAAGGTTTCTGAAACCGGATAGTTAAAGCTAAGTGTCACAGGTTCAAGTGAACGGCTAGATGGCAAGGTAATATCATAGCTAAGTTGATAGTCCAAAAGGTACAAGCCATTATCATAGGCTACCTGACCACTTGCTTGAATCTTTTCAAGATTTAAAACTTGATCATAGCGTTCTTTAATAGACTCCAACAAAGAAGGTGCTTCGGTAAAGGCGAGCCCCTCTGGAGACTTTCTAACTTCTGAAAGATAAATCATTCTTAATCCTCAAATTAAATTTCCCCATAGGGATCTATTTTCAATCCACAAGACCATAATCCCCTACATTCACTTTTCATTAGAGAGCGTGATTATGATTTTAGACTTAATTAGTATTATATCAAATTTTTAAGAAAAAATAACACCTTTAATATTACATATTTCTTAAACTTAGAACTTTTTTCAAAGCTAATGAGGAACTTACTCGGACCCAGTTTCCATCTGTCCTATAGAGTTAGATGAAAGCTCTTAATTATGGTAAAATAAGAGCATTGAAACTAGATAAAAGGAATATATAATGACACCTGAAGATTTTTACAAGGCTTTGAAAGAACTGGGGTTCGATCTCAGCCAAAAACAAAAAGACCAATTCCAACGCTACTTTGAGCTTTTGGTAGAATGGAACGAAAAGATCAACCTTACTGCAATCACAGAAAGAGACGAGGTCTACCTCAAACATTTCTATGATTCTTTGGCTCCTGTTCTTCAAGGGCATATTAAAAATCAAAGTATTCGACTTCTGGATATCGGAGCTGGAGCTGGATTTCCAAGTCTCCCTATGAAAATCCTTTGCCCTGAGCTTGATGTGACTATCATCGACTCACTTAATAAACGCATCAATTTCCTCAATCTCTTGGCTGATGAACTTGAGCTCAGCGGTGTTCACTTCTATCATGGACGTGCAGAGGATTTTGGACAAGACAAGGCCTTCCGTGCTCAGTTTGATATTGTTACTGCCCGTGCCGTCGCACGCATGCAGGTTCTCTCAGAATTGACTATTCCTTTCTTGAAGGTTGGTGGACAACTTATTGCACTTAAAGCTGCAGCAGCTGATGAAGAGTTAGCCGATGCTAAAAATGCCTTGAACTCGCTTTTTGCCAAGCCTATTCTCAACGAGAACTACAGACTGCCAAATGGGGATGGACGTAATGTCACTATTGTCGATAAGAAAAAAGAAACCCCTAATAAGTACCCACGTCGTGCTGGAATTCCTAACAAGAAGCCGCTATAACGTTTATCCAAGGAGGTGTCTTACTCCTTGGATTATTATTTACTCTTATGATAACTCGGAGGTTTTCATTGATCAATCGTCTTTCTGTCACGCAAAAGCTGGTGCTCAGCTTTGTCTTTGTCATTATAGTGGGAAGTATTTTACTTAGCCTTCCCATAAGCCACTATGCTAATAGTCCAGAAACAAGCTACCTGGATCATCTCTTCAATACTGTGTCAATGGTCTGTGTAACTGGACTTTCTGTTGTCCCGGTCAGTAAGGCTTACAATGGTCTCGGTCAAATTTTCTCTATGCTTCTCATGCAGACGGGAGGACTTGGGCTCGTCTCTCTTATAGCCTTTAGCACCTATACCCTGAAAAATAAATTAGGACTGAGTGATCAAGATCTCCTTCAATCCGCACTTAGCAGGGATAACCAAAAAGATTTGAAAGCTTATCTTTTTAAGGTCTATAAAATTACTTTTTCTATTGAAGCTTTAGCAGCACTTGTGATTATGACTGATTTCATTCCTCGTTTTGGACTTGGTCACGGCATTTTTAATAGTCTCTTTCTAGCTGTCTCTGCCTTTTGTAATGCTGGATTTGACAACTTAGGTTCTAACAGTTTACAGGATTATGCAACCAATCCAACCATTAACCTTGCTGTAGCTTTTCTCATTATGTCTGGAAGTTTGGGATTTGCAGTTTGGATTGATTTGATTCAACTATTGCGACGTTATATTAAAGATCGTCCAAGGAATTGGAAATTAGCTTGTAGACCTTTCAGCAATCAAAGCCGTCTTGTTCTTATAAGTACAGGCTGTCTCCTCTTGGGAGGAACACTACTTGCTTGGTTACTGGAAATGGATAACTCTAAGACAATCGGTACTCTCAATGTCTGGCAACAACTTCTGGTGAGTTTCTTTCAGACTGTAACCATGCGTACCGCTGGCTTTGCAACTATTTCCTATACCAATGTCGATTTCTCCACAAATCTTCTTTTTATGATTCAAATGATTATTGGGGGTGGTCCTGGAGGAACTGCGGGTGGTATCAAGGTGACAACTGCCACTATCATGTTCCTGCTTTTTAAGTCAGAGCTATCTGGTAACTCGAGCGTTGTTTTTCGAAATCGTATTATATCTAATAAGACTGTTTTGCAAGCATTCACAGTTATCCTCTTTTTCCTAACAATGCTCTTTGTCGGCTATGTTATTTTGCTGGAGACTAATCCTACACTATCGCCCCTAGGCCTACTTTTTGAGAGTGTGTCAGCCATTGCTACCGTTGGTGTTTCAATGGATTTGACCCCTAATCTAAATACTCTAGGACGACTCGTTATCATGTCTCTGATGTTCATTGGCCGTGTTGGACCTATCACTGTTCTCTTGAGCTTGATGACCAAAAAAGAAAAGCATGTCTCTTATGCCCCAACTGATATTTCAGTTGGCTAAACAATTTTATTCATTGACAATATTCTGAAAGGATTTTATATGAAAACACAAATTATTGGGGTCCTCGGTTTGGGAATCTTTGGACAAACCATTGCAACCGAACTCTCCTCTTTTGGACAAGACGTTATCGCCTTAGATAATAACTCTACAACAATTGATTCCCTTGCTGATCAGGTGACTAAGGCCGCTGTTGGTGACATTACTGACATTGACTTTCTACGTTCTGCTGGTATTGATACTTGCGATACGGTCATTATTGCAACTGGAGAACACTTAGAATCTTCTGCACTGGCGCTCCTGCAATGTAAAAAACTTGGCATTACAAATATTATTGCTAAAGCTATGAATAACAATTATGAGGAAGTCCTTTACGGAATGGGGGCCAACTGGGTCATCACTCCTGAGCGTAGCACAGCAAAAGACTTGGCTTCAAACATCCTCCGTTATAACATTTCAAATGTTTTTCATTTAGAGGACGACGTGGCTTTAATTGAACTTAAAATTCCAAAAGAATGGGCTGGAAAGTCTTTGCATACATTAAATCTAAGACAAAATTATAACGTCAACGTTATTGGTTTTAGAGATGAGCAAAATGGCAAGTTAAACACTCACTTTGACCCAAGTAAGAAACTACCTGACGAAGGAATCATCCTAGTTGTCGCCGACAATCGGACACTAGAAAAATTTGATTATTTAGGCTATTTGAAATAACAAAAAAACGTTCCAATCTCGTTCATCTGGACAAGACGGGAACGTTTTTTTATTATGCTTAATGGCAGATTCTCTCTATGCTAAGAGCATTATCTCCATGGATTATAAAAACGACCATGATTGAAGAAAATTAATCCAATACTAATCCCCAATATAAGGATAGCTGATAGGATGACAAGGTAATCTTGTTTCATCAAAGATTTATGCACATACCATGTACGTTTTTTGTAGCGACCAAATCGTCGTAACTCCATGGCTGTCGATATGGTATCAATTCGTTCGAGAGATGAAAAAATTAGTGGAAGAACAATTTGGAGATTCCCGCGAATGCGTTTGACCAATCCCACCTTTTGCGACAAATCCAAACCACGAGCCTCCTGAGCCTTACGAATCGTAAAGAATTCTTCTTGAACATCTGGAATATAACGCAAGGTTAAACTCACGGAATAGGCAAATTTATAAGGAACCCCAATTTGATTCAGGCTAGCCGCAAACTGACTCGGATGAGTGGTCATAAGAAAAAGAATAGCAAGAGGGACCGTTGAAAAATACTTGAGCAATAGATTTGCAAGGTAAAAAAGCTCCTGACTGGTTAGATAGAAACGCCCCCAGCCTTCAATAATAACTGTCTTAGCCCCGTAAATTTCTTCACCATAACCAGGTGCGAAAAGGTAGACCATAAGTAAATTAAAGAGAGCAATCGATCCAATAATCTTAACAACGAAAGAAATATCTCGCCAACGAATCTTGGCCAAATAAAAGAGATAAATAGAAAGTAAGCCTACTGCTAGAATAAAACGTGGGTCATAGGTTGCCATACAAGCAACTGAAACCAAGATAAAGAAAAGCATCTTACTTGCCCCAGACAAATCATAGAGGAAACCTTGACCTGACTGATAACCAATTAAACGATTAGACATTAGGGCCTCCTTTTTCGATATAATACTGGGTTACTTCTACTGGATCACTTGACAATTTCTGACCCAAAGTATAAAGAGATGTCTGCTTGAGATTAGCCGACTCAAGTAACTCCTTCTGATTAAGAATTGTAACAGGATTGTCGTCTGCAATGATTTTCCCCTCAACCACAACGAGACAACGATCACTATATTCCAACATGAGCTGCATATCATGGGTAATCATCACAATGGTATGGCCTTGCTTCTGAAGACTGTCCAAGAAATTCATGATATCCGTGTAAGTCTTGTAATCTTGACCAGCGGTTGGCTCATCCAAAATAATGATTTCAGGTTTCAAAACCAAGATAGATGCAATGGTCACGCGCTTTTTCTGACCAAAGGAAAGCGCAGAAATAGGCCATTTACGAAAACTATAGAGACCACAAGTCTTCAGGACCTCATGAACACGCTCTTCAACCTCAGTTTCTTCAATCCCTCGCAAGCGTAAACCAAGAGCCACTTCATCAAAAATCATAGTTTGGCTAATCATCTGATTAGGGTTTTGCAAAACAAAGCCTATACGCTCTGAACGCTCGGCGATGCTATCCTGACTGATATCCTGACCCTTGTAAGTTAATTTCCCTTGACTAGGGACAAAACCGCATAGAGCTTTGGCAAGCGTCGACTTTCCAGCTCCATTTTTACCGACAATCGCTAGTCGTTCACCTTTTTTCAAGCTAAAAGACATATCCTCTATAATCGCTGGATTATCCCCATAGGAAACGCTAAGCCCCTCAACCTTCAAAATAGAATCACTTGAACTGTCTCTTTTATCTTTCAAAACTCTATCTGGCAGAACAAGGTCAGATAAGTCTAAAGCATCCAATTGACTAAGATTTTGTGCACTCCTTGTGTCAAATCCCAACTGACGTAAAACCGTCACATATAGAGGTTCGCGAATCCCATTTCCCAGTAAGAGAGTACTTGATAAAAGCTCATCTGGGCTACCGTTAAAGAGGAGGGTGCCATCATTGACCAGTAAAATCCGGTCAACAGGACGATAAAGAACATCTTCTAGACGATGCTCAATAATAATTGTTGTAGCTCCCACCTCTTTGTGGATTTTATCAATGAGGTCAATGGTTTCCTGTCCTGATTTAGGATCTAAATTTGCTAGAGGCTCATCAAATAGAAGAATAGGACTCTCATCAATCAAGACACCAGCCAAACTAACTCGTTGTTTTTGGCCACCTGATAAGTCTTGAGGGCGGTGATTCAAAAGAGAAGTCAAGTCTAGACGTTCAGCCCAGAGAGCTACCTTATCCTTCATCTCACTTTGATTAGCACAATCATTTTCCAAGGCAAAAGCCAAATCCTCGGCTACTGTTAAGCCAATAAACTGACCATCTGGATCCTGCAATACCGTAGATACTAACTGTGACTTATCATAGATAGATTGCTTGAAAATATCCTGACCATCTATCCTTACCTGGCCTTTTGCCTGACCTTTATGAATATTAGGTATGATACCATTGAGACACTGAGCCAGGGTCGACTTTCCGCTACCAGAAGGGCCTAAAATGAGCACTTTCTCGCCTTTGACAATATCAAAGCTGATATCTTTAAGCGTCGCTTCTGCTTGCGCATCATATTGAAATGTAAACTGATTAAAACTAATGTATTTATCCATGTTTCTACTAAAAAAGAGAGGAGGTATCAAAGCAAACTGACAGTCCCACTCTCCTATGATTCATGCTAGTCTTTGGTAAGACTACCAGATTGTGTACGTGAGCCAGCATAGATTGCAAGAAGGAGGGTTCCTCCGATTGCAATTGTAATAAAGTTAGCTACGCCAGCTACAAAACTTTGTGCATAAAGATATGACCAGGCTTGTGCGAATTGGAGTCTATCACCAATAGGGGTAACGATACCATAGGCAATAAGGAGGGCCAATGCTTGTGCTAGGTTAAACCAAATCATACTCATCAAAGAAAACTTGCCAGTTGTCACATCATATTTTTTGTTGAATAGACCAATTACAAGACCTGTAATGGCACTTGCAAACACCCAAGCCCATGAGATATTTCCGTATTGAATACCATCTTTAAGCGCATGCCCAATAAAGCCCATAAAGAAACCTGTAATAGGCCCAAAAATCACTGAGAATAGGGCTTGAACAGCATACTGAAGTTGGATGCTGGTATTCCCAAAAATAGGAATATTAACAAACATACCAATGATAATAAAGAGTGCTGCACCAATACCTGTCGCAACTACTGTACGAATTGAATTATTTTTCATAATCTTACTTTAATCTCCTAAACGTTTAATTTCAATGTGCCAGTTAGACCCTACACCAACATTATAAGCCTTAGCAAAAGACCCTTGGTTAATGGCTAAGCCAACACGATAGAGGGAATTGATATAAATAATTGGCTGACCGATACGAACATCCGCAAAAGATTTCCCATAGGTAACTTGATTTTGGTAGACCAACATATCATTGTTAAAGATGGTCACCTCGAATCGATCACCAAAGTTTGGTTCCAAGGCATAAAAGTCATCGCGTGTGATAGAGGTCCAAAGAGAGCCGAAACGGACGTCCAAAATATCAATTGCACCACGAACCAAATTATCCTCTATGATGGTTTCAACCACTGGAAGCTCTAGAATTTTGTCCACAGGTAACTCAGGACCTACTTCATCAAAACTGATATGACCAGAAGCTAATTTGGCACCTGTATAGGCATAAACATCACGACCATGGAAGGTATAAGACAGCTCCGTATTACTACGACGATTCTCAACTTCTGAAATTTCACGGACAGCAACGATACCGACATCCTTCTTGATATAAGAAAGTGTTCCGTTATCTGGTGTGACGATATATTGCCCCGTCTTTGTTAAGGCAACCACACTTTTACGTGATGAGCCTACACCCGGATCAACTACCGAAACAAAGGTTGTTCCCTTTGGCCAGTACTCGACAGTCTGAAACAGACGATAGGAAGCTTCAAAAGTGTTGTAGGGTGTAATATCATGTGTAAGGTGATGAACTCCCAAACTTGGTTCTTCTTGAAGAGCAACACCAATCATGGCCGAAACAGCACCGTCAACCAAACCAAAGTCTGATTGAAGCACCAATAAATTATTAGTCATAAATGTTTCACCTTTTCTCTTTGAACGGTTTATTTTACCATATTTTATGGGCTTTTTAAAGATGATAGATTCTTGAGCTAGCTATAGTCTTTGACTATGTTTTCTCCAAAATCAAAAAGCCAGCCAAATCGGCCGACCTTATACAATTATCTATACTTTCTTCCAACGGCTCTTTTCTGCTACTGCTGTAAAAAGCACGTCTGTTGAAGAGTTAAGGGCTGTTTCACAAGAGTCTTGGATGACACCTACGATAAAGCCAACACCAACAACTTGCATGGCCAAATCATTTGAGATACCAAAGAGGCTACATGCTACTGGCACTAATAGAAGGGATCCTCCAGCAATACCTGAGGCACCACAGGCAGAAATAGCTGAAACCACACTAAGAATGAGTGCTGTCGCAAAATCGACCTGAATTCCCAAAGTCGTTACTGCAGCAAGAGTTAAGACATTGATTGTCACGGCTGCCCCAGCCATATTAATAGTTGATCCCAAAGGAATAGAAACTGAATAGGTATCAGGATTTAAACCAAGATCTTTACAAAGCTGAAGATTAACAGGAATATTAGCTGCTGACGAGCGAGTAAAGAAGGCTGTAATCCCAGAATCTTTCAAACAACGGAAAACCAGTGGGAAAGGATTTTTTCCCATCATCACAAAAGCAATGATAGGATTAACAACCAAGGTAACAAAGGCCATTGTTCCCACTAAAACAAGGATTAGGACACCATAATCCGCCAAAACACCCACACCATTCTCAGAAATAGTATTAAAGACAAGACCAAGGATACCAAATGGCGCCAAGTTAATAATCCAACGAACGATTTGTGAAGTCACTTCTGCCAAGGTATGTAGCAAATCTTTCGTGTGAGTGCTAGCTGTTCGCATGGCGAAACCAAAGACAACCGCCCATACTAAAACACCAATGTAGTTGGCTTGAGCCAAGGCATTGACAGGGTTATCCACCATCTTAAGCAACAAATCTTTAAAGACTTCTCCCACACCTTGAGGTGCCGTCGCTTTAGTCGCTGCCGCTGCTCCCAACTTCAGAGAAATTGGAAAAATATAGTGAGAAATAACAGCCGTCAATGCTGCCGCAAAGGTCCCAAAGAGATAAAGAACAATAACTGTCTTCATGTTGCTTTGTTGCCCTTCTCGCGTTTGAGAAAGGGCATTGGCAACCAAGGCAAAGACCAAGAGTGGAGCAATTGCCTTCAAGCCACCAACAAACATATCCCCTAAGAGACCAATAACCGTAAACTTAGGAACAAGCAAACCAAGTACAGCACCAATTACCACACCAATGGCAATACGCTTGATTAGACTGGTCCTATTCCAAGTTGAAATAAATCGTTTCATAACTCATTAACTCCTTTTTATGGTTAGCTCAACCATAAAGTATTCGATAGCCTCCATACTATGATAAATATCTGAAATCGTCAAGACATGAGAAAAGCCTGTGGCAAACAGGCTCTCAAATCCTATTTATGACTCAATTTACGGGTCAAGAAATCACCCAAGAATTGGATAAGGAAAATCAAAATCAAAATCAAGAAAGTTGCCAAAATGGTAACTGATGTACTTGAACGGTTATATCCATAGTAGATGGCGATGTAACCAAGACCACCTGCACCGATAGCACCGGCCATTGCAGTTTCACCGACTAGGGAAATCAGAGTTACGGTTGATACACGAACCAATTCTGGAAGCCCTTCACCAAGGTAAACCTTAATCGTATCCCAAAGTGTCGCACCACTAGCTTGTGCTGCTTCAATAACGCCACGGTCAAGATCTGCAAGCACTACCTGTACTTGACGTGCAAAGAATGGGAAAGTCGCAGCTGACAATGGAACCAAGGCTGCTGTCATACCAAGGTTAGTCCCTACGATAAAGTAAGTGAAGCCTTTCAAAATCGCCAAGAGGATGATGAAAGGAATGGCACGGAAGATTGAAGTGATTTTATCCAAGATTTGGAAAACAAATTTATTTTCAATGACTCCACGAGGACCTGTCAATACCAAGAAGAGCCCCATAACAAGACCAAGAAGCCCCCCAATGATGAAGGAAATAACCGTCATATAGAGAGTCGCATAGATGGCGTCTGGCCAAGAGTTAACCCCCTGCATACCAATACGATAAATATCTGGAAAGTTTTGTTGAATCCAATCTGCCATTATTGGGCTCCTTTCTTAAGTACTTGCAAGCTGACACCTGCATTTTCAATCGCTTTTTGGGCAGCAAGAACCTTATCTGCCTCACCATCCAATACAACGACCAATTCACCAACAGGTGTATCACCTAGAATCTCAAGGTTACCGTAAAGGATGTTACTTGAAACTCCGTAATCTTTGAAAATTTCAGTCAAGAGTGGCTCATCTGTTGAAGAACCAGCATATTTAAGTTGAACAAGAAGGGCTGAGCCTGGTAAGTTTTTCACTACGGGTTGTGCATTAATCTTAGCCAAGGCATCTTCAATCCCTGCAGCAGTTTCAATAAATTCTTGTGTCAAATCTTCTTGTGGATTTGAGAAGATATCAAGAACACTGCCCTCTTCCAAAAGTTGACCATTTTGCATAACAGCCACACGATTACAAATGTCTTTAACAATTTGCATTTCGTGGGTGATCATAACCACTGTCAAACCAAGCTTTTTATTCAAATCCTGCAAAAGTGAAAGGATCTGCTTAGTTGTTTTTGGGTCAAGAGCTGAGGTAGACTCATCTGAAATCAAGATTTCAGGATCATTAGCCAAGGCACGGGCAATCGCTACACGTTGTTTTTGACCACCTGACAACTGTGCAGGATAGTTTTCGGCACGATCAGCCAAATCAACCAATTCCAAAAGACCACGAATTTTTTTGTCTTTCTCTTCATTGCTTAGTTTAGAATGACGAAGAGCAAAAGCTACATTTTCATAAGCCGTCTTTTGAGCCATAAGGTTAAAGTGTTGGAAAATCATCCCAATCGTTTGACGTTTCTGGCGCAATTCTTTTGTCGTCAATTGGACCTGACCGTCCTGAAAAGTCACATCTTTACCAATAGTGATTTTACCAGCTGTAGGTACTTGTAAAAGATTGATCGCACGCACAAGGGTAGATTTACCAGCCCCTGAATAACCAACAATTCCGTAAATATCACCTTTCTCAATCTGGATAGACACATCCTTAACCGCTTGAATAGTGCGGCGTTTCTGCGTAAAGGTGATATCAATATTTTTCAAATCAATAATGACATTACTCATAACTTGCAATTAACTCCTTAATTAGTTCAATGTGGGTGTAGTAATCTGCTAGACTAACATTTTCATCCCCACCATGGTCACGACTGTTAGCATTCCCTATACCAAAGGCTGCCATAGGAACACCCAAAGCCTGATAAATCATATGCATAGGCCCCGTACCTGCTGCTGTTGGAAGGACCGCGACACCTTCTTCATAAAAGCCTTTTGCTAACTCAATAACATTGACAATAGCTGGATCAGACATATCACTTCGATAACTTTCTTCACCAAGAGTGAAGGTTACCTTGATACGGTCAAATCCTTCTTTTTTGAGGTGAGCCTTAATACACTCCAAAACGTACTCAGGTGTCAAGCCAGGGACCAAACGCATCTCCATCTTAGCTCTGGCTTGAGCTGGTAAGATGGTCTTAACCCCTTGCCCCTGATAACCTGTTGAAATTCCCTCAATAGAAAGAGCAGGCTCAAAATAGTAAGTTTTTAAGAACGCTCGGCGGTCACTTTCTAAAATGGGTAGTTTTAAGCCGTAAATCCTACGAAGACTGTCTGCATTTTCAATGGCATAAGTTTCGATAAGATTCATCTCTCGTTCGTTTGGTTGGACAATCTTTTCATAGATGCCGTCGATAAGGATACGTCCCTGATCATCTCTCATGCTTGAGATAGCATTGAGCAAGTACCATGACGCCGATTCAATCACTGCACCAAATTTAGAGTGGATATCAACATCAGCACTCTCGACAGACAAGTCAAAGGTAATAATCCCCTTGTTCCCACCTGTGATTTCCAATTGACCTTTACTATTTCGGTTCCCTTGCTCCCAAACCAATAGGTCTGCTGGAAGAAGATCATCTCGGTATTTTTCTAAATATTTTTCAAGGTCTGTTGATGCAGATTCTTCAGCACCTTCCATCATAAACGTAATATTTACAGGAAGATCTCCGACCTCACGAATATACTTACGAAGGGCTGTCAGACGAGCTGTAATATGCCCCTTATCATCATCGACACCACGACCATACATATATCCCTTTCGAACAGTCAGACGGAAAGGTTCATCGGTCCATGGCTGATCATTGTCCGCAGGAACAGTATCATAGTGTTGATAGAAAATAATTGTTTTCGCATCTGGATTTGGACTCTTGAATTTCGCCAAGACAAAAGGTGCCGTATGGGTCTCGTCAATTGTCACCTCTGCGCCAACACCAGAGAAAATCTCACCAAGGTAAGCAGCTACATCATAGAGACCAATATTTTGAGCAAAAATAGATTTTTTAGAAATCAAAGTCCGCAAAACTTCAAAATAGTGCTGAGCAATTTCATCGTTACGAAATTTTCGTAACTGCTCTTCTTCACTTGAAAATGCCATCAAATCGTCTCCTTCATACACGACAAAACGGCGTGCTCTCACACGCCCTCTGTCCTTAGCTTATTTCTTTGAATTAGCTTTCAATTGATCTTGTGTTGGGGCACCTTTCCATGCTGGAAGGTCAACCTTGTTAGATGCATCATAGATGATTTGCGCTACTTCATCATTTTGGTAGGCTTTAATCAAAGTCTTGATAGCATCAGCTTTATTTGATTTTTCCCAATCTTTATTAGCTGCAATGATATTGACCCAATCTTTCAAATCTTGGCTTGGATCTTCTTGGAAGAGGGTTGTGTCATAGTCAACATTTTGTTGTTGTGCGTATGAGTTGTTAACAACTGCTGCATCTACAGATGAAAGAGTTTGGGCAGCTTGTTCAGCTGCGATTTCTTTGATATCCAGTTTCTTTGGATTTTCAGAAATGTTCTTGATAGTTGCCAATTCACCATCTTTAACATCCAACTTAATCAAACCAGCTGTTTGAAGGAGTGTCAACGCACGGCTTTCGTTTGTACCATCGTTAGGTACTGAGATAGTAGCTCCATCTGGAAGCTCTTTAACATCTTTATACTTAGCTTTTCCGTTTTCAGTACCTGAGAAAAGGTGGATTGGGCTAAGAAGTGTGTCAGCTGCCGCAACAACATCACCCTTATTTTCTTTGTTCCAGTTGTTCAAGAAATAAATGTGTTGAAAAGCATTAACATCGATTTCGCCGTTTTTAAGGGCTTCATTTGGTTGGTTGTAGTCTGTGAACTCTTTCAACTCGATAGTAACACCCTTGTCTTTAGCCAATTCTTTGACTTTATCCCACAATGGCTCAGTAGTGTCATCCAAAGTCATGACACCAACTGTCAAAGTTTTATCATCCTTAGCTGATTTGTTACCGCCAGCACCACAAGCAGCCAAAGCTACTGTTGAAGCGACTGCCAATCCTGTAATTCCAAGAATTTTTTTAAGTTTCATAACGAACTCCCTTTAATTGTTTTAAGTGTAAAATTATTATCCCATAGGATAAGAATTGTAGCAAATTGTTTATAATTGTATATATCTATAGTTTTTAACTATAACATGTCCTAGATTTTAATTATATGAAAAAGCTGAGAATTATTCCCAGCTCCTTTCTTATTTTTTGCTTGGAACTTTCAAAGCGTCTTTAGTTGGAATATAATCTTTGTTTCCAAGGAATTTTTCAGCCAACTTAGCCAAAGTACCATCTTTTTGGAGTTCTTCCAAACGTTTGTTTACAAATTTTTGAAGATCTTTTTGGTTATCTGCGAACAAGAAGTAGATATATGGTTGTTGATCAGATTTAAGTTCAATCGTCTTCAAGTTGCTCAACTTATTATTTTTGATAATTGAATTAACAGTTGGTGCATCAAAAATCTTGAAGTCGTACTTACCTTCATTCAAACTTGTCAACATTTGTGTAATATTTTCATTTGTGTAGTTAAGTTCAACTGGCTTGTCTGAATGTTTATCATTAAACTCTGTCAATTGAGTAGCTGTCGATGTTCCTTGAACAACCTGCGTTGAGTGTCCAGCAATATCATCATATTTCTTAATATTACTATCTTTTGGAACAGTCAAAACAGCTGGTGTGGTACCAATTGGATATGAGAAGAGATATTTTTGGTCACGTTCTTCTGAATAAGAGATATTGTTCCCAGCCATTTGGTATTTAGCTGAGTCAAGACCTGTGAAGACTGAAGACCATTCTGTTTTTTGAAATTTCACTTCATATTTGTCAGAGTCTTTGAAGACTGCTTTAGCCACTTCCACATCGTAACCAGTCAATTCACCGTTTTCTTCATATGAGAATGGTGCTGTTGTCCCAACAGTGGCAAAGTTAATTGTTTCTTTAGCACCTGAAGATTTAGAGGCTTCTTTTGATGATTTAGATGAACATGCAGCAAGCAAAGCTACTGAAGCAATGGCTACACCCGTGATTCCAAGAATTTTTTTAAGTTTCATAATATTCTCCTTTGAGATTGATTGTTTTTATTGTAACAGAATTCACTAAGCTTAACTAATACTTAAACATAATCAAGGTGATAAGAAAATACTATCACCTAAAAATATCAATTGTTTGACAAGAAAAAAGCAGAAAACCAATAACGATTTTCTACCTTATTCCTAATTAATAATGCGACAAACGCTCAATTACTTGCTGGTTATTGAGCACTTCCTGGGCAGGAAAGAAATCAGCCTTACCATCTTCGAAAAGAAGAACATCAGCCTTTTCATGATGAAGATGCTTAAAGTGATGAGCAGACATGATAATGGTTTTCCCAGCTGAATGAAGCTCATGTAGAAGTTCCCTAAAAAATTCTTCATATTCTTTAGAAAGATTATTGAAGGGTTCATCAAGAATATACACATCTGGATTCGTTACCATGATACTGGCAAAAGCCACTTTCTTCTTTTCTCCACCAGACAGTTGATAGGGAACGCGATCTCTTAAATCTTCAATTTTAAGCAGGGATAGCGTGTCTTGAACGCGCTGTGAGACTTTTTCTTCGGTTAGACCTAGCTGGCGAGGACCAAAAGCAATCTCATCATAGACAGTACTATTAAATAACTGACTATCCACATCCTGGAAGAGGATTCCGAGGCGACTATAAAAATCTCGTTTTTGACGTTTGTCCTTCAGCCATTCTTTGAGGTCCTTCCCTAAGAAAAGAATGCGACCAGATTCTTCCTGCTTGAAGCCAGTTAATAAACTGATAAGACTTGATTTCCCAGTCCCATTTTCCCCCATCAACATCACATATTGTCCTTGTCTAATCTCCAAATCAAGACCAGTAAAGACCTTTTTTTGTTCATAGGCACAGGCCACTTGTTTCAATTGAAACATCTCATCCTCCTAACAGAATCTGTCCTAAAATCACTGCTACTAGACCTATCAAGGCCAGCCAGTCCTTCCATGTGAATGACTGTGATGACTTGACATACTCACCGACAAAGCAACGTGCTTCCATGGCTTGAGTTAGTTCCTCACCATAGCGTATAGCTTTAAGGTATAAAATTCCCCAGATATTACTTCCAATCCGGAAACGATGGTTGCCGCCAAAGCTTCGTGCTTCAATCCCTTTGAGCAAATCCATTAATTGTTTTCCAAAGACATCGATATATTTTATGGTGATATCTAACTGGAGCAGAACAAGATCAGGAAAATGCAACCCTTTTAATGCCACTAGCATCTCACTTATTGTACTTGTCTCTGAATAATAAGCAATGGCTACGGCAATCAAAGGAAGTCTAAAAAGAAAGAGCGATTGACCTCCGCTAAGTAAGAGATGCGGTAGATAAAGAACTAAAGGGAAGATCAACAACACTACAGTTTTTTTCAAAGTTCTTACTAAAACAGAATGCGGTAAAAAAGCCACGCCAGCTCCTAAAAACAAGGCTACAATCCACAAAACTGTGAGATTTCGGCTAATTCCCACTGAAACAAGTAAGAAAAAGAGAAGTAAAACCTTAGCTGTTGGATGAAAGACTGATGCTACTTTTAAAGGATGCGTTTCAAACTTTTGAAGAAGAGCTTCCAGATGGTGACGATTCCGGATAAGAAAGTTATTTCTACCGACTTTAGTGACTACTGGGCGCTCTTCCGACATCCAATCTGGAAGAATCATTTTTCAACCTTTCTACCGAAAATCAAGCGATAGAGGATGAAGAAAATCAAAACAGCAGAGGCAGCGCTCAGGATATAACCCAAAACTTCTGGGATGCCTGCGATACTATAATCTGGGAAGAGGGCATTGAATGAAAAACCATTCAACATTCCTTTTGGCGCTTGGGCTTCCACATGGTAATGAGACAATTTTTCTACCAACTCTTTGACATCCCATTCTGCAAAAGCTGTTCCCGTCGCCAATAAACCAAGTGGCGTTAGGATAATTAAGGCTAAGATAAAGAGCAATAAAGGACGTAGTTTCTTAGTCGTTATTTCCTGAGTATTATCAATATTCAAACGTTCAATGAATTCTTGAACACCGGCTGTGAAAAATCCTTCTACCAGACCGATAAGCAGGTGAGTCAAGCCCATTACTGGAAGCGTCACTCTCAAAGGGTATGGATTGTAAAGCGGATTACCACTGCTATCTTTAAAGAGAATCGGTTGAATTCCTAGTAAAACCGCAACAGTCAGGGCCGCAACTACAATTCCAATATAACCTCCAAAAAAGCTAGCAATTATCCTGTTCTTTGTCCACTTATTCAAGAGTTTATAAACAGCATAACCCACAAATGGCATGACAACAGCCATACAAAAGGCATTCGCACCAAAGGCCAAAATCCCACCATCACCAAATAGCAAAGCCTGCATAGCTAGAGCCACACTAACTGCTAAACAGGAGGCCCAAGGTCCTAACAATATAGCAATTAGCACTGCCCCAACAGCATGGGCACTCGTTCCACCTGGGGCTGGAAGATTAAACATCATGATAAGGAAGGACAAGGAAGTCCCGATTCCCAACATAGGAATCGTTTTTTTATCAGTGTCAACCTTTACCTTCACTTCCTTGACAGCCTTATACCAAATAGGCAACATAACTGCCCCCATTGCCACACAAGTCATAGGGCTTAGGTAATTTTCAGGAATATGCATTTTTTATCTCCTCATATCATTTTTTCTCAAATTCAAAGGGGTTAATCCATGTATTTCTTGTCTAAAATAGTCTGCACAAGAATAAATGACGCGACGATTATCCTCAGCAGTTTTTCCTAAGATACGTAACACCAAACCTGAGATATCTAAGGATGAAATGGCAAAATCAGACTCAAGATTTAGCCCTTCTAAGTACTTCCGCAAAGCCTTAACAAAAGCCTCGTCAATATTTGGTGACACCATTACCAAGCTATTGTAATTACGCCATCCTTCAAAATAACCAAGTTTAAACATATCTTGTTTCTGAGGCTCTAAGAGAGTCTGATCGCTATAAACAAGTTCATTATCTTGGTAAATTTGTGTCAAATTACGAAAATAATGGTATTGAAACGGTAAATCCTCATGAGACCAACCTGCCGTTACACCATCTGAATAAATCAAGTGGGCAGACTTATCCATATCAATACGACTTGTTTGGAAATAGCGTGATTTTAAATATGGAATAACTTCATCAGCCATGTACTCCAAATAACTATTTTCTTCAAGTGTGATAGACGTATTCTGTTGTGTCAACTGTTCTTTCTCACACTTGTAAACATAGGTAGGTGTTTGAGTTGTCACCAAGGCATGAGCATCTTTATTAACATCAATGGTCACTTGATACTGCTCACCCTCGACAAAGCCCCCACCCATATTAATTAGGAAATAGTAAGGAACGCCATTGGCATCTGAATTATCCGCTGACACTCGAGAGTTACCTTCTTGATATTTCTTGTGGGAAATTGTACGACCATTTCTGTTTGAAAATCCAAGATGGACAAAGCCATCATATGCTTGTGTCATCTTACAAGTCCTCTAGTAGGAAATTCTTACGAATCCATTCTTCTACTTCCTTAACATTGTCATCATTATTCAAATTTGTGAAAATGAAAGAATCTTCGTTACGGAAATGAAGGGTATCTTCACGCATACGGTCTAGGTTGGCTCCAACATAAGGTGCAAGATCAGTCTTATTAATCAAGAACAAATCACTCTTAATCATCCCTTGACCAGCCTTACGTGGGATTTTTTCACCCTGAGCAACGTCAATAATATAAATGGTAAAATCAACCAAATCAGGGCTGAAGGTCGCAGCCAAGTTGTCTCCACCACTTTCAAGGAAAATAACATCCAAATCATGGTTAAAGCGTTCTTGAAGAGTTTCAATCGCTTCAAAGTTCATAGAGGCATCCTCACGAATCGCAGTATGAGGACATCCTCCAGTTTCTACACCAATGATACGGTCTTCGTCTAAGCTTGAATTTTTAGCCAAGAAAAGGGCATCTTCTTTTGTATAGATATCGTTAGTAATAACTGCTAAATTTAAGTCGGACATACGTCGTGTAAGACGCTCAAGCAAAAGGGTTTTACCTGAACCAACAGGTCCACCAACTCCAATAATTACAGTACGTTTTGTCATTGTTTTTTCCTCTCAACCTTGTTGATATTTTAGGACATGAATAGGCGGAATACCTGTGTTTCATGTTTCATCTGAGCTAATTCAAGACCAGGCGTATTGGCCCCAAGGTAGGACGCATCCAATTCTTGAATTTCTTGTGTCATTTTTTCTAATTGTGAAAAGCTACGTAAAACAATCTCCTGTCCAGCAAACTGTCCAAGGGGAATGGCACGCACAGCATTTTGAACCATCGTCGAAATCACACTATAGCCATAAAGTGCTATGGCTTCACTACATCCCAAGCCCTTGTTAAACACATAGAGCGCAAAGACAATAGCTGGATTGCCGAAGACCACACCCTTACGTATTTTAGACTGATAGTCATCCAATACCGGAATAGCATGAAGCCTTTGAATGAGTCGAAGCATTTGCTTAGCAATCATTTTAGTCCCCTGTCTTGTTTCACGCGCTTGCGTCGAAACTGTCAAGACCTTATCATAATGCCAGACCTGCTCTATGTTATCTGTAACCATAGCATCATAAACCAGTTTGATTACAAGACCTTCACCATATTTAAACTGACTAGCTAAATAGGCTTCTTGCCACTCTTCATAACCTTTATCATCTGTTACAGTATCTTCACGCAGATAATTTTCCATCCCAAATGAGTGGTTAAATGATCCAATTGGAAAGGTTGAATCGACAATTTGCACAATTTCAAGATAATCTTGCAAAGACACATTAGCAAAGGGATTAATGTTCATGGGCAGTTAAATTCACATGGCGTAGGGGCTTATCAAGGACCACTTCTTCAATCGTGTAAGCAATCTCTTTTTGAGTCAAGACTTGCTCTACAACTGGGTCAACCTCTAAATAAATCTTGGCATCTTTCACCTCAATCGGTTTATGAGTATTTCCAAGAATATGAGCTGTGATTCCCATTTCATCCATATCTTTAGGTGAGATGACAATCAAATCCTGTGACTCAACACCAATAGCTAGGACATGGTGATCATCGATAAAAAAGGCAGATCCATTTTGCAATTTTTGTCCCTTATCAAGACGAATACCAAATTCATTCCCATGATCACTCTTCACACGAATAATTTTTTTGTTAAGATCGTCACTCGAAAGAATGACTGTTTCAATATGGTATTTGTCCACATCGATATCCTTAACAAGAGCATCTACTTTTGTAAAAATCATACATTTTCCTTTTCTATTACATTTTAAAAATCTAGCATCAGACTCATATAGCAACCTAATAAAGTGCTAAAAACGTTATGGCTGTAAAATACAAAAGAGGTTGGAGGAAAAATTCCAGCCTCATGTATATAGCGTTTTCCTTAGAACAAGAAATAACGTTGAGACAATGATGTCGTATGGATTGGCTCACAAGTAACCAACTCATCATCAATAAAGACATCAAAGGTCTGTGGATCGATACGGATTGTTTTTGGAGCGTAGTCATTAAGCTTCATATCACGCTTAGTCAAGTTACGCGTATTCTTAACAGGAAGAACAATCTTATTCAAACCAATTTCTTCTTTGATACCGTGATCATAAGCATATTGAGAGACGAATGTAAGATTTGTTTGGTGAACCGCTTGACCGTAAGCACCATATAATTTACGCATGATACGTGGTTGAGGTGTTGGAAGACTTGAACCAGCGTCACCCATAACACCATAAGTTAACATACCACCCTTAAGCACCAACTTAGGTTTTGCACCAAATTGTGCTGGTTCCCAGATAACCAAATCTGCAAATTTACCAACTTCTACAGAACCGATATAGTCCGCAATACCATTGGTGATGGCAGGGTTAATTGTATATTTAGCCACGTAACGTTTAATACGGTTATTATCGTTAAACTCTGAATCCCCTTCAAGTGGACCACGCTGAGCCTTCATCTTATCAGCTAGTTGCCAACAACGCATTGCTACTTCACCGACACGTCCCATTGCCATGGCATCTGAAGTCATGATACTAAGGGCTCCCATATCGTGAAGAACATCTTCTGCAGCCACAGTTTGTTTACGAACACGTGATTCGGCAAAGGATACGTCTTCTGGGATTTTTGGATCCAAGTGGTGACAAACCATAACCATATCTAACAACTCACCAATAGCATTTGTAGTATATGGGTTAGTTGGGTTAGTTGATGATGGCAAAATATTTTCCTTACCTGCAAAGACCATAATATCTGGAGCGTGCCCACCACCAGAACCTTCGGTATGGAAGGTATGAACAGTACGACCTTGGAAAGATTCCAAAGTATTTTCCATAAATCCACCCTCATTCAAAGAGTCGGTGTGGACCGCAAAAGAAACATCGTATTTATCCGCAACTTTAAGGGAATTATCAATTCCTGCGTAAGTCGCACCCCAGTCCTCGTGTGTCTTAATTCCTGCTGCACCAGCTTTAATTTGCTCTTCAACCACTTCAGTCTCAGAACCAACACCTTTGGCAAGGAAACCAAAGTTAGCAGGCATATCGTCAACAGCTTGCAACATACGAGTAATATGGAATTTACCTGGTGTACATGTTGTTGCATTACTACCGTCAGCAGGACCAGTACCACCACCAAAGAGGGTCGTAATTCCATTATCCAAACCAAATTCAGGAAGGTCAGCAGAAATATAATGTACGTGGAGGTCAATACCACCAGCAGTCACAATCAAACCTTCTGCAGCAATGGCTTCTGTACTAGCACCCACAACAAAGTCCACATTGTCCATTGTATCTGGGTTACCACCGCGACCAATAGCAACAATCTTACCATCACGAATACCGATATCTGCTTTAATTATACCTGTATAGTCAATGATGGTTGCACCTGTAATAATGGTATCAACCACTGATGGATTATCACGTGTTTCCGTAGCACTGACACCCATACCATCACGTAAAACTTTACCGCCACCAAACTTGGATTCCTGTCCATAAACAGTAAAGTCTTTTTCAATGGCTGCAAAAAGATTGGTATCTCCAAGACGTACGCTATCACCTACAGTTGGTCCATAGTGTTGAGCATACTCTTCACGATCCATTTTAAAACTCATCGATTTGTCCTCTTTCTAGTCTAAGAAACCATTGACTTTGTTATTGAAACCAAAAATACGACGTTTCCCTCCAAAGTCAATAAGTTGTACTGTTTTCGTTTCACCTGGCTCAAAACGAATGGCTGTACCTGCTGGAATATCTAGACGTTTGCCTCGCGCCTTTTCACGATCAAATTGAAGACCAGCTTCGTTTGCTTCATAAAAATGGTAGTGAGAACCCACTTGAGCAGCACGGTCACCCACATTTTTTACTTCAATACTAATGGCTTCGTAACCACCATTATAATCAATTGGCTCACTCGCCACATGGTATTCACCTGGAATCATTACATTTTCTCCTTACTGAATAGGATCATGAACAGTAACCAATTTTGTACTGTCTGTAAAAGTAGCTTCAACTTGAATCATTGGAATCATTTCTGCAATTCCCTCCATAACATCTTCACGTGTTAAGAGATTACGAGCTTCATCCATCAATTGAGCAACCGTCTTACCTTCTCTTGCACCTTCAAGTACATAGTCTGTAATCAAAGCGACTGCTTCCGGGTGATTCAATTTGATTCCTTTATCTTTACGTCGTTGAGCAATCATAGCCGCAAGACTAATCATCATTTTTTCCTGCTCACGCATTGTCAATTGCATCGTTTTTCCTCCTTAAATCAATGCTTACCACTTGCCCCAAAGCATCAAAAGCCCTGGAATCCAAGCTGTTATAATTCCTTCGAAAATAGCTAGGTAAGGAACAAATTTCCCTAGATCCTTCTTAAGGTTAATTTCAATAAAGGCAGTTAGCCATAGAATACCCCACAAGAACCAAATAATACCATACCAAGCATTACCACCATATCCAGATGTTAAGCAAAGAATCCCTGCTGGTATCGTATTAATTGCCACAAACAAGCTAAACCAGCCGTACAAACGTTGATCAAAATCAAAGATTGTATTGATAGCTGAATAAAGATATGTAAAAGCAAACAAAAGACCTGTGGCACTACCATAAAACCATTCAGCGCCTTTTCCTGTGCAGGCCCCATAAGCAATGACAATAATGTTGAGAATCAATCCCAAACCACCTGTAAAGATATTCATAACAACATTTGATTTGTCGGGAATACCTTCCAAGCGATGAAATCCATTACTCATCAAAACCATGCCAACATAGAGTAGGATAACACCTAACATAAGAACCTCCTAAGTTTTTTTATGTTAATATCATACTACTTTGACAACACATGTCAACGAATTTTCAGAAATTTCGCAACATTTAGATGGTAGTCAATCTAACATATAGTGTCAAAAAATGACATCACCTTTAGTGATCCTCGATTGAAGTCCTTTGCTCAATCCCAGATAAACAAACAGTTAATCTCTAAAAAACTATCTTTAGCATTTGACAGTTTCTGACAATATAGCCCGTACAATCTATCATTCAATGTGAGCACAATATTTTTTACTCACCTATTTTTCCAACTCATTCTCCAGACCTAAGTCCATAGACCTATTTTTAGTAATTTTACAGTTGGGTGACAAAATCGAACATTTTTTATGATAAAGTCTTTTTTGGACTAACATCCAAAAGGAGAATTATGATGGAAACAAATAACTATACTACTAATTTACAGCTAGTCTCCCAGGAATATTCCGACGAAAAGACTAGTCTTCAAACCAGAACCAAGAAACTCTTGGAATATTTTTCACCAAAAGACATTTGGAAAATTAAGGGACTGATTGTCGCCTGTCTCGTGGCCTGCTTCCTATATGTCACTTACTTGACCCATTTTTCCTTTGCCTTTCCAGCAACCCTTGTCTTGATAAGCACGATTGAACTGGGGTGCCGTCTATTAGGTGGAAAAGCAAAGGGAATGCGACTTGAATCGGTAATATTTATGGTCACTAGTCTACTACAAGGTTTACAAATTAGTCTTTGGGGTCTGCACGACAACTGGGGGAGCACTCAGATTTTTTGCCTTCATGCGAGTATCCTCCTTTACTTAATGGCACGTACTGGACAAAGTAGTCAATACCGTTTGGGAATTATGGTTTGGCTAGACCTCATATACACTAGCTGCATCTTCCCACTGAAATATTTCTTTATCGGAGCCTGGACACTACTCTATAAAACAGCACCTAAACAAGAGCTCTCTGAAGAAGAAAAACACGCAGTTCAGAACCACAAATGGATGATTCTCATTAGTATCATTATTGCCTTGGTACTGACTGTATTCGCTGCTAGTCAGCTTAGTCAGGTCTTGCCTGCTTTCGGACAACTTTGGCAACAGTTCTTCCAGACACTTGCTACTCTACTTGATTTCACTATCACCTTCAAGGATAACGGATTATTGTTCTCTCGTTTAATAACCAGTATCCCTCTGGCTCTAGGACTTTTTGCTCAACTCATTGCAACCTATTTGGCAAAAGAAAAGCCACTTAGTCAAAAACGATTTGAAGGCCGTCTTAAAACAACCCGTCAGTTTCCAAAAGTAGCAGCTTATATCGTACTCGGAAGCCTCTGCCTTACTTATGCCCTATTCATATTAACTGCCACTAGTCAAATGGGAGAACTCCTTTCTCTCAACCAAGTCAACATTCCAGCCCATCAAGCCTCACATATTGCTGTTCAGGGCTTCTGGCAATTAGTTCGAGTCTCTACCCTTAACTTGGGAATCCTAGCTGGAATTTATATTTTTTCTAAAGAAAACTTCTTCACCCACAAGGGGCTTCGTTTGTTGAGTACCCTACTCTTTACTTTTGCTAGCCTCTTTGCCCTTATCGCCGGCTGGAAACTCTTTGGCGTTTATATAGCACTCTATGGTGTAACGCCACGTCGCTTACTATCAGGTTGGTTTGTCACAGTACTCTTTATTTGGTGTGTCCTAACACTTATTAGACTTTATAAGCCTATCCAGGCAACCCGTCTCGCTGTATTTTATGCAACTATCAGCTTCACCTTGGTTAGCCTCTTAGGTAGCTTTATTTTATAAGAAAAAAGAGTGGAACTAGATTAAGTAGTTTCACTCTTTTTATATTGGAGTTATTTTGAATCTCTTGTGGGAAAGGCATACATCACCCAAAGAGCTACTGTTAATGGAGTTGCTTTTAATACAATCCAAGCAACATTGAAATTGGCATCACGCAGACGACGAATCTGAATAGAAATTGTAGGAAGCGCCGTTGCTGCTATAAATAGAATGAAAGCTGTCAATGTAAAGCCAGCAGCTCTTGTTTCCCCAAGTAAGTCCATCAGTAGGAAAATCAAACTACCGATAATTCCATTAATCAAGACAACCCACCAATAGTCTGGTCGTTTTGTACGACCATAAAAATCGAGATAGCCTAACCAAAAATTTTTATATGCCTCTAACATGTTTACACCTCTTAATAGTCTGCTACCAGTATACTATATTAATAAGATAGGTGCAAGATGTGAAAATTTTGACTTCTTAAGTTTTCTACATATATAATAGGAAGATTATTTTAAATAAACTGGAATGGATTGAAATTAGGACTGTCTGACTCAATCTGGCCACTCACCATGGTCACTACACGACTGACATGTTGACGTACACTATTGCGGTGAGCAATAAAAATCATTGTTCGTTTAATCTTAGCAAGGTTAGCCATGACCCTGCTTTCAGTATCACTATCGAGACCACTGGTAGCTTCATCAAAAATCAAGATTGGTTGTTTGGACAATAGAGCCCTTGCTATAGCTAATCTTTGTTTTTGACCGCCAGACAGACCTCCATCTTCAGATACTTGGGTCTGAAAGCCTAGTGGCTTTTTTTGAATATCCTCTAAGATATCAGCTTGTTGGCAAACTTTAAGAAGTTTTTTCTCGTCAACTTCTCCTTCAAATCCTAATAGCAGATTTTCTAAAATGGTTCCCGTAAACACATAGGTCTGCTGGGGAACGTAAGTCACCATTTGACGCAACTCCGCATGGCTAATAGCATCTTTATCTAGGGTTACATGACCACTAGATTTCGTATAATAACCTGACAACATTTTAGCTAAGGTCGTTTTTCCAGATCCACTTTTACCCATGAGGGCGATTTTCTCACCCTTATGAATCGTTAAATCAATCTTACTAAGAGTCTCTTGCTGATAACTAAAACGGTGACTGACTCCTTTAAAAGCAAGTTGTTTAAAAGATAACTCTTTAAGTTTTCCTTTTTCTTCCTTGTCCACAACATAAACTTCTTGAAGACGATTATTGGCGACTTTGGCTTGCTGGATTTTAGATTGGAGATTGATGATATTAATTAAAGGAGTTGTAAAATAATTCAACAACATATTATAGGTAATCAACTGACCTGCAGATAGTTGCCCTTCCATAACCAATTGTGCCCCATACCAGAGGATAAAGACATTAGAAACTAACTGAACCCCTGTCTTTAACCCATCCTGCGTTAATTGCCACTTGGCCTTAGACAAAGACTTCTTCAAATAGTCATGGAATTTCACCTCAATTTCCCGATAGCGTCTTTCCTCACCCCTCAAGGATTTTAAGGTTTCAATACCTCGCAAATCATCAATAACAGCGGTATTGACCTGACTATTTGCCTCCATCAATTGATAATTTTCCTTTTCAAAAAGCTTATAGAATACCAGAATGATTAAAACATAAAGAGGAACTACCGTGAGAGTCATCAAAAAAAGTGACTGATTTTGTACAATAAGAGCCACAGCTAGAGTCATCACAATGGTCACATCTAGAAAAATCGATAAAATCGTTGAAGCTAGAGCATCAATAATAGTGTTAGCATCTCCAAAACGTGACGTGATTTCACCAGTACGACGTGAACTAAAGAAACTAATAGGCAAGGAAAGGACATGCTTGATATAAGGAAGAATGACAGCGATGGACAGGTAATTACCCAATCGATGTAGAAGATAATCTTTGAAAAAAGTAAAAACTTGTTGAGCAAGATAAGAGATACATAAGCCTAGCGAAATCATGGTCAGAAGATTATAGGCCCCCTGAGGAATCAAGCGGTCGATAATAGCTTGCAAATAATAAGAACCAATAATATTAACAAGGGTCACTAGAAAACTTAATAAGACAATAACTGCAATCAAACCCTTACGACGAAACAAAATTGGTAAAAATGAAAGAAGTCCAGGTACATCTTCTTTGTATTTAGTATAGGCTTCTCCTGGAACAAAAAAGAGAGCAACTCCCGTCCACTCTTTGGCAAATTCCTCTAAGGGCATTTTAATGACCTTCTTGCTAGGATCTGGATCACCAATAACAAGCTGCCCCTTGATTTGACCAAACACCGTATAATAATGTTGCAGCCCACCTTCTTTAACCACATGTACAATAAAAGGATAAGATAGGTTTTCTTGTTTAAACAAGTCTAAATCCGCACGAATAGCCTGAGTTTCAAGACCCAACTGCTTGGCCGCTTCCACCAAACCAAGCGCAGAAGTACCTTCACGAGAAGTCTGAGCCAACTCTCGCAAATAAGCTAAACTATAAGATGAACCATAGTGTTTAAGAATCATGGCCAAGGCAGCGACACCACAATCACGCTGATCAACCTGTGAAATATATGGATATTTTGACATGGTGACCCCTTATTAAAGACAACCTGCAAAATAAGGCAAGATAGTGATAAGTAGTGAGAATAGTGTAAATAATTTTAGTTTTTTCAAAATAAAACTCCTTTTAACTGTTAGTTATGTTTCTATAGTAAACATTTAACCATTAAAAAAGTAGTGACATTTATGTCACCACCATTTCTATAAACCATCTGCCGCTTTACCTGCCTTTATACTTTCTTCTAGCACCGAGTCTTCTAAAACGGAAGCAAACATTATGGCCTTATCGTAATTTTCTGCAGCCTCTTTCTTGTTTCCTTTATGAAGAAGTTCATATTTGGCTTTGAGAACAAAAACACTAGGTTTATAACTATAAAATTGTGATTTTTCTATAACAGCTAAGGCTTTATCCACAACTGTTAAGAAGTCTGAGAAGGAATTGTGAAAAATCTTCAAAGCAGCGATAGCCATCAAATCATTAAACAAAACAATATTATAGACATCATCTGTCCAAATTTCCTGATTTAATACTCTCTTTACGATTCTTTCAAAAAGTTTTTTATCATACTGTTTTCTTCCATAAAGATGGAAGAAATAGTAGTCAATAACTAATAAATCGTTAGTTGAGAATTTCCTCTTCCTTTTGACTTGTTCAAATAAGTCTTCATATATCTCCTCAACTTTAGGACTCTCTTCCCAACTAGTAAAACTCAAAATATTTTCCAAAATATCTAGAGTTAACAATTCTTCTTCTGGGAGAAGTTCAAAGAATTTCTCATAAACCTCCTCAATTAAGGCAAGTTTAGCCTTTATTCTTTCTGGATTTCTATACGTTGGAAACTTAATCAGACGATTCTTCATCTCGTAGTATTCGTCAGGGATAGTAATATTATCATGATCCAATAAATCGGTCATATTTTTTCCTAGACGTTTTGCAATATAAGATAATTTATCCAAAGACGGGAGCGACTCCCCTTTTTCAATGCGAATTAACTGACGAACAGTCAATTCCGCACCATCTAAACATAGCACTTCACGTGACATCTGCTGACATTCACGCTCAGTTTTGATTCTTAGTCCAATGCTGTCTTTTATGTTCAAGAGACTCTCCTTTATTTCAAAATTTTAAAAACATTATATCATAATTGTAATATAATTAATATATAGTTAATGCATTTTTAACAGAATAATAGTGAAAATAAGCTATTTTTATACATTTTATATAGGAAGGACCTTCCTTTGTATCAAAAAACATGCAGTTCAAAACTACATGTTTTTTTATTTCTGTTTACTTTGGAATCGCCATTCAAAGCGAATGCGGTCATAAGTTGGATAAATCGCATTAAGCAACCCAAAGGCTAAGGTAAAGCCAGCTAAAACATCTGTTGGATAATGCACACCCACATAAATACGCGAAAGTCCAACAAGGAAAATAAGAAGTCCAGTAATAGCATAAACTACTATTTTAGATTCTTTTTTCTCCAAACGCTGAGCAAGGACAATGGCAATTGCTCCAAGAATCATAAAAGTTCCCAAAGAATGACCACTAGGGAAAGAATAACCACTAGCATGCACTAAATGCGTAATTGATGGGCGCTGACGCTGATAAATATACTTCAAACTTACAATCAAGATACTAGCGAGAAGCCCACTGGCTCCCACAAAGATAGCTTCTGATTTATACTGACGTAGATAAAGCCAGATGACTGCTACGATTGCAATAATAGCCTGTACAGGCGTATTCCCAAGCATGGTAATAGTTTTAAAAAAGCGTGTCAATCCTGCTGGTAAGCCTCCTCGAACCCAAGTTTGAATGTTGCTATCAAATCCTGTCAAGGCTTCAGGATAGAACTTAGCCATATAACCGAGAGCAACAAATAACAATAAGGCAAAAGAAGCATAAGTATAATGTGTGTGTTTGTGTTTCATATTTATAATTTTACTAGAATAGACTTAAGTGGAGCATAAATCAAAGCAAAGGCTACTGCAAAAATCAAACCTTCAAGTAAATTGAAAGGTACTACCATAGCGAAAAGGTATTTATAGAGACCTATAAATTGCGCAATATCAAAGTTGGCAAATTTAGCATAGAGTGGTAATGCATAAATATAGTTAAGAATAACCATAACAACTGTAAGCAAGACAGTTCCTAAAACAGAACCAAGAATATAATTCTTGCTTGTTTGATTTTTCTTCCAAAAATAGCTTAGGCCCCAAACAAAGACGCCTAGAGCAACAAAATTCATAGGAAGTCCAATCATTGATCCTGGTCCACCATTGTTTAGCAAGAGCTTCAACAATGAACGAAGCAAGAGAACACCAATGGCACTCTTAAAATCAAAGATAACCAAGGCAATAAGAACAGGAAGGATTGAAAAATCAACCTTCAAAAAATCTGCTGCTGGAATCAATGGAAATGAAAAATAAAGCAACAAGAATGAAACTGCGGATAAAATGGCAATGTAAGCCAATTTACGTGTGTTTGTCATAAAAAAATTCCTCCAAATTTTAACAATTTGAAAGAAGTTCCCAATGGATTTGCCCATGCCAAAAAAAGCCTACGCAAAAAGACTGGTCTTCTTCCATCCAGACTGTACTGTCGGTTGAGGAATCACACCTCATCAGCTTGCGCTCGCGGACTTATCCAAAGAATCACCGCCGGTCGGGAGTTTCACCCTGCCCTGAAGACCTTTTAAGGATAACATAAAAAAACCTTGGTGACAAGGTTTTCAAATTATGGATTTCTAATCTGTTGATAGTCAATGACTATAATTATTCTTTCAAAACAAAATGAAGTATCTATTTTAATTTATCATGCTGATAACGGTGACTCAGCTCTAGCCCCTCAAATTGTTGCTGGCGAAGCGCTTCGTAAACAATCATACAAACAGTATTGGACACATTTAGACTACGCACATGTTCATCATTCATCGGAATACGAATAGCTTTTTCAGGATGCTCACGCATAAAATCTTCAGGTAGGCCTGTATCCTCACGACCAAACATAAAATAGTGGTCCTCACCATCGGCATAGGCCTCTTCTGAATAAGTCTTATCCGCAAATTTCGTGACTAAATGCAAACGACCCTCTTGATTTTTAGACATGAAATCTGCCAAATTGTCATAATAAGTGATGTCAAGCTTATCCCAGTAGTCTAAACCTGCACGTTTCATTTTCTTGTCATCAATTGGAAAGCCCATAGGACGGATGATATGAAGAGGGCTATTAGTCGCTGCACAGGTACGTGCAATATTTCCGGTGTTTTGTGGAATACGAGGTTCAAACAAGACAATATGATTACGTGACATCTCAATTCTCCTAGACATAAAAAATACCATGTCGCCCGGAGTCAAGCTCAGCAGACGACATGGTTGTGGACGTTCATTAGCTTAAATCATGACAGGTTAGATTTAAAATAACGAATCTTTGAATATATTTTAGCACTTCTGGTCTAAAAGTCAAGACAATTTAAAGAAAAATTTTACCTTTATTCACTTAAATAGGAATGGTTGATAAAGCTAGCTGAAAAGGATGATTTTTCCGCTAAAATAGAGTATCATAGTAATGATTATTTGGAGGTAACTCATGCGTATTATTGTCGTAGGTGCCGGTAAGGTCGGTACCGCACTCTGTCGTTCTCTTGTTGAAGAGAAGCACGATGTTATTTTAATTGAAGAAAAGGAAGAGGTCCTCAAACGCCTCAGCAAACGCTATGATGTTATGGGCTTTGCTGGAAATGGGGCTAATTTTAAAATTTTGGAACAAGCCGAGGTTAGCAACTGTGACGTCTTTATCGCAATGACCGATAAAGATGAAGTGAACATGATTTCAGCGGTTCTGGCTAAACAAATGGGTGCCAAAGAAACTATTGTTCGCGTACGTAACCCAGAATACTCTAATGCTTATTTCAAAGACAAAAACTTTCTTGGATTCTCATTAGTAGTTAACCCTGAACTTTTAACAGCTCGCTATATTGCCAATACAGTTGAATTTCCAAACGCCCTATCAGTTGAAACTTTTGCTAATGGACGCGTTATTCTTATGGCATTTAAAGTTACTGAAAATAGCCAATTATCTGGTATGACAATGGAACAATTCCGTAGGAAATTCGGCAATATTCTAGTTTGTACGATTCACCGTCAGGGTGAACTCATCATTCCAGATGGAAATGCTACCATGCAAATTGGGGATAAGATTTATGTCACTGGTAAACGTGTTGATATGGCACTTTTCCACAGTTACATTAAGCCAAAAAGCATCAAAAAACTTTTGTTGATTGGTGCTGGGCGCATCTCCTACTACTTGCTCAATATCTTGAAAAACAATCGTATTAAGGTCAAATTGATTGAGCAAAAAATGGACCGTGCGCAAACCTTTAGTCAGGTCTTCCCTGAAGTTTCTGTGATCTTAGGTGACGGTACTGCTAAAGACCTTCTTCTCGAGGAAAGTGCAGCCAGTTATGATGCCGTAGCTACCCTAACCGGAGTAGATGAGGAAAATATCATTACCTCTATGTTCCTCGAAAGCCTTGGTATTCACAAGAATATTACTAAGGTTAACCGTACTAGTCTCTTAGAGATTATCGATCCACGTGAGACAACAACAATTGTCACTCCTAAGAGTATCGCTGTTGACACTGTAATGCACTTTGTACGCGGGCGTTTTAATGCCAAAGACTCTAGTCTTGATGCCCTTCACCATGTGGCTAATGGTCGTATCGAAACCTTGCAATTCCAAATTAAGGAAAATAACAAAATCGCCGGAAAGAAACTTTCTGAGCTTGAACTTGCTAACGGTGTCCTTATCGCTGCTATTATCCGCAATGGAAAATCTATTTTCCCAACAGGAGAAGACAGGCTCGCTATCGGGGATAAAATCGTGGTTGTTACACTCTTACAAAATGTAACTCACATTTACGACTTGTTGAAGAGGTAAGCTGCCATGAATCGTTCTATTGTCCGTTTTCTTATTGCCAAGCTCCTGCTGATTGAGGCTGCTCTCTTGGTTGTGCCACTTATCGTCGCTCTTATTTATCAAGAAAATGCTAAAGTATTTGCCAGCATCTTGGGTACGATGGGGATTCTCCTCTTTCTCGGGGTGCTTGGTACTCTCTTTAAACCGAAGAACTACCATATTTACACCAAAGAAGGAATGCTTATTGTAGCCCTCTGTTGGGTACTCTGGTCTTTCTTTGGAGGATTGCCCTTCGTCTTTGCTGGTCAGATTCCAAGTGTCATTGATGCCTTTTTCGAGATGAGCTCTGGTTTCACAACCACGGGGGCTACTATTCTCACAGATACTGGAGTACTTACCCACTCCCTACTTTTCTGGCGAAGCTTCGCCCACTTGATTGGAGGGATGGGGGTATTGGTTTTTGCCCTAGCCATCATGAACAACAGTAAAAATGGTCACCATGAGGTTATGCGTGCAGAGGTGCCTGGTCCAGTATTTGGTAAAGTCGTTGCCAAGCTCAAAAATACAGCTCAGATTCTTTACATCATCTATCTGACTATGTTTGTTATTTTTGCTGTTATTCTCTGGCTTTGCGGTATGCCAATCTTTGATAGTATCATCACTGCTATGGGGGGCGCAGGTACTGGGGGATTTGCTGTCTATAATGACTCTATTGCCCACTACCACAGCGATCTGATTACCTATGTGGTTACTGTTGGTACCCTACTCTTTGGGGTTAACTTCAACCTTTATTTCTATATTCTCCTTCGTAAAATCAAGTTTTTCTTCCAAGATGAAGAACTACGTACCTACTTTGCGATTGTGGCTATTTCAACTGGTTTGATTATCCTCAATATTTTTGGGATTTACCACAATTTGGCTGACTCTTTCAAATACTCATTTTTCGAAGTGTCAACTATCATCACAACAACCGGTTTTGGTCTAACGGATATTACCAAATGGCCACTCTTTTCTCAGTATATCCTACTCCTCCTGATGTTTATCGGGGGATCAGCAGGTTCTACTGCCGGTGGTTTCAAGGTTATCCGTGCTATGATTATTGCTAAGATTGCACGAAATCAGACCCTGGCTAGTCTCTATCCTAATCGTATCCTGTCACTTCATATCAATGGAAGTGTTCTCGATAAAGAAACTCAGCACAGTGTTCTTAAATATTTAGCTGTATATGTACTCATTATACTAAGTTTAGTCACTGTTTTATCACTGGATAATCAAGACCTCTTGATTGTGACAAGCGCTGCTGCTTCAACCTTTAACAATATTGGACCTTTACTTGGAACGAGTGATAGCTTTGCTATTTTCAGTCCTTTGTCTAAGCTTATCATGGGATTTGCTATGATTGCAGGACGTTTGGAAATTTATCCTTTACTACTCCTCTTCCTGCCAAAAACTTGGTCAAAAACTTAAGCATAGAAAAACTCCTTTGGATTCATTTATCCAAAGGAGTTTTATTACGTTTTAGACTAAAATAATCTGGCACCGGATCATCGCCAGTCTCTGATAAAGGGTGACATCTTAAGATACGGGCAACTCCCATAAGAACTCCCTTTAAACCGTGCATTTCTATTGCTTGGATCATATAAACCGAACAAGTTGGACGAAAACGGCAAGAGGGTGGAAATAGGGGAGAAATCCATCTCTGATAAGCCCTTACTAAAGCAATCAGAAATCTTTTCATTATTTAACCTTATTGACAGCAGCGTTATGAAGCTGACTGATTTCTTTCTTATTCAGACGGCGTGATTCACCTGGGCGAAGCCCTGTTAAATCAAGGGTACCAAAACGCGTACGTGACAACTTATCAACAAGCAAGCCCACTGATTCAAACATTTTCTTAACCTGGTGGTTACGCCCTTCATGAATTGTCAATTCAACAACTGAACGGTTCTTTTCATGGTCTACTTTGATAATATTGTAACGTGCTGGTTTTGTTTTCTTACCATCAATGACCACACCACGAGTCAAAGGACGAAGGTTCTCCTTGGTCGCAATACCTTTGACACGCGCCAAATAAACCTTGTCAATCTCATTACGTGGGTGAATCATCTTATCGGTAAAGTCACCATCATTAGTCAAAATAAGAAGCCCCGTCGTATCCCAGTCAAGACGACCAACAGGATAGATACGTTCCTTAACGTGGGGCATGAGGTCAATCACCGTCTTACGATTTTTCTCATCAGATACCGAAGAAATAACCCCTCGTGGTTTATTAAGAAGATAATAGACCTTCTCTTCATTATAAATTGGGCTACCATTTACCTCTACAATATCACCATTTTTGACAATTGTTGCCAATTCCGTAACGGTCTTACCATTTAGGGTCACACGACCCTCTTTAATCAGTTCCTCAGCCTTACGACGGCTGGCCACACCAGCGTGGGCAATATATTTATTAATTCGCATTCTTTTTCTACAGCTTAAGCTGTATCCTTTCTACCTAGCATCTCTGCTATGTTTCTTTATTTTTAATGATTAGTTTCAACAAGGTTTACTCTTAATTGTCCAAGTCCTCAAGCTCCTCTGAAGTATCTTCCCTAAAGAGACTCGTTTCTTGCTCTTCAAGTTCTAGTTGATCAATCGCCACAAGCTCGTCTAAACTGTTAATGCCCATATAGTCTAGGAAATAATCAGTAGTCGCATATAGGTTAGGACGACCGACAGCATCCTTTTTACCAGCCTCTTGAATAAGATCAAAGGCCTGAAGTTTAGCAATAGCACCACTAGAATTAACACCTCTAATGTCATCGACTTCAGCGCGAGTAATGGGCTGTTTATACGCAACTATAGAGAGGACCTCAAGACTCGCTCGTGATAAACTCTGGTTAATAGGCGTTTTAGAATAGTCACGAAGGAGACTTGCAAAATCTGGTTTAGTCACTAACTTATAGGTATTTGATGATTCCAATAAACACAGAGCTGAATCCTCATCTGCCTCGTACTTAGCTTGCAATTTCTCCAAAGACTGAGTCAAACCCGTCACTGGCATTTCCAAAAGCTGTGCCATAGTACGTAGACTAAGACCATCTTCACCAGCCACAAAAAGTAAAGCTTCTAATCGTGCTAAGTGACTACTCATTCGTCCATTCCTTTCTTAGTGTGATTGTGCCAAAAATTGTTTCCTGTTGTACTGATATGCGATGTACCTTAATCAATTCAAGAGTTGCCAAAAAGAGGGTGATTACTTGATTCATATCTTTAGCATCTGTGAAAAGTTCATCCAGATATAGCTCATTTTTTGAGCCAAATGCTTCCTCAATAATCAGCATCATGTCTTCAATTTTATAATCGTCACGCGCAATGGTCGTGTGATTTCGCCGAATTTCTTCTTGCTTTTCAGTCATGATTTTTGAAAAAGCCAAGAAAATGTCTTGAATGGTCTTATCCTGATTCAGCGTCACATCTTCATAAACTAATTCAACTTTTGGTTTTGAAAAATACTGAGCTCGCACTTCATGCTGCTTAGCCAACTCTTGACTAGCTGCTTTGAAGCGTGCATATTCTTCCAACTGACTCAAGAGCTCTAGTTCTGGATCATCTGCTTCTGGCTCAGCTTCCACCACTGTCGGCAGAAGCTTACGACTCTTAATCAGCATGAGCTGACTAGCCATAAGCATATATTCCCCAGCAACTTCAAGCTTCATGGCTTGCAAGGTTGCCAAATAAGCCAAGTATTGCTCAATAACCTCAACAATGGGGACATCGTAAATATCTACCTCATACTTAGAAACCAGATGGAGCAACAAATCCAGTGGCCCCTCAAAATCTTTTAACTTAATATCCATTAGATTTTATAGTATTTCTCCAAGGTCACTGGACTTTTTAGTCCCAGTAAACGAGCAAGTTCAAAGGCGCCCGTTCCCTTTTCAATTTGTATAAGAATAAATTGCTGACGCAAGACTTGAGCAGTCACATTCGATAAGCCACAGTCACTAACATAAGTCTGGATTTGCTTATACAGCCATTGTCGAGTATAGACCTTACCCAAAAGCAATCCCTGACTGTTCACATCTTTAATAGCCAACAAATACTGTTTCAAATCTGCTTCAAGTCTAAGAACACGCTTAGTCGTTCCCTTGGCCACAGTTACAACACCAAAATCCAAGTCGATATCGGACCAGTCCAACTCCAAAATCTCTGACGGCAAGAGCCCCAACTCTAGAATCAGCAGACAGGCCAGTTTCCCAGCCCCTTCACGTCCCTCGTAAAGCGACGAAAGATCCAGTATCTGCAACTTATCCTCCTGAGAAGGTAGCGTTACCATCTCTGATAGTTTGAAAAATTTTGCTAATTCACCCTTTTGATAGAGATATAGCAAAAATTGATTGACCGCAGAGCGCTTACGTTTTTGTACGGATGGCTTCCATTCCTTGAGTTGGTTTTCATAGAGCTTTAAAGTGGTTTGATCAATTTGTCCTGAAATCAAAGTTGTAAACTGCTTAAGATCATAAGCATAAGCTTGCTTTGAGCTCTCTGAAATGACCTTAGTAGCCAGAAAATCAGTGATCTGAGTTGTCAGTTGTTTTTGGAATGATGATATAGTCATGTGTAAAGTCATGTAAGAGGCTATTAACCGCCTTTAGAATCGATTTTCGTGTGATAATTCCTTTGAAAATACCTTGGCTATCAACCACAGGAAGGAAAGGATTATCAACTAGCTTATGCATTACCTCGTTTAGATTAGCATTATCTTCCACTGTTTCCACGACATCTGATGTCATCGGCCCGACATCACGGTTAACCATCTCCCACTCTTGCAAGTTATGTTCATCTTGATAACGCTTAATATCTGTCAAAGATATGGTCCCAAGATAATGCTTATCCTTAGTCAAAACGGGAACGCGCGAATAACCGTTACTCGTCAAAAGCAAAACCACATGATTAGCGTTATGACTATCAATAAAAATAGCAACCTGATCTGATGGAATTAAATAATTATCTAAACGAGCCAACAAAAAATCTTCAAATTCTTTAGCAATCATCGTTCAAATTCCTGTGTAAGTTCTGAATAAAGTTCATGGTCACGTGTGTAATATTCCACACGAATTTTTGCATCGTTTATAATCACCTTTGCATAAAGTTTCTCATGGATAGGTCCACGTGGCTGTAAAACAGAACCTGGATTGATAAACACTGTCTTACCATTTCGCCAAGCTGTTGCCGCATGCAAGTGGCCATAAAGACAAATATCAGCATCCTCTTGTTGCGCCCAAAGATCTAACTTGTCCCAGGTAAAATTAATGCCATAGAGATGACCATGTGTTTGTGCAATAATCACATCTCCAAGTTTAACGACCAAACGTTCTGGATAACCTGAATCATAATCACAGTTTCCTCGAACTACATAGATACCTTTCCAAACAGGATCACTTGATTCTAACTCCGAATCTCCGTTGTGGAAAATGGCATCCACCTTTCCTTGATAACGATTTTTTATATCTGCTACAATATCACGATCCCCATGGGAGTCGCTCATTACGATTATTGTTTGTTCTGCCATGCTGGGAAGACCTCCATAAGTTTCTTAACAGCTTGTCCACGGTGAGATTGTTCATTTTTCTCTTCTGCAGAAAGCTCTGCTGCTGTTTTACCCGTATTACCAACTAAAAAGAGAGGATCATAACCAAAACCATTGTCACCTTTAGGTTCTCGGCCAATATAACCCTTCCAGTCGGCATCAACAACTAAACTATCACGTCCAGGTGCTGCAACAACTAGGGTTGTATGGAAGTTCGCCGTACGTTTGCTATCATCAAGCACCATAGCGAGCTCGTGCAATAATTTAGCATTATTTTCAGCATCTGTGGCATCAGGGCCTGCAAAGCGTGCAGACCAAACGCCTGGTAAACCTCCAAGAACATCTACCTGCAAACCAGAGTCATCTGAGAGGACCATTTTACCAGTTAAGTCAGAAATGGTTTCCGCCTTCAAGCGTGCATTTTCCTCAAAGGTCATACCTGTTTCAGCAACTTCAGGAAGGTCTGGATAATCATTAAGATTCTCTACCTTAATGCCTAGTTTTCCAAATAGTTTACGAAATTCCTTGGTTTTTCCTTCATTGCGTGTCGCAATCAATAGGACATCACCAAAATCTGATTTGTTATCAGAAGCAAAGAAATCACTCAAGGTGACACCTTCTCTAGGCACATGAACATAGACAAGCTTATCTCCTTCACTAACTACCAAGGCCCCTTGATGTTGCGTAACAGCTAAGTCACGACCAGTTTGCTCTTTCAAGCAATCCAAAATAAAGGATACCAAGCGAAGGTCTGAAGAATGTTTAGCAATATGTAACTGGAAACCACTAACAGCCAAAACGTTAGTCAAGGCTTGGAAAAGGTCAACAAATTGTTCATAGGCATCATCACCACCAAAACAAGTCAAGTGATTGTAGCTTCCAAAACTAGCCAAATACCAGTCTTGTTCGTCTTTATATTCTAAAATTGATTTAGTCATTTTCTAACTCCTTGTCCAAATCGACATGTTGGACAGCAACTTCTTCACCCAGCCATTGTTCTGCGATTTCTTTAAAACCAAGCACACTAGCTGTGGTGTAATATTCTTCCGTCTTGTCTTCGACTTCACGGCTACGATTAATTTCAAAATAATTGAGCAAAACGGAAACATCACGAACTGTTTCAGCTCCGCTATCAATTAGCTTGACACTTGGCCCCATAACATTTTGGATAATAGGGCGTAAAAGTGGGTAATGGGTGCAGCCCAAAACCAAGGTATCTACCTTACCGACTAAAGGTGCCATGCTCTCATAAACAATCTTTTTAGCCACACTTGAGTTAATTTCATTGGATTCAACAATAGGGGCAAAGCGAGGACAAGATAAACTCAAGACATTCATTTGTGGTGCCAGATGCTTAATTTTTTGTTCATAGATGTTAGAGGAAATCGTCATAGGAGTTCCAATGACGCCAATATGACCCGATTGACTAGACTTAATGGCAGCACTAGAACCAGGCAAAACCACACCTAGCACTGGGATATCCAAGGCTCCTTTGATTTCCTCCCAAACTACTGCTGTTGCCGTATTACAAGCAATAACGATCATTTTTACATCTTTGGTCAGAAGGAATTTAACCAACTGCCAGGTATACTCTCTGATTTGTTCTGCTGGTCTAGGACCATACGGTGCCCTAGCAGAGTCACCAATATAAACAATAGACTCGTGAGGCAACTGACGTTTAAGTTCACGTACCACCGTCAGTCCTCCGACACCAGAATCTAAAAATCCTATAGGTCGATTATCCATCTTGCCTCCTTATCCCCTAGGTTACATGTAAAAAGCTGAGATTCACGTCCCAGCTCCCCACCATTATTTTTTCTTTTTCTTGCTATCTGCAAGTGCTTGTTTTTGTTGTTTGATAATTTGGTTATATGTTTGACGCACTTTTGCTTCATTTGGCTTTTGACCCGCAGCCGACATCATGGTACGAACAGCGTCCACATTCAAACGAGGATTTTCAGCCAATTCTTTCTCCATTTGTTTGCGGGCAAAGTATGCGCCTCCATAAAAACCACCTAAAAGGGCTACAAAAACAAGAATAATCCAAAGGACGGTGTTCATAAATTTAATTCTCCTATAACGTTGATTTACCTTATATTATAGCAAAAATGGACCCTACTGACAAATAAGACGTTGGTTCTTAAAAACGTATAGAAAAAAAGTTTTTTCGTTTAAAATATCGATAAAATGAGAGTTTCAGTATTTTTCACTTACAACTGTAAAGGACTTGTAAGATTTCTAGAAAAAAAATAGGTTATTATATAAGTTGTGGAATTATTATTATGTTTATATAAAGGGGTTTATTTATGCTCAAGGAAGCAACTATTTCCGAACGAAAAATTGTCAACGCATTTATTGAACTCTTAGAAGAGAGTTCACTCGAACAAATCAGCATCACAGACATCATCAAGAAGGCAAATCTCAGCAGACCAACTTTCTACTACTACTATTCAAATAAAGAAGATTTGGTTGAAACAACCTTCTCAAAGATTTTAGATAAAGTTTCAAGTATTCTTCAGGAAGACATGACCTACCAAGAGGGTGTTGTTACTGAAATGCTAGGATATCTTAAGGAAAATCAAAAACTCTGTCTCACCTTAATGACACACATTCCAAACATCAATGAGATGATTCGTGAATTCATTATCGAAACCATCCTTAACTCTGATATCGAAAATGTTACAGAGCTCATGGAACAAAGCTATCATATTCCTGCCAAATATTCATTGGAAATTTATGTTAGCACTATTGTTACCATTTTAACACTCTGGCTCAAAGAAGGCTGTGTCGAATCCCCTGAGGAGTTAGCCGATATCATTCTTGAAGCTGTAATCATTAAAGTAAAATAAGCTAGGTCCTTTAAGGCCTAGCTTATTTTTTGTTAAATGTCAAAATCAAAACCATCAAGAGTAGCAAAGTAATCATTCATCGTCTCTGCACGGCGGATCATACGAGCCGTTCCATCTTCTTGGTAGAGAATTTCTGCAGAACGAAGACGTCCATTATAGTTGTAACCCATTGAGAAACCATGTGCACCTGTGTCGTGGATAACCAAGGTATCTCCAATACGAGCTTCTGGCAATTCACGGTTCTTAGCAAACTTATCATTATTTTCACAAAGAGAACCTGTCACATCAACTACTTGAATGTCACCATCTGGATTAGTCATATTCGTGATGTGGTGGTAGGCATCGTACATAGCTGGACGAAGCAAGTTAACCGCAGAAGCATCTACACCAACATAACGACGATAAGTGTCCTTAATATGAAGAACCTTAGTAACAACAAGGCCATGAGGTGCTGTCATGAAACGTCCAAGTTCAGTGTAAATACTGATATGTCCAAGATCATTCGGAACAAGGATCTCATCAAATTTAGCATGAACCCCTTCACCGATAACAGCAATGTCATTTTGCTTATTAGCCGGTGTGTAGTCTACCCCAACACCACCTGATAAATTGATAAAGTCAAGACTAACTCCAAGTTCATTCTTGATTTCTACCGCCAATTCAAAGAGTTGAGCAGCCAAGGTTGGATAGTACTCATTCGTTACTGTATTTGACGCTAGGAAAGCATGCAAACCGAATGATTTCACTCCTTTTTCTTTAAGGTAGGCATAACCTTTGAAGAGTTGTTCCTTAGTCATCCCAAATTTTGATTCTTCAGGATGATCCATGATATCAGTACCAAGAGAGAAGACACCTCCTGGGTTAAAGCGCAAAGAAAGGGTTTCAGGAAGCCCTGCAGCCTCTTCCAAGAAAAAGATATCTTCGTAAGCATCAAGGTTAATTGTCGCATTAATATCACGCGCGTAAACAAACTCTTCTGCACGTGTATCATTAGATGTAAAGCTAATCGCGCTACTATCAAAACCAATTTTCTTACTCATGACAAGCTCTGTATCGGTCGCACAATCGACACCACACCCTTCTTCTTTCAAAATTTTGAGGATTGCTGGATTAGGTGTGGCCTTTACAGCAAAGAATTCTTTAAAACCCGGATTCCACGAAAAGGCTGCATTAACTGCACGTGCTGTTTCACGAATACCTTTTTCATCGTAAAGATGGAAAGGTGTGGGAAATTCTGCAGTGATTTGTTCAAGTTTATCAGCTGCAATAAAAGGTGTTTTTGTCATTTTATTCTCCATTTTTTTTACAATAGTAATCCTATTATAGCATAAGAAAAGGCTTGAAACCCAATTTTCTAATAATCTCAAGGCATATTTCATGATACAATAGACCTATAACCTAAATAAAATAACGGGGGATTATTTATGAAAAAATATCTTTACTCTGGGGCTCTTGCTCTAGCAGCCATCTTAACGCTCTCAGCATGTGCCAAGCCAAAACTTGATGCTAAGCTTTCTGTTAACGATATTGTCTATATGTCAGGAAGCGACCTCAAGCTCAAGGATGACCAAACCCTAGTCGAAGTCTCATTCAAACTCGAGAATACTTCGGAAGATATGGAAAATGAGCTCAAAACATCTGCTAAACAATTCTACCTCAAAGATAAAGATGGTAAAAAAGTCACAGCAAGCAAGATCGACAAGGGTGACCTCCCTACTCTCTTCAACAAAAATAAGAACGTAGAGGATGCTACAGATGACTTTGGAAAGCTTGAAGCTGACGACTACAAAACTGTCTCACTCTTTTTCGAAGTTAACAACGACGAAAGCTATAAACTCTATTTTGAATCAAAGGATGAGAAGACAGAAGGACAAACTGTTTCTACTAACCTAAAAGATTTCGATGGTAAAACAACTACCAATGTTAAAAAGGCTGTTGATGCCTATTTCAACGCAGTTCTTCTAGGTGGCGAAAGCAAAGACTACAGCAAATTTGTTTCTAACGACTTGGACAAAGCTAAGGGCGAACTTAACCAATATTTCTCAGATAGCCTTCAATACAGCTATGATGCAACTGATAACATCAAACCAACCGGTGATGAAGTTCCAAAAGTTTTTGGTTGGGTTCAAACAGCTAACCGTGAACGCGGCAGCTACACTGTTGACAACATTATCGTCGCTCAAGATAAGGCAGAATTCAATGTCAGCATGTCAACTATCAGTATGAAAGCTGCAGACGATGCCTATGGTGCTAATCACCCAAATCTCACAGACGAACTTAAAAACTACCTACAAAGCAATGGTGCTAACGCTGGAAATGTCGACCAACTGACAAGACAATTCTACATGGAAACTTACCTACCGAATTCAATCAAAGAAGTAAACCCATCAGCACCAAAGACTGAAGGGACAAATATCTTTGATAATTACTCAGTCGAGCTTACCAAAAAAGACGACAAGTGGGCTTTCCCAGATAAAGATAGCTATGTCGGAAAATGGGATTACTATCCACTCTTCTACGCTTACACAGGTCAGCAAGGAACACTCACAAAAAACTATTAGACATTAAAAAAATCAGCCATCTGGCTGATTTTTTTACTAATTACGTCTAGCAAAGAGTCGCAAGATATTCAAGAATAAGTTAATGAAATCCAAGTAAAGACTAAGTGCCATAGAAACTGCCCATCCATCTGTAACCTGACCATTGGTACCATAATAAACCTTCTTAATCATCTGGTTATCGTAGGCAATTAAACCTGAGAAAATAAGAATTGATACAATACTAATCACAAAACTCATCATGCTACTTGCAAAGAAAATATTAATCAAGCTAGCCACAATAATCCCAATCAAGGCTGCCATAAGGAACTTGGCCATGCCTGATAGATCTCGCTTAATGGTCACTCCGATAAGTGCCATGATAAAGAAAACAATGGCAGTGCTAAGGAAAGCTTGGAAAACAATGGCTTGCGTATATTGTACGATGATAAAGCTAAGTGTAAATCCATTCAGAGCAGAATAAACCAAAAATAAAGGTAGAGCCGCAGGTGTATTCCTTCTTGCAGCACCGCTAGCCAAAAAGACCAAACCAAACTCTAAAAAGAGTGCCGCCATGTAAACCCAAGAATAATTCATGAGAATTTTGACAAAAAGATGCGAAAGAGGGAAGAGCATCAGATAAGAGATGACTGCTGAAAGTCCCACTCCCATACCGACAAGACCATAAATCTTTCCGAAAAAGCGGTTCAAGCCCGCATCACTAGTCGTATAAATTGCATTTGATTCCATAGTTATCTCCTAAAAATAATGAATTATTGGTGGTGGCTTTGTAGAGTCTTGCGACGGAAAAACTTACGATTTTTTATTCGGTTTCGTAAGGGTGTCGCTGCTTCTTTAACCGCCCAATACTTATCCACCATAGTAACAATATAAGATTCCTTATATTTCGGTGGTGCAATCGTTGCTCCCCACATATGCTTGAGGATAATATCCTCTTCTTTTTTGTTCAGATTAACAAGCTTTCTGGCATTACGAACAGCAATACGTGGGTGTACCCAAGCATGACTCTTGTTAAATTTAGTCACTCGCCAATCATAATAGAAAAAGTCATGTAAGAGACCACCTCGAGCTGTACTCTTGGCATCCCAGCCAAATTTTTTAGCAATCTTATAGCTAGTGTAACTAACATTAACCGAGTGTTCTAAACGTGTCGAATGATGGTGCTGTACAATCCCATCCAATTTTTGAAAACGTGGATGAGAAATCAAATGTCCCACAACTTCCATGAATTCTTTATCATCTTCTGGTCGTTTCATAATAATACCTCATTAATGTTTCTAATGCTTCTTCATTATACCACTAGTACTTAAAATTACTTTAAAAGTCAGTTGTTTTCTCCTAAAATCATCCTTGAGACCTAGAGACTAAACATGAGAATTCCTGCTGCAACAGCAACATTCAGACTCTCCGCCTGACCTGGCATGCTAATATGTACGAGTTGATCAGCAGACTCAGCCATATCCTGACTAATTCCCTGCCCCTCATTTCCCATTACTAGGGCAAAATTACCATCTGTCTTAACTGCTTTATAGTCAACGGAAACATCGGAAAGAGTCGTTGCCAAGACGGGGATACCTTGTTTTCTGCAAGCCTCAACCATGTCAAGAATTGGTCCACGATAGATTGGAAGGTGAAAATGACTCCCCTGCATAGAACGCAAGGTCTTCTGATTATAAATATCAGCTGATTTATCCGACAAAAAGACTCCGTCATAACCTGCGGCATCTGCTGTTCGAATCATTGTTCCTACATTACCAGGGTCCTGAACATCCTCCAAGAGAAGATACTTCCCTGAGAGAGACTTTGGCAAGACTTGAGATTGTTTAGCAACTTCTACCACAATCCCTTGAGGTGTCTGAGTTTCACAGAGTTCCTTAAGCACCTCTGGACTAACCAACTTAACCTTAGACATATTAGCCACACGATCAGCCATTTCCTCAAGTACGAAAACTTGAAGAATCTCGGCACCGCTTGCCTTTGCTTCCTCAAAAAGATGCCATCCTTCTAAAAGATAGCTAGTTTTACGGTGCTTACGCTGCAATAATTTTCTAGCAGACTTAATGCTAGCATTTTGCTTTGATTGAATGATTTCCATACACTCATTATAGCAGAAATCCCCTGATAAATCTTGGACTTGACCGACTTTATAGCAAAGATTATACTAAAAGAAAGAGCTTTCAAAAGGAGGTCATGGACCATGCAAAAAGTACGATTATTAGTCTCAGGAAGAGTCCAAGGTGTTGGTTTTCGTTATTCAACCTATGCTCTAGCACTAGATATTGGAGATATATGCGGTCGGGTTTGGAATAATGACGACGGTACTGTTGAAATTCTAGCTCAGTCAGATAACCCTTCTAAGTTAGCTAAATTTATTCAAGAAGTTCGAAAGGGACCTTCAAAATGGTCTAAAGTAACCTATGTCGATGTGACCATGGCTAACTTCCCTAATTACAGCGATTTTCGCATGGCTAATTAAGGTCGGAGTTCCGTTTTTAACTTGTTCTCTTCCTTAAAAAAAGGTAAAATAGACAAGTATAACTAAAAAACAAAAGGAATGATACTGTGAATAAAAATCAAAAACGTCTAGCCCTGATGGGGCTTGCTGCCAGCATGCTTCTCTTCCTATCAGGATGTGTGAGCCTTGATAAGTCTGGTAATCCTACTGGTTGGGTTTGGAACCTACTTGGTCGCCCTATGAGCCACGTCATCACCTACTTCGCACATAATTTAAATCTGGGATTTGGTCTTGGCATTATCTTCGTAACCATCATTGTTCGTTTGATTATCTTGCCACTTGGTCTTCACCAATCTCGTAGCGCAGCCTACCAAGCAGCAAAACGTGAATACCTTGCGCCTATCTTAGAACCAATTAACGAACGTTTGCGCAACGCTGAAACTCAAGAAGAAAAGATGGCTGCCCAGTCTGAACTCATGCAAGCTCAGCGTGAAAACGGCCTAAGCTTGATGGGCGGTGTTGGCTGTCTTCCTCTCCTGATTCAGTTCCCATTCTTCTCAGCACTCTACTATGCAGCACGTTACACTCCTGGTGTACTCAAAGATAACTTCCTCTGGTTTAACCTTGGTCACCGTGACTTCCCATTGATTATCATCATCGCAGCGCTTTACTACTTCCAATCTTGGTTGTCTGTTCAACAAGTTCCTGAAGAACAACGTAAACAAATGGCAGCAACGATGTACAGTATGCCAATCATGATGATTTTCTTTGGTATTAGCTCACCTGCAGCCGTAATCCTCTACTGGTTCGTTGGTGGTATCTTCTCTATTATCCAACAGTTGATTACCAACTACATCATCAAACCTCGCTTGAAAGAAAAAGTTGCTGAAGAGTTCAAAAAGAACCCTCCAAAAGCACCTCGTACAACACCAAGCAAGCGTAAAGATGTGACACCAAAAAATACTCAAGCAATTGCGAGCAAACCAAAGAAAAACCGTAACGCCGGTAAGCAAAATCGTAAATAAGCTACAAAGCACTCTTGGAATTTTCCAAAAGTGCTTTTCTTATAGACTAATTCAGACTAACCTAATTCCTAATAGCGCCAACAACCAAAAAAGGAGTGCGACAGAACGACTGTTTTGTCTCACTCCCACTAGTTTCAAATATTGAACACCTTAATTCCAACAGTCACCTAGGCTGTTTTTTCTACACTAAGGATTTCCACAGAGTAGCTACCTGCTGGTGATTCGATAGCGACTTTGTCGCCAACTTTCTTACCAATCAAGGCTTGAGCAATCGGACTTTCATTTGAAATCTTACCTGAGAAGATATCAGCACCGGCTGCACCAACGATATGATAAGTATCTTTGTCGTTTGTACCAACTTCTTGAACAACAACAGTTTTACCAATTGCAACCTCGTCATTAGCAACAGCATCACTATCAACGATTTCTGCATAACGAATTTTTGTTTCAAGAATCTGAATTTGTCCTTCAACAAAGGCTTGTTCGTCTTTGGCTGCTTCATACTCAGAGTTTTCTGAAAGGTCACCATAAGAACGAGCAATCTTAATACGTTCTACAACTTCTGGACGACGGACGAGTTTGTATTCCTCCAATTCCGCTTCAAGTTGTTCTTTCTCCGCTTGTGTCATTACATATGTTTTTTCTGCCATTTTTTTCTCTTTCCTATTTTTTGAGCCCTTGGCTTTATTTTCAAAATCACTCTTTGTTTGCTTGATTTTAATGAGCCAATCAGACTATTTATCTTTTAGTTTGCTATTAATGTAAGTTTCAACGTTATGCTGATGCTCTTCATAGCTTTCAGCAAAATAGACATTACCAGTAGTTACATCTGCCACAAAGTACATGTACTTGGTTGATGATGGATTGATAACCGCTTCAATCGCAGACAGACTAGGGCTGTCCACAGGACCTGGCATCAACCCCTTATGAACATAATCATTATAAGGGGAGTCAATGTTTGTGTCAATAGTTGCATCTTCTTTCAAGGTCGTTTCCTGACCAAGTTTTCCAAGAGCATAAAGAACTGCAATATTACTTTGTAGAGCCATGTCTGAGTTAAGACGATTATAGAAGACGCTCGCAATATTTTTACGGTCGTCATCTGTAGCTCCTTCTTTTTCCACAAGAGAAGCTAGGGTCAAAATCTCATTAACATTGTGTCCGCTCGATGAAATCGTCGCATAGTAAGGTGATAGGTAGGTATCCATCGTAGACAACATTTCCTCTGCCAAAGATTCCACCGTCGTATCATCATGAATGTTATAAGTCGCTGGGAACAGATAGCCCTCTAGGACATACTTAGCATCCGTAGAATTCGGAAGGTTTGCCAACAAGGTTGGGTACTTCGCTTTCATCTTAGTAATGAAAGCATCATCCTTCATCAGCTTCAAGAAATCTTTTGCCTTAAGTCCAGTTGATGTTTTTTTGCCTTTTTTCGCTGAGGAATTAACTTCAACTGCCTTAGCAATTTGATCAATGGTGTATCCTTCTTTGACCAAGACCGTACCAAGAGATGGCTCCTGAGGCTTATCACTTCCTTTTTTCTGAAGTGCCTCAATAATTTCATCCATGGTCATGCTAGCCTGAAGGTTGTAATAACCACTTTTCAGATTTGAGATGTTCTTAAACTTGGTATAGTAATTAAAGACCTTACCAGACTTAATGACACCAGCTGATTCCAATAGTTGACCAATATAACTGCTACCTGAATTTTCAGGAATTTCAACACTAACAAACTTAGTTGAATTAACATCTTTTGCGCCAACAGCATCACTAACATAACGATAACCAAAGAATGCAGCTACTGACAAGATAAGTAGCAAGAAGATAATAATATTTCTTGCAATTTTACCAGCACGACGGTTATTTTTATTGCGTTTGTGATTTCGGTTAGAACGTGAAATCGGCTCTTCGTCGACAATGTCAGCCTGTTTAACATCTTTTGGCGAAGACTTTTTCTTCTTCACTTTCTTACCTTTCTTTTTCTTAGGTTTTCCAGAGGCTTCTAGAGAAATACTCTCATCATCCTCATTACCATCAGCCACTATCTCTGATTGAACCTTTTCTTGCGACGCTTGGTCACTTGTTGCATGATGTTCCTGCAAGAATGCTTCTTTTTGACGTTCTGAGGTCAATTTGGCCTCCAATTCTTTAGGGTCTGTATAAATAGCTTCGTTAGACTTAGCTTCAATGAGCTCCTTGGCAACATCTGCAGGAATATACTCCTCTTCAGATGCTTCGTTAAGGCTAGTTTCCCAAACTGGACGTTTAAAACGGCGTTTCGACGTTTCAGTCTCCTGAGGAATATTTACCTTTTTCTCCTCCTCAATAGGCTCTTTAGAAATAGACGCTACATTTGAATGAGCATCAGACACTAAAGACTCAGCTTGAGAAACAGAAAACAAGCCAACACTATCTTGTTGAGAATCTTGAGCCGTCTCAGAAGTCATAGATTTAGCGAAAGCACTGTGAGAAACAGAATGTGAACTAAAATCTTGGTTACTTACTTTATTGGACGCTGAGGTACTATGTGTTGTAGCGCTCTCAGCTGACGTTGAACGTGGTGTCTCGGGCATAGTTGCACTTTTATTATGCTCCTCCTCGCGAAGAGAACGGAGCCGTGTTGCTTCTTGTAAATCTCGAAGAATCTGATCTTTAAAGCTTAGGCTATCTTCAGCAGATTCCGAGTGTTCATTAAACTTGTCCGTCAAGGCATACCTCCTCTATAGTAACAAACGCCATTATATCTTAAAAAGTCAGTTAATGCAAATCAATTGGTCCTTTGTCACAGTAACGTAACACTGAATTCAATGGGTTTCTGGATTCTCCCAAACCATATTATACCAAGTGCTACCGCCATGATTTGATTCTGATTCTCCTTCATCAGTGAAACCATTCATCTCATAATAGGCAATCAGGTAATCATGGCAAGTCAAACTAATACCTTGGCGTTTTTGGGCGATAGCCAGATCCTTAAGCGCTGCAATCAAGGCTGTCCCAATCCCTTGCCCTTTAAAATCTTTGGAGATAGACAAACTAGTAACTGCAATAAAGCCCCCTTGACTAGCATTAGGAACCACCTTATGGAACAAGTCATCTGTAAGATAACGTTCCGCAATCACAGGCCCTTCAATGTAGCCAGCTACAACGCCATCAATTTCAGCAATTAGAAAGGTATCACAAATCGTCTTTAAACGCTCCGCAATAGCCTCTGGAGTTGCAGCCTCTTCAGGTGAAAAATTATCTTGTTCGATACGGACAACATCAGCCCAATCATCCTCTCGGGCATGTCGAATAAGCATATTAAATTCCTTTCTATTAAGAGAAAGAGCTGAGCGAAATCGCTACAGCCCTTAATATATTACATGTGTGTTTGCAAGCTTGCTAGGAGCTCTTCAAACGAGCGTTCGTAAAGTTGGATGTCCCCAGCTCCCATAAAGACATAAACAGCATTGTCATGGTCAAGGAGAGGTGAGACATTTTCAACTGTAACCACTTTGGCCGGTTTATTGATCTTAGCAGCAAGATCTTCAACCTTAACATCACCATGGTCAACTTCACGCGCTGAACCATAAATTTGCGCCAAATAAACAGCATCTGCTTCGTTCAAAGCTTCAGCAAATTCATCAAGAAGAGCAATAGTACGTGTGAAGGTATGTGGTTGGAAAATAGCAACAATCTCTTTAGATGGGTACTTTTGGCGTACTGCATCAAGCGTTGCAATAATTTCAGTTGGATGGTGAGCAAAGTCATCGATGACAACAGTACCACTGATAATTTTTTCTGTGAAACGACGTTTAACACCTGAGAAAGTTTTAAGGTGTTCTGCAACCAAATCCATGTCGAAACCAGCTACATAGAGGGTCCCAATAACCGCAGTTGCATTCAAGATATTGTGACGACCATAGGCTGGCACATGGAATTCTCCAAGAATTTGTCCATCGTGTCTTACCTTGAAATTAGACCCTGTCGTTGTACGAACAATATCTGTTGCCATAAAGTCATCATTTTCTTCGAAACCGTAGTAATAGATTGGCGCATTGGCTGTAATCTTACGAAGGTGTGGATCCTCACCGTAAACAAAGAGTCCTTTTTGCACTTGCTTAGCATAATCATCAAAGGCAGAGAACACATCATCGATACTTGTAAAGTAATCAGGATGGTCAAAGTCAATGTTAGTGATGATTGAGTATGCTGGGTGGTATGGCATGAAATGACGTTCATATTCATCAGACTCAAAGACAAAGTATCGTGCATTAGCAGAACCTCGTCCAGTTCCGTCACCGATAAGGTATGACGTGTCTGTGATATTTTTCATAACATGTGACAAGAGACCTGTTGTAGAAGTCTTACCATGTGCACCTGCCACACCAAAGCTAGTGAATTGATCCATGAAGTGACCCAAGAACTCGTGATAACGCTTAAAGCTGTAGCCATTTTTAATCGCATAAGCAACTTCAACGTTGTTGTCTTCACGAAAGGCATTTCCAGCAATCAATTCAACATCTTCTGTGATGTTTTTTTCATCGAAAGGAAGGATAGGAATACCTGCTTGCTCAAGACCACGTTGTGTGAAGTAATATTTTTCCACATCTGAACCTTGAACCTTGTGTCCCATTTGGTGGAGCATCAAAGCCAAAGCTGACATACCAGATCCTTTAATTCCAATAAAATGATAAGTTTTTGACATAGTTTCTCCTTACAATCGCACTGCGATTAGTTTGCGTCTTCTAAATGCGTCAAATTTAATTCTTGAGCAACTCGGTGTTCACGGTAAGTTTGACGTTCTGGGTAATTATAAACCTGGCTACGTTTCAAGAAGTCATAGCTATTTTTCTTGACCTTCTTACGAGATGGGTTACTAGGCTGTTGATAGGTTGGAGCCACTTCTGCCAAGATGTAAGAATCCTGTTGCAGACGATTTGCCAAGTGATGGATTTTTGAGTGTTTCCCGTTAGGTGCTAAAGTTCGCTTGATAGCACTTACAGGAGCTCCCAAGATAGATGCTGTCACTGGCCCTTTATCCGTTGTTACAGCAGCTGGCTCAACAGTAGCCTCAAAGCTTGGCTTAGCTTCTACCTTAGGCTTAGCAGTTAGTTGACGGCTATTAGTATGTTTGGTTTGTTGAACTTCTTGGCGGAGGAATTTTTGGCGTTTCTCACGGACATCACGCTTAGCCTTTTCACGGGCTTCCTCTGCATAAGTCATGCCAGCTTCTTGAGTCTCCACTCGTTTTGAAGCCTGCTTACGATTGCTAGGCTTAGCTGACAAGAAATCATAGTTCGGCAACAAATCATTGTAGTCCTTATCTTGGTAAGGGCCACGGATATTTGTTATTAAATCTTCATTTTCATATAGGCGCATAGAGACCGGTTCTTGCAAGCAAGATTCCCCGTCTGGAATCAGCGGAAATTGTCGTCTTTGGCGATGCATAAAAGACTTCCTTTCGTTTTCGAGATGATGCGTATCTTAATATAAACAATCGGGAATGTGAAGATACGTCTTGCAGTATTCTATTATAGCCTAATTCAAAAGATTTGCCTAGTAGCATTTTCACGTATTAGTATTTCAATATCAAATATAACAAATTAAGATATTGCAATACCAAGAATTTCTTTAATGTCCTCAACAGTCATGCTGGCACGGCTTTCATTGCCATCCAAGACAGTTGTTACAAGGTTCTTCTTGCCTTCTTGAAGCTCAAGAATTTTCTCTTCAATAGTTCCTCTTGTAATCAAACGGTAAACTTCGACATTTTGTTCCTGACCTATACGATGCGCACGACTAATAGCCTGCATTTCTACCGCTGGATTCCACCAAAGGTCAATCAGAATAACCGTATCAGCACCAGTTAGATTCAGTCCCACTCCTCCTGCTTTCAGAGAAATCAAAAAGGCATCTCGACTTCCTTGATTGAAGGCTCTGGTCATCTCTTGACGACTATCAGATGGCGTTGACCCTGTTAGCTTATAAGAGGAAATACCTAATTCTTGTAAGAGCCCCTCTGTAATATCTAACATCCCACGAAATTGTGAAAAGATAAGAACACGGTGGTCTGATTCCTTAATTTGACTAAGCAACTCTCTTAGGCTATCTAATTTTCCGCTATCTCCAGCATAGTCCATAAAAAGAGCTGGGGTATCACAGATTTGTCGTAAGCGGGTAATTCCTGACAAAATTTCCACCTTACGACGGTTGATTTCCTGATCACTTGCAGAAATTAAACCTTGCTGCATCTGTTGCAATTGTGCTAAATAGATAGCTTTTTGAGCATCTGACAATTCACTTTGGTGAGTGATTTCAATCAAATCTGGTAAATCAGGAAGGACCTCTTCTTTCCTACGTCTTAGAATAAAGGGAGAAATATACCTAGCCACTTCCTTTGGTGTTAACTTAAGGAAAGTTTTCTTAGTTGGCAAAAGTCCTGGTAGAATAATCTGGAAAATAGACCAAATCTCCAACAAATGATTTTCAATAGGCGTTCCAGATAGTGCTAAGCAATGTGGAACAGAAAAATCACGTAGATATTGGGCAATCTTTGTCTGTGTATTCTTCATGACCTGAGCCTCATCGAGAATGAGATAGTCATATTTACCAGCCTTGTAGGCATCAAAATCCTGACGGAAGGAAGCGTAGCTTGTAATAATAATCTGGTGGTCTTCAGCAATGATGTCATCACGTCTTGGCTTGAGTCCATAAGAAACCGCTACATCTAACTGAGGAGCGAACTTTTTAAACTCATCCTGCCAATTGTAAATCAGGCTTGATGGTGACAAAACCAAGACTCGTTGCTCTTCTTCTAAATGTGCAGAGAGATAGGCAATGGTCTGCAAGGTTTTCCCCAACCCCATATCATCGGCCAAGATACCGCCAAAACCATAGTGATGCAACATAGATAGCCACTGAACACCCTTTTCCTGGTAGGGACGAAGGTCAGCTTCTACCTTATAAGTTGGCAAATCAAAGGTCTCTGGTTTACTCAAATGTTGCGTTAAGAGTTGGAAATCTTTTGAAAAACGAACAGAATCACTTTCTGAAAGAGCATCCATTAATTGATAGGCAGTCAATTGATTTAGTTCTAGGTGACCTTGCCCTGAATATCGAGCTCTTAGAGTTTTGAGACTCTCACTAATACGATGCGTCGCCTCGTCAAAAACAATCAACTGACCACTACGATTGATAAAATAGGGCGAACTTTCCATCAAAGCTGCTAAAGCATGATCCACATCTTCATCGTCAAGACTTGAAAAATCAAAGGAAATATCTAATAAATTCCCCTGACGCTCTACCTGAACCTGTGGACTCTGTTCAACCCGTAAGTCACGCAACTCCTGCCCAATCAGAACCGTCCCTGTATTTTCAAATTCTGCTAGAGTATTCGTAAAGAAATCATAGAGCTCTTGACTGCTATCTAATCGTTTAGATGACTGAAAATCAGGGGTGAATCCATGCTTAGCCATCAAACGGAACACAGCCTGCTCATGACGATAGTTACTCGTAAATCCTAAGTGACTCAACTCTTGTCGATTATGGACTAGGAAATCATCAAAATCAAAGGCTAATGTAAGTATAACCTCACTGTCACCTTTCAGGTCAAAGTGAAATCTCGGTGTAAAATCCTTGATATTAAAGGATTTAGGAGCTTTAACTGGTCCCATAGTCCTAAAATCAAAAAGAGTAGCAGCTAAGATGGCTTGTTCATCGAGATTAAAGCTGACATGCTTATTCAAATCGCTTCCGATTGGAAGAGAGCGTAAACCAACCAAAAGTTTTTGTTGTTTTCGATTCAAACGATAAAAAACACCTTGATAAAAGAGAATACGATTATTAAAAAAGGCCTGACTATTCTTCTCAGCAACAGTCAATTCAATCATCTTAGGCTCAACAGAAATATCAAACGAGAAGAGATGGGCATCAGCAGTCAAATCCTCAACCAAAAGTCGGTGATATTCGGTTCCTTCCCATTCAAACCTAAAGCCATCCAAATCTTGCATCCGTCTCAAACCTTCCTCAAAAAAACCGTAGGGGAGACAAAGATGACGTGCATTATTCGGTAAAATAAAGTCTAAATTAGTCTTGGCTTCATCTGGAATCATCCGTCCTAAGAAGTCTAAAAATGCCTGTGAAGTCTGGTCAAATTGAATAAGTGATAGGGGTTCATAATAGTTCTTACCTATCTGATAATAACCCTCAGCCTCTACAAGTTTGAGAAAGGCAGGAATATCTCGAATAACATAAGAACGTTCATCTGGTAAGCGACGTAAACGTATACTCCACCAAATCTCTGAACCAAAGGTAGATTCCTCTCCCTCTACCATCAAGCTATATCTAACAGTATCATCCTCATTTAGGGAAAGGCCTTCTAAAAATAAACCACCAAAAGAGTGTCCTCGCTCTTGGCCCTGAGAGGACTCTTGTTCCTCTTCCAATTCTGTCAAGAGACGCTGGCCTTCTTTGTCGTTTTTTAGATAATACTCAATCGCTGCCAAATGGGGACAATAGCCTTTTTGAGCGAAATAATCACAGTCACACGTGATTTCAGAATCATTGAGTGCATAAATTAAATGATGTTGGTCAACTGTTGTATCCAACTGAGTTTCTGAGACCTGATGAATGGTAATAAGATCCTTTTCAAAAAGTTCAATACCCTCATTACGGACTCTACCCGGCATCAATTTTGCCATAGTATTCACCCCTATCTTATCCCTCTATTATAGCACAAAATCCTTATAAACTAGGCCTTCACCAAGATAAAACAAAAAACACTCCCGAAGGAGTGTCGCAGATTATTATTCGTAATCAAGTTTATCTGAGTGACCTGAACCATTACCAACATAGTAACCTGTCTTACAATTAATACTGAAGAGGTAAGTTCCATCTGGAAGGTACAAGTTGTAGTAACCATTACCATTGATGATGTTGACTGGCTCAAGGATGAAGTTATCTCCTGAGAAGTAACCACGTGAGTGTGATGTTTCGATAATCTTATCAAGAACACCATCAGCCCATGTCCAAGCTGGGTTACTTGTATCTGCTACTACGTTTGCATTATAAGGCACACGTGAGCGATTACGTTGAAGGATTGATGGGTTATAATTTGTGATTCCGCGTGTTACAACTGTTGAAGCTGCAGCTGAGCCACCAGTAGTTCCTCCAGTCGCACCAGTTGAACCTGTTGAACCTGCTGAGTTAGCTGCTCCATTTTGCGCTCCAGAAGTATTTGATGCGGCCGCACCACCGCCATTAGAAGCTGCTCCAGATGTGTTATCACCTGAAGGTGCAGCAGGACTAGCAGTATTAACACTTTCAGAAGCTGTCGCTGCAGACGTTGCACTCGCAGCCTTAGCTTTTTCTTCAAGTTGAGTCTTACCACCCTTAATAGCTTCTTGGACAGTGCTATCGAGACTCGCGTTCCCAGTTGTTGTTACACTTTCTGGAAGATTATTAAAGTTAGCATCTGATTTAACAGCGATAGAGGCATTATAGCTACCATCTACAAGAGCATCTGACTCAAACTGACTGTTAATCTTTTGTACAGCTTCAATTTGTTTCTTCAAGTTATCATATTTTTTCTTAGCTGCATCATAATACTTGGTTTTCTCCAATTTCTTGAGCAGCTTTTCCAAATCTGATAACTTACCAAATTGGTCATTAGCGAGTTTTGTTTGCTCGTCATCTGTGAAGAAATTCTTATACATTTCTTCAAAGGCCTTATTATCAGCAGCTGACGTATCCTTGCTTGATGATGAGGTCACTGCTGAAGAAGCTGTGCTTGTTGTTTTCGCCGATTGGCTATGTGTTCCTTTATAAAGAGCATAGCTACCACCGATAATAGCTAAAGCAAGAACTGCTAGAGCACCGATAACAACACCTTTACGACGGTAAACTGGAATGTCACCATCAAAGGCACTCTTATACGATGGTGAAATAGACTCTGAAGAGATTCTGTCTTCTGCAGATGGGCGATTAACTGCCATAGACACTTTTGGTGTTGTCTTTTCTTCATCAGCTTTTGCTCCAGTTACCCCTGCCACTGTTGATGCAATAGCTGCCAAATCAATAGTGTCTGAAATAGCAGCATCATCCAACAAAGGTTTTGAAGCTTGTGGCTCAGTATCGTCAATATTGGCAACAGCAGAATTTTGTGGTTCTGGATCATCAATGTTAGCAATCAAAGGATTGTTATCATCAATATTATCTACCAATGCATCGTTATAGGCTGGCTGATTAGTTGGAGTAGATGAATCAGCGAGTGCATCACCAAGGTCAAATTTTTCTGTTTCTGACGTGATGAAACGATCAGCATTTGTTGACGTAATGATAACTTCAGAACTTTGACTTTCTGGTTCTGCAATAACCTCAGGTTCAACAGGGGCATTTGGCAACTGCTTGTCAATATGAGATTGAGTTTCATCAGCCTTGTTATCTGTAGCACCAAAACCAAATGTGACCGGTGTTACTTCTTCAGTAGCTGTTGTTGAGTTGATTGACTCATTAGCCATTGATTGACCAATCAAACCTGAATCCGCAAACTCCTGACGTTGCTTTTGAATAAAAGCATCCAAAGGTGATGTATCGCCATCAGCTTCAATTTTCTTTGAAAATTTTTGTGAGGCAACTTCTTCACGGTGTTGCTTGATATACTTATCCAAAATGCTATCTGTTTCTGTTACACCAGCATTAATCTCGGCTTCTTTTCGGACAGCCTCACCGACCGTCATTTCCTTGGCATCTTGGAAATCTAGCTCTTGGCTACCTTCATAGCCATTTTGTGTTTTATCTTCTGACACGTTTAATTTACCTTTTTAGCCTCAGAACGGCGAACACGCTCTCCAAAATATTGATACAAATCAACACGGAGGGTCCCGTTATAAAGCTTACGTTTTTTATCGGCTTTCATACCGTATTTGCTTTCAAATTGTTCATCGCTGGTCAAGATAAACTTGCTCCAAGTTTTAAGTGGCGCAAAAGTTTGACCCATTTCATTATACAAGATATCCACAGCCTTGTCATCCAACAAACGCTCACCATAAGGAGGGTTTGAAATAATGACACCATTGATTTTATCTGTTTTCAGGTCCTGTAAACGCATTTGTTTCAATTTAATAACATCTTCAAGACCTGCCTCACGAGCATTGGCTTTTGCAATTTCAACCATACGGCCATCAATATCACAACCCATAATATCTAATTCAATATCGTAGTTTGCCTTGCTATCTGCTTCATCACGTACCGATTGTACTAAATCTTTATCCACCCAATTCCATGCTTCAAAGGCAAAATCACGATTAAATCCTGGTGCAATGTTCATACCAATCATTGCAGCCTCAATACAGAAGGTCCCTGAACCACAAGTCGGGTCAATCAATGGTTTATCCGGATACCAATTACTAAGTTCAAGGATAGCAGCCGCCATATTTTCCTTAATCGGTGCTCCACCTTTATCAGTACGGTAGCCACGCTTAAAGAGACTAGCACCTGTGGTATCAATCAAAACCGTAGCCTTATCCTTCAAAATAGAGACTTCAATCTTAAATTCCGCTCCTGTTTCTTGGAGAGGCACTCCTTCTGGACGGTGGAAATACTTCTGCAATTTCTTAACGACAGCTTTTTTTGAAATCGCCTGAACAGATGGCTCATTATGAAGCTTTGATTTAACACATTTAGCCTTAGAAATTGGGAACTTTGCACCTAGCGGAAGATAATTTTCCCAGTCTAAAGCAAAAACTCCCTGAAAGAGTTCCTCAAAGGTACGTGCTGGAAATTCACCCACTACAATCTTGATACGATCTGCTGCTCTCAACCAAAGGTTGGTTTCAGCAATTGCACGAACACCACCTTGGAAACGCACCTTACCATTTTCAACCTGCGTGTCATAACCTAACTCACGCAATTCACGTCCAACCACAGCCTCAAGACCTGCTGCTGCAGTTGCTACTAATGTAAATGTTTCTTTCATTGTTATCCTTTTATCTCATTGTTACGCGTACAAACTTTCTTAACCGATAGCTTATTACCCACTCTTTTCTTTAAATATAAAAGAGAGAATTCTTGCTAAAAGAAGGCTGAGACATGTGTCCCAGCCTCACCTATATGCAATTTTCTATAAGCCATGTTTTGTTCCAGAAGTGACTAGGTACCACTTCCTTCGATAATCATCTGTCTACTGCAAAGCAGTCAGGATGGTCCGTTCGTTTCCAGCCATCCCATGCCCCTACCAAAGTTTGGGTTGCTAGCTTGAGGGGTTTACCGCGTTCCACTTTTTAGGTTTCCCTAAAAACTCCGTCACTGTGGCACTTTCAGAGTTACTAAAACCTATCCTAAGACTTAGCCAGTTCACTCGCCGTAACTTGAAAATCAAGTCCCTAGGCTTATTAATTCACCTAGCACAAACACTACTGGCATCACAGCCAGTGCTAGCATGGACTTTCCTCATGGAAGACTAGCAACCATGCGATTATCCAAAAATTGCACAAACCAGTTTTATTCGACGATTTGTTTTCCAAAGACCTCTTTCTCCAAACGACTGACACGTTTTAAGATATCATAGTTTGAAGCCGAAGCAACATTGGTATTCGCACGTGATGGTTCACTTGTCGCACTTGCGTATGCTGGGCGACTAGCAGGAGCTGATGAAGTCTTAGCCTTCAGTTTTGCATTTTCTTCTTGCAATTCCTTAACTAAAGCAATATAGACACCGTAATCTTTGATTACATCGTCTAGAAACTCATCTACTTCTTTTTTATCGTATCCACGCATGCTTGTTTTAAATTCTTGTTCGTAGATTTTCTTGGGCGTTAAATTAATCTTAGCCATTTTTATTCTCCAATACTTGTCTTATCTAACTTACTAATACTTTACTGTCTAATGTTTTTATGATACAGAAAAAAAGATAAAAATGCAAGTTTAAAATTCAATTATATCCTATTCCGACATGACTTCATTGAGGTCATCAAAAGTCAGTCTAGATACGGGATAACCCCTTGCTTCTAACATCATACCGTAAAAATATTTCAGATTTGTTTCATTTTCAGGTTCATAAAATAAATAAGCCTGATCTGTATTGTCAATGAGAAACTGATTAAATTGTTTAAACTGTGCTGGAGATTGGTAAGCGGGGAAGCTGTACTTGACAAAATCAACCTGCTTAAAGGCTGCTAGTTTTGTTTGATTCGCTTCATTCCAATTCTGACCATGCGTTTCAAAAGGGAAGAGGGTCGCTAATTTCAAAGGATAGTCTTTTTGAAGTTCTTTGGCTACTTCTAGTGCCCAAAATTCAAAACCGAGGTTCCCAGTAAAAATCATCCAATCCACACCATCATCCAAGAAACGCATCAAATCACGTTTGATTGCTTTCTTGATAATGGTTACTTTAGGGTCCTTGTCTTTAAAAATACCGAGTTCAAAGCTCTTATAGCCAGTTACCAGTAGTGATGTCATTTGTTGTTTTCCTCGTTCATTTTATGGTATAATAAAATAGTCTTTATGCATATCTTATAAAGAAGAAGGGAAAGAAATGGTAAACTATCCCCATCAGGTATCTCATAAGATAGCACAAGTACGTCCTAAAAAATCAAATAGAGTTGACTTTGCCAATCGGGGGATGAGCTTTGAAACTGCTATTAACGCGACTAATGATTACTATTTGTCGCGTGGTTTAGCCGTTATTCATAAAAAACCTACCCCTGTTCAAATTGTCAAAGTCGATTATCCCAAACGCTCACGGGCAAAGATTGTAGAAGCTTACTTTAGACAAGCTTCTACTACCGACTACTCCGGCGTTTACAAAGGATACTACATTGATTTTGAAGCCAAAGAGACACGACAAAAGACATCCATGCCTATGAAAAACTTTCATGCGCATCAAATTGAGCACATGTCTCAGGTCATCAGTCAAGATGGGATCTGCTTCGTGCTACTTCACTTCTCGACGCTTAAGGAAACCTACCTTCTGCCTGCCAAAGACTTAATCGCTTTTTATCAGATTGATAAAGGGACGAAATCAATGCCTCTTGATTATATCAAAAAAAGAGGCTATGCAATTGCAGAAGCAGCTTATCCTCAAGTTCCTTACTTAGAAATCATTGAAAAATTATTAGGTGGTAACACATAATGGCTAAATTTAATTTCAGCAACTTTAAAGAATCACTTAACGGTTTGACTAAACGTGCTAAAAACATCAAGGTCAAGCGTTCAGATTCTTCTCGCTATAGCAAAGGAAAACGCTCTGCCGCTTCAGACCAAAGTTTGGGCTGGCGTATTGCAAAATACGGATTTATTGGACTGCTTACTTTCTTTGTAGTCTGTGTCATCGCTGGTGGTAGCCTCTTTGCCTACTATGTTAGCAGTGTTCCTAAACTTACCGAGAACAAACTGCAATCAACAAACTCAAGTAAGATTTACGACGCTAATGGTAGTCTTGTTGCCGACTTGGGAGCTGAGAAACGTGAGAGTGCATCAACAGATGAAATTCCAACAACTCTAGTTAATGCCATCACCTCTATCGAGGATAAACGTTTCTTCACTCACCGTGGGATTGACGTCTACCGTATCATGGGGGCAGCTGTTAACAACCTTCGTCGTAGCAGCACCCAAGGGGGATCTACACTCGACCAACAGTTGATTAAGTTAGCCTACTTTTCAACTAACACTTCTGACCAAACCCTTAAACGCAAGTCACAAGAAATCTGGTTGTCACTCCAAATGGAGCGTCAATTCACTAAACAAGAAATCTTGACCTTCTATATTAATAAGGTTTATATGGGTAATGGTTACTACGGTATGAAGACTGCAGCTAAATCTTACTTTGGTAAGGACTTGAGCGACCTCTCTGTTGCCCAAGCAGCTCTTCTTGCTGGTATTCCACAAGCACCAACACAATATGACCCTTATGCTAATCCAGATGCTGCCAAAGAACGTCGTAACACTGTTCTTGATGAAATGTATGAAGACAAGAATATTTCTAAAGAAGAGTACGAGCAAGCTAAAGCAACTGATGTATCAGATGGCCTTCTTCCACTTACGAAGAAAGCTAGCTATGAGCCATACTTAGATAACTACATCAAACAAGTTATTGAACAGGTATCTACCGATGCCAACGCTGATATTTACTCAGCAGGTCTCGACGTCTACACTAACCTTAATCCAGATATTCAAAAATATATCTGGAACGTCTATAATACTAACGACTACGTATACTATCCAAACGATAGTCTCCAAGTTGCTTCTACTATTATTGATGTTACTAATGGTCGTGTCGTTGCCCAATTGGGTTCACGTCACCAAGACGAAAACATTGCACTTGGTACCAACCAAGCTGTTCAAACAGACCGTGACTGGGGTTCTACAATGAAACCAATCACTGACTATGCTCCTGCTATTGAAAAAGGTGTTTATACAAACACTGGTACGACTGTTTACGATAATCCTTACAATTTCCCAGGTTCTTCAACACCAGTTTACAACTGGGACCGTAAGTATTACGGAAGCATTTCATTGACTTATGCACTTCAACAATCACGTAACGTTACAGCCGTTAAAGCACTCCAAGCTGCTGGTTTGGAATATGCTCAATCCTTCTTGAAGGATTTGGGTATCGAGTATCCAGAAATGTACTACTCAAATGCCATCTCATCTTCAACATCATCATCAGATTCTAAGTATGGTGCATCAAGTGAGAAGATGGCCGCAGCTTATGCAGCCTTTGCAAATGGTGGTACTTACTATAAACCATCTTACATTAAATCAATCAAGTTTGAAGATGGTTCAACTAAATCATTTGATTCTAAAGGTGTCGAAGCCATGTCACCACAAACAGCCTACATGATGTCAAGTATGTTGAAACAAGTATTGACAGGTGGTACAGCAACTGAAGCTTATGTTCCTGGTACAATCAATGCTGGTAAGACTGGTACATCTAACTACGGTGACGATGAGTACTATAAAGTACAAAAAGAAAGTGGTGTCTATGCAGACCTTATGGTTCCGGATGAAACTTTCGTTGGTTATAATACTAAGTATGCAATGGCGATTTGGACAGGTTACAAAAAACGTAAAACACCACTTTACGGTTCAGACCTTGATATCGCTAAACAAATCTACGGTGTAACAAGTAGCTACCTTAACCAGATGTATGGTGCTGGTTCTGAAGATTTTGAAATGCCTAGTGGTGTTTATAACAATGGTAGCTATGTCTTCCTTACTGGTTCTTCAACATCAAATGTTTACACAGGGTCACTTGGAACATCTAGCTCGTCATCAAGCTTAGACTCGAGCCAAAGCAGTGACTCATCAAGTTCACAAGATAGTCAACAGTATGGGCCTGATGCTTCAACAAATCCATCGACATCGGCCTCTAACGGCTCTGAACATTCGAATTCAAACACTGCTACAGCAGAAGAATAAGAAATAAGAAGGGTTATCCGATTGGATAACTCTTTTTTTATCGATAAATTTTAAAGAAACTATAAAAACACTGGAAAATTTCCAGTGTTTTCATGTATTATCTTATTTTGAAGCAAGGGCTCCCATTGGATCCCAAGGAGCAAGTACTTGTGGCTCTGCTTCATAGGCTGCCAATTCTTCAGCTGTAAGGAAGTCTTTGCGGACAACGATTTGATAAGTGTATTCATCCATCCAGGCATCAGAAGCGACAAAGTAACCTTTTTGTCCAACCTTGTCTCCCCAAGAGTTTTCAACCTTCCATTTAACAGGTCTGCCATCGGCATCCAAATCAACCCCAGTCAATACCATGGCATGAGTCATGAGAGATTCACTGTAGTCCAAACGTCCTGCCTTATCTTGAGTCAAGTTAATATCCATGCTAGCTGTAAAGTCATAAACATTAGTTGCAAGAATACCTTTTTGACGGTCTGAAACTTGACCAACATCTGAACCAAACCAAACAGTTTCTCCAGACTTCATCTGTGCAATTGCAAGCTCTTTGAAACGGTCCATTGGGAGGTTGATATAACGAACACTTGGTGCACCTACAACATTACCCAACATCTCAACAGTATAAGATTTTCCGTAAGGTTTATCAGCTGTTGGAGCGTTGATAACTGACACATAGTCGCTGAGTTTGAGACCCACATATTTTTCAAAGAATGCTTGTGGTGTGATATTTTTCTCAGATTGATAGTTGTCATCCTTATCTCGGTAGGCAAAATCAAACTGACGTGGTGGTAAACCGAGAGTCATAGCAAGATAATTGAAAATTTCTCGAAGAAGTTCTTCCTTCTTGGCCTGAACAGCAGCTTGATCATCACCTCCAGCAATCAAATCACGCAAGATTTGAGCATCTTGACGAAGAAGCTTATTGAGGTATTGATTAAGCTCACGACTATTGCTTGAAGCTACAGATTCTGGATAAACTGATTTTGGTACAACACCATATTTTTCAAAAAGTGATACGACCATATCCCATTGTCCACCATCTTGTTGAGGGGTATCCAAAAGGAATTTAACCTTACGACTGCCAATCTCTTGATCTGCTGTGGCAATAATTTGTTCCAAGAACCAGTTTGATTTCTCATACTTGTCCCAGAAGAAAGTGTGCGCTTGAGAAAGTTCGAAACTTTCCAATTTAAAGTCTGAGATTAATTTATGACGGAAAGTATTTAGTGCCGCAAACATCCAGCAACGTCCTGAAGCTTTCTGGTTAGACACCTCATCTTTAGTCAAATCGATTGAGAAAACATGGTCGTTTTCAACTTCTGATTGACGTGTTTCGATGGATTTGAGCAAGCCATTATGAGTTACAGCATTCTCAATAGCACTGTACTTGGCATTGGCCTCATATTCTGCAAATAGTTTATCTGTGAAATCTGTTGATAATGAAGTCATAAGATTCCTCCTTTTAAGCCTTATTCTTCTCTATTTTATCACTAATTTCTGAAAATTCAATTTAAAAACACCCCTAGCTTAAACTGAACTGCACCCCAAAAGTTAGACTGAAAAAATCAAACTTTTGAGGTGTTTTTATTATGAAATTAACTTATGAGAACAAGATTCAGATATATGAACTGAGAAAACAGGGGAGAAGCTTCAAAGAGCTTTCAAAAAGATTTGGTGTGGATGTTTCTGGACTAAAATATATGGTGAGGTTGATTGAACGTTACGGAATAGAAATCGTCAAAAAAGGGAAGAATCGTTACTATTCTCCCGAATTAAAGGAAGAAATAATTAATAAAGTTTTGCTTAGAGGTCGTTCACGAAAAAGTGTATCTTTAGATTATGCTCTACCCAATCCTTCTCTGTTGAAAAATTGGATAGCACAATACAAGAAAAATGGGTATACTATTGTTGAAAAAACAAGAGAGAGAGTACCTAAAATGGGACGTAAACGTAAGAAAACTTGGGAAGAAATGACAGAACTAGAACGACTCCAAGAGGAGAATGAACGCTTACGTACCGAGGTGGCTTACCTAAAAAAGTTAAAAGAACTAGAAGACAGGGACGAAGCCTTACAGCGAGAAAGGCAGAGACAATTAGAGGAATGATCACAGGAGGATTTCGACTAGATTTACTTCTTGAAACGGCTGGTTTAGCTCGCTCAACTTACTACTATCAGTTGAAACAACTAGATGGATTTGACAAAGATAAAGAGCTTAAAGCTGAAATTCAATCAATTTATTGTGAGCATAAAGGAAATTACGGCTATCGTCGAATGACTCTTGAATTGAGAAATCGTGGCTTCATGGTAAATCATAAGAAAGTGCAACGTCTGATGAAGGCTCTTGGTTTAAGTGGTCGAATTCGTCGTAAACGTAAGTATTCTTCATATCAAGGAGAGGTTGGTAAGAAAGCAGAGAATCTCATTCAACGCCAGTTTGAAGCATCAAAACCAATGGAAAAGTGCTACACAGATGTGACAGAGTTTGCCATTCCAGCAAGCAGCCAAAAACTCTATCTATCACCAGTTTTAGATGGTTTTAACAGCGAAATTATCGCCTACAATCTTTCTACTTCACCCAACTTAGCACAAGTAAAAATGATGTTGGAACAAGCCTTCACAGAGAAGTACTATGAGAAAACTATTCTACACAGTGATCAGGGATGGCAATATCAACATGATTTCTATCATCATTTTTTAGAGGAGAAAGGAATCCAACCCTCCATGTCACGTAAAGGCAATAGTCCAGACAACGGCATGATGGAATCCTTCTTTGGTATTCTGAAGTCTGAGATGTTTTATGGTTATGAGAAGACGTTTAAGTCAATTGAGCATTTGGAACAAGCTATTGTAGACTATATTAATTATTACAACAACAAACGCATTAAGATAAAACTAAAAGGACTTAGTCCTGTGCAATACAGAACTAAATCCTTTGCTTAAATTATTTGTCTAACTTTTTGGGGTCAGTACAAACCTAGGGGTACGACAATCTTATTCAACTTTATCAACCAGTGTTTCTGGTGCTGGTTTCGTTGGTTGACAAGACATGATAAGGAGGACAATGCTTCCAATCAATGAGAAGATAGCCAAGACTGGTACAAGCCCTATATAACTTAGAAGTACCCAAGCCGGATGAAAGCCTGCATCTCTTAAACGACGGATTTGTAGAGACAATTGAGGGATAAGTTCAATTAAGCTAAAAAGTATTAGTGGCCAAGCATAGGTAATAATTATTTTTTGCAGTTCAGTCTGATTATTCAACAGAGCTGGATCACTAAGGTCAACATTACTGAAGAAAGGAATAAGAACACAAAAAACAGTAAGAATAGTAATAATAATGACATTAACCAAGTAAGCCCACCAGTAGTCTGGACGAGTCGAACGTCCGCTAAAGTCAAAGGCACGTTTCCAAAAGTCAATATAAGCTTTAATCATAATTCATTTCTCCTCTTATTTCCAAAACTCATCAAAAATAGTGATTGGCAAGTGACGTTTGTGTTGACCTTTACGCCACCAAGTCTCAATAGTTTCCTGGGCTTTGGCTGATACTTCCTTGCCTTCAAGGTAATCATCAATTTCACGGTAGGTCACACCAAGTGCCACTTCATCAGCGATTCCTGGTTTATCCTCTTCTAAGTCAGCTGTTGGCACTTTTTCATAGAGAGCCTTGTCTGCACCAAGTTCTGCAAGAAGGGCTGCACCTTGACGCTTGTTTAGACGAAAGAGTGGCAAAATATCCGCACCACCATCGCCAAATTTTGTGAAGAAGCCAGTAAGGTTTTCAGCGGCGTGGTCCGTACCAATGACTGCACCACTATTTTCACCAGCAACCGCGTATTGGGTAATCATACGTTGACGGGCCTTGATATTTCCCTTGTTGAAGTCAGAGACGGTGACACCTGCCTTGGCAAGTTCAGCAACCTGACCATCTACAGCTTCTTTGATATTAACCGCAAGACTCACATCTGGCTTAATAAAAGCAAGAGCACGTTGGGCATCATCCTCATCTGCTTGGACACCATATGGCAATCGAATGGCGATAAACTGATAGTCTTTTCCTGTCTCTGAACGGAGCTCTTCAACCGCAAGTTGTGCTAGACGGCCAGCCAATGTAGAATCTTGACCTCCTGAGATTCCCAAAACATATGTTTTAAGGAATGGGTGTTTGAGCATGTAGGCCTTCAAAAAATCAACAGATTTTCGAATTTCTTCTTTTGGATCAATGTTAGGTTTAACCCCTAGTTGATCAATAATTGTTTCTTGCAAAGTCATAATGTCTCCTTTTACTCTGGCAAGTTATGGGCTTTCTTTCGTACATTGTCAATAAGGGTCATCTTGTTATCCCATACGTCTTTGGCCAAGTCAACTGGATAATCTTGAGGGTTTAGCACGCGCTTGTACTCATTCCAAAGCTCATCCAATTCCTTAGTCGCATAAGCCTTGATTTCATTAAGACTAGGCAAGTCATAGATGAGTTGCCCCTTATCGTAGATAGGTACTAAAAGTGGTACCGCATCAAAATCACGAACAGTCTTATTAATGTAGGTGTAGGTCGGGTGGAACATATTAATTTCTTCTAAAGCATTAACATCTGTGTCCGCAAAGGTGATATAGTCACCTTCTGATTTACCCTTAGCACGACTTGTAATACGCCAGACTTGCTTCTTACCTGGTGTCGAAACCTTCTCAGCATTGTTGGACAATTTGATAGTATCATGCATGACTCCTTGATCATCTTCCATTGAGACAATCTTGTAGACAGCACCCAAGGCTGGTTGATCATAGGCAGTGATAAGCTTAGTACCCACTCCCCAGACATCAATTTTGGCCTTTTGCATCTTCAAGTTGAGGATGGTATTTTCATCAAGGTCATTTGAAGCATAAATTTTGGCATCAGGGAAACCGGCAGCATCCAACTGCTTACGGACTTGCTTCGATAGATAAGCCAAGTCACCTGAATCAAGACGAACACCCAAGAAATTGATTTTATCACCTAGCTCTTTAGCTACACGAATAGCATTCGGAACACCAATCTTAAGGGTGTCATAGGTATCCACAAGGAATACACAGTCCTTATGAGTTGATGCATAGGCTTTAAAGGCATCGTAATCATTGCCATAGGCTTGAACGAGAGCATGAGCGTGAGTACCAGAAACTGGAATGCCGAAAATCTTACCGGCACGAACATTTGATGTCGCATCCGCACCACCAATCACGGCTGCACGCGTTCCCCAGATTGCTGCATCCATCTCTTGTGCACGACGTGTCCCAAACTCCAATAAAGGAGCATCTTCAATGACAGAGCGAATGCGAGCTGCCTTGGTAGCAATAAGAATCTGGTAATTGAGGATATTTAGCAAGGCAGTCTCTACTAACTGACACTGGGCTAAGGGACCTTCCACTTGGAAAATCGGTTCATTAGCAAATACCAAATCACCCTCAAGGGCTGAATTGATAGTCAACTCGAGTTTTAGGTTGGCTAGATAGTCTAGAAAATCCTCAGGATAGGCTAACTCTTTTAGATAAGCAATATCAGTTTCTGAGAAAGTCAGATTTTCAAGATAGTTGACAATACGTTCCAGACCTGCGAACACAGCAAAGCCATTTTTAAACGGAAGTTGACGGAAATAAACTTCGAAAACGGCCTTTTTATTGTGAATACCTTGGTTGAAGTAGACTTGCATCATATTGATTTGATACAAGTCAGTGTGCAAGGTTAAACTGTCATCTTTATACATAGAATTCCTCCAATCGAATAGGTACTTCTTTTTGTTACTAATAGCTTGTATATGCTGACTATTATAGCATTTTTGGGCAATTGTCTCCACTTTTCAGAAAGTTAATTATTGTTTGGATTTTCCGATTATTCTAATGGTTGTTTTGACAAAAAAGAGCAGCCTAGGGAGACTACTCTTCATTTCTATTCATATCTTAGGGACTCGACAGGGTCCATTTTACTGATTTTACGTGCTGGAAGGTAGGCTGATACATAGCCCATCAAGAGCGAGAAGCCAAACATGATGAGAATTGATGTCAGATTTAGATCAAATACCTTGCTGACACTTGGGTAGAGATGTGAAACAATCATGTTGGCCAAGCTTCCAATCCCCTGTGATACAAGTAGGGCAAGAGCCAGTGAGATACCCGTAATCCAGAGTGCCTCATAAACAAAGATAGCTTTCACGTCACGATTAAGGTAACCGACAGCCTTCATGACACCAATCTCTTTTGAGCGTTGCATGATATTAATATAAATGATAATTCCAATCATGACAGCTGAAACTAGGATAGCTTGTGACGAAAGGATAATCAAGAGTGCTTGGATAACACGGATGAATTTAATAATGACATCGAGGATGGCCTGCTGTGAAAGAACTAGGTACTTCTTGTTTTTCTGTAACTTTTTAGTGACTTCCTTAGTCTTGGCTGGATTCTTAAGCTCCAAAAGCATGTAAGAGACTGTTTTAGTAAAGCCATTTTCTTTGAGCAACTCTTCCAATTGTTTGGCTGGCATATAGCTATTGCTCTCTTCAGCATCCTCGCTGTCATCAACAATACGGACAATCTTAGTCTTGATATCTGCTACTTTAGTTCCCTCAGCAGTATTTTCAACAATCTGAGCTGAGATTTCTTTGCCGATAAAGTCTTTAGCCTTGAGCTTCTTCCCTGTTTCTTCATTGTAATGTTTGACAAAACTCATCGGAAGGGTTAATCCCTTTTCATCTGCGGATTTAAAAGGCTTCCCGGCTGAAATCTTATCCTTACCATTGCGAGATGTAGATATTTTTGTGTTCTTGTAGAGACTGATAACCTGAGAATAGTTAGGAAGGTCCTTGCTGAAATCCATGGTCTTACCATCAAGGGTAAGACTTGCCATGTTCATTCCAAAGGGGCTCTCCAAATATTTAATGTCATCACTCTTAATCTGACTACGAATAAACTTCTCATCATCCGCATTTAGAACCCCTCTGGCTGCTGATTTAGCACTCAGACTAATCTGAATTTGGGATGGAATGTTACCACCATCGGTACTGTCATTAATTATACCAACAATAGCATTCCCCAAACCAAAGGAAATTAAAACACCGATAAAACCAATGGAAGTTGCCGTCGCAATCAAAAGATTACGCCACTTACGTTCCATAAAGTTGCTCAATGACAATTTAAGTTTATTCTTGAGGGTCAATCCCTTATTTTTCGATTGTTTCAACGACTTCACCATCCTTCATTTTAATGACAACATCCGCATAATCCGCGACCTCAGGGTTATGGGTTACGATAATCACAGTTTTGCCTGCCTCAGCTAGCTCTTTAAAAATTTCGAGAACATTTTCCTGAGACTGAGAATCAAGAGAACCTGTCGGTTCATCAGCCACAATCATTTCTGGATTATTAACTAGGGCACGGGCAATGGCCACACGTTGTTTTTGTCCACCAGAAAGCTGCTTAACATTTTTCTTGATAAATTCTCCGATTCCAAGACGGCTGAGCTCCTTTTCCGCAATCTCAATCATCTCTTTATCAGTCATATTTTTAACGTAAAGAGGCATCTTGACATTTTCAAGGACTGATTGATGAGGGATAAGATTGAAATTTTGAAAGACAAAGCCAATATGGGCCTTTCTAAAATAGGTCAGGTCACGCTCTGAAAAATCACGCATGTTCTGATTCTTGAAATACAGATTTCCCTGATACTGACTATCCAAGCCGCTAATAATACTGAGCAGACTGGTCTTACCACAGCCAGATGGACCGTAGATAGCAGTGATCTTTGCTGGTGCAATCTCAAGTGTAACATCGTTCAAAGCGCGCTCTTGGTTCGTACCGTCGAGATTATAGTACTTTGAGATGTGGTCAATGGTTAAAATGGACATGGTTTCCTCCATAAATTTGATTTAAATTAGAGTTTGGTTAAATTTCAGATGATTATCTGCATGATAATTTCAAGCAAAATAGCAGAAACACTTAACTAATCGCCTCCTAAAACGATACATTAATTATAAACATTAAATGATTATAAAAATAGTGACATAAATGTCACTATGGCATGAGAAAAAGCCAAAGTCCCTAAGACTTTGGCTTTAGTTTATTGACAATAAATACGAATAGCTTCTGCGAGAAAAACTGCAGTCCCTGATCCCCCGACTTTATCGATAAAACTAGAAAAGCGATTATCTGTTTGGTACATCTGACCTAAACCAGCTAATACCGTTTGGTCACATGGATAAAAATGCTGACTAATATAGTCTTGTAACACCTTTACTTGCTCCTGAACACTATTGTCATCAGGATTAGACTCTTTGAGCTGGCCGAAAGTAGACATGATTGCGGCCAGCTCTTTGGTAACTTCAGGGAAGGACTCCTCCCCCTTAGCCGCAAAAGCTTGATAAGCTTCTGTCTGACCCCATCTAGCCTGAGCTTCTTCCTGAAATGCTTCCACAGCTTTTTGATCAAATGCTTCAAATGACATTTCTTCTTCCTCCACTTGTAAGGCCTTGGCATGGGCTATGACAGCTTCTAAACGGGACTTTTTCAGCTCTAAAAGCTTGATTTGATCCTTAAGCGCTTGGACTTTGTCATAGCCTGCTTGACCTACGATTTCCTTAATTTTTTTGAGAGGAAAGTCTAACTCACGGTAAAGCAATATTTCCTGCAAACGGACAACCGCATCGCGATTATAGTAACGGTAGCCATTCTCAGCCACAACTGACGGTTTCAGCAAATCAATTTCGTCATAATAATGAAGGGTGCGCACACTGACACCTGATAGTTGGCTCACTTCTTTTACAGATTTCATTAGAACTCCTCTCTGATTAAGAGTATAGGCTATGACGTGGCGTGAGGGTCAAGGGGCAAAAGAGTCTTTTTTTGAAGTTCGTATAATTTCTTACTTTTCTTTCTTTTTCTGGCTTCGACGATGTATTAAGGCTTGGTTAATACGTTGGGTTCTCATATGTATTTGCCAAATGAGATAAAGCCAGATAATAATATAAACGAAAATGAAGACAATCCATATGATAGGATTCAGCACAGCATCAATCCAACCCGCTATTAGACAAGTCCCTATCAGTACAATCGCCGTCAACAAGAAATGCAAGATTACTCTAAGTCTGTAGGACATACGGTCAAGGTCTTCCAAAATCCACGAGAGCATTCCCATTAAGCCACTCATCATAAAGAGGGCTAAAATATTTCCCACACTAACTTTGGGATAGATAAGCTGGGGAAATAATTGACCTAGTAAAAGAAGTGCAAGATAGAAGAACGATCCCGTTCTCACGCCGGATACAAAATAAGCAATTAAACGTTTCATTGGTTCCTCCTACACTCCTAAATAATCCATCAAGGATTTGACATATTTTCGGCTGACACTAGACTTCACTCCACCTGTCATTTTGGCCATCATATTGCCAGAAAAACTATCCGATAGGGATTCCAAATGGTCTATATTCATAACAGCATGACGTGATATCTGTAAAAAACTTCGACGATTGATGCGATGCTGAAAGTTTGTCAGTGTCTCTTTCATCGTATAGGTTTTGTCTATTGTATAAATCGTTAACACATTCTTATCAATCTCAGCTAGGATAATGTCATCAATTTTTACCATAACCAAATGATCATCCGTTTTAATAGGAATCACCACTTGATTTACAACTGAAAATTGTTCGAGGTAATCCATTACCTCTCGTGCTTGATCAGATAATTGCTCTGCTTGAATGACCACACAGGGGTCCTTTGTCGAAATATCTGACTTTTCTTCAAAACAAAGTTTCATTCCTATTCCAACTCTCACTTATTTTTTCTTACTAGACTTTTTCACTAAAACAGCCCAAAGAATGCCTACTAGAAGAATACCTCCTAACACTATAAGGTAAGTATTTTCCTTTGTCAACAACTCTTGCCACTTGAGTTGAACACCCATTTTCTCTTGGAACTCTTGACGAAGATCATCTTGACCTTTAAAGGTCTCACTTAATGTTTCATTCATGAGGACTTGCCGATAAAGTGCAGCAATATAAGTTGCTGGAGTACATTTCATTAGTAGTTGAGCAAAATTAGGTAGAACACCCAAAGGTACATAAGTCCCTACCAAAAAACCGGAAGCTGTACCCACTATGGTCGCAAACTTTCCAAGACTATCTACTGATTGGAAAAAGTGAACAAAAATGGCATTCACCAAGCTAGAAAGCAGACTACTAAGCAGCATAATGAGGAGTACTTCAGGTAGTATGGATAGTTTGGGAACTTCTCTAAAATAGCCACACATCAGCACATACATAAGGACCTGCATGGCAAAAGAAATGATGTTTGCACTCGCTAGATATGAAGATGGTAACCGCCACTTCCCTTGATCCGATAAATAAAGATCCTGATCTACTTGATGTTCACGGTCCTTTACCAACTGAGTCAAGGCAGCCAGACTGGTCGTAATCCCTGTCACTGCAAGCGTTCCACTCATTAGCCAATTATTTAACAAAGGACCATTATTGGGGAGCTGAGCCCAAGCATCTGTTAGATTCTTTTGAAGAAAAATAATATAGAGAATAAAGGAAATCAAGGCTCCCAACAAGGAGAAGAAAACCCCTGAACGATTTCTAAAATACAATAAAAAATTCCGCTTTAGTAAGGCTAGCATTAGCGGACCTCCCTTCCTGTAAGTGCAATAAAGGCATCATCCATGGTTCCTGGACGAAACTCAAAATGGGCTAGTTTATCTCTAACTTGCGCCAGGTAATCAATGGCTTCCCTTTCACTCTCAGGTTGAAAAATATACTCCAATTGACCTTGTTGCTCTACTGACATTCCCGAAACTTTGAGACTTTCTATCTGCTGTATCTCCTTGAAGCGAATCTTCAAGATATTTTTTGCATACTGGCTCTTAATATCTAGTGCCGATCCTTGACCAATCACTTTCCCATGGTCTACAATATAAATCTGATCAGCTTCATCTGCTTCGTCAAGATAATGCGTAGTCAATACAACGGTCATTCCCTCTTCTCTCTGCAATTGATAGAGCAAATCCCAAATAGACTTCCGGGTTTGAATGTCTAAACCTGTCGTTGGCTCATCTAAGAATAATATATCTGGTTGTGAGAGAAGTGCACGCGCAATGTCAACCCGACGCTTTTGGCCACCTGAAAGCGTCCCATATTTCTGCTTTTGAAAAGCTGATAGGCCTAGTTGATCAATAAGATCAGACACACGATTTGGTTTTAGTCCTTTGTACTGTCTAGCACGAATGGTCAGATTTTCCCTAACCGTCAGCATCTCATCTAAAACACTGGTTTGGAAGACCACACCAATTTTAGTACCGGGTTCATAAATAATGTCGCCTTGCGTTGGTTGTTTCAAACCAATCAACATGGAAATCGTCGTTGATTTCCCAGCACCATTTGGTCCTAGAATCGCATTAAACGTTCCCTTTTCAAACTGTAGGTGAATATGATCAACCGCTAGATGATTTCCATACCGTTTACTGATGTTTTTAGCTTGTAATATCATGTTCTCTCTCCTTTTTGACAATATCAGTCTAGCAAAAAAGCCGCTTAAAAAACGGCTTTGGGGGATAAGTGGTCAAAATGAAGAGCTAAGTGGCGAGATGGAAGAGATAAAAATGAAGACAAATTTATTGCAGCCATTCTTTACCCCATTGATTCAAGTCCTTTAAAATCGGCATCAATGATTTCCCTTTTTCTGTCAGCTCATATTCTGTATGAAGTGGCATAGACTCATAATCATATTTTTCAACCAATTGCTTCTCTATTAAAACATCTAGTCCACGTGTCAAACTGATAGTTGTAATCCCTTCAACTTCTCTTCTCAATTGATTGAAACGAACTTTCTTATGCTTATTTATAACCCATAATATATTCATTCTCCATTTCCCACCAACCACATCTAATACCCGAGACATACTGCAATTCCATTTTTTATTTGTTAACATTTTTTCTCCTTACAAAAATGTGCCTACTATTCAATTTATTTGTAGAGTATTATAATCTATTTATCATTCATTTTAAAGGAGTCACTTATGTTTATTGTAAATCTTACCTATATTAAGCCCCTTGATACAGTTGAAAAATTCTTAGAAAAACACATAGATTTTTTAAATCAGTATTATACAAAAGATCATTTTATCGCATCTGGAAGAAAAAATCCAAGAACTGGCGGTATCATTCTCATGAGAGCTAAAAATAAAGAAGCCGTTCAAGAAATCATTACACACGATCCATTCTATCAAAATGAGATTGCTCAATATGAGATTATTGAATTTGAGGCAAGTAAATATTGTCCAGAATTTGAAACTATCGTCAGTAAATCTTTTGACGACAAGTAGGTTTATTAGGAATCTATATACAAAAGGAATTTTCAACACAAGTAAAAACAGCTCTTTTTATACGAAAAGAGCTGTTCTATTTTATGAAAGAGAAAGTCACTAGTGACCTTTGTGCTTCTCTCTTCGTTTTTGCTGTTTGCGTTCAAATTTCTCTTGTTTGAGCAATTGCTTTTGAACACTAGATTGATGTTTTGAAATCTTTTTCCTTTCCTCATACTGTAACTGCAATAGTTCTTTCGACTTGGAAGAAACTTTCTGATTTACTTGTTTCTTCACCATTCGCTGTAATCGTTTAGGATTCTTGACTTTTACATGTTGCTTAACTATAGCTTCTGGACTAAAAGATAATTGAGTAAACTGAGTCTGTAAGATCTCTAGAATTTCATCATCTTTTGGCTCCTGACCAAATGTCACACGACAAACTTGATAAGTTTCTAGATACACTTGTTCGAACAAACCATGCCAAAATCCATCTTCAAAATAAACTGTCAATCCAATTGAAATTGTTTCCACGACAGCACCTCCTTAAATCTATCCCTAAGAATGGACAACCAAGGAGGAAGGTTACTGATAGGCTTGCCTACGTCTGGACTACCAACCAGAACTGTGTTTTTATCTTAGTTGGGACTATTATAGCATATTTATAAGCTATTTTTATTGCTTCTTCAAATGCCTATCAAAAAAATGAATCGTAGCCAACCAAGAATCCTTACTCTCTTTCATCAATAAACGCCAATCTTTTCGATAACGGTGATTTGGTTGATAAGCCACTGTCAACATGTGACCTGTTTCATGATATTTTTTAAATGTAATGTGGTGTCCTTTATAATGTGAGACAATATCATCAATTGCTGACGAGGCATCCCATATTTCATCAACAGTACTTCCGAGCAATAAAATTGGCGAAGAGAGTTTACTAATGTCTATCCTAGCAGAGCAATCTTTAGAAATAGGTTTTCTAAAAAGTTTACTGAACAGATAATCTCTAAGTCGAAACTTTTGATAGGGAAGTTCTTTTTGCAAATGCGTCCAAGAAGAAGTATGAGAGTTCCATTTCCCTTCTATCCCTTCATACACCACATCAGAGGGTGAATTTAGCACCAAACATTGAACGTCATTAAAAAGGCTCTCCTCAGCTAAAACCAATTCTGCTCCCTTAGACCGTCCATAGATTCCAATTTTTTCACTATCTACTTGAGGATGCTGACGTAGATAATCCTTTGCCTCCAAAAGGCACTCTAAAGAAATACGTTCCAAATGTTTTGGTAACCCCTCTAAACCAAAGTAGGCAACTGCTAGGCAAATATAACCTCTAGAAGATAAAAGCTGAGCTATATTCTGTGCTTTTTCAATCCGTCCTTCACTACCGCTCACAATAATCAATGCTGGTGTTTTTTTTGCCTTTTTATCATAGAAGAGTCTCCCTTGAAAATATCTCCCGTAAATATCTTTATGACTAATTTGCGAACTCATGTAATGTCTTGTGAAAGTTCTCTCTGCAATGACAGTATTTCCTTGCATAATTTTGATGTCCACAAAAAAATGATCTAATAAGGGAATTTCAGAAAGAGAGTTTGGAAGTTTCTTTCTCTTATTGGTCAAGGGCTTAGCATTAAAAAATAGTCCCATTGTTGAAATACCTTCATAAGAGCCAGAACAAGATGGAGTTTGTGACATATCAATAATACCATTCTTATCTGATACAAAAGTCCCTGTTGATCTCCATAAACCATCATGAGCTAAAAGCATGGGAGCATTGATACAATAATAATCAGTTAGGTACATCTCGACTCGATATGTTTCTCTTGGTTTTAAGCCATCGATGACAATACTAAAAGATTCGTCTGCCAACTCAGACTCTGAGATAAGTTCAATTTGTATATTCATATCTTCCTCTTTTTTGTTAATATAATTAACAATATGGTTTTAAAATTACCGTGACTTTTACCACGGTAACTCTCGCCATACCTGTTGAACATCATCCATCAGTTTCATAACCATTTGAAGGTCCTCATCACTATAGTTTCTTAAAACTGAAAAAATGGCTTTTTCAATATGTTCTTGCTGCTCTTTATGGACGTTAAATACTTCAACCCCTTTTTTGGATAATATCAGATATTTATTTTTTTCATTATCCTGTGCAAATTCAAAAGTAACGAGGTCTTTCTTGGTTAAACGTCTAACACTCTGAGTAATAGCACTCCTTGATACTTCAAGTAACTCAGATAATTTCACTAGATTCACAGGCTGATTCCGACCTATTAGATTAATCAAATGGACTTCATTAATCGTGATTGATTTATCAATACTATTCCTATGCTGATCCTTTTTCAACCGTTCAAAGGCTAAAACAAAGCTGTTAAAACGATTATTAAACTTATGCAGTTCTTTCTTATTCATAGTTTCCTTCTTTTTGTTAATGATATTAACAAAATAGCGTTTTCTTGTCAAGAAGAGTAAAAAATCCTCCAGAGCTTAGCTCCGAAGGATTCATTTTTATTTCACAACGATGTTAACGAGTTTATTAGGTACACTAATTACTTTCACAATTTCCTTGCCATCGATCTCTGCTTTGACTTTTTCGTTAGCAAGAGCTACTTCTTGCAACTCTTCGCGTGAAAGATCTTTAGCGACCATCAATTTGGCACGGACTTTACCTTTGATTTGAACAACGATTTCGATTTCGTCTTCAACCAATTTGCTTTCGTCCCATGTTGGCCAAGCTACATAAGAGATTGACTCACCTGTTGCTGTAACTGTTTGCCAGAGTTCTTCTGCCAAGTGAGGCGCAAATGGAGCAATCAATTGGATAAAGCCTTTGGCGTAATCCACGTAGAGTTTGTCTTCCTTGTTAGCTGCATTGACAAAGACCATGAGTTGGGCAATGGCTGTGTTGAATTTCATAGACTCGACTTGCTCAGTAACAGATTTAACCGTTTCGTTATAAACCTTGTCAAGAGCGCCATTGTTTTCCGCAACGATTTCTTTACTTGTGATCAAACGGTAAACACGGTCGAGGAACTTACGGCTTCCTTCTAGACCTTCTTCAGACCAAGCGATTGAAGCATCAAGTGGTCCCATGAACATTTCATAGACACGAAGGGTATCAGCACCGTATTGTTCCACCACATCGTCTGGGTTCACCACGTTCTTGAGGGATTTAGACATCTTAGCCGGTGCTTGCTCCAATTCTTCCCCTGTTTCCACATGGAAGAATGAACCATCACGTTTTTCAACCTTGTCAGTCGCCACAAGAGCACCACGGTGGTCACGGTAGCTAGTTCCCAAGATCATTCCTTGGTTAAAGAGTTTTTGGAATGGTTCCTTAGTTGGAACGACACCAAGGTCATAGAGGAATTTATGCCAGAAACGAGCGTAAAGCAAGTGGAGCACAGCGTGTTCTGCACCACCCACGTAGATATCGACTGGCAACCATTGTTTGAGTAAATCCTCATCAGCCAATTTTTCTGCGTTATGTGGATCGATATAGCGGAGGTAGTACCAGCTTGAACCTGCCCATTGTGGCATCGTATTAGTCTCACGACGACCTTTGACACCATCTTCACGAGTCACTTCAAGCCAGTCTGTCAAGTTAGCCAATGGGCTTTCACCAGTACCTGAAGGGCGGATATCCTTGGTTACTGGCAAGACAAGTGGCAAGTCACTTTCTGGAACAGCTGTTGAAGTGCCATCTTCCCAATGAACGATTGGGATTGGTTCACCCCAGTAACGTTGACGGCTAAAGAGCCAGTCGCGGAGACGGTAAGTGATTTTTTCTTGCCCGAAGCCTTTTTCTTCCAACCAAGCCACGATTTTGGCAATCGCTTCTTCTTTGTTAAGACCGTTCAAGAAGTCAGAGTTGACGTGAAGGCCGTCTTCTGTGTAAGCAGCTTCTTCAACGTTGCCACCTTCGAGCACTTCTACAATTGGAAGTTCAAACTGTTTAGCAAATTCCCAGTCACGTTCATCGTGGGCAGGTACGGCCATAACGGCACCTGTTCCGTAGCTAGCAAGAACATAGTCAGCAATCCAGATTGGGATTTCTTTACCATTGACAGGGTTTACGGCATAAGCACCAGTCCAAACCCCTGTCTTTTCCTTGGCAAGGTCTGTACGAGCCAAGTCTGATTTAAGACTGGCTTGGTGTTTGTAGTCTGCTACGGCTTCAGCTTGTTCAGGTGTTGTGATGGCATCTACCAAGTCATGCTCAGGCGCCAAAACAGTGAAGGTCGCCCCAAAAAGGGTATCAGGACGAGTGGTAAAGACGGTGAATTCCTTATCAGTCCCTTTCACCTTAAAAGTGACATTGGCACCAGTTGATTTCCCAATCCAGTTGCGTTGCATGTCCTTGATAGACTCTGGCCAATCTAGGTCATCCAAATCGTTGAGCAAGCGCTCTGCATAGGCCGTGATTTTAAGCATCCATTGGCGCATTGGTTTGCGGACAACTGGATAGCCTCCACGCTCAGAAGTTCCGTCAGGAAGGACTTCTTCGTTGGCGATGGCTGTTCCCAATTCTTCCACCCAGTTTACTGGCACTTCCGCTTCATAGGCCAAGCCTTTTTCGTAAAGCTTGGTGAAAATCCATTGCGTCCACTTGTAGTAGTTCGGATCTGTCGTATTGACTTCACGGTCCCAGTCGTATGAGAATCCGAGTGCATTGATTTGGCGTTTGAAGTTAGCAATGTTTTCCGCTGTGAATTCCGCCGGGTCATTCCCTGTATCCATAGCGTATTGCTCTGCAGGCAAACCAAAGGCATCCCATCCCATTGGGTGAAGGACGTTGTAGCCTTGTGCACGTTTGAAACGGCTGAGGATATCAGTCGCTGTGTATCCTTCTGGGTGTCCTACGTGAAGACCCGCTCCAGATGGGTAAGGGAACATGTCAAGCGCATAAAACTTAGGTTTTGAGGCGTCTGTTCCTGTCTTAAAAGTGTGATTGTCAGCCCAGTATTTTTGCCACTTAGGCTCGATTTCTTTATGATTGTAAAAACTCATGGTTTCTCTCCAATATTCGTAATGCTTCTATTATAGCATTTTTGAGGGATTTTTAAAGATGATAAGGGAACTTTAAAAGGCAAATTCACCTGAGTCTGTTTTGCGTTATTTTCGTTCTTTTTAAGTTTTTTTGCGCTTTTGTATTGTGAAAAAGCAAAAAGATGCTATACTAGTATCAGAAAGAAGGTGACTCATGTATCAGGAGCAACGATTAGAGAAAATATTAACACTCCTGGAAGAGAGGGGAAACCTATCTGTCAAGGAAATGGTCGATGAATTAGGAGTTTCCAAAGACACTGTCAGAAGAGATTTCGACTGTCTCAGCCAGAGGAATCTGGCTCAACGTACCCATGGTGGCATTCTTCCAGTTAAAAATACCACTGTTCTAGGCTTCCAAGAACGTCAGAAAGGACTCACTGAAGACAAGAAAAAAATGGCAGACCTAGCGCTTAGCTTGGTCAAAGACCAAGCTCTACTCTTTTTCGATGTCTCTACCTTGATGCTTGAAGTCTCACAAAAATTGACTAAGAAGGTCACTATCTACTCCCACTCTTTGGACAACGCCTTGGTCCTAAGTGGCAAAGAAGGCGTTGACTTCCATCTCTTGGGAGGAAGATTTTACAGTAAAAACCGCTTCTACTATTCGCTTCACGAAGCCCAGCTCTTGCAACATCTACAATTTGACTTAGCCTTCTTTGGAGCGGCTAGTCTCAATCAAGGAGTGGTCAGTTATGAGGACGAGGAGGATGTTGCTGTTAAGCAACTGGCAATGCAGGCTGCCCGAACCAAGGTTCTTATTGCTGAATCAGACAAGTATGAAAAACATTCCAAATATATCTTGGGCAAGATTGAAGACTTTGACTACTGGATTACAGATAAGAAACCTGATCCTGATTTGATCGAAGCCCTTAAAGACAGAGTAACGATTTTATATGATGGAAAGGATAGCGACTATGAGTAAGATTCGTTTGATTATCAGTGACATTGATGGCACTATTCTCACTAGTAACCACCAGGTGGATGAACAACTGATTGAGGTAATGCCAGAGCTTGAAAAGGCAAATATTCCCTTTGTTTTGGCTTCTGCCCGTTCTCCACTAGGGATGCAACCAATCGCTCATAAACTGGGAATTCATGACAATCCCATCGCCTGCTACAATGGTGCCTTAGTACTTGAGGGTGACCGTACTATCATCCAACACCCTGTGGATAAAGCTGAAATTCAAGAACTTCTTAGCTACTTATCCACAGATTACCCAAGTGTCTCTGTGAATATCTACTCTGGCAAGGACTGGATTACCAACAAACTAGACAAATGGTCTCAGTTGGAAGGAAGCATCACGGGTGAATCTCCTATGATTAAGGAGCTGCAAGACACGGTCTCAGATTCAGAGCCTCCTATCCACAAGCTTTTGTTGATTGATGAGCCTGAAGTTATTCAGGACCTCCATCAAAAACTCCTAAGCATGGATTTTACACAGACAGCATTCTACTTATCCAAAGATAACTACCTTGAAGTCACAGCCAAACATGTTTCTAAGGAACACGCTCTCATCGAGGTTGCCAAATATTACGACCTTCCTCTTGAACAAGTCATGACAATCGGAGATAACTTTAACGATAGTCCTATGCTGGCTCTAGCTGGCCTGGGAATTGCTATGGGCAATGCACCTGAAGGGGTCAAGGAAACAGCAAACTTAGTAACGACTTCAAATGATGAACATGGTGTGGCTCAAGCTATTACAGAGCATGTCCTAAACTAAGCCAATATCTAATGGTGGGAACAACCTTTAATCGCCAACTCGAATTTTAGAACAAAAGGAAAGGTGCCCTAGAGGTACCTTTCCTTTTTCAACGAAAAAAGCCTTCCTCTCTCGAAGAAGACCCAAATTTTCTAAAGATAAAGAAGGAGACCTACCAGAATTCCAATGACATAGCCTGCTAAAACATCACTAGGATAGTGAACACCACCTAGCACGCGCAAAAGAGCTAGAGCACCCGCCAGAAAAAGCATAGCCCCACCTAGCCAGGGGTTAAGCGTCAGCGCCAACATAGCAATAACAGTCGCTGAGAAAACATGCCGGCTGGGAAAGGACTTGCCTAGACTGTCCTTCTTAATAAGGGGTTGGATAGCCCAAGTCTGGTATGGACGCGGTCGATTATAGAGACTACGACCAAGAGAAAGAAGGAAAAAGCCTCCCCCCATAATAAGCACTGTCGTAGAGAGAATAAACCAGCCACCCCTTAGCAAAACCCAAATAAGAAATATAGGAAAAAGCAGGTAAAAAGTCCTAGTTATAATTTTGTTCAAGCCTTCTAAAACCTTAGCGTAAGAACGTAAAGGAGTACTAATCCTATCGTAAAATCGTTTATAATTCATCATCCGTTAGAAAAAAGGGAGTGACACAGAACTAAATTTTAAAAATCTAGCTTCTAGCCTCTCCCTCAAGTTTAATGAGATAGTCTTTCGAGGTTGAATTCTCTTATCCCAACCTCTTTTGTCTGTCTTAAAGTTCAGCGATTTGGTAAAGTTCAAGTTCAGCAGCTGTTTCTGAACCAAACATGTTAATCATGATTTTAACCTTGTTGTTTTCAATTTCTACAACACGGCCTTCTTGACCCATAAAGGCACCATCAATGATTTGAACCACATCACCAACCTTGATATTAGTATCAAAGACATCAACTGTTTGACCCATTGAAATCAAGATTTGACGGATTTCTTCTTCCAAAAGTGGTGTTGGTTTAGAACGGTTACCGTGAGAACCAACGAAACCAGTAACGTTCGGAGTATTACGGACAACGAACCATGCTTCGTCTGTCATTACCATCTCAACAAGAACGTAACCAGGGAAGCGGTTTTCTTCCACTTCTTTAACTTTACCGTTTTTCTCAACATTGACAGTTTGAGTTGGGATTTCAACACGCAAGATATTTTCAAGCATGTTATAAGTTTGGGCACGTTGCAAAAGGTTTTCTTTAACTTTGTTTTCGTATCCTGAATACGTTTGAAGGACGAACCAGCCCTTGTCGAATGAATCTAGCATTTTAGGATTCCTTTCTTTTTTCTAAATGACATTTAAACACCTTTGGCTAGCTATCTTCTAGATGCGAGTGTTAAATGTAAATGAATGCCTATGGTTTAATTCAAAGCGTAATAAAAAAGCCTAATGGCCCTTGTTCTCGCTTTTATCTGCATTTATTATAACAAAAAAGAGCAGGCATTCCCACTCTTTTTGTGTTTTCTTTAGAAAAAGTTAATCAGTGCTGACATAGCGCGACTCAACAATTCATCAAACGCATAGATGATGACAGTGAAGAACGCAGTATACTCAAGAACTGAAATAAAATCATGCCAGCGTTGTTTACGGTCTGGCCAAGTCGTGTCTTTCAAGACTTTGAAAATACTTCCAGTTTGTCTCACGGTGTCTCCTATCTTGTTTCCTTATGCAAGGTGTATTTTTTACAATGTTTACAAAATTTGTTAACTTCTAGTCGTGTTGGTTTGGGAGTGCTACTCACATTAATTGAGTAGTTTCGGCTCCCGCATTCAGCACACGCTAGGCTTGCTTTTTTCTGTGCCATAACGCCTCCGTTCTTTTTATCTTACCACTTTTAGGTGCAATTGACAAGCTATCTAAACAGACCTGAGAAGGAGTCTGTAATCTTATCCCATAGGCTACTTGCCTGATCTTTAACGTCATTCACAACATCTGATGCCTTATCTGTCCATGACTTGTTACTACTATTACGTGAGTCATTTGGATCTGCCGTATAGTCTAGGGTTTGACCATCAGCTGCATAGGCATTTTCAACAGTAAACTCAGTACCTGGTGTATTTGGTAAAACATCCGCAGCGATATAGCTGAAGATCGTCGAAGCTGTTCCCGAGCTAGCTCCTGTTAGGTAGTGACTTTCGTCAGTCTTATCAAAACCAATCCAGGTCGTCATGACCACATCAGGAGTATAACCAATCACCCACTGGTCACTAGTCAAATCCTTGTTGAATTCAGCCTGAACAGTACCTGTCTTACCTGCCATTGTGTAACCCGTGTAGTTGGCATTCACAGCAGAACCATTTGAGAAGGTACCAAGCATCATGCTGGTCATCTGGTTAGCTACTGACTGGCTGATAACACGTTTAGACTTCTTACTATGGGTAGCAATAATGTCACCACTGGCATTTTCAATTTTAGTGATGAAATAAGCTGTGTTCATCTCGCCACCATTAGCAAAGGTCGCATATGCCTGAGCCATTTGAAGAGGACTAGCTGTCACACCACCACCCAGTGAAATTCCCAGTTCTTCTGGAACATTGTCAAAGTTAAGACCAAATTTTTGACCGTAACTAATCCCCTTTTGAATACCGATTTGATTAAAGAGGTAAACCGCTGGGATATTGTAGGAGTTGGCCAAAGCTTGATACATGGGCACATCCTCTGTCTCAACACCACCGTAGTTGGTTGGAGTATAGCCGTTATAGTCGATTGGTTTATTAGGAAGGTCCTTATTGATGCTCCATCCTGAAGCCAGAGCTGGGGCATAGACCACTAAAGGTTTGATGGTCGATCCAGGACTACGCTTCCCTTGAGTTGCATAGTTAAAGTTACGGAAGGTTGTATCACTAGTACCACCCACACGACCTACTAGACCACGTACCGCTCCAGTTGTTGGATCAAGTGCCACACTAGCTGACTGAGCTGTACTACCGTCACTTTCTGATGTAGGGAAGAGATAGGTATTTTCGTAGGTTTGTTGCATATTAGCTTGTGAGTTGACATCCATCTCTGTGTAGATCTTGTAACCATTTTTAACGATTTCATCCTCACTCAAGCCATAAGTTTTCGTAGCTTCTTCAATAACAGCATCAAAGTAAGACGGATACTTGTAGTCATCGCCAGTCCCTTGATAGGTATCATCCAGGCGACTAGCCATATCAACTCCTGCGGCACTGTCGGCATCGGCCTGGCTCAACTTCTTGTCATCAACCATGTTGGCGAGAACGGTGTTTCGACGGTTGGTCGCATTTTGGATATTATCGATTGGGTTGTAAATTTCAGGTCCCTTAAGCATACCAGCGAGGGTCGCTGCTTCATCAACGGTTAGATTGGCAGCACTTGTCCCGAAGTATTTTTGGCTAGCGTCTTCAACACCCCAAACCCCATTTCCGAAGTAGGCATTATTGAGGTACATAGTAAGGATTTCTTGCTTGCTGTATTTCTTGGTTAATTCCAAAGAGAGGAAGAATTCCTTGGCCTTACGAGTAACAGTCTGTTCTTGAGTCAAGAAGGCATTTTTAGCCAACTGTTGGGTAATGGTTGAACCACCACCAAAGCGCCCCATGGACACAATAGCCAGGAGGAATCGCTTGACGTTAACCCCGCTATTTTTATAGAAGGTACGGTCCTCAGTTGCTATGACAGCGTTCTCCAAGCTATCACTAATAGCATCCAGCTCCACATAAGTCCCTTTTTGCCCTGACAAAGAACCAGCTTGATTGCCTTCTTTGTCATAGATAACCGTAGTGGCTTTCAAGGCATCTTGAAGGTCTGAAACATTGGTCGTCTTGGCAATATAGAAAAGGTAGGAACCTACTGTCAGAACCAGCACAGCTAGCATGATAAAGAGAATTTTCCCAATATGATAGCGACGCCAGAAACGTCGAATAGGATTTCTTGGCGAAAGCGTAAACTTGCTCAAGAACGCCTGAACCTTACCTAAGGGCTTGGTGGTATCAATAGGTTTCTTTTGCTTAGAACGTTGATAACGTGACGTCTCTTTACTTTCCTGAGACATATCCAAGTCTTCAACGGCTTGTTCAACCTCATCAGGTTTCTTAGCGAACAATCCCTTTATCTTATCTTGTAAATCCTTCGATTTTCCAGCAGGCTGGGATTCCTTACTCTTTCCGCTAGTTTCTTCTTTAAAAAGTTTGTTTTTTAGATTATCAAAAAATGTCATAACCTTATTATACCAAGTTTTTACAGATTCTGTCCTCTTTTAAACGTTCATGATATAATGAAACCATGACTTTACACATAGAAATTATCAATCCTTATCCTGCAACGACTGTCAAAGACTTGCTAGAAACTAAGCTCCTCATTCCTCGTAAGATTCGTCATTTCCTACGCACGAAAAAGCACGTCCTCATCAATGGAGAAGCTATTAATTGGCAGAGTCCTGTTGAAAAAGGCGATAAGATTAGCCTGACCTTTGACCGGGATGACTACCCTGAAAAAATTATCCCTATGGGAAATGCTAATTTGATAGAGCCTCTCTACGAGGATCAGCATCTCATCGTGGTCAATAAGCCTGAAGGAATGAAAACGCATGGTAATGAACCCACAGAAATTGCTCTTCTTAACCATGTTTCGGCCTACTGTGGGCAGACCTGTTACGTCGTTCATCGACTAGACATGGAGACTAGTGGAGCTGTGCTCTTCGCTAAAAATCCGTTTATCCTGCTAATTCTCAATCGACTCTTGGAAGATAAGAAGATTCAGCGTCAATACTGGGCATTAGCTGAAGGTAAATTCCAAACCAAGGAGACTGTGTACAATGATAAGATTGGACGCGACCGCCATGATCGTAGAAAACGGGTGGTTGATCCTAGAAAAGGGCAGGTTGCCTATACAACCGTCACACGCCTCAAAACCTTTAAAGGAGCCAGTCTGGTCAATTGCCAACTAAAAACCGGGCGGACCCACCAAATTCGTGTGCATCTGGCCCACCATGGACATGCCATTCTGGGAGACCCACTTTACAGCCATCGACCAGCATCTCGACTCATGCTACACGCGCACACTCTTAGTTTCACTCACCCCCTAACACTCGAAAAAGTCACTGTTAAGGCTCAGTCCGACAGTTTTGAGAGAGAGTTAGCAACTAATAAGTAAGTAAAGTATTCACTATGATTTCACAAGAAAAAGTAGCCGAAACCAGGCTACTTTTCTTGTGATTCTTGTGAACTAAGTGAAAGCTCTTTGGCTTTCCCCTTGAAAATCTTTCTGAACATCCCTCTAAATCTATCAATCTGTAAATCTATTACGTTTTAGTATGACAAACCCTAAACAGGGAAACAAGTTGTTCTTACAGGCTTTTTCTGTCTAAAAACCACCTTGAATCTCCCTTTACATTATGTTATCCTTTACATATCATTTAAAATTTAAGGGGTATTTAATTATGAATCCAGTCGATCAATGGCTAGCAATTAACGCCAAGTATTTTCCAACAGAACAAGTTCAGTACATCCGCCAACGTCTTGAGGCACTTCCTGAACAACAACTTTCAATGCTTTACTCAATCAGCTTCCAAGATCCTACGATGATGCTTATTATCTCACTTTTTGGTGGTTCTCTTGGAATTGACCGCTTTATGTTGGGACAAGTTGGTCTTGGTATCGGTAAACTTTTGACATGTGGTGGTTGTGGTATCTGGTCAATCGTTGACTGGTTCCTCATCATGGATGCTACTCGCCAATCAAACGCTCAAAAACTTTTTGCCGTTATTGGGTAATGAAAAACTATTTCACACGCTTGTGGGCCTACCACCAGAGTTTTTTTAGATTATATCTCTTAGTTTTAATGGCAATTTACGGAGTCTACCTTTTACATCTCCCAACACCACTCAGTCTTATCCTAAAACCTTTAGGACTCAAGAGTTGGAGCGCAGGCCTAACACGCGCTAGCGTTAGACTACTACACCTAGATTGGCAAGGAGCATGGGACTATAATCCTCTGATATACCCTCTAGTGGTCTACATCTTAGCCTATTTCTTTCTCTTTCCCATCTTTAGTGACACGAAGATTATAGAGAAATAAACTGTCCTATCCAACTCCCATTGCACATCCCTTGCACTATTGCTATAATTGTAATCATCAAAATTTATAATCGAAACAAACGGAGGCTAACTATATGAAACAACAAGATTGGATTGATTTTTTCCAAGCCGTCCACGGACGTAATCCAAGTATCCAAGAAATGGCTGAAGCAGCCAATCGAGGCGAGTTTGTCCGAGAAACTCCCAAACAAACTGTCGAAGCAACAAAAAATCTCTCACAAAAAGAGACTGTAGAAACTGCCGAAAATGATGTTGACAATTATGATGTTGCTGAAGAACCACTAGCTGATACCAACTTAGAGGAACTACAGGATTTACCAAATACTAGCCCCGCGTCAAGTCAGACTAATGCTACCTTCCAACATCCAAATCATAACTTTAACGAGACTTGGACGCAACACGAAAGTAAGTCTCAAACAAACCTCATCATGATAGCCATCGCTTCTATCCCAGTTATCCTCTGGGCTCTTGCAATGATACTCTTTGGAATTGCCAGTGATGAGCTTAGTGGCGGCTTGCTCACGGCTTTTCTCTCCATCATCATTTCTTTACCTTTGGTAGTACTTCAAATATTACCAGCTCTTCTAAATAAAACCGATAAAAAATGGCCAATCTTTATCCTATCCTTTCTTCTAGGATGGACATTCATCGGTTGGGTTATCTTTCTTGTTATTTCTATCAATACGAATAAGGAAGCAGAGCGCATTAGACAGCAACAAATGATGATGCAGATGTCAGGTCAACAAGGAAGTTCTGGTACATTTAACCCTTTTCAGTAATTAACAACAAATAATTGAAAAAAAGAAAACCCAGAAAAAGTTTCTCTACTTTTCCTAGGTTTTTTCTTTTGCTTTTTAAACTCTTAGTAACCCATCATTCCTGGATCCATAGCTGGCGCTGCTGGAGCCTCTGGTTCAGGTTTGTTGGCAACAACTGCTTCAGTTGTCAAGATAAGACTTGCTACTGAAGCGGCATTTTGAAGGGCAGAACGCGTTACCTTAACTGGGTCAATGATTCCTGCTTCAACCATATCTACCCATTCACCATTGGCAGCGTTAAATCCTGTACCAACTGGGCTATTCTTCAATTTATCGATGATAACGGAACCTTCATATCCAGCATTATAGGCAATTTGGCGAACTGGCTCTTCCAAAGCACGGAGTACAATATTACGTCCTGTAGCGTCGTCACCTTCAAGATCAAGTTCAGCAACCTTTGCAATGACGTTAACTAGGGCTGTACCACCACCTGCTACGATACCTTCTTCAACAGCCGCACGGGTAGCATTAAGGGCATCTTCGATACGAAGTTTCATTTCTTTAAGAGCTGTTTCAGTGGCTGCACCGACCTTAACAACTGCAACCCCACCAGACAATTTAGCCAAACGCTCTTGAAGTTTTTCACGGTCAAATTCAGATGTTGTTGTTTCCAATTGAGACTTGATGAGGTTTACACGGTTAGCAATCGCTTCTGCGCTTCCTGCACCTTCAACGATAACTGTGCTATCCTTATCCACAGTTACTTTCGAAGCTTGACCAAGTGCTGCCATCGTTGCATCCTTAAGCTCAAGACCAAGATCCTCAGTAATAACAGTTGCTCCAGTCAATACGGCAATGTCTTCTAACATCGCTTTACGGCGGTCACCAAAGCCAGGTGCCTTAACAGCAACAACATTGAAAGTTCCACGAATCTTGTTAAGAACAAGTGTTGGAAGCGCTTCACCATCCACGTCATCAGCAATAATCAAAAGTGGACGACTGGTCTTAAGCACTTCTTCCAAGAGTGGGAGGACATCTTGAATATTTGAAATTTTCTTGTCAGTCACAAGGATAAATGGATTTTCAAGGTCAGCGACCATTTTTTCATTATCAGTAACCATGTACTGAGAAAGATAACCACGGTCAAACTGCATACCTTCAACCACTTCGAGTTCTGTCTCCATACCACGAGACTCTTCAATAGTGATAACACCGTCATTACCCACACGTTCCATAGCTTCTGAAATGTATTCACCAACTTTTTCAGAACGTGATGAAACCGCTGCGACTTGAGCAATGGCTTCCTTATTGGCAACTGGTTGAGCAATAGCTTTAAGCTCTTCCACAGCTGTAGCCACAGCTACTTCAATCCCACGACGGATACCGATTGGATTAGCACCAGCCGTTACATTTTTTAGACCTTCACGGACAATAGCTTGTGTCAAAACAGTGGCTGTAGTTGTTCCGTCACCAGCAATATCGTTAGTTTTTGAAGCCACTTCGCTGACCAGTTTGGCACCCATATTTTCAAAGTGATCTTCGAGTTCGATTTCTTTAGCAATTGTTACACCATCATTAGTGATAAGAGGTGAGCCAAAAGCTTTTTCCAAAACCACGTTACGACCTTTAGGGCCAAGCGTTACCTTAACTGTATCAGCCAAAGTATCAACACCACGAACCATTGCTGCACGTGCATCTGATGAAAATTTAATATCTTTTGCCATAGTTACTCCTTCTTTATCTTAGTTTATATCTGATTAGCATTGACCTAAGCTAGGACCGCTAAAATATCTGCTTCACGGATAATTGAAACGGAATCATCTCCGTCTTTAACATTGACACCTGCACCATTTTCAACAAGGACTTTATCGCCTGCTGTAACACTAGGTGCAATCAATTCACCAGTAAGAGTACGGATTCCTTCACCTACTGCTAAAACCTCAGCAGTCTTTGTAGCTTCATGACTGGCTCCTGCCAATACAAAGCCACTAGCTGTTTTTTCTTCTGTTTCTTCAAAACGGACAACGATACGATCGCCCAATGGTTTCAATGCCATACCAATTACCTCCAAATGTTATTTGTTATTAGCAACGTGTGAAACGTTATTTTTAGCACTCATTAACCAAGAGTGCTAATCTATATATTTATTTTAGCACTTGGTCAAAAATAGTCAAGAAAAAACTACCCAAAATCTGAACTTTGGATAGTTTCTTTTTGCTTATTAACCGAGTACCAAGGCATCGTCATTGAGGACTTGTCCACTATTTTTGTGGAAGAGATCCATAAGTTCTGCAACAGTGAGATTTTTCTTTTCCTCACCTCGCACATCGACGACGATTTTTCCATGATAGAGCATGACCAGACGGTTCCCATATTCGATAGCATGTTCCATATTATGGGTAATCATAAGAGTTGTCAACTCTTGTTCTTCAACAATCTTACGTGTCAAATTCATAACCATATCACTTGTCTTAGGATCTAGCGCAGCTGTATGTTCATCTAAAAGCAAAATCTTTGGACGAACCAAGGTCGCCATAGCAAGTGTCAAGGCCTGACGTTGTCCACCTGACAAGAAATTAGCATCGGTCTTCATACGATTTTCAAGCCCAAGACCAAGATCTATCAAGGCTTCCTTGAACACTTGACGTTCACTCTCAGTAATAGACTTTTTAAAGAAGCTACGTTTCTTACCTCGACGATAGGCAATCGCCATATTTTCTTCAATAGAAAGGTTTGTCGCTGTCCCCATTCGAGGATCTTGGAAAACACGGCTAATATCTTTAGAGCGCTCATCTACAGATGCTTTCTTAATAGATTGTCCCTCCAACAAGATATCCCCTTCATCAATGCTAAGAACACCAGCGATTGAATTCATCAAGGTTGATTTACCAGCACCATTTCCTCCAATAACAGAGATAAAGTCTCCCTGCTCAATGTCGAGATCCAAACCACGAAGGACGTGATTTTCATTGACTGTGCCTTTTTCAAAGGTCTTGTGAATCTGTTGTAAACTAAGTAAAGCCATTACTTGTCACCTCCTAAAGTCAAGGATTTGTTAGGTTTGATTTTCAATTTTTGTCGTACTTCTGGTACATATAGGATGACAGCAAGCAAGATGGCTGAAGCCAACTTCAACATTTGAGCATCAACGTTCATGGCAAGGATAATAACCAAGACCAAACGGTAAAGAACAGCTCCTACAACAATTGACCACAGGCGTTTACCAAGTGGTAGATACTTGACGATAACTTCAGCCAAAATAATTGCAGCCAAGCCATTTACGATTGTACCAGTACCCATATTCATATCCGCATAGCCATTATTTTGAGCTAGGAGGGCACCTGATAGGGCAATCAAACCATTGGAAATCATGTAGCCAAGAATCTTCATACGGTCAACCTTGATACCATTGGCTTCACCCATGGCAAGGTTATCACCTGTCGCACGAAGGGCCAGACCAACCTGCGTATTAAGGAGGACAACCAACATAAGCACTACCAGACTAACAAAAATCAGTCCTAATAGAATCACACCATTCAGTTTAGACAAACCGAGTCCCATCACCATAGTTACTAGCGTATTATGTCCTGATAGAGAGACATTGGCACTTCCAAGAACCAAAAGGTTAACGGAATAGAGCCCCGTTAAGGTAATAATCCCTGTTAAAAGTGCTGGTATCTTCATTTTCGTATGCATAAAGCCAGACACAGCTCCAGCAAGCATACCAGCTACAAAACCACCTAGAGTCGCAAAGATTGGGTTGATTCCACGGATAATCATGATAGTTGTCGTAGCAGCACCAAGTGGGAAGGCCCCTTCAGCTGTCAAATCAGCAAGGTCCAAAATACGGAAGGTAATGAAGACCCCAATAGCCATAATTGCCCAGAGAAGTCCCTGAGAAATAGCTGTCAGCACCACATTTGAAAAACCTTTTTTAGATGACTTATTAACCTTAAGCTTAATGACACCTTTATCTTTTTTAGCAATTGGTTTGTCATCTTGTGTTGATGCCTTAGATTCCTCGTCACTAATACTAGAAACATCAATGCCAAGTTCTTTAGCCATGTCATCGTTAACCACAACATTTAGTGTTTTAGGATACTCTGCATCGACATCCTTGACCTTCTCACCTCGGAGAACACGGCCTGCCAACTTACCTGTTTGACGACCAAGCGCTTCATAGTTGGTTCCATAAGTGAATAGGACACCTTTTTCTACACTACCAGCATCACTACCAACAACTGGAACCTTAGTCTCTTTAGAAAGATCTACCAAGGTATTAATAGCACTAACAATAGTATTGTCAGTTGGAATGAAGATGACTTGGGTCTGACTCATCAAGCTCTTGGCTGTGTCTTGGATATCGTTGGTTGATGAAATTCCCTTAATAACCGTTTCAATACCAGCTTCCTTGAAGTATTTCTTGGCTTCTTCAACCTGAACCTCTGAGTTACGCTCGCTGGTCGTGTACATAATCCCAACTTTTTTAGTATTTGGAAGGACCTTTTTCAACAACTCAACTTGTTTGTTGATAGGGGACATGTCACTTGTCCCTGTCACATTTCCTCCAACATTGTCCATAGACTTAACCAGTTTAGCTGAGACTGGATCTGTGACAGCTGTAAAGAGAATTGGCTTGTCCTTTGTCAAACTACTCAAAGACTGGGCTGCTGGGGTTGCGATAGCCAACATAAGATCGTTATCTTCAATAAGCGACTGAGAAATCGTCTGCAAGTTAGACTGATCCCCTTGTGCATTCTGATAATCAATTTTGATGTTCTTACCGTCAACATAACCTTCCTCTTTGAGTTCTTCAATGAACCCTTTACGTGTCGCTGACAAGGAAGGATGTTCCACATATTGGAGCACACCGACGTGAACCAAATCTTTATTAGAAGCATTGGAACATGCTACCAAGAGGACAGCTGTGATAACAGCCATCATACTGACCAAGAATTTCTTCATCTTGTATACCTCTATTTTTTATTCTATCTATTTCCAATTTTCTTTTATGCTTTTTCCGATACGATAGGGTCAAAAGCAAGCAAATTAGACCTTACATCGCTTCATCAGATCCTAAAGTCCGTCGTCCAAAGACCATCACCTTTTGACCTTATAAAAAGTTGGCTAGAATTCACCATTTTTTAGACATCTAAAGGTCAAAAGAAAACTAAAAATAGACCACGGTATGAAAAAACCAGTTAGGACAGGCCCAACTGGTTTTCTGCATTTTAACTAGCACAGGCTAGCTTATGTCACCGGTTAGACCTATTCATCTAATCGGCTAATCCATCACAAAATGCTTTAGCTTCATAGATACAAACTGACTGACGCTTGTATCCTGAAACACAAACGTCCTATCTAAAGAAACTAAAGTAATAAAAAGCTTTAAGATTTCCCAAATGGGTCGCTTTATTAAGCATGTGATGCCTCCGTAGTTATGATAGTTTTAAGTTTACACTATTTAGACAATTCTGTCAAATTGGAATTTACTCTCTTTTCTCTCAATTTATCATTATCACTGCAAAAGAAAAATCTCTTCCTGCTCTAGCAAGAAAAGATTTTTTAATCTTAAGCATCTTGTTCTGTTGTTAAGATAGCAAGTGTTTCAATCAAGTTATCGGCATTAACTTCAATAGTATCACCAGTTGCCTTGATTTTAACTTCAACAACACCTTCGCTAGCTTTTTTACCAACTGTCACACGGATTGGAAGTCCAATGAGGTCACTATCAGAGAATTTAGAACCGACACGCTCATTACGATCATCTGTCAAGACATCATAACCTTCAGCCATAAGAGCTGCTTCCAAACGTTCTGTCAAAGCATTGGCTTCTTCATCCTTAGTGTTAACTGTGATCAAGTGAACATCATATGGAGCCAATTCTTTAGGGAAGTTAATTCCCCATGCATAGCGGTATTGACCTTTTGGTGTCTTGTTAACAAAGAGACGTGCATGTTGTTCAATCACAGCTGACAAGATACGGCTAACGCCGATACCGTAACATCCCATGATAATTGGAACAGCACGGCCATTTTCATCAAGAACGTTAGCACCCATACTTTCAGAGTAACGTGTCCCAAGTTTAAAGATATGACCAATCTCGATACCACGCGCAAACTGAAGGACACCTTGACCGTCTGGAGAAATTTCACCCTCTTTAACTTCACGAATATCCACGTATTCTGCCTTGAAGTCACGCTCTGGGTTAACCCCTGTCAAGTGGTAACCATCTTCGTTAGCTCCAACGACCGCATTAGCCACATCTTGAACCTTACGGTCCGCAACGATGCGAACATTTTCAGGAAGGTTAACTGGACCAAGGGAACCGAAGTTAGCACCAAAGACTTGACGTGCTTCATCTTCCGTAGCTGGTTCGAGGAAATCAGCAGCAAGGTAGTTTTTCAACTTCACATCGTTAACCTGATCATTACCGACGAGAAGAGCCACTACTGGTTCATCATCAGCGATGAAAAGTAAAGTCTTGATGGTTTGTTCTTCTGGAACATTCAAGAAAGCAGCAACTTCATCAATTGACTTGCAATCTGGTGTTTCAACACGAGCCACTTCTTCTTGAGTCACAACCTTAGTCGCTGGTGTGTAGGCGTTTGTTGCCATCTCAAGGTTAGCTGCATAGCTTGACTCTGTAGAGTAGGCAATTGTATCTTCACCAGATACCAACCATGATGTCAATTCTTTCTTGATTTCTTCCATGACATCTTCTGGAATCTCATCCAATGAAGCAATTGACTTATCAAGAACTACCCAACGGTTGAGATCTGTACGCTCAGGAGTGACCGCCATAAATTCTTGAGAATCCTTACCACCCATGGCACCACCATCACCGATGATTCCTTTAAATTCAAGGCCAGCACGTGTAAAGATAGCCTCGTAAGCTTTACGGTAGTCTTCATAGGTTACATCCAAATCTTCATAGTTTTGGTGGAAACTATAAGCATCCTTCATGATAAATTCACGTGTACGAAGAAGACCGTTACGAGGACGTTTTTCATCACGGTATTTTGATTGGATTTGGTAGAGATTAAGTGGTAACTGTTTGTATGATTTAACTGCATCACGAACCAAGGCTGTAAACGTTTCTTCGTGAGTTGGACCGAGGATAAAGTCAGATTTATCACGGTTTTTCAATTTATAGAGGTCTTCACCGTAAGTTTCATAACGGCCTGACTCACGCCACAAATCTGCTGTCAAAAGCGCTGGCGCCAACATTTCAACCGCACCGATTTTTTCAAACTCCTCACGCATGATGGTTTTGAATTTCTCGATAGCACGATTTGCCAATGGCATATAAGCATAAATACCAGCAGAAACCTGACGCACGTAACCCGCACGTACCATAAGCGCATGACTGATAACTTGAGCATCACTTGGCATTTCACGAAGTGTTGGAATCAACATTTTACTTTGTTTCATCATTTACATACTAAGGGGGCTGGCCCTCGGGTCAAGTCCCTTAGACTTCCTTTCGTTTCTTTGTTTCTAATTAAAAGAAAGCACGCATAATATCATTCCAAGTGACTGCAATCATAAGAACAACCATGATAGCAACACCTGCAAGTGTAATATAGCTTTCAATTTCTTGATTAAGTGGTTTACGACGAATGGCTTCAATAATATTCATAACAATTTTTCCACCGTCAAGGGCTGGAATTGGGATAAGATTGAAAATTCCCAAGTTAATTGAGAGCATCCCCATAAGGTTAAGAATGGAAATCAAGCCACTTTCTGAAGCCTGGGCAGACATCTGGAACATGGCAACTGGTCCACCAAGTTTATTCAAACTAAAGTTGGTGATAAGCCCCTTGAGTGCCACGAGAATTTTGAAGGCCCCTTCCCAAGCCATTTGGAAACCACCAAAAATCTTATCTTTTAGACCTGTTTTTAAGGCTGGAGAAACACCCAAAAAGTAGCTACCTTGACTCTCCTTAGGTTTAACAGAAACCGTTTCTTCCTGACCGTTACTTCTCTTAACCGTCACAGAAAGGCTGTCACCTTTGGAGAATTTTTGAGTATTCTCTGTCAATGCTTCCTTCAAGCTGTCCCAATCAGTAACCTTGTCCTTATTAATGGCCTCGATAGCATCACCATTTTTCAAGCCTGCTACCTGAGCAGCACCACCATCAGCCACCTGAATACGGTTGGTTGATGTGTCTTGAACACCACCTTGAACAAAGGCTAAGATAATAAAGACAAGCACCCCAAGAATGAAGTTATTCATAGGTCCAGCAAAGTTGGTAATTAAGCGTCCCCAAATGCTAGCATTTTGATATTGGACATCCTTAGGAGCGATACGAAGTTCTGTACCATCCTCCTCAACGATAGTGGCATCATGGTCAACCTCATAGGTCTTGGTCTCATCTAGGACTAGACCTGTAATGGTTAACTTATCTTCCAAATCATAGGCAGTGACGTTCATAGGTAAAGCCGTCTGGTCAACCTGACGATCCGAAAGGTTGATACGTCTTACCTTACCATCTGATCCAATCGTTAGACTAGCAGGACTACCTGTTTTAATCTCAGTTGTATCTTCACCCCAACCAGCCATACGGACATAACCACCCAAAGGGAGGATACGGATAGTATAAACGGTACCATCCTTACCGGTGTGTGCAAAAATTTTCGGTCCCATACCAATGGCAAATTCACGAACCAAAATTCCTGAACGTTTGGCGAAAAAGAAATGACCAAACTCATGGAAAACGACAATCACACAGAAAATCAGTAAAAAGGTAATAATAGCTTTCATCTAGACACCCCCACTCTTAAAAAAGTCCTAGGAAGTGCATGATTGGGAAAACGAAAATCCAGCTGTCACAACGGTCCAAAATACCACCATGCCCAGGAATGAGATTGCCTGAGTCTTTTACGCCAAAGTGACGTTTAATAGCTGATTCAACCAAATCACCAAATTGACCAAAAATACTAAAGAGAATCGTACAGATAAGCAACCAGAAGAAGTTATGAGGGGCATAAACTCCGTGGTTAATCAACCCAAAGATAAGAGCCACAATGACTGCTGATAAGATACCCCCAACACTACCTTCAATAGTCTTATTTGGTGATACTTTTGGCAATAACTTATTTTGACCAAATTGACGACCAAAAAGGTAAGCCCCAATATCCGTTGCCCAAACAATAAAAAGGGCAAAGAGAACCTTTTCCCAACTATCCAAACGTGCTGCAATGAGATTTTGGAAACCAAAACCAACATAAAAGGCAGATGCGATTGGATAAGCTGCATCATCAAAAGAATAGTGGTCGCTATTAAGGACAGTCCCTGCTAGAATCAAAAATGAAATAACAGCGAAACCTGTCACACTAGCATTTGTTGGAAGACTGATAAAATACCGATCAATCGGTACAGCCAAGATAAAGGCTGCCATCATTGATAAAATACCCTCGATAGAGAAAATCTCCAAGTGCTTCATGCGAAGCATCTCAGACACCGCAACCATGGCCATAGCCCCAACTAAAAGTTGGAAAGGAAGACCGCCGATAAAGAGCAATGGGAGGAAAATGGCTGCTGCCACACCCCCACCAATTAAACGTTCTTGCATGAGAGGTCCTTTCTAGACACCACCGAAGCGACGGTGACGTTTATTGTAGTCAGAGATGGCTTGACGTAGCCCCTGTTGGTCAAAGTCTGGCCAGAAAACATCTGTGAAGTAAAACTCACTATAGGCAGATTGCCAAGGCAAGAAATTACTAAGACGAAGCTCGCCACTCGTACGGATAATTAAATCTGGATCACGATAGAGGTAAGGCAATTTATCTGTCATCAAATGCTTAGCAATGAGATCTTCATCAATAGCTTCAGGACTGAGTTTTCCTGCTTCAACCTCTTTAGCAATCGCTTGAACAGCAGACACAATCTCCGCACGACCACCATAGTTCAGTGCAAAATTAAGAACCAAACCGGAATTGTGTTTCGTCTGCTCAACTGCCTTTTCAAGAGCATCTAAAGTCTCCTTAGGCAAACGACTATTATCTCCGATTGTCAAAATACGAACATTGTTTTTGTCTAATTCTGGTACATACTTGTTAAAAAATTCAACTGGCAAATTCATGATGAATTTTACTTCATCTTGTGGGCGTGACCAGTTTTCAGTTGAGAAGGCATAGACTGTCAATACCTTAACTCCAAGTTGTGATGCTTCGATAGTTACCTTTTGCAAGGCGTCCATCCCAGCCTTATGCCCCATCACACGTGGTTGTAGACGCTTTTTAGCCCAACGGCCATTTCCATCCATAATAATACCAATATGGTTGGGAATATTGTCTAGAACCTCTTGATGAGATTTTTTTCTAAATTTAAACATGGAATATCCTCTAAATATAGTTTACCCTTTATTTTACCACATTTTCAGGGGTTCTGAACAGCTTTTAATACCGATAAGATTAGAAAACGCAAAAAGACCAGGATTTAACCTAGTCTCAAATACACATCTTACTTTTCATCAGAAGATTCAATTGCTGAATCTTCTTCGATAATTGTCTTTTTAGTTGTTTCTGCTGTTTCTGTAGTTGGTGCTGGTGTGATCACTTTCATGATTGAACGACTCAAATCAAAAGTCAAGAAGACACCTTCTGCATCCAAAACGATACGGTTATTCTCTTTGTCAATCTCATCAACAATAGCAATCAAACCACCGATTGTTTCAACTTCAGCACCCTTAGCAAGGCCTGCAAAACGATCTTCCTGTGCCTTTGCTTGGCGACGACGGCTGAAAGCCACATAAGCAACAATGGCGACCACATAAATGGCCAAAACTAGCATCATATTCATATTTCGTATTCCTCCAATAATTCACTTGGCTACTACTATATCAGATTAAGTCAGGACAAGCAAGACAAATCCTTAGATAGACCACACAAAAACACTTTCCATCGTGAGGAAAGTGTTGAATGAGATTACATATCTGCTACGTTGTGGTAAACCTTTTGAACATCATCGTCTGCTTCAAGCGCATCAATAAGTCCTTCGAAAACTTCAAGGTCTTCACCTTCAAGAGTAACCTCAGTTTGTGGAATCATTTCAAGTTCAGTCACTTGGAACTCTTCTTGTCCGTTAGCACGGAGAGCTTCCAACGCTTTATGAAGATCTGTTGGCTCAGTATAAACAGTGATAGTACCATCTTCTGCTTCTACATCTTCAACTTCTACATCAGCTTCAAGCAATTGTTCAAAGATTGCGTCTGCATCTTCACCTGCAAAAACGATAACACCTTTTTTATCAAACATGTATGAAACAGAACCTGATGCACCCATGTTACCGCCATTTTTACCAAAGGCAGTACGTACGTTAGCAGCTGTACGGTTAACGTTTGAAGTCAAAGTATCTACGATGATCATAGAACCATTTGGCCCAAACCCTTCATAACGTCCTTCAACGAAAGTTTCATCTGTGTTACCTTTAGCCTTATCAATGGCCTTATCAATAACGTGTTTTGGCACTTGCGCTTGTTTAGCACGCTCCAAAACGAATTTCAAAGCTGAGTTTGATTCTGGATCTGGTTCACCTTGTTTAGCAGCTACATAGATTTCAACACCAAACTTAGCGTACACCTTTGAGTTTGCACCATCTTTAGCAGTTTTCTTAGCAACGATATTAGCCCATTTACGTCCCATGGGATTCACCTCTTCTAAGAGATTTGCATCTCTGATTTGTTTTTTCTTTTTTGAAAATAGCAGAACTTGCTAAATTCACAATCCCTTACATTATAGCACTTTGACTGCCGTTAGTAAAATTGAAATAAATCCTAAGCATTTATCTTATGAAACATTTACTCAGTGCCCTCTCCCAAACGAATAATCTCATCAAAATATGGTTCATTTTCCTTTATAAGATGGTGGGTAACCGTGATATAAGTGATATTAGGATCACTTAATAATGGGTGCTCAATACGAGTAGCATTTTTATGGTCAAGATTTGCAGTGGCTTCATCAAAAATCACAACAGAACTTCCTTTTAAAAACGCTCTTATCAGGCCTATTCTTTGTTTTTGACCCTCCGAAAAAATACCGTCACTTACTTGCTCATCTATACGGCTTAAGAAAGATAAAAGATTAATCCTTTCAAGAACTTCCTTGATGTGCGTATCAGTAATGGCTTCATTCCAAAGAGTTAGATTGTTCCTCAAGGTATCATTATAGATATGAGTTTGACTCCCAACATAGGCACAGTTAGATACGATTGAGTTCTCATCAATCTCTTTTAACTCCAATTTCTCAAACAAGATTTTTCCCTCATAATCTTTAAGATTTCCTAGGAGCATATTAAGCAGGGTGGACTTCCCACTACCTGAGCATCCAGTAATAGCGTACTTTCCTCCTTGTTTAAAGGTTTGGGTGAATCCCTCAATAATACCCTTCTCTCCAAAATGATAACTTACATTCTCAAAACGAACATCCTGAATAGTCGCTATGCAAGTCTTTGGAGCCTCTGGAAAATCGTGAAATTTTTTTAAGATAGGATCGACAGACTTAATTGTCACTTGCAGCTGATTAATGGTGGATAGAGAGCTAAAAATATTACCTGATATCTGGCCTACCGAGGCAATGGTTCCAACAGTAATATTTCCAAAAATAATTAACAAGCCAGTTAGAAGAAGTATCAACATCTGAGCGGCAACTGAAAATAAAGCCATCAGCGTCTCTGTGCTAGTATTTCTTTTTGTAAAAATAATTTTTTGTACAATATATTCCTCAACAATGGACCTCACTTGTCTAAGAAATATCTGTTTACGACTGGCGTAATAAACATCTGCATATCCATATAACTGGTCACTTATTCCTGAGACAAGTTCCTCATTCGCTTGGGAAAATTTTTCCATTGATTTCTGCATTTTATTGGTAAATGGTTTGGGAAGATAGGTCAGACACAAAGTTAAAAAAATGGCTAACAGAACAATTCTTACATCATAACTTAATAAGGCAATAATTGAAAACAAAGTTGTGAATACTGTTGAACAAAGAGTATAAATACTTGTAAAGCCATTTGATTCAATCAATTGGATATCATTATTTAATACTGAGAGATGCTCTCCAATATCACTCTTTCTGAATTCACTAAAAGAATGGTGAATAATTTTACTAAGATAAGACTGACGAATAGATAAAGTCATTTTCTGAATTAGTTTTGTTTGATTTACAGCAATAATATAATTCAAAACTAAATAAATAACGTAAAGCCCTACCTCTAAACCTAATAAAGCTAAAAAGGATTGGATTCGCTTCGATACCAGCTGATTAGTCATTAAAGCCAAGGTTACCGAAGCACTCACGAAAATAGCAGCATTCAACGCTAACAGTAAGATATGAACTAAATTATCATATTTGTATTTAAGAATATAGGTTCTCATAGATTTCCTCACAATCTAAATCACCTTGGTATTTAGTCAGTTGGATAAATTGAAGACATTGGAACTCCATATATCCATTGAAAATTAAAAACCATAGTGATATTGTACTATGGTTTTAGTTTATTCTATTTTTTAACTCACTCTATAAAATTGTCATATAGTGGAATTTAGCAACTCTTGATACTCTGATTCCTTAGTAAGCAATAAATTTTCCGCACCTAAAGTCCTAAGAGTTTCTAAACACCCCTCAATTAGATTTCTCCCTTCAGTAACTTCACCTGACTTTATCAAGTAGGTTCCCATTACAAATATCAACTCATGTCTTTCATATAAGAGGACCTCAGGAATTCCAATATCATTGACTAAATCTAAATAGTATTTCGCAGAATCTAATTCATCACGTCGTAAAAATTCATAAGCTGCATTAATAAGAAGACTAAGTCGAATTCTTTGATTTGAGTCGCTCTTTCCAAAAAGGCTAGTTCTATACACGACCTCCTTGGTCAAAACATTAAGTGTCTGGGTGGAAATAAACGACATACTATTTCCTAATATGATTAACTCTCTTTTTCCCCATTGTTCAATGCTAAAAAGATAGTCTGTTAATTCCCTTACCTTATTTTCATCAACTTCTTTATTTGAAACACTTACCAAAAAAGATTCTAGCATAATACTGTTATAGAGAAATGATTTGTCTTGTGTGAGCTCAAATTTATGACGCTCTTCTCCAGCGTACTTCTGTAACAATAAAATATTGTTTTGATAATAAGCCTTACTAGCACTTGCTAATAACTTTTCAGTATGAGTTGGATTATCTTGAGATAAAATACCATAGAACTCTTCAATACTGACATCCAATTTATCTAACAAAAGAAAAAACCTAGATAATGAGATATCAGATTCTCCACGTTCAAATTTTGATAGGAAAGATACTGATAAATAATCACTAGCAAGTTCTTTCAATGTCAAATTCTTTGATAAACGAATTTTTTTCAACAAAGCACCCATTTTAACAGGTCCAATCATGATCCATCCTCCTATGCTTGAACTAATTATAACAACAATCATTTCTAAATTAAAGAGCCACAAAGCCCAACTAGCCAGTCCAAAACGTTTAAAATAAAAATTCGTAAATTAACCTACAAGAAACAATCAATGGAAAGTTTTAGCTTACAAATGGATAAAAAAAAGACCAGCCAAAGCTGATCTTATCTGAGAATTACAAGCGAGCGTTAAGTTCTGCTCCAAGTTCTTCAAATCCTGGTTTACCAAGAAGGGCGAACATGTTTTTCTTGTATGCTTCTACACCTGGTTGGTCAAATGGGTTGATAGCATTCAAATAACCTGAAAGGGCGATAGCAATTTCAAAGAAGTAAATGATGTAACCCAATGTAAAGGCATCTTGTTCAGGAAGAGTGATGAACATGTTTGGTACATCACCATCTGTGTGAGCAAGAAGAACACCGTCTGTTGCTTTTTTGTTAACAAAGTCAACATCTTTACCTTGGAGGTAACCAAGTCCATCAAGATCTTCTTCCAATTCAGGGATAATCACGTTCTTACGTGGTTTTTCCACACGAACAACTGTCTCAAAGAGGTTACGTGTACCTTCTTGGATAAATTGTCCAAGAGAGTGCAAGTCTGTTGAGAAGTTTGCTGATGTTGGGTAAATACCTCTTTGGTCTTTACCTTCAGATTCACCAGCCAATTGTTTCCACCATTCTGAGAAGTATTGAAGTGATGGTTCGTAGTTAGCCAAGATTTCAGTTGTGTAACCTTTACGGTAAAGGATATTACGAAGTGCAGCGTATTGGTAAGCTTCGTTTTCAGAGATTTTATATGAAGAATACTCTTTACGTGCAGCGTTAGCACCTTCCATAAGGGCTTTGATATCAGCACCTGAAGCTGCGATTGGCAAGAGACCTACAGCTGTCAATACTGAGAAACGTCCACCGATGTCATCTGGAACAACGAAAGTTTCCCAACCGTTAGCATCTGCTTCAACTTTAACTGCATTTTTTTGGCGGTCAGTTGTTGCGTAGATACGTTTGTTTGCTTCTTCTTGACCGTATTTCTTAACAAGGAGTTCCTTGAAAACACGGAAAGCGATAGCTGGTTCAGTTGTTGTACCTGATTTAGAGATAACGTTAACTGAGAAGTCTTTATCTTCAACATACTCAAGCAAGTCTGCAAGATATGTTGATGAAATTGAGTTACCAGCGTAAACGATTTGTGGTGCTTTGCGTTCTTCTTTTGTTTGAAGGTTAGCAAAGTGATGGTTCAAGAAGTCAATGGCTGCTTTGGCACCAAGGTAAGAACCACCGATACCGATAACAACCAAAACTTCGCTTTCTTCTTTGATTTTTTCAGCAGCCTTCAAAATACGATCAAATTCTTCACGATCGTAGTTTTCTGGAAGGTCACGCCATCCAAGGAAGTCTGCCCCTGGGCCAGTTCCTTTGCGAATCATTTCGTCTGCTACTGTTACTTGTGCTTGAAGGTTGTCCACTTCGTGTGGTGCTACAAATTTATCCAAAACTTTTGAATAATCAAATGTAATATGAGCCATTAGTCTCTCCTTATAAAAATTCAATTATAGCTTCTAGTTTACTCTTTTATTTGTCTTTTGACAATGTTTTTTACCCTTATTAGGTCATAATAGGATACCGTTTCTACTTAAATGTTAATTCTGCTTCAAGACCGTAGTGGTCACTTACCAAAGGTTGGTTATTGCCATCAAAAATCACACTAAGGCGCTCTACTGTCCAATCTTGGCTAGCAAAAACATAATCGATACGTAAAGGCTCTTCATTGCCCTTCCAGCCATCGATACCTGGTCCAACTGTATAGCTACCAGTTGTTTCTTTAGCTACTTCAAAACTATCTTGAAGATTGAGCGAGCTAGCCAAAATGGCTTTATGCCCTTCGCGACCTGCTGGGTTGTTAAAGTCACCTGCTAGGATGAGCGGTTTCCCAATAGCTTTGAAACGTTCCTCAATACGTGCCCACTCTTCTTGGAAACCTTTGTCCCACCATGAAAGGTGAACACTAGCAACAGCAACTTCTCGGCCATCTACAGTAGTTTCAGCAACTGCTACACGGCGTGTATGGTAGTCAGTTGGATCATCAACATCTGAAACCAAGATTTCACTCGCTGTCAATGGTTGACGTGACAAGACGGCAACCCCCTCATTAAGGTGATCATAACCAATGTGATTATAGGCCCAAGTCCAATGGTATTGAAGCCCTTCTTCAGCTAACTTTTCCACAAGAAGACGGACAAAGTGATCTTGGTGGATTGGTGTTGCTGATGGAAGTGCATGATAGTAAGCATCCGTGTCCACAACAGAAGTTTCTATTTCTTGGTTAACTTCCTGGAAGCAAATAATATCATACTGAGCCTTTAGGATCTGTTCCTTTAAGGTTTGGAACTTCTCTTCTGCATCTTCTTCCATCCAACTGTGTGTATTTAAAGTTAGAAATTTCATAAGTTTATCCCTCTTCTGACTTGCATCTAGAAATGACATAGGGTCATTTACAAACAAAACAGCCCAAGGGCTGTCTGCTTGTTTATCGTTTAGCAAATTAAAGTTCTACTTTTGCAACTGGAGCGTCAGCAGCCAATTTACCTGTATGTTCTACTTTAACTGATTTGATTGCATCTGCATTTGTAAAGACAACAACTGTAGATGTTGCACGACCTGCTTCACGGATAGCATCAAGGTTTGCTTCAACCAAGAGGTCACCTGCAGCAACTGTTTGACCTTCAGTAACTTTAACGTCGAATGGTTTACCTTCAAGACTGACAGTGTCAAGTCCGATGTGAACCAAAACTTCAAGACCATTGTCAGTTACCAAACCAAGAGCGTGTTTAGTTGGGAAGATACTTGTCACTTTACCAGCTACTGGTGAAACGATTTTACCGTTTTCTGGTTCTACAGCGAAACCGTCACCCATCATTTTTTGTGAGAATACTGGGTCTTTAACATCTTCGATGTTGATAACTTGACCATCAGCGACTGAATGCACTTCATCAGTAACACCTTTGAATTTAGCTTCTGCTTTTTGAACAGCAGTCATTTGACTTGGAAGTGTTTCAGGGATAACTTCACCTGAATCAAGTACATCTTGGATATCAGATTTCAATACGTCAGCTTTAGGACCGTAGATAGCTTGGACACCTTGACCTTTCATAACAAGACCCATAGCGCCTTCAGCTTTCCATTGAGCTTCAGTTCCGACTTTTTCAGCGTCTTTAACAGTAACACGGAGACGAGTCATACATGCGTCAACATCGACGATGTTAGCACGTCCACCAAGAAGGTTGATAATGTTGATAACTTGTGAACTTGCTGAGCTTGTTCCAGCACCTGCTGATCCAGCAGATTCTGCAGGAGCATCATCGTTTTGTTCATAGTTACCGTTACGTCCTGGTGTAGCGTAATCAAATTTCTTAATCATGAAGTTTGCGATGAAGAACATGATAACACCAAAGAGTACAGTTACCCAAATGAAGTTAACGATATCCATCGCCAAACCAGCGTTAATAGCGAGTGGTGTACGTGTCAAGAATTCGATAGAACCGAATGAGTGAACACGAAGGTGAACGATATCAGCCATTGCAAAGGCAGCACCTTGTACAAATGCGTAAATAATGTAAAGTGGAGTAGCTACGAACATGAACATGTACTCGATAGGTTCTGTTACCCCTGTCAAGAATGTTGCAAGCGCAGTCGCAGTCAACATACCTTTGTACTGATGTTTCTTATCATCATCAACGTTACGGTAGATAGCTACCACCATACCCATCAAGATACCAAATGAACCAATCATTTGACCAACTTTAAAGCGGGCTGGTGTAACAGAGTCAAGAAGGTGTTTGTATTGATCAGGATGTGCCCCTTTAAGGTTTGCAAGGTCAGTAACCCAAGCAAGCCATAGTGGGTCTTGACCCAATACCTTAGTACCTTTTGCAGCACCAGTCAAGACTTCATAAGTACCACCCAATTGAGTGTAGTTAATTGGGATAGTCAACATGTGGTGAAGACCAAATGGCAAGAGAAGACGTTCCAATGTACCGAACAAGAACGGTGCCAAGATTGGAGCAGTTTCTTTTGAGCTGGCAATCCACATACCAAAGCCGTTGATTCCTGATTGGATAACTGGCCATACGATAGCAAGAACGATAGCTGCAATAGCTGAACGAAGAATAACTACGAATGGTACGAAACGTTTACCATTGAAGAATGACAAAGCTTCTGGCAATTTACGGAAGTTATAGTATTTATTGAAGGCAGTAGCTCCGATGAAACCAGAGATGATACCTACGAACACACCCATGTTAAGGGCTGGAGCTTCCATAACACTGATGAAGTAATCAGATACCTTGATTGATTGACCAAAAATGGTGTGGACTGTAGCAGCCTTATCAGCAAGAATATCTGAAGTAACACCAAAGATTGAACCAGTCAAACGGTTAATCAAGATAAAGGCAAGACCTGCCGCAAAGGCACCGCCTGCACGTTCCTTAGCCCAGCTACCACCAATGGCAAGGGCGAACAAGATGTGAAGGTTACCAATAACCCCCCAACCAATCTGCTCAAGAAATCCACCTGTAATAACGAGTGGTGCCATGTTTGGATTAATCATGGCAATCGTTTTACCGATAGAAATCATGAGACCTGCTGCTGGCATAACCGCGATAACAACCATGAGGGCTTTACCGAATTTTTGCCAGAACTCAAAGCCAAATTTTTCTTTTAGCTTATTCATTTCATTTCCTCCTACGTTTGATGCAAACGTTTGCATAACTTATGTAATTATTATAGCATCTTTTTAGAATTTGTAAAGCGTTTTCGTAAACTTTTTTTGAATTTTTTTACAAATTTAAAAAACCCCAGAAAAACCGGGGTTACTTGATTATTTTTAAGCCATAAGGACCATCAAAATTGGAATTACAATCATGGTAGCAAGGGTAGTCTCAGTAACCATGACAGCAGCGTAATCACTATCAGCCCCATATAGTTTAGCAACGACTGGAGCATTGGTCATGACAGGCATAGCCGACTGGATGATAAAAACTTGCTTCATCAAGGTTGGGAGGGGCGCCCAATATACGATGGTAGCCATCAAGAGAGGGGCAACCACAAAGCGTCCCAGCAAAATCAGTAACTGGTCCTTTTTAAGAACCAACTGCTTGACACCTGCATTGGATACTGACAAACCGATGAAAATCATAGATAGAGGAGTCGTCAAACTACCTAAATACTGCAAGTCACTGGCTAAAAAGCTTGGTAATTTAATATGGAGGATAACAATAATAAGGCCTAACATGAAGCCCATTAGAGGGGGGGAGAAGATTTTTTTCAGACTTGTTCTTAAATCAAATTCAGCGTCTCCTTCCCCATCACGTTGGATGAGGTAGGTCCCCAAGGTCCAGAAAAAGGTCGTATTGCACATATAATAGATAAGAACATAGGGGATACTAGCATCGCCAAAGAGGGCTTGATTGATAGGGAGCCCCACAAAAATGGTATTCGAATTAAAAAACATGGAAATAAAGAGACCACGACGCTCCTTTTTCACTGCAAAAATTCTAGCCACCGCTGTCGCAATCCCGAGTAAAATCACCATAGAAAGTGTAGGAAAACGCAATTCCGGCAACATTTTAAGTAGGTCTGCCGCTGTGAAACGCTGTGTAATCGTATAGAGCATATAACAAGGAAGGGCAATTTGAGTGACTAGCTTAGCTATAAGACCACGTGACTTGTCGTCAAACCAGCCTTTTTCACCCATTACGAATCCCACTAAAATCATACCCAAAATGACTAGGATTCCCGATATACTCGTTAGAAAGATTTCCATGTTTTCTCCTTTTTTGTTACTATTACAAATGATAGTGGATACTAGAGAAATATAATCATCATTTCTGCCTAGAAAGCTACCATTCTTATTTTAACTTCTCTCAAAAACCACTTTAGTATATCACAAAAAGAGCTTGATTTCTCAAGCCCTTTTCTTCTATTATCTATTCTGCTTTTAAGAGAGGTTCAAAGATTGATACCAGACCAAAGAAGGCGATGAAGATAAGGGTAATAGTGGCACTAGCTGGTGTTTCCCAATAATAGGAAATAAAAATACCAGAGAGCATGCCAACCAAACCAATACCAATAGCCCAGAAAATGACAGATTTAAAGGTTTGACCTATTTTCATACCAATAGCTGCTGGAAGAATCATGATGGTGGAAACCAAAAGTGATCCTGCTGCTGGAATCATCAGGGCAATCGCTATCCCTGTCACAATATTGAAGAGGAGAGACATGAGACGAACTGGCAAGCCATCCACATGAGCGGTGTCCTCGTCAAAGGTTAAAAGATACATAGGACGAATAAAGAGTAAGGTCAAGATCAGTACAATAGCCGCAATAACAAAGAGGGCATAGACCTGTTCAGAGCTAATGGTGATGATAGAACCAAAAAGATAGCTATCCAGACTCATGCTACTGCTACCCGCCTTGTTACTAAGAATAAGAGCCACTGCCAATCCCATTGACATGAGGATAGCCGTTGAAATCTCCATATAATGCTTGTAACTGACCCTGAGATATTCCAAAACCAAAGCGGCAATAACCACAACCACAAGGGTCATCCAAGTGGTTGATTGTCCCAAGAAAATCCCAACAGCCACCCCAGCTAGGGACACGTGACTCAAGGTATCGCTCATCAGACTCTGACGACGAAGAATTAAGAAGAGCCCCAAAATCGGAGAAAATATACTGATAGCAATCACGGCGAGAATAGCACGTTGCATAAAATCATAGGCTAATAATTCACTAATCATGTCTGTGCTCCTCTCCATCCTTTTCATGAACATTGAAACAACGCCAAGGCAATTTCTGATTACGAACCAGATGAATATTACGGTCTGTGTACTCTTTGACTTCCTCTGGGTCGTGGGTAATCATCAAGACCGACTTGCCATGCTTGTGAGCCGAGTGGTGCATGAGTTCATAGAAAGTATTAGCTGTCCCTGCATCCATACCCGTCGTTGGCTCATCCAAGACAAAAATATCTGGATCTGAGGCAAAAATACGAGCAATAACAGCACGTTGCTTCTGGCCACCTGAGAGACGCCCAATTTGCTTGTGACGATTTTCCCACATACCTACAGACTCAAGGGCACGTTGAACGTGTTCCAAGTCGTGCTTCGTCAAACGACGAAACCACCCCTGACGAGGATAACGGCCAGACTTCACAAACTCGTAGACCGTGCTCGGAAAACCTGCATTAAAGCTGGCAATTTGCTGGGGAAGATAGGCCATACGAAGCTTTTTACCATCTTTATTGGTTTCAGAGATGGTTACAGTTCCCTTCTTAGGCTTGAGAATTCCCAGGGTAGCCTTGATAAGCGTTGACTTGGCAGCTCCATTTTCCCCAGTCAGGGTTACAAACTCCCCAGAATCCAAATGATAGTGAATATTGTCCAGAACGGGCTCCGCATCATACTGGAAGCTCAGTCCTTCAACTGTAATATAGCGCATCTTATTCCTCAATTTTTTCTGCTAATTCTGTCAAGAAACGTCCAATAACCTGACGCTCTTGATTATCAAACTGATCCAATACAGACCGATAAACCCCCAAGGTCTCTTGGTGGTGTTCCTCATGCTCCTGAGCTATGGGTTGAGCCTCTTGTGTCAAGACAAAGTAGGTCACGCGCCCATCATCCTTGTCTTTCTTAGCCTCCAACATACCCTCTTTGACCAAGGTTTTAACAGCCTTGGTAACAGCAGCCTGACTGACATTTAAGGTCTTTGCCAACTCCGAATTGGTCTTGCGACCCTCAGCCAAAAGCATGAGAATATGTTCCTGAGTATTAGTCAATTTGACTTGACTACGGCACTGACCAATAAGGAGCTCATGCTGATTTTCAGCCTTAAGCAAAATTTGATTAATCAATTGATTGACTTGTTCTTCTAGTTCTAGCATTGCTTTCTCCATTTACTTAACCAGTTAATTATATCGAAAACACAGAGGTTTTGCAAGGGAAGACCAAGAAAAAGATTAGCGATGGGCTATCATCACTATCAAGGAAGAATAAGGGTAAAATAAAAACCTAACCAAGCTGGTTAAGTTTTTATCAGATATAGAATTATCGCAAAGTTGCAAAGATTTCTTCAACCTGAGCAACAGACTCGGCACGTGAGACTTCTCCACGAACCTTAGCTGCTCCTGCTGTTCCACGAAGATAGTGTGGTGCCAGACCACGGAATTCACGGACAGCAATCTTTTCACCTTTAAGGTCCACCAAACGTTTGAGGTGGTCTTCAGCGATGTCCAATTTTTTATCAAATGGAAGCTCTGGCAATTCCTCTCCTGTTTCGAAGAAGTGATTGATTTGCGTGAAGATGTATGGATTATTCATGGCTGCACGACCAACCATAACGGCATCTACACCAAGTTCTTCAATCATAAGTTTAGCGTCTTGAACGCTACGAACATCGCCGTTTCCGATAAACGGAATCTTAGTGATAGCCTTAGCAACACGGGCCAAAGTCTCGTGATCACAGTGACCTGTGTACATTTGCTCACGAGTACGGCCGTGCATAGCAAGGGCAGAAACACCTGCAGACTCAGCTGCAAGGGCATTTTCTACAGCCAAGTCACTGTCTGACCAACCTGTACGCATCTTAACGGTCAGAGGAATATCAAGTACTGACGTTACTTCCTTGACGATGTGGTAAATCTTGTCTGGATCCTTGAGCCACTTGGCACCAGCTTCATTTTTGACTACCTTATTGACCGGACAACCCATGTTGATATCAACGATATCAGCCTTGGTATTGGTCTGGATAAAGTCAGCCGCACGCTTCAAGCCCTCAGCATCACCACCGAAAAGCTGGATAGACATTGGATGTTCATTCTCATCGATGTGAAGCATGTGGAGGGTCTTCTCATTATTGTAGAGGAGACCTTTTTCAGAAATCATCTCCATCACCACAAGGCCAGCACCAAACTCCTTGGCAATAGTACGGAAGGCAGAGTTGGTCACACCTGCCATAGGAGCTAGTACTGTACGATGAGGAATCTCCACATTTCCAATCATGAAGGATGAATTAAGTTTAGTCATTGATGAGTTCCTCCAAGTCAGCTTCTGAAAATTCATATTTGGTTTGGCAGAATTGACAGACGATTTCAGCCCCATGGTCCTCGTCTTTCATAGCTTGAAGTTCATCCTTACCAAGTGTCAAGAGGGCATTTTCAAAGCGTTCACGTGAGCAATCACACTCAAAGCTAAGCTCCTCTTCAGACAAACGTTTGAAAGGTTCATCCCCATAAATGGCATTCAAGAGAGCTTCGATATGGTCATCAGACTCCAAAAGCGTTGAAATGGCTGGCATCTCTTGGATGCGTTTTTCGTAACGAGCGATTTCTTCCTCGCTAGCTCCTGGCAAGACCTGAAGCATGAAGCCACCAGCAACCTTGACCTTGTCCTCTTCGTCAAGAAGTACATTAAGACCTACAGCAGATGGCGTTTGCTCAGATTCTGTCAAATAGTAGGCAAAGTCTTCACCGATTTCACCAGAAATAAGTGGTGTTGATGACGTGTAGGGATTACCAGTTCCATAATCGATGATAGAAACAAACTGCCCTTGTCCCATGAAAGGACCCACCAAGACTTCACCAGTTGCTGTTTTCTTGATGTCCACACCTGGATTTTGGATGTAGCCCTTAACATGTCCTTTGGTATCAGCTACAGAGATGATATGCCCAAAAGAGCTGTTCCCGATAACTTTAACCGTAATTTTGCTCTCACCTTTTTGATTAGCAGCCAAGATTTGATTGGCAATAAGGGTACGCCCCAAAGCGACTGTTGAAGATGATAATGTATTGTGTTTTTCTTGTGCGGTTCTAACTGTTTCAGTGCTATCAAGAACGTAAGCACGGAAAGAACCTGATTCTGAAATTGTTTTTATTAATTTATCCATAGTGACTCTATTATAACACAAAAAAGAGGGTGGAAAAGTCGTAAACGCTTGGCGTTTCCTCTCCCACTCTCTCTAGCAAATTACCATGAAAATTCGGACAGCTTTTCCCTCAAACTTGCTATTTTCCTCTCGTCAAAATGGTGTTTCTGCCTTATTACAGGTGGCAAATTCTCCAAATACTCCATATAGACACTGACAAGGAGATTATAGTCGTTAGTCGTCAAACGCTTGAGTTGACTATGAATGAAGGTAGTTGCCTGATCATACTGTTCATGGATTAACAAGTCATCAATGTAGTCATTTCCATCAATAGTGCGACCTTGCTCGTCCTCCACCTGACCTAAATCAATATCTAGAGTCTCAAATTTAAAAGCCTTACTGACAACATTAGCTGTCCCACGAATCTGATTGAGTAGCCAGTCACTGTTATATACTCCCATATTAGTCCCCTCCATTACTGCTATTCAAATCTATTATATCTTTTTAAATATCAGTTGTAAACGTTTTCTGATCATTACAATCACTCCTTTCCTAACATTAATCTAGAGCTCATTTCTTGATTTTTCAAGCAAAACAAAAAGGACCGTCTGGTCCCTTTAGATTATCAGAGTTTTTACCCAACTGATCCTTCCATTTCATAACTAATCAAGCGGTTAAGCTCAACAGCATATTCCATTGGAAGTTCTTTGGTAAATGGTTCCACAAATCCCATGACAATCATCTCTGTTGCTTCTTGTTCTGAAAGTCCACGGCTCATGAGGTAGTAGAGTTGCTCTTCAGAAATCTTAGAAACCTTAGCTTCGTGTTCAAGAGCAACTTGTGAGTTATGGATTTCGTTGAATGGGATAGTATCTGATTTAGACAAATCATCCATCAAGATGGTGTCACATTCGATGTGAGATACCGATTTCTTAGAATCCTTGTTGAAAGTGACTTGTCCACGGTAGTCAACCTTACCACCATTACGGGCGATTGATTTAGAGACAATAGATGATGATGTATGCGGTGCATTGTGAATCATCTTAGCCCCTGTATCTTGGTGTTGACCCGCATTGGCGAAGGCGATTGAAAGCATGGTACCACGCGCACCTTCTCCATCAAGGTAAACAGATGGATACTTCATAGTTACTTCGGCTCCAAGGTTACCATCAATCCACTCAACAGTCGCATTTTTCTTAGCCGTAGCACGTTTAGTCACCAAGTTGTAAACGCTATCTGACCAGTTTTGGATAGTTGAGTAGCGCATGTAGGCACCATCAAGTGCAAAGATTTCAACGATAGCCGCATGAAGGCTGGCAGTTGTGTAAGTTGGCGCTGTACATCCTTCAACATAGTGAACGCTGGCACCTTCATCAACGATGATAAGAGTACGTTCAAACTGAGCAGTTGCTTCGTTATTGATACGGAAGTAGGTTTGAAGCGGAATATCCACCTTAACGCCTTTAGGTACATAGATAAAGGTACCACCTGACCAGAAGGCTGAGTTAAGGGCTGCAAATTTATTATCTGTTGGCGGAACTAGTTTTGAGAAGTACTTCTTGAAGAGTTCTGGATGCTCTTTAAGAGCTGAATCCGTATCTGTAAAGATAATCCCCAACTTGTCGTACTCTTCTTTCATATTGTGGTAAACCACTTCTGATTCATACTGAGCTGAGGCTCCAGCAAGATAAGCACGCTCTGCTTCTGGGATACCAATACGTTCAAAAGTTTCCTTAATTTTCTCAGGAACATCTTCCCAGTCACGAGCAGGTTTGTCTGATGCCTTTTGGAAATAAGTCAGGTCATCAAAGTTAATACCAGAAAGGTCTGGTCCCCACTCTTGCATAGCCATTTTGTTAAAGGTTTCCAATGATTTTAAGCGGAATTCAAGCATCCACTCAGGTTCCCCCTTTTCAGCAGACATGGCACGGACAACGTCTTCACTGATTCCTTTTCCGGTTGAAAAGACTGGTGTCACATCGTCATGGAAACCGTATTTATATTCTCCCAAATCAATAGGTTTTGGTTCTACTTTTTCATTTGTTTCAGTCATAGTATTTTCCTTTATTAAAGGTTTGATTCGTTTTCCTTTTTGCTTGGGCAAGGAGACTGACTGCTCCTTGACTTCCTAAAGCTCACTTCTCTCTATAGCTTTTTTAAGGGCATTCCAAGAGAGTGTTGCACATTTGATACGTTGTGGAAATTTAGAAACCCCTGCCAAGAGCTTAGCCTCACCTAGCTTATCTTCATCTTCATGATCTCCTTGAATCATAAGAGAGAAAATCTCCGCTAGTTCCAAAGCCTCTGCCTTAGTTTTACCAATAACCGCATCCGTCATCATACTTGATGACGCTGTAGAAATGGTACAACCATCTCCAGCAAAGGCAATGTCTTCAATCACGTCACCATCAAATTTTACTGACAGATTGATAACATCTCCACAAGTCGGATTATTCAGTTGAAGTTGCTCCACATCAGGTAGAACACCATGATGGTGAGGGCTCTTAGAGTGATCGGCCACAACAGCCATATATAAACTATCTAGTCTAGAGAGTGCCATTGAAAAACTCCTTCGTCGCAAGAATTGCCTCTACAAGCTTGTCACAATCCTCTTTAGTATTGTAAATATAGAAGCTTGCTCGGGCAGCTGATGAGATACCTAAATGATTGATTAAAGGCTGAGCACAGTGGTGACCTGCACGCACTGCTACTCCTTCATAGTCAAGGGCAGTCGCCACATCATGAGGATGAAGCCCATCAATGTTAAAGGCAATAACACCTGCGTGCTGGCTAGGATTCTCTGGACCGTAGACTGTCAATCCCTCAATCTCATGAAGTTTAGGCAAAACATAGTCTACTAACTCCTGCTCGTAAGCATGAACATTTTCCATACCTAAAGCAGAGAGATAGTCCACAGCAGCACCAAGAGCAATAGCCCCCGCAATGTTAGGTGTACCAGCCTCAAATTTCCAGGGCAATTCCTTCCAAGTGGCTTCCTGTTCATAAACGAAATCAATCATTTCACCACCAAATTCAATAGGATTCATCTGGTTAAGAATCTCTTCCTTGCCGTAAAGAACCCCAATCCCTGTTGGACCTAACATCTTATGTCCAGAAAGGGTGAAGAAATCACAATCCAAATCCTGAACATCAATGGCCATGTGGGGCGCCGATTGGGCACCGTCCACCACCATATAGGCACCAACTTGGTGGGCGAGCTTGGCAATTTCTTTGACAGGATTGATGCAGCCTAAAACGTTAGAAACCTGAGCTAGACTGACAAATTTTGTCTTTTCAGTAATCTTGTTGGCCAAATCTTCCATATCCAATTGGCCATCCTTCAAGTAGGCGTAAACAAGTTTAGCCCCCGTCTTCTTACAAGCTTCCTGCCAAGGAATGATATTCGAGTGGTGTTCCATAATTGAAATAACCACCTCATCTCCTGGCTCAAGAACCTGCTCTGCAAAACGACCAATCCAGTTAAGACCTGTCGTCGTTCCACGGGTAAAAAGGACCTCTTTGGTTGATTTAGCATTGATAAACTGACGAAGCTTTTCACGACTAGCTTCGTAAGTAGCTGTTGCACGCTCAGCCAAGGTATGCACACCACGGTGAACATTGGCATTGTCCTCATGATAGTAAGCCATGAGAGCGCCCAAAACGACTTGAGGCTTCTGGGTCGTTGCTGCATTATCCAAGTATACCAAAGGTTCATCATTAACTACCTGATCTAAAATGGCAAAATCTTGTCGAATCTTATAGGCATCTAAAGCTGACATCATATCTCCCTATCTAGATATATTATAGGTTAGACTATCTGCGTCGATAGTTCCTAACGTTTGTTTAGTTTTGTATCAGTTACAGAAATCATTTCATCGCGTACTTCTTTAACTGGAATTTCGGTAATAACCGCTCCCAAGAAACCGCGAATAACCAAACGTTCTGCAGTGTCTTGATCAAGTCCACGACTCATGAGGTAATACATATCCTCTGGATCCACCTGACCGATTGAAGCAGCATGCCCTGCCGTAACTTCGTTTTCGTCAATCAAGAGGATTGGGTTCGCATCTGAACGTGCCTTGTCAGAAAGCATTAGAACACGGCTTTCTTGTTGTGCATCAGCACCCTTAGCACCTTTGACAATGTGACCAATACCATTGAAAGTCAAGGTACCACGTTCCAAAATAACACCATGTTGTAGGATATGTCCCACAGAGTTGTTACCATAGTTAGTTACACGAGTATCAATTCCTTGAACCTGACGCCCTGATGAAAGACCAATAACTTTAAGGTTGGCATGACTTCCATTACCAATCAAGTCACTATCAAAGTCAGCAATAACATTGCCCTCGTTCATGATACCAAGAGCCCAGTCAATGCTGGCATCACGACCGATACGACCACGACGACTAATATAAGTTGTAACGTTTTCGCCCAAACGGTCAATAGCAGCAAACTTAACTTGTGCACCATCTTGAGCAATGACTTCAACTGAAATATTGGCACTAGCTTCTTCAGTCGCTTCACCTAGCGTTTCAAAGCGCTCAAGGTAAGTCAATTTACTGTTTTTACCAGCCACGATCAAAACGTGTTTGTTAAATGGAACATTTGAAGTTCCATCTTGGTAAAAATAGCTTTCAACTGGCAAGTCAATTTCAACATTATCTGGTACGTAAAGGACCGCTGCACTATTGAAATAGGCATAGTTATAAGCTGCCAATTTGTCCTCATCATAGGCTACAGCCTTACCAAAGAAGGCTTTAACGACTTCTGGGATTTCCTCAAGAGCAGTCGTCAGGTCTGTGAAGACCACACCTTGACTAATCAAGTCAGCTGGCAATTGTTCAAGTACAGTATTTGTTCCTACTTGGACCAATTTAGGGTTGTTTCCAAGCGCTGTAAAATCAGGTACATTTGCTGATGGTTCATTTTCAGTAATCGTTCCATCACCGAGATTCCAACGGTGGAATTTAACACGCTCAATTTTTGGAAGAGCCAAACTTTCAAGCTTATCAAAGGCTGCTTGACGAAGGTCTTGCAACCAAAGTGGCTCTGCTTTTGCTTGTGAAAAAGCGATAATAGATTCTTTTGACATAGGTTACTCCTTTTCTAGTTATTTCGAGTAACAGACTTACGCTTCTTCGTGGTACTCGTAACCGAGCTCTTCAGCGATTTTCGCATAACCTTCTTGCTCAAGACGAGCAGCCAATTCAGGACCACCTGAAAGAACCACTTTACCTTCCATCATCACGTGTACGACATCTGGAGTGATGTAGTTCAAGAGACGTTGGTAGTGAGTGATAATCATGGCACCAAAGCCTTCGCCACGCATAGCGTTAACCCCTTTTGAAACCACTTTAAGGGCATCGATATCAAGACCTGAGTCAATCTCATCGAGAAGAGCAAACTTAGGTTCCAACATGAGCAATTGAAGAATTTCGTTACGTTTTTTCTCACCACCTGAGAAACCTTCGTTAAGGTAACGCTCAGCCATTTCTTCACGCATACCAAGCAATTCCATCTTTTCATCCAATTTAGTGATAAAATCAAGAACAGAAATCTTTTCGTCATCTTCTTTACCAGCGTTCATAGCCGCACGGATGAACTCAGCATTTGTGATTCCTGGGATTTCAGCTGGGTATTGCATAGCAAGGAAAAGACCTAGGCGTGCACGTTCGTCAACTTCCAAGTCAAGGATACTTTCACCATCAAAAAGGATGTCCCCTTCTGTGATCTCATAGTTTGGATTACCCATGATAGCAGCTGAAAGGGTAGATTTACCAGTTCCGTTAGGACCCATGATAGCAGCAATCTCACCAGTTTTAAGAGTCAAATTAAGACCCTTCAAGATTTCTTTATCTTCAACAGAAACATGAAGATTTTTGATTTCAAGTACAGACATTGTATACTCCTTTTTCATATATACAGCGAGCAGTCGCTCGCTAATTTGCATTATTTTTTTGAAAATAGTCTTGCTATTTTCTGGAAAACAAAAAGAGAACTTCCATTTTCCTTAATTAGAATCATTATAACAAAAAAGCCATTACTTGGCTTTTCAAATGTTTAATTTTTTCGCCCTTGCTTCCATTTTAACAGGGTTGCTTGGCGATAATCACTATTTCCGATAAATTTCAGGAGGTTGAAGAGAGGTGTTCGACCAACGCCCCAAATCTCAAGCCCCTCAATCAGAATTTCCAATCCCAGAAGTAAACTCAAGAGCAAGAGAATACCACCAAGACGGCTAGAAACATTTAACAAGAGGGCAATCAATGAAAAGAGGATAGCGATGGCATAGACCACTAGAACCGCTCCACGATGAGTAAAGCCCATAGCTAGGAGACGATGATGCAAATGCATCTTGTCAGCTTCCATAGCTGGGCGCCCTGACAACTTACGGCGGAAAATAGCCACCACTGTGTCAACAATAGGCACTCCAAGGATAATAACAGGTGACAAAATAGCCACCGCTGTCGCATTTTTCAACCCTTGCAATGACAAGACACCAATCATAAAGCCAATAAAGAGCGCCCCTGTATCACCTAGATAGATAATCGCTGGATGATAATTGTAAGGGAAAAATCCCATAATGGCAGCCACCAAGACAAAGATGGTCATGGTCAAGAAAATATCAGTGTCATAGAGGAAGAAATAAGAAATCACCCCCATAGTCATAAGGGAAATGATAGAAACTCCTCCAACTAAGCCATCCAAACCATCAATCAGATTAATGGCATTGGTGATGGCCGCAATCCATAACACCGTTAAAATCAAGGTCAAGACCGGCCCAAAATGAATCATGGGACCACCAAATGGAATCTTAAAGCTATCAAATCGGAAGTCTGTAAAAGCCCAAACGATGACAGCTCCAATGACAATACCAAGCATCTTAGGTAGAGGCTTTAATTCCAAGATATCATCAATGAAGCCAGTCAGAGCTACGACAGATCCTCCTACAACAACCGGCAAGATGTACCTGATGTAAGAAACATGCCAGATATCCTTATGAATAATCATAGGCATAAAGACCAAGGTCGCTAGTACAAAGGCCAACAAAATAGCTAGGCCACCAGCACTAGGCATTGGCTTTTTATTGATACGTCTTGCATTGGGATTGTCAACAGCTCCGACACGTAAGGCCAAAGAGCGTACCAAAGGAGTCGCCACAATGGCGATCAAAAAGGTCCCAATCAAAACGAATATATAGTTAATGGTCCAAGGCATGTCTTAGCTCCATTTCGTTGCTTGTAGTACCGGTAAGGCGTCCTCTTCCATCAAAATTGTTGCATGCTCTTGTAGGTAGGCACGTGTTCGGTCTGCCACATTCGCATATTCAAGAAAACGCGCATACATATTGTTCGCGTAATAATCAGGCTCATCAGCCAAGTAAAGAAGGATTGTCATATAGTAGACATCCCCAAGTTTATAAAGCTCAGAACCTTCAACAGGCACATCCTTCAAGCCTTGTGTAAAGGTCACTACTTGATCAAAGTCAGAGAAAGCCAAGACATAGTGGGTATAGTCTTCACGAATATTTTCTTCAGCCACTTCCTTGGTAGGCTCTGTCATAGCCTTATCAACTTCTTCCAAGGTCTTCTCAAGTTCTTCGAGCTTATGGTGTGCTTCGATATCCCCCTTGTCCATAAAGTTACCTTCAAGAGCCTTGAGGAACTCTTCTGGAGAAAGACCTGAGTAGTCGTCCATATCTGACAAATCGTTGAAATCAAGGTCTTCCTTAAGATCTGATTTAGTCACAAAGACATCCACACGGTCCTTGCGTGGCGTGACACGGAAGCTCAGCATCCCGCTATTTTTAAAGTTATCAGGCAAGTCCAACTCATCCATGACAGTGTAGAAAAATTCCTCTGTTTTTTCCTGGGGAATCAAGAAATCTTTCAATTCCATACCATGTTCTTCAAGATCTTCCATGGTAATCATGATTTTTAGAGTTGTCTCGCTTATTTGTTTCATTTCCATATGTAAAAAACCTCGCACGAGTAGTTATTTCATTATACTAGAAAAGCCAAGAGATAGCAATTTCTGAGCAAGCTTGCGTCTTATTTAGGATAGGGTTTCTAAAAACTTCTCAATGCTAACAAAACCTTGTATTTCCCCATTAATACCTGTCATCTCCCCCAGAAAGCGATATAATATAAGTGAAACTATACGTGGAGGTGATGACCATGACTGCCTACAAAAAAGGGTGGCTACGAGCTAGCATTGCTGGAGGAATAACGAGTTTATTGACGCTCTTTCTCTACTTGTCGGGGCAACCTCATCAAGTAAACAAATCTACCTTTCTTACGGGGCTAATTGTCGCCATCATACTAGCAACTGCTCCCATTTACGACGATAACCGTTTATCGCTCAAACAGCAATCACTGCTCCACTTCTCTATCATGTGTGTTACCATCCTTCCAATCCTCTGTTTGTCTGGATGGTATCCCTTGCATAATGTCGTGGACTTCTTGAAAATCCTAGCTAGCTTCTTAACTTGCGGACTGGTCCTATGGTTGCTGGCTTATCTCATCTTTGGAAAACTTATCCACAAATGATTTCAAAACCAGATAAAAAGGACTCCAATTGAAGTCCTTTTCAGTTTACTTAAAAGTAATTATCCAAAAATAAGTTTAACAGCTCCATAGAGAAGCACAATAATACCAAGCACGATACGGTATTTTCCGAAAACTGTAAAATCATGTTTCTTAATGTAATTCATCAAGAAGCGAATCACGAACAAGCTGACAACAAAGGCTGTCACACTAGCTACCAAGAGAATAGCTACTTGTCCACCTGTCAAAGTATTTCCGTCAATGAAGTACTTAACTGCCTTAAGGCCACTGTAACCAAACATGGTTGGAATACCAAGGAAGAAAGTGAAGTCAGCAGCTACGCTACGACTAGTACCAACGATGATACCCCCAAGAATAGTAGCACCTGAACGGCTTGTCCCTGGAATGATACTCAAGACTTGGAAAAGACCAATATAGAAAGCTGTCTTGTAAGACATACGTGCCAAATCCGTTACCTTAGGCTCTACACGTCGATTGCGGTCCTCAATCCAAATAAAGGCAATCCCGTAGACCACCAACATAATAGCTACTACAAAGAAATTACTGAGATGAGCCTCCATCCAGTCATCTAAAAGAAGCCCAAAGAAGGCTGAAGGAATACAGGCAATGACCACCTTGAGCCAAAGTTGCCAAGTCAACTGCACTTCACGTGCTGTCTTACCAGGTTGGAAGGGATTCAAGCGTTTAAAGTAGATGACCATAACCGCAAGAATAGCACCAAGTTGGATTACGATATTAAACATATCAATGAAATCTTTACTCTGTCTCAAATTCAAGAATTCATTAACCAAAATCAAGTGACCTGTAGATGAAATAGGTAGCCACTCTGTGATTCCTTCGACAATCCCAAGAAAGACTGCTTTTAATAATTCAATAATAAATTGTGCCGTTTGCATAATTATCTCCGTTTTAAAATGCTAGCCCCATCACACCAAAAATGATCAGGGCTCCAAATTGTCCTTCCCATTATATCAAATTACAACTTGTATTTGAAGACAATCTTGATATAGAGATTGTTTTTCTAATCCCAGCTTATTGTCATTAGTCCTAATTTCCTGTAAAATAGTAAGGTATGACATTTTTATAGGAGACATTGTTTCAATGAAAAAAATTATTGTAGCCTGCTTTGCAGCGCTCCTCCTCGTTTTTGGTGGGGTATCAAGCGCTCAAGCAGACGAGTATCTCCGTGTCGGTATGGAGGCTGCCTATGCACCTTTCAACTGGACGCAGGACGATGACTCAAACGGAGCCGTTCCAATCGAAGGGACTAAACAGTATGCCAACGGTTATGACGTGCAAATCGCTAAAAAAATTGCTCAAGCCCAAGGTAAGAAACCCTTGGTGGTCAAAACAGCTTGGACAGGTTTGATTCCTGCCCTCACTTCCGGCAAGATCGATATGATTATCGCTGGTATGAGTCCAACAGCTGAACGTCGTCAAGAAATTGACTTTTCAGATAGCTACTACCGAAGTGAGCCTGTTATGGTTGTTAGCTCTGATGGTGATTATGCCAACGCTAAGAGTCTCAAAGACTTCAAGGATGCTAAAATCACAGCTCAACAAGGGGTTTATCTCTATAATTTGATTGACCAAATCCCAGACGTCAGCAAACAAACAGCTATGGGAGACTTCGGTGCTATGCGCCAAGCCCTTGCATCTGGTATCATCGATGGTTATGTTTCAGAGCGTCCTGAAGCAAAAACTGCCGAAGAAGCTAGCTCAAAATATAAGATGATTACGCTTAAAGATGGTGGTTTCCAGGTTTCAGACGATGACGTGTCCTTGGCCGTCGGTCTTCGTAAAGGAGACAGCCAGCAAATGGAACAAGTCAATAAGGTCCTTGCTGGAATCAGCCAAGAGGAACGTGTCAAACTGATGGATCACATCATTGCCATCCAACCTGCAGATAAGACTGATGAGGCTAAAAAAGGAAACTTCTTTAGTCAGATGAGCGCTATCATCGCTAAGAACTGGCCACAATTCTTACGTGGTACAGGAATTACCCTTCTTATCTCAATTATTGGTACAGTTGTGGGTACTTTTATCGGTCTTATGATTGGTGTTTACCGCACAGCTCCTAAAGCTGCTAATAAATTTGTAGCTTTGCTCCAAAAACTCTTCGGTTGGGTTCTTAATGTCTATATCGAAGTTTTTCGTGGTACGCCAATGATTGTACAATCTATGGTTATCTACTACGGTACTGCCCAGGCCTTTGGTATCAACATTGACCGTACCCTAGCAGCTGTCTTCATCGTTTCTATCAACACCGGAGCTTACATGAGTGAAATCGTTCGTGGTGGTATCTTCGCTGTAGATAAAGGACAATTTGAAGCTGCAACTGCTCTTGGATTTACCCATGGTCAAACCATGCGTAAGATTGTTCTTCCACAGGTTATCCGTAACATCTTGCCAGCTACTGGTAATGAGTTCGTTATCAATATCAAGGATACCTCTGTTTTGAACGTTATCTCTGTTGTGGAACTTTACTTCGCAGGTAACACTGTTGCAAGCCAAACTTATCAATACTTCCAAACATTCTTTGTTATCGCAGCAATCTACTTTGTCCTCACCTTCACAGTAACACGCATCTTGCGTTATGTAGAACGCCGTTTGGATCAAGATACTTACACACAAGGAGGGGTTCACTAATGACTGAGACGATTTTAGAAATTAAAAACCTCAAAAAATCATACGGAAAAAATGAAGTCCTCAAAGATATCTCCCTCAGCGTCAAAAAGGGTGAGGTTATCTCAATTATTGGTTCTTCAGGTTCAGGGAAATCAACCTTCCTTCGCTCTATTAACCTACTCGAGTCACCTTCAGGTGGTGAAATCCTCTATCATGGAGACAATGTCCTTGAAAAAGGTTACGACCTCACTACCTATCGTGAAAAACTCGGTATGGTTTTCCAATCTTTCAACCTCTTTGAAAACCTTAATGTTTTGGAAAATGCTATCGTAGCTCAAACAACCGTTCTCAAACGTGACCGTAAAGAAGCTGAGAGTATCGCCAAAGCTAACTTGGAGAAAGTTGGTATGGGGGAACAATACTGGAAAGCTAAACCAAAACAACTCTCAGGGGGACAAAAACAACGTGTGGCCATTGCCCGTGCCCTCTCTGTTGATCCAGAAGCCATCCTCTTTGACGAGCCAACTTCAGCTCTTGACCCAGAAATGGTAGGGGAAGTACTCAAGACTATGCAAGAGCTATCTGAAACTGGTTTGACCATGATTATCGTTACCCATGAAATGGAGTTCGCACGTGACGTTTCAGACCGTGTCATCTTCATGGACAAAGGAGTAATCGCTGAACAAGGTAGCCCAGAACAAATCTTTGAAAATCCTAAAGAAGAACGTACAAAAGAATTCCTCAAACGTTTCTTGGGTTAAAAACGAAAAAGTTAAGGTTTCGGCCTTAACTTTTTTATTTACTCACTTAACTCCTCAAAATTTTCTATAATAACTTAGTACTCCATGCTATTAAATTTTTTTAGGCCAAACAGACTTAGAATAATACTATAAAACATCGTTAACATAGTAGGACCAACTAAGCCAATCCAAGCGTTATTCACTGTTGTCGTAAATTGACTATAGCCGTTCGGAAAAAGTGTTGCGATAGGACCACCTACAATTGAGGTAATCATCATAATTACAGATAATCCAATTCCTGTAATCATTGTTGTACCTATACCAAATCTAAGAGAAATAAAAGCTGACACAGAAATAGAGAGAACTCCTTTTAAAAATATTACGAAAATACTTTGTAACCCCAAAAAAGTATAGTAAGTATTTTCAGATAAAAAGCGAGTTGTTCCAAAATCCATATGTACTACTCTAGTATAGTGAACAACTAATGAAGATAACAAGAAAACTCCAAAATATACGAGTAGGATTAATAACAAACTAAAGTATTTTGACAAGAAAATATTTTTTCTGTTAATATCCTTATACATGAACATTGTATGATCATCTGTTTCTCTTCTAAAAACTGAGATAGTTAGGAAATAAAGAGCTAAGGTTGGTAAAATCATAGTATCCATAGAATTTAAAATCATATCAGCAAAATCAAGATAACCAACTTTTGAATTCCCAGAGTTTGTAATTTGCATGAAATTAGAATCACCAAAAAGTGAGGCTACCCAATAAACTAGAGGATACAAACTAAACAATAGGAATATTTTTGTCTCTTTTCTTTTCCAAACTGATTCAAATACTGCGGAAAAAATTTGCTTCATAACCTCATCCTTTCATAAATACTTCCTTAAGGTGATTCTCTTTCACTTCGATTGATTCTACCAGAGATTCACTAGCTAATACTCCAAAAATATCATTAAGCGCTTCCTTATCAACAGATATTGGAATATCTAGCAAACCATCGCTTAAAGTAATTCCTTGTGAAATATGATCTTTAAGATTACACATATGATACTTAGAATTTAGGTGAACTACTAAACTTGGCTGAGCCTTACCAATAAAGGACTCCGCAAGTTTCCCACCTTCAATATAGATATATCTATTACACAAAGCTTCCAGTTCTCCAAGTTGATGGCTAGAAATCAACATAGAAATTTGACGTTCACTGGACCATTTTTTTAAAATATCAATTAACTTTTGAACACCTACTGGATCCAGCCCTACAAATGGTTCATCCAAAATTAGAAAGTCTGGTTCAGCTACTAGAGCAATAGCCAAAGCTGTACGCTGCTTCATCCCAAATGAGAATCCTTTGGGTTTACGATTTCGAGATTCCCACAACTCAACTAATTTCAAAGTCCTCTCGATATTAGGATATAACTCTTTTTTTCCATGAAGCTTCAAATAAAACTTTAGATTATCTATAACTGACATTTCTGGATAGAATACTGGTTCAATCATAATTCCAAAGTCTTCCAAAACATTATCATTACTATTTATATCCGTACCATTATAACTAATCTTACCTGAAGTTGGTTTTTGTGATTTTGCCATCATTTTCATTAATGTTGACTTACCAGCGCCGTTTTTTCCAATAAGGCCTACAATTTCTCCCTTCTCAATTTCGAGAGATACATCTGATAGCGAATAAAAATCATTACCGGGAAATTTTTTTGAAAGATTTTCTATTTTAAGCATATTTAGCTCCTTTATTCACTGAAATTTTTTTATTAATAAAGTGCGTTGTCAGTGACACTACATAAAACAGCAATGTCACAAATACTAGTTGAGATACTGATAACAAATTCATTCCAACTTTTACACTCATATCACTATTTGAAAACGTATTAATATTAACAAAATTTGTCCAAGTACCTGATTTAACAGTAACGTAAGCAAATACCAAATACCCTAATAAAGACATTGTAGGTAATAAGAAAGTCAGAAACGTTTTACATTTAAGTTGCTTTAGCTTATATCCAATAAAATTAATAATCAATGGTAACACATATAAAGAAAATAAAAGGATGGGAACAGACATATGAGGCAATAAAAAGATAGTTGCCAAAGTCGTAAGTAAATAAATAAGGGTAATTAATAAGATTAACATTATTCAAAATCTCCTATTAAATCTAAGAAAATAGTTGATGTACCTGCACTATATATCGAGGTAGCTATAGCAAGTAATCTATATGGAAAAACTAGCGATTGAATATTATTCTTCATTTCTCCTCCTAGAATTCCACATTTTTAAATTTATGCATACCTCTTACGTAAAAAATAACGAAGTAGATAATGGAAATAACAACTGCAGCCATATATGATAAAACCCAATTACTTTGAATAAAGTGGATATATCCATTTGGAAAGAGGTACTGAATACCGATTAACATCGGAGAAACAGATGCCGCTAGTGAAAAGAAAACCCCAGCCAATACTGACTTGATAGTTTTAGAGGTGATAGATACCATCACAACTAAAGTAATTGTAATTAGATTTAAATTAATAGTTGAAATTAAGGTAAATAAACTCTTAATTGTAGCTGAAGATTGATTTGCGATAAAGTTTGATGAAACTTCTCCTTTGGGCAACATAAATCCATAATAAGATACAATACTCGTAAAAATAGTTAACCCCAAAAAAATACTGTATACTGCAACTAAACTCAATAATTTGGCATTAAAAATTTTCTTTCTATTAATATCTTTATAAAGAAACATAATACCTGAGTCTATTTCATCCTTAAAAACTGAAGATACAACCAAAGAAAATAAAAGTATAGGCAATACAAAGCGATATTGCGTACTCACTGCTGACTCTAAAAAAGAAAGAAAATTACCTGTATATTCTGAACTCATTCCTTCCATGAACCCTGATAACAATGGAACTAAAACAGGGAGAAAGGCAAATGTAAGAAAAATATTAACATCCTTTCTCTTAAAAACTGATTTGAAAACTGATTTAAATAACAACATATATAATCTCGCTTTCTACTTCATTAGTAGTTAAAAAACAATATTTGATATCAAATCTATTCGGATTGTGAATAACGTTTTGCATATAATCCAATAAATTAAATATAGTAGATTCCTTTCATAAATGATTTAAGCTAAGTATTTTTCTGAACTTGCTCTTACAAAAATTAGTATATATTAAACTTAATAGTTCGCATCTTAAATATAATAAACAGCACATTATTAGTAATAAACGGGCAAAAAATTACAGATAATTCTTTTTAGTAGCAACACTAATATTTATAATTGCACTATTTCAGTATTAACATATCTTTGTTCAATCTTGAAAGATTTCCTAAATACAAAAAAGAAGACATGAATTATATGTCTACTTTTTAATCTTCAAAAACGAATTCTTGTCGAAATTTATACTCATTACTATAAGTTTTTAAATATACTCTACTGTAAGTCGATAGAATCTCATACACATTAGCTAGCCCTATCCCCCTACCATTACCTTTAGTTGAGTAGCCATAATTAAAAATGGCCTTTGTATTAATTCTCTCCTGCTTCGTTGAATTTTCAATAATCATTATTTTACGATTTTCTTCTTGAAAATATACAAATGAAAGCTCTGGTGAAGCTGATTCCAATGAGGCCTCTATAGCATTATCCAAAAAAATGGCTAATAATTTCAACAAATCTATTGAATCTATACTAGCCGGAGCTTTAATAACCTTTTCTATCTCTATAGAAAGTCTAATCCCCTTACTTTGTGCCTCAAACATTTTTGCTGAGACAATAGATTTCATTGCTAAATCCTCTAAATTTACCAAGTTAGCAATATCATAATGCGTATTATAAAAAGTTTTATCTGAATCCAAAAGCACTGAATCATATATGCTTTCAATCCCATCTATGTCTCTATTTTTTATGGATTCATTTAAACTAACTAATATGTTTGTATAATCATGACGAAAACTCTTGATTTCTTTATACAATGACTCTATATGCTCACTATAAATACTCATCGATGAAATCTGTGAGTCCTTAATTTTTTCTAGCTCCCTATTTATATTTTCTTTAACAAGATACTGAATGTATAATAAAAAACCTAAGAATATTGGAAAGTAACTATAAATAATTACCCTATTAATATATATGTCTTCTATATTAAAAGAAATCCAGCCCGCATGCTCTAATGTAGGTATACTTAGTAAAATATAGCTAGATGTATAATACAATATCATTGTCATAGTAAATAAATTAACAATTTTTGTTAACTTATTATTTTTAATTTCTCTTGACAGTGTATTTAAATCTATTCTTACTAATTTTAAAAACAAAACATATAGAGGAAAGGATGAAAGTGTAGGAATCCAATCTAGCCAAACGTTATTTTCCAAAGTAGTCTCTGGTATTTTAAATACAAATTGAAAATAAAGAGAAGACAAACTGCTAAATATCTCATAGATAGCTAAAGTGAAAAAGCAATAGAATAAGGATTGAACCCAAGACCAATGTTTTTTTGTTTTTATGAATAAAACAATTAAAGGTAGGAAAAAGAATTCACCCCAGAATACAATATCATAAAAAAAGTATTCCACAAGAGTAAATAAAATAGGAATAATAAATAAGTGTCTAACTTTAAATTTGTAATCACTAACTTGTTGAAAGATGACTAATCTAATAACCCACCCAATAAAAAATACTCCCTCATACTCAAATTTCATCTCAAAGTAATCCTCTCAACTAAACCTTTTAATTTCATACGAGATACAAAACAAGATTCATCATTTTCAAAGAAAACAGTATGATTTGATTTGTCAATACGAATAATATTCTCTGGATTCACTACATAAGATCTATGACTTTGGTAGAGTCTTTTGTCTGCCTTCGCAATATCTGAAACTTTACCATAAAATTCCATATGGCCTTTCTTCGTCGTTAAAATTACCTTATGAATCGTAGGTGAGGTCTCAAAATAAAGAATATCTGAAAAAGGAACTTGTATTTGGGAATGTTCTGATTTAAAACAAAATGAATCTTCACCTATTGTTTTATTAACACTACCAGTAGCATGTATCAAAACAGACGAAATAGCTTCCTGATAATCTTGATCACTTAACCCTTTGTCGATAAAGTCCAAAGCAGATACACGGTAACTGTAGGTGACTGGCATAAATTCTGAGTGAGTCGTCACAAAGACAATCGACGCACTAGGATCTTTTTCACGGATTTCACGCGCAATCTCCATTCCTCTCTTTTTATCTCCTTTAATTTCAATATCAAGAAAGAAAAATTGATGATTTCCTGTCTCTTTAATTGCATCTAACAACTGTTGAGGCTTACCAAAGACTTCTAAATACCTATACCTCATTTTATTATCAGACATACATTTCTTAATCGCTGTCTCAATACGAGTTTGCTGAAAAAAATCATCTTCTAGAACAAAAATATTTAACATATATATCCTCTTAAACTATAAATTCTTCCAATCCTTTAAAACTTCAGTAAGTTTTCGTCGCGAACAGACAATGGAATTAACTTTACTATTATCAAACATAATTCGTCTAGTTCCTAAATCAATAGCTTTTATACGCTTAAGATTAACTAAATATTTTCTATGACAGCGCCTAAAAACTAACCCCATATCTATTTCAAAGTCTTTTATTTTTCCATAAGTCTCAAAAATTCCATTATCAGTTATAAACTGCAAAAGTCTTGGACAATCTGACATTGTACCGATATATAGAATCTCTCCAATTGGGATTTTAACCGACATGCTATCTTTTTTAGCAACAATATAATCCATCATTTCCCCCTTACTATAACATAATTTAATCATAACAAAGAGTTCTCTTAAAAAACTAAAATTACATCCAACGGTACTTTTTTTGTCATAAACGGTAAAATTATCTCTACCATTACAAAATAAACACCATTCACGACAAGCCAAACCTCTTATTTACTCATCATGATAAAATTGATAATAAAAAGAAAGGTAAAATTATGAGTGATAAAATCTATATAATTCAACCATTTAGATATCAACAACCACTGACCAAAATCCTTAAACAATTGCTTAAGAAAAAATACCCTAATACCAGATTAAAAATTAAACATAGACAAGGTGATATTCAAAAACAAAAACTAGGTACCCCCACTAATGTCTATTTTATCATATACGATCCTCAACTAAAATCTTGGGATGGATTACATATCTCCAAAAAAATCAGACAAATAGAACCAAAATCTATTCTGATATTAGTTTCAACCACTATGGACCACACCAAATTTTTCAGAAGCCATATCGGATTTTTAGGAGTCATTAATTTTCACAAATTCTCTAAATCTGAAATAGAAGATTATCTAGAATATTGCTTTAAATTAATATCAAAAGTCGCTTAAGAATATTTCATATAAAAGATAAACTAAACTCCATTATCAAATTGAATATGATTCTGCTCTATAATTTTAAAATAATTATTGTTTGTTGATAATATATTAATCAGCAAATGAGTCTTTCCTATGTGAAAAAAAATGCCAGAAAACTATTAAGTTTTCTGGCATTCGGAAGTTTTGAGACATTAGACTCAAAACTTAGTCATGGAACTTCGCAGAAGGTCGCTGACGTCCGCCATCACATAATGAAAGACTCAGTAGAAGATTGCATTTTCATAATAAAAAAACGGCAGTTGCCGTTTTTTTCTATGATTAGTTACGACGTGTACGTCTGTCAACAAAACCAAGGAAGGCCAATAGTGTCATAAAGAGACCTACAAGACTGAATCCTACTGCAGTTGACTCACCTGTTTCTGGCAAGCTGTCTGTTTCTGGCAAGCTGTCTATTTCTTGTACAGGAGCTTGTTTCTCTGCTTTTGCTTGACCATAATTTACAGGAATTTGAGCCGCCGTTTGAGCTGCTTTTTCTTGTGTTGTGAAAGCAACAACTTTACCATCTACATCGTAAACAGGTACTGGTGTAAGACCTTTAGAGATGATGTTAGCATACTCTTTAGCCAATTGTGTTTGAAGCTCTTTGTCTGCCTTAGCTTTCATATAGTTATCGAAAGCTGTTTGAACTGTCGTGTATTCGCTCGTTAATTTATCACGTTTAGCAGACAATTCAACCAGTTTCGCACGTTCAGTTGAAAGAGCACCTTTCGCCGCAGTAAATTTAGCAAAGGCCGTTGCACGTTCTGCCTTAGCCTTAGCTAGGTTAGCTGAAGCATTTGTAAGAGCTGCTACACGGTTCTTAGCAGAAGCCAAAGCTTGGTTAGCTTGTGTCAATGCTACTTGTTTCTTAGCAGTATCTTGCTTAGCAGCGTTGTATGCATTTGTCAAACGTTGCAAGGTCGCAGAACTTGTCGCAAGTTTATCTTTAGCTGTTTGAAGCTCTGCTTGTTTTTCATCAAGAGTTGCTTGAGCTTTGCTAAGGGCTGCTGCTTTTTCTTGTGCATTAGCATTAAGATTTTCAACTGCAGCATTAGCTTTTTCCAATTCTGATTTAGCAGTTGCAAGGGCGGCTTGTTTTTCAGAAAGGTTATTCTGAGCAGCTGCCAACTTGCTTGCAGTCGCTTTAAGAGCTGCAAGTTCTGATTGAGTATTCTTAAGTTTAAGAGTTGCTGACTCAGAAGCAGCTTTCTTGCTAGCCAAATCACTTTGAGCTTGATCGTTAGCTTGTTTAGCAGCTTCATAAGCTGCTTTTGCAGCTGCTAGATTTGCATTTGAAGATGGTTGAGATTGGTTACCTACATATGGGTTAGCAATCTTAGTTGTGTCAAAGCTACTATCAGAAGCGATAGAATTTTTATTGACATTGTTTACGTGAACGTTAAAGGCACCGGCAACAACACTGATGTCTGTACCAATGTAAGCCTCACCACCATCTGCTGTAAGTCCAGAGATAGAACGAGCATGGTTCCACTCATTACCATTAAACATGAAGTCGAGCATAGCTTCATAGACATATTTCTTAATGTCGTTAAGTGTAAATGGTCCTGTCAAACCTTGCCATGTATTAAGATTTTCACCAATACTTACACTATTAAACGACTTACCAGCACGGTCAAGGGCGGCACTATCATGTCTTTTATGGGTAATAGCTTCCCAACCCCAGTTATCTGCTACATAACCATCTGAAACACGATCAGCTGCAAGAACACTACCTTTTGAAACAGATGTTTGAGTTGTACCAAAGACTGTACGAATTTGGTTAATCAAACTTGAAGCATACAATGACAAATCTGTAATTTGAGCTTCACTAAGATTATTCAAATCACTAATTTTAACATTTTTATCTGCTTCATTGTCTTGATAACTATTGTTACCACGATCACGTTTATTGACGTTCTTCAAGACTTGTTCAGCTTGAGCTATTTCTGCTGCTGTCGCTGTTTTAGACTCATGAATCTTAAGGGCATTAACATACTCTTGTGATACTGAGAATTTTTGACGAACATTAGCTGTTGAAGTTGTTGAAGATTCTGCTTTTTTCTTAGCTGCTTCAGCGGCTGCAAGGGCAGCTGCCTTTTCATTAGCTACTGTTTGAGCAGTCTCATAGGCTGCTTTAGCTTGGTTTGCTGCATTTTGGTCTGCAGTCAATTGACCTTCTTTAGCTGAAATAGCAGTAGCTTTTTCTTTATCAGCTGCCTGAGCTGCTGCCAATTCTTCTTGAGCTTTTTTCTCAGCTACTGTTGCAGCGTCAAAAACTGATTGTGCTTTAGCTTGGTTAGAAGCTGCCTCAGAAGCGCTAGAACCATTAAGAGCTGCTTTAGCAGCATCTACTGATTTTTGAGCATTAGCAACTTCACTAGCTTTAGCATTGACATTAGCTTGATCTGTATTAACGACAGATTGCTGTTTGTCTGCTGCATCTTTGGCAGTTTTTTCTGCTGATTGAGCTGTTTCGACTGCTGACTTAGCTTCCTTAGCCGCATTTTCTGCAGTAGTTACTTGACCTTGAGCGGCAGCAATAGTTTCTGGGCTTGCTTCATCGGCTGCTGTTTGTGCCTTTTGCAAGTTAGCATCTGCTATCGCTAGATTTGCTTGAGCCTGGTTGGCAACTGCTTCATGATTAGCAACTACTGACTCTTGTTGCGATACTGCTTGATTTGCAGCGCTGGCTTGTTCTCTAGCCGCTTCAACTTGGGCTTGAGTTGGGACAGCTTGTGTAGCTGTCGATGATACTGATGCTGTTGTTGAGGCTTGATCGTTTGTCGTTACCTCATCAGCTTTAGCAACTGTAGCAGAAACTGCAAGTGCTGCAATTCCAGCTGTCGCCAAAACCTTTTTATTCATAAGACGAACTCCTTTTTATGTTAAAAATTCACTACTATATAATAACATTTTAATAATCCTGAAACAAGATGCTGACTCCTAATTTTTTAAATTTAATTATTTTATAAGCTTTCATAGCCTGTTTACAAAAACCATTAAATTGTTAGTCAAAAGTAGAGTTGCTGTTTCAAAGTCCTTTTTTAGTCTTTGATTCTGCCTTATCTTTCCATTCTATCAAAACTTCGTTACAGTTTCTTAACTTTCTTTAAACGTTTTTTTGATATAATGTGTACTCATCATATGCAAATGGAGGAGCAAAGTGGCAAAAACATTAAAAACATTGAGTAATATCTTACTAGGAAGCCTATCACTGTGCTTGTCTTATTGGTTTTATAGGGGTCATCTCGAACAGTACGTTCATTACATCGCCCATTATGGCTCCTACTTCCAAGTCTTACTCAACCTAGTCATCATAGTCCTACTTAGTTACTTTGTCTATGCTTTTTTGAAACTCCTTCTTACCAGACAGCTGAAAAAACAGACACTGCTCCTACTCTACTTCATTTACTTTCTTGCTCTCTTCTACCTACTTTTCTTGAAAAACATTGGTACCCAAGGTCTCTCACTTAATCCCCTTTCCTTCGCTCGGGAATTATACTGGGGAAGCCACTTCGTTCCCACCATGAACCTATTAATGTTCATTCCTCTGGGACTCCTCTTTTCTTCACGATTGAGTAATCTCCTACTTTGTCTCCTGACCCTTTTCACCGTCGAATCCATTCAGTATTTTGGACATTTGGGAGTCTTTGATTTAGGAGATATCGCCTTAAATATGCTAGGTATCCTTGTCGGAACCGCTATCCATCAACTCCCTCAATTTCAAACAGTTATCAAAAAGATTTTAAGATAGAGAAGCCTCCAGAATTAAATCTGGAGGTCTTTTACTGGCTCTATAGATCAATCATCATAAGGAATTCTTAGATGAATACCGCAAGACTGCCCTCTGAATCTAGAGAGCTGTTTTGAACTCGAGCTAAAATCCTAGTGAAAAAGAAAAACTGACCCATTATAGAGCAGTTCCATTTTCGTGTATTCAATTGAACAAGGCCTAAGCACTTGGCAAAAAAGATAAAATCTCCTAGAAGCTAAAATTTCTTCGTCAATTTTCCTATTTTTGCTTTGTACTTTTGACGGCCTTTGTATCTTGGGGATTGAACATAAACCAAAAAAATAACAGCCCTCTAAATCTAGAGAGCTGTTCTGAACTCGGGCTAAAATCCTAGTGAAAAAGAAAAACTGCCCCATCATAGAGCAGTTCTATTTTCGTGTATTCAATTGAACAAGGCCTAAGCACTTGTATCTTGAATTAACGACGAAGTCCAAGTGAGCTGATCAACTCACGGTAACGGTTAACGTCTGTACGGCGAAGGTATGCCAACAAGTTACGACGGTGACCAATTTTTTTCATCAAACCACGGTAAGTAGCGTGGTCTTTTTTGTGTTGTTTAATGTGGTCGTTAAGGTGGTTGATTTCCCAAGTAAGGACAGCAACTTGAACCTCTACTGAACCAGTGTCACCTTCGTGACGTGCGTATTGAGCAATGATTTCATTTTTTTTCTCTTTTGAGATTGCCATGTTTTTTCTCCTTTTTTTGCTCCATCCGAGTCTTAGGATTGGCTCTCCTAAAACCAAGAAAGAGTTGGTTTGTCTTTACGACCTCTCTATTTTAGCTTATCTACTAATCTTTGTCAATCACAAGATTCGCTGTTTAGATTTCTACATCTTAGACTTTTTTTGTCATTCTTGATTTCATCAAAAACCCAAGGAAAAGTAGGAAACTTACTATAGCATAGGCTAGGAAAATCCAACTAAAACTTGGAGATACAAGTGCCAATAATTTCAAAACATAAGGAGAGAGGGCAGACCCTAGGTTACACCCCAAGAGGACATAGGCTGTCGCTTTGTTCAACAGATTTCTAGCAATACGCTCAGAAAGTCGGTTAAAGATAATTGTCAAAACAGTACTATAGAAGAAACCAACACCAACTGAGGATAAAATCAAAATCGGTAAGTTACTAGCCACTGACATCCCAAAGAGACAAACCGCCAATAAAAACATCACTATATGCAAAAGATGATTCTTAAAATATCCTATAAGAGAAGCGAAACTTAGTCCAGCTACAATTCCAATTCCCTGCTCTAAACTAAGTACTAAAGCTGATTGCCCACTCGCAATGGTCTTACCAGCAACCTGAAATAGAGGCACGCGCAAACTAATCGAAGAATTAATACAGATGACAAATCCTGCTAAAAGGGCCATGCTAAGGATCATACTAAGGTCTTTTTTGTTTAGACCTTGTTTACTTTTTGTAATCTGCTTCCTCTCCACCTGATCCATCGTTGGCACAAAAAGGAGGTACATGGTCAGAATCACAAAACCAAGACCATAAATAAGAAAGGCAAAGGTCCAATGGATTTTCAATAGTTGACCAACCAAAAGAGAACACGAAGCTCCACCAATCAACTCCATGGAGCCACGAATACCTAACATCTGAACCCGTTCTTTACCTTGAAAACGTTGACTGATGATGGCAATCGCCTTAGCATTGATAAGGCCAATCCCCATCCCAAAAGCAATACGTGACAGTAAGACAAGAGGATAGGCTTGTACAAAAAAAGGAAAAATCCCAGCACTACTAAGTAAAAGCAATCCAGTCACAATTAGCTGTCTATCACTTAACCTTTTGTCAATAAATGAATTAAGTAAGAGCATCGCTACTACGGAAAATGAAGGGACAGATACTAAAAGCTCCACTTGCGCGGCAGAAAAGGTTGGGCTATAGTAGTCCAACATAGGTGGTAGCGCTGTTGAAATCGAAAAGGCCGAAATCAAGAGCAAGGATAGCCCAAGTAGGCTCATTTTTTCTAAAATTCGTGTCATAATATAGGGATTAGAACATCCTTTCCTTACTTGTCTGATAGTTATTTTTTCATTATAATCTAAGGAGACTTTAAAAAATAGGACCTAGGTCCTAAAAAAGGAGATGTATGCGTAATCATGCCATAAGACCTCAACTTGATCAGGTCTTTCCACCCCCCTACCTCTACCAATTACAGAAAGTCACCTTTCAAAAGAATGATTATATTTGTACCCAAGGAAAAGCTATCACAGAGCTAACCTACATTTTGTCAGGAAAGGTAAAAATTGTGCGTTCTCTCTTCAATGGTAAAGAACATATCCTAGAAATGCTTAACCAACCACAAATATTTGGAGATGTAGAACTCATGACCAATCAACCAGCAGGGTCATCAGTCATTGCTTTAGAAGAGGTTCAAGCAGTTCAGCTCCCTTTAAATAATAAAGAAGAGCTCCTCAAAGATCCCGTTTTTCTCTATCAAATTGGGCATAACCTAGCCATGGCACTGCATAAACAGGGTATTACTGCCTCAACAAATGCAAGCTACTCTGTCAAAGAGCGTCTGGCTACTCATATGTTGAGTATTGAGGAAGAAGGTGTTTTTCAACTATCACCATCTATCCTAGCTGCCAGTTTTGGGACTAGCTATCGCCATGTGCAACGAGTCATCAAACAATTTATCAATCAAGGAATTATTGAAAAAGAAGCTTTTAAGACCTATCGTATTTTAAAGAGACAAACCTTGGAAAAACTGGCTTTTATCGATTAGAATAAGCCTCACTTTAACCCTTGATGGTTTAATTTTCAACCCTTTTGTGCTATAGTTATAAACAAGTAAATCAAAGAAAATAGAGGTAAACAAATGGACGCTCAAACCAAAATTATCCGCGCCAGCCATATGATTGATATGAATGATATCATTCGCGAAGGAAACCCAACCTTGCGTGCTGTCGCTGAAGATGTAACCTTCCCACTATCAGACGAAGACATTATCCTAGGTGAAAAAATGATGCAGTTTCTTCGTAATTCACAAGATCCTGTTATTGCTGAAAAAATGGGGCTTCGTGGGGGAGTCGGTCTTGCAGCCCCACAATTGGATATTTCAAAACGCATTATCGCCGTTCTCGTTCCAAACCCTGAAGACGCTGAAGGTAATCCACCAAAAGAAGCATATAGCCTTCAAGAAATCATGTACAACCCTAAAGTAGTTGCCCATTCTGTTCAGGATGCTGCCTTGGGTGATGGAGAAGGATGCCTCTCAGTCGACCGCGACGTTCCTGGTTATGTGGTTCGTCATGCTCGAGTAACTGTTGAATACTACAACAAAGAGGGCGAAAAGCAACGTGTTAAGCTCCGTGGGTACAACTCAATTGTTGTTCAACATGAAATCGACCATACTAACGGTATCATGTTCTACGACCGCATCAATAAAGACAATCCATTCGCCATTAAAGATGGACTCTTGATTATCGAATAAAGAAAGCCTCAGTAGCAATACTGAGGTTTTAATTTGAAGATAAAGCCTTAGTGCCTCCGTATAGCTGGGTTAAAGTAGAAAAGAACCGACTTTCTTCGATTCTTTTTTCATTATGTGAACCTGTCCTCAGACAAGCATATTGTAAAGTGTTTCGTTACCGTGAAGGTTGATATAACTTGGGTCAAAGGCCGAAAGACGCTCGAGAAGTCCATCATAATCGTTCTTGTCACTAAGAGCGATACCAATGAGAACTGGACCTTTTCCTTTATTAGCACGTTTGATGTACTCAAAACGAGTGATATCATCATTTGGTCCCAAGATATCATTTACAAATTCACGAAGGGCACCAGGACGTTGTGGGAAGTTAACCACAAAGTAATGCTTGATACCATCGTAGATAAGCGCACGTTCTTCCATCTCTGGCATACGGTTAATATCATTGTTACCACCTGAAATGATGCAGACGATGGTTTTTCCTTTAATCTCATCTTTAATCACTTCCAAAGCTGCTACTGATGCTGCACCTGCGGGTTCTGCAATGGTACCAACCTTAGAGTACATATCAATTAGGGTTTCTGAAATCAAGCCTTCATCAACTCCCAAGAGACGGTCAACATATTTACGTGCAACTTCATAGGTCTTGACACCTACCTTTTGAACAGCAATCCCATCCGCAAACTTATCAATTTCTTCGAGTTTTATAGGATAACCACGGTCAAAGGCAGCACGCATACTACGCGCACCACTAGCCTCAACACCAATAACTTCCATAGATGGTGCCACATCCTTGATATAAGTAGCCACACCAGAGATAAGGCCACCGCCTCCGACTGGAACCAAGATACTATCAAAGGAAACACCTTCCTCTTGAGCCTGCTCATAAATTTCATAAGCAACAGTTCCTTGACCCGCTTGGACATTATAATCGTCGAATGGATCAATGAAAGTCATGCCTTCAGACTTGGTATATTCCTGCGCTGCTTGAGCAGAAGCATCAAAGGTATCTCCCACCAATTTGATTGTTACAAACTTGCCACCAAAGAAACGGACTTGACCAATTTTTTGGAGAGGCGTTGTTACTGGCATAAAGATGGTTGCCGGAATCCTCATCTCGTTACAAGTGTAGGCAACCCCTTGAGCATGGTTTCCGGCTGATGCACAAACCACACCACGCGCCTTATCCTCATCACTCAATTGATGAATAGCATAGTAGGCTCCACGCAATTTGAAAGAGCGTACCTTTTGCATATTTTCTTTTTTAATATAAATGGTCGCCCCGTATTTTTCAGATAAGTAGCGATCAAAATCTAGTGGTGTGCGTTCCACCACGTTTTTTAAGACTTCATTAGCCTTTACGATATCATTTGCAGTAATCATTGGCTCTCCTTTGACACAATATTCAAACTATTTCTATTGTATCACAATTTTCAGAAAAAATAGCAGCCAGTATAAAGAAAACTCCTTGTTTACACAAAGAGTTCTACTTATTATTTATCAACTTTTTTTGACATCAAGAAGTTACGAAGAGCTGCAAGGGTTGCCGCACCTGCAAGGACAATAGCTGTAAGGATAGCTACAGCATGTTCTCCCCACTTGTGAGATTTTGCTGTTTTAGCAATTGTAGCCTTAAGATCTTCAGCTGTTCCTTTTTCACCTGCTTGCGTCGTTGTCTTACTTGCAAGGTTAAGATCTTGACTACCACTGTAAGTGTTATCTGACGAAGCTGTATTGTTAAGGTCTTGACGGCTACTGCGAGTATAGCTAACATTTGTTGTAATGCTATCAATCATCTCAACAATATTTCTGATTGTAGTTGCATCGTACAAGCCACCCTCAGTATCTTTCAAGATTGATACTGCTAATTTTTCAATAGAAGCTGCTGAAGAAGCTGCTACCATAGAGTGAGATTCTGAGCTTGCTGTTTCTGAATATCTTGCATAATTGCTAAAGAGTGACGCTGCTTCTGTAATCGTTTCAGAAGTACTTGGTAAGTTTTCTGAGACGCGAGGAGCTGCAGAGAGTCTATTCCAACTATTGATGTTTTCTGATAGTCCATCAAGGATGACTTCCTCAGACGTGCTCACTGTTTCTGAAATTGCCGAAGTCACTTCTGAAGTGCTCACTTGACTTTCTGATTCTGTCAATGAAACAGCTGGTTCTTTAACTACTTCTGATTCTGAAACGACTGTGCTGATTGAATTCTCTGATTCAGATGCTGAAGTCTCGGAAGTTGATGCTTCTGAGATAATATCAGTTTCTGAGACCTTCGATGACACTGTTGTGCTTTCTGCTACTTCTGATGAGGCTGTTGAGTTTACTAACTCGTCAACTGTTGGTGCTGGTTTAGTTATTTCATCTAGTTTAGGAGCTTCAACAGATGGTTTCGTATCAGTTGGAGCCTCTGAACCTTTGTTTACTGTTGTATTTTCGGATTTAGCTGTTTCTGAGCTTGCTTCAGATGTTACGGTATTGTCTGCTTTCTTACCAGCTTGGTTAGTAACTAGTTTCAAGATAACTGGTTCTACCGGTGTTGCTGTTGTGTCTTCCTTGATATAGAGCATGTTCCAAAGCGTTAGTTTAGGAACTGAAATGACAAGTACTGGTTGACCATTTTCATCTGTTTCAAGACTTGCTTGTGCCTTCTTCATGCTTGAAGTTGCCCAATCATCTGGTGACGTCACATAGACTTGATCAGTAATTTTAGCTGCTTCTTGGGCTGTTTTACCTGCTAGACTAAGACGAACTGTGAGATTTTCTTGAGCGTCCGGTGTTTTATTATCCGCATAACCCTCTTCATTATGCCAGCCCGCATTGATGCCCATCATGTTAATCATTTGAACAGTTGAGAAACCTTTTCCTGATTTAGCAAATGTCCAAACTTGATCTCCTGTCACACCTAGAGCATCCTTAGAAAGGATTTCACCAGCAGTATTCTTGGTAGACACAGACTGAGTGCTGTTAATCACACCCTCACCACGGAGAAGATTTTCATAAGCAGTGATAAACTGTTGGTAATTGTAAAGCTTACGAATAGTGTCCTTAGCCACACTGAGGTATTGAGTTGGGTAATAGGCACTTTGAAGGACGTTTAGGGCTGCATTAGCATTGGCAAGGGCTGCAATGGACATGTGATAGCCACCGGCTGCAGCTACTGTCGCATCTACGAGAAGAGTCGCGTCAGCTTGCAATGGCTTACCAGCAAGGGCATCTTTACCAGCACCGTTAGTTGCTTTTCCACCAGGAACAGTATAATCAATACCTGGTTCTTCCATGTAGGCACCAACGATAAGTGATTTACCAGTTTTATTGCGTACCATATCGATACGTGCTTTCAAATCGCCATAGGCAACCTGCATACGTCCTGGAATAACTGAACCACCGTTTGTCCAGAGCTCATTATAAACAACATCTTGACGTGCCTTGGCTAATTTATCATCATTACCACCATTGACATCATTGATTGTGATGTAGTACTTTTCACCAATGAGGTCTTTCATAGCATTAATAAATGACGCATATGAATCAGACATCATGTATGAGTCAGCCTCGTCTGAGCTGTTACGGTGCTCATAATCAGTCACACGGTTGTCACCAATTGTATCACCTTGCCAACCATCGAAGCCCATACGATCCATAGCTGATTTCATGACACCCGCAATGTATTTTTGCCAATCTGGATTAGCCGGATCATAGTAAACTTGAGTTGGGTTATCACCGATAGTGTAAGTCATCGGCTCACCCTTCTTACCAAAGCTATCGTAGAAGTTATAAGCCAAAGCAGCAAGTGGAAGGGCTGGATTCTTTGGATTTGAATCTGCTGAAATCATGTTATAAAGCATGGCAACAGCACCTGACTTATGAACTTGGTCAACCAATTCTTTAACAGCCTTAGTGTCAACCTGAGTATGACTCCAGGTATTCCATTTTTGAACAAAGCTATCAACACCTTCTGGGAAAGGATCTGTAGCTTCACTATAAGCATCATAGAAGAAATATGAGTTGATATTCATAGACTTCATGAGATCAAGCTCTTTACGGTAGGCTTCAAGATTTTTAACAAGAATACTGTTTTGATCCGTTGGCGAACCTGCTACGATACCGTAACGTGGGAAAACTGTCCAATCATCTTCAACAGACAAGCCAGCACGCTTGCTTGACAAAGTACTACCTGATTTATCGTTGACACTGATTGTCACCAAGTAACCTGTATTGTTTGTCAACCACTCTGACGCTACTGTCAAGTTTGAAACCTTAGCTGAGGTTCCTGCCGCTAGCGTAAGGTCAACGTTATCTTGACCGATGATCTCCGAAGCATGTTGAAGTGTCAAGTTGACAGTCATCGTCTTAGTTTCTGCAGTTGGATTAGACACAACAACAGAATAGTTAATATCACCATCTGTCTTGCTATAAGCAGCTTTTGTTGTTTCTGGATCTGTCAAGTAAGCATCACCATTTAAGTTTTGCTCTGTCACTTCTGTAACTGGTGTCACTTGAGCAGTTGAATGGCGTCCTGCTTCAGTAGCATTATCAGATGATGATGTGATGGTTTCCACAGCAGCTGACTCAGGAGCTAGTGCTTCACTGGCTACAAGCATTTCTGAGCTAGCACTCTCTGCTGACACAGCTTGTGAAAATATTGTAGAAGCTGTTGCTGTTGTTGCAGTATCTGTCGCAACAGCGGCAGATGATGGACCTACTTCTGTTGTCGCAACTGGAGCAACTGTCTCCGTTGGTACCACCACCAAGTTATCTGCTTCAGTCGTAATGACTGGTTTTGTTGCTTCTGAACTGACCATGTTATCTGCCTTGGCGACATGATTCATCCCTAGGACACCGCCGGCTACAAACAAACCTGATAGTAATTTATTTGACGCTACTTTCTTTGACATCTCTCTATCCCTCTAAAAAAGTTTAAATCACCTCGGCGTTTCAAATTATCACTATTTGTATTTGCATGCTGTAAACTCGAGTTATTTTTTAGTTTCATAAAAATCGCTTGGTGTTTCTTATGAAACTAATGTTAACTTAATCTTTTTTGTAAGACAAGGGAATTTCCGGCAATCCTCGTAAACGGTAATTTTTTCATCATGAATGGTCGGTTTTTTCAGAAATTTGAGAACAACATTTTCTAATTTCATTAAACATTCACTTGGTTAAGCCTACTTAAAATAACAAAAATAAATCTCAAATAATGAAAATCGAGCACCTAAATTGCCCATACGATGAGAGTTAAAAAACCACCTCTCACACAAGGCGAGAAATGTTTTATCGATTTTTGGTATCTAAAATAATGGTCACAGGGCCGTCATTGACCAGACTAACCTGCATATCTGCACCAAAGCGTCCTCTTTCTACAGGAACATGTGTTGACAAGGATTGGTTGAAATCGTCATAGAACTGGCTAGCCATGTCAGGCTTTGCAGCTCCCGTAAATGCTGGTCTATTCCCTTTTTTCGTATCTGCAAAAAGCGTAAACTGAGAAATCGACAAAATCTGGCCATCAATATCCTTAACAGAAAGATTCATCTTACCATCTTCATCTGAAAAAATACGCATATTGACAATCTTACGAACTGCATACTCTAGGTCCTCTTTGGTATCCTCTGGACCAACTCCGACCAAGAGTAAGAGCCCCTGATTAATAGCACCAACCGTAGAATCCTCAATAACCACAGAGGCACTTTGCACGCGCTGAATCACAATCTTCATCGCAGTAACTCCTTACCCATTCGTACGTTTAACACTGTAAACATCAGGGATAATTTTAATCTTATCCACTAGACCAGTCAATTCAATAAGGTTTGCAATTTCAAAGCTAACGTGAATATTGGCAAACTTCATGTCCTTAGTCGGTTGCGCATTGACCGTAGCGATGCTCTTGGTCGTATTTGACAAGATTTGGAGAACATCATTCAACAGACCAGAACGGTTAAGGCCATAGATGTCAATCTCTGCCAAATAAGATTTATTGGCATTACGTTCATCCCACTCCACTTCGATTAAACGTTGTTCATAACCTTCTTGACTCTTGATATTATTACAATCTGAACGATGAATAGCAATTCCACGGCCCTTGGTGATGTAACCTTCAATCTCATCTCCAGGTACTGGGTTACAGCACTTAGCGATACGCATGAGGAGACCAGAGGCACCTTGAATGATGACTCCATTTTCACTCTTAACCTTAAGAACTTCTTTCTTCTCAGTCTTAACCTCGCCACCGTTCATTAGCTCTTCAGCTTCAGCTTTTGCCTTAGCACGCTCTTCCTCACGGCGTTCTTTTTCTGTCAGACGATTGAAAACAGCAGCAGCACTAATTTCGCCAAAGCCAACAGCAGCATAGAGAGCTTCTTCACTACGCACACTCATACGAGGGAGAATTTCCTCAATATGTTTCTTGTCTAGGTATTTATTGGCAATATAGCCATGCTCTTGGAAGTAGGCAATCAAAAGCTCACGACCTTTGGTGATAGAAGCTTCCTTATCCTGATTCTTAAAGAATTGTCGAATTTTATTTCTGGCCTTAGTTGTCTTGACCATCTTAATCCAGTCACGACTAGGACCAAAAGAATTGGCATTAGTGACAATCTCAACCACATCACCTGTCTTAAGTTTGGCAGTCAAGGGAACCATACGGCCATTAACCTTAGCACCTGTAGCCTTCTCTCCAACTTGGGTATGGATAGCATAGGCAAAGTCAATAGGTCCTGAATCTTTAGGCAATTCCTGAACAGCACCATTCGGCGTAAAGACATAAATACGCTCTGAGAAGATATCCTCTTTAACAGAGTCTACAAATCCCATAGCATCACCATTTGAGGCATCTTGAAGTTCAACAAGATCTTTAATCCAGTTCATTCCCAAAGCGGACTCTTTTGAATCTACCTTGCCCTTGATCCCTTTCTTGTAAGCCCAGTGAGCTGCAACCCCGTATTCGGCAACTTGGTGCATTTCCTTGGTACGGATTTGGATTTCAATAGGTCCTTTTGGTCCATAAACCGTTGTATGGATAGACTGGTAACCATTGGATTTAGGATTGGCAATATAGTCTTTGAAACGGCCAGGCATCGGACGCCAGAGCTCATGAATGTATCCCAACATGGCATAAACATCACTGTGCGTCTCCATGACACAACGGATGGCAATCAAATCATAAATTTGATCGAAGCGCTTTTTCTTGTCGCGCATCTTACGATAAATAGAGTAGATATGCTTTGGACGACCATAAACATCACCAACAAGTCCTTGTTCAGCTGTGTAGGTCTTAATTTTATCGACAATCTCGTCCACAAGTTCCTCACGCTCACGACGTTTTTCCTTCATCATGTGAGAAATCTTGTAGAATTCCACCTCATTAAGGTAACGGAAGGACATATCTTCCAATTCCCATTTGATACGACTGATACCCAGACGGTGAGCCAAAGGAGCATAGATTTCCATGGTTTCACGAGAAATGCGCTCTTGCTTATCCTTACGAAGATGCTTTAGGGTACGCATATTGTGTAAACGGTCGGCCAATTTAACCAAGATGACACGGATATCCTTAGACATGGCCATAAGCATCTTACGGTGGTTTTCAGCCAACTGCTCCTCGTGGGACTTGTACTCAACCTTACCAAGCTTAGTAACACCATCTACGATATTTCGTACATCCGTACCAAAATCCATTTCCAAATCATCGAGCGTTTTTTCGGTGTCTTCAACGACATCGTGTAAGAAACCACAGGCTACTGTCACTGCATCAAGATGAAGGTCTGCCAGGATACCTGCCACTTGAATAGGGTGAATAATATAAGGTTCTCCTGACTGACGAGATTGCCCACTATGAGCATCTGTCGCATAATGCCAGGCTTTTTCAACTAATTTCAAATCATCTGCTGACATGTAGGCCGAGCAAATGTCTAAAATTTCTTCTCCTGTTACATTTTTATCTTTAGCCATGATTTCTTCCTTCGCTTCTTTTAATAACCTTTATTTTATCACTTTTACAAGTAAAGAAAAAGAGCTAGATAGGCAATTATTAACTGCAAGGAGCCAACTTGAAAAGCACAACATCTTGTGTTAGAATGATTGAGCAAACACAAGATATAGATAGAAAGAGGACGCTTATGTCTCAACTTACCCTCGTTTATATTAGTCTAAGTGGCAATACCCAAAGCTTTGTCAAACGTATGTCTGACTACCTATCCCTCAACCACGGGATTGAATGTCGCCAAATCAATATTAAAGAGCTTAATCATGAAACCTTCCAAGTAGATGAACCCTTTGTCGCACTCTTGCCAACCTACCTTGAAGGTGGAAATGGCGTGGACAATGGAGATGTCGAAATCCTAACCAATCCACTGGGAGATTTTATCGCAGCCCATGATAACCACAAACGTTGCTTTGGTATCATCGGTTCTGGTAACCGTAACTTCAATAACCAGTACTGCCTAACCGCCAAACAATACAGTCAACGTTTTGGCTTCCCTATGTTGGGAGACTTTGAGCTTCGTGGCACACAGTCTGATATCGAACGTCTGGCACCTATTATTCTAGAAGCACAGAAGAACTTTAACCAACGCTAAAACTACAGCAAAAAAGCCCCTGTCAGGGCTTTTTCCTTTGCTTAATTTTTTTCGTGTTTTTTGATTCCAAAGAATCCAGCCAAGGTCATAAGAACCATACCAGCTAAAGTTGCTGACATAGATTCGTCTGAACCAGTGTTTGGCAAGGCCTTAACTGAACTTGAACCTTGAGTTTCTTGCACTTGAGCTTGAGGTAAGATAACGACTTGAGCGTTTGACAATTGGATAGCTGAAGCAGGTTTAGCCATGCTAGCAACTGCAGTAGCATTTGGTTTCACATGCTTAGTTTGGTCTGCCATCTCAACACCTTTTGGTGACTTCTCAGATTCTTTCTTAGTCGTATCCTCAACTTGATTTGCCTTTTCCTTAACAACCAAGCGGTACTCTGCAAATCCTGCTTGTGTTGATGGTCCTACATAACTAATGGCATCCTGACCAGCAAGGTGGGCACGTGCATTGTCAGATGAGGCAAAACGGATATCTGCATTCGTAATATTAGGAACGAAACTCCAATTTCCATCAGCAGTTGGGTTAATCGTTTTCTCACTAACGATATAATCAATGATTGCCTGACGATTCTCAAGATTGAGGAGACGTTTTTCTGCAGCATCCTTAACACCAGGGAAATTACCAGTCGCACGATAGTTGTTAGTCACAACAAGGAAAGTCTGATTCAAATCAATGGGTTTACCTTGATAAGTCAAGTCACGAACACGACTAGCATCTGGGTTAACCAACTTACCTTCACGATCGTATTTGTTAGGTTGTGTCAAATCAAACTTATAAGTCACCCCATCAATCACATCGTAATTGTATGAGCGATAGCTACTATTAATGAGTTGTTGTGGCTCTTTGCTATTAGGATCAATTTGATTGAACTGTCCTGCAGACATTTCCAACCATTCTTTTATTTGTGCACCAGTCACCTTGAGTAGGGCAGTAACATTGTCGTAGAGGTAGAGGTCTGCGACATTCTTAATGGCTAATGGTCCTGCTGGAATATCGGTATAGTAGGTCGCATCCCCACGAGTCCCCGCCTTGAAAGGTGCCGCTGCTGAGAGGATTGGGAGTTTTTCATCTGCTGTTCCCGCTACTTGTTTTTTAGCATACCATAGTTGTGCATTATTAACGATTTGAATAGATGGATCGTCCTGAACCTGAGCAAAATAGCTAGTAATTGGTGCAGTAGTCTCACCAACTTCCTTACGAACATAGTTGATTGTTCCATTATGGTCATGAGCAGCCATATTAATTAAGTCCTTGTCCGCAACATCTGACTTAGTATCAATCTTTTCAAGCTTGGCCTTACTGTTAACAACTTTCCATTTACCATCCGTGTAAGTCAATTTGACATCCATGATGCCTAGATGATCTCCGAATTTACCAGCCATAACCACAGGTTTCCCATTGATGAGACCATTGACATCATCTACACCAGGGTATTTCGCATAAAAACTTGTACCATCCCCATTTGGGAAATCCGCATGAGAATGCCCTGTCGCAACAGCATCAACACCTTCGATACCAGCAATTTGGTAACCTTCATTTTCCTCATTCTTAGTGTATTCATTGTCACCAATACCAGAGTGAGCAGCAACAAGGATAAAGTCAGCTCCTGCAGCCTTCATCTTAGGAACGATAGCCTTAACAGCCTCCATTGGATCGTCAACAGTTACCTTACCTTCAAGATTGGCCTTATCCCAAACCAAAATCTGTGTTGGAAGGACACCTGTAATACCGATTTTTAGCGTTACCTGTTTGCCATCTGTATCAGTAAAGGTCTTGTTAACAATCTTATAAGGGTTGTAATAGTAGTCACCTGTCTGAGCATTACGCACATTGGCATTGATAATGTTAATCTTAGCAGCCTTAACCATACGATCCAAAAATTCTAGACCATAGTTAAACTCGTGGTTTCCAAGTGTTTCGGCATCGTAGCCCAGCATCTCAAAGGCTTTGTACATAGGGTGAGTCTCACCTTGGGCAACAGGGTCAATCAAAGCCTTATAAGTCCCAAAAGGAGTTCCCTGAATCGTATCCCCACTGTCCACTAAGACCGTATTGGGATTAGTTTCACGGGCTTTTTTGATAAGGACAGCAGTTTTAGACAAACCAACTGTTTGAGACGGCTTATCTTGATAATAATCATAGTTAACCAAGTTGGTATGAAGGTCTGTTGTTGACAAAATCTGCATATCAACGGTCTGCCCCTCATGAGCAGGCTCTGTAACAGTTTCAGCCTGTACTGGCACCGCTGGTGTCACCTGATTGGCATTCGTCAAAACAGCACTGGCTTCTTGACTTGCTTGGGTCGTTGAAGTGGTAGGTGATGACTCTGCGGACGCATTTGTCGCTACTGTTGTTGATGTAGGAGATACAGTCTCTGTTCCTCCTTGAACAGCTGTTCCCGAAGTTCCTTGTCCTGATACGGTAGCAGCTCCACTATCTGTCACACTTTCAGTTGAAGTAGTTGGTACTGGTGCGGTTGCCTCATCAGCATGACCTAGGACTTGTGGCACAGTCAAGAGAGCAAAGAGGCCCAAAACCACAGCCGATTGAGTCACATAACGATTCGTTTTCATTAAAAATCTTCCCCTTTTATAAAGATAGTACAATTATATTAAATCTAAATAAGATTATCAACTTTTTTAGAAATGCTTGATTTGTCATACAAAACTAATGGCACGATGCAATCTTAGCTTAAAAGTGTCAAATACAAAAAAAGTTGGAACAAGGCCAACTTTCTCTTATTGATTCAATTCCAAGGCATAACTGACACTACTCAAAGCGTAGAGAGGAGCGGTTTCCGTCCGCATAATACGTGGTCCAAGGCCAATTTTAAGGCCACCAGCTTCTTCAAAGGCGTCAATCTCAGACGGAGAAATACCACCTTCTGGTCCAAAGATAAAGAGAATTTTCTGACCATTCTCTACCTGAGCCAACTCACGAGCTAGAGTAGCCAACTCACCTGCTTTGGCTGTTTCCTCATAGGCGATAAAAATCTTATCAAAATTATCTAATTCTGATAGAAATTCCCCTTTTTTCTCGAACAATCTGACTTCTGGAACACGATTACGCTTGGATTGTTCTGCAGCTCCTAGACCAATCTTGGCAAGTTTATCTTCCTTCTTGGCTAGCTTCTTACCATCCCACTTAACCACAGACCAGTCGGCAGGGAAGGCCCAAATAGCCTGAGCTCCAAGCTCTGTTGCCTTTTGTGTCACCAACTCCAGTTTATCTCCCTTGGGAAAACCTGAGGCAATGGTTACAGATACAGGCATCTCGACATTATCATTTAAGTCTTCAATCACTTCAAAGACGTGATTCTCACGGTCAGTCACACGCGCAAGACGCTTGATACCATCTTCAAAAACCAAAACCACCTGATCATCTTCTGTTAAACGCATAACGTTAAACATATGCTTCACAGTATCCTTGTCTTTGATGATTACTGGATTTTCAACCTTCCCCTTTATAAAATACTGTTGCATTTAGCCTCCAATCACACCTGAAATATCATCTGTCTTCTTGAAAACACAAGCATTCCACTCTCCCTGAACCATGTGAGTTTCTAGGAAGAAACCTGCTTTCTCAGCCGATTCACGCACCATATCCCATTTTTCAGAAATAATACCTGACATAATCAAGTAACCTTCATCCTTAACCAAACGGTAGGCATCTTCCGTCAAATGGATAAGAATATCCGCTAAAATATTAGCCACGATAACATCAGCTTCTTGCGTCACACCCTTCAAAAGATCTCCCGCAGCAACGTGGATATTTTCCATATCAGGATTCATATCAATGTTTTCCTGTGCCACTCGAACCGCCACATCATCAAGGTCATAAGCGTAGATTTCCTTGGCACCAAGCAGAGAGCTGGCAATCGAGAGGACTCCTGAACCAGTTCCCACATCAATCACCCTCTCACCACCACGAAGCACCTGTTCCAAGGCAAAGAGGCTCATCTTAGTTGTTGGATGTGTTCCTGTCCCAAAGGCCATACCAGGATCCAACTTAATGATCTTTTCCCCCTCTGATGCTTCATAATCCGTCCATGACGGTACGATGGTCAAATCATGGGTAATTCGTGCTGGTTCATAGTATTTTTTCCAATTCTCAGCCCAATCCTCTTCAACCAATTCTTGAGTAGCCAAGTGAATATCTCCTGTTTCAAGACCAAAATCTGTCAACTCAGCCAAACGCTCATTGACCTGCTTAGTAATGGCCTCGATATCTGCTGATTCCGGATAATAAGCCGTAATTTTAACCGTTTCAACCTGCTCAACCTCAGGATAAAGTTCCCCAAAACGGTCCGCATTTTCCAAATAATCTGCACTATCATCAATAGCCACACCTTGGCTCCCAGACTCAATTAAAATATTAGAAGCCGCTTCTTCGACCTCACGATTAACTTCAATCGTTAATTCTTGCCATTTGTCCATTTATTTCTCCATTTCCTTTCCTACTAAATAGTCTTTAAAGCGTTCCTGCAACTGGGGAATGACGCCTTCTGCTTTTATAAAATCCTCTATAGGCATTAGTTTAAATTCCTGCCCCTCGTCACCAAAACGAATCTCACGATACTGCTCTTGGCTAATTTTGCCAACCACAAAAACAGCTAACCTATTTTTATCCAACATACTAGGATAGATTTTCGACCAAATAATCGATTCCTCTTTCAGAGCCAATCCCAGCTCCTCCCAGACTTCGCGTTGAAGACACTCAAGTGGTGTTTCTTGACCTTCTCTTCCGCCACCTGGCAACTCCCATGTATTTGGCCAAGGAATATCTGGCTTATTATCTCTGAGAATGACCAAAATACTTTGCTCTACGAGTAAGGCAGCCTTAACACCTGTAAAATCGAACTGATCTTTTAAATAAGCATCCATCCCTTTTCGCTCCCTTTAATACCTTGGATAAGCAAAAAATTCCTTCTCTTCAAGTTGAGCTTTCCCTTTTTCGAAAGCTTCTTTGTCCCAAACCAAACCGAATTCCTCAGGTCCATCATCAGATAGAAAATCCATCAAGTCACTCAATCCTTCTGTTGCCACCTCATTCAAGGTCTCCGCAAAATAGGACAAAAACTCACGAGATAGACCTTTCTTAGGTTCATATGGAATTGTCACTAGGTAGTCCTCTTCATCAAAACGTGATTTTGCTGGATTGTAAAAGAGCACGTAATCCTCAAAAATGACATCTTCATCAGACACTTCACCCTTATCATCAATAGTCTCGACATTGCTACTGTTTTGCGCTTCCAGGATAAACGTTACTTCCACAGCATGATTCTTTTTATCCCAGTCCATAGCAAAATCATAGTCCAAGTGCTTATCCAGTTCTTCTTCTAATACTGACAAAAAGCCAAATTTAGCCATTTGTTTTCCTCGTTCTTTCTTATTATTCCCTTTATTTTAGCATAAAAGGAACTAATAAAAAACAGAGTAGGCTATCCCACTCTGTCTTAGATAATTATTTAGCATTTTCAACTGCTGCTGTCACAAAGGCACTGTAAAGTTCTTCCGCATGGTTTGGACGGCTATGATATTCTGGGTGGTATTGCGCTGCCACAAAGAATTTCTTGTCTGGGAGTTCTACAACTTCCATCAAACGATTATCTGGTGACACACCTGAGAATACAAAGCCCTCAGCCTCAAACTGTTCACGGAACTTAGTATTAAATTCATAACGGTGACGGTGACGACGTTGAACAACTTCTTGGTTGCCATAAGCTGCAGCTGCCTTAGAACCTGGTTTCAACTTACATGGGTAAAGACCAAGACGAAGAGTACCACCCATGTCTTCAATGTCAATTTGATCACGCATAATATCGATAATTGGATATTTTGTGTTTGGATCAAGCTCAGCTGAATTAGCGCCATCCAAGTGAAGAATGTGGCGAGCAAACTCAATACATGTCAATTGCATACCGAGACAGACACCCAACATTGGCACATCATTCTCACGTGCATAACGAATAGCTTGAATCTTACCTTCAGTACCACGTTGACCGAAACCACCAGGAACAATAATACCATCAGCATCAGCCAAACGAGAAGCAACATTTTCAGCAGTCAAATCATTAGCATTGACCCAGTCAATATCAATGGCAGTATCATTTGCCAAACCTGAGTGTTTAAGTGCCTCAACTACTGACAAGTAAGCATCGTGAAGCTCCACATACTTACCAACAAGAGCAATTTTAGTTGTTTTCTTAAGGTTAAGCACCTTATCAACCATAGCAGACCACTCTGTCATATCTGCAGCTGGAGCATCCAGTTTCAAATGATCACAAACGATTTGATCCATACCTTGAGCCTGCATATTAAGTGGCACTTGATAGATATGTTCCACGTCGAGTGATTCGATAACAGCCTCAGGTGCAACATCACAGAACTGAGCTAATTTATTCTTGATTCCTTGACCAGCAGGTTGTTCTGTACGAATAACCAACATATTTGGTTGGATACCCAAACCACGCAATTCCTTAACAGAGTGTTGCGTTGGCTTTGTCTTCATTTCACCAGCAGCCTTCAAATAAGGAAGAAGCGTTGTGTGGATATACATAACGTTGTCAGAGCCCACATCAGCCTTCATTTGACGAAGAGCTTCAAGGAATGGAAGACTTTCAATATCACCAACCGTACCACCAACTTCAGTGATAATGACATCTGAATCAGTTGTTGTCGCTGCGCGCTTAATCTTGTCTTTCAAAGCATCTGTGATATGCGGAATCACCTGAACAGTCGCACCAAGATACTCTCCTTTACGTTCCTTACGCAAAACTTCGCTATAAATCTTACCAGTAGTCACGTTAGAGTATTTATTAAGATTGATATCAATAAAACGTTCGTAGTGACCAAGGTCAAGGTCAGTTTCAGTACCATCATCAGTGACATAAACTTCACCGTGTTGGTAAGGACTCATTGTTCCTGGGTCAATATTGATGTAAGGATCAAATTTTTGAATCGTAACCTTAAGACCACGGTTCTTAAGCAAACGCCCAAGACTTGCAGCTACAATCCCTTTACCAATTGAAGATACCACACCACCAGTGACGAAAATATATTTTGTCATGTTAACTCCTTATAATATAATTCAAAACAACTACAGATAGCAGATTGGTTACCCACTCAGATAATCACGATAGTCCTTTCCTAGTACCTGATGGGTGCCGTACAAAGTACCTCACCTTAGACAAGTCCAGTAAATGACTAAAAACAAAAATGACCCCCAAGAGTTTTACTCTGGGAGCCTTAATCATGACCTCTTCAAAAGAGGTGCCCGATAAATAGTCTAAACTATCCAAGACCATTTGTCAATGAAAACTTAGTCGTTTGACTCATCCTCATAGTCATCGTCATCATCTTCTTCTGACAACTCAACATCATCCAAATCATCATCTGGAATAATTTCATTCAACTCAGAGTCATAAGATTCCACTTCGGCTTTCTCATCATCTTCGCTATCGTCGTCATATTCAAGACTATCAGAATCAGGTGTAAAGTTCTCGTCTTCTGGATCATCGTCATTATAATCGATGGCATCTTCATCACCATCCATGAAGGCATTAACTTTCTTGTTCTTACGTTTTGGTGCATTTTCATCAGTATCTTCCAATGTGATGACCTCTTCATCGATTTCATCAATTGCATACCATGAACGCAAGCCCCATTTGTTATCACCTAGTGGAATGAAACTTCCATCCGTATTCAAATCTGAATAAAAGAATGGCAAAGCATTGCGGATATCAGCATCCGATTTTTCTAAGTAATTTTGAATTTCATTGACCAAATCATTGAAATACATTTCATTATCACGACCACGTGTTTCTAAGATAGCACGGGCCACTTCAATCATTGATAATTCACTTTTTTCTTGTCCAGCAAATACGTCTAGTTCCAAAGTGGTTCTCCTTCATTCTTACTCAAGCTAGTTTCTATCAGAAATAGCTCAGCAATCAATTTTTCGCTACCTTTTATTTTACGCTAAAAAGAGTCAATAGTCAAAGCATTTATAGAAGAAAAAATCAAGTCTCAACAGAAACTTGATTTTAGTCATATTATTTAACTTTTGCTGTGCTTGTGATAACTTCAACAGCTTTCTTCATAGTGATATCGTGTTTAAGCATTTCAGGTGAAAGAAGTGCAGAAACTTGTGATACTTCCATGTTGTACTCAGCTGCAAGATCGTTAATTTCTTTTTGGATTTCTTCTTCTGTAGCGTCGAATCCTTCAGCAGCAGCAACAGCTTCGATAACAAGGTTAGTTTTCACACGTTTGTCAGCGTCAGCTTCATATTGTTTGTGAAGATCTTCTTGAGTTGTACCAGTGATTTGGAAGTACATTTCAGGAGAGATACCTTGACGTTGCATGTTGCCCATGAATTCGTTCATAGCACGGTGAACTTCGTCTTCAACCATTTCTGCTGGCAATTCAACGATTTCAGCGTTTTCAACAGCCAAATCAAGTGCAGCACCTTCAACAGCGTCATCAAATGCGATTTCTTTAGCTGCTTCAAGTTCTTTACGGTATTTAGCTTTCAACTCATCAAGAGTTTCAACTTCATCGTCAAGATCTTTAGCCAACTCATCATCAAGAGCTGGAACTTCTTTAGCTTTAACTTCGTTAACTTTAGTAACAAATACAGCAGCTTTACCTGCAAGGTCAGCAGCTTGATAGTCTTCTGGGAAAGTTACTTTAACTTCTACTTCATCACCAGCTTTTGCTCCAACCAATTGGTCTTCGAAACCTGGGATAAATTGACCTGAACCAAGTTCAAGAGAGTGGTTTTCACCTTTACCACCATCAAATTCAACACCGTCTACTGAACCAACAAAGTCGATAACAACAGTGTCGCCATTTTCAGCTGCACCTTCTTTAACAACCAATTCAGACAAGTTTTTGCGTTCGCTTTCAAGCTTAGCATCAACTTCTTCATCAGTAACTTCTTTAGAAGCTTCAACTGAAACTTCAAGATCTTTATATGCACCAAGTTTTACTTCAGGTTTTGTAACAACTTCTGCAGTAAGTGTCCAATCTTGACCTTTTTCAATTGATTTTACATCAATTTTTGGTTGTGCAACAACATCAAGACCAAGTTCAGCAATCGCTGCTTCATAAGCTGCTGGAAGAATTGCATTCAAAGCATCGTCGTAAAGAGCTTCTTCACCAAATTTTTGGTTAAATACGGCACGAGGCATGTGTCCTTTACGGAAGCCTGGAGCGTTCAAATTCTTTTTAACCTTGTTAAATGCTTGATCCAAAGCTGGTTGAATTTTATCTTGACCGATAGTGAATGTCACCACACCACGGTTAGTGGCTGTGTTTTCAAATGATACAGACATGTAGTCATTCTCCTTAAAATTTTTTATAGATACAGTTTAGTTTACCATATTTCAAAGCCTTTTAAAAGTTTTTTTATCCAATTTAATCACAAGAAAATCGTTAGAAACTGCTACTTTTTCAAAATTTTGATAAACTAGAGCTATGAATATTTTACAAAGATACATCCAACAATTTAATTTTGAAGAGACCCTAATGGTACTCATTACGAAAGGGATTAAACTCCTTATTCTCCTCATCATCTTTCTTCTTAGTAAGAAGATTATCAACTTTCTTTTTAAACATACAGTGGGACGCTCTCTAGCTTGGACAATTCAAACACCTGCTCGACAAAAAACAATTGAACGATTACTACACAATTGCATGAACTACGTGCTATACTTCTTCCTTGTTTACTGTCTTCTTAGTATCCTTGGGGTCCCAGTATCTAGCCTCCTTGCTGGGGCAGGACTTGCTGGGGTTGCTCTTGGTCTAGGAGCTCAAGGCTTCCTATCTGATGTCGTTAATGGTTTTTTCATATTGTTAGAAAACCAATTTGAAGTCGGTGACGCAGTTGAAGTAGGAGCCGTTACAGGCCTTGTTTCAACCGTAGGTATTCGAACTACTCAAATTCGAGGATTTGATGGAACCCTCCATTTTATACCTAACAGAAATATCACAATTGTATCTAACAAATCTCGAGGGGACATGAGAGCTCAAATTGATATCCCAGTCTATCCGTCAACCGATATCAATAAAGTGACAAGCATCATACAAAAAGTAAATCAAGAAAACATTGAAAACTATCCTCAAATCTGTGGAGCTCCAAATATCATTGGATTAAGCACAACTCCTTCTGGACAACTAGTATTTCGTATTGATATTTTTACGAAAAATGGACAACAAACTCATATCTATGCTGATTTCTTAAAACTTTACCAAGAAGCTCTAATCAAAGAAAACATTGAACTTCCAAGATTCATTGGAAACCCTATAGCAGTAAAATAAATTCATTACATTAAAAACACTTCAAAAGATAGATAAGATAAATCTACTTTCGAAGTGTTTTTTATTCATATTAATCAATAATGCTAGTCAAGGTTCTATATTAAGAATTAATCATCTTCATTGTAAGGATCAAAATCAACCATCCAAAATTTTAACTCTCGAATCATCTTTTTTCGACCTCTAAAACACTCCCCAGCTAGCAAACGGTCTAACTTAGTAGCATCTTCCGAAGACAACTGATTACGGAAAGCATTAAGCTGCTCGTCATAAACAAGCCTATCAACAGCATCTAACTCTTTATTTGGGAGACAAAAAGCAATATCTGAAATTTCGATATAACATTGTCGATTAGCTTGTCGTTTTACAGACTCCTGCCTTCTAACCTCATCATTAAGTCTATTCCTAAATTTCGTTTTAAAATATCGCCGTAACTTATCATCATCAGACTTTAATTCAGGAAACTTTTCTAAAAGCTGATAAAGCGTCATCATAGCTTCTTGCTCCATATCAGCTTGGTCCCAAAGTTGGATGAAATATTGTCTACTAGCCTTAAGTACAATCGGTCTTACAACTTCATATGCATGAACAAAAACTTCTTGTTCCATTAAACCTCCTATAAATAGATAAAATATTTGTAATTAAAATAATTACGAAATCTATTATAAGAGATACATAAGAAATAAAATAGAGACATATATGTCACTATAAAAATGATAGGCTCTATAATTTCTGAAGTGGGTAAAACCACTGTAGAGATTATAGAGCTTTTTGAGTATACACAAAAATTCCCATAAGAACTATAATGAAAAGCGACCAAACCATCATTAGAGCTTATAAGATTTATTAAGAATGCCACAGAATTAATCGGAAATAGAGAGTAAAATATTAAGGTTTCCCTTGTTTTTGAAACTGTCACTCATATCCAAATTTAAACAAAACTGGATTACCCTATACCACTATATCCTCTCTAGATATTAGCTTTTCGTCACTCACTACAGTTGATAAACAGATCAGTCAAAACCACCCGTGAGAACGGGTGGCTTGCTCTTCGGCTGAAAGCCTCTGCTACCGGCCGAGGCCTAAAGGCCTACCGAATGGTTTCCCTTCAGTACTACCTTTGCTAGCTGACCCGACTAGTGGGTCTCTTTAAGACTACTTTCTTTTATTCTTCTCACCTGTAAACGGATCATATTCCTCAAAAAGACTGAGCCGATCTGCTATCACGTCTTCTTGTAATTGATTACGAATATATTCTTCAAGTCACTTCTGATTTCGCCCAACCGTATCAACATAAAACCCTCGAAACCAAAATTTGCGATTTCCAGATTTATACTTTAAATTAGCGTGTCAATCAAATATCATTAAGCTACTTTTACCCTTTAAATATCCCATAAATGAGGAAATACTTAGTTTCGGTGGTATACTCACCAATTAGGGGGACTTTTTTGATACATCGCTAAAAGCTTTTCGGAACCACTAGCACAGCTAGTGGTTTTCGTAAAACAAAAAAGCTAGACCTGCGTCTAGCAATGAGAATTATACTCCGCCAGTAGGACTCGAACCTACGACATCATGATTAACAGTCATGCGCTACTACCAACTGAGCTATGGCGGATAAACGCTAAGCGACTACCGTATCTAACAGGGGCAACCCCAACTACATCAGGCGTACTAGGGCTTAACTTCTGTGTTCGGCATGGGAACAGGTGTATCTCCTAGGCTATCGTCACTTAACTCTGAGTATTCTCAACTCAAAATTGAACATCTATACTGTATCAAGAAACCAAATCGTTGTCAATATGTCTCAGTTACTTTCTTTGGATAAGTCCTCGAGCTATTAGTATTAGTCCGCTACATGTGTCACCACACTTCCACTTCTAACCTATCAACCTGATCATCTCTCAGGGCTCTTACTGATATAAAATCATGGGAAATCTCATCTTGAGGTGGGCTTCACACTTAGATGCTTTCAGCGTTTATCCCTTCCCTACATAGCTACCCAGCGATGCTCTTGGCAGAACAACTGGTACACCAGCGGTAAGTCCACTCTGGTCCTCTCGTACTAGGAGCAGATCCTCTCAAATTTCCTACGCCCGCGACGGATAGGGACCGAACTGTCTCACGACGTTCTGAACCCAGCTCGCGTGCCGCTTTAATGGGCGAACAGCCCAACCCTTGGGACCGACTACAGCCCCAGGATGCGACGAGCCGACATCGAGGTGCCAAACCTCCCCGTCGATGTGAACTCTTGGGGGAGATAAGCCTGTTATCCCCAGGGTAGCTTTTATCCGTTGAGCGATGGCCCTTCCATGCGGAACCACCGGATCACTAAGCCCGACTTTCGTCCCTGCTCGAGTTGTAGCTCTCGCAGTCAAGCTCCCTTATACCTTTACACTCTGCGAATGATTTCCAACCATTCTGAGGGAACCTTTGGGCGCCTCCGTTACCTTTTAGGAGGCGACCGCCCCAGTCAAACTGCCCGTCAGACACTGTCTCCGATAGGGATAACCTATCTGGGTTAGAGTAGCCATAACACAAGGGTAGTATCCCAACAACGCCTCACTCGAAACTGGCGTCCCGAGGTCATAGGCTCCTACCTATCCTGTACATGTGGTACAGATACTCAATATCAAACTGCAGTAAAGCTCCATGGGGTCTTTCCGTCCTGTCGCGGGTAACCTGCATCTTCACAGGTACTAAAATTTCACCGAGTCTCTCGTTGAGACAGTGCCCAAATCATTACGCCTTTCGTGCGGGTCGGAACTTACCCGACAAGGAATTTCGCTACCTTAGGACCGTTATAGTTACGGCCGCCGTTTACTGGGGCTTCAATTCATACCTTCGCTTACGCTAAGCACTCCTCTTAACCTTCCAGCACCGGGCAGGCGTCACCCCTATACATCATCTTACGATTTAGCAGAGAGCTGTGTTTTTGATAAACAGTTGCTTGGGCCTATTCACTGCGGCTGACCATAAGTCAGCGCCCCTTCTCCCGAAGTTACGGGGCCATTTTGCCGAGTTCCTTAACGAGAGTTCTCTCGCTCACCTGAGGCTACTCGCCTCGACTACCTGTGTCGGTTTGCGGTACGGGTAGAGTATAATTAACGCTAGAAGCTTTTCTCGGCAGTGTGACATCACTAACTTCGCTACTAAACTTCGCTCCCCATCACAGCTCAATGTTATAGATATAAGCATTTGACTCATATCACACCTCACTGCTTGGCCAGACACTTCCAATCGTCTGGTTTAGTTAGCCTACTGCGTCCCTCCATCACTATATACTCTAGTACAGGAATATCAACCTGTTGTCCATCGGATACACCTTTCGGTCTCTCCTTAGGTCCCGACTAACCCAGGGCGGACGAGCCTTCCCCTGGAAACCTTAGTCTTACGGTGGACAGGATTCTCACCTGTCTTTCGCTACTCATACCGGCATTCTCACTTCTATGCGCTCCAGCACTCCTCACGGTACACCTTCTTCGCACATAGAACGCTCTCCTACCATACCTATAAAGGTATCCACAGCTTCGGTAATATGTTTTAGCCCCGGTACATTTTCGGCGCAGGGTCACTCGACTAGTGAGCTATTACGCACTCTTTGAATGAATAGCTGCTTCTAAGCTAACATCCTAGTTGTCTGTGCAACCCCACATCCTTTTCCACTTAACATATATTTTGGGACCTTAGCTGGTGGTCTGGGCTGTTTCCCTTTCGACTACGGATCTTAGCACTCGCAGTCTGACTGCCGATTATATCTCGTTGGCATTCGGAGTTTATCTGAGATTGGTAATCCGGGATGGACCCCTCACCCAAACAGTGCTCTACCTCCAAGAGACTTAACATCGACGCTAGCCCTAAAGCTATTTCGGAGAGAACCAGCTATCTCCAAGTTCGTTTGGAATTTCTCCGCTACCCACAAGTCATCCAAGCACTTTTCAACGTGCCCTGGTTCGGTCCTCCAGTGAGTTTTACCTCACCTTCAACCTGCTCATGGGTAGGTCACATGGTTTCGGGTCTACGACATGATACTAATGCGCCCTATTAAGACTCGGTTTCCCTACGGCTCCGTCTCTTCAACTTAACCTCGCATCATATCGTAACTCGCCGGTTCATTCTACAAAAGGCACGCTCTCACCCATTAACGGGCTCGAACTTGTTGTAGGCACACGGTTTCAGGTTCTATTTCACTCCCTCCCGGGGTGCTTTTCACCTTTCCCTCACGGTACTGGTTCACTATCGGTCACTAGAGAGTATTTAGGGTTGGGAGATGGTCCTCCCAGATTCCGACGAGATTTCTCGTGTCTCGCCGTACTCAGGATACTGCTAGGCATAAAGACTATTTCGAATACGAGGCTATTACTCTCTTTGGCCTACCTTCCCAGGTAGTTCTTCTATAATCTTTAAGTCCACGTTGCAGTCCTACAACCCCGAAGAGTAAACTCTTCGGTTTGCCCTCTTGCCGTTTCGCTCGCCGCTACTAAGGCAATCGCTTTTGCTTTCTCTTCCTGCAGCTACTTAGATGTTTCAGTTCACTGCGTCTTCCTCTACATTACCTTAACAGTAATGAGTGACAGGCATTACCTGCCGGGTTCCCCCATTCGGACATCTCTGGATCATTGCTCACTTACAGCTCCCCAAAGCATTTCGTCGTTAGTCACGTCCTTCATCGGCTTCTAGTGCCAAGGCATCCACCGTGCGCCCTTATTAACTTAACCTTATTTTGGTCTTGCGACCTAACTCATTAAATATTCACAGCGTTTCGGTTTATTTTCTTGTTACTATCTATATGTAATTAATTACATATGGAATTTGATATAGATATTCAATTTTCAATGGACAATACTTGAATCTTTCGATTCAATGGAGCCTAGCGGGATCGAACCGCTGACCTCCTGCGTGCAAAGCAGGCGCTCTCCCAGCTGAGCTAAGGCCCCACAAGACCTCTCAAAACTAAATAAGAAACTCAAGTGCATTCCGTTTTTCCTTAGAAAGGAGGTGATCCAGCCGCACCTTCCGATACGGCTACCTTGTTACGACTTCACCCCAATCATCTATCCCACCTTAGGCGGCTGGCTCCAAAAGGTTACCTCACCGACTTCGGGTGTTACAAACTCTCGTGGTGTGACGGGCGGTGTGTACAAGGCCCGGGAACGTATTCACCGCGGCGTGCTGATCCGCGATTACTAGCGATTCCGACTTCATGTAGGCGAGTTGCAGCCTACAATCCGAACTGAGATTGGCTTTAAGAGATTAGCTTGCCGTCACCGACTCGCAACTCGTTGTACCAACCATTGTAGCACGTGTGTAGCCCAGGTCATAAGGGGCATGATGATTTGACGTCATCCCCACCTTCCTCCGGTTTATTACCGGCAGTCTCGCTAGAGTGCCCAACTGAATGATGGCAACTAACAATAGGGGTTGCGCTCGTTGCGGGACTTAACCCAACATCTCACGACACGAGCTGACGACAACCATGCACCACCTGTCACCGATGTACCGAAGTAACTTTCTATCTCTAGAAATAGCATCGGGATGTCAAGACCTGGTAAGGTTCTTCGCGTTGCTTCGAATTAAACCACATGCTCCACCGCTTGTGCGGGCCCCCGTCAATTCCTTTGAGTTTCAACCTTGCGGTCGTACTCCCCAGGCGGAGTGCTTAATGCGTTAGCTGCGGCACTGAATCCCGGAAAGGATCCAACACCTAGCACTCATCGTTTACGGCGTGGACTACCAGGGTATCTAATCCTGTTCGCTCCCCACGCTTTCGAGCCTCAGCGTCAGTTACAGACCAGAGAGCCGCTTTCGCCACCGGTGTTCCTCCATATATCTACGCATTTCACCGCTACACATGGAATTCCACTCTCCCCTTCTGCACTCAAGTTTGACAGTTTCCAAAGCGAACTATGGTTGAGCCACAGCCTTTAACTTCAGACTTATCAAACCGCCTGCGCTCGCTTTACGCCCAATAAATCCGGACAACGCTCGGGACCTACGTATTACCGCGGCTGCTGGCACGTAGTTAGCCGTCCCTTTCTGGTAAGCTACCGTCACAGTGTGAACTTTCCACTCTCACACTCGTTCTTGACTTACAACAGAGCTTTACGATCCGAAAACCTTCTTCACTCACGCGGCGTTGCTCGGTCAGGGTTGCCCCCATTGCCGAAGATTCCCTACTGCTGCCTCCCGTAGGAGTCTGGGCCGTGTCTCAGTCCCAGTGTGGCCGATCACCCTCTCAGGTCGGCTATGTATCGTCGCCTAGGTGAGCCGTTACCTCACCTACTAGCTAATACAACGCAGGTCCATCTTGTAGTGGAGCAATTGCCCCTTTCAAATAAATGACATGTGTCACCCATTGTTATGCGGTATTAGCTATCGTTTCCAATAGTTATCCCCCGCTACAAGGCAGGTTACCTACGCGTTACTCACCCGTTCGCAACTCATCCAAGAAGAGCAAGCTCCTCTCTTCAGCGTTCTACTTGCATGTATTAGGCACGCCGCCAGCGTTCGTCCTGAGCCAGGATCAAACTCTCATTAAAATCTTTAATAATTGTTCGAGCGTTAACTCATTTCCGTCATCTGACGATTTATTCTTGTAAATTGACAGGTTATAATTTCTTCTATCATAACCCTGCACTTGGTTTCTTATTCAGTTCTCAAAGGTCTTTATCTCTCTTAAGACAACTCCTATATTCTAGCAAATCTAGAATAACTTGTCAACACTTTTTTCGAAGTTTTTTTACTTCTCGTGTTCGCCACCCCTTCCGAAGCAGCTTATTTATAATATCATCTCTGACTTGTCTTGTCAATAACTTTTTAAAAGTTTTGGAACCTTTTCAAGTTTATGGCAAGTCTGTTAAGACAACTTTTATATCTTAACACCCAATTTTGTTATTGTCAATAGGGTTTAGTAATGTTATTAACCTTTTTTAGACTGAACTTTTTTGAATCCTTGATACAATACCCATCCAACAACTACGCCAAGAGCATTCTGGCAGAAATTAGGAATCACTTCTGCGATTGAAGCTCCTGTTCCATACATAAATACTGAAGCAAGTGCATAGCCACCCACCATCACAATTGTTGCAATCAGAAGGCCTAGGATACGATAGTTCCCTTTAAATCCAGCAAAATAACCTTGTGCACCATGAATTAATAAACTGATAAACATCCATTGCGGAGCAGATGATAGCAAATCTATCAGAAAAGCAGACAATCCGCCCACAATTGCCCCCTCTTTCTTCCCAAGATAAAAGGCTGTGAAGTAGATTCCTGCATCTACCAAAGTTAAAAGCCCTGTTGGAGTTGGAATTTTAGCTACGAATCCAAAGGTCACTGATAAAGCTGTTAAGATAGCTAATAATGTTAGCTCTTTTGTTTTCTTATTTTGCATATTGAACTACTCCAAATTCATTTGATTGTTTAATTGATTCATAAACAAAGGCTTTAGCATTTGCCACAGCTTCAGTTTCTGAACATCCTTTAACTAATTCACTAGCTATACTTGAAGCAAATGTACATCCTGCACCGGTATTGTTTTTATCCAACACAACTTCCTCAAACAATTTGTAGTCTGCTCCATCATAAAAGACATCTATCGCTTTATTTCCATCCAAGCGGTTTCCACCTTTGACAACGACAGTCTTAGCTCCTAATTCATTGAGATAGCTAGCCGCATGCTTCATATCATCAAGAGTCTTGACCTTTCTATCTATAAGCAGTTCGACTTCAGGTAAGTTCGGAGTGATAACCGTGATATAAGGGAAAAATTTAACCAATTCATCACGTAGTTGAGAAACTTCAACGTCATGAGTCTCCTTACATACTAAAACGGGATCCAAGACAATTGGAATATCAGAATGATTTTTAACAAAATCCAACGTTAATTCTGCAATCTCAACGTTAGGCAACAAGCCAATTTTAATTGCTGAGAAGGGGACATCTTTTAGTGAATCAAGTTGTTGTTTAAAAACATTAGTATCAACCGGAATGACCTCAAAACCATTCTCAGTCATAGCTGTTAGACAGGTAAGAGCCACAAATCCATGCTGTTTATTTGTGGTAAATGTCGCTAAATCTGCATGAAGTCCGCCACCACTAAAAATATCATTCCCTGAAATCGCTAAAATCAATTCATTACTCATATCGTATCTCCTTTAAATACAAACCATTACCAGCTGTCGTTGGTCCTGCAAGATTACGGTCACGACTTTCCAACACTGTCTTAACTTGCGAAACAGGCATGCGACCATTGCCAATCTTCAACAAGGTGCCAACCATATTTCTAACTTGCTTATAGAGAAAACCATTACCAGAAAAAGTAAAGATATAAAATCCAATTTTCTCATCGATAGATACACTAGCCTGGGTAATTGTGCGTACTTTATTTTCTACAGAAGTTCCTGAAGCTGTGAAGCCTGTAAAATCATGTGTACCGACCAAATCCTTAGCAGCCTCTTGCATAGGTTCTAAACTTAGAGGGTAGGGATAGTGGGTCGCATAATTACGCATCATGGGGTTCTTAGGTCGCCCTGCATCTACTAGGAACTCATAAGTTTTACTGTGTTTATTGTATCGTGCATGGAATTCCTCCGATACAAGTTCGATACTAACAACATCAATGTCATCTGGACATTGCGTATCTAAACCGAAACGTAACTTCTCTGGATCTCGCTCCTGGGGCAAATCGAAGTGGACAACTTGTCCATAGGCATGAACACCTGCATCTGTCCGACCCGCCCCATGAACGGTGACAGGTGTACCGCTATTTAACCGTAAGAGAGTCTTTTCAAGCTCTTCTTGAATAGAACGTGCATTTGGTTGTCTTTGAAAACCTGAGAAAAGTGTACCATCATAGGAAATTGTCGCTTTGTATCTAACCATAGAATTATCATATCAGATTTTTTCAAGGATAAAAAGTAGGTCGATCACCAACTGACCCCATACAGTTTTTTTGTCATAAAGAAAAAGACGCATTAAGCGTCCTTCCTTTATAAATCTTCTAAAGCATCCTTTACCTTATTGAAGAAACCTTTTTTCTGTGGTGCGATTTTTTCATCACCACTTGCTTTGGCAAATGCAAGGAGAGCTTCTTTTTGAGCATCATTTAGCTTCGTAGGAGTTACAATCTTAACTGTAACGTGTTGATCTCCTTGTGAACCTCCACGAAGACGTGGAGCACCCTTTCCTTTTAGACGGAAAGTTTTGCCTGTTTGAGTTCCTGCTGGGATGGTCATCTCAACATTTCCGTGAACCGTTGGTACTTCAACAGTGTCACCAAGGGCTGCTTGGACAAAGGAAATATTAAGTGTATAGTAAATCGTTGATCCATCACGCGTAAATTTATCGCTTGGATTAACATTGATGATTACAAAGAGATCTCCATAAGGTCCACCATTGAAACCAGCTTCACCTTGACCAGCAAGACGGATTTGTTGACCTGTTTCAACACCTGCTGGAATCTTGACAGATACTTTGTGGCTTTGTTTTTCATGTCCTGTTCCATGACAAGTTTGACATGGCTCTTTAATTTCTTGACCTGTTCCATGACAGACATCACAGGTTACTTGACGACGCATCATACCAAGTGGTGTTTGCGTATCAACATTGATAACCCCTTGACCATGACAGCGACCACAAGTTACAGGGCTTGTTCCAGGTTTTGCACCAGATCCTGAACATGTCTTACATGTCGCTTCACGATTATAGTGCACTTCTTTTTCGGCACCAAAAATCGCCTCTTCGAAGCTTAGGTTGACACGGTACTGAAGATCATCACCTTGACGTGGAGCATTTGGGTTACGAGTAGCACCACCACCAAAGAAGCTAGAGAAGATATCCTCAAAACCACCAAAACCTGCACCACCATCGAAGCCACCAAAGCCTCCTTGACCACCAAAACCATTCGCACCATCTGGTCCGTATTGGTCATAGGCTGCACGTTTTTGGTCGTCACTTAAAGTTTCGTAGGCCTCTTGGACCTCTTTATATTTTTCTTCCGCACCTGGTTCTTTATTAATGTCTGGGTGGTATTTTTTAGACATCTTACGATAGGCACGTTTGATTTCATCTTGAGAGGCATCCTTAGATACCCCAAGACGATCGTAATATTCCGTATTGTTCATAATTTTAGATACAAAGGGCATCTAATGGAGAAAGCCAAAGTAATAGTTTTAAAGATGAACACCTAGTCCCTTGAAACCAACTATCTTTTTGGCTTAATCCATAGCCCGTGTTCAACGACGAACACTCTTTGTTCCTTTCTATTTTATATTTGTTACGATACGAAGTAAAACTATATCTTATATTCACTTCACTTATTTTACCGAAAAACAGAGGCTGGGTTGCAACCTCTGGATTTCTTTTTATCATTACGACGTTCAAAACAAAGTCGATTATACTTTGTTTTTGAACTAGTGAGGCGTTTAGGCAATCGCTCTCATGATTTTCAAGCTCGGGATAAAATAGTCCACTGGACTATTTTATTTTTCCGTAAACTCTCCGTCTACGACGTCGTCGCCTGAGTTATCTGCTGTTTGTGCACCTTCTGCTCCTGCTTGAGCTTGTTGTGCTGCTGCAGCTTGTTCGTAAAGTTTAACCGCAAGAGCTTGAGCTTTTTCGTTAAGAGCTTCCAATTTAGCCTTCATGTCATCAAGATTACCTGATTCTTGAGCGTTCTTAAGATCATCAAGGGCTGATTGAGCAGCATCACGTTCTGTATCGAAACCTTTACCTTCTGTTTCTTTGATTGTCTTCTCAGTGGCAAAGATAGCTTGGTCAACTTCGTTACGAAGATCTACTTCTTCTTTACGTTTTGCATCTGCTTCAGCATTTGCTTCAGCATCTTTCATCATCTTTTCAATTTCTTCATCTGTCAAACCAGAGTTCGATTGGATAACAATTGTTTGTTCCTTTTGAGTTCCAAGGTCTTTAGCTTTAACAGATACGATACCGTTCTTATCAATATCGAAAGTAACTTCGATTTGTGGGATACCACGAGGTGCAGCTGGGATATCAGTCAATTGGAAACGTCCAAGAGTCTTGTTATCTGCTGCCATTGGGCGTTCCCCTTGAAGAACGTGGATATCAACGGCTGGTTGGTTGTCTGCTGCAGTTGAGAAGACTTGTGATTTAGATGTTGGAATAGTAGTGTTGCGGTCAATAAGTTTTGTGAAGACTCCACCCATTGTTTCAATACCAAGTGACAATGGAGTTACATCAAGAAGGACAACATCTTTGACATCACCAGTGATAACACCACCTTGGATAGCAGCACCCATGGCAACTACTTCATCAGGGTTAACTGATTTGTTTGGTTCTTTACCAGTTTCAGCTTTAACAGCTTCTACAACGGCAGGGATACGAGTTGAACCACCGACAAGGATAACTTCGTCAATATCTGACAAGCTCAAACCTGCATCTGAAAGGGCTTGACGAACTGGAGTTTTCGTACGTTCTACAAGATCACGAGTCAAATCATCGAATTTCGCACGAGTCAATGTCATTTCCAAGTGAAGAGGTCCAGCCTCACCAGCAGTGATGAATGGCAAGCTGATTTGTGTTGAAGTAACACCAGAAAGGTCTTTCTTAGCTTTTTCAGCTGCGTCTTTCAAACGTTGAAGAGCCATCTTGTCTGTTGACAAGTCGATTCCATTTTCTTTCTTGAATTCTTCAACCATGTGGTCGATGATTTTTTGGTCGAAGTCATCACCACCGAGTTTGTTATCCCCTGCAGTTGCCAATACATCAAAGACACCATCACCAAGTTCAAGGATAGATACGTCGAATGTACCACCACCAAGGTCGAATACCAAGATTTTTTCTTCTTTATCAGTCTTATCCAAACCGTAAGCAAGGGCTGCTGCTGTTGGTTCGTTGACGATACGTTCTACTTCAAGACCAGCGATTTTACCAGCATCTTTTGTTGCTTGACGTTGCGCATCGTTGAAGTAAGCAGGAACTGTGATAACTGCTTTAGTTACTTTTTCACCAAGGTAATCTTCAGCATAACCTTTCAAATATTGAAGAATCATAGCTGAAATCTCTTGCGGTGTGTATTCTTTACCGTTTGCAGAAACTTTTTCAGAAGTACCCATCTTAGATTTGATAGAGATGATTGTATCTGGGTTTGTTACTGCTTGACGTTTTGCAGCGTCACCAACGATGATTTCACCATTTTTGAATGACACAACAGATGGAGTTGTGCGGTTACCTTCTGGGTTTGCGATAATTTTTGATTCAGTTCCTTCAAGAACTGCTACTGCTGAGTTTGTTGTACCTAAGTCAATACCAATGATTTTAGACATATGTTTTTCCCCTTTTTACTTAATTTCTATTTTGCTTTTTTATCTTTCATTCATAGTTTTCTGTCATTTCGGACAAGTTTTCAATTAATTATATACAACTACCATAGCTGGGCGTAAGACGCGTTCGTGGAGTTTATACCCTTTTTGGAAAACTTGTGCAATCGTATCTGCTGGATGTTCATCATCTGCAGGCATTGTTTGAATAGCCATGTGGAAGTTATGATCGAAATCACCATCTGCTGGAATTTCTTCAATCCCTTCCTCTTTAAGAGCATGCACTAAACTTTCTTGCACCATTTCCAAACCTTTTTTGACATCATCAGTCAAACCCTCAACGGCAAGAGCACGTTCAAGGTTATCAAGTGATGGCAAAATTGCTTTTGCCAAATCTTGGCTACGATACTTTTGTAATTGTTGACGTTCTTCATTAGAACGGCGCTGAATGTTTTGCATTTCTGCATGGGCACGAAGGTATTTGTTTTCAAATTCTTCGGCACGCGCTTGGGCTTCTTCAAGTTCAGAAGGTTCGCTTACTTCCTCTACAACTTCTTCAGTTGTCTCAGTAGCTTCCTCTTCTTTCACTTCTTCTTTTTTAATATCTTCAGTCAAGGCATACACCTCTTTCTATACTTTTTAAATGTTATATCTTAGCTAACTTCATAATGGTTACTATTGAGGTAACGGTAATAATCCGTCAACTTCATAACCAAAACTCTACTAATAACATTGACCAAACTAACCATGCGACGATAATCCATTTCAACTGGGCCAATCACATGCATGAGCGCCATCCCACGATAAGGAATCAGGAATTTATGACTCATAACTGTGACATTTTCAAGCGCTTCTTCAGTTGATTCTGCAACCGAAATCTTGGTCACTTCATCATCGGAGATAGCTGATCGAAGCTCAAGTGCCACATGTTGTGGATTGTCCAAAAATTGATAGGTTTTTAAGTCGGCATAAGTCAGTGATGCAACCTTACCTTCGATGAAAATCAATTCCTTAAAAAGTTGTGAAAAGATATAATCAAACAAATCTAGAACATTATCTGTTACCTTGAAATATTTTTGCACAATCTGAGGAATCTCAGTTCTCAATCGGTAATGGATATCTAAGACAGTGTTTCCCAAAAAACGTTCTTGAACAAGCTTATGAAGAATTTCCAAATCACTAGACAAGAAATTTTTTGGAATAGCAAACTGAACTGTCACAGGCTTAGATTCATCTAGAGTAAGAACCGCTAAAGCGTCGTGATTGGATAGATGAACAATATCAAATCCAGTCAGACGTTGTCGTGTCGGTTCCACATCTTGAATCACTGCTGTGCATCCTGTCATTTCTGCCAGCAGCTTTGCCGCTGCATCCAAGATATCTTCAAGTTTGAAAGCTTCAAAGTCGAAAGCTTTAACCACTTGATAAACATCTTGTTCATCAATCGTATCAAGATTCAAAGAATTAGCGACAAAATACTGGAAACCTGCTCGGCTTGGCATACGCCCACTAGAAGTATGAGCTTTTTCAAGATAGCCCATTTTTTCTAGCTTGGCCATGTCATTACGAATAGTCGCTGAACTCGAATCAATTGATTCTTGTAACGCTTTAGAACCAACCGGTTCATGTGTACGAGTAAACATCTCAACTATCAAATTCAAAATAGTGTTTTGCCTTTGCGTAATCACGATGTCACCTCATTTCTATCTGTTAGCACTCTAATACGTCGACTGCTAACTTATGATTCTATTATACACCTAAACTTGAACATGTCAACCCAAAAAACCAAAAAATTAGCACTCTTTTTGAGAGAGTGCTAAAGATACATCTCAAGACCTAGAGAAGCAAAAAAAGAGCACCTCCGAGGTACTCTAATCTTATCGATCATATTTTGACAAATGATAGGTCTCAATAATAGATATGAGGTGTTTGGCGTAATCAGGATCACTGCTAAAACCCGCAGCTTGTAGTTTTTCTGCCGCAACTTTATAACTAGTCGTTCCTGCCACCTCTTTATAGGTCGACTCGCCCCACGTTCCTTGGCGAAGTTCTTCTAAATAAGTCATCATAGAACTTGACCAATCCTTAAAAACTGCAAAATCCACTTTTTGGTATTGCCATTTCCCTTTACTATAGATACTATCCTTTAAACGAATACGTTCTTGACCCGGCTGAGCTGCCAGACTGTAGATGTTATGGTATTTAACAGATAAAAGACTGCTACCATAATTCGACTCATATGCAGCTTGGCTAAGGAGAATTGACGCTGGCACACCATAGTTTTTGGACATCTTTTGAGCTGTTGGAGCTAAGGTCTCAATAAACTCTTGCTGCGTGTAAGCAACCTTTACCGAACGAGCATTATCATCTGTAGAGGCATGAAGAATCAAAGGTAAGACAATACCTAAAGCGAAAACAGCAACTAGGGTTATGAAGGCTTTTAGTTTAAAACGTCGTCTCACTTAGCTTTCTCCTTTAATAATGCCAAATATTCCTCCAAAGTAAGATTATGTTCAGTCATATACTCTGCCGACTCTTTACCAACATAGCGGAAATGCCAATCCTCGTAGCCTACACCAGTTGATGACGTTTTACCATCTGGAAAACGAAGAACAAAGCCATATTTCGGCGCCAACTCTTTGACTTTAGCTACTGTATCTGGATCTGCTTCATTTAAGCTATCTACAGTACTCATATCAATCGCAAGACCTGTCTGGTGTTCACTCGCTCCTGGTGGTTGTGAATAGGTTTGAACCTTTTTCTCCGCCTGAGACTCTGTCAAACTTGGGTCAGCAGCCATTTCCTGCTGAACATAACTGTTATAAAGTTCTGTCTGATAAGCAACACTACGATAACCTGATATCAAGTGGTAACTTGGATCAATTTCTTGAGCAGCTGCTAAAAACTCCTTAACATTCTTAGCAATTCTCGCATCCACAGAAACACCATCGACATCAGCAATCTCAGGGTTAAGTTCTTTAGACTTATTATCTCGATTTACCAAAAGCAATTGCCAGTCTTTAGGCGATACATCAGGTAGTCCCTTTGCATCCTTGCTTCGAGTCGCATCGGTAGCTTGCTTACTACTTTTCATTACCGACGATCCATTGGTTTGTTGAACCGTACGACTGACACCAAATACAGAATAAAGTCCTGCTGCAACTAAAAGGACTGCAATCAAGACACTACTGATAACCAAAAACCAGTTGGTTTGCTTTTTCGCCTGACGGCGACTTGGATAGTTATTTTTTACCATTTTCTTTTTCTATTATCTCTCGCCCAACCTGACGATAAGTCATATCGCCAAGTGCTTCTAATGTAAATTTACCATTTTCATAAGCAACAACAGTAACCGAACCGTTGTCCAATGAAGGATGCTCGACAGAAGGATCAATTAACCAAGCAAAGGTTGCAATGGTCATACCGTGACTAACAACGATAGCATTACCACCACCAGACCTCTCAAGATCCTCAGCAATAGCTGTAAACCCTTCTAAAATACGTTTTCTGAGCACTTCCCAAGACTCTGCCCAACCAGCCGTATCCACATCAAGGATACCTTGTGCAAGTTCAGGATAAGTTACCTCATGTAACTCCTTACCTTGAAAAGCATCTGTTCTCGGTAGCACACCGTAGAAAAGTTCACCATCATAGCCACCATCTAAACTACCAAAACACCACTCACGGATACGTTTATCACGTTTATAAGGAATAGTTTCCAAACCCGTCTCATGTAAAATGATATCCATGGTTTGAATCGTTCGACCTGAATCACTAGAATATGCGGCCTTGAAAGGGATACCTGCCGCTTTCAGACCTACCCCCAATTCACGAATACCTTCTTCACCGAATGGGGTCAAAGGGCTATCAGACCAACCTTGTGCACGACCAATGGTGTTAAACATGGTTTTGCCGTGTCTCGCAATATACAACTTAACCTTACTCATAGCGCCCCCTTCTTTCCGTCATTTTTGAATTCATTATAGCACAAATTCCCTCGACTATCTAGCCAGCGAGACCATCAGAAAATGCCTTACCAATTGGCAAAGCATTTAACATCCGCTTAGTTTTTAAAGCTGTGAACAGGAGCTGGGATTTGACCACCACGCGCAATGAAGTCAGCCGATGAAGCTTTGTTTACCTTCATTACCGGTGCATAACCAAGAAGACCTCCAAGTTCCAACATGTCACCTTCCTTACCATAAGGAATGATACGAACAGCTGTTGTTTTCTGGTTAATGACACCGATAGCTGCTTCATCAGCAATCATGGCCGCGATTGTTGTATCTGGCGTATCAGCAGGAATAGCAATCATGTCTAGACCAACAGAACAGATAGCTGTCATGGCTTCCAATTTTTCAAGGTTGATATGACCAGATTGAACCGCAGCAATCATACCTTCATCTTCAGAAACTGGAATAAAAGCACCTGACAAACCACCAACTTGGTTACATGCCATGATACCACCTTTTTTAACCTGGTCGTTAAGAAGGGCTAGAGCTGCAGTAGTACCATGCGTACCAACAACCTCAAGACCCATCGCTTCAAGGACACGGGCTACTGAATCACCAACTGCTGGTGTTGGCGCAAGAGACAAATCCACAATACCGAACTCGACACCAAGACGTTCACTGGCCATTTGACCAACCAACTGACCAACACGTGTGATTTTGAAGGCAGTCTTCTTAACTGTTTCAGCTAAAACATCGAAACTTTCGCCTGGAACTTTCTCAACTGCACGTTGCACAACACCAGGACCTGAAACCCCAACATTGATTACAACATCAGCCTCACCAACACCGTGGAAGGCACCTGCCATAAATGGATTATCTTCAACCGCATTGGCAAAGACAACCAATTTACCTGGACCCATTGGATCTGCCTGAGAAGCCTCTTTGATGATACGTCCCATGTCACGTACTGCTGTCATGTTAATACCGGTCTTTGTTGAACCAATGTTGACAGACGAACAGACAAAATCAGTCTCAGCAAGCGCACGTGGAATAGAATTGATAAGAATCTCATCACCTTTTTGGTAACCCTTTTGAACGAGCGCAGAGAAACCACCAATAAAGTTAACGCCGATTTCCTTAGCTGCTCGGTCAAGCGCCTTCGCAAAAGGTACATAGTCTGTAGCATCTGTTGCCGCACCGATGATTGAAATCGGAGTAACAGATACACGTTTATTAACAATCGGAATACCAAGTTCAGCCGCAATCTCGTCGCCAACAGTTACCAAATCCTTAGCCTTAGATACAATCTTGTTATAGACTTTTTCCGCTGCCTTATCGATATCTGAATCGATACAGTCTAGGAGTGAGATTCCCATGGTAATGGTACGAACATCAAAATTCTGTTCCTCAATCATGGCAATGGTTTCTGTGACCTGTTTAATATCCATTTTAAGCTACTCCTATCTTACAAGTTGTGCATCGCATCAAAAATCGCTGAACTTTGGATGTTGATTTTAACGTTCAATGACTCACCAAAGGCTTCCAATTCAGCACGTAGGTGTGTAAAATCTTGTTTGCCTTCCGATGATACAACCGCCATCATGGTAAAGAATTCATCAAGGACTGTTTGAGAAATATCATCAATATTCAAACCAAGTTCTGCTACCTTAGTCGCAACACCCGCAACAATACCTGCTTTGTCCTTACCTACAACTGTAATAATTGCTTTCATGAGAAGCCTCCATCATTTTATTTTGTATAATTTTAGCATATTTTGATTAAAAATGCTATTTTTTATGAAAATTGCCTTTTTTTCTTGAAAAAGACGAATGTTTCAGCAACATTTAATCATTATCGTTTATGAAAACATCCTCTCTTTGACCTAACTACTTGTGGATAAACTTGTTCACAACCTAAACAATTTCCTTCTTTTAAAACCTTGAAAAATCAATATTCAACACAGTTAACAGACTTATCCACACCTGTGGATAAGTCTGTGGGTAACTTGTCGATAAACAAAAAATACCGCCAAATTTAGGCGATATCTTAGCTTTATTTCCATTTTAAATTAACATGGGCATTCATTTCTTTATAGGCAGTATCGATACGTTCTTTGGTCTCTTCATCTAATTTATTTCTATATTTACCACCTTTAATGAAATCCTCTAAAATATAAGTTTGGTAAGTATACAAAGGATACCCCTCTGGCGAAGTTGTTCCTTTAGGCATACGGTTAACCCAAGTCGGATGTGCTTGAGCCGTCTTAATCGTGGTTTGACCATTCTTTTTCTCAAGGGTCACATCCATTAAGACACCTCTCTCTGTCCACTCTGCACTATCCACACCATCCATAGTCTCTATGCGCTGGTTAGAGATAAAATTCCCCATTGAGTAAATAATAAGTTTTTGCTGACCATCTTTTTTAACCACCTCTGAAGGCTCAACCACATGAGGATGACCTCCAAAGATAATATCGGCACCCCAATCAATCATCTTATGATAAAGTTTAACCTGTTCATCTGTCGGTTCCAAACGATACTCAACACCCATCTGAGGCATGATAACCGTGATATCTGCTTCTTTTTCTGCACGCTGAATCTCAGCTTTCATACGTTTTTCATCCAAATTCGATAAGTGGTCTGCAACCTCTTTATCCGTTAAGTTCGACTCTAGGCCATTGTAACCATAAGCATAGGAAAGTATTGCAACCTTGATACCATTAATATTCTTGATGAGGAGTGGTGCCTTATCACGCACCGGCTTTTCATAAACACCAACAGGATCAATGCCCACCTCTTTAAAAGCATCAGCCGTTGTAAAAGCTCCCTCTAAACCAGAATCCAAGATATGATTATGAGCCAAATCCATAACATCATAGCCAGCATCCTTAATAGCTGCAGTCACTGATTGAGGAGCATTAAACAGAGGATAGCCTGACAAAGGATAATCAGGATTGATCGTTCCCTCAAAATCACCCAAAACCAAATCAGCCTGCCTTAACCACGGCTTCACATAAGTAAAATTCTCCGTGAAATCATAGCTACCATCTTCCTGCAGGGCACTCATATAGAGACCATCATGATAGAGCAAGTCCCCATTAGCCATGATACGTGCTGTCTGTACCTGGTTCGAGGCATTCTTTTGCTGTTCGTTCTTACTATGAACAATTAAAATCTCAAGAAAAAGCAAACCTAAGACAAGAGCAATTAACCCCATCAAAATCTTATTAGTCATCGCATTGTCACGCTTTTTAGCCTGGCTCTGTTTCATAATACTCTCCTTTTTCATACTTCTAGTGTACCAAAAAAACTTATCCATTGATGATAAAAAAGATTAATAAACGGTTACATCTCAACTCCACGACGATTGAAAAGAGCAGTTTTCTTAGACAAGATAAAAACTCTACTTCATACTGAAGTAGAGTTTTTGTTAATGATTAGCGTGTTGGTGTGTATTCCAAATCTTTACCATGTTTAGCTACAAAATCAGACATTTCAGAATCTGGAATTTGACGTAAGTAGAGATTGGCACGAATCGTTTCATCTTCCTCACGACAAGTAGAAAGAACGAGGTATTTATCTGAAGCACTAACCTTCAAGTCCTTGTTTTTAACACTTGCTTGATCATAGATAATATCCAACTGTTGTTTAAAGTCTTTATCGCTTTCAAATGATGTACGATAGAAAGCTGTGTCTTCAGGCACAATTACCATAGCAAGCGCTTCATAATAGTACTTACGTTGAGGCGTCTCAATAACAACATATTTGTGTTTATCAAAGAACGACTGATCACTATAGTAGTTAACATCGTTGAACATACGACTATCAGCAACCTTACTGCCTCGAGCATGGCCGAAGAGCCAAGTCAAACGATCACTGAAATCTTTCTTATTGTCTGTATCCATGAAGACAGTTCCCAAATATGGAACGTTTCCTCCATCGAATGTTTTATCTAAATAGGTTGAATTGTCCGTTGTTTGAACAACCGGCTCATCCAATTTAGTCCCTGGTGCATAGACATAAGCGATAGTATCAGGGTTTGTTGCCTCAAGACCATCAAATTTATTTTTGAGGTAGGCTTTCTCCTCATCTGAAACTTTATAAGTGTTTGCTTTTTTAGTCGTTAAAACACTCTTAACACCATTAGAGGATGATGCTGTTGGAGACATAAACTGGAAGCCAAGGAAAATTGCCAAAGCAGCAATTACTACGGCAGAAATCCCAGCAATCAGTTTATTGCGAGATCCATTAGATTTACGATTGTGATTACTCATGAAATGTCAAATCCTTTTCTTTATCCATAGAAAAATATCACCGAAGCTTAAGCTCCAGTGATATTCTTTTTAGCAATAACAGTTAATTATTTAACAGCTGCTGTGTTTGGAAGAGCTTTAGCTTCAGCTTTAGCTGCTGGAGCTTTCTTTTCTGCAGCTTTAACAGCTTTAGCTTCTTCTTTAGCGTCTTTGTTAGCGTTAGCTTTATCAGTAACTACAAATTCATCTTTGATGATGTTTCCGTTAGCATCACGTTTTGGTTCGATGTGTTCACCAGCATCTTCAAATTTTTGTTTAGTTGAATCTGCGTCAACGTTGTTAAGACCATCTTTAGCAGCTTGAGTAAGACCACCTTCGTTGTTTGTGAAGAAGTCACCACCAGTTGCTTCAGTTTTGTTATCAAGGTTTCCAGTGTGAACGTTACCGTCGTTAGCGAAAACTGCTGCTGATGAAGCGAATACTGCAAGAACTGCAGCTGATGTAAGCAATACTTTTTTCATAATTGTTTCTCCTCTAATGGATTATTATATATTTAGTATCAGGACCTCCCTGACATTTATAGATTATAACACTATTTAGAGATATGTCAACAATTTTTAAAAACTTTTTTAAATTTTTAATATATCCTACAATTCCTACAAACAAAGGGTTTTTGAAGTCTGTTACCAAATAGTAATAATTAATCGTTTTTAATTTTAATGTTATTTTAGGTAATTTATTACGTCCTCTGCTAAGTTTAAATACAAATTTAAATCATATATAAAAGCATAATTTGTAAAATATACATTCATTATTATGTGAAGTTTTTTGGCCAAAAATCAAGAGATATTTAATAGACATATAAAACCCTTTACTGATAATATGTTTGAAGTATATAACAATATCATCTTTCAAATGAATGTACTCATTCACTTTGAGCGCTTTTGTATGATAACTACATAATATGCAAGACCTCAAAATTGAATAGATTAGAGAAACATTAGCATTTTTGAAAGTATTTCGGCCTAAAAAGTTCTATTATTGGGTTAAAATGCTTGAAAAATAAACTATTATCTTATTTTTAAAAGCGTTTCAACTAAGGTGAAGTCAAGAAAATTCCTTTGAAAACACTCCCTCTTACCAAGACCTCTTCTCAGAATAACAAGTCTCCAAAAAACTAATACACAAATCAATTGGATTATTTTACTTCTCTTATTTCAGACGAAATAGTTCTTCCACTTGTTTATTAAAGACTTGTGCTATTTTTAAAGCCATTTCCAACGAAGGGTTGTAGCGGTTATTTTCCAAGTGAACAATCGTTTCTCTCCGTATTCCTACTTGATCTGCTAAATCTTGTTGAGTCATACCATAAGCTTCCCTTACTTCTTTCAAGTTAGTCTTTATTTTACTTTCTTTCGCCATATTTCATCCCCTTTTTTCAATGATAAAGTAAGTAATGGCAAATAATAAGAGTAAAAAAGCCACCAAAATATAAAGAAATCCAGCATTCAAAACGAAAACTTTACAGACGGCTATCAAGGTTGCAATTCCCAATAATATAAAGATTGCTATTGTAAACAAAATGGAAGAGGACTTTGCAATATTTCTATAAAATCGTTCATCAGGTTCTTCATTAATTCTCTTGAATAAGAAGTAAAACATTAATAACAATTGAACACTTAATCCAATTCCTAACATTATATTCTTAATCAAAGAACCAGGAGTTAGAAGCCAAACTCCAATTGTATAGATCGATGACGAGAGAAGTACAAGCACTGTATATAATTTTGCAGTAATCCCAAACATATTTTTCTCTTTCTTTTGATAGGTTGATTTTGAGAGGACCGATTGCATCGTACAAGCCAAATACGTAGGAAGCCAAGACATCGTCATAATAGCACCTTTTGCTAGAATCGGTAGGTGATTCCCCAGCAATAAAACTAAACATACAACAATAAGCACGCTAGCGATATAAAGGATTATCTTTAAGTTCTTCGACATTTTCATTTTCGTCACCTTCTTTCACCATGTTATAAATACATCACGCCTTATCTGTTATAAATATATCACATTATTGTCAGAATTTCAAGATGAAGACAAAACTCTAGTAAGATTTTGAACAATTTTTCAGAAATCTATACAAAAAAGCACCCATAGGGTAAACCTGTGAGTACGTTGAAACGTTGATATAATCGTATTGATTAACGTTTTGAGTGCAGTGGTTGCCATCCAATCAAATGTCGCTTCGCTTATTTTCTTGGGGCAACTATGCATAGCATATCTCTATGCGACTAAAGTCGCTAGAGCTATCCTAATTGCGCACCGCCAATTCTCATACAAAAAAACACCTTGCAAGTTGCAAAGTGTTTTCGTTTGGACTCTGCTGTCCAGTAACGAATTAACGTTTTGAGAACTGGCTAGCTTTACGAGCTTTCTTAAGACCTGGTTTCTTACGTTCAACCATACGTGCATCACGAGTAAGAAGTCCAGCGCGTTTCAATGAATCGCGGAAGTCTGGATCTACTTGAAGAAGTGCACGAGCGATACCGTGACGGATCGCACCTGATTGACCAGCGTATCCACCACCTACAACGTTAACGTGTACGTCGTATGAACCTTCAGTTGAAGTAACTGCGAAAGGTTGGTTGATAACGAGACGAAGGTCTGCGTGTGGGATGTATTCTTCTACATCTTTTTTGTTAACTGTGATTTTACCAGTACCTGGAACCAAACGTACGCGTGCAACGGCGTTTTTACGGCGTCCTGTACCTGCATATTGTGCTTGTGCCATTATATTAGTGCTCCTTTCCTCTTAGAATTAGATAAGTCCTGAGATATCAAGTACTTCTGGTTGTTGTGCAGCGTGAGTGTGCTCACCGCCAACGAAGACTTTCAATTTCATACCTTGTGCGCGTCCAAGAGTGTTGTGTGGAAGCATACCTTTAACTGATTTTTCAATCAAACGAACAGCATTTTTAGAACGAAGTTCACCTGCTGAGATTTGTTTCAATCCACCTGGGTACATTGAGTGAGTGTAGTAGATCTTATCAGTTGCTTTTTTACCAGTCAATTTAACTTTTTCAGCATTGATAACGATTACGAAGTCACCTGTATCAGTGTGTGGTGTGAAAGTTGGTTTGTTTTTTCCGCGAAGTACGCTAGCAACTACTGCAGAAAGACGTCCAAGTGGCACATCAGTTGCGTCAACGACATACCATTTACGTTCAACTTGGCCTGGTTTAGCCATAAATGTTGTTTTGTTCATGATTTCTCCTATATATAGTTCGATTTTTGTTTACGAGTGATGGGTGTTCCTTCCCATCGAAAAGTATTTGGAAGGTTCCGGGGCCTTTCAAATGGGGTAAACAATACCGTTTAACATAATATCAAAAAAACACGTCCAAGGCAAGTCATTTTGAGGTGTTTTTCTTTTATTTTTTGTATTTTTTTAGTCTCTAATTTTATAAGGTGTAAGACTAGAAATCATACCTAATTAACCTCTAAGGGGGTACAAATTAATCCTCAGATTCCCAAAAAAGCTGGTCTAAAGTTTTGTCCAGAGTTTTGCAGATAGCAATACACAGATTTATAGTCGGGTTGTAGTCTCCCTTTTCAATAGCTGAGATAGTCTGACGAGAGACTCCTATAGCATCTGCCAACCCCTGTTGAGTGAGATCCTTTGCTACACGCGCTGACTTCATTTTTAAATTTTTCATTTAAAAAACCTACTCTTCGTCTTCCTGTTCTTCCAGACGGTTCTTCTTGATTCTTTTAATAATAACCCAGCAGTCACAAATAAGGGTCAAACCCAATGTCAAAAATGCTACACTACTCATAAGATTCTTCCCTATCTTAAACGACTGAAATAGACTTAAGAGGCCCATTAGCAATATAAAAATTCCCAAAAAACACATTACCCAGGAAATTATAAGCATCTTCTTCTCAAGTTTTTTGTCTAGCAACCATGGATGCCCATTACGTGATACGCTGTGAACTAATACTAGGCACATAGAACCAAAGAAAGTGATGATTAATAGTGACTGCACTAATTCGACGGAGTGTGTCTTACTAGCAACCATAATCGTTACAAACATACCAAGCATGGCTATCCAATAACCTCTAGCAGAAGATTCTCCGCTGATCAACTGAGCACGTTCATCCATCGTGCTAGCTACTTTTTTCTTTGACTTCTTCATTTTGTTTCCTCCATTTTCTAGATTCATTATAGCATTATTTTACGTTATGTCAAATATATCATTCATTTTGTATAGATTATCTTTTTATATTCTATTAATCTAGCATTTCAGAAAACAAAAAATCAGATAGGAAATCCTATCTGACACTTTTCTATCTAGCTTCTTTACCAATCGTGAAGACGGCCAAGGTATCTGGTCCGACGTGGGTAGAGATGACTGGCCCAAGTGGCAGAATGAGAACTTGCTCAATGCCGTCAACTGCTAACAAGTCCTGTTTTAGATTCTCCGCAGCTTCAATATCATTGGCATAAGCGACAATTGCTGTGCTATGTCCAATATCCTGAGTAGCTTGTAGGACCATTTCTTTAATAGCTTTTTTACGTCCACGAATCTTGGCCAGAGGAACCAACTTGCCTGAAGCATCTAACCAAAGGAGAGGTTTGATATTAATCAAACTACCAATAATGGCTGAGCTCTTAGAAAGGCGCCCCCCACGCATCAAATGGTAGAGATCATCAACTAAGAAATAGGTCCGTAAACGTGGCAGAATGTCCTCAATCATAGCTTTCGTTTCAGATAAGCTCTTACCTTGGTCACGAGCTTCTGCCGCCAAGATAGAGAGATAACCTTCCCCACCTGCTGCCGCTAGAGTATCTACAATCTCAATGACAGCTTCTGGGTATTCATCCAAAATCATGTCACGCGCCATAACAGCACTTTGATAAGTACCTGAAAGCACTGATGAGAAGGCAATATAGAGAAGAGCATCACCATTTTTAGCATGACGACGAAAAACCTCTTCAAATTGACCAACATTCACCTGGCTTGTGGTGGGCTGACTGCCTTCTTGCATACGTTCTAAGAGACGGTCACTCGTTAAACGGTTAGGACCAACGGTCTCATAGGCAATATCATCAAGCGTGATGGTCAAACCAACGAGCTCTACCTTATTCTCCTGAGCCCATTTTTCATCTAGATCTGCTGTGGAATCTGTCAAAATGTTAAATGTCATATGTCCCTCTATTCTATTTCATTTAAAAGGTCCTGTAATTTCCCTAATTGTGCATCGTCCCATGGACGTAGTTTTGGTGTCTTTAAGTCAATATGTGCCGACATCTTGTCTAAGTCAGACTTAACAGTATTGACACGCTCTTGCAACTCACGCGCCGAAACACGCAAAGCTCCTTGTGAAAAGATAGCCCACTGTTCATTTAAGTCACTAGTTGCTACTTCAACTAAATTTTGAACAGTATTCATCTCAGCCGCTGCGCGCTCAATATAGCTATCTGCTGTCTCATCTTCCTCAGTAAAAATAACACTGATACGATACTGATCATAACGCTGACGACTTCCTGGAACAAACTGGGCATCAAACACACAGATAATATCAATATGTTCAAAGTTAGCATAATGATTGAGCTTACGAAGCAATGTTTCACGAGCTTCATCAAGCTGATTGGTCTTAAAGAGTTGACGGGTTTCTTGCCAAAAGGCAATCATATTATAACCATCAACTAGAAGTATTCTTTTTTTCATAGTTACAATCGGTTTCGATAAACTTCATACATGAGAACTGCTGCTGCCACACTGGCATTAAGGCTCTGCACATGACCACTCATGGGTATAGTAATCATCTCATCCACTTGTTTCTTGATGTTAGCAGAGATTCCCTTACCTTCATTACCAATGATAAGGGCAACCTTTCCAGCTGTATTCCATTTATGAGATGGGGTCCCATCCATATCCGTTCCAAACACCCAGAAGCCTGCTACTTTAAGCTTATCAAGAGTTTGGCTAAGATTAGTCACTCGGGCAATGGGAATATGCTCCACGGCCCCTGTTGATGTCTTAGCAACAACAGGTGTTACCCCCACAGCACGATGCTTAGGAATAATAACTCCTGTCACCTGAGTAGCATCAGCTGTACGTAGGATAGAACCAAAGTTATGAGGGTCGTTAAGTCCATCTAAAATGAGGACTAGAGGATTCTCCTCTTGTTCAGCCTTATCCATAATAACTGAGAGCTCAGAATAAGCGAACTCTGACACACGAAGAACAAAACCTTGATGCACAGCCCCACCTGTCATATCAGACAAGGTTTTCTTAGGTGTCCAAGAGATGGAAACCTTCTTTTCAGCTGCCAAGGCCTTAATGGCATCAACATTTTTCCCTCGAAGATCATCTTGAATATAGAGTTTATTACCAGTATTTGCTTCTAGACTCTCTGTTACGGCGTGCACACCATAAACAATGTCTAGACTTGTTTCTTTAGTTGTTTTCATAAGCTAATTCTATCATAAAAAAAGCCCTCTTACGAGGGCAAAGCATGTTAAATAAATGTAATTGCTGCTAGGTAAAGCACTAGGAGAACTAGAACAACAGTTGCAGCAGCCAAAGCTTGCTTACCAATTGTATCTGGATCTGAGATTGATTCTGCAATCTTTCTCGCAGCTTGAGTAATGGTTTTACCTGCCGCTTGGAAGATATCAATTGAACCTGTGCTTGTTGAATTATTTCCAGAAATCGCTGAAGACCAACCACTCAAAACCTCAGCAATTTGTTCTGCTAATTGCTGTGTTAACGCTCTAGTTGTCTCAGCCAACTCATTAACAGCCGTAGCTTGTATATGATTGGCGGTCTCAGTATAGTTATTTGCACTGGTATTATAAGTAACCGGTACAGTCGTTGTTGTCGTTGATGAATACTGATTCCTACGGTAACTATCAGGTGTCACTGGACGTTCGCCTTCATTGAAGACGCTAAAAGTCTGTGTCAGGTAATGAATATTGTTATTCGTATCAATCAACTCAAAGGTCATTTTATGAATACCAGTCGTTTGTTCTGCCAAATGGTAGGCACTCAAACCAGCATTGACCTCATCCAGAGTTCCTTCAACAAAGTAACTATGATGAATTTGTTTGCCATCAAGGACTAGATTAAGGCCCTTAATCTTCTTACCTTCCATCTTGTTAACATCAAAATTGACGTTAAAGATTTCACCACGTGCTAAATAAAGAATGTCTGTATTCCCTGTAACAGCAGGTTGATCTTCAAGAAGCGCTCCAGTACTATCTCGTTTTGGAACAACGGTGTATACTTCAGAAGTGATTGGAGTCGCTAAGATTTCTGAGATGAGTCCATCCGTAAAGGTTACCTCTGACGAATAGGTCAAACTCTCACTTTGCAACATAGAAACCACTTCAGAAGTTTCAAAGACCTCAGAAGTTGATGATGAATCTTTCCAACCAATCGTGAGGACAGTTAAGCTATCTTCTGAATTATTATTTAACTGACTCGTTTCTGGAGCCGTAGATGCAAGAGAGCTAGCAGTACTTGCAGACTCAGAAGCGACTTCAGAAGTTGCAATAGCTTGGCTAGTATGAGTTGCACTTACAAATGTCTTATGAGAATCCAATGAAGAATACTCTGATTTTTCAATAACATCATGTGTATTTCCAGCAAGTTCTGATGTATATAGTGTACTTTCACTCTTATACATTGAAGTCACAGCTTGTGACTCTGCAGTCGCTGTAGCCTCACGAGACTTATCATAAGTAAGCACAATATTTGGTTTAGCTTGTTCAGAATCAGATGTTGGATTTGCATCTCCTCGTTCAGACGCCGCTACTGATCGATCCTCACCAAAAGCTTGGGCACGAGCCTCTTCTGAATGAGGTGTCGTCGTAGAAACGCTAGTCTCCACGATATCAACTTGAGAATGTACCTCAAGAAGCCCCTCATCTGTCTCACTTGAAGAGACAACCATCAGTGACGTTGAGGTCACTACTGAACTTACTTGACTCGCTGGCTCTGCCTTAGCTCCTACTGAAGAAAGATCAGCCTGAGGAGCAACTGGAGCCGGTGCCTCACTATTAACATAATCTATTTTAGCTTCATCAGGTTTTACCTGAACCTCATCTGCTTTACCTGTTTGAAGCGTAAAGCTAGATAAAATCAAAGCAGCAAAAGTTGTATAGAAAACTTTTTTCTTAGCTATTTCCATTCACCTCCTCATTTTTTATGGCCTCGTTTACTAATATTATAGACTTTTTTTTTACTTTCTGTCAAATTAGTTTTATTAAAAAACGCTATAATATCGGGGTTTTACACGTGTCAGACATCCCTTAACTTTCTCATTTTCAAGGTGCTAAATATTAGTTTCATCTTATTTTTTATTGTCAAATCGCTGAATTACTTTGATTCTCAAATAATCTAAATTTTGAAGTTTCAACTAATTGTCACAATTTTTATAGCCTTTAAGTCAAAACCACCCGTGAGAACGGGTGGCTTGCTCTTCGGCTGAAAGCCTCTGCTACCGGCCGAGGCCTAAAGGCCTACCGAATGGTTTCCCTTCAGCACCACCTTTGCTAGCTGACCCGTCTAGCGGGTCTCTTTAAGATTACTTTCTTTTATTCTTCTCACCTGTAAACGGATCATACTCCTCAAATAGACTTAGCTGATCTGCTATCACGTCTTCTTGTAATTGATTACGAATATATTCTTCAATTCGCTTCTGATTTCGTCCAACCGTATCAACATAAAACCCTCGACACCAAAATTTGCGATTCCCATATTTATACTTTAAATTAGCGTGTCGATCAAATATCATTAAGCTACTTTTGCCCTTTAAATATCCCATAAATGAGGAAATACTTAGTTTCGGTGGTATACTCACCAACATGTGAATATGGTCTGGGCAAGCTTCTGCTTCATGAATTTCAACACCTTTTCTTTCGCATAATAATCGTAAGATTTGACCAATACTTGCTTTGTATTTCCCATAAATTATCTGACGTCGATATTTGGGTGCGAACACAATATGATACTTACAATTCCATGTAGTATGTGCTAAACTATTATTATCCTGTCTCATCAGGGGTCCTCCTTTTGTATATTAGTTAGCGGTCGGGAAACCTTATCTAATATAACACTTTAGGGGGACTTTTTTGATACATCGCTAAAAGCTTTTCGGAACCACTAGCACAGCTAGTGGTTTTCGTGAGACAAGAAAAAATAACAAAAAATCCTGCTCTCGGCAGAATTTTTAGATTTCTTTTTCAACTTCGTCAATACACCAAGCAATTAGTTCCTCTAAGCGAGCAATATCCTCAGTCATATGAAGATAGCCCATGACTGCTTCGAAGCCTGTTGACATTTTGTAGGTAATGACATCTGTATTTTTAGCCTTGGTATGGCTATTCGCATTACGACCTCGTTTATAGATATCTAGCTCTTTTTCAGTCAAAAGCTCTTGCTCTAGCATTTTTTCAATGAGACTAGCCTGGGCCTTTGCCGACACATAGCGTGTAGCTAGACGGTGCAATTGATTTGGCTTGGTCTGACCTTGAAAAATCAGGTGACGGCGAATGTACAAGGAATAAACAGCATCTCCCTCAAAAGCGAGAGCAATACCATTAATAAGGTTGACATCAAGATGTTTAGTCACGTGTCCACCTCACACCATCCTTGGTATCAAGAAGTTTGATACCTTGAGCAGCTAACTCATCGCGAATGCGGTCTGCTGTCGCAAAGTCTTTGTTGTCACGCGCTGCTTGACGCTCTTCAATGAGTTTTTCGATATATTCATCAAGGACTTCTTCTTCGAAAACAATACCGAAGACTTGGAGCATTTTTTCAAAAGCATCCTTAACGGTTTGGTCATAATTGCCTGAATTAATCCATTTGGCCATGTCAAACAGAACAGTCACACCATTCGCTGTATTAAAGTCATCATCCATAGCTTCTTGGAAGGCTTCAAGATAAGTTTGCAACTCATCTTGATTCACCTGATCTGTCAATGGAAGACTGTGGGTGTTTTTCAAATACTTAAGATTGACTTCAGCATCATGAATAGCTTTTTCAGTAAAGTTAATTGGCTTACGGTACTGTTGTGTTGCTAGGAAGAAGCGAAGCACTTGACCATCGACTGTCTTAAGCATATCATGAACCGTTACAAAGTTACCTAAGGATTTTGACATTTTCTCATTGTCCACATTGACAAAACCGTTGTGCATCCAGTAGTTGGCGAAGGTCTTGCCAGTTTTGGCTTCTGATTGAGCAATTTCATTGGTATGGTGTGGAAACTCAAGGTCTGCCCCTCCACCATGGATGTCGATGGTATCTCCAAGGATTTCAGTCGCCATAACTGAACATTCGATATGCCAACCAGGACGACCAGGTCCCCACGGGCTGTCCCAAGAAACTTCTCCCTCTTTGGCAGCTTTCCAAAGGGCAAAATCCAGAGGATTCTCCTTACGTTCTGTTTCAGCATCCGTACGTCCGCTTGCACCAATTTCAAGATCTTCCAAAGTCTTGTTAGCCAATTTAGCATAGTTGTTTGACTTAGCTACTCGGAAGTAAACATCACCTTCAGAGACATAGGCGAATCCTTTGTCAACCAAGGTTGACACAAATGCAATGATTTCATCCATATAGTTAATAACACGAGGATTTTGTGTCGCTGGTTTAATGCCAAGCTGTGCAGTATCTTCCATAAAAGCCGCGATAAACTTGTCCGACAATTCTTTAGTTGAAATGCCAGCTTCATTGGCTGCCTTGATGATCTTATCATCTACATCCGTAAAGTTGGAAATATAGTTGACTGTGTAGCCACAATACTCAAAATAACGACGAATAGTATCAAAAGCTACTGCTGAACGGGCATTTCCGATATGAATATAATTGTAAACTGTTGGTCCGCAGACATACATATTGACAACATTTTCTGTCAAAGGTACAAAATCACGGAGCGAACGCGTCATCGTATCATAAATTTTAATCACTAGAGATTCCTTTCAATTAACTGGAAACTATTTTTTATCCTTGATATGGTTTAGGTATAAACACAAGAGTATCACAAGAATGATAATCCATATAGCCGCAACCAGCTGACCCTGAGCCAAGAGAGACATAGCTGAAAGGAAACTCCCAACTATATAGAAGACCAAAAAAGGATTGTTTTTGAATAAATTTTTCATAACTCAAGTATTACTTGTGACGTTGCTTAAAAACAAGACCACCCCATAAAAGAGCAATGCAAAACCACAAGGCTGCCATGCTATAGTCTGCTCTATGTAAAGCAATGTAAACAAGGGCAAGAGGGCCCACGACCGTCAATCGAGTCACCTTTGAACTAAAAAGTTTCATCGTTTCCTTTCCTTATAGCCGTGATGAGTGGAAGCTAGCTGCTTTTAGAAGGTCTTCTAGTTTTTCGCTATAGTATTCACGACCTTCTTCAATATCGTGGATAACTTCTTCGTCCTTTTGACCATGAACACGCACAACCTTAGCAGGAACACCAACGACTGTAACATCTTCTGGGACATCCGCAACAACCACAGCTGCCGCACCGACCTTAGAATTCTTTCCAATCTCAATAGGGCCTATGACCTGAGCATGGGCTGAAACCAAGGCACCCTCACGAACGGTTGGGTGACGTTTTCCGACATCTTTACCAGTACCACCTAAAGTGACACCGTGGTAAAGCATAGCACCCTTCTCCACAACAGCTGTCTCACCAATGACAAGGCCTGAGCCATGGTCAATGAAAACACCTTCAGCAATCTGAGCCCCTGGGTGAATCTCGATTTGAGTCCAGAAGCGCCAAAACTGACTATGCATACGCGCTAAGAGTCGACAATGGTGGCGCCAGAGAAAATGTGAGATACGATGAGCAGCCAAGGCTTTTAATCCAGGGTAGGTTAAAAGAACCTCCAGACTCGTCCGAGCTGCTGGGTCATTTTTCTTTACTATATCAATACTTTCTTTCCACCAACCCATTTAGGTCACTCCTTACATCATTATTGCTATTATTGTTTGTTGTGGCCCTATTATTTCTTTAAAGTGGAAAGCTGTAAACACTAGGTCTACTCGCTATCCCCCTCAAAATAAGACCAATCGACTAACTCAGGTTGCTCATCAAACGGATTGATGACAATACCTTGAACCTTATCCAGCTCATTTTCACCTGTTGAAGGCTGGTAAATTTCTGACAGTGGCCATTGTAAAATCGTCCCTTTAGCCTTACGGAAAGGTAGGCCAAAAGTTTCGTTACCGTACCATTTTGCAAAGCTCGTTAAGTTCGTAAACACTGGCACATAACTCTGTCCCTCTGCATTCGACATGGTCGCAAAGAGACGGTCATCCTGACCATCTTCCTCGCGCTTGTGAACAAAGGCTGGGACAAGATAAATCTTATCTTTGGAATCTGCCTTTTGATTTTCCTCACCCAAAAGATTATTTAAGGTCTGAGTGAAATAGTTGATAAACTGGATAAGTTCACTGCTTGCAAAAAGAGTGGTATTTGAGAAATCACCATCCTCTTTTAAATTGAAAGCAAGACCAAAAAGCTCTGCCTGAACCAGTTGTGTTAGGATATCTAAGCTTGAACGTTCTATCCAAGTCTGTTCTCGAGCACTCTCTTGAGTAGCTTTGAAAGATTGTAAGTCCTGTTCACTAGTGAAGACAGGAACAACCTTCTTGCCTTCCACTTCAACTGCGTAGAGGTCTTGGGCAGCCAAGACGGGAGTACGTTGTAGGTGATTAACCAAAGCCAGACTGGTCAAAAAGTGGTCTGGTTCCTTTAAAAATTCTTTTAGAGTTTCATCAAAAGCTTGCAATTCTTGATTTTCTGTCATTCTTCTATCTGTTCTTTCGTTTCTGATTTATCAGGATTTTTCGGTGCTTCACCATTTTCATTATGGTGGCGTGGTTTGTGATGAGAACGACGGCGGTGACGATGCTCTCCTTTATTTTCCCCGTCCTCAATCTTTTCAGGCTTAGGGAGCAAGGTCTTGATTGAGGCATCGATACGTCCTTTTTCATCGATTTTGATAATTTTAACAGTTACCATGTCCCCAACCTTAACCACATCTTCGACACGCTCAGTGCGTTCCCAAGCTAGTTCTGAGATGTGGACAAGAGCATCTGTCTTATTAAAGAGGTGAACAAAGGCACCGAACTTTTCAATACGCACAACTGGTACAGTGTAAACCTCTCCAACCTTAGCTTCACGTACAAGATTAAAGATGATAGCTTTAGCACGGTTAATGGCATCCTGATCACTAGAGAAAATCTGAACAAGACCTTCTTCATCGATATCGATAGTGACACCAGTCTCAGCGATAATCTTGTCAATCGTTTCGCCACCTTTACCGATGACAACCTTAATCTTGTCAACAGGAATCTGAATACTGTCAATCTTAGGCGCTGTTGGTGCCAATTCTGGACGTGGCTCAGCGATTGCTGACTCAATAACGTCAAGAATCTCAAAACGAGCTACCTTGGCTTGAGCCAAAGCCTCTTCGAGAATGGCAGGTGTAATACCTGAAATCTTAATATCCATCTGAAGAGCTGTAATTCCTTGACGTGTACCAGCTACTTTAAAGTCCATATCTCCAAAATGGTCTTCTAAACCTTGAATATCAGTCAGGACAGTGTAGTTAGTACCATCTGAGATAAGCCCCATAGCTATCCCTGCAACAGGCGCCTTAATCGGTACACCACCAGCCATAAGAGCCAAGGTTCCTGCACAAATAGAGGCTTGTGAGGAAGAACCATTTGACTCCAAGACTTCTGCTACCAAACGGATAGCATAAGGGAACTCTTCAACACTTGGAAGAACCTGAGCAAGGGCACGTTCACCTAGGGCTCCGTGACCTATTTCACGTCGACCTGGTGCACCGTAACGCCCTGTTTCACCCACTGAATACTGAGGGAAATTATAGTGGTGAAGGAAGCGTTTCTTATACTCTGGATCCAAACCATCAACAAGTTGTGTATCACTCATAGGTGCTAAAGTCAAAACTGACAAGGCTTGAGTTTGTCCACGTGTAAAGAGACCTGAACCATGAACCTTAGGAAGAAAGTCAATCTCTGCGTCCAAAGGACGGATTTCATCCACACGACGACCATCTGGACGAACCTTATCCTCGGTAATGAGACGGCGTACTTCAGCATGTTCCATCTGCTCAAGGATTTCTGCTACATCACGCAGAATGGTTTCCTTATCTTCATCTTCTGCAAAGCGTTCTTGATAAGAAGTAAGGACCTCTTCTTTAACAGCGTGGGTTGCTGCTTCACGCGCCAGTTTTTCTTCCACCTGAACAGCCTTAGCTAACTGATCATAATAAGCCGTTTCGATTTCGACTTTCAAATCAGCATCAACTTGTAGAAGTTCAACCTCAGCCTTTTCCTTACCGACAGCTGCAACGATATAATTTTGGAAATCAACCAACTCTTGAATAGCCTCATGTCCCTTCAAGAGTGCTTGCAACATAATATCCTCAGACAATTCCTGAGCACCCGACTCTACCATATTGATAGCTTCCTTGGTACCTGCCACTGTCAAGTCTAAAAGTGAAATTTCCTTATCCGCTGCACTTGGGTTGATGATGAAATCTTCTGCGGCATAGGCCACTTGAACCCCAGCAATCGGACCATTGAAAGGAATGTCAGAAATAGAAAGAGCTAAAGAGCTGCCAAACATAGCTGCCATCGGAGCACTAGCATTCTCATCATAAGAGAGGACGGTGTTAATGACTTGAACTTCATTTCGGAAGCCTTCCGCAAACATAGGACGAATAGGACGGTCAATGAGGCGAGCAGTCAACGTGGCATCTGTTGAGGGACGACCCTCACGCTTGTTAAAGCCCCCCGGGAACTTACCAGCTGCATACATTTTTTCCTCATAATTAACCTGTAAAGGAAAGAAATCTGCAGTTGCCATCTTTTTAGACATAACAGCTGTTGATAATACCGTTGTATCTCCATAACGCACGACGACAGCACCATTAGCCTGCTTGGCTATCTGCCCAACTTCAACGACAAGCGGGCGTCCTGCAAAGGTCATCTCAAAAGTTTGTTTAGCCATGTTTGATCCCTCTTTTTATCCATGACCAGCCCTTATAAAAACGAACCGGTCAACTTTATGTCATTCATTTGATATAACTTTCATTTTACCATAATATAGTCAAAAATGGCAGAGCTCCGGCATAAGTTAGCAGCTAAGATTCCCTTTCTCTCAGATATTTAAGTCGTTTTGTGATATAATAAACACTTATGAGAGACGAAGGAATGACTATGAAAAAATTACAACACATCATTATGATTGCCTTAATCTTACTAGGCCTAGTAACACCTGCTCTAGCACAAGAACAGACAGATGATTTCAATGTTTCCGCTAAACATGCGATTGCTATCGAAGCAACTACAGGAAAAGTCCTCTATGAAAAGGACGCCACTACCCCTGATGGTGTGGCTTCAATGACTAAAATCCTAACAGCCTACATGGTCTATAAAGCAGTTGATCAAGGAAAAATTACCTGGGACACTGAAGTAGATATTTCAGATTATCCTTTCAACTTAACCGTTGATTCAGAAGTTTCAAATGTCCCACTGGATTCCCGAAAATACACTGTTAAACAACTCCTAGATGCCACCCTCATTTCCAGCGCTAACAGTGCTGCTGTTGCTCTGGCTGAAAAAATCTCAGGATCAGAGAGTGCCTTCGTTGACAGTATGACAGCCCAACTAAAAGAATGGGGCATTACAGATGCTAAATTATTTAACGCTTCTGGTCTAAATAATAAATATCTTGGGGATAACCGCTATCCTGGCTCAAAACCAGATGACGAGAATACGATGAGCGCCCTAGATGTTGCCATTATTGCGGACCACCTCATCAAAGACTATCCTCAGGTACTTGAAATCACCAAGCAAACCGAAACTGACTTCGAAGGTGACAACAAATTAACGACACACAACTACATGTTGGAGGGGCAAGACAACTACCGTGAAGGCGTTGATGGACTCAAGACTGGAACAACCGAACTTGCAGGGGCATCCTTTGTAGCCCACTCCAATGAAAATGGCATGAGTTTGATTACAGTTGTTATGAATGCGGACAATGGCGGAGAGGATGAAGCTGCTCGATTCACAGCCACAAATGAGTTGCTAGATTATGTGACTCAAAACTGGGAAATCAAAACCCTCAACACCAAAGGACAAATCGTCAAGAAAAATGATATTAAGGTAGCCGATGGAGACCGTCAAACCATCTCTGCTAAGCTCGAGTCAGACCTTACAGTCATTCAAAAAATAAACAGCAAAAATGATGCTGTTAAAATCAAAGCAAAAACCATAACGGCACCTATCAAAAAAGGTGACACTATTGGAACAGCAACCTTTGATGATAAGAATCTCGTAGGAACAGGTTACATCTCTGATCCGCCTCAAATTTCGGTGACAGCCAACCAATCTATCAAGAAAAGTTTCTTCTTAAAAGTTTGGTGGAACCATATCGTTAATTTCTTTACAGGAAATAAGTAAACACAAAACTACCTTTTAGCTATCAAAAGGTAGTTTTATCTTGCATTCAAAATTAGTCCTGTTAGTAAATGCCCCTTCTCTACACCTTAAGTTCCTCTCAAAATGTGGTATAATAAATATCCAAAACACATGAAGGAACAAACCATGAAAAAACTGATTACGCTTATGATGACCTTCTTACTCTGTCTGGGAAGCGTAGCCCCTGCTTTTGCAGCAGATAAGAAAAAAGGATATGATGCCGCAGCCAAACATGCCATCGCTGTCGAAGCTACTACTGGCAAAATTTTATACGAAAAAGATGCAACCACTTCTACAGGGATTGGCTCTATTACCAAGCTCCTAACAGCCTACATGGTTTATAAAGCGGTAGATCAGGGAGACCTCAAATGGAACAGCAAAGTTGATATTTCTGACTACCCCTTTGAACTAACTGTCAGTGCCGGAGTATCCAATATCCCACTAGACGCCCGCAAATACACTGTCAAACAACTTCTTGACGCAACTCTTATTTCCAGTGCCAATAGTGCATCGATTGCTCTAGCCGAGGAAATCGGAGGAACCGAAAGTAAGTTTGTCGACATGATGAAAGCCCAACTTAAAGATTGGGGTATCACTGATGCCAAGATTGTCAATGCCTCTGGTCTCAATAATTCTTACTTAGGTGACAATATCTATCCAGGCTCTAAATCAGACGAAGAAAATACCATGAGTGCTAAAGATGTTGCTATCATTGCACAACACGTGGTGAAAGAGTATCCTGAAATCCTCGATATCACTAAAAAAACTGAGGCTGATTTTGATGGTGTTAACAAACTTAAAACCTTCAACTATATGCTTAAGGGACAACCTAGTTACCGTAAAGGGGTGGATGGCCTAAAAACGGGAACCACTGATTTAGCTGGTGCTTCCTTCGTGGCCCACTCAAATGAAAGTGGCATGAGCATTATCACAGTCATTATGAATGCTGATAATACCGATACTGATGACTACGCCCGTTTCACTGCAACAAATGACCTACTTAACTACGTTGTCTATCATTGGGAAAGCAAGACCATTGCCAAAAAAGGACAAGCCATCGGTAAAAGTCAAGCCCATGTCCTTGATGGTAAATCTAAGCAAGTCACTGCCGTTGCTAAGTCTGACTTTAATATCATCCAAAAAATAGATGCTAACAATAGTAAACATATTAAAGTCACTACCAATCAAGTCCAAGCCCCTGTCACCTCAAGTGACAAGGTTGGAACTGCTACCTTTGAAGATAAGTCACTTGTAGGAGAAGGTTACTTACCTGACCAAGGTATGCCTAGCATGGAACTGGTTGCTGGTAAAGAAGTTAAGAAAAGCTTCTTCCTCAAGGTCTGGTGGAATCACTTTGTCAACTTTGTCAACGAAAAACTCTAAGCATTACAGTCGAGCTTTGCTCGGCTTTTTCTTTTACCCTACCTTTACAGAAAGATTGACTCTATCTTGACTCCTATTGACACAACAAAAAGACAAACTACACCTGTAATCTGTCTTTTTGTTTGATTTTTACACTACTGTAAAGGTTAATTTATCTTTCGAGCAGCCGATTTTAAGAGTTTGTCCACTAACTACTTGGCCACCTAGTAAGAGCTCAGATAACTTGTCCTCCACTTGAGTTTGAATCGTACGACGTAATGGACGAGCACCCATCTCAACATCATAGCCATCTTTAGCCAAATGCTTGAGGGCAGCTGGTTGGAACTTCAAGTCAATCCCTTTTTCAGCCAAAGCTGATACCAACGGTTTTACCATAATCTTGACAATCTCACGAAGCTGCTCTTCCTCTAAACTATGGAAGACAACCTTTTCATCAATACGGTTGATAAACTCTGGTCGGTAGGCCTTCTTAAGCTCTTCCATGATGCGTGACTGCATAGCTTGGTGATTATGAGAAATGTCTTGGACTCCAAAACCAACGGTCTTATCATCACGAAGAGCAGTCGCTCCCAAGTTCGAAGTCATAATGATAATGGTATTTGAGAAGTCAACTTTACGACCTCGACTATCCGTCAAGACACCGTCATCCAAAACCTGTAAGAGAATATTGAAAATATCTGGGTGAGCCTTTTCCACCTCGTCAAAGAGAAGAACTGAGTAAGGCTTATTACGAACTTTTTCTGTTAACTCACCGCCCTCATCATATCCAACATAACCTGGAGGAGCACCGTTAAGTCGGCTAGCCGCAAATTTTTCCATGTATTCTGACATATCAAAGCGAAGCAAAGCTGACTCATCATCAAAGAGAACTTCCGCCAATGCCTTGGCCAATTCTGTCTTACCAACACCAGTAGGCCCAAGGAACATGAAGGAACCAATCGGACGTTTTCCAGTACGAATACCTGACTGGTTACGACGAATAGCACGACTAATCGCTGAAACTGCTTCGTATTGACCAATAACACGTTTGTGAAGCTCTGCTTCCAGATTCAAATAACGCTTTCTATCTGCCTGAGCCATCTTCTCAACAGGGATACCTGATAGACGACTAAGGGTTTGCATAATCTGATCCGCATCTACCAAGGCAGGTTTTGGTAATTTTGCTTTTTGGTTAGCCTTATATTGTTTAACAGCAGCCTTCATATCACCAGATAGAAGTGCTTCATCCAAAGGCGTTATCTCACGTTTGGCTTCTTTTTTAATACGACCTTGAACAGTTGCACTCGCTTCATCTAAAAGGTCAATGGCAGAGTCAGGCAAGTTTTTACTCGTCAAATAACGGTGGGCCGCCTTGACCGCTGTCTCAACTGCCTCATCAGTAATCGTTACACGATGATAGTCTTCATAAGACGAACGTAGACCTTTTAGAATATCAATCGCCTCATGTACACTTGGCTCCTCAATTGTAATCTTAGCAAAACGGCGAGAAAGAGCTGCATCTTTTTCAATATGCTTCTGGTACTCAGCTTGAGTAGTTGCTCCAACCATATGAAGGGTTCCACGTGCTAGAGCAGGTTTCAAAATATTTGCCGCATCTAAGGTACTATCAATACCTGAACCAGAACCAATAATCGTATGCAATTCGTCAATAAAGAGAATGATTTTTCCATCAGCTTCAATCTCATCAATGATTTGATTCATACGTTCTTCGAAATCACCACGGAAACGTGTTCCTGCAACCACACTCATCATATCAAGCTCTAAGATACGCATATCAGCCAGCTCAAAAGGTACTTCGCCTGAAGCAATACGCTGTGCCAAGCCAAGCGCCAGTGCCGTCTTACCAACACCTGCTTCACCAACAAGAACTGGGTTATTCTTCGTTTTACGACTCAAAACCTGAATCATGCGTGAAATTTCTTTCTCACGTCCAATAACAGGATCAAGAGCACCTGACTCGGCTACAGCCGTTAAGTCCTTGGTATAATCTGACAGTTCCCCAGTAGAAGATTGGGGAGGCTGCATCATATTAGCAAAATTTCCTGATGCCTTTGATTTTTTAGGCTTACGAAGGTCATGAATGGCCTTCAAGTCTTGCTTACTAAGACCTGCGTAACGCTCCAAAGAACGTCGTAAATCGATAATGCGAGGCTTATCGCTGTCATCCTTATATTGAAAACCAGCAACTTCAAGGAGACGACAAACCATCAAATCCTTATGAAGAAGAAAGGCCATCAATACATGTTCAGACCCTACCTCTACAGCACCAGTCACACCAGCAATTCCCTCTGCCTCTTGCAACATAGCCTCTAAAGCATGTGACTGTGCACGTAAATCGATAATATCTGATTCAGACAAGTCTTTTGGACTTTTCTCCATCGCTAGTACAGCGGCTGTCTCAATCTCTTCCGAACGAATACGGTCCTCAAAATCAGTAAATGTTAGGTAGGCTACAGATCCTGGAACCTCAACCATAGCCAGAAGCACATGCCAAGTCTCCAGAAAAGGACTTCCAAAACGCTCTGCCTCAAGCTGCGCACGATGGAAAATGGCCTGCATTTTTCTTGAATATGTCGTCATCTAATTTCCTTTTCTATCCAATCTAAGTAATAGCGAGCGTAGAATACGCGAACGAATAGCAGCCGCATCTGCGCCTAAAATATCATCACTAGCAGTTGCTAAAATCAAATTTCCCTCACGTTCTGTGATGATTTTTTCATCAAACAGCAACTGGATCAAGTCTGTAAATACCTGCTCGCTGAGCTGATCCGCTAAGTTTTGAAGCAAATCATTAATCATGTGGTGCTTGTCAGAGAATCTGACTTTGACGATACGAATATAACCGCCACCTCCACGCTTACTCTCAACAATATAACCACGACTTTCTGTAAAGCGGGTCTTAATAACATAATTAATCTGACTCGGTACAACTTGAAAAGTATCTGCTAAGTTCGAGCGTTGAATCTCAGCAATTCCAGACTGGCCCAGCAATTCTTTAATATATTCTTCTATACTATCTGATGTATTTCTTGCCATCTTAATTCCTCCAGTCTAATTTGACTATAACTGACTATTATTATACCAAAAATGTCAGCACATGGGAAACTATACCTTCAAAAAGCTTTTTTAAGTTGTCATTAGAGACCATATAAGATACAATAAATAAGACTAAAATATTAGGTAACTTTAAGTGTTTGATCCACTTTGACAGGCTGAGCCTCACCTAATCCAACAAGTACTTTTTAGTACTTTCGCAGTAGTATTAGTCTTATCACTCTTGATAAAGCTCTTGTGACTTTTAGTCTTTATTTTATTTCTCTATGAAAGGTTACTCATGAAATACATCATTGCACTCTTAATCTCTATGATTCCCTTGGTTGAGCTCCGCGGAGCCGTTCCTGTTGCTATCGCCTCAGGTATTCCTTGGTGGCAAGCCCTAATTCTTTGTGTTATTGGGAACATGATTCCAGTTCCAATTATCTTCTTCTTCGCCCGTCGTGTTCTCGAATGGGGGGCAGACAAACCTCTAATTGGTGGCTTCTTTACCTGGTGTCTTAAAAAAGGTCACAGTGGTGGCCAAAAACTTGAAAAAGCTGCCGGAGATAAGGGGGTCTTCTGGGCCCTCCTCCTTTTTGTGGGAATTCCACTTCCAGGAACAGGAGCCTGGACTGGCACCCTAGCAGCATCTATCCTAGATTGGGACTTTAAACGTAGTGTTATTGCCGTTATGCTGGGGGTTATCTTTGCAGGTATCATCATGGGAACACTCTCTCTTCTACTTGGTGTAAATACCTTCGCTCATTAATTACTTTGTTAACGTCTGGGGCATGCTCAGATGTTTTTTTATAACAACAAAAAAGAAGTTACGATTCATTTACGTAACTTCTTTCTTTTTATCTAGCAACTAGAATTAGTTGTTAAGGGCTGCTGCCATTGTAGCTGCAACTTCTGATTCAAAGTCGTTAGATGCTTTTTCGATACCTTCACCAACTTCAAAGCGAACGAATTCTACTACTGAAGCGTTTACTGATTCAAGGTAAGCTTCAACTGTTTTGCTGTCGTCCATGATGTAAACTTGAGCAAGAAGAGTGTAAGCTTGGTCAACTTTAGTGTTGTCAAGCAAGAAGCGGTCCATTTTACCTGGGATGATTTTATCCCAGATTTTTTCTGGTTTACCTTCAGCAGCCAACTCAGCTTTGATATCTTCTTCAGCTTGAGCAAGAACAGCATCAGTCAATTGAGCTTTAGAACCATATTTAAGGTGTGGAAGAGCTGGTTTGTTAACCATTGCACGGCTTTCGTTATCTTGATCGATAGCGTGGTTAAGTTGTGCCAATTCATCTTTAACAAATTGTTCATCCAATTCAGTGTATGAAAGAACAGTTGGTTTCATCGCTGCGATGTGCATTGAGATTTGTTTTGCAAGAGCATCATCTCCACCTTCGATAACTGAAACAACACCGATACGTCCACCGTTATGTTGGTAAGCTCCGAAGTGTTGTGCATCAGTTTTCTCAACAACTGCAAAACGACGGAATGAAATCTTTTCACCGATAGTAGCTGTAGCAGTTACGTATGCAGCTTCAAGAGTTTCACCTGAAGGCATAGTCAATGCAAGTGCTTCTTCGTTGTTAGCTGGTTTACCTTCAGCAATTACTTTAGCTGTTTCGTTTACCAACTCAACGAATTGAGCGTTTTTCGCAACGAAGTCAGTTTCAGCGTTAACTTCAACAACTGCTGCAACGTTACCGTTAACGTAAACACCAGTCAAACCTTCAGCTGCAACACGGTCAGCTTTCTTAGCTGCTTTAGCCATACCTTTTTCGCGAAGCAATTCAATCGCTTTTTCGATATCACCTTCAACTTCAACCAATGCTTTTTTAGCGTCCATGACACCAGCACCAGATTTTTCACGCAATTCTTTAACAAGTTTAGCTGTAATTTCTGCCATTTTGTTTTTCTCCAAATTTATTTTATCAAACTAAGGGGCAGGGCTGAGCCCCGCCCCTTAGGTGTTTGTCGTATCTTAAGTGGGCATATAGCCCTAACCAATCTTAAAGATTAGTTGTTGTCACCTTCGACAACTTCAACGATTTCTTCGATTGAATCAGCTGCAGCTGCTTCTTGGAAATCTGCAGAAGCATCTTCACCTTGGTTACCTTCGATGATAGCATCAGCCATTTTTGAAGTGATCAATTTAACGGCACGGATAGCGTCATCGTTAGCTGGGATGATTACATCGATCTCATCTGGATCAGCGTTTGTATCAACCATCGCTACAACTGGGATACCAAGTTTTTTAGCTTCTTTAACAGCGATTTGTTCTTTGTGTGGGTCAACGATGTAGATTACATCTGGAATGCGAGGCATATCTTCGATACCACCCAAGAATTTTTCAAGACGTGCACGTTGTTTGTTAAGAAGTGCAACTTCTTTCTTAGGAAGAACTTCGAAAGTCCCATCAGCTTCCATTTGTTTGATTTCTTTCAAACGAGCGATACGTTTTTGGATAGTATCCCAGTTTGTAAGAGTACCACCCAACCAACGGTGGTTGATGTAGTATTGACCAGCACGAGTTGCTTCTTCAGCTACTGCTTCAGCTGCTTGTTTTTTAGTACCAACGAACAAGATTACTGCATCGTTAGCTGCTGCTTCACGAACGAATTCGTAAGCTGTATCAGCCATTTTTACAGTTTGTTGCAAGTCGATAACGTGGATTCCGTTACGTTCTGTGAAGATGTACTTAGCCATCTTAGGATTCCAGCGACGAGTTTGGTGACCGAAGTGAACACCAGCCTCAAGAAGTTGTTTCATTGAAATTACTGCCATGAGTATTTCTCCTTAAAAATTGTTTTTTCCTCTTCTAAGCTTTAGACTTGCAGTCCCACCCTGCGGCAACAAGACCACAATCGGCTTAGAATGAGTATTTGTCACTTTACGCAACTATAATAGTTTATCAAAAAAAGTGACATTTGACAAGCTCTAAAACCAGTCTGACCATTAGAAAAATCCCCTCTCATTAAAATTGCAATCGTTTTCTTTGAGGTTGATGAGTATTTTGTTTATAATTAGGCTATTAAAAATAGAGGAGGACATTATTTTGTCATTAGTCGGAAAAGAAATTATTGAATTTTCAGCACAGGCTTATCACAACGGGGAATTCATTACTGTTACAGATGAAGATGTTAAAGGTAAATGGGCGGTCTTCTGCTTCTATCCTGCAGATTTTTCATTTGTCTGCCCAACTGAACTCGGTGACCTTCAAGAACAATATGAAGCTCTTAAATCTCTTGGTGTAGAGGTTTACTCTGTCTCTACCGATACTCACTTTGTTCACAAAGCTTGGCATGATGACTCAGATGTTGTTGGAACTATTACTTATCCTATGATTGGGGATCCTTCACACCACATCTCACAAGGTTTTGATGTTCTTGGACAAGATGGTCTCGCACAACGTGGTACATTCATTATTGATCCAGATGGTGTTATCCAAATGATGGAAATTAACGCTGATGGTATTGGACGCGATGCAAGTACTCTTGTTGATAAAGTCCGTGCTGCTCAATATATTCGTCAACATCCAGGTGAAGTTTGTCCAGCCAAATGGAAAGAAGGAGCTGAAACACTTACTCCTAGCTTAGATCTTGTAGGTAAAATTTAACAACCAGGGGGTATCCATGGTCTTAGATAAAGAAATCAAGACACAATTAGCGCAGTATTTAAATTTACTAGAATCTGATATTGTATTACAAACAGATTTAGGGGATGATGATAATTCTCGTAAAGTAAAAGAATTTCTAGACGAGATTGTTGCTATGTCTGACCGCATTAGTCTTGAATCAACACATTTAAAACGTCAACCTAGTTTTGGTATTGCACAAAAAGGGCAAAAAAGTCGTGTTATTTTCTCAGGCTTACCAATGGGACACGAATTCACATCTTTCATTTTAGCTCTCTTGCAAGTTTCTGGTCGTCCACCTAAAGTTGATGATGACACTATCGAACGTATCAAGAAGATTGATAAACCCATTGATTTAGAAACTTATGTTTCATTAACTTGTCACAATTGTCCAGACGTTGTTCAAGCCTTTAATATAATGGCTGTTTTAAACCCTAATATCACCCACACCATGATTGAAGGTGGTATGTATCAAGATGAGGTCAAAGCCAAAGGTATCATGTCTGTTCCTACGGTTTACAAAGACCAAGAAGAATTTACGTCTGGTCGTGCAACCATTGAACAGCTTGTAGAAAAGTTGGACGGACCACTTGAAGCTGAGGCTTTCGCTGGTAAAGGTGTCTATGATGTTTTGGTTATTGGTGGTGGTCCTGCTGGAAACAGTGCTGCAATTTACGCTGCTCGTAAAGGGCTTCAAACTGGGCTTTTAGCAGAAACTTTTGGTGGGCAAGTTATCGAGACAGTCGGCATTGAGAACATGATTGGTACGCTATATACAGAAGGTCCTAAGTTAATGGCCCAAGTTGAAGAGCATACAAAATCTTACAATGTTGATATCATCAAAAGTCAATTAGCTACTGGCATTGAGAAGAAAGAACTTATTGAAGTCACACTAGCTAATGGTGCCGTTCTACAGGCTAAAACTGCTATCCTAGCACTAGGAGCCAAATGGCGTAATATCAACGTTCCTGGTGAAGATGAATTCCGCAATAAAGGGGTTACTTACTGTCCACACTGCGATGGTCCTCTATTTGAAGGAAAAAATGTTGCTGTTATCGGTGGTGGTAACTCAGGTTTGGAAGCTGCTTTGGATTTAGCGGGTATTACTAAACACGTTACAGTCTTAGAGTTCTTGCCTGAATTGAAGGCAGATCAAGTCTTACAAGAACGAGCTGCTAAAACTGATAATCTAACCATTCTTAAGAACGTTGCAACCAAAGAAATTCTTGGTCAAGATCATGTGACTGGTTTGAGTTACGTTGAGCGTGATACAAACGAAGAAAAACATCTTGATCTTGAAGGTGTCTTTGTCCAAATTGGTCTTGTACCAAGTACTGCTTGGCTCAAAGACAGTGGTATTGAACTCAATGAACGCCAAGAAATTATCGTTGATAAATTTGGTTCAACAAATATCCCTGGTATTTTTGCCGCAGGTGACTGTACTGACAGCGCCTACAAACAAATCATTATTTCCATGGGATCTGGTGCTACAGCTGCTATCGGAGCCTTTGATTACTTGATTAGACAATAATCAAAACATACGTGTTAGTAATCTATCTACAACAATTATAATTAATATAAAGAGGTTGAATGTCTTTCAGCCTCTTTATATTTCTTGTAAATAGGCAGTTTGAACAATCAACCAGCCAATTTGATGAAAGAGACTTGACGAATCTTTGTTTTTTCGATAGAATGGTATCTGTTATGGCGGTATAGCCAAGTGGTAAGGCACGGCTCTGCAAAAGCTTGATCGTCGGTTCAAATCCGTCTACCGCCTTCATAATACGAGGACACCTTAGGGTGTCTTTTTTCATTATTGCATATAAAAATACCCGAAGCTAGAAACCTCGGGTATTCGTTATTCTTATTTAATCGCTTCAACCAAAGCCTCTGCTTGATTCTGAAGGCTTTCAAGAACTTCTTCAGTTGCTACTAATTTTCCATCCACCCAGGCTGTATCATTTACACGTGTCGCTGTAAAATCACCAACCACTTGGGTACGGATAAATGGTAACAATTCTTTGTAGACATCAAAAAGTTGATTGTGACCACCATTAGCAACTGATGACACGGTTACAATCTTATCTTGAAGAGCTGATGGTCCTGAAGGATCTGATAGGTCAAGGGCGCGGCTCAACCAGTCAAGCAAATTTTTCACTGGCCCAGGAATTGAAAAATTATAAACCGGTGAGAAAATCCAGATTGCATCTGCTGCCAAGACCTGCTCTCGAACTTCTGCCAAAACAGGAAGAACCGGACTTTCTAAATCCTGATTAAAAACAGGTACTTGACTATAGTCAAGATAAGAAACATTAGCTTTATCAGCTAGCATTTTCTCAGCTTCTTTTGCTAATTGGTGGTTAAATGATCCCTTACGAAGGGACCCAACGATAAATAGAATGTTTTTCATGATACATTTCCTTTGTATTTCTAACAATTAATAATTAATACTACATAGTAATATATGTGATTTCATTAGAAATATAAAGAAATATACTCAGACATTCTTAAATTTTTTCAGTAGCTCTACCAACTGTACCTGCTCTTCAGATGTCAGAACGGAAAAAGTCTCCTCAATAGCTCGCTGATGTGGGGGGATTGCTGCTTGAATAATACGACGTCCCTCATCCGTCAAATCAACCTCGAAAGCACGCTTATCTGTTTGGCAGGCTTCTCGCGTCAGCCAGCCTTTTTTCTCCATATTTTTAATGACGACAGTCATATTACCGGAGGTAGCAAGCATGCGATCAATTAATTCGCCAATCTTCATACGTCCTTTGGCATTTAGTACGTCCATGACCCCAAATTGAGTTGGTGTCAAATTAAATTCTTTAAAGGTCTCAGAAACCTTGGCATCGATGGTACGAAAAGCCTTACGCATAACTACCATACTTTTTACAGCCATATTTTTATCTAAGTCGCTCATTTCTAGTCCTTTCCAAATAGATGCTGTTTTTATTACTCTACCACAGTTTTTCTAAAAGTGGTATATGAAAATGAAAAAATAAGAAAAAAGAGTCCTTAGATATCTAACCAATACCTCAGAACTCTTTCATTTCTAACTATTACGATTCCAAAAAAGGGCTAATAAGATAACAGCACCTAGTACCGAAGGGACTATAGCAGTATCTGCTAACATCGGTCCCCAATTTCCAAAAAGAAGCTGACCAACAAAAGCACCTAGCCATCCAACAAAGGTCTTGCCAATACAACCCATACGTTCACCCCTATTTGATATAGCAGAAGCAATAAGGCCAATTAGAAAACCAACTATCATACTTCCAATCATGATAAATTCTCCATCATACTTAGATTACCCAATCCCCATTTCGGAAGATTGGTACACGACTACCATCTTGGCGGATACCATCAATATCCATTTGATTTGAACCAATCATAAAATCTACGTGTACATCAGAACGATTAAGACCAGCTTCCTTAAGCTCCTCTTCTGTCATGTCTGCCCCTCCCTCAACACTGGTAGCATAGGCTGCTCCAATAGCTAGGTGGTTGGATGCATTCTCATCAAAAAGAGTGTTAAAGAAGGTGATGCCTGACTGTGAAATAGGACTTGGATCTGGTACCAGAGCACATTCACCTAGAGCACGCGCCCCATTATTGTTGAAGACGAGATTCTTCATCACCTCATCGCCCTGGTCCGCTGTGATATCTACAATTTCACCGTCTTTGAAGGTTACCTTGATTCCCTCAATAATATTGCCATTGTAACTTAGAGGCTTTGTACTTGAGACATAGCCATCTGCACGACGAAAATCTGGTGCCGTAAAGACTTCTTCTGTTGGCATATTAGGGAGGAAGCCTTCACCTTGCGCATTGATGGCACCTGCAGACTCCCAAACGTGATTTTTAGGCAATCCTAGAGTCAAATCTGTTCCAGGTGCTTGGTAATGCAAGGCTGAGAATTGTGCCTCATTGAGTAGGCGTGCTTTAGCATCCAAACGGTCAGCATGTTCCTTCCAAGCACGTACAGGATCCTCTTCATAAACACGACAGGTCTTGAAAATTTGGTCCCAAAGTAAATCTACAGCTTCCTCATCACTCGAAGCATCGGGAAAGACCTTCTTAGCCCATTCCTTACCAGCTGCAGCAGCTACAGTCCAACTAACCTTATTAGACTGAGTTGCCACCTGCATAGGTTTAAAGGCCACTCCAGTAGCTTTAGCATGGGCAGATAAACGTTCAGGAGCTACACCATTAAGGGCACCTGGATCTGATGAACGAACACCTAAGCGACTTGCCTTTTTGGTCAACAAATATTCCATCTCAGCTTTTTTATAGGCAGGAACCTCTTCGATGCGGTCCATATCAGCATGCAAGAAGCGCTCGCGATTAATAATATCATCTGACCATTGAACGATTACCTCAGCTGCTCCTAAAGTATAGGCTTCTTTTACTAAGAGGTGAGCTAGCTCTGCTTGTTCTACATCAATGCTCAAGGCCACTGTGTGACCAGGTTGCACATTAATCCCATTAGCAACCAGTAATTTAGCATATTTCTCAAGATTTTCTTTAAAATTTGGTAAAACCATGATTAACTCCTTGAAACTATATTTTTCTATCAGTATACCATAAGACGAAGAAAAAGGTTTCTTCTCAGCTTTAGCTTGTTAGCATCACATGCAGACCCCTAAACAAAAAGAGAACGGAGACTGACTCCATTCTCTCAAAGTTGATGACGATTCTCTTTAGCTATTAAAAGAAATCATCAAAAAGACTTAATTGATTATCTTCTGGCATATTTCCTAGGATTCCCATTTCATCCAATTTTTCAACCAAGGTTGATGATAAACCTCCTCGTTTACGCAATTCTGTTTTGGAAAGGAACTCCCCTTCTTCACGCGCAGCAACCACTTGCTTAGCAACGTTCTCACCCAAACCTTCAAGTGCAATAAACGGTGGAATCAAGGTATCTCCTTCAATCAGAAATTCAGTTGCCTGACTCTTATAAAGATCTAACTGGCCAAAGGTAAAGCCACGTTCTAACATTTCATTGACAATCTCAAGCGTCGTAAATAAGTCATTTTCAACATTAGTCGCTTCATTTCGTTGGCGCTTCTCCTTAATATCTTCCATTCGAGCTTTAACAGCATCAAGACCCGCAGACATCGTTTTAAGCTCGAATGCTTTAGCTCGAATTGAAAAGTAGGCACAATAGTAATAAATAGGATGGTGCACTTTGAAATAAGCTACACGCAGGGCCATCATAACGTAGGCTGCCGCATGGGCTTTAGGGAACATGTATTTGATTTTACCACAAGATTCAATATACCAGTCTGGAACATTATTTTCACGCATGGCTTGAATATAGCCATTTCGCTCTTCTTCAGAAATTTTCAACCACATTCCCTTACGCACACGTTCCATAATGGTGAAGGCCATCTTAGGATCTAATCCTGCATGCATTAGGTATACCATGATATCGTCACGACAACCGATAACGGTTTTCAGAGTGGCAATACCTTCCTTGATCAAATCTTGTGCATTACCCAACCAAACGTCTGTACCATGAGACAAACCAGATAACTGTAAGAGTTCCGCAAAGGTCGTCGGATGCGTCTCGTCTACCATACCACGAACAAAGTTAGTCCCAAACTCAGGGATTCCCAACATTCCCGTTGGTGTCCCAATCTGTTCAGGTGTAACCCCCAAAATTTCAGTCCCTGAAAAAAGTTTCATCACATCTGGATCATCTGCTCGAATATCTTTGGGATCAATTCCCGATAAATCCTGCAACTTACGAATCATAGTCGGATCATCATGTCCCAGAATATCAAGCTTCAATACGTTCTCATCGATATCGTGGAAATTAAAGTGAGTCGTCTGCCAGGCAGCCGTTACATCATCAGCCGGATATTGAACAGGTGTGAAATCATAGACATCCATATAATTTGGAATAACAACGATACCACCCGGGTGCTGACCTGTGTTTCGCTTAACCCCAGCGGCACCCATGGCCAGACGATCGACCTCGGCATCACGGTAAAACTTATTGTAGTCACGTTCGTAACCTTTGACAAAACCATAAGCCGTCCTATCTGCAACAGTACCTACTGTTCCAGCACGAAAAGCATATTGCTCTCCAAAAATATCACGAACATCCAAGTGGGCTGATGGTTGATCATCACCGGAAAAGTTCAAATCGATATCCGGAACCTTATCCCCATCAAAACCTAGGAAAGTCTCGAAAGGAATATCCTGACCATCTTTTTTATACTCCGTTCCACATTCCGAACACTCCTTATCAGGCAAATCGAAGCCAGATCCATAAGAACCATCTGTAATGAACTCTGAGTGTTGACATTTAGGACATAAATAGTGTGGCGGCATCGGATTAACCTCAGTAATTCCAATCATCGTCGCAACAAAACTAGAACCAACAGATCCACGCGAACCAACTAGGTACCCACGTTCATTTGAACGGTTAACCAGCATCTGCGAAGCCAGGTAAATTACGGCAAAACCATTACCAAGAATTGAGGACAACTCTTTCTCAATTCGCAGATCAATAATATCAGGCAAAGGATTACCATAGAGCTCAAACGCTCTAGCATATGTCATCTCCGCAACCTGTTCTTCCGCACGATCAATGAAAGGTGTGTACAAGTCTTTTTTGACAACCTCGACCTCTTCAATTTGGTCAGCCATAGCCTGCGTATTAGTTACAACAATTTCATAGGCTAAATCTTTTCCCAAAAAGGCAAAGTCATCTAGCATCTCATTCGTTGTTCTAAAATGCGCTTCAGGTAAAGGAGCAGGTTTCGCATTTTCTCCCTTACCGATTGGCCTATTAATCATTGCTCCTTGTCCCAAAGCACGAACAATGATTTCACGATAAATCGCATCCTCAGGATTGATATAATGTACATTTCCTGTAGCAAGCACAGGCTTGTCCAGACAATTAGCAACTTCAATCAGATCTCGAATCAGTTGTTCTGTAGCCACCTCATCCTTAATTAAGTCCTTCGCAATCAATGGTGCATAAATCGCTGGTGGCATAACTTCAATAAAGTCATAATATTTAGCAACTTCAACTGCCTTGTCAATACCATGAGACAGAAGCGTATCAAAAACCTCACCATCAGAACAAGCAGAACCTACAATGATTCCCTCACGATACTCATCTAAGACCGTACGAGGAATACGTGCTACCCCCTCAAAGTATGAGACATTTGATAAACTTACCAACTTAAAGATATTCTTCAAGCCAGTTTGATTCTGAACATACAGCGTTGCATGTTTAACACGAGACTTTTTATATGAATCTTCAGAAACCAAATCCGTGTTCAACTGTTCCAAATTAGTCAAACCGTGCTTATCAAACACATCTTTTATGAAGATAAACAACAAACGGCCCGTTGCTTCCGCATCATAATTGGCCATGTGGTGGTGATCTAAAGCCACACCAAACCGCTTCGTCAAAGGACCCAAACCATGACGCTTATACTCAGGATAAAGATTTCGTGCAAATTCTAAAGTATCAATAACTGGTTGTGAAATTGTTGGTAACTGATGTCTTTCATAATTGGCATTCATAAAACCAACGTCAAAGGTCGCATTATGGGCTACTAGCACAGTTCCTTGACAGAATTCTTGAAACTCCTGTAAAACTTGGACTAAAGGTTTAGCACCTTTTACATGATTATCAGTAATACCTGTCAACTCAGTAGTAAAAGCAGAAAGAGGATGCCCTGGGTCTATAAATTCATCAAATTGCTCAATAATATTACCTTTATGCATTTTTGATGCCGCAATCTGAATCAAATCATTATGAACAGCAGACAAGCCCGTTGTCTCAACGTCAAATACAACATAAGTTGCTTCTTTTAATTCCAAATTCTGGGAATTATAAACAATAGGAACTTTATCCTCAACAAGATTGGCTTCAAGACCAAAAATAGCTTTAATACCAGCTTTCTTAGCCCTATGGTAGCCATGAGG
>NZ_CBCPLV010000001.1:0-62500 GCF_965119505.1 Streptococcus sp. Marseille-Q6379 | reverse complement strand
TAATCTTTAAGTCCACGTTGCAGTCCTACAACCCCGAAGAGTAAACTCTTCGGTTTGCCCTCTTGCCGTTTCGCTCGCCGCTACTAAGGCAATCGCTTTTGCTTTCTCTTCCTGCAGCTACTTAGATGTTTCAGTTCACTGCGTCTTCCTCTACATTACCTTAACAGTAATGAGTGACAGGCATTACCTGCCGGGTTCCCCCATTCGGACATCTCTGGATCATTGCTCACTTACAGCTCCCCAAAGCATTTCGTCGTTAGTCACGTCCTTCATCGGCTTCTAGTGCCAAGGCATCCACCGTGCGCCCTTATTAACTTAACCTTATTTTGGTCTTGCGACCTAACTCATTAAATATTCACAGCGTTTCGGTTTATTTTCTTGTTACTATCTATATGTAATTAATTACATATGGAATTTGATATAGATATTCAATTTTCAATGGACAATACTTGAATCTTTCGATTCAATGGAGCCTAGCGGGATCGAACCGCTGACCTCCTGCGTGCAAAGCAGGCGCTCTCCCAGCTGAGCTAAGGCCCCACAAGACCTCTCAAAACTAAATAAGAAACTCAAGTGCATTCCGTTTTTCCTTAGAAAGGAGGTGATCCAGCCGCACCTTCCGATACGGCTACCTTGTTACGACTTCACCCCAATCATCTATCCCACCTTAGGCGGCTGGCTCCAAAAGGTTACCTCACCGACTTCGGGTGTTACAAACTCTCGTGGTGTGACGGGCGGTGTGTACAAGGCCCGGGAACGTATTCACCGCGGCGTGCTGATCCGCGATTACTAGCGATTCCGACTTCATGTAGGCGAGTTGCAGCCTACAATCCGAACTGAGATTGGCTTTAAGAGATTAGCTTGCCGTCACCGACTCGCAACTCGTTGTACCAACCATTGTAGCACGTGTGTAGCCCAGGTCATAAGGGGCATGATGATTTGACGTCATCCCCACCTTCCTCCGGTTTATTACCGGCAGTCTCGCTAGAGTGCCCAACTGAATGATGGCAACTAACAATAGGGGTTGCGCTCGTTGCGGGACTTAACCCAACATCTCACGACACGAGCTGACGACAACCATGCACCACCTGTCACCGATGTACCGAAGTAACTTTCTATCTCTAGAAATAGCATCGGGATGTCAAGACCTGGTAAGGTTCTTCGCGTTGCTTCGAATTAAACCACATGCTCCACCGCTTGTGCGGGCCCCCGTCAATTCCTTTGAGTTTCAACCTTGCGGTCGTACTCCCCAGGCGGAGTGCTTAATGCGTTAGCTGCGGCACTGAATCCCGGAAAGGATCCAACACCTAGCACTCATCGTTTACGGCGTGGACTACCAGGGTATCTAATCCTGTTCGCTCCCCACGCTTTCGAGCCTCAGCGTCAGTTACAGACCAGAGAGCCGCTTTCGCCACCGGTGTTCCTCCATATATCTACGCATTTCACCGCTACACATGGAATTCCACTCTCCCCTTCTGCACTCAAGTTTGACAGTTTCCAAAGCGAACTATGGTTGAGCCACAGCCTTTAACTTCAGACTTATCAAACCGCCTGCGCTCGCTTTACGCCCAATAAATCCGGACAACGCTCGGGACCTACGTATTACCGCGGCTGCTGGCACGTAGTTAGCCGTCCCTTTCTGGTAAGCTACCGTCACAGTGTGAACTTTCCACTCTCACACTCGTTCTTGACTTACAACAGAGCTTTACGATCCGAAAACCTTCTTCACTCACGCGGCGTTGCTCGGTCAGGGTTGCCCCCATTGCCGAAGATTCCCTACTGCTGCCTCCCGTAGGAGTCTGGGCCGTGTCTCAGTCCCAGTGTGGCCGATCACCCTCTCAGGTCGGCTATGTATCGTCGCCTAGGTGAGCCGTTACCTCACCTACTAGCTAATACAACGCAGGTCCATCTTGTAGTGGAGCAATTGCCCCTTTCAAATAAATGACATGTGTCACCCATTGTTATGCGGTATTAGCTATCGTTTCCAATAGTTATCCCCCGCTACAAGGCAGGTTACCTACGCGTTACTCACCCGTTCGCAACTCATCCAAGAAGAGCAAGCTCCTCTCTTCAGCGTTCTACTTGCATGTATTAGGCACGCCGCCAGCGTTCGTCCTGAGCCAGGATCAAACTCTCATTAAAATCTTTAATAATTGTTCGAGCGTTAACTCATTTCCGTCATCTGACGATTTATTCTTGTAAATTGACAGGTTATAATTTCTTCTATCATAACCCTGCACTTGGTTTCTTATTCAGTTCTCAAAGGTCTTTGTCTCTCTTAAGACAACTCCTATATTCTAGCAAATCTAGAATAACTTGTCAACACTTTTTTCGAAGTTTTTTTACTTCTCGTGTTCGCCGCCTCTTCCGAAACAGCTTATTTATAATATCATCTCTGACTTATCTTGTCAATAACTTTTTAAAGTTTTTTTCAAACTTTTTTCAGTTACTGAACAATTTCCTTGAGACTTTATTAGTCTATCAAGTTTGTGAACCAATGTCAATACTTATTTTCTATGCAATAAGTGAAAGCAAAAAGAAGATCTCTAGTATCTCCTTTTTTCATTTTTTATAGAGCTGCTCGCATGCGTGCTTGTGAATTTTCGACATTTCGTATTGAGCGCGGTAAGAACGCACGGATGTCATCTTCTTTATAACCCACTTGCAATCTCTTATCATCAATTAAGATTGGACTTTTCAAGATTCTTGGGTTTTCTTGAATCAAATCAATCACTTCACTAACACTGAGCTCGTCGATATCACAATTTAGAGCTTTAGCATAGCGATTTTTTGATGAAACAATGCTCTCAACACCATTCTCTGTTTTTGATAGGATGTTTAAGATTTCTTCTTTTGTAAGTGGTTCTTTACCAAGGTTTTGTTCTTTATAAGGAAGTTGATGGTTGTTCAACCATGTTTTTGCTTTTTTACAACTTGTACAACTTGAGATTGTATAAATCTTAATCATGTTAATTCTCTCTTTCTGTCACATGATACTATTATCTTATCATTGTCCTTAGTTTAAGAAATCGGTCTAGCGACCTATTTTGAATCTAAGGGGACTTTTTCAATTATCATAGATCTTTTTTTGCTTAGATTAAATCAAAGAGAAAAAGAGCTCTTAGGCTCTTTTACACTTATTCTTCAATTTCAATGGTTGAATCAAGGTCTAAAACAAGTTCATCAGATGTTTCTTCAACTTGTGCTTCTTCAACACTATCCTCTTCATCTGGTTCAATCAAACCATAGTGTACACGTACTTTATGATCAATTTCTTCAAAAATATCTGGATGATCTGCCAAATATTTTTTAGCATTTTCAGATCCTTGACCAATCTTCTCTCCATTATATGAGAACCATGCTCCGGCTTTTTGAATAATTCCTAAATCACTAGCGATTTTTACAAGCTCACCTGTTTGTGAAATCCCTTCACCATACATAATTTCGACAAAGGCTTCTTTAAATGGTGGAGCAACCTTATTTTTGACAACCTTGATTTTAGTTTCCTTACCAACATTTTGGTCTTTTTTATCACCAGTCCCTTTGATTTGCGTATTTCCACGTACATCAAGACGTACTGATGCATAGAATTTCAGAGCACGTCCACCAGGTGTTGTTTCTGGATTACCAAACATAATACCAACTTTTTCACGCAATTGGTTAATGAAGATAGCAATTGTTTTTGTTTTATTAATAGATGCAGATAGCTTACGCATGGCTTGACTCATCATACGCGCTTGAAGCCCAACATGACTGTCACCAATATCTCCATCAATTTCTGCACGTGGTACCAAGGCCGCAACTGAGTCAACAACAACCAAATCAACTGCACCAGAGTCAATCAGCTTACCTGCAATTTCGAGACCTTGCTCACCTGAATCAGGTTGTGACAAAAGAAGCTCATCGATATTAACACCTAGTGCTGCCGCATAAGCAGGGTCAAGGGCATGCTCTGCATCGATAAAGGCAGCGATTCCGCCTTCTTTTTGCGTCTGAGCAACAGCATGGAGGGCTACAGTCGTTTTACCTGATGATTCTGGTCCGTAAATTTCGATAATACGACCTTTAGGATAACCACCTGCACCAAGAGCAATATCCAAAGCTAGCGAGCCTGAGCTCATAACCTGAACCTTCTGCTCTGCACGCTCACCAAGACGCATAACTGCACCCTTACCAAAATCTTTTTCAATATTCTTCAAAGCATCATCAAGTGCTTTACGACGCTCATCTCCAAATTTCTTTGTAATTTCTTCTGTTTTCTTTGTTTTCTTAGCCACTTATTTTCCTCTTCTTTCTATAGTTAAAGACAAACTTAAATCAAGTTGTCTCTTGTAATAAAGCTTGGCGAACTAGGTTAAAGGCATAGAGGGTACTAATATATCTAACGTCAGAACGACTTCTTCCACCTATAACAACCTTGATTGACCTTACTTGATTCCTATCAGCAATACCAATAAATACTGTACCTACTGGGTGTCCTTCTAATGAATCTGGTCCAGCTACACCGGTAAGTGCAATTCCGTAATCGCTATCTGTTTTAGCTCGGGCACCTTCAGCCATTTTTTCTGCAGTAAAATGACTGACAACACCATGTTTTTCTAGTTGCGACAAGGGAATATCCAACATTTTAGATTTTTCTTCAATGCTGTAAGTAACAAAGCCGCCTTTAAATACTTGTGAGGCTCCTGAAAAATCAGCAATACTAGCCTGAAATAAACCTGCTGTTAGGCTTTCAGCTGCAGTGATAGTCTTGCCATGGTTCTTAAGCAAACGAAAAGCTTCAAAGGCTAAACTATTAGACTCTCCATACCCATAAATAAAATCAGATAAGGATTTGCCATCTAGAGTTTTAGTAGAACGAATTTGTTTTTCTAAAACATCTAGTTTTTGATCTGCTTCTTCTCGTGAAGAAGCCTTTGTAGACAAGCGAAGTGTTACTTCCCCCACTTTAGCGTATGGAGCTATGGTTGGATCTGTTTGGTTAACAATAAAATCCTTCAGAATAGTCACCAATTGACTTTCTCCAACGCCAAAGAATCTTAGGACTCTCGAATAAAGACTTGCGTGATTCTCAGTAAGTGCTGGAACAAGTTCCTGATTCACCATAGGTTTGAGTTCACTTGGTGGACCAGGTAAGACTACATAGGTCACCCCTTGAGCAGTAATGACGCCTCCAACTGCAAGACCTGTAGGATTTTGCAAGGGGATAGCCCCCTCAACAATTTGCGCTTGACGTTCATTATTAGGCGTTCGTGTGTGTTTAGGGCGAGTAGCAAAGAAACTGTCCAGCTTTTTACTTGCCTCCTCATCAAAAACAAGTTTTTTTCCTAAGAACTTAGCTAGGGTTTGCTTGGTTAAGTCATCCTCAGTAGGGCCAAGTCCACCACAAAGAATAACTAAATCACTACGTTGACTAGCCTGATCAAGAACTGAGAGTAGGCGGTTTTCATTATCACCTACTGCGGTGTGAAAATATACATCGATTCCTAGTTCAGCTAGTTTCTCAGATAAAAATTGGGCATTGGTATTGGTGATTTGCCCGGTTAGGATTTCGGTTCCTACTGCAATCAATTCAGCTTTCATTGGTTCACCTATATTACTATTCGTAAAATAATCTCAAAAACATGTTTGTTTATAAACTAACATGTTTTCCTCGTCTTGTCAATCAAATCCACTCATTTATTTGAAGTCACAGTTATTTTCATAATCATTCACAAATCCTGCGGCTTGTAAAAATGAATATATAGTAGTCGGTCCTAAAAATTTGAACCCTCTCTTTTTTAGATTTTTGGCAATCTGTTGGGATAAATCAGTCGATGATGGGACGTCCTTATATGTGGGAACATTATTTACCAAGGGCTTTCCGTCAAAGAACTGCCAAAAATAATGGGACAAGGAGCCAAATTCATCTTGGAGTTTTAGTACTTGTTTGGCATTATTTACGGTTGCTTCTAGCTTAAGTTTGTGACGAATAATATCCGGATTTTGAAGCGCTTCTTCAAGTTCACTTAGGCTAAACTGGGCAACACGCTCAATATCATAGTTATGAAAAACACTATTAAAGGCCTGACGTTTATTTAAAACAGTTAACCAAGAAAGTCCTGACTGATAACTTTCTAAGCAAAGTAGCTCAAAAAGTTTTTGATCGTCACCAATAGGCTTTCCCCACTCCTTGTCATGATAATCACAATATAATTTATTGTTTGTTGGAACCCAACGACAACGATTGACCATTACTTACCTCATTTCATCAACATTTTAAGAGCTGATTTAATGTATTGCTCTGCCGTTTCATTAGTTCCTTCGAAGAAGGCTTTGATTTTCTTAAGTTCTGCAGCTTTATAACCAAGAGCAAGCAAAGCTTCCATAGCCTCATCCAACTGATGATTTCCTTCAGGTTGACTTGGTGTCGTCTTGGTCGTTTCTGTTGGTAACTCTGCAAATTTCCCTGCCAAGTCCAAAACCATTTGCTGGGCTGTCTTTTTACCAATCTTTGGAAACTTCATCAAGTACTTGATGTCACTATTATCAATGGCAGCCACCAAGCCTTGATTATCATCTACAGCAACAATGGCTAGAGCAGTCGTCGGACCTATTCCAGAAACTGAAATAAGCTTAAGGAAGACTTCTTTTTCATCTTCAGTATGGAAACCAAAAAGAAGGTGGGCGTCATCCCTAATAACCTGATGAAGGTAGACTTGGATAGTCTGATTCATCTGGTCAGAAAAACTATATGGGTTCGCTACAGTGACAATATAACCTAGGCCGTTTGCTTCTATAACAATATACTTGGCAGTAATTTTCACTAGAGTTCCCTTGATGTAATCATACATAGCGTGTGATTTCCTTTCTCGTTCGTATCTTCAATGGATTGCTTTGTTATTTTATACTTATAAGATAATTGTCTTGAGTGTTTATTTTGTCATCTCAAGCACTGCTGTACTATTGTAACAAAAAATCCACTCGAAAGTGGATTATGTTTGCTCTATTTTAAGGATGACTACTCGTCTTTAAAGTATCTGTAATCATCTTCAAGCCTAATAGAATATATGTTACAACGCCTAAAGTAAAGGCAATGCTAGAAACATTTACTAGGGCATTCTCCAAACTTGGTCGACCTAACCAAGCCAAAATATAGAAAATCAAGCTAGTCGCTAAAAATGTTAAGCCAACAAGTAAAAAGTGTTTATTAGTTTTTGTTAGGTGTCTCATCACTCTACCTCCTAACTTAAAAATCAGTCAATCATCCTACAATGATGTGCTAAAACATTAGAAAATCCCTTGTCTTCACCACTATTATAAATCTAACATTCCTATTCGTAAAGTAAGACGAAAAAAAGTTTTAATACTTCCCTAGGTCACGTAGACTGGTATGATTTTCTTGAATTCGACGGAACATTTTTTCCATATCAGATTTTGTAAAGTTGACAAGTACAGGACGTCCGTGGGGGCAATTATAGGGGTTTTTACACTGTGCAAGCTGTACTAGAAGGTCACGCGCAGAGTAATCATCAAGAGCATGATTGGCCTTGATTGAACGTTTACAACTCATCATGATGGCTAACTCTGCACGGTAGGTCTTGACAGACACTTCATTCGTCAAAAGAAGCATGTCGCACATCTCATAGACTGCAGATTCAATCTCTTCTTCCTTCATCCAGATAGGATGTTCACGAAGAATAAAGGTGTTATTCCCATAAGGCTCCAAATAGATACCAACCTGGTTAAGAAGAGGCATTTTTTCTTGTAAACTAATGTAATCTGCCCCTGAAAATTCAAAGAGATAGGGAACCAAAAGCTGCTGTAAACTACTGTCAACCTCACCAATCTTTTCGCGATAGTACTCATACTTGACACGTTCTTGGGCAGCATGCTGGTCAATGATGTAAAGTCCACCTTGTCCTTGAGCAAAGAGATAGGTTCCATGCATTTGACCAAAAAACTCCAACTCAGGGAAGGTTGATGTTTCCTCATTGTCCAGATTTTCAAGCATGCGCTTCATTTTCGACTTGTTTTTATAATCAAGTTTTTCGTGTTCACTATCACTTTCATCTGCTGAACGTTGTGCTTGTTTAACAGAAGGTTGCGGTTTGTTTTCTACCGATGAAAATGGAGACTCTGACACGAGTGGTTTGATATCCTCTTGGACTGTCTCTGGTTTGACAAAGAAATCATTACGACTGCTATCATAATAAAGATTGGTTTGTTTGAGTGGAAGACTGGTTTGAACCGGCTTAGTTGCACCTCTGGTACTTGACTTGGCTAGATTTTCAAGGGCATCTGGAATTAAATCCTGCTCTTTAAGACTTTGAGCAATGGCAGAGCTGATAAGAGCCATGAGCTCTTTTTCTTTAGAGATACGTACTTCCTGCTTTGTTGGGTGAACATTGACATCAGCCAAGTAGGGATCAATCTGAATATCAATAACCGCAATAGGGAAGCGCCCTACCATGAGTTTAGAACCATAACCATCAAAAATAGCACGGTTAAGTAGAAAGTTTTTTATATAACGTCCGTTAATGAGAATCGTGATGTAGTTACGATTCGCACGAGTTAATTCAGGAAGGCTGACATAGCCAGAAACTTCAAAATCAAGGTCAGAATTTGAAATTTCCACCATTTTTTTAGCCGTTGTCAAACCATAAATCCCGGCAATAGCTTGACGGAGGTCTCCAGTACCTGAGGTCTGTGTCAACTGACGACCGTCATTAAGCAAGGTGAAGGCAACCTCAGGATGAGCTAGACTCAGACGATTGACAACATCGACAATATGAGCCAACTCAGCCTGTAAACTCTTCATATACTTGAGACGAGCTGGGGTGTTATAAAATAAATTTTCAACGGTAATCTTTGTTCCAACTGGTGTTGAAATAGGATCCTGACTCTCAATTTCCCCACCTTTGGCAACCAGTTTAGTCCCATAGGCTTCTCCATCAGCCGCCGTCACAATGGTAAGATGACTGATAGAAGCTATTGATGGCAGGGCCTCACCTCGAAAACCAAGAGTTCGAATACGAAAGAGGTCTCCTTGATTTTTGATTTTACTTGTTGCATGACGGCGCAAACTCATGGCTACGTCAGCTTGAGCCATTCCTTCGCCATTGTCTGTAATTTGAATTTTTGAGAGGCCTGATTCTTCAACTTCAATAGTAATCTGGGTGCTGCCTGCATCAATAGCATTTTCCACCAGCTCTTTAACTACACTAGCTGGTCGCTCTACGACCTCTCCAGCAGCAATCTGATTGGCTAGAACTTCAGGCAATTCGATGATTTTTGGCATAATTATTTTTTCTCCCTTCTAAAAGGTTGATACATTCACTGGTGCTGACTGTTACTTATGCTTACTATAAAGCCACAACTCACACACAACTGTTAGCCAAGATAAGGCTGTGGCTATAACAATCATATCCCCATGACGAAGGTTGAACCAAATGAGCCCAGAAAAAATCAAGAGGTAGATGATTTGGAAAATCCATTGGTAGGTTTTAGGCGAGCTTGTAGAATCCATAAACTGCTTAACAAAGAAATAAAGCAAGAGCAGGTTCAGTGTTAGTGCCTTTTCAAAAGGTGTAAAAAAACTCAAAATCAGACTGCAGGCAAGAAAAATTCCTGCTAACCATTTCATTATAGATTTCATGTGATTACCTCGTCAGTACGTTTTCATTAAGTATAGGGGTTTTCTAAAATATTTTCAACCACTTAGACACCATATGGGACCACATAGACAAACGCTATTGCTGTGGACTAGTAAATAGTGTTTAATAAAGGTGTGAAAGGGAGGAGGCCTCCTCAATTACAAACAAGAAAGGATAGTTATGAAAATAAAAGTTCAGATTGACTCGGTATTTCAAGAAGAGACGTTGCAGATTCAGGCACCTAGTCGGACGCCAAAGATTCAGCAAGTCGTCGAGTTTGTCGAAAGTTTGGATGACAACCACCGACTCAAAGGAAAAAAAGATGGAGAAACTTATCTTATCGAACCCAAAGCTATTTCCAGAATTTACATCGAAAATCGACAAGTTCTAGCTGAAACTATTCAAGGAGAGTACCCCTTAGGCTTACGTCTCTATCAAGTTTTAGAAAAACTGCCATCTTACTTTATCAAAATTTCACAATCAGAGATTGTCAACCTCAAAGAAATTGAACGCTTCAACATCACCCCTAACGGCCTCGTAGAAATTCACCTTAAAAACAAGGAAACTACCTACTCATCACGCCGTTACCTCAAAGCAATAAAGGAGAAATTACAATGAAAAAACAATTTTTTAAATCAGGCACAAGTGGCATCCTTATTGGATTAGCTGTATCTATGATTATGTCCCTTATCTGGGCACCAAGCTACATGCCTCTAAATCCTCACTCAGCCATTGGACAATGGATGACGTCACATCAGGTTCACGGATCTATAGTATTGGCCTACTGCCTCATCACTTGGTTTGCTATCGGTATTCTTTTTGAAATCGCTAGTTATATTTTCCGTAAAGCTGAATGGAGTTTGCTTCGTGCAACCCTCACTCACTACGCCTTGACCTGTCTAGGTTTCATTCCACTAGCTACCCTCAGCGGATGGTTCCCTCTACGTTTAACTTTCTACTTGGAGCTAGTCATTGAATTCAGCCTTATCTATCTCCTCGTTTGGGTCTTCTCTTATTGGAAAATGAAAAAGGATATTGAACAACTCAACCAAGAATTGAAACACCTATAAAAGACAAGAAGCCTGTCAATTGACAAGCTTCTTTTATAGTTTCTGTTTTAAATCTGCTACAGCCATCATGACCTGCATAGGTGTCATGTTGTAAATATCTAAATCACGCAACTCTTGAAGAACTGGATTTTCAGTAAAATCATCAAAGAGAGAGATTTGCTCGTTGACATGCGTTTCTGTGGCAGATTTCTCTTGAGGCGATACCTTTTCCTGAGGTTGGATGGTAACTGTATCGCCCTCTAGTTGTGTCAAGATGGTGTCAGCACGTTCCAGTAAATCTGCTGGTAAACCTGCAATCTTAGCTACATGAATACCATAAGATTTGTCGGCTGGTCCATCGACAATCTTGTGAAGGAAAGTCACTTCACCGTCCTTTTCAAGTGTCGCCACATGAACGTTTACAAGGTGTGTCAAACTGTTTGACAGGGCTGTCAACTCATGATAATGGGTAGCAAACATGGTCTTAGCCCCCACCTTGTCATGAATAAACTCAATAATAGACTGAGCTAAGGCCATACCATCATAGGTAGCTGTCCCACGTCCCAACTCATCAAAAATAATCAAGGAATTAGGTGTCGCCCGCTTAATGGCCTGATTAGCCTCCATCATCTCAACCATGAAGGTCGACTGACCTGAAATCAGATCATCTGCAGCACCAATACGTGTATAGATAGCATCAAAAACTGGCAAGTCAATACTATCTGCTGGCACGTAAGACCCCATCTGAGCCATAACTACTGACAAGGCTAACTGACGCATATAGGTGGATTTACCACTCATATTTGGTCCTGTGATGAGCTGAATATTGGTCTGACTGTCAAAGGTAATGGTGTTTGGAATGTATTCTTGAACGCCCATAACCTTCTCAACCACTGCATGACGGCCTTGATCAATAACAATACGATGCTCATCATTGAACACAGGACGAACATAATGATTAGTCTCTGCTACAACAGCTAGACTCTGAAGCACATCGACTGTCGCAATAGCCTTAGCCAAAGATTGCAAACGGTCAATATAGCGTTCAACCTGCTCACGGACACGCATGAAAATATCATATTCCAGCGTTGATGATTTTTCACGCGCCTCAAGCATTTCACCTTCTATCTTAGCCAACTCAGCAGTTCCAAAGCGCTCTGAATTTTTCAGGGTTGCCTTGCGGAAGAAATGGTCAGGAACCAAGCTAAGGTTAGAGTTGGTCACATGGAAGTAATAACCATCTTTACGGTTATAATCAATCTTTAGTGTTGTAATACCAGACGCTTCACGTTCCTTGGCTTCGATATCTGCGATCCATGAGGTTCCCTCACTCATCACCTTGCGATACTTGTCCAAGGTCTCATCAAAACCAGCACGGATAATGCCACCTTCTGTAATGGTTGCAGGGGCATCAGGATCAATAGCCGACCGAATCAAACTCTCTAATTCTGGCAGAGCATCTAACTCTTGTAAAAGACGTGACAAGGCATCGTCATTAAAAGACTCCAAAATCGCCTTAATCACCGGTACTTGAGCCAAAGTATGACATAGCTGAATCAAATCTTTTGGATTAGCCTTGCCAAAGGAAACACGACTGGCCAGGCGCTCAATATCGTAAACACCTTTTAGACTCTCAGTCAAGTCACTACGCTCAAAGAAATTGTCCAAGAAAACTTGGATAATATTCTGACGCTCGGTGATAGTGGCTTGATTCACTAAAGGACGATCAATCCAAGTTCGCAAGAGACGCATTCCCATAGCTGTCTTGGTTTCATCCAAGAGCCAGAAAAGAGATCCGTGTTTCTTGCCCGTTCTAGCATTTTCAAGTAAATCCAAACTTGACTTGGTCGCATAGGACATCTGCAAGTAATCCTTAATCTCATAGTGCTGAGCCTTTTGTAAATGACTAAGCTCACGCATCTGAGTACGGTGCACATACTGGAGAAGTTTACCAGCCACACTGCTTTCCAAATCTGTCAAGCTAGTGTCAATCAAGTGGACATCATCGTAAACCTCTGTTTCCTTGGAGAGAAGCAGGTTGAGTTGCTTCACCAAAACTTGTTCATCAGCTTCAGGTAAATCATACCCAACGACTACTTCACGTGCCTTAAGATTCTGAATTTCACTGCAAACTGAACTAAAATCATCCAACTCTGTCGCAAAAAATTCACCCGTTGACACATCCATATAGGCCAGTCCGAATCGACTTCCAGCCTTGTCAATGGCTACTAAGAAATTGTTGGCATTATCAGGTTTAGAGCTGTCAACCACTGTCCCTGGCGTGATAACCTGAACTACCTCACGCTTAACCACGCCAACAGCCTGTTTAGGGTCCTCCATCTGCTCAGCAATGGCTACTTTGTAGCCCATCTCAACCAAGACATCAATATATGCTTGAGCCGAATGATAAGGAACACCTGCCATAGGAATGGGATTATCTGCGTTCTTATTACGACTGGTTAGGCTAATTTCCAAAATTTGAGCAGCCTTAACGGCATCATCGTAAAATAATTCGTAAAAATCCCCCATCCGAAACAGCAAAAAAGCATCTGGATAATTTTCCTTGATATCCAAATACTGCTGCATTCCTGGAGATATTTTTTCCTTAGCCATGTCTTAACTCCTCGTTAATCTTTTCTTCGATAGACTTGGTCACATATTGAATCAAGTCACTGGCATCCTGCATCTTTTGACGGTAATCCTGAACAATGGGCAAATTTTCCAACTCATTCTGAATCAAATCTGCCTGCTCACCTGCCTCCTCATAGGCACGTTGTTTCTCAATTTTTTGAAAAAGCACCGCTTCTTGTTGATAGGCCTTCATCTGTCCAGCCAGATAACTAATCTGAGGAATCTGTCCAATAGCTTTCTCAGCCTCTTGAAAAGCAAGAACCGCCTCATGGTTTTTGAGGAGGTCGATTAACTCTTCTTTGGCTTTTTGGAAATTCTGATGAGGAGTCTTCATCAGTGAAACTCACTTTCCAATCTTTCAGCAACCACTGCGTCCTTACAGATTACCAATAGGGTATCTGCGCCAGCAACGGTTCCTAAAATTTCAGGATTGCCGTCACTATCAATCAGGTTAGCCAAAACATCTGCTTCACCCAATTCTGTATGGAGAACCAGCATAAACTGGGCACGGGAAACTGATTTGACATAGTCCTTAACCGTAGGATCCAAACTTGAAAGCACATGCTCAGACAAACTATAGTAAAGTTTACCTTCCTCATCACGAAGCTTCAACAGGCCAATCTCACGCAAATCACGTGACAAGGTAGCCTGTGTAACCGTGATACCTTCCGCCTCTAGGCGTTGCTTAATTTCCTCTTGTGTCCCAATCTTATCTCTTGAAATCATCTGTTTGATAACAGCTTGACGATCTCTCTTCATTATCTTTCCTCTTTTTATGTATATTCCTTGCATATTATAACAGAATTTTTGTATTTTTTCATGAAATACTTCTTGAGAGATACTTTCTTGTCCCTACCCTATTAACTAAAATAATGGTAAAATAGGTATGAATGACAAGATTTGAAATGGAGTACCTATGAATACTAAAGAACTCATTGCAGCAGAAATTGGCAAAGTTGTTCCCGAATTGGAACAAGAAAACATTCAAAATCTGCTTGAAACCCCTAAAAATGCTGACATGGGAGACCTTGCCTTCCCTGCCTTCTCATTGGCAAAAGTCTTACGCAAGGCTCCTCAAATGATTGCAGCAGACATCGCTGAAAAAATTGATGCTTCAAACTTTGAAAAAGTTGAAGCTGTTGGTCCTTACATCAACTTCTTCCTTGATAAATCAAAAATCTCGGCGGACGTTCTTGGACAAGTCATCGCTCAAGGCAGCCACTACGCTGACCAAAACATCGGTCACGGACGTAACATTGCCTTTGATATGTCTAGTCCTAACATCGCTAAACCTTTCTCTATCGGTCACTTGCGTTCAACAGTTATCGCTGACGCTCTTGCCAACATCGTAGCTAAACAAGGCTACAAACCAGTCCGCATCAATCACTTGGGTGACTGGGGTAAACAGTTTGGTATGCTGATTGTTGCCTATAAGAAATGGGGTAGCGAGGAAGCTGTCAAAGCCAACCCTATCAATGAACTCCTTCAACTTTATGTGCGTATCAATGCCGAAGCTGAAAAAGACCCATCTGTAGATGAAGAAGCTCGTGAATGGTTCCGTAAATTGGAGGCTGGTGACGAGGAAGCAACTGCCCTCTGGCAATGGTTCCGTGACGAAAGCTTAGTAGAATTCAACCGTCTCTATGATGAACTTGGTGTTTCATTTGATAGCTACAACGGTGAAGCTTTCTACAATGATAAGATGGATGAAGTCGTTGACATCTTGACAGAAAAAGGACTTCTCCAAGAATCTCAAGGTGCCCAAGTGGTTAACCTTGAAAAATACGGTATCGAACACCCAGCCCTTATCAAAAAATCAGATGGTGCAACTCTTTACATCACACGTGACTTGGCTGCTGCCCTCTACCGTAAACGTACTTACGACTTTGCCAAAGCCATCTATGTAGTTGGTAATGAACAATCTGCCCACTTCAAACAGTTGAAAGCTGTTCTTAAAGAAATGGGTTACGACTGGTCTGACGACATGACTCACGTTGCCTTTGGTCTAGTAACTAAGAACGGTAAGAAATTGTCAACTCGTAAGGGTAACGTTATCTTACTTGAGCCAACTATCGCTGAAGCTGTTAACCGTGCTCAAGCTCAAATCGAAGCTAAGAATCCAAACTTGCCTAACAAGGAAGCTGTTGCCCACGCTGTTGGTGTCGGAGCTATCAAGTTCTACGACCTTAAAACAGACCGCATGAATGGTTATGACTTCGACCTTGATGCCATGGTATCCTTCGAGGGGGAAACTGGACCTTACGTACAGTATGCACACGCTCGTATCCAATCTATCTTGCGCAAGGCTGACTTCACACCATCTTCAGATGCCACATACAGCCTAAACGACGTTGAAAGCTGGGAAATCATCAAACTTATCCAAGACTTCCCACGTATCATCAACCGTGCATCAGACAACTTTGAACCATCTATCGTTGCTAAATTTGCTATCAGCTTGGCCCAAGCCTTTAACAAATACTATGCCCATACACGTATCTTGGACGAAAGCCCAGAACGTGACAGCCGTTTGGCTCTTTGCTACGCAACAGCAACAGTCCTCAAAGAAGTCCTTCGCCTTCTCGGTGTTGAAGCTCCAGACGAGATGTAATCTATACTTAAAACGCCTAAGGGCGTTTTTTAATTGCCAAAAAAAGAACCCAACACATGATGTTGAGCTCTTTTGGAGATTATGAAAAAGAAAAGTTCGTTGTTCTACAAAAAGTGTAAGCCAACGAGACTTACTGAACAAAGTTCAGTAAAAGTTATTTAGGAGACTTAAAGTATAACCTCCCTACCTTAAAGAAACCTTAAATCGCAGAAAAAAATCCCCAAAGGGATTTTCACAGCAGCCCAGAGACCACTGAAAAGATACGATTGTACAGGCTTTCCAACCTCTTCTTCCTAATCCTCCAAGGTGACCGCTTGTCCAATAGAATCTTTATATAACTATATTACCTTGTTTTGGAAGGGTTTTCAAGTATTTTCTTAAAATATCCTAATAAAACCTCAAAAATAAGAAAAAAGCCTAGATTTCTAGACTTTCTTCGGGGAGATTTGTTATGAAAAAATTATGTTTACCTCTAGCTCACAAAAGCTAGTTGCTTTATTAGGATGATTATAATGTATTTTAATAAGCTTAAAGGTAGCTTAAGAAATTATTATCTTACATCACTTTTTAAAATAATAAGCAAAATAAGTAACAGTAAGGAACCACTAGGAATATCCATATCTAAAAACCAAGAGGGGGCTTTGATACTTCCAAGATCATTCATGATGCGGATGATATTATAAGCAATACTTACTATTAAGAGACTAAGTTCCGGTAAACAGTTAAATCGTCCTTTTAAGATGGCTAACTTCTCCTTCCCGACAGTTTTCTAGCGATGACTCTATTATAAGGCTGAAAAGAGAACAAAACTAGTGACATAAATGTCACCATAAAAAAAAGCAGGTCTGCCCTGCTTTTTTACTGTATTGCTTCAATTAGTCACCCAAACCGATGCGTTCGAAGATCTCATCCACACGTTTAGTGTAGTACACTGGGTTGAAGATTTCGTCGATTTCTTCTTGAGTGAGGCGAGAAGTTACCTCTGAATCTGCTTCAAGAAGTGGTTTGAAGTCTACTTGGTTATCCCATGATTGAGCTGTCTTTGGTTGAACAAGGTCGTAAGCTTGCTCACGTGTCATGCCTTTTTCAATCAAAGTCAACATCGCACGTTGGCTGAAGATGAGACCAAAGGTTGAATTCATGTTACGGATCATGTTTTCTGGGAAGACTGTCAAGTTCTTGACAATATTTCCAAAACGGTTAAGCATGTAGTCAATCAAGATAGTTGTGTCTGGTGTGATGATGCGCTCAGCTGATGAGTGAGAGATGTCACGTTCGTGCCAAAGAGCAACATTTTCATAGGCTGTGACCATGTGACCACGGATAACACGCGCAAGACCTGTCATGTTTTCAGAACCGATTGGGTTACGTTTGTGAGGCATTGCTGAAGACCCTTTTTGACCTTTGGCAAAGAACTCTTCCACTTCACGTTGTTCAGATTTTTGCAGACCACGAATTTCAGTTGCCATACGCTCGATCGAAGTTGCGATGCTGGCAAGAACTGCAAAGTACTCAGCGTGAAGGTCACGAGGAAGGACCTGTGTAGAGATTTCTTGAGCACGAATACCCAATTTATCGCAGACGTATTTTTCAACGAATGGTGGGATGTTGGCAAAGTTACCAACCGCACCAGAAATCTTACCAGCTTCCACACCAGCAGCCGCATGCTCGAAACGCTCGATGTTACGTTTCATTTCGCTGTACCAAGTGGCCAATTTAAGACCAAAAGTTGTAGGCTCAGCGTGCACACCATGAGTACGACCCATCATGATCGTGAACTTGTGTTCTTTCGCTTTGTCAGCGATGATGTTAAGGAAGTTTTCAAGGTCCTTGCGGATGATATCGTTGGCTTGTTTGTAGAGATAACCATAGGCAGTATCTACCACGTCAGTAGAAGTCAAACCATAGTGAACCCACTTACGCTCTTCACCAAGCGTTTCAGAAACCGCACGTGTGAAGGCAACCACATCGTGACGAGTTTGCTGCTCGATTTCCAAAATACGGTCGATGTCAAAGTCCGCTTTTTCACGAATCAAAGCCACATCTTCCTTAGGGATTTCCCCCAACTCAGCCCATGCTTCATCAGCCAAGATTTCCACCTCAAGCCAAGCACGGTATTTATTTTCTTCAGTCCAAATGTTCGCCATTTCAGGGCGAGAGTAACGTTCGATCATAATTAAGATATTAAGGGCGTTAAGCGGACACAGTCAAAATAGGAGTTTAGACGAAGAAGCGTCAGCTTCTAGGAAAAACTGTCTTTTTGACCAAGTCCGTAGCCCGTATTCAGTTAAAGAATACGATGCCCTTGTTCCTTTCTTTTTTGTTTATTTAATTCTATCAAAGATTGGACGTTTGAGCTCAAATTAATGGGATCCTATGTCCACTTCTTTTTAGTTTTATATGCAATATTCTTTTGATATTTCACATCAGCTAAGCAACCGATGGAAATCTTATTCAAATTCTTCTTTCCCAATCCACACTGATGGATAGTGATCCAGTGTATTCAAATCAGTATCAATCGGCAAATCATAGATAGCTAAATAGTTTTCAGGATATTGAGCAATCAACTCTTCATACTTAGCTCTCACTTTTTCGTGATTGCTACTAGCATACAAGACTTCGACGACTGCTCCAGTCTTATCTTTTTCAACAAATGCATTAACGATGAGTTGAATCATAAAACCTCCTAAATCGAAATGCCCTTCATATTTACTTCCAGAATAGGCATCTTCACACCTAACTCCTGACCGGTCTGATAAACACTTTGACAACAGTAGAAGATGTCCTGTTTATCATTGTGCAAGGTCATAATTTTTCGTGTCAGCTCATTTTTCGCAAACATGACTTTCATGGCTTTTCCTGCAATCCAAGCGGGAATTTTGTATGGCAATAGTTCTGCTTTGTAAAGCTTCAAATTCACACCACGCGCTTCTACGACTTTCAAAGCTTCTCGAATGGCCTTGATAGCCAATGATAATTCCGACAAACTATTCATCAAGTTCAAAGCCAATTCTTCTGGGTTTTCCAGATTCCCTGAACGTGCAGCTGTCGAAGTAACACCTGCATTAATCGCCATATGAATCCAAATCCACTCGACCATATCATGAGGCACTTCCCACTTCAAATCTGCAGAAGTCAGTAAATCCGTCAAATCAGCATAGTTAGAAATGTGTGCTTTTTGCTCACCTTCTAGCATTAAATGGTCAAACAAGACGCCATCTAAATGGTTCTCCTGCATATGACCACCCGCTGTCGGAAAAGCCAGAATATAGTCGTAATCTCCTGCCCACTCTTGGACCTCTTTTCGAGTATTCCAGAAATTGCAGAAGAAAACGAGAGTGCCTTTGATATTATTTTTTCGCAAGGTTTCCACAGCTTCTTTGACAAACCCATGACGCACACTCAGAAAAATAAAATCATATTCCGAATCAGCTTCTGCCACACGAACCTCATAGGTGTCGTGTTTGTTCTCACCTTTGGAATGATAGCGGCCATCTAGCAGATCAACCGACAACTCCTTGGGAGCATTGTTTTTCTTACTATCTCTCAGTACGTGTTCCACTTGATGACCTGCTTTTTGAAAAGCATAGGCATAAGTAGTCCCGATCACTCCAAGTCCTAGAATCGCTATTTTCACTTAAAAATCAATCCCTTTCCCAAACTCAACCACACTGTCTGGTTCATCACTAAACAAAGTCACATGCCCCATTTTGCGGTTGTGCTTCGCTTCTAGTTTACCATACATGTGGAGGTGGGCGCTTGGATTTTCTGTGACATAACGCTCAGCTGCTTCGACGTGTTGGCCGAGGACGTTGAGCATGACAGCAGGTGCATGAAGGTGGATTGCTGGAAGTGGTGCTCCGAGAACACCCAAGATATGCGTGTCAAACTGTGAAAAGTCGCAAGCTTCGATTGAGTAGTGCCCTGAATTGTGTGGACGTGGGGCAATTTCGTTGACGATGATGTCATCAGCTGTCGCAAACATTTCCACACAGAGGGTACCAGAAAGGTTAAGTTGCTCAGCAATCTTCACTGCCATAGCTTTAGCTTTCTCAGCTAGACTATCAGAAATGCGGGCAGGCACGATAGTTTTAGAGAGGATGTTGTTGCGATGGATATTTTCCTGAACTGGGAAAACCGTCACATCCTTGCCGTTACCAGACACGATGACCGAAATCTCGAGGTCGAAGTTGACGAACTCTTCCAATACACACTCGGCTGAGTTAGCAAGGGCATTTGCCTCTTCCAAATCGTCGGCTGACGTGATGACTTTTTGACCGTGGCCATCGTAACCGCCTGTCGCAGTCTTGAGGACGTATTTTTTAGAAAGGTCAATATCTTCCAAATCAAGGCTAGATGTCACGACCTTATAAGGTGCAACGGTCACTTGAGCCTTGTTTGAGAGAAAGTCCTTTTCAAAGATACGGTTTTGTGAAATACGAAGCAGGTCTGTCCCTTGTGGAAGCTGACCGTCTTTGATAACAGCGTCAAGGCCGTCAGCGTCGACATTTTCAAATTCATAAGTGAGAACATCACAGCGGTCTGCCAATTGACGAAGGGCTTCTACTTCGTTATAAGGTGCCACGATGATTTCCGCCACACGAGAGGCCGGACAATCCGCTGCTGGATCTAGAGCGATAACCTTGTGCCCCATGTAGATAGCAGAAATGGCCATCATCTGCCCCAGCTGGCCACCACCGATGATTCCAATGGTTTTAGTTGAGCTCATTTGTAGACTCCTCTGCGATTTTTCCTTGTTCTTCAGCAAAGTTAGCAAGCGCATCTGCAATGGCCTTGTCTTCTACTGAGAGGAGACGGAGGGCAAAGAGGGCAGCATTGGTAGCTCCTGATTCACCGATAGCCATGGTTGCGACTGGCACACCACCTGGCATCTGAACGATAGAATAAAGCGAATCCACACCGCTAAGAGCACGTGATTTGACGGGCACACCAATGACTGGAAGGGTTGTTTTAGCAGCAACCATCCCTGGCAAGTGAGCAGCGCCACCAGCACCTGCGATGATGACCTTGATGCCACGGCTACGTGCTTCTTCCGCATGTTTGAACATGAGGTCCGGTGTACGGTGTGCGGAAACAACTTTCTTTTCGTAAGCGACGCCGAAGTTGTCGAGAACTTCAGCAGCTTTTTGCATGGTTGCCCAGTCGGATTTTGAGCCCATGATAATGGAAATTACTGGTTTAGTCATAATTTTTCCTTTTCTTTTTTGATAATGGTCTTAGTTTGGCTCGCTTTCGCTCGCCTTTTACGACCTACGGTCTCTGATTATTTGTTAGCCTTGCTACCGATATCCGTACGGTAGAAGAGGCCTTCTGTGTTTTGTTTGTTGAGTTCGTTGTAGATGATGTTTTGGCCGTCTTTGACGGTGTCTGCTGTTGTGACCAACATGTAAACACGTCCTCCGTTTGAGAGGAGGTCTTGGCCATTTTCAGCAAATTTAGCTCCAGCATAGTAAGTGATGATGTCACCCTCTGTCTTGGCCGGCAACTTAACACCTTTTTCATAATCCAATGGGTAGCCGTTTGAGGCTACAACCACACCAAGTGTCACACCCTTATCCGTCCAAGCGATAGTTGGCTCTTTGCCATCCAAAATATCAGTAATATTTTGCGCAAAGTCAGATGTCAAACGAGGCAAGATGATTTGCGTTTCAGGATCGCCAAAACGTGAGTTGAACTCGATGACTTTAGGGCCGTCAGCTGTCAAGATAAGACCGGCGTAAAGGACACCCGTGTAAGGACGACCTTCTTTGATCATACCTTCAAGGACTGGCTTGACAATGGTGTCAACCGCTGTGTCAACCACGCTCTGTGGCAAGTGAGGAACCGGCGCATAGGCACCCATCCCACCAGTGTTAGGGCCCTTGTCCCCATCATAAGCACGTTTGTGGTCCTGAGCCGTTGGCATAATGTAGAATTTATCTCCATTGACAAAGGCAAAGAGAGAAAACTCTTCCCCGTCAAGAAATTCCTCGATGACCACTCGCGCACCTGAATCACCGAATTTATTGTCCAAAAGCATCTCGTGAGTAGCTTCGACGGCTTGCTCAACCGTCTCCGCAACGACGACACCTTTACCTAGGGCCAAGCCGTCTGCCTTGACGACGATTGGAGCGCCTTTTTCCTCGATGTAGGCCTTGGCTTCCTCGAAATCTGAAAATGTGCCATAGGCTGCTGTCGGAACGTCGTATTTGACCATGATTTCCTTAGCAAAATCCTTAGACCATTCCAGCTCAGCCGCAGCCTTGGTCGGACCAAATGCTTTGAGTCCTACCGCATTGAAATCATCCACGATTCCAGCAGCAAGCGCATCATCCGGACCGATAAAGGTCCAAGCAATATCGTTCGCTTTTGCAAAGTCAATCAGCTTAGAATGTTCGGAAATTCCGATATTGATCAAATCAAGACCGTCCAATGTCATCCCGTCATTACCAGGAGCCACGAAAACTTGCTCAACGTCTTTAGACTCCAATAATTTCTTGGCAATCGCATGTTCACGACCACCAGAACCAACAACCAAAAGTTTCATTTGAAAGATACCTCAATATCAAATAAGACTAGGGGCAAATGCCCGTTAACGACAATCATTCGGAAAAATTAGCAATTTTCACGAATTATACATAACCATTATAACATATTTGTTCGGAGATATGGGTGTGTATCCAAATTTGGACATTAAAAAAGGCGGCCACTTGGACCACCTCTTGGGAGATTATGAAAATGAAAAAAGTTATTTAGGATTAATGATAGTATAGTCTAAACAGCTTAAGGGAGGCTTAAACGCAAAAATATCTTCATTTTCCTGAAAAACTGCGAATAGGTAGGTGGAGGTTAAAATGAAGAAAAAATTACTAAATTGTCTCTTACCGCTAGCTTGTCTAGCGACTGTATCGGTTTCGTGTGGCAGCTCTGCTCAGGCGGCTGTCCTCGGAGATGACTACCCATCCTCTTGGAAATTTGGGGGCTTCGGCGTTGATCCTTGGACTATGTACTGGCGTCAGTGTACGTCCTTTGCGGCCTATCGCCTCAGTAATACCAATGGTTTCACCTTACCAGTAGGTTATGGTAATGCCATCACTTGGGGCAGTATCGCACGTGCCAATGGTCACCGTGTGGACATGAATCCTGCTGTGGGGAGCATCGCCTGGTTCTCAGCTGGTGTCAATGGAGCTGGTCATATGGGGCATGTCGCTTGGGTTGCGGAAGTTCATGGTGATCAGGTGACCATTGAAGAGTACAACTACGATGCGGGACAAGGGCCTGAGAAATACCACAAACGTAGCTTCCATAAGAGTCAAGTGTCTGGCTATATCCATTTTAAAGACATCGATTCAGGAGCTCAAAATGGAAATCCTACTACCCCTTCTATCAAAGTTGGCGATACGGTTCGCTTCACAGGAACCTTCCGTGTCACGTCTGTGTCAGGAAATACCATCACCAGCCAAGACCTAGCAGGGGGCACACCAACCAAACACAATATCGTTGATCCTGGGCCCGTTCTTGAAGTTGATGGACAAGGCAATCCAACATCAGACCAGTACCTCAATCCTGGTGAGACCTTTACTATTCCAGGTAACTTCAAAGTTCTTGCAATTGACCCACCAAGCGATGGTGTCCTCGTCCAAATCGGAAATCGCAAGACTTGGGTAACCCAGTCTGTTCTTGAAAAGGTTTAAATCTATTGAACAATCGTGAGAACGGTTGTTTTTTTTTCATGCACCGAAATAAAAAAGCCCAGCCAGTGCTGAGCTCTTAGGAGATTTATGAAAAAGAAAAGTTTTTTAGGATGGTATTAGTATAGCTTGGGTAGCTTAAAGGAAACTTAAGGCATCAAAAAAACATCCAATTTCTTGGATGTTTTGCAAATTCTTAATGACGGAAGTGACGAACACCTGTAAAGATCATTGTCAAACCATGTTTATCAGCCGCTTCGATTGACTCTTGGTCACGGACTGAACCACCCGGTTGGATGATGGCTTTAATACCTGCTTTAGCGATTTCTTCCACATTATCTGCAAATGGGAAGAAGGCATCTGAAGCAAGAACAGCACCATCAAGACGGTCTTTAGCTTGCTCAATGGCGATACGGACTGAAGCCACACGGTTAGATTGACCAGGGCCAACACCAAGTGTCATGTGGTCGTTATTCACGATGATACCATTTGATTTGACGTACTTGATAGCTTTCCAAGCAAACTCAAGGGCTGTCGCCTCTGTTTCAGTTGGTTGACGTTTAGTAACCACTTGCCAGTCAGCTGGGCTTTCTTTAACAACGTCTTGGTTTTGAACGAGAAGTCCACCGACAACACCAGTGTATTCTGCTTCCACTTCGCTAGCATCTTGAGCGTCAAATGGCAACTCAAGGATACGCAAGTTTTTCTTCTTGGTAGTCAAGATTTCAAGCGCTTCATCTGTATAGCTTGGTGCAATGATGATTTCAAGGAAAACACCATGCATTTTCTTAGCTGTCGCAGCATCTACCTCACGGTTGAGGACTACAATACCACCAAAGATTGACACTGGGTCAGCTTCATAAGCGTAGTCCCAAGCTGTTTCAATGTCATCAGCTTGACCGATACCACATGGGTTCATGTGTTTGAGAGCCACAACTGTTGGACGGTCTTTGAAATCACGGATGATACGGATAGCAGCATCAGCATCACGGATATTATTGAATGACAATTCTTTACCGTTAAGTTGTTTAGCTGAAGCAATTGAGTAAGCCGTTGGCAAACCTTTTTGGTAGAAGTCTGCGTCTTGTTGCGGGTTTTCACCGTAACGCATTGGTTGCTTGAGGTCATAAGTCAAAGTGAGTTTTTCAGGTTTTGTTTCACCCACTTGAGCTGTGAAGTATTCCGCAATCAAAGCGTCGTATGAAGCTGTGTGACGGTATACTTTCGCTGCCAAACGTTGGCGAGTTTCGTAGCTTGTTTCGCCGTTTGCTGACAATTCATCAAGAACAACAGCATAGTCAGCAGGGTCTACAACAACTGTCACGCTAGCATGGTTTTTAGCTGCTGAACGAAGCATTGATGGACCACCGATATCGATGTTTTCAACTGCGTCAGCGTAAGTTACGTCTGGTTTGAGAATAGTTTCCTTGAATGGATAAAGGTTTACCACAACAAGGTCAATCAATTCGATATTATTGTCCTTAGCCGCTTGAAGGTGGCTATCGAGGTCACGACGAGCGAGGAGACCACCGTGGATATTTGGGTGAAGGGTCTTAACACGTCCGTCCATCATTTCTGGGAAACCAGTCACATCGTCGATGGCGATAGTGTCTACCCCAGCATTGTCAAGGGCAACTTTAGTACCACCTGTTGAGATGATGTCCCAACCTAGTTTTTTGAGTTCTTGGGCAAATTCAACGATGCCCGCTTTATCTGAGACTGAAATAAGTGCTCGTTTAGTCATTTTCTTTCTTTTCCTTTTTTAAAAAAGTTCTTTATCTGCTACAGTCGAAAATTTTCTTTCAGCTCTAGCACTTCCTTATTTTCGTGCAACGCCCAAACTATCCAACACTTCTGGATAGAGCTTGTACTCTGTTTCGTGGATGCGAGCTTCGAAAGTATCAAGGGTATCACCTTCAAGGCGTGGCACACGGACTTGTTTGATAACCTTACCAGTGTCCACACCAGAATCCACCCAGTGAATAGTTACGCCAGACTGGTCAACACCCGCATTCCAAGCATCCTCAATACCATGAGCCCCTGGAAATTCAGGGAGATAAGCCGGGTGAATATTGATAATACGGCCTTCATAAGCTGCTAGCAAGGTTGGGCCGACGATTTTCATATAACCGGCCAAACAAACCAAATCAATCTGGTGATCATCCAAGAGTTTGACGATAGCCTCTTCATAAGCCGCTTTATTGTCAAATTCCTTGAGTTCAAAGGCATGGCTAACCACATTAAGATTCTTGGCACGTTCCAAGACATAGGCATTACGGTGATCTGAAAAAACAAATTCTACTGGAAATTGTTCCGCAATCACCTGAAAGTTTGAGCCGTTGCCAGAGGCAAAAACAGCAATCTTTTTAGCCATTATTTAATCACCACACTTGCGCCATCTTTCTTCACAATACGACCGATTTCATAAACAGGTTCGTCAAGAAGTTCTTTGACACGTTCCACATTTTCCGGTTTAACCGCAAGCATGAGACCAATACCCATGTTGAAGATTTCAAACATTTCTTCGTGTTTGATTTGGCCATATTTTTCAAGAGCTTTGAAAATTGGAAGAACTGGGACTTTGCTTTCGTCAATTTCAGCAGCCAAGTCATCTGAGAACATACGTGGTACATTTTCGATGAACCCACCACCTGTGATGTGGGCAATACCGTTAACCAACTCTTCTTTGATCAATGGCAAAGCTGCTTTGACGTAGATACGAGTTGGTTCAAGAAGAACGTCTTTAAGTTTTTTGCCTTCAAGTTCTGGAAGAACTTCTTCACCTGTGTAATCAGCAAAGACACGACGCACGAGTGAGTAACCATTTGAATGGATACCACTTGAAGCAAGTCCAAGAAGCACGTCACCTTCAGCCACTTTTGATCCGTCGATGATTTGAGATTTTTCTGCGATACCTACCGCGAAACCTGCTAAATCATAGTCGTCTTCACCATACATACCAGGCATTTCAGCAGTTTCACCACCAATGAGGGCAGCACCAGCTTGCACACAACCTTCAGCAACACCAGCAACGACTTGTTCCAATTTAGCTGGTTCATTTTTACCAGTTGCTACGTAGTCAAGGAAGTAAAGGGGCTCAGCACCTGCAGCGATGATATCGTTAACACACATAGCTACACAGTCTTGACCGATAGTATCGTGTTTATCGTACTTGATAGCAAGCATGAGTTTAGTACCGACACCATCTGTACCTGAAATCAAAACGGGCTCTTTGACACCTGTTTTTGAAAGGTCAAACATACCACCGAAGCCACCGAGAGCTCCCATGACACCTGCACGCTCTGTACGGGCAACGTGTTTTTTGATACGTTCAACAACTTCATAACCTGCTTCAACGTCCACACCCGATTGGGCATACGCATTTTTATTTGTCATTTGTTTATTCCTTTTCTTTTTTCGAGAAAAATTGCGACGTATTTTTAGATAAACCATCTTTTTATCTAAAAATACTAGTCAGGTCTCCAGCTTTGGCCCCATAGGGCAAAGCGTCTACTGACAAATGCTTTAGCTTTTAGTCAGTAGTGAGACGTGGTGCGTAAGCATTCTTAGACATAATTTTTTCCTCTTTTTTCTTCTGCACTGCTCTTAATAGAAAGAAGTGTGTTCTTTCAAACTTTCCAAATAGCGTTCTTCGTAGTCATACAATGGTGTTGGATATTTACCATCAAAGTAAGCCACACAAAGGCCACCGTTTGGTGCATCTGTATCAATTCCAATAGAATCAATCAAGCCATCAATTGATAAGTAAGTCAAGCTATCCGCGCCAATGATTTCGCGTGTTTCCTCAACTGTATGATTGGCCGCAATCAATTCCTTACGTGTTTGAATATCGATACCGTAGAAACATGGATAGGCAAGGGCTGGACTACCGATTGCTACGTGAACCTCTGTTGCTCCTGCTTCTTTTAGCAAATTAACGATACGACGTGAGGTCGTCCCACGTACAATAGAATCGTCAATCATAACCACACGTTTGCCTTTAACAACACCTGATACGGCAGAGAGCTTCATACGAACCCCTTGCTCACGTAATTCTTGTGTTGGTTGGATAAAGGTACGTTGAGTGTATTGGTTTTTAATCAAGCCCATTTCATTTGGCAAGCCTGATTCTTCGGCAAATCCCATGGCTGCGCTAAGTGATGAATTAGGCACACCAACTACAATATCTGCTTCATGTTTGAATTCACGTGCCAATTGAGCACCCATACGTTTACGAGCTGTATGGACATTGACCCCTTGGATATTTGAATCAGGACGAGCAAAGTAAATATACTCCATTGAGCAAACAGCCAATTGGGTGTCCGTTGTATAGTTATCGTAAGTAATGCCATTATCATCGATGATAACAACCTCACCTGGATTCACATCGCGAATCCACTCTGCTCCAACCACTTCAAAGGCACAGGTTTCAGATGAAACCACAATAGCTCCATTGGCCATCTTACCAATAGAAAGGGGACGGAAACCATTTGGATCCAAGGCTGCAATGAGCTTGTCCTCAAGCATGAGGAGGTAAGCAAATCCACCTTTAACAGTGTTCAAGGCTTCTTTCACCTTACCCATGAAGGATGGGTTATGGCTACGACGAATCAAGTGGGCCAAAATTTCTGAGTCAGAAGTCGAGTTAAAGATTGCACCATTTTTTTCCAACTCACGTCTAAGTGACTCTGCATTAGTCAAGTTCCCGTTGTGGGCAAGTCCAAACTGATTGTCATAAAACTTAAACAAGAAAGGTTGAATATTGTCTACAGAAGCTTCACCAGCAGTCGCATAACGAACATGACCGATAGCAGCCGTTCCAGTTAGCTTGTCCAAGTTGGCTGGATCACGGAAAACTTCTGAGAGAAGCCCCATATCACGATGACGCTTCAATTGACCCGCATCATTTGAGAGAATTCCTGCTCCCTCTTGACCACGGTGTTGGAGACTGTGAAGTCCGAAATAAGTTAATTTGGCAGCATCTGGGTGACCCCAGATACCAAAAACACCACATTCTTCATTAAGAGATTTAACTTCGTATGTCATTTTTTATACCTTTTATTTTTGATATTTTCCTTATGCAAGGCGAACGAAAAACTGTTTCTAGCCTCTCATTTCACTAATTGGAACTCAAGTTTTCAAGCTCTTTAGAACTACTGCTACATTGAAAAATATCATTACTGAGTGCACTTGTCACTCTATTATTTTCCAGTAAAGTATTTAACCGCTGATGCAAAGAGATGTTGATCTTTATTTCCTGGAATATTTTGGAAGAGACCGTCTTCGAAACGTTCTGAGTGACCCATCTTCCCAATAATTTGACCATTTTTGCTTGTGATACCTTCGATAGCATTCACAGATCCGTTAGGATTGTATTTAGAATCCATGCTTGGTTTACCTTCGAAGTCAACATATTGGGTAAAGATTTGACCATTGTCACGAAGCTCTGCAAATTCCTCAGCTGTCACGACAAACTTACCTTCACCGTGTGATACTGGGATGGCATGGATGTCACCAACTTTCACGCCAGCAAGCCATGGTGAGTTGGTGTTGGCAATCCGTGTTTCAACCATCTTAGCCACGTGTTGGTTGGCATCATTGTAGAAGAGAGTTGGACTAGTACTGTTTGCATCTTCAAAGTTACCGTATGGAAGAAGACCTGATTTGACAAGAGCTTGGAATCCATTACAGATACCGATAATCAAACCACCACCTTCGATGAAGCTGTCAATGGCTGCACGTACTTTTTCATTAAGCAAGATGTTGACGATAAATTTAGCAGATCCATCGGGTTCGTCAGCGGCTGAGAAGCCTCCTGCAAAGAAGATAATGTTAGCTTTTTCGATATTGTCAACCATGGTGTCAACAGACTTGGCAATAGCTTCTTCGTTCAGTGTGACAAATGGTACTAAGTTGACTTTCGCACCTTCTTTTTCAAAGGCCTTAGCTGAATCATACTCAGAGTTAGTACCTGGGAACACTGGGATGTAAACCACTGGTGTCTCAACTGTTTCCTTAGCTTTGATAACAGCATCTGATGCCACCTCAGGTACTTCTTCCAACTCAGTTGCTTGTGCAAATTCCGTTGGGTAGACCTCTTCCAATTTACCTTGGAAGGCACTGTCAAGTTTGTGTCCATCAAGCGTTACACCATTGACAGTAAGTGTAAAGTCAGCTGCTGTTTGTCCAATCTTGGCAACCCCTGCAATATCTTCCGGAGATGTGAAGACGAATCCACCCAATTGAGCTGTCAAGGCAGTCTCAAGATTTTCAAGGGTTACAGTGGCACCAATATGGTTACCAAATGTTGCAAGGGCAAGAGCTTCAAGGACACCACCATATTTGACAGCTGATGCAGATGTGACTTTATAATCAGCTTGGATGCCTTCAAACTTAGCAAAGTTAGACTTGATAAGATCAAAGTCAATTTCTTGTGCCAAAGTTTGACCTGGGATGTAATAGATATTTTCACCAGCAGCTTTAAATTCTGGAGAAAGGACCTTACGGCTATCTGCAGTTGTGACACCAAAAGCAACCAAGGTTGGTGGTACTGTCAATTCTTCAAAGGTACCAGACATAGAGTCTTTACCACCGATAGATGGCAACCCAAGTTGAATCTGAGCTTCAATTGATCCAAGAAGAGCTGATACTGGTTGACCAAAACGCTCTGCTTGTTTATCCATACGCTCGAAGTATTCTTGATAAGAGAAACGAGCCTTAGACCAGTTTGCACCAGCAGCAACCAAGCGAGCGGTTGCTTCGATGACCGCATAAGCCGCACCATGATATGGAGACCATTCTGCTACATAAGGGTTGAACCCTTGCGCCATAACAGAAGCAGTTGTTGTCACACCATGTTGGACTGGCAATTTCTGTACAGAAGCTTCAGTTGGTGTAATTTGGTAGCGACCACCAAGTGGGTGATTGACTGTTGAACGACCAACTGAGCTATCAAAGATAGTTTGCAACCCTTTTTGACTGGCATGGTTAAGGTCAGCCAAGACTTCAAGAGTATCAGCTTCAAGGGTTTCGGCAGAGGTTTGGCGTTCTTCTGGAAGCTTGACATCCTTGTCAACTACCTTAGCATCCACAACTACACGTACACCGTTTGTATCAAGGAAACGACGTTCCAAATCAACGATGGTTTCGCCATTCCAGTGCATAACAAGATTTGGTTTTTCAGTCACTGTCGCAACGACAACAGCATCAATATTTTCTTTATTACATTCAGCAACGAAGGCATCTACATCTTCCGGACGAACCACCACGGCCATACGTTCTTGAGATTCAGAGATGGCAATTTCTGTACCGTTCAAGCCTTGATATTTCAATGGCACTTTGTCTAGATCAATTTCAAGACCATCTGCCAATTCACCGATAGCCACACAGACACCACCAGCACCAAAGTCATTTGATTTCTTGATAAGACGTGTCACTTCCCCATTACGGAAAAGACGTTGAATCTTACGTTCTTCGATGGCATTCCCTTTTTGAACCTCAGCACCAGCTGTTTCAACAGATTCAACCGTTTGAACTTTAGAAGAACCTGTCGCACCACCGACACCATCACGTCCAGTCTTACCACCGAGCAAGATAATCACATCACCTGCTTCAGGTTTTTCACGGACAACATTTTCCTTAGGAGCCGCACCGACCACGGCACCTAGCTCCATACGCTTAGCAACGAAACCTGGGTGGAAATATTCACGAACATAGGTTGTTGCAAGACCAATTTGGTTACCGTATGAAGAATAACCGTGAGCTGCTGTTTTAGAAATCACTTGTTGTGGTAATTTACCAGCACGAGTTTCAGCAATTGGTGTTGTAATATCACCAGCACCTGAGATACGCATGGCTTGGTAAACATATGAACGACCTGACAATGGGTCACGAATGGCCCCACCAATACAAGTAGCAGCCCCACCAAATGGTTCGATCTCCGTTGGGTGGTTGTGGGTTTCGTTCTTGAACATGAGAAGCCATGGCTCTTTCACACCATTGACATCCACTTCAATTTCAACAGAGCAAGCATTGATTTCATCAGACACTTCCATGTCGTCCAAACGACCATTGACACGTTCATAACGACCAAAAATAGTCGCCATATCCATCAAGGTTTGAGGTTTTTCGGTACGTCCCAACTCATCACGCATGGCAATATACTTGTCATAAGTCGCTTGCAATTGTTTTTGGAATTTAGAAGCTGAGAAGTCGATGTTTTTCAACTCAGTCTCGAAAGTTGTGTGACGACAGTGGTCAGACCAGTAAGTATCCAACACCTTAAGCTCAGTCTCAGTTGGCACACGACCAATAGACTTGAAGTAATCTTGAATGAATAGAAGGTCATCCACTTCCATTGCCAATCCTTGCTCTGCCTTATACTTAGCAAAATCTTCTGCCGTATAGGTTTCAAAGAAATCCAAACTTGGAATGGTCTTGTCAGACTCAGAGAAATCCTGTTTAGCAATGCCAACAGTGATGTCTTTAAAACGAGAATCCACTGGGTTCAAGAGGTAGTTTTTGACAGCCTCCAACTCATTCGCATCAATATCCTTGTTAACCAAGTAAAGTTGCGCTGTGTTCACCGTTACATCATTTGAACTACCAAGCAAAAGCAAAGCTTCCTGTGAAGATGCCGCACGTTGGTCAAATTGACCAGGCAAACTTTCGATAGCAAAGAAAGCATACTTCTCAAGATCAGCCTTAACCGCGGCTTCATCCAAAACAGTATCGGTCACTTGCTCAGAGAAGATGTGTTTTTCCGCACGCGCAAACAAGTCCTCTGCTAAATTAAAGACATCGTAAACTTGAACAATACGAAGATCATTCAAAGTTTTCAACTGAAGATTATGCTTTAATTCTTTTACTAAAGAGTGAGATTTCACACGAAAATCAGCTTTTTTCTCAACGAAAATACGTTTATCCATTTTATTTCCTTTATCTATTTCTACTTAAAGATTGTAGTGAAGACCAAGTATTCTATTTGTAAAAGGCTACTTCAATCCTTGTAATTTTTCCAATACAACTTCATAAACATCTGTCAAGCTACCAAGATCACGACGGAAGACATCCTTGTCCATATGGTGCCCTTCAGCATCCCAAAGGCGGCAGTTATCTGGTGAAAATTCATCTGCCAAGATAATTTTGCCATCCTTATCAAAACCGAATTCCAATTTGAAGTCAATCAAACGAAGACCAATTTGTGCAAACCAATCTTTCAGCAATTCATTGATACGACGCGTTTCTTCCTTGATATAAGCAATTTGTTCATCATTGGCAATATCCAAAAACTTCACATGCTCGTCATTGATGAATGGGTCATCCAAATCATCGTTCTTATAGTAAAATTCAACGATAGGAGTTTTCAAGTCCAAACCTTCTTCCACGCCAAAACGTTTAGAAAAAGAACCCGCAGTCACGTTACGAAGAACAACCTCCAAAGGAATGATTTTCACTTTCTTGTTGAGTTGTTCTGTGTCAGAAATACGTTCGATAAAGTGAGTAGCTACACCCGCAGCATTCAATTTTTCAAAAATAAGAGACGAAATCTGATTATTTAGCACACCTTTTCCTTTAATAGTCTCCTTACGAGCACCATTAAGCATAGTTGCTTGGTCCTTATAGACCGACTTAATCACATTTTCGTCTTCTGTACTATAAATATCTTTAGCTTTACCAGTATAAATTAGTTGGTTTGACATGGTATTGTTCGCCTTTCAAGTTTATTCTTCCTAATTATACCACACCAGAATCCAAAAACCAATATATAGCAAACTTTATTACTTTGGTAAAAAAATAACGTTCGTCTTTTTATTCTTTTTTAGAGTTTCCTAATAAAAAATGTATAGAAAAAAGGAGTGTGACAGAACTAAATCCATATAACATTTAGTTTCTTGCCTCACTCCCACAAAATAACAATCGTATAATACACAACTATTATCTATCTCTAGCTTTCTTATTCTTTATTCAATTTCTCAGACAAATAGTCCAACAAATCAGCTACCTTAACCATATGGTCAATAGTATCATCGGAAATCTCAAGAGCAAACTCATCCTCCAAATTAATAATGAATTCCATAAGCTCTATTGAATCTACACCCAAGTCATCTAATTTGGTGTCTTCGGTTAAAACAATGTCCTCTTTACCCATCTGCTCTTGAATAACGAGCTGCATTTTCTGAAGAATTTCTACTCTACTCATCAGTTAGCCTCCTCTTTCGGACTAAAGGCTTCAACTAGCTGCTCAACAACCTTCGTATCAAGCATCGTACGAACCTGCTTAATGGTGTAGTAAACAGCCTTAGCATCACTAGATCCATGACATTTTACTACGGGAGCTTTAAGACCAAAGAGAACCGCACCTCCGGCGCTAGAGTAATCCATAGTCTCTTTCATACCTTTTAGACTATCCTTCAATAGGAAGGCACCTAACTTAGCTTTAAGACCACCATTCATGATAGCTGACTTAAGAGTCTTCATGGCACCAAGTCCCGTTCCTTCAATTGCCTTAAGAACTGCATTTCCTGTGAAACCATCAGCAACTACTACATCAGCAGCTCCTGACATAATTTCACGCGCCTCAACATTACCAACAAAGTTAATACTTGGCTCCTTAGATAGGAGTTCAAAAGCCTCCTTACGAAGACTATCCCCCTTTGTTTCCTCAGTCCCATTATTAAGGAGACCTACACGAGGGTTGGCAATGCCACGCACATTTTTAGCATAGAAAGAGCCTAAAATAGCATATTGATGCAAATGACTAGCTGTATTTTCCGCATTTGCACCTAAATCAAGCATATCAAAGGGTTGACCAGTAAAACTTGGCATTGTTGACATAAGACCTGGACGCTCAACTCCCTTAATACGTCCGACCACGAAGAGACCTGCGGCAAGAAGGGCTCCTGTATTTCCCGCAGAAATCACGGCACCTGCTTTTTTCTCCTTAACAGCTTGTGCACCTAAGACCATTGAAGCTTTTTTCTTCTTGCGAATAGCTTTAGCTGGCTCATCATCCGAATTTATCTTTTCATCAGTATGCACAATGCTCACACGTTCATTCGCTGTCAAATAAGTCTTGATTTTAGCTTCATCACCATAAAGCTGGATTTCAATATCTTTGAAATCTGCTATAGCTTGGTTGACTCCCTCTACAATTGCTTGTGGCGCATTATCGCCACCCATAGCATCTACTGTAATTACATGCATAGCATTCTCCCTCTCGTCCTCTGCCATAAAAAACAAACTCAGATTTCTTTCAATAAAATATTAGGTAACTAAAATAGACTAGTTCACTGTTTCTAGCAGAGTCTTTCAGCTTATTATCTTATTATTATAGCACGAACTGACCTGCATTTTAACCCCTGAGACTGAAAACCATTACTTTCCTGTTTCACGTGAAACAAAAAGAAGATAATGTCTAGTCAGCACTATCTTCTTTATTCATAATATGGCCCCAAGAATTTAGATTATCAATAAATTTCTTACTTTTAAGATGTATTCCAACATAATTATCATAGAGGTCATCAATAAAATATCGTAGCTTTCGTTTCATGTCATCCTTAACAGATATGCTTCTCAATTCTTCAAAGGAAATCCCCTGAAAACGATCTAAAAGATAAGACACATTAGGGTCCAAGTGACTACGCCTTTCATCCTCTGCATAGTGATTTGGACAAAGTAGCCCCGAGAACTTAAACGAGAAATCAAAAGGAAGACCTACACGATGACAAAAGACACACTCGTGAAAATTCAAGCGTACGCCGAAACGGTCTAAAACCTGAATCTCAAAGATATTAGTCAATATTTCATAATCCAAGCCTTCTTCCATTAATTCAAGCGTCTTCTCCAAGAATACAAATAATTGCGCATCTGGCACACCATCAGCAATAGTAGCATCTGTCAATGCAGCCAAATATGTCGCATAAGACAGCTTGAAAATATCGCTTGTAATTTCCTTGAAGGATTGTGCCTGGCTATAATCTTCTATAAAAGATAGACCTTCATCATTTACAGTCATCATGAATTCAGCGATGGTCAAAGGTTGAATGACAGCACTTAATTTACCTGCCCCACCACCTCTAACAAAAAACATCCGTTTACCAGCTTGCTCGGTAAAAATTTTAACTAGTTTATCATTCTCACGATAATTACGATTGAAGAGGACAAGCCCTCTACTCTCAAGCTTCTGCATGTTCTTCCATAAACTCTTTCAAACGAGTCATAGCTGTTTCAATAGTATCCATGCTAGCCGCATACGACAAGCGAACAAAGCCTTCGCCATACTTTCCAAAAGCGACCCCTGGGATAATCGCAATAGCTTTTTCACGAGCAAAGTCTTGGCAGAACTTAAATGAGTCTTGAGTATACCCTTCTGGAATCTTAGCAAAGATGTAGAAAGCACCATCAGGTTTAATAATTCTGAAACCAAGCTCAGTCATTTTTTCAAGAATATAATCACGACGCTTCAAGTACTCAACTTTCATTGGTTGGGCATCATCCTTACCAGCAGATAAGGCTTCAATAGCTGCAAATTGTGCCATAGTAGCTGCAGCTGTTACCAAATACTGGTGACTCTTAATCAACTGAGCCGTTAAAACTGCAGGTGCAAAAATCAAACCAATACGCCACCCTGTCATCGCATGAGATTTAGACAAACCATTAATCAAAATTGTTTGTTCCGGCAAATACTCAGCAATAGATACATGTTGGTCCACATAAGTTAGCTCAGAGTAAACTTCATCACTAACAACAAAAATATCGTATTTTTTCAGAACTTCAGCCAAATCTTCAATCTGTTGACGTGAGTAAGTCACACCTGTTGGGTTAGTTGGGTAGTTAAGCAAAACGGCTTTAAGCTTATCTCCCTGCTCCAAAATTGCCTTTTCTAACATCTCCGGAGTTAAAACAAAATCATTAGCTGTTGTATCAATTTCGACAATTTCAGCACCAACTAGATTTGCAATCGGCTCATATCCTGGATAGGCTGGTGCAGGTAAAAGAATCGTATCTCCTGGCTCCAAAATAGCAGTCAATGTTGCAGAAAGGGCTTCTGTAGCTCCAATAGTCACCAAGATTTCATTATCTGGGTTATAAGTAAGATTATATTTTTCCTTAACAAACTCCGCAGCTGCTTGACGCAAAGCAGGAAGTCCTGCCATACCTGTATAGTGTGACTGGTTAGCATCGATAGCAGCTTTAGCAGCCTCTTTTACATGATCTGGAGTTGTAAAATCAGGTTCACCAAGTGTCAACTTTTTGATCCCTGGTACATCTGAAATTGATTGGTCAAACTGACGAATCATTGAAACTTCAATCTTATCTAAATTTTTATTAAAACGTTGTGTTAAATCCATCACGGTCACCTCTTTGCAATTATGCCTTACATTATATCAAAAACTCAAAGGCATTTAAACACCAAAAAAGCTAGCCTAGGCTAGCTTTAGTCTATTTATGGCCCATTTCAAACAAAGGTGACAATGGACGTTTTTCATGAATACGAATAATTGCCTCTGAAATCAAATCAGCAATTGAAATTTGTTCAATTTTATCAATCAAACGTTCTTCTGGAAGATAAATCGTGTCCAATACGACAAGCTTCTCAATAGCAGATTTTTTAATATTATCAAGTGCTGGACCTGACAATACAGGGTGAGTACATGAGGCATAAACATGAGTTGCACCAGCTTCAGCAAGCGCATCCGCCGCATGACAGATTGTACCCGCAGTATCAATCATATCATCAATCAAGATACATGTTTTACCTTCAACGTTACCAATAATATTCATAACCTCAGAAGTGTTCATTTTATCAACACTACGACGCTTATCAATGATTGCGATTGGTGTTTTCAAACATTGAGCAAGTTTTCGCGCACGAGTCACACCACCATGGTCTGGAGAAACAACAACAACATCATCTCCAGTAAGACCAGCACGATCAAAATAATCTGCGATAAGTGGCGCACCCATCAAATGGTCTACAGGAATATCAAAGAATCCTTGAATTTGAGAAGCATGGAGGTCAACTGTCAAAAGTCGATCAACACCTGCAACCTCAAGCATATTAGCAACCAACTTAGATGTGATTGGTTCACGTGAACGTGCCTTACGGTCTTGACGTGCATAACCATAATAAGGCATAACAACACTGATTGTTTCTGCACTTGCACGTTTTAGCGCATCAACCATAATCAAGATTTCCATCAAGTTATCATTTACAGGGGAGCTTGTAGATTGAAGAATAAAAACGTGATGACCACGGATAGATTCTTCAATATTAACTTGAATCTCACCATCTGAAAATTCACGAACACTTGATTTTCCGAGTTCAATACCCATTTTATCAGCAACTTTTGCTGCTAATTCCTGGTTAGACGATAAAGCAAACAACTTCAAATTCGTATAAGACATGATTTCCTCCAAAATATCTACTAAACCATTCTACCTTTTTTTAGATTGATTTTCAATGCAAAATAAATGGTGTCACAGTAACTTAACAAGACTAAAAAGATTTAACCTTAACCTCGACATTTTCCCGTCTAAAAGCTGTTCCAGAAAGTAAAGACATTTTGCCATAAAATAAAAACGACTCGAGAAAATTCGAATCGCCTTTTTGTATTCATTATGGGTAAATATAGTATACAGAACCACCATGAGCTGATGATGTTGGATCAAATGTACCACGGTAGTTACCGATTGACATGTTACCAGCATAGTTTGATTCCATAACTTGAATTGAATTTGCACCTGATGCTGATGTGACGTAAGCTACGTGACCATAACCACCACCATCATTTGGCCAAACCGCAATTGCACCGGCTACAGGAGTTGTACCAACTGAGTGACCAGCTGCTTGTGCGCTAGCAATCCAGTTTTTAGCATTACCCCAGTAATTACCAACCCATGAAGCTAATGATTTAGCACCCCAAGTACATTGACCAACAGGATATGTATTAGGAGTTGAGGCAGCTGATACTTTAGGAGTTTCAGCAGCAGGAGCTGGTGCTTCTGAAGCTACAGGTGCTTGACTTGCTGGTGCTTCAGATGTTGCTGCAGGTGCTTCGCTAGCAGGAGCTTCTGAAGCTGCTGGAGCAGCTGATTCTGGTTGTGCTTCAGATGTTACTGGGGCAGCAGGCTCTTGTTGTGCCTCTGACGCAGCTGATTCTGGCTGTGCTTCAGATGTTGCTGGAGCAGCAGGCTCTTGTGTTGCTTCTGAAGTTGCAACAGTTGGCTCTTGAGTAGTTTCTGAAGTTTCTGATGAAACCGGTTCTTGTGCTACTTCTGAGGCTGTCGCTGTTTCTGAAACAGTAGCTTCAGAAGGTTGAGCTACAGCTTCTGAAGTTGCTGCCGCCTCTGATTGAGCTACAAATGCTGCCGCTTCTGAAGATGCTACTGCTTGTGCTGCTGCCTCTGATTCTGCAATTGTTTGAGACTGAGCAACTGATGCTGCAGTTGAAGCTGCCACAGCTTCTGCAGTTGATTTAGCAGAAACAAGTGATGTTTTTTCATCTTGTGCTGTAGCCAATTCTGCAGCCAAAGTAACTTGTGCTGCTTCTAGTTCAGCTTGTTGAGTTGTCAAACCAGCTTCTGTTGTTTCAAGCTCAGCTTTATTAGTTGCAATTTCATTAATAGCAGCTTGGTTTTGTTCTTGCTTTGCAGCAAGCTCTTTTTGATCAGACTCTTGTTTTGTCAACATATCATTATTAGCCGTAACAACTTTTGAAATAGCTGTGATACGAGTAATAGCTTCAGAGATTGACTTAGAGTTCAAGATAGAGTTGATGTAGCTAGTCGCAGTATTATTTTGTTGAGCACTACGAGCTTGTTTCGCCAAAGAATCTTGACGAGCTACAATTTTACTTGATAATTCTTGAATTTCAGATTCCAAATCTGCTGATACTTTTTCAAGTTCAGCATTTTTAGTTTCCAACTCTGATTTTTGTGTTCTAAGTGTAGATACTTGAGATTGGATTGTAGCAACTTGCGCTTGTGCAGTCTCTTGTTGAGAAGCAAGGTTACTAATTGCGTTATCTGCAGCAGCGATTTGCGAATCATAATCCTCTGCATGTACTGATGCAGCTGCTGATAAGGTTACACCACTTACCAACACTGCTGAAAGAATACGTTTTTTCATAATATAAAATACTACTCCTTTTCGATAAGACCTTCTTATTGTATCAAAAAATGGCGCAAACTTTGTTACGCCAATATTACAGTTCTATTTAAATCTATCAACTGACAGATACAAAAATAATTTTTCAAGAATAGGTTTAATAAAGATAAAGATCAAAAGATTAAACACTATACTAGGACTTAGTTGATAAATAATAAAATCCGTCACAGACTCATTGGAGAAACCATAGAATAAGGCAAAGCCAAAATTTATGGTATCAAAGAGAAATAAGAATAAAAACATTAACAAAAAATCAACATAGGTATTTCTCTTAACAATTCGTCCTAGCAGAGTTAACAGATAGCATAACAGTGGCAGAGTTAGAATCACTATACCAACTGTTTTGAAATAATAGGTATCATAAAGAAATCCAAAACAAATAAGGTAAAGAAATGCATACTTATTTGGAAAATCAAGAGTTAAGATGAAAATATAAATAATAAAAAGATGAGATGATAGAAAAAATTCAGGGGATAAATAATGATTAAGTATCATAGAAATATGACCATCCCATAGAAAAGGGACAATACTCAGTAAGAAAGGAATAATAGAATACTTGGATAATTTCATATTATTTACCATCTCCAACTAAAGTAACATAAGAAATTTTATCAAAATCAGCATAAGGTTTTACCAAAATCGTACGATTTCCTTCATAATCAATAACAGAGTCTACAGTACCAATTGGAACATCCTTTACTGATACATCATCAAGACCACTTGTGACTACTTCAGTGCCGACCTTAACGTTAGAAGATGAATTGAGTTGTGTCATCTCTAATAGCTTCTTTTTATTATCATAACGTGATATAATTCCGAAAATCTGGTTATCGTCCTCTGATTTGACACTAGATGCAAGGTAGCTATCACTAGAACTACTAGAAAGTAAAGAAATAGTTGTTGTATCATCATAAACTTTAGTTACAAAGCCAATAACTCCACCATTAGAAGTTGCTAGCATAGATTTACTAACATTCTTAGACTTACCCACATTAATAGTTAACTCTTTTAACCAAGTCACAGAAGGTCTCATAGAAACTTCAGCAGTAAGAACATTATCACGACTTAGCTTGTCCGAAAGATTAAGCGATGCTCTTAAAGAATCATTCTCTTCTTGCAAGTTAGAAATAATAGCCGATTGATTCTCTAAATTTGATAAAGATTTTTTTAAATCACGATTCTCAGAATAAGTTGATAAAAGATCAGAAAGAACATTGTGAGATTTTGATAGTGCAGTAAATGGAACAGAAACCACAGAGTCTACTTTTGTAACTAAACCAGATACATTAAAAGAGATATCCTTCGTTAATTTTTTATTAGTAAAGACAAAAGAAAAAAGCATTACAAAAAATAGAATAATAATAAACCCATAAAGAAGAAATCGATAAAAACTATTTTTCATTTTGTCACCTCAAAAAAAGAAAACGAATTATCTAAAAGATAATTCGTCATAATACTACGGAGAATGGGGGATTCGAACCCCCGCGCCAGTTACCCGACCTAACGATTTAGCAAACCGTCCTCTTCAGCCTCTTGAGTAATTCTCCAATATGGGCACGAGTGGAATCGAACCACCGACCTCACGCTTATCAGGCGTGCGCTCTAACCATCTGAGCTACGCGCCCAAGCAAATGCTTGGCTATAATATCCAAATAAAGCGGGTGACGAGAATCGAACTCGCGACAACAGCTTGGAAGGCTGTAGTTTTACCACTAAACTACACCCGCTTAACAAAATGGCGCGAGACGGAATCGAACCGCCGACACATGGAGCTTCAATCCATTGCTCTACCAACTGAGCTACCGAGCCATATTGCGGGAGCAGGATTTGAACCTACGACCTTCGGGTTATGAGCCCGACGAGCTACCTAGCTGCTCCATCCCGCGTTAATTATAAGGAGGATGTGGGATTCGAACCCACGCACGCTTTTACACGCCTGACGGTTTTCAAGACCGTTCCCTTCAGCCGGACTTGGGTAATCCTCCAAATATTATAATTAATATATGGACCTTGTAGGACTCGAACCTACGACCGCTCGGTTATGAGCCGAGTGCTCTAACCAGTTGAGCTAAAGGTCCAAGAAATCCATATATATAGCGGCGAAGGGGATCGAACCCCCGACCTCCCGGGTATGAACCGGACGCTCTAGCCAGCTGAGCTACACCGCCATAAATCGGGAAGACAGGATTCGAACCTGCGACCCCTTGGTCCCAAACCAAGTGCTCTACCAAGCTGAGCTACTTCCCGATAAAATGCACCCTAGAGGAGTCGAACCTCTAACCGCCTGATTCGTAGTCAGGTACTCTATCCAGTTGAGCTAAGGGTGCTCATTATTTTATTATGCCGAGGACCGGGATCGAACCGGTACGAAAGTTTCCTTTCGCAGGATTTTAAGTCCTGTGCGTCTGCCAGTTCCGCCACCCCGGCTCCTCAAGCGAACGACGGGATTCGAACCCGCGACCCCCACCTTGGCAAGGTGATGTTCTACCACTGAACTACGTTCGCATTTTATGCCGGCTACATGACTTGAACACGCGACCCTCTGATTACAAATCAGATGCTCTACCAACTGAGCTAAGCCGGCTAACTTTTCTAATGCGGGTGAAGGGACTTGAACCCCCACGCCGTTAAGCGCCAGATCCTAAATCTGGTGCGTCTGCCAATTCCGCCACACCCGCATATATGACCCGTACTGGGCTCGAACCAGTGACCCATTGATTAAAAGTCAATTGCTCTACCAACTGAGCTAACGAGTCTCAAATATTTCTACTTGAACGGTCCCGACGGGAATCGAACCCGCGATCTTCGCCGTGACAGGGCGACGTGATAACCGCTACACCACGGGACCTATGGGAGTTAACGGGATCGAACCGCTGACCCTCTGCTTGTAAGGCAGATGCTCTCCCAGCTGAGCTAAACTCCCTTTGTGCTAAGCGACTACCGTATCTAACAGGGGGCAACCCCCAACTACATCAGGCGTACTAGGGCTTAACTTCTGTGTTCGGCATGGGAACAGGTGTATCTCCTAGGCTATCGTCACTTAACTCTGAGTATTCTCAACTCAAAATTGAACATCTATACTGTATCAAGAAACCAAATCGTTGTCAATATGTCTCAGTTACTTTCTTTGGATAAGTCCTCGAGCTATTAGTATTAGTCCGCTACATGTGTCACCACACTTCCACTTCTAACCTATCAACCTGATCATCTCTCAGGGCTCTTACTGATATAAAATCATGGGAAATCTCATCTTGAGGTGGGCTTCACACTTAGATGCTTTCAGCGTTTATCCCTTCCCTACATAGCTACCCAGCGATGCTCTTGGCAGAACAACTGGTACACCAGCGGTAAGTCCACTCTGGTCCTCTCGTACTAGGAGCAGATCCTCTCAAATTTCCTACGCCCGCGACGGATAGGGACCGAACTGTCTCACGACGTTCTGAACCCAGCTCGCGTGCCGCTTTAATGGGCGAACAGCCCAACCCTTGGGACCGACTACAGCCCCAGGATGCGACGAGCCGACATCGAGGTGCCAAACCTCCCCGTCGATGTGAACTCTTGGGGGAGATAAGCCTGTTATCCCCAGGGTAGCTTTTATCCGTTGAGCGATGGCCCTTCCATGCGGAACCACCGGATCACTAAGCCCGACTTTCGTCCCTGCTCGAGTTGTAGCTCTCGCAGTCAAGCTCCCTTATACCTTTACACTCTGCGAATGATTTCCAACCATTCTGAGGGAACCTTTGGGCGCCTCCGTTACCTTTTAGGAGGCGACCGCCCCAGTCAAACTGCCCGTCAGACACTGTCTCCGATAGGGATAACCTATCTGGGTTAGAGTAGCCATAACACAAGGGTAGTATCCCAACAACGCCTCACTCGAAACTGGCGTCCCGAGGTCATAGGCTCCTACCTATCCTGTACATGTGGTACAGATACTCAATATCAAACTGCAGTAAAGCTCCATGGGGTCTTTCCGTCCTGTCGCGGGTAACCTGCATCTTCACAGGTACTAAAATTTCACCGAGTCTCTCGTTGAGACAGTGCCCAAATCATTACGCCTTTCGTGCGGGTCGGAACTTACCCGACAAGGAATTTCGCTACCTTAGGACCGTTATAGTTACGGCCGCCGTTTACTGGGGCTTCAATTCATACCTTCGCTTACGCTAAGCACTCCTCTTAACCTTCCAGCACCGGGCAGGCGTCACCCCCTATACATCATCTTACGATTTAGCAGAGAGCTGTGTTTTTGATAAACAGTTGCTTGGGCCTATTCACTGCGGCTGACCATAAGTCAGCGCCCCTTCTCCCGAAGTTACGGGGCCATTTTGCCGAGTTCCTTAACGAGAGTTCTCTCGCTCACCTGAGGCTACTCGCCTCGACTACCTGTGTCGGTTTGCGGTACGGGTAGAGTATAATTAACGCTAGAAGCTTTTCTCGGCAGTGTGACATCACTAACTTCGCTACTAAACTTCGCTCCCCATCACAGCTCAATGTTATAGATATAAGCATTTGACTCATATCACACCTCACTGCTTGGCCAGACACTTCCAATCGTCTGGTTTAGTTAGCCTACTGCGTCCCTCCATCACTATATACTCTAGTACAGGAATATCAACCTGTTGTCCATCGGATACACCTTTCGGTCTCTCCTTAGGTCCCGACTAACCCAGGGCGGACGAGCCTTCCCCTGGAAACCTTAGTCTTACGGTGGACAGGATTCTCACCTGTCTTTCGCTACTCATACCGGCATTCTCACTTCTATGCGCTCCAGCACTCCTCACGGTACACCTTCTTCGCACATAGAACGCTCTCCTACCATACCTATAAAGGTATCCACAGCTTCGGTAATATGTTTTAGCCCCGGTACATTTTCGGCGCAGGGTCACTCGACTAGTGAGCTATTACGCACTCTTTGAATGAATAGCTGCTTCTAAGCTAACATCCTAGTTGTCTGTGCAACCCCACATCCTTTTCCACTTAACATATATTTTGGGACCTTAGCTGGTGGTCTGGGCTGTTTCCCTTTCGACTACGGATCTTAGCACTCGCAGTCTGACTGCCGATTATATCTCGTTGGCATTCGGAGTTTATCTGAGATTGGTAATCCGGGATGGACCCCTCACCCAAACAGTGCTCTACCTCCAAGAGACTTAACATCGACGCTAGCCCTAAAGCTATTTCGGAGAGAACCAGCTATCTCCAAGTTCGTTTGGAATTTCTCCGCTACCCACAAGTCATCCAAGCACTTTTCAACGTGCCCTGGTTCGGTCCTCCAGTGAGTTTTACCTCACCTTCAACCTGCTCATGGGTAGGTCACATGGTTTCGGGTCTACGACATGATACTAATGCGCCCTATTAAGACTCGGTTTCCCTACGGCTCCGTCTCTTCAACTTAACCTCGCATCATATCGTAACTCGCCGGTTCATTCTACAAAAGGCACGCTCTCACCCATTAACGGGCTCGAACTTGTTGTAGGCACACGGTTTCAGGTTCTATTTCACTCCCCTCCCGGGGTGCTTTTCACCTTTCCCTCACGGTACTGGTTCACTATCGGTCACTAGAGAGTATTTAGGGTTGGGAGATGGTCCTCCCAGATTCCGACGAGATTTCTCGTGTCTCGCCGTACTCAGGATACTGCTAGGCATAAAGACTATTTCGAATACGAGGCTATTACTCTCTTTGGCCTACCTTCCCAGGTAGTTCTTCTATAATCTTTAAGTCCACGTTGCAGTCCTACAACCCCGAAGAGTAAACTCTTCGGTTTGCCCTCTTGCCGTTTCGCTCGCCGCTACTAAGGCAATCGCTTTTGCTTTCTCTTCCTGCAGCTACTTAGATGTTTCAGTTCACTGCGTCTTCCTCTACATTACCTTAACAGTAATGAGTGACAGGCATTACCTGCCGGGTTCCCCCATTCGGACATCTCTGGATCATTGCTCACTTACAGCTCCCCAAAGCATTTCGTCGTTAGTCACGTCCTTCATCGGCTTCTAGTGCCAAGGCATCCACCGTGCGCCCTTATTAACTTAACCTTATTTTGGTCTTGCGACCTAACTCATTAAATATTCACAGCGTTTCGGTTTATTTTCTTGTTACTATCTATATGTAATTAATTACATATGGAATTTGATATAGATATTCAATTTTCAATGGACAATACTTGAATCTTTCGATTCAATGGAGCCTAGCGGGATCGAACCGCTGACCTCCTGCGTGCAAAGCAGGCGCTCTCCCAGCTGAGCTAAGGCCCCACAAGACCTCTCAAAACTAAATAAGAAACTCAAGTGCATTCCGTTTTTCCTTAGAAAGGAGGTGATCCAGCCGCACCTTCCGATACGGCTACCTTGTTACGACTTCACCCCAATCATCTATCCCACCTTAGGCGGCTGGCTCCAAAAGGTTACCTCACCGACTTCGGGTGTTACAAACTCTCGTGGTGTGACGGGCGGTGTGTACAAGGCCCGGGAACGTATTCACCGCGGCGTGCTGATCCGCGATTACTAGCGATTCCGACTTCATGTAGGCGAGTTGCAGCCTACAATCCGAACTGAGATTGGCTTTAAGAGATTAGCTTGCCGTCACCGACTCGCAACTCGTTGTACCAACCATTGTAGCACGTGTGTAGCCCAGGTCATAAGGGGCATGATGATTTGACGTCATCCCCACCTTCCTCCGGTTTATTACCGGCAGTCTCGCTAGAGTGCCCAACTGAATGATGGCAACTAACAATAGGGGTTGCGCTCGTTGCGGGACTTAACCCAACATCTCACGACACGAGCTGACGACAACCATGCACCACCTGTCACCGATGTACCGAAGTAACTTTCTATCTCTAGAAATAGCATCGGGATGTCAAGACCTGGTAAGGTTCTTCGCGTTGCTTCGAATTAAACCACATGCTCCACCGCTTGTGCGGGCCCCCGTCAATTCCTTTGAGTTTCAACCTTGCGGTCGTACTCCCCAGGCGGAGTGCTTAATGCGTTAGCTGCGGCACTGAATCCCGGAAAGGATCCAACACCTAGCACTCATCGTTTACGGCGTGGACTACCAGGGTATCTAATCCTGTTCGCTCCCCACGCTTTCGAGCCTCAGCGTCAGTTACAGACCAGAGAGCCGCTTTCGCCACCGGTGTTCCTCCATATATCTACGCATTTCACCGCTACACATGGAATTCCACTCTCCCCTTCTGCACTCAAGTTTGACAGTTTCCAAAGCGAACTATGGTTGAGCCACAGCCTTTAACTTCAGACTTATCAAACCGCCTGCGCTCGCTTTACGCCCAATAAATCCGGACAACGCTCGGGACCTACGTATTACCGCGGCTGCTGGCACGTAGTTAGCCGTCCCTTTCTGGTAAGCTACCGTCACAGTGTGAACTTTCCACTCTCACACTCGTTCTTGACTTACAACAGAGCTTTACGATCCGAAAACCTTCTTCACTCACGCGGCGTTGCTCGGTCAGGGTTGCCCCCATTGCCGAAGATTCCCTACTGCTGCCTCCCGTAGGAGTCTGGGCCGTGTCTCAGTCCCAGTGTGGCCGATCACCCTCTCAGGTCGGCTATGTATCGTCGCCTAGGTGAGCCGTTACCTCACCTACTAGCTAATACAACGCAGGTCCATCTTGTAGTGGAGCAATTGCCCCTTTCAAATAAATGACATGTGTCACCCATTGTTATGCGGTATTAGCTATCGTTTCCAATAGTTATCCCCCGCTACAAGGCAGGTTACCTACGCGTTACTCACCCGTTCGCAACTCATCCAAGAAGAGCAAGCTCCTCTCTTCAGCGTTCTACTTGCATGTATTAGGCACGCCGCCAGCGTTCGTCCTGAGCCAGGATCAAACTCTCATTAAAATCTTTAATAATTGTTCGAGCGTTAACTCATTTCCGTCATCTGACGATTTATTCTTGTAAATTGACAGGTTATAATTTCTTCTATCATAACCCTGCACTTGGTTTCTTATTCAGTTCTCAAAGGTCTTTGTCTCTCTTGAGACAACTCCTATATTCTAGCAAATCTAGAGTAGCTTGTCAACACTTTTTTTCGAAGTTTTTTTCACTTCTTGGTGTTCGCCGCCTCTTCCGAAACAGCTTATTTATAATATCATCTCTGACTTATCTTGTCAACAATTTGCAGTGATTTTAATTTTCTTTTTTTATAATGCTTTTTAATGGTATTTCTTCTCTCGATTTTACTTAAAAAAAGAAGAGTAGAACTCCTTACTCTTCTTCATCTTTATTTTTATTTTCAATTCTTTCTTTGACTTCATCGTAAGATAGGGCATGGTTATCTTCTTCTGAGTCTCCAAGAGAATACACCGGCATCTTACCAGTCTCATAAATTGACTTGATTTGTGCAGCATCAAGTGTTTCATACTTAAGCAAAGCTTCTGCAATGAGAGCATGTGTTTCTCGGTTTGCATTGATAATTTCAGCCGCTTTATCGTGTGCCTCAACTAAAAGTGACCGAATTTCTTCGTCAATAAGTTGAGCTGTATGAGCTGAGTAAGACTTATCTGTCGTAAATTGTCCTGGATTCATCGCATGATTACCCTCATATTGGACTGGTCCAAGTTTTTCGCTCATACCATATTCAGTAACCATTGCACGTGCCAGCTGTGTTGCTTGCTCAAAGTCATTTGAAGCACCTGAGGTTTGAACGTTGAAAATAATTTCTTCTGCAACGCGTCCACCCATAAGGCCTGCCAATTGTTCTTTTAGCTCATCTTTAGATGACAACATCTGATCCTCTTTTGGTAGAGAAATCATATAACCACCTGCTCGACCTCGTGGAACAATAGTAACCTTGTGAACATCACGAGCGCTAGAAAGTGTTAAACCAACAATTGTATGACCTGCTTCATGGTAAGCCACAACTTTACGTTCATGTTCTGAAACTTGGCGGTCTTTCTTAGATGGTCCGGCAATAACACGATCCTCTGCTTCATCGATATCACTAGCATCAATTCTAGTCTTACTACGTCGTGCTGCAACTAGAGCTGCCTCATTCAAGACATTCTCTAAGTCGGCTCCGACAAAACCTGGAGTTTGTTGAGCCACAACCTTAAGATCAACATCTTCAGCCAATGGTTTATTTTTGGCATGAACTTTCAAGATAGCTTCTCGGCCTTTTACATCTGGGCGACCGACAAGAACTTTACGGTCAAAACGTCCTGGACGTAGGAGGGCTGGGTCAAGAACATCACTACGGTTGGTTGCAGCAATGACAATGATATTCTCATTTCCATCAAAACCATCCATTTCAATCAACAGTTGGTTAAGGGTTTGTTCGCGTTCGTCGTTACCACCGCCCATTCCAGTACCACGACGACGCCCAACCGCATCGATTTCATCAATAAAGATAATAGCACGTTCAGCCTTTTTAGCGTCTTCAAAAAGACTACGAACACGACTTGCTCCGACACCGACAAACATCTCTACAAAGTCAGAACCTGAGATACTAAAGAAAGGAACATCTGCTTCACCAGCTACAGCTTTAGCAAGAAGAGTTTTACCTGTCCCTGGAGGACCTTCAAGGAGGACACCTTTAGGGATACGTGCACCAAGTGCTTTATATTTACGTGGATTTTTGAGGAAATCTACGACTTCTACAAGTTCTTCTTTTTCTTCTTCCGCACCAGCCACATCTGTGAAACGAACTTTAATATTCTCTTTTGATTGAGTCTTAGCACGGTTGCGGCCAAAATTCATTGCACCGCGGTTACCGCCTTGATTCATCATGAAGAGGAAGAAAATAGCAATCCCAATCAAAGGTAGGTAACTAAAAAGATATGAAATCCAAGCACCACTTGAACTTTCACGTATCATTTTAACATTAACATCAGCTGCTTCTGATGCTGATTGCAATTTCTGCATGGTTGTTTCATTCTGCAGCACAGTCGATGTAAAGCTACGTGTCTCTGATGATGCACTACCTAAAAATGGTAGACTAAGGTCAGTATCAACCTTCTCAGCCTTTTTGTAGCTACCTTTAACTTCAATGATACTACCGTCTGGCTGATAAGTGATAGATTTTACCTTACCATCTTCAATTTTCTTAACCAACTGTGTGTAAGACAATTGTTGACTTGGGCTTTGGCTTCCTCCTGCAAAGTATTGTACTCCAGTTACAACCGCAATAATAACTATGATGTAGAGAAAAGCATTCCGTAAGAAGCCATTATTATTTTTATTATTCATAAATTAATTAGACCTTTACTTATTTTGTATAAATTTCTTCTTTTAGGACACCGACATAAGGGAGGTTACGGTATTTTTCATCATAGTCTAGTCCGAAACCAACGATAAATTCATTAGGGACATCATAACATACGTAATCTGCCTCAATATCAACAACACGACCCTCTGGTTTATCAAAAAGAGTTGCGATTTTGACTGAATTGGCTTTACGGTACTTGAACATATCTCGAAGATAAAGGAGCGTACGACCTGTATCAATGATATCTTCAATAAAGATGATGTCTCGTCCTTCAACATTAGTGTCAACATCTTTAAGAATCTTTACTTCACCACTGCTGACAGTTCCGCCACCATAACTTGAAACGACCATAAAGTCCATCTCAATATGGGTATCAATATGTTTGATAAGTTCTGCCATAAATGGAACAGCACCTTTCAAAACACAGACTAGAAGAGGATTTTTCCCCGCATAATCCTCTGTCAGTTGTTGTCCTAGTTCTTTAGTTTTAGCTACGATATCCTCTTGGGAAAAGAGGACTTTTTTAATGTCTTTTTCTAACATTTGGGTTCCCTTTCTCGAAGTCAATATTCTGTTATTATACCACTTTTACTTCAATCATCGTTATTTGAACATGGTATTTGATTAGAAATTCTTATAAATGACTACAGTGCCATAAAGTATAGCATTTTCAGGTCTTTTTTTCAAATAGAGACGCCCAGCAACATAAAGAAAAATAATATGACCATCTTGTTCTCCTACAATGGCTTTTTGACGATCCTTCTCTAAAATCTTATTGTCTATAAACAGTCGTCTTAATTTTTTATGGTGACTACCAAGGTCAATCCTATCGCCTTCTTTTCTATGGCGAATCACTATTGGGGCATCTGACCAAATACTAATAGTATCTGTGTTAGAAACGTCATTGAATTCTGAAAAAGTCAAGGTATAATCCTCAAACTCAACAGATTTTCCAAATTCTAAGAGACAAGGAGGCGATAAAGAAATAGACGCTTCTTTCCTTATCAAGAAATATGTCTGTGTTTTTACTAGTTCATAACCGTTTTTTAGGGGCATCTTTCCTGAAGCGTTTTTCCTTAGATAACTTATCAATTGATTAAATTGGCCTTTAGAAAGCTGTAAATCAGGAAAGGAGTCTAAATAATTCTGAAGAAGAAAGAGCTGGACAGCATCTGACTGTTGCTGAAAAACAGATAGATCAGTGATACTAATATCCTTTGTTAACTCTCCTAGAGCTTGCTCCAGAAGACCAATCTCCTCGGCTAAAAGACAAAGGTGCTCCTTAAATTTAGGATTTTCCTGAGATAAAGTAGGAAGATAGGACAGTCTGATGCGATTCCGAAGGTAGGCTAGTGAAGTATTACTCCTATCCTCAAAATGGAAAGTTACGGGAAGCTGAGCTTTCGTAAGATGCAAAAAGGGACGAATAATCTGACCAGTGCCAAATGGTCTGATAGCTGAAATTCCTGTCAGGTGTCTTAAACGACTTCCTCTCAACAGTCTCATAAAAATTGTCTCTGCCTGATCATCTGCATGATGGGCTGTTACAAGAGCAGAGTAATCATAATCTTTCATGACCTGCTTAAAAAACTCATAGCGAAAGGTACGGGCAGCATTTTCTGAAAACTTTCCTGAGAATGCACTATAGTGAAAAGGGACCTTGTGTTCCTCTGCCCAATGACGTAAATACGCTTCTTCATGCTCCGACTCTTGTCGTTGTTTATGATTAACGTGAGCAATCCCCAACTGAATATCCAAATCTTTTTGATGGTTATACAAAAAGTGCAGCAAACTCATAGAGTCTGCTCCACCTGATACTGCTACTAAAATTTTCTTGTGCCGGTTAAAATAACCCTTGGCTTGCATCATTTGCAACAATTTTTGTGTCATTATTTCAAAATTCCATAAACATCATCTGCAATTGAGGTGATTTTGTCATAGCCTTCTTTATCCGTAAAAATCGATAAAATAAAGGGAGAATCTGCATAAACAATAGCGACATCATGTTTAAAGTCGTAGGCATCCCCTATTTTATGTGCAACAGGGACATCAATGTTTTTGGAAATACGTTCGCCATCATAGTCCGTGCTTGAAAGATAATTGATAATATCTCCATTTTGTCTATAAACAGCCTCCATCAAAGTACCTGCGGCTCTAGCAGTCAACTCCTTTTTATCCATATTCCACGAGGTCCCTGCGGCTTTATCTACTGATTTTTGGAAGGCTTTATCATACTGATTGGCTACATAATAACCTAATATATTTGTCGCTACATTATCTGAGTTTTGGGCTACAGCCTTCAACAGATTTTCTAAGCTATAATTTTTATCATCAGGTATCTTACTAATCTTTCCAGAACCATCTGGATCATAGGCACCTGGAAAACTATTTACAGCAGAGGTATATTGATACTCATCTGATAATGATAATTTCTTTTGAGACAGACGTTCCTGTGCATAATAGAGTACTCCTAGCTTGGCTACGCTAGCCGCATACATGCTTTTTTCGTCATTGATAGCAGCTACTCGGTTCGTATCAAGCTGTTTAACATAAACTGAGATGCGCTCTTGATTGTTATACTTCTCATTAAGGACTTTTTGAACAGACTCGATGCGATTATCAGTCGTTGATAAATCAGAAGCGTTAATCCACCCCTCTCCGTCTACTAAATAGTAGGTCCCTGCATGCGTCTGAGCTGCTTGGCTAACCTTAATAGGTTTGAAACTAGCGAGTTTAGAGTCAGCTTTTTCAGTTCCTAACACGTAAGGTTCTTTGTATACCGTTAAACCATCTTTAGTCCAGAAGGTCATATCTACTGGTTTTTGATTATAGATACTATCATCCACAATTGATTTCTGACTAGCGGCTACATAATCACCATCTTGAAGTTGGAAAACAGGTTCACCTTTTGCGTTCCAAAAAATAGCAGAAATCGATAGTTTGGTATCCGCTTGGATACTGGTTTTAAATTCGGTTAATTCCTTGTTCTTATAAGTTAGGATATTTGTTATCGTTCTTGGATTTTTAGGAATCTGTTTAAATTGAGTCAAACTAGCTGTAGTATTTTGAGTTAATTTTTGGACCTGTTTTGGGGTCAGAGTTAGCTCCTTCTCCATAGGAAGTAGGACTAGAGGGCTAGAAGATACAAGCACAACAGTTGCAGCTATTAAGAGCTTTTTCATGCTTGCTTCTTCACCTCCTCTTTCCTCGGTAATTCCGTTTTAAGTTGCTGATTTTTTGCTGATAGTTCCTCTAACTTGGCTTCTGAATAGGTTAAAAAAGTTTCTACAGTTTTTAGTAAATCTTTCATTAGGGTAATAAGCTTGGTACAGGATAGATTGACTCTCCTTCACGTGAATAATAGTACTTAGCACGCGCATATTTCTCAGCGAAAGCATCATCCTTAAGTTTCTTAGCCAAATCCTTTCGTTCCTTTGTCTGATCTGACAATTTATCATAGTCTTTCTGAAGCGACAAGACTTCCTTCTCTTGCTGCTTGATATTCATATAGGTCTCAACCAGATTGTAGGTTGGCAAGATGAAGAGTAAAACAACCACAAAGAGAATCCACCCCATAAAGCGATTCCTTTGCTCGTGTTCGGCACGCTCTAATCGTTGCTCTTGATTGGCATTATCAATGTAATCATTCGTAAGCTGTACAATATTAGGCTTCTTGCTCATCTGCTTCAATCCTTGTTTCACTTATAATCTCGTACATTTTTGCCGCATCTTCTTTTTTCGTACTATCTTTCATTTCTAGAACACGGACAGTCAAGAGTTTATTTCCAAAACGAACTTCCACTTGGTCACCAATTTTTAAATCTGTAGATGACTTAGCGAGTACACCATTTACTTTTATACGCCCTTTATCAGCCACTTCTTTAGCAACTGGACGGCGTTTGATAATTCGTGATACTTTTAAATATTTGTCTAATCTCAATGTTACTGTTTCCTTTTCGTTAGGATATCTCTTCTATGATAGCATTTTTTTGAGAAAATAGGGGACTAAAGCCTTTTCAAGTACAAAAATAAGAGGATCGACACTAGTCGACCCTCTCAGGAGATTTATGAAAAAGAAAAGTTTTAGGATGTTTTTAGGATGTTTTATAGTATAGAGAGACTTACTTAAACTTTCCTTAAGCTTCTTTTTTTTCTTTACGTTCTTTGATTTCCATAAATGTCTGTCCAAAAATCTTTAATTCTTCAAGAATTTCATAGTCTTTCTTGTTACGAACATCAAAAGTAATCTCTACTTTCCCCTGGTTATCACTGATTTTTGCTTTTAAATGCGTTTTAGAGATGGCTTCGAAATAATCTTGAGTCAAGAAGAATTTGAGAGAGGCTTTTTCGAAACGAACAATAATAGTATCGTTCTTACGCTCGACTAATTCTGCAAAGGCAGCATCCAAATAAGCCTTAACCAGACCAATCTCAATGAGATAGGCAACTTGGTCTGGATATTCTCCAAAGCGGTCAATAAGCTCATCTTGAAGGTCTTGATAGTCTTTCTGATTCTCAATTTCTCGAATACGCTTATAAATTTCAATTTTTTGGCGCTCGTCAGAAATATAGTCAGAAGGGAGGTAAGCATCAATCTGAAGATTGAACTCTGCATTTCCTTTACGTCGAACTTGAGTTTTACCTTGACGTTTATTGATAGCCTCCTCCAAGAGTTGCGAGTACATTTCAAATCCGACTGAGTCGATGAAACCACTTTGAGAAGCGCCAAGAATGTTCCCTGCACCACGAATTGATAAATCACGCATGGCTATTTTGAAACCTGATCCCAGTTCTGTAAAGCCCTTAATAGCATCCAATCGCTTCTCAGAGACTTCCGTCAACACTTTGTCAGGACGATACATGAGATAGGCGTAAGCAATTCGATTACTACGTCCCACACGACCTCTCAACTGATAAAGGGTAGATAAGCCCATATGATCTGCATTCTCAATGAAGAGAGTATTAACATTGGAGATATCAATCCCTGTCTCGATAATGGTCGTTGCTACCAATACATCGTAATCACCATTCAAGAAATCCAAGAGGGTATTCTCCAACATAACCTCACTCATCTGACCATGAACAAATCCGATACGTGCTTCAGGGACTAGCTCATGTAATTCAGAAACTTTTTGATCAATGGTTTCAACACGATTATAAACATAAAAAATCTGACCACCTCGGTCCATCTCTCTTAATATCGCTTCTCGAATAAGACCAGGATTGGTTTCCATAACATAAGTTTGAACTGGATAACGGTTGGTAGGGGCTGTCTCAATAATCGACAAATCACGAATACCTAACATAGACATATGAAGCGTACGAGGAATAGGTGTCGCAGTTAGAGTAAGGACATCAACCTTAGCTTTCAACTCCTTAAGTTTCTCTTTATGCTTCACGCCAAAACGTTGTTCTTCATCAATTACTAGCAAGCCTAAGTCAGAAAACTTAACATCTTTAGACAGTAGGCGGTGGGTACCAATAATAATATCAATACGCCCTTTAGCTAGATTTTCAATAGTCTCATTCTGCTCTTTTTTACTTCTAAAACGACTGAGTTCATCTACTTCAACGGCATGATTTTCAAAACGCTCTTTAAAATTCAAATAGTGCTGATGGGCAAGAACCGTTGTAGGAACTAGGATAGCAACTTGCTTTCCATCATTGACTGCCTTGAAGGCGGCACGCATAGCTACCTCTGTCTTACCAAAACCAACATCACCAACCAAGAGACGATCCATGGGTTTGTCTGACTCCATGTCTGCCTTAATTTCCTTGATAGAACGCAATTGATCTTCTGTCTCAGCATAGGCGAAATCATCCTCGAAATCCCTTTGGTTATCATCATCTGGTGAAAATGCAAAACCTTTAAGTTGACTGCGTTCGGCATAGAGTTTTAGGAGGTCATCAGCAATATCCTCTACTTGCTTACTTACTTTTTGTTTAGTCTTTTGGAAACGCCCATCATTGAGTTTATTAATTTTAGGCTCTTTCCCGTCCGCTGACACATACTTAGAGAGAATCTCAATCTGCTCAACAGGTAGAGAAATTGTTGCAGCATCCTGATATTGGATGGTCAAGTAGTCACGATGCACCCCTTTAATCTCAATAGTCTCGATACCTTTAAATTGTCCGATACCATGAGTCTGATGTACAACATAATCACCTTTTTCAAGCTCATTGTAATCTTTTAGACGCTCAGCATTGGAAACGTGACTGGCACGCGCACGACGTTTTACTTTTTTATGGAAAATCTCACGTTCAGTGACCAGAACAAGCTTTTCATCAGCAAAGTAAAAACCATTGGATAAGTTTCCTAGAACTAATTGAGGCTTATAAGGAATCAAATCTCCAAAACTACTAAGTGGTAAATCTAAATAATATTCTTCCAAGGTTTCCTTCAAAGATTTGAGTTGCTTTTCAGACCCCACTTGTAAAATAACTGTAGCCTTATTCTTGGTATAGCGATGTATTTCATCAACTAGAAGTGGAAACTGGTTAAAGAACTCCTGCATAGGGTATTGCGTGAATTGATACAACTTATCAAATTTAAGATTTCCCAAGCCCTTATGAAAATTCGAAAAGAAACTAGCTGGCTGATAGTTACGTAAAGTCTTAAATGAATCCACTAAGTAATTTAGATGACTCAGATACTTGCCTTGGTGAAGATCCTCAGTTAAAAGATTAGCCACCTCCAATTCAAGACGTCCATGGCGGTCCACTATCTTTTGAAAATCATCAATGAATACAGGAGTTCCCTTTGGAAGGTAGTCAAATAAGGTATAAGCCTTATCATAAAAGAGAGACAAAAACTTACGTAAATCTTTATGACGGTAGCCATCAATCGTAACCGACAGAACTTCCTCAAGGTAAGCCTTATGAGGACCTTCTGCCTTCGAGACCGCACTTTCTAGGGCCTTCTCAGCACGTTGGTAATCCTCTCTTGTTAAGATAATATCATCTGCTGGTGATACGATAACATGCTCTAAATTGTCTAAAGATTTCTGACTATCGCTATCAAACTGACGAATGCCATCAATCTCGTCTCCAAAAAATTCTAAACGGTAGGGGAGCTCTGAAGTCATTTCATAAATATCTAAAATGTCGCCCCTACGACTATACTCACCAGGTGAGAGAACTTGCTCCACTCTTTGGTATCCAATATGAGTCAGATGCTTACTTAGAGCCTCTAAATCATGTTCCTCCCCTAGTGTTAAGTCAATGCGAGAGTCTTTATAAACCTTAGGGTTAGGCAAATGTAACTTAGCACCAACTAAACTCGTGACCAAAACCCCACTGGCCTCTTTATCCATTAAAAAATTAAGACTTTCAAGACGAGAATGGGTCTTTTCAGGTGAAGCGAAGATAAACTCTGCAGCTACTACATCATCTGCAAAAAAAGAATAAACCTTATCCTCTCCTAAGATAGCTGACAAATCTCCTGTCAGTTGCTCAGCTTCATTTTGTGTTGAAGTAACTATTAAAATCTTAGGAACCTGCTCAGAAAGAGCAGATGCCATGACAACTGCCTTGCTGGAACCAGAAAATCCCATGACCAACTGCCTACTCAATAGGGTTACTTTATCACGCCACTCAAGCAAGTGATGATTCTTCTCAAAAAGATCTAATAGAGTATTAGCCATTATAACGCCTCATAGTGTCTTCGAAATCATTGGTTTTCAGGTAATGATTGAGGGCTGTCTCTACCTTGTCTAAAGTCAGTAAAATTGTGGCATAGTCGTCTTCACTAAATTTTCCAAGGACATGATTAACGACCGTCATTCCTTTCTGTGGGCGGCCAATACCAATTTTTATACGGTCAAACTCTTGAGTGCCAGTTTCAGCAATGATAGATTTAATACCATTATGACCACCCGCTGAACCTTTTTGACGAAAGCGCAATTTCCCAACTTCCATATCTAAGTCATCGTAAATGACGATAAAATCCTCCATGGGAATATTGTAATAAGCTAGTAATGCTCTAACAGCTAGGCCAGATAAATTCATAAAGGTTGTTGGTTTCACAAAATAAACCTTCTCACCATTTAAAAAGGTCGAAGCCACTTCAGCCTTAAAGGTCCTTTCTTCAGAAAAGGTTAATCCCAGTTCCTTAGCCATTAGGTCAATAGCCATAAAACCAACATTGTGACGTGTCTCATGGTATTTTGAACCAGGATTTCCCAAGCCAACTACTAATTTTGTCATTATTTCTCCTCTTTGATAAACAGCAAAAGGACTGAAAAATACTTTTCAGCCTTGTGCACTATTTTTTATTTTCTAAACGTTGAAACGGAATTCCATGATGTCGCCATCTTGGACAACGTATTCTTTTCCTTCTTCACGAAGGCGACCAGCTTCCTTAACAGCTTTCTCAGAACCATATTTAATGAGATCATCGTAAGACATGGTTACAGCACGGATAAAGCCTTTCTCGAAGTCAGAGTGGATAATTCCAGCTGCTTGTGGAGCCTTGATACCTCGTTTAAAGGTCCAAGCACGCACCTCTTTTTCACCAGCAGTGAAGTAAGTTCCAAGACCAAGCAAGTGATAGGCTGCGCGTGTCAGTTTATCAACTCCTGATTCTGTCAAACCAAGGTCTTCTAGGAACATCTCCTTATCTTCATCATCCAACTCAGAAATTTCTTCCTCAACACGTGCCGAGATAACAACTACTTCTGCATTTTCAGTCGCTGCAAACTCACGAATTTGCTTCACATAATCAATATCATCAGGATTTGCGACCTGATCTTCATCAACGTTAGCCACGTAAAGCACTGGTTTTGTTGTCAAGAGGAAGAGTCCCTTAACAATTTTTTGCTCTTCCTCAGTAAAATCAATCGTACGTGCAGACTTACCATCTTCTAGAACGGGTTTAATCTTTTGAAGAATGTTAAACTCTGCCACAGAATCTTTATCTTTTTGTGTACGCGCAATTTTTTCGACACGCGCATAACGTTTGTTAATTGATTCAAGGTCAGCCAAAATCAATTCTAGATTGATTGTATCAATATCAGCCATCGGATCTACAAAGGCATCCTCACGCCCTTGTTCACGCATAACGTTTTCATCATCGAAAGCACGAACCACATGGACAATCGCATCTACTTCACGAATGTTCGCCAAGAACTTATTTCCAAGACCTTCACCCTTTGATGCTCCTTTTACGATACCCGCAATATCTGTGAACTCAAATGTAGTTGGAACTGTCTTTTTAGGGGTAATAAGTTCAGTCAGTTTCGTCAAACGCTCATCTGGTACCTCAACCATACCTACGTTTGGATCAATTGTCGCGAAAGGATAGTTAGCAGCTTCCGCACCCGCTTTTGTAATTGCATTGAAAAGAGTTGATTTACCAACGTTTGGCAAACCGACGATACCTGCTGTTAAAGCCATTAATTTATTTCTCCATAAAAAAGTAATTCAGTTAATTATAACACAAAAATTGTTAAAAATAGGCAACTTCCCTTTGAGAATCATAAAAAGGAAAGCAAGGCAAAGAATGCTATAAAGAAGATGATTAGGGACTTTAGAAAGTCTTTATATTGCTAGTGAAGTAATTTTCTTAACATAAAACTCTCGTTATATAGTCTCTCCAACACCTGTTATAAAACCTTCTTAAGTTTCTTCTCGAAATCATGACGACTCATCATGACCACATGATCACAATTCGTACAACGAATCTTAATGTCAGCTCCAAGACGGATTACTTCCCATTCATTAGCTTTTTTTCCTGTTGCTTTGATAGTACAAGCATGTGGTTTTTTCATTTCAACTAAACTTCCAATTTGGTACATAAATTCCCTTTCTAGTAAAAAAGTTATCCACAGTGGATAACTTTTTCGATTTTAGTTTGTTCTTACAGGTGTAATCAATTGAATAAAATTCTCACTGTCATCTGCTGGCGTCAATGTAAATGGACGTACTGGTGAAATGAAACGTACACGGACAGTCTCACTCTTAAGAGCTTTCAAAGCATCTATTAGGTAGGTTGGATTGAAACTAATGACCAAATCACTACCTGAAACATCTTGCACGTCAATATCCTCATTCACCTTTCCGACTTCTGGCGAATTAACATGGGCACTGACACTACCATTAATGATTTCGAGTTTAACGGTACCACTTTGACTAGCATTAGAAATCAAATATGAACGTTCCATAGCAGAACGAAGGCTAGCAGTCTCAAAAACAACTTCTGTTTCAAATGAATCGGACAAGAGACGATTAGTGTCTGGATAATTTCCTTCAAGTAAACGTGTATAGAAAGAAATTGTTTCACTACGGAATAGAATTTGATTTGCTGAGAAGAAGACCTCTAAGTTTTCAATATCATCGCTAAAAACTGCCGACAATTCTTTAAGTGAGCGACTTGGGATTACGACATCAAAGTTATCTGCAGAATGCTCCAAAACAAGTTGACGTTGGCTCATTCGGTGAGAGTCAGTTGCTACAGCTTTGAGATCTTTATGATTTGAAAGAACAAAGTGAACTCCGGTTAAAATTGGACGACTTTCTTGAGTGCTTGCTGCAAATGAAGTTTCAGCAATGATAGATTTTAACACTTTTGTGTCCATGAGCAATGGTGTCAAGCTATCAACTTCCTGAATACGGGGATATTGTTCAACATCTTTCCCTTTTAAAGTAATTTCTGATTTACCACTCTTCAGTAAAACTTGGTATTGTTCGATTTCTTCAAAAGTAAGGGTAACATCAGGCAAGCTTGAGACAACATTAATGAAAAAGTTTGCTTCCAAAAGGATACTACCTGGCTGTGTAATTAATAGACCTGCATTTTCTTCCGAAACTGAGATACTATTTTCAATTGAGATTTGCCCATTTGATCCTGTCAAATAGATACCATCACTGGTAACTTCGATTTTAATCGTCGATAGAATTGGGATAGCATTTTTAGAAGAAATAGCACGGCGAGTCGTATGAAGTGCTTGTAAGAAATAAGCTTTATTAATCGCAAATTGAATCATGATGCTCCTTTATTTTTATTAGTATTATTTTAGTAGTAGTAGTAGGTCTTGTGGACATTGTGCATAAGTCTACAAAACATAGTTTTATCAAGGCTTTGAACTTGTGCACAGCCTGTGGGAAAGTTTGAATAATTTTTAATAGTTATCCACAAGTGTCATTTTATCTTGTTTTTGATGGTATCAATTTCAATGCGTAAACTGTCATCTTGGGCAATCATATTTTTGATTTTATTGTATGCATGTAAGACAGTTGAGTGGTCTCTTCCGCCAAATTCTTTTCCAATTTTTGGAAGGGAGTTATCAGTCATTTCACGCGCAAGATACATGGCTACCTGACGTGCCAAGACAATATTTTGTGTTCGTTTAGTTGCCTTAATTTCTTTTACAGTGACATTATAAAATTTCCCTACCTCAGTTTGGATATCCTCAATCGGAATAAGAGTTAACTTAGGACCATCCATTTTACGTGCGCGAATGGCTTCGGCAGCTACCTCAACTGTGATAGTATCTAACTGGCGAACATTGGCAACTAAGCTAATATCTTTTAAGGCTCCCTCCAAGTCACGGACATTTGAATCAAATTGGCCAGCTAAATACTCAATTGTTTCAGGAGGAAAATGATAATCATAGTCCATAATCTTATTAGTAAGAATGGCCACTCGCGTTTCAAAGTCAGGTGGTGTGATATTGACGGTTAACCCCCATTTAAAGCGCGTGACAAGACGCTCTTCCATCTCGTTCAGTTGATCTGGATTACGGTCGCTGGTCAGGACAATTTGTTTATTATTATTGTGAAGGACATTGAAAGTATTGAAGAATTCCTCTTGAGTGGCTTGCGTTGATTTTTTAGCCAATGATTGAATATCGTCAATTAAGAGAACGTCCAGATGACGATATTTAAGTTTTAGTTCGTCCATTTTATCTAAACGGATATGTACAACAAATTCATTAATGAAATTCTCTGCAGTAATGTATTTGATGCGTGCTTGAGGATTATCATGTAAGACCTTGTTTCCAATAGCATTGAGCAAGTGAGTTTTCCCGAGACCAGGTCCTCCGTAAATAAATAGAGGGTTATAAGTAGCTCCTGGTGAATCAGCTACAGCTAAAGATGCAGCAACTGACCAACGATTTTCATCCCCTTGGATAAAATTATCAAAGGTATACTTACTATTTAAGTCTGAGTCCAATGTAGGAAGAGCAGGGGTCTGCTGTTCCTTTTTATTACCAAAGTCATTATTTGCTACAGTTGAATTTGCCTCGTTTATGAGCGCTTCGTCAAAGACGTACTCAACTTTTATTTCACTATTATAGGCTTCAAAACCAGCCATCAAAATGAAAGATAGCATATTCTTTTCCCAGAATAGCTTTTTGACTTCTTCAAGCAGAATTGTAGCAACGTTATTTTGAACTTTGATGAGCTTGGTATCTAGGACATAATAATCAAAAGTGGCTTGTGTTAGTTCCTCTTTGGCCAGCTCTAAGAGCTTATTCCAAAAAAAATGCTCTTTTTCGGTCAT